>OW818646.1:0-1555000 GCA_942492845.1 uncultured Flavobacteriaceae bacterium | reverse complement strand
GCTGAGCTAATCCCCCGTTTTTAGTCGACAGTTAACAGTTTTCAGTTAACAGTCCTAAACGGCTTCGTCACTAAAAAGTGCAACTCAACTTCTAAAATTTCCTTTTTTTGATTCAGAAGAGCTTCTTTTACTGTTAACTGTAAACCGCTAACCGTAAACTAAATTTAGTAGTCCCGGGCAGACTCGAACTGCCGACCCCTACATTATCAGTGTAGTACTCTAACCAGCTGAGCTACGAGACTTTGTTTATTTTCTATTTTGAATTTTAAATTATAAATGTTGAATGTTGGTTACCCTTCATTTAAAATTTAGCATTCATCATTCAAAACAGCTTTTCAGCTCTCTTCTTCTTGTATTATTTGAACTAACAGCGAGAGTAAGTATTCTTTACCTACTATAGATAAGACCTGAGACCGTGTCTCTAGAAAGGAGGTGTTCCAGCCGCACCTTCCGGTACGGCTACCTTGTTACGACTTAGCCCCAGTTACCAGTTTTACCCTAGGCAGCTCCTTGCGGTCACCGACTTCAGGTACCCCCAGCTTCCATGGCTTGACGGGCGGTGTGTACAAGGCCCGGGAACGTATTCACCGGATCATGGCTGATATCCGATTACTAGCGATTCCAGCTTCACGGAGTCGGGTTGCAGACTCCGATCCGAACTGTGACCGGCTTTATAGATTCGCTCCTGGTCGCCCAGTGGCTGCTCTCTGTACCGGCCATTGTAGCACGTGTGTAGCCCATGACGTAAGGGCCGTGATGATTTGACGTCATCCCCACCTTCCTCACGGTTTGCACCGGCAGTCTCGTTAGAGTTCCCGACATGACTCGCTGGCAACTAACGACAGGGGTTGCGCTCGTTATAGGACTTAACCTGACACCTCACGGCACGAGCTGACGACAACCATGCAGCACCTTGTAAGTTGTCCGAAGAAAAACCTGTTTCCAAGCCTGTCAACCTACATTTAAGCCCTGGTAAGGTTCCTCGCGTATCATCGAATTAAACCACATGCTCCACCGCTTGTGCGGGCCCCCGTCAATTCCTTTGAGTTTCAGGCTTGCGCCCGTACTCCCCAGGTGGGATACTTATCACTTTCGCTTAGCCACTCAGTATTGCTACCGAACAGCTAGTATCCATCGTTTACGGCGTGGACTACCAGGGTATCTAATCCTGTTCGCTCCCCACGCTTTCGTCCATCAGCGTCAATCCATTGTTAGTAACCTGCCTTCGCAATGGGTATTCCATGTAATATCTAAGCATTTCACCGCTACACTACATATTCTAGTTACTTCACAATAATTCAAGTTCTACAGTATCAATGGCAGTTCGACAGTTGAGCTGCCGGATTTCACCACTGACTTATAAAACCGCCTACGGACCCTTTAAACCCAATGATTCCGGATAACGCTTGGATCCTCCGTATTACCGCGGCTGCTGGCACGGAGTTAGCCGATCCTTATTCTTACGGTACCGTCAAGCCTCTTCACGAAGAGGTGTTTCTTCCCGTACAAAAGCAGTTTACACACCATAGATGCTTCATCCTGCACGCGGCATGGCTGGTTCAGGCTTGCGCCCATTGACCAATATTCCTCACTGCTGCCTCCCGTAGGAGTCTGGTCCGTGTCTCAGTACCAGTGTGGGGGATCTCCCTCTCAGGACCCCTACCCATCATAGCCTTGGTATGCCGTTACCATACCAACTAGCTAATGGGACGCATGCTCATCTTACACCAATAAATCTTTAATAAAGAAGGGATGTCCCTCCTATATACTATAAGGTATTAATCCAAATTTCTCTGGGCTATCCCTTAGTGTAAGGCAGATTGCATACGCGTTACGCACCCGTGCGCCGGTCTCAAAGCCCGAAGACTTCTACCCCTCGACTTGCATGTGTTAGGCCTGCCGCTAGCGTTCATCCTGAGCCAGGATCAAACTCTTCATCGTATGTTTTTAATATTTTACGATCTGTATTCAGGTCTTTTAATTCTCTAATAAGCAGAGCTTCTTACTCTCTCTTATGCTGTCAATCCAATATGTCTATGAACGTATCATTCTTTTTTTATTCCTGCTAACTTTGTTCGCCTTGCGGCTCTCTGTGTTAGCGGGTGCAAAAGTACAACTTCTTTTTAAACCCGCAAGCATTTCGAAAACTTTTTTTGATTTATTTTCTAAGGCTTATTTTTCAGTATTTAATCGATGTGAACTTAGTTCCCTTTCCTCTCGGTTAGGGAGGGCAAAGATAATTTCTTTTTCCCTTACAATCCAAATCTTTTTTTACTTTTTTTTAAGCCTACCTCTTTTAACAATTACTCTCCTATAGTATAGGAAAGACCCCGTTTTAAAAGGTTGTCTGCGTTTCAGTCTGTCGAAGAACATCGTCTCTAATGCGGGTGCAAAAGTAGCAACCTTTTCCAGTTTTCCAAACTTTTTAAACCCCTTTTTTTAAAGTTTTTCATAACTTTTTCTTAACACTCTGACAGGGTGAAACTTGGAATAGAAATGTTTTTGAGGTTTTTTACGTGGGTAGTGGGGGGATGGTGTAGTGGGATGTTTTTGCTGCGCAAAAACAGGAAGTCCTCACCCCCGACCCCTCTACCAAGGAGTGGGGGGTGTGGCGTGCTTACTCAGGTGAAAGGTGGTGGTATGTTTTTGCTGCGCAAAAACAGGCAGACGCATGCAATGCGTCTCTACCCGGAGAGAGGGGGCGTGGCGTGCTTACTCAGGTGAGGAAGGTGGTGGGATGTTTTTGCTGCGCAAAACAGGAAGTCCTCACCCCCGGCCCCTCTCCCAGGGAGAGGGGGGCGTGACGTGCTTACTCAGGTGGAGAAGGTGGTGGGATGTTTTTTGCTTTCGCAAAACAGGCGAGTCGCATGCAATGCGCCTCTACCCAGGGAGGGGGCGTGACGGGCTTACTCAGGTGAGGAAGGTGGTGGTATGTTTTTGCTGCGCAAAACAGGCAGACGCATGCAATGCGTCTCTACTGCCCGGGGAAGCGGCCAAATTCCCCGCCAGCCCTGACCGAGCCGGTATCCCCGCAGTGCAACGGAGGGATAAAGGCAAGGGCAGGAATTGCGACGGCTGATAAAGACCAAGCCTTTCGCTCCTGAAAATATTTGACACTATATATATAAGAGTAGGATATATATTCACACGGTCATACTCTGAGATATTTTATGTTAAAATTTAAATCTTCGTGTAACATTTGCGCGACTGATTCTACTAACTGTCAAACCAAAATCATAAAAATGAAGAAATTTATATGTACGCTTGCCCTGGCCCTCACTCTTGGCAGTACTGCTTTTGCCCAAAAGGGGAAGGATGTTAAAGTGGCTATCGACCTTAAGGATGTTAAAGATGATAAGGTGCTTGTAACAGTAGCTACTCCTGCTTTTGACTCGGAGACAGCGACTTACTTTATCCCTAAGATCGTTCCGGGTACTTATTCTGTAGACAACTATGGCAAATACATCGAAAATTTCAAGGCATATGACGGTAAGGGAAAAGAGCTTACTGTCACTAAATCCGATGACAACTCATGGAAAATCACGGGTGCGAAGAAACTGGCAAAGGTGACCTACCTCGTGAATGACACCTATGATATTGAAGGTACGCACGATATTTTTTCGCCTGCGGGTACCAATATTAAGGCCGGGGAGAACTTTGTACTCAACATGCACGGGTTTGTGGGCTATTTTGAGGGCAAGGGCGAACTTCCCTACCAGGTGACCATTACGCACCCCGCCACACTTTGGGCTGCTACATCGATGACAGATACCAACTCCAGTAATGAGGTGGATGTATTTACCGTGCCCCGTTATCCTGACCTGGTTGACCATCCGGTAATGTATTCCAAGCCGGACTATACTACATTTAATGTAGATGGTATGGATATCCTTATAAGCGTGTACTCCCCTACCGGCACTGTTACTGCCAAAGACATTACTCCCAATATGGAGAAAATGATGCGTGCGCAGAAGAAATTCCTGGGTCCGATAAACAGTACCAAAAAATACAGCGTGCTGCTTTACCTGACGGATGGCTCTGCTAACGATGCAAAAGGTACCGGCGCATTGGAACATACTACCTCGACTACCGTTGTAATGCCGGAGTCGATGCCATTGGAACAGCTTGAGGAATTGCTGAAGGATGTGGTATCACACGAGTTTTTCCATATCGTTACGCCGTTGAGCGTTCATTCGAAGGAAATTCACTTCTTTAATTACAACACGCCAAAGATGAGCGAACACCTTTGGATGTATGAAGGTGTTACCGAATATTTTGCCAACCTGTTCCAGATCAACCAGGAGCTGATTTCGGAGGATGATTTTTACGCAAGGATCGCCGAGAAGATCGCAACGTCTAAGAACTTTGACGACACGATGAACTTTACCAACATGAGCAAGAACATTTTGGAAAAGCCTTATAAGGATGCTTATTATAATGTATACCTTAAAGGTGCACTTATCGCGATGTGCATCGATATCCAAATGAGGGAAAGCAGCAACGGTCAAAAAGGGATACTGCACCTTATGCAGGACCTCTCTAAAGTATACGGCAGCAGCAAACCCTTTAACGATGCCGACCTGTTCGCAAAGATCACGGAGCTGAGCTATCCTGAAGTAGGTAAATTCCTTACTACATATGTTGCAGGCACTACCCCTATTGATTATGACGTGTATTTTGCCAAAGTAGGCGTTACCAAAACTACCGTGAAGAAAAAAGGCGTGCCCTTCCTTAAAAATATGCAGGTGCCTTATATTACGGTAAACCCGGCGAAAGAGATCGTGGTTATACCGAACATGGAACTGGATGACTTTATGAAAAACATAGGGCTGAAAGGCAGCGATGTCATTATGGCTATCAATGGTACCAACTATAACCTGGACAATATTTATGACATGATCGAATCGGGCACCACGTGGAATGACGGTGATGCGATAACCATAAAAATAAAGCGCGATGGCAAAGAGGAACTACTGAAAGGTACTGTAAAAATGCCTATGGAAGATGCCGAGGGCTATCATGCGACAGACGCCTCCAAAGCAAAAATAAGGGAGGCCTGGCTAAAAGGATAACAACTTTTTATTATCTTTATAACCTGTAAATAAACCGATTACTATTAGCAATAAACCTACCAATTATGAAAAAGCTTTTATTTACTTGTTTCCTGATGGCTTGCGGCGCAACGGCAATGGCCAATACAAATGACCATATAGGCCCTCCGGCTATAGAAAAAGCAGTTAACGTTACGGCCGAAGCCAAAAAAATACCCGCCGCCCGGACCGAAAAAGCCAGGGTAGCCGCTAAACCGCCAAAAGAAGTGCAAACCGCAAAATTCTGTACCAGTGTTGACGGTTCGCGATTTGGCATCAGCGTATACATTGCAGATCTTGTAAACGCCGGCAATATCAGGCTTACCAATTTGCTGCTTTCAAAATAAGCACAGATCACATACCATAACAAAGGGCTGTCTTTTCGGACAGCCCTTCTTTTTTTACCTCCAGTCGGTGTTGGATTTATTTTTTCCGAAGTACCAGGTTATGCCAACCGAAAAAGTGAACAATTTCCCCGTGAACTCTTCATAAGCTTTTTTTGTGCCCGGTGGCCGCACGCCCTCAAAATTATTTTGCTGTATTAAATTCAGGATGAACGACGCATCTGCCATGAGTGCAAATGAGTCGGAAAGGTAATATTGCGGCGTAAGCCCGATGATTACATTACCGATCTTATCGACTGCGTCGGTAGTGGTCGACCGGAGCGACGAATATCCCATCCCCGCATGGGCGAGCAGGTTCACGTCTTTTACGGCCCCGTCTGTAAGATGCAATGTGCGGCCCAGGTTGTGCACGCCCTGCACGGAATACCGTTTATAGTCGGAACCCAGTTCGGGATCGCTGCCGGTTCGGAACCTGTCCGACCCGAAATCGAACTTAATGCCCCAGTATTCATCAACCATATACCGGAACCCAACCTCATAATGCGAAAAGCCCGTAATGCCCGGATCTGGCGAATACCCCATGCCATAAGCAGCTTCCAGCGAATACTGGTCGTGCGCTTTTTGGCTCCATGCGGTTGCAGAAAGTAAAAGGATAAACAGGTACAGGGATTTTTTCATGCGTCGGGGTTGTATGTTTTTAAAGTCTGTAAAGATAAGATGTTAAATAATATCAGGCATGAAAACCCTTCATAAAGCTTTCGCGTATATGAATGAAAGAAGAACACAATGGCGAAGGAAAAATTGCTGTGATAATGCCCACTACTGTGATGTTTATTTTTATTGGTTAGGTTGGTAAGGGCACACTCATAATGTGCCCTTATTATTTTGTTAACCGCGCAGTGTAATGGGATGAATTGAATACTTTTGCAAAAATAAAACACAGTTTCCCGCAAAATGCTTGCAGTTAAGAACATTTCCTTCGGTTACACCGATACTACCATATTACACAACATCAGCTTTACCGTAAAAACCGGCCAGAACATTGCTGTCATCGGCGAAAGCGGATGCGGCAAAAGCACGCTCCTCAAAACCATCTACGGCCTTTATGACCTTAATGAAGGCGGGATCACCTACAAGGGACAGCCCGTTACCGGCCCCAGGCACAACCTCATTCCGGGTATGCCGTATATGAAATACCTGGCGCAGGATTTCGACCTGATGCCTTTTGTAACCGCAGCCGAGAATGTGGGGAGTTTCCTATCCAACTTTTACCCTGAAGAAAAGCAGCGGCGCATAGCCGAACTCCTGGATATTGTAGAGATGGGGGCTTTCGCCGATGTAAAAGCCAAATACCTGAGCGGCGGCCAGCAGCAGCGCATAGCCCTTGCCAAAGTGCTTGCCCATGAACCGGAAGTGCTGTTGCTGGACGAACCCTTCAGCCATATCGATAACTTCAGGAAGAATGCCCTGCGCCGCAACCTGTTCGCCTACCTGAAGCAAAAAGGCATCACCGTAATAGTGGCTACCCACGACAGTACGGATGCGCTTTCGTTTGCCGATGAAACCATCGTGATAAAAGCCGGGCGGATAGTGGACAAAGCGCCTTCACGGGAAATATACTACCATCCGAAAGATAAATATACGGCCTCACTGTTTGGGGAAGTAAATGAGATAAAGCTGGAACTGCTCACGCTGACGCAAAACCCGGAGGAAACCGTGCTGCTGTATCCGCACCAGCTGAAGGTAACCGAAGGCGGCCCGCTACATGTCGTGGTTAAGCAATGTTATTTTAAAGGCAACCGCTACCTGGTTAAAGCGGCGTTTCACAGGCAGGTGATATTCTTTGAGCATTATAAGGAGCTGGAGGTAAATTTGGAAGTTACACTGGCGGTAGACAGGAATGCTTTTGGGTAGGCAATCATAAGGCTTACCTTCCCTACGGTTAATAATAACAAAAGGACAGTCCGATTTAGAATTAAATCGGACTGTCCTTTTGGGTTCACCCTACAAGAGGTGGTTTTGTTTCAGTGAAAATCGTATTAGAATTTCTCGTCCGCTTTTTTGCTTCCGGCAGCGTTGTATTCCACAAGGGTAGTAAGTGCTTTCCTCATCCTTTCCACAAGGGTCTGGTCCGGCGTAAAGTTGAACGGAGCACTGTAGTCGTTATAGTTAGGCCCGGCAACAGACACATATTCAAAATCGGTTCCGTAGTCTTCGCCAGGGCATTTGGTGTGGGCACTTTTTTTACCGGAAAGGAAGAAGTCGTCCGAATACTCGTTGCTCAGGCCCGTTACTTTGTTCAGGTCGATGGTCGTAACGCACACCTTACCTGTGTTTAATTCCTTAGAATACACGAATAAGCCGTTGGCGTAAGAAACAAATTTCCTCGGGGCGGCCAGGTTTTCCTGCATTTTTCCGCCAATCCAGTCCATGGTTTCGGCTTTGGTGGCTTTTGTGCTTGCTGTTTTGGCTGTTTTGGCTGCGGCAGGCTTGGCTGCGGCTTTTTTCTGAGCGCTTACGCTCATTGTCATTAGTACTGCTGCCAGTACCAAAAGTTTTGAAATTTTCATATTAGGTTATTTTATTGGTTTTTTTGCCTACTATCGTGTTAGGGTATCTGTTCGGCTGCTTTTCCCCCGCGTTTGACGGCTGACAAATTTGCTGAAATAATTAACAAAAAAAAAATTACAGGGAATTGTTTATCGACAATTTTATTAACCGCAATACTGTTTCGGGTTTCAGGTTTAAGGTTTAAGGTTTAAGGTTGCTCACTCTTGCTGAATAGTCCCCTCCCCGGCCCTCCCCGAAGGGGAGGGTGACGTTACGTGCTCACTCTTGCTGGATATCCCCTCCCCGGCCCTCCCCAAAGGAGATTGTGACGGTACGTGCTGACTCTTGCCTGATTGGTTGACAGTTGTTGGTTGATGGTTGCCGGGTCGCTACGGTAAACTTCAAAAGGGGAACGATACTTACCTTGAATAGTCCCTCCCCTGCACTGTCCCAAGTAGATTGTGACGGTACGTGCTGACTCCTCCCGCAGGAGATATCGGTCGAGTGAAGCTCAATCTGAAATCTAAAATCTACATTCTGAAATAATAGCGTACCTTACATCCCTAAAACCGTGCGTCATGACTAAGAATGAAAAGAAGGAGCAGCTGAAGAAAATGATTAAGGAGTTCCTGGAGGCAAAGGACCTGATGACCCTCACGCACCTGCGCAACCTCATCTACACGGAGATCGACAAGCTCCCCATGTCGTCCAATGACCGCAACGTTATTGATGATGCCATGTATATGTGGAACTACAACAGCGACCGCTATATTTCCAACACCAAAAACCCCACCATTAAGGCTACCCTAATGGCCGACTTTGATGCCATACTGAAGACAGTGGATACTTCGCTGTTGAGGAATTGAGGGGGGGGATTGGGTAGTGATAATGTTGTGGGGATGGGTTGCAGTACGCGCTATCAGCCATTAATGGTTTAAGTTATTTTCTTACATACACTCTAGGAACTGTTCGTTTCAACTTATTACTCCTTATCAATTGCTGTACTTTAATATTTTCCCACATAATTAGTTTATCATCAATTCTTGTTATTACCCTGATATCTCCATCTTGAGATACAACAAAACCAAGTGAACCTGGATGTGCGTAGCAAAACGAGAACATTGAGCGATGTCGTGTACCAAAGTGATTAGGATTAACCGACATTAAATTACGTAATGAAATTTTCGAGGTCTTAGATAGATAAATATATTCTGGTAAATCAATATTATTTATGACAGCACCAAATCCCTTAACTTTTAATTGTTGGTCAAAAACTACCAATCCATCAATACAACTTAGTGAAGCAATAAAACGAATACAACCTTTCAATTCATCACTTGTTTCTTCCTTATCTTTTTTCGATACCCATTCATTTATATAAAGATTGGTCGACATTCTATCTTTATTGCCTTCAAAATATTTATCATAAATTGTATTTGAATAATAATCATAATCAATTGAAAGCTTAGTTAAGTTACATATTGATTGAAAGAGTCTATCGTATTCTATAGCATGTTTTATATTTAAGTTTGTCTCAAAATCATTAGTAATTACAAAAGCGCCGCCATGTTGATAATTTTGAATTCTAATAAGTATCCGTGATAAAGTTTGTGTCCAGATATTTTCAATAAAATTATCCCAGTATCCACTATCTTTGTCAGTGAATTCTTCCAACAAATATTCATTGATATGCTTCTTATATTCTTCTGTATAATTTTGAATTAATTCGAAAACATTTCCCTTTGTAAAAACATCCAAATAATTATTAACTAAAACATTTTGTTTTAGAGTTGCGATAAGCTCATAGTCAAATATTACAACTAGATTCCCTATACCTGTTATCGAAGTTTGAAATAGTCCCGGTTGTTCAGGCCCAGAATCTGATTCATAGTGTAAAAAACTTTGATAGTGTACTGATTGATCTATTAATCCCCAAATAAATAAATTATTATCGTCATCAAAATCAACAGCTAATGAAGAACTCCAAGGATCTGCAGCTTTGGATAGCTTTACAACATTTTTCACATTGAATTCAATTTTTTCGTCAAATCTCACATAATTCCACCTATTTTTTACAGTTATCCGAGGCTTCTTAGGGTCTGGATGCAAACAACTTATAAGTGTAACTGTAACTTTTATAAATTCACTTTCTTCAGTTTTTATGCTTGTATAAAATAAGTTTTCAAACAACCTATTTAACGTTTCTTCATTTGGTAGAGAAGATTTGACCTTAGCTCCTTTCAATTTATTGAATACTGTGTTTGCTAAATCTTGTGTAGTTGAATTTACTTTCATAGAGTTATTTAAAATTAAAAACGGAAGGATTAGATAGGAAAGATTTGGCGAACAAGTTCAGCTATCGTGATATAAATTATTTTATTCAAATATAGTTAATTATGAATATTTATGTAAAAATATAACTAATTTAATATATTTACAGACCATTTATATCCATTTTTACAAATGCACATAACTTTACATAATAAATATTTGAGAAGTCTTTAAAATCATAGCTTAATGAAAAAATTATCTGTAAAAAACATTATTGAATTCAGAAATAGATCAATTAAAACTAGGCTTGGATTTTTAAATAGCCTGCAAAAGGAAAAAGAGAAAAAAAATCCCGATGAAGGCGGAGGAGGCGATTATTGGGTAAGCTGCCTTAGCGCAATTAATAATGTGTTTTTTAGTAATAACAAAGCTTTATTAGATGAGAAGATTGATCAACTGATAGATAAAATTGAAGAGACCGATTTTAAAGGAACTAAAGATCGGTGGCAAGCAAATATAGACATCTTGCATAGTTTTCAAGAATTTGATTACGATAGTATAAAACCAAATTCTGAATTAACTTATCATAAAAAGCCCGATGCAATAGCTGTATTAACAATACAAGGTATACCAGTAGAAGCAAAGCCACAATTCGTATTCTCATTCACAAATAAGAAAGTTCAAGAAATTGGTGCGGTATGGTTTATCATTAAAAAAGGTGGTTATAAGGAAAGTGAACTTGGTATTTTTAGCGATATGATATATAGATATCTGACCCGTAATCATTCTGAAAATTTTGCTGTTAATACAAATTATTGTATAGCTGTCGATGTTTACAATTCAAGATTTGTTAGCTACAGCAATCTAATAAATGGAGATATAGCATTTCTTTTAGATTCAACAATCGATGAAATAAAAAACACCTTATACCCTCCTAAAGCCTAGCCCAGATGGTTACACTCCAAATACTACCTCATGAAGATTTCTTACTCCGCAAGCTGCGTTCTAAATGGAAGAGCCAATTTCAACCCGAAGCCCAAACCGTGCATAATGAGTAATCATATTACCTTAACCTTACGTACACTGTAACACGTACTACGTATATTATTACAGGCGGAGTGGCGATATTATCTTCGAGGGTTGGTAATGTACACCATTTATCACCTCACCGTCAACGCCTAAAGCATACTCAACTTTAATTGTTCCCTCATAAAGCCAGACAATTTGATCCTGAACGATGGTCGTCTTATGTTTTGGCGTCCCGGTAGTATACTTGAATTTCCTTTTAAATTTTTTTACCAGTTTCAGCGAGTCTTTCTTATACACTGTCTCAATACTGAGATGTACCATGTCGTCGCCAATTACATCCTTAAAATAGGTTTTACCGTTGCAAAAACCTCCTGATTTTATTGCTTTATCAATTGTAGTTTTTACCATGTCCGGATTTTCCATATCGGAAGCACTCCTTCCCTCAAGAAAAAAGTTGGTATCGGCTTTTTCGATCAGAGCATTAATTTTGTCGGCAAGCGTAGGGTCGATTTCTACTGTCGCAGTACCTGAGAGGTATCCGTAAGCCTCTTCCCTGACAACATCAGGGTTTTCAAATGAAAGGATTGAAAGAGCGAAGATGATAAGAATCAATTTTTTCATATCGACTATGAAGTTAGGCCTGCAATATAATATTTTTACTGTTAAAATATCTAACCCTATGCCGCGAATTTGACACAGACAGCAGATACTTCCAACTCAAAAATTAACCTCAAAGAGATTTCTCACTCCGCAGGCTGCGTTCGAAATGGAAAGGGGGCGCGTAGTAAACAACCGGTAGCCATCAACGGACAACCACCCCGCCCACCGCGGCGGGCATCGCTCCAACGCAGGGGTAGCGCTGCACTCCTGCCCTATAGCAAGAGTACGCAACTGTAAACCGTAAACTGTCAGCCGTAAACTACAACTACTTACACTCATCAAAGCCAACGATAAGGTTTTCCGGCAGGCCGAGTTCACGAGCCTTTTGGATGTCGGCGCAGGCCGCTTCGATGTCGCCTTTATCGGCAAGCAGTCTTGCCCTGTGGGTGTAAATGTAGGATAGCTGCTTTTGAGGCGTTTTTTGGGTATTGATGATGGTATTAAAATCGTTGAGGGCTTTGTCGGGATTGGGTTTGTCCATGAAGATATAGGTAGTAGCACGCGAAATCAGCGCCCTCCATGCCTGTTCCTCGGTCGCCACATTAAGGGCCTGGGTGTAGAGGCTTATGGCGGCGGCATAGTTATGCTCTTTGCTCTGCTCAACCGCCCGGTTCATCAGCTCCTGGAAGTCACCCGTAGTACGGGAAGGCTTTACGGTTTCGGATTTCATTTCGGTACCGTCGCTTTTCAGTTTGGCGGCAGGTTTTGAGGTGGTTTTTTTAGAACCGGCCTCATTGGTGTACTTGGGGTACGTTTGTGCAAAAGCGGTAACACTGAGGAACAAAATCGCGGATAGTAACAGATGTTTCATAGTGAGTTGGTTTTGGTTACGAATTAACGGCCTGAATTTTTAATGAACCACATAGCGGCATAGGCTGTATAGCGATGTTTTGCTGCCGAAGGAGGCCCGGCCGCACATAATGAAACGAAGCTGCCTGCCCTGTGTTACTTTGGAGAGCCCTAAAATCACTTTTACGGCTACGTGCCAACGTGGTTAATAGTATTCTTTTCAATTTAAACAGTTACTAAGTAACTGTCTAAATTTTTGATTAACCACATAGGCACATAGGATTTATAGTTACAAAAGGAGACATACTCACACATAGTGAAGCGAAGCTTCAGGCTATGAGTCACTCTGTTATGCGCTATACCCGCTACCTGAAAGCTATGTATCTATGTGGTAAAAAATTTAATCTTTGAAAAATTTAAACAGTCACTAAGATAAAAAATATAAGTAAGTGAATGAAAAAAAATTCACACATCGGTTTTTGGAATCGGGCATAAAAAAATAATATGGGGTTGCTTCGCCAACAAAAAAATAGTTCGATGCAGAAAATTCTATCTTGAAAGAATTTAAGTACATTTTTTGATGTAACGGCGAATTTTTGTGTAAACTATAACGCGTCATTTGCCGCAGTCACCAAAAGTCACCTATTTACGGGCTTTGGGTCCTCTTTTATCCCATCGCAAGATCATAGAAAACACTATCGTGAAGCACCAAAAATCATAGTGGGTGTCCTGATTTATCACCTGGTTTTTGTTAAAATTACAAAAACCATAAGCGCGGACTGACTTCGATTTTGTAATTTCAGGATATGAAATTAGCTACCTATAATGTAAATGGCATAAATGGCCGGTTGCCCGTGCTGCTGCGCTGGCTGGAGGAAGCAAAGCCCGATGTGGCTTGTCTTCAGGAACTTAAGGCACCACAGGAGAAATTCCCCCTCGAAGCCATTGAAGCGGCAGGCTACCAGGCGCTCTGGCACGGCCAAAAGCAGTGGAACGGGGTAGCGATACTGGCTCGTAACGGTATAGAAATCAAAGAAATAGGCCGCGGACTGCCCGGCGACCCCGAGGATTTGCAGAGCCGCTACATTGAGGCGCTGGTGAACGGCATACTCATAGCCTGCCTGTACCTGCCCAACGGCAACCCTGCCCCGGGCCCGAAATTCGACTACAAACTGAAGTGGTTCGACCGCCTTGCCGAGAGGGCTAAACAGCTGATAGCGTTTAAGATACCCGTCGTATTGATGGGCGATTTCAATGTGATGCCTACCGAACTCGACGTATACAAGCCGGAACGCTGGGTGGACGACGCGCTGTTCAGGCCCGAGACGCGTGAGGCCTTCCAAAGCCTTGTAAATCAGGGGTGGACGGATGCCATCCGTACGCTGCACCCCAATGAAACGATCTATACGTTCTGGGATTACTTCCGCAATGCATACGGCCGTGATGCCGGCCTGAGGATTGACCACTTCCTGCTCAGTAACGAACTGAAAGACAGGCTAAAAGCGGGTGGTGTAGACCGCCATGTGCGGTTGGGAAAAGACCAGCGACCATGCCCCGGTGTGGATAGAACTGAAAGACTGATGCAGGAAGGGAACCCCGATCCTGGCCGCAGCCCTGATTTTAAGGGACATAAAAAAAGCCCCTCCGTTTCCGGAAGGGCTTGATATATAAGCGGATAGGGGATTATTTCTGCTCTCCTTTTTCCATTCTTTCTTTTAGCTGCGACAATACATCGATATCACCAAGGGTGGTTTTCTCAGCATTGTTCGAAGAAGAATTGTTGTTGTTAGATTCCTGCTGGTTTCTTACGTTTTTTTCTTCCTCATCGCGGAATGTAGCGGTATGCGATGCTACAACCCTTTTGAACTCTTTGTTGAACTCAATTACCTTAAAGTCAGCAACTTCACCTTTCTTAAGTTTCTTGCCGTCTTCTTTTTCAAGGTGCCTTGTAGGGATGAAAGCAACGATATCGTCACCAAATTCTACAGTAGCGCCTTTGTCAACGATCTCAGCGATAGTTCCGTTATGAACCGAACCTACACCGAAAGAATCCTCATACTTATCCCATGGATTAGCCTGTGTTTGCTTGTGTCCAAGAGAAAGTTTGCGTCCGTCAACATCAAGTTCAAGAACCACAACGTCAAGCTTATCGCCTACGTTAACGAACTCACTTGGATGCTTGATCTTCTTAGTCCATGAAAGGTCTGAGATGTAGATAAGCCCGTCGATGCCTTCTTCCAGCTCAACGAATATACCGAAGTTTGTAAAGTTCCTTACGATACCTGTGTGGCGTGAACCTACAGGGTATTTTGAAGTGATGTCAGTCCAAGGGTCTTGTGAAAGCTGCTTGATACCAAGAGACATTTTGCGGTCGTCCCTGTCAAGAGTAAGGATAACTGCATCGATCTCATCGCCTACTTTCACGAAGTCCTGAGCAGAGCGCAGGTGTGTAGACCATGACATTTCAGACACGTGGATAAGCCCTTCCACACCTTCGGCAACTTCGATAAACGCACCGTAGTCAGCAATAACTACTACTTTGCCTTTAACTTTATCACCTATGACAAGGTTTTTATCAAGCGCATCCCAAGGGTGTGCGTTCAATTGCTTAAGGCCCAGCTGGATCCTTGTTTTCTCATCATCAAAGTCAAGTATAACCACATTAAGCTTCTGGTCTAATTCAAGAACTTCGCTTGGGTGGTTGATACGGCTCCATGAAAGGTCAGTGATGTGGATAAGTCCGTCAACACCTCCAAGGTCGATGAATACACCGTATGAAGTAATGTTTTTAACAACGCCTTCCAATACCTGGCCTTTTTCAAGCTGCCCGATGATCTCTTTTTTCTGTACTTCGATATCCGCTTCGATAAGCGCTTTGTGCGAAACAACTACGTTTTTGAATTCGTGGTTGATCTTCACAACTTTAAATTCCATAGTCTTGTTAACGTACTGGTCGTAATCACGGATCGGCTTAACATCGATCTGTGATCCCGGAAGGAATGCCTCAATGCCGAAAACGTCAACGATCATACCGCCTTTAGTCCTGCATTTCACAAAACCATTAACGATCTCTCCTGTTTCGTTAGCACTGATAACCCTGTCCCAAGCCTTTATAGTACGAGCTTTCTTGTGTGAAAGTACAAGCTGTCCTGACTTGTCTTCGCGAACGTCGATAAGTACCTCAACTTTGTCGCCAACTTTAAGGTTCGGGTTGTAACGGAATTCGTTAAGGGAGATAACACCTTCGGATTTTGCGTTGATGTCAACGATCGCGTCCCTGTCAGTGATCCTTACTACTGTACCTTCTACTACTTCGTCACTGTCAGTTGAAATGAAAGTTTTTTCAACCAATGTTTCAAATTCCCTTAGGTTTTGCTCATCAACCGGGTCAATACCTTCTTCAAAGTTATGCCAGTTAAACTCCTGTAGAAATTCTTCGTTAGATTTAATTTGTTCAGACATGCTGATTTGAAAATTTGTATCCTGTGTGTTGCGGGGTTTCGGTGCAGCGCAAAACAGCAGAAGCGTTTTACATGAAAAATTGATTTAAACCTTCAGGAAACCCATCCTGCCAAAAGGTGTGCAAAGGTACGATATTTTTTTGATTTGCAAAACATTAGTCCCAAAGTTCTCTTAAAGAAAAATATAGCTTTTGGTTAACACTCTTTACAACAGCCTTAACAGAAGGCCGGTGTTTTATTCCTTTATTTTATAATTAAGAAATTCAAAAATCAATCTATTGGTAATAAGCATACTACATGAAAAAATCTACATACAAAAGCCTGCAAATCGCGCTCTTCCTATTTATAAGCTGCATGTCTTATGCTCAACTAAGCGTCAGTGTTGCCGTAACCGATGAAACCTGTCCCGGATTTGGCGCTCTGTCGTTGTCCGTATCCAACGCAAGCCCATCAGTGCCTGTAATTTACAAGGTCTACTTGCTGCCGGAAACCTCTATCCCGGTTTGGAACAGTACTGAATCCTACGTTCCTGCCCTTGGCGACGCTGATTACCTTGTAGTGGCAACACAGGAAACCGGAGACGGCACCATTACAGGTGAAGCAAATGCCACAATTGGGTCGTTATATACACCTGTAGCATTCTACATTAGCAATTCTTCTGCCACATGCAGCAACGGCACTGACATGACAGTTACGGTAACAGCAGGCTCCCCTGCCACCTACGAGATACTTAGCGGACCCGTAACAGCGCCACAGCAGGCTTCCAATGTTTTTAGCAATATACCTTCGGGAAGCTACGAAATAAGGGTAACCGACGAATGCGGCAACGGCTTTACAGCAACACATTCTTTTACTACCGAGCAAACCATACTAACACTTTCCGGGGCACAATTTCCCGATACACTATTTTCCTCGTGCAACAGCATTAATGTTATGTATACCGTAGGCACAGCAAATGCATCGGGCATTATTTACCCGCTGGACGTGCAGATATCCGTTTCATCGCCGGATGGCGTTACACAAACTTACAGCCAGAACATCACTTCAGGTAGCCCTTCCCTGCTTACCATAAGTGAACAGGTTGCTTATTACCCTGAATCATACCAGATAAGCACAACCGTAACTGACCCCTGTGGAAATGTATATGCATCCAATGATACGGTAAGCCAACTGCTCAATGCCTCGACAAACGTTGCGCAGGTATCGTGCAGCGGCCAGAGCCTTACGGTAAACGCCAGCAGGTTTATGCCTCCGTATACAATCGACTTCACATCCGTACCTGCAGGATTTGACCCTTCCGTCTTCAACACCTCATATCCGGGATCGTATGATGGGCCCGTGGTCTTTGGCAATGAAAATAACCCCGTACCGCTGGGCAATTATGCAGGAAGCATAACCGACGCCTGTGGCCGCAGCATAAATTTTACCCGACAGGTAAACGCGCCCCAAGCGCAAGAAACTGTTGTGAGTGCAGCTAACAACAATTGCCAGACGCAGCTTGGCAGGGTAATCATCAGGGTGCCGAATGCCGAAGTGGAAACCGCAACCCTTGTGTCGGGGCCGTCTTCCTATACAGAAACAACTCCTTATAATGCCGCCTCTAATATAACAGAAGATGGCAGGCTAAACATTGGCAACCTTCCCCCGGGGAACTATACTTTTGATCTTACCGACTCCTGTGGCAATACCTATGAAAATGTACAGGCTACCGTACCGCAATTTTCCCCTCAGGAACCCGGATACACTCCTGTGCCAGACTGTACAGCAGGAATGGGCAGCATCATGATCGAGCCGGCCGTTACCGCTGTTACCATAACAAATGCCCCGGCAGGGTTCGCTTATCCTCTTCCCTACAATGGGACTGCCAATATTTTTGAAGGCAATTTTACCATGGACGGACTGCTTCCCGGAAATTATACCTTTTCTGTAGATACAGGATGCCAGAGCGGGTATACCCAAACTGTGGAAGTTATGCCATTTTCAGTCACCACAAATTCTATTGAAGTGCAGCCTGCATGCGATGAATTTAGCATCTATGTAAACTACACCTCCAATGCGGATGATTCTGTAAATTTCTGGCTACAAAGGTATAACGATACAACAGACTTATGGGAACACCCAAATACCGGCAGCCCTTACACAGATAACGAAGAACTGACAGCTGACAATGCCATTGCTCTAGCCGAAGTCAATAACGGTTTCATTACTACAGGCGAATTCCGTATCCTTAAACAACAAACATCTTACGGAATGGGCAGTGAAGGTTCTAACGAAAAAAACTGCATCGAAACTGTTAATGAATTTGAATTTTATAACGAACTGGGCATTACGGGCATTTATAACCGCACCTGTGTGGGCGAGAATTTTGAAGTAGAAGTAAATGCCACCGGGATCACGCCGCAATTTGAACTTATCAGCAAAAATGGGGACACTACTTTTTATGTTGATAACGGCGCCAATAATATCTTTGCAGGACTTGAATCAGCCCTGTATGTCGTGCGTGTGACCGATGCCTGCGGGGAATTCCGTATTGAACAGTTCAATATCGCCGAGCTTCCACCACTGATTACCGCAAGCGTTGCAGAAGATATGGCCTTTTGCGATGAAGCCGGAACAGGCAGTGGTACTTTCGACCTTTCTGCGCAGGACGATGCCGTTCTTGGGGATATTGACCCCGATATAGCCATAATAACGTATCATGCAAGTCAGCAGGATGCCGACCAGGATACCAACCCTCTACCCGTTAATTATACCTCCGGCTCAGCCACCCTTTACGCCAGGGTAGAATGGGTTGTAAACCCGCTGTGCTACGGCACCAGCTCGTTCAATATTGTAGCAACCCCGACGTTTGAACTGGCCATGGGCGGCACCTGGGGAATGTGTAACGGGCAGCCCGTAACCATCAGCGCCGACCCGGGCTATGCAGCATATACCTGGTCTACCGACGAAACCACCGAAAGCATTACTGTTACCGAACCCGGCGACTACACCGTTACTGTTACTAACACAGGGAGCTGTGAGGTATCTAAAACGGTATCGGCCATTGTGGTAAGCCAGCCGCTGATAACAAACCTTGAGGTTGACGACTGGACTGACAGTAATAATACCGTTGCCGTGATCATTAACCAGGCAGATACCACTGCCTATGAGTATTCCTTTGACGGAATTAATTATTACAGCGAATCGGTACTTACAGATGTTCCGGCCGGTATGCATACCATTTATGTACGTGACATGTTTGGGTGCTATCCTCCTACCGAAAAAGACGTGATGATAGCCACGTACCCCAAACATTTTTCGCCAAACGGGGACGGATATAACGATACCTGGCGCATACAGTTTGCCGTACTTGAACCCGGTCTTACTGTACAGGTATTCGACCGGTACGGAAAGCAGGTTACAAAATTCGGGGCTACAAGTAACGGATGGGATGGCACTTTCAACGGAAGCGCTTTACCTGCGGATGACTACTGGTTTATTGTAAAACGTGGTGATGGGCGGGAATTTAAAGGACACTTTTCAATCATCCGATAATGTAATAAGTGGTTGAAAATCAATTTATTTTACAATATAAACAAAAATCATATTTTATGTTAAAATGTAAAAGATTCTGTTAACGAATTACTATAAACCATATCTTTAGCAGAAATAATTAAGCACCAAACTTAATTTTTTGCTATGAGTACCAATCTTTATAATTATTATGGGCGGGCGCCCCTGTTGCAACTGTGCAGGTATATATATTTACTGCTGGTTCTTACGTCAGGCTCTTTATTTGCACAGGACTTAAACCTCGCTGTAACCGCAACCGACGAGGTGTGCCCCGGCAGCGGGACGTTATCTTTTTCATTGGAAAATGCCGACCCATCAGCGCCTGTCAACTATAAAGTGTACAGGCTGCCGAATACCACAACCCCAATATCTAACAATTCAGACACTACGGTTTCAGGGCTTATTGATGGCGATTACCTTGTTGTGGCAACACAAATAGTAAACGGGACAACGATAGCCGACCAGCAACAGGTTACCATTGCAGACCTTACCGTACCGCTTACCTACACCGTATCGAGCATAAACTCCTATTGCGGCCCGGATGGAAGTATAACAGTTACGGTAACCTCGGGTACGGCCGGAGCCTATGAAATAATAGACGGGCCGGTAACGCGTGCCGCCCAGGCCTCACCTACGTTTACAAACCTTCCTGCCGGGAGCTATCAGATAAGGGTGGTTGATAATTGCGGATCAGCCGAAGTGGTTACGCATGCGCTGTTTTCTGACGGGCCTATACTGGCTATCGATTTGCCTATATTCCCGGACATAATGCTTCCTGCCTGCGACCAGATAACTGTAGAAAACAACATTGGTTCTGTTAACGGCGTTGCCATCACTTATCCCCTGACAGCTGTATTCACCGTATTTCCCCCCGGTGGCGCTTCGCCGGTGGTCTACAATCAAACCATTACGTCCGGCAGCGAACTGCTGGCATTGGCAACGTATGTAATCCCATTCTATCACGATATACCCTACTCTTACGAACTTGAAGTAACCGATCCCTGCGGTACAGTCTATACCTCGCAAAACCCTGTTGACCAAAAGCTCAGTGCCATGCCCGGATTTGATAACCTGGGGTGTGGGAACTATGCATTCATGATAAACGTTAGCAAATTCATCCCTCCTTATAACATAACTTTTACATCGGTACCTGACGGGTTTGACCCGGATATGATGAACGCCGACCATCCCGGGCCTTTTTATGATCCGACGGCAATATATGGAGATGAGGATAACCCGGTGCCCTTCGGCATATATAAATACAGCGTAACCGATGCTTGTGGGCATACAACCACCAATGAAACCGAACTGACAGAGCCGGACGTGGAACCTATTGCCGTGCCAGTCAGTGCCGACTGCCTCGGCAATCCGGGAAAGGTAGAGGTTACCATATCGGGGTACGTACTGGAAGTGGCGCATGTAACAGTAGCACCCGAGGCCTACGAGGATATGTTCGACCTGCCGAATGATGTATCGGAATTTATTTCAGTAGAAGACGGCCTCAGGGTTAATGGCTTTCCGCCTGGCTTGTATACCGTTGTAGTGATTGATACCTGCGGGACGGAATGGCCGCCAATAGACTTTGAGATACTACAATCACCCGGAGGCGTAGGATCGCCATTGGCAAGGCCGGATTGCACGCCCGGCAGGGGATCGGTATACATGAGTGCGCAGGGAGGGATGCTAACAATGGTAAAGATTACTGGAGCCCCTGCAGCTTTTACCGAAACACTTCCCTTTGATGCTACATTTAACATCGCCGCTGCCGATGGCGCCTTTTACATGGACAACCTGCCGCCGGGCAATTATACATTCCTCGCCGACACCACCTGCGAAACCGGGGTCACGAGGACAGTGACAATACCTGCCTACAGCACTACTGTAAATAATTTTGACATTACACGGCATTGCGGCTCTTTTGACCTGTTCTTTCAGCATACCGGAAACGCAGTTGCCTTCCTGTCATATTGGCTTCAAAAATACGATCCTGTAACAGATACCTGGGGCCACCCGGAAACAGGCATTTCCGCACCTGCAGGTGAAGCCCCCGCAGACCCGGATAATGCCCTTGCACTCACTAACAATACTACGGTATACAACCTTATCCATACCGGCCTGTTCAGGATCGTAAAAGTATTCCAGAGTTTCCCGAGTGGAAGCGTCGCAACCAAAAAATTCTGTTCGGAAACCATACAGGAATTCGATTTTCTTGACGACCTCCAGATAACAGGGATCACAAGCCTTACCTGTTCCGGTGCAATTGGTGATGTGCAGGTTGATGTGGAAGGCGTATCGCCACTGCATTATGAGATCATAAGCAAAAACGGCGATAACACATTTTACATCGATAATGGCAGTAATACTATTTTTACTGCATTGGAGACAGCCGTTTACAGGGTTAGGGTTGCCGACCCGTGCGGAAACTACAAGGTAGAACTCTTCAATGTAGCCGACCTGCCATCGCTTGTATCTGCTTCACAGCCCAACGACCTCCACCTGTGCGACCTGGATAATAATGGCACAGAACTGTTTGACCTTTCGCAACAGGATGCCGCAATACTGGATGGGCAGGACCCTTCGCTGATAGTGATAACATACCACATGTCCGAACCCGATACTGCTTCGGGGAGTAACCCGCTACCTGTCCTGCACGAATGCAGCACTGCGACCATATATGCGCGGCTGGTTTATAATAATAATACGGCCTGTACCGCGACAACATCATTTACGGTGAATGTCCATCCGGTACCCGATTTGCAGATGGACGGCATAATGACAGGATGCGAGGGCGAAGCGCTTGAGGTCATGGCAGATTCAGGCTACGATTCTTACCTGTGGTCTGGCGGTGAAACAACGCAGTCCATAACCGTGACAGAAGCGGGGGACTATACTATAACAGTTACTAACGAATTTGGTTGCGAGACTGAAAAAACCGTGAAGGTAGCTTTCTCGCCCCTGCCAGTAATCAGCCATATTGACATAAGTGACTGGACTGATACCAATAATGTGATTACGGTGATCATGGAAGACCCATCGCTTAGTGAAAATTTCGAGTATTCCATAGACGGTGTGGGTTACCAGGAAAGCAATACATTTGCAGGTCTTCCTGCCGGCCGTTACATGGTTTATGTGAGGGACAAGTTCCTTTGTGACCGCGTATTCATGCCTGCATTCCTACTCACCTACCCTAAATTTTTCACACCAAATGGTGACGGCATCAACGATACCTGGCGCATACAATTCTCCATCCTCGAGCCGGATATGCTTGTTTACATTTACGACAGATACGGCAAGCTCATCACGGGTTTCGGCACCGACAGCATAGGCTGGGACGGTACACTAAACGGAGTGCAGCTGCCTTCAACAGATTACTGGTTTGTGGTGAAAAGGCAGGACGGAAAGGAAATGAAAGGGCATTTTTCGATGATAAGGTAATACTTCGTGTTTTTAAATTATGAGGCACCAATCCGTAGCCGGTGGTTTTTATCCACTACTAGACCTAATAAACAAAATGAGCCTATAATTTACAGGCTCATTTGTTAAACACAAAAGTGTTTTACGCTTTATGGTGCTTATATTAATGGTGCACTGACTCTTTTTGTTCGACATATCCTTCGAGGTAACTGAACCTGTCGGAAAGATGTCCTTTTTCGGTTATCCTTGCACGTTGGAGTATGCCATCCTTATCGCCGTTATAAAATGCGGGGATCACGTGCTTTAGGAACATTTCGCCAAAGCCCTCGGTAGCATCCTTGGGGAGTTCGCAGGGCAAATTGTCCACAGCCATGACCACTATAGCTGCCGGATGGTGTACATCGACTTCTTTATCTTCTGAAGGATGATAGCCATAAAAAGGCGCTGCAATGGTAGATGCCCGTACCGTACAGGCAATAGGTCCTTCAACATCGCACGAAATGTCCGCAACGACCTTTATTTTGTTTTCGCCGGACATGAGCATTTCGCGTGTTACTATCGCAGGCGCATCATTGCCGTAAAAATGCCCCGCCATAAACATATCCGCCACACGGGTAAATTTTCCAAAATCAGAAACATATTCAGAAGGATTGCTATAAAAATCACGATTATCAAGCCTTTGGCCATCTTTTCGCTTGTTATAGTCCAGTACATCGATCTGCACATATACCGGTACATCATACGCCTTGGTAAGGAAATCCTCAACGTTTACCTGCTTTATTTTTACATCGTCAAGAATCTCTTTGGCACCCATCCCTACTTTTCCTTTACCGGTAAGCACGATTTTTATAGGTGGAAGAATAAGCCGTTTAATCCTTGCTACGAGTGCGTCTTTATCAGCTAGCAATTCGGCCTTGGGGAGATTGAACAGGTCAAATTTTTCACCAAAAGCCCTGAATCCATTGTACGCCCCCACATTACCGGCGTACCTGCCAAACCCAATGAGCCTTTTATTATCTGCATCAACAATAGTTTCATGATCAAAAAGCTCAATATCAAGATCGATCACTGCCTGAAGCAACTTTTGGTTATGGGGCTGCTTTTTTATAGTATGCGAAAAGAAAAAATACTTCTTTTCAGGTATAAGCATATCAATTGGCACTTCTTTTACCCCTATCAGCACATCACAGGATGCCATATCTTCGCTGAGTTCAAAACCCATCGCCTTGTATTCCTCATCCTTAAAGATACGGATGTCCGATGGCTGTACCGTTATCTCTGCCTGCGGATACATATCCGCAAACGCCCTCAGCATTTTAGGCGAAAATACAGCCCTTTTATCCGGCGGCACTTTCCCCTCCCTTATTATTCCGAATTTCATAGTTGTGTATTTAGGTTCCA
Organism: uncultured Flavobacteriaceae bacterium; assembly: GCA_942492845.1. Lineage (GTDB taxonomy): Bacteria > Bacteroidota > Bacteroidia > Flavobacteriales > Flavobacteriaceae > Flavobacterium. The sequence continues at coordinate 1,530,439 of OW818646.1, read as the reverse complement.
GCAATTATTGTTAGGTTATCAGATTTTATGCCTGCATAACATAAAAATATAACTACTACATGGAAAATTTATCCAAATATAACAGAATTTGTACTTTTAGACAATAAATATGTCTAAAATAAATCGTTATCTTTGCAGTAGATTAATTGGTATCATAATTGGTATACCAACTCTATAGATTATTGGGGTCGACTGGTTTTGACAGCAGGCCGGACTGGACAGTAAGCACGTCGGGAAATGAGGCTGTTCCCGTATATCATTGCCTTAAACATTTAAACGGCGAAAATAACTACGCTCTAGCTGCTTAATCTAAATTAAAGTAAGATTAGCCTCGTCCCTGCAAGGCAGGGAAGCAGGATTCTCCTGAAAAGCCATGGTTTATGGCGTTTCGACAAGGAGAACCGTAAAAGTAAACCTGGGGGCTTCTTTGCTTCGCGGAAGCCCTGAGAAAACAGAAGATAAGCGGTGTGTGGTAGTCTCCGGCCTTGCACACTGACGAAAACCCAAGCGGAAACTAAGCGTGTAGAAATCTCTTCTATCCCCTGTTTGGACCCGGGTTCAATTCCCGGCGACTCCACTTGACCGGAAAGGTACTCAGATTTGTGTCCTTTCCGGTTTTTTATTGAATATAAATCACTGTTAATCATGTAGATAATGTGGGCCGCCTCGTTAACCTTAGGTGTTCGATAATTTATTCCGTCAAAAACGATTTTTCGGGAAATATCGAACTTACCAGCTCTCTTTTTTTGCTTACAGGTAAATTCCCATAATGGACATCAAGACGCGAAAGCGTGCTACTTGCTTTATCCATAAGCTTTTCCACATACGCCTGTGATGGTTTATTGTTGCCTATGGGGTTCAGTAATCTTTCGGCCTTCTTGATTTCTGTTTCTACCTCATCTTTTAAAGCCCTGTAATCGTTCGCGTCGATTACCTCGGCTAATAATAAATTACGTGCCTTTGATTTTTTGGCTTAGCCGGTAGATCTCATCTGAAAATTTTCTGCGCTCATCTTTTTCCGGCTTATTAAATTCGGAAAAAAAATTTCACACTATAACCTTAGATAATCTTTTATCGCAGGATGGGCACTAAACCACTATGGACTGAAAGTCCATAGGTTTTAAGAAGCAATGTACGTCCCTGATTCAAGTTGTCCAATTAATTTCTTTTAAATTTCCGACAGGTAAACTGTTGGCAGTTCAGCAATACCCAGCTTATTCCTATAAATTTCCTTATAATATGCCACTTTACACTGGCTCATAAGCTGCTTGTAATTCTCATACATCTTAGTCAGTTGAAAATAGACTAAAATATATTTATCCAGACCTTCAAGGTTTATAGCTTTAGGTGCCTGTTTTATTTCCTGAGCAATAAACTCCCTTTTATCCTTTATACTTTGGTTCACCACTGATGCAAGTAAATCAACCTGATCCCGATAAAACAATCCTGCTTCCTGCAGCCCTTCCGTCAGTGCATTATGGTATGCGGCATATTTTTCACTTATCTGTGCTGCAAGTTTATTACAAAATAATAATGCGCCCATAAAATCATATTTATGGTTTGACGCGGCATACTGGACTAGTTGAATGATCTGAATTTTTAACAGTTCCTTTAAGTAATTACCTTATCAGTTTTCTCTTTAAACCCTTTACAAAATTCTGCCGTTAACTTTATTGAAAGCGTTTTTATCAGTGCTTTCCGTAATCAGTCCGCTCATTGCCATTTTGCTCTTCATGGACTATCATTCGTCCTACTCGTAATAGGTCAAAACCATCGTGTGGTTTACCGACTGGACAATCCTGCCTCCTGCTTCAGTGAGCAGCAGAGATATCCTCTGCGCCAACTCATTTGTTGCTGTTGGTTTCATGGCAATGATTAAGATTGGGCAATAGCTAAATTATCGGTATCATTTCCGCAGAGTCGCTCTTTCAGCCTGCCCATGTCCTCGCTAACTTTCTTCTCAAGTACTTTCGCATATATCTGTGTGGTTCTTATACTGGTATGCCCAAGCATCCTTAATACGCTTTCGATTGGCAAGCCATTGCTGAGCGTCACCGTTGTTGCAAAAGTATGCCTTGCGATATGGAAGGTCAGTTTTTTGGAGATATTGCACACGTCGGCAATCTCTTTAAGATAGCCGTTCATCCTTTGGTTGGAAAGCACAGGAAAGACCGTTCCGTTGCATTGCGCTTTGGGGTTATCCTTGTATTGGTCCATAATCCGCTTTGCCTGCGGTAAAATCGGTACACAAACGCTGATATCAGTTTTAGCACGGCTTGTGTAGAGCCACAAGCCTCCATCAATACCCGTAACGATATTATCAGGGGTCAGGCCGACGAGGTCTACAAAGGCTAAACCGGTATAGCAGCAGAACAGGAACATGTCCCTTACGTTTTTCAGCCTTTCAATCCTAAAAACCTTTTTTTCCAGCAGCGAGAGTTCTTCAGCGGTTAGGCAGTGACCTCTACTTTGTCGAAATGCTTTTTAAAATGGGCAAAAGGGTCTTTTTCAAGCCAATCCAGTTTAATAGCCAGGTTCACCATTTTTCGAAGCCTTTCAATGTGCTTCATAATGCCGTTGTTGTGCAGCCGCTGCTGATGGTCTTTTGGCACGTATGACCTGAGATAGCTTTCAAAATCCAACAAAAAACGATAGGTAAGCTCTGAGAGGAGGATATCATGCCGGTGGTATTTGTCCCGCAGGAACTTGCCGATATAGCGTTGGGTCGTGCCGTAATTTTTCATGGTACCCGGTGCAAGTTTGTAAGCTGCCTCCTGGTTATGGTATTCAAAAAGCTTTTTGATTGTTATAGCATCTTCGTCCTGGCCAGTAAACAGCGCTTTAACGCTATCGACATTAATTGGCTTTCTTTTCTGTATAAGGTTATGGTAGCCATCGGCTATTATACTCCTAATACGCTCGATGTAGTTGTTAAGGCCGGTGCTTTCATCCCTTTTTCCTTTAGCGCGACCTTTGGCTTCGTCCCAGAATTTTGGGTCAACTTCTTCTTAAGTGAAACTTCGGACCTTCGCCCGTTTACTGTAATTCGCGCATAGACAGCTGCCTCTGTTGCTTTTTCATTTTTTGGAACCCTGATGATGAACTGGATACCAAATGTGTTTGTGCTCTTCATACCAAATGTGGTTTAAATTAAACATGACATTAAGTACTGATTCAAAATGCTTGCGAATCGTGAGCGGCTTCAAGAGGCTACATTTGGCAGTAATAAATGTTAAAAAATCGTCATAAAAAATTGTTGTTCAATTTTTTAACCCTGTTTTTGTGAGTAATTTTTTTCGCATCGAAATTTACTCACCTAATTACTCACAAAAATATTGATATAATGCCGTTTTCATTTCGAGGTATAAAACGAAAAAGCCCGCAAATTCTGATGATTTGCGGGTTTTTGACTACCGTTGAAGGCTTTCTAGTCGGGGTGGCAGGATTCGAACCTGCGACCTCCTGGTCCCAAACCAGGCGCGATGACCGGGCTACGCTACACCCCGTATATATTGCAATATTACGAGGGTGCAAATATACTACTAAAAATGATTAATCAAAACATAAACCGCATTTTTATCTGTTTATTAAAGTTTATTAACAACCAACCCTTTCAAAAAAAAGCCTCTGCAATCGCAAAGGCCTCTCCTTCAATATTTAAATAACCTGTTACTTTTTAGCAACAAATTTCATAATCATATCGGCATCTTCTTTTGGCGAAAGGTCAAGGGCATCATTCGTAAGGTGCATAACGTTGATTTCCGACTTTTTAGCTTTATCATCAATTGTAGTAAGTGTTTTGCCATCATCACTCAATGTCCAGGTACCTTCAACTTTAATCTCCTGCCCGCTGTTATTAATGATGCTGGTAAATTTACCATCAGCCTTAAAGTCAAAAATAATTTTGCCTTTTATTTTCGACATATTCTCAGCCATCGTTTTTTTCATTTCTTCCTGCTTTTCCTTCGGCTGCTTAGCGATAATTGCAGATGCATCCATCTCTTCAATTACCCACACCTTAGCGATCATGTCTTTTAGGGCAGCTTTCGGTGCTTCTTCTGTTTTTGCAGCTTCAGTTGTGGCTTCCGTACTTTCTGCCTTAGCTTCTCCTTCTTTCTTATCTCCGCAAGATGCCATCATTACGGTCACAGCAAGAGCAAGCATTAAATGTTTAAATTTCATAATAGTTATTATTGGATATAGCTGCAAATGAAGTAAAAATAGTAATGCAAAAAACAGAGAAAATAAATTAATACAGACAACAATCATAAAACTCATAAATGTCCTGATATACCTCCTTTATTGTCAGGATTCCACCTCATTATAACAGCAATGCTGTGTAATTTTGAAATTAAAAGCAATCACCAGAATTCAGCCAATATGGTGAAACCCGCACGTTAAAACCAAAACTATGAATAAGCCTAAAGACATTGACGATTATATTTCGGCCTTTCCGGAAAACATCCAAAAGCTGCTGCAACAGGTACGGGAAACTATCCAAAATGCCGCACCTGAAGCTACAGAAAAGATAAGCTACGCCATGCCGACATTCTACCTTAATGGGAACCTTGTGCATTTTGCCGCCTATACCAAACATATCGGGTTATATGCCCTGCCGTCCGGAAATAAGGCGTTCCAAAGAGAACTGGCTGCCTATAAAACAGGGAAAGGTTCGATACAGTTCGCGCTTGACCAGCCGCTTCCGCTTGATCTCGTCAGGAAGATCGTGAAATTCCGGGTTGACGAAAATCAGGAAAAAGTAACAATGAGAAAGAAAAAATGACCTCTCCCAATTATTTTAACGAAACAATATAGTAACCCAAACAAAATATCCCGAGTGGGCAAATTTCATATTTTTGGCAAAAAGGCACAAAGTGAAAAAAAGAACTTTCCGTAAGCTGGAGTTATTACTACATATCCTTACGTCGCTTGTATTATTGCTCAAAGGATATGATGAAGTATTGAAAGGACTATATTTTCCGGGTTGCATTTTATGGGGACTCGCCCTGCTTGTACTTATAATAAGCCTCTTTTGGAGGAAGCTGGGCATAAAGCCAAAACAGGCACGGATCATGTGCTATTATATCGAAGCCCCGGCGCTGTTCCTTACAGCCTATGTGCTCCATCTGGAGGAAAAGGAAGCGTTGCCGCAGATTTTCCTTCTGGCCGGTATGCTTTACCCTATGCTGGGATTCATCTCCTCAAAAAAATTCAGGAAATTAAACAAGTCATCATTGCGTAATATGCGCTAGTTTTTTGGCATCCGGTTACTTACTGTACGGTTTATTAATTTTTTTGCTTTGGTTTTGCACCTTTTCCGGCAAAGGAATACTGCCTGCATACTATTATGACAGGCAGTTCCCATATTGGCGCTATATCGCCGTTGCATTTATCGTATCAATGAAAAATGCGACTTAAACTCTTTATCCTTCCCATTCGTGCGGTACTTTACCGTAAACCAATAGTCAGTTGCAGGCAGTATGGCACCATTAAACGTACCATCCCATCCTTCGCTGCCAGGCTTTACTACGGCTATTGCTTTTCCGTACCTGTCAAATATTGATATCTCGGTCGTGTAGCTGTTCATTCCTGTAATATTCCAGGTGTCGCGTTCGCCATCGCCATTAGGACTAAAGAAGCGTGGGTAGCTCAGCGCGGTAACTGTAACATGAGTCTCCCCACAACCGTTTATATCCCTTATTGAGACCAAATATTCGCCCTGGCTTATGTTGTAAAAATATGGTTCTGGCTGCCATGGCCCCCCATCAAGGCTGTACTCATAGCTGCCTGAACCACCCGTTGAGGTAATGCTAATGGTTTGGTTGTTCTGGAAATCGCTGCCTACTTCGGCAAAAACAACCGGCTCGGATGATATGCCTACTGTAGATGTAGCCTCAGCAACGCATCCTGTTGCTATATTTGTAGCGGTTACAGTATAGACACCCGGCTCATCTATGGTCAGGCTTCCCGAAATATCTGTCAGCAGCACATTATCTTTCTTCCACTCAAAAGTATATCCTGCCGAAAGCCCTGTATTAAGGTATACTGTACCGTACTCTCCGGTAGTGAGGTCTTCGCAAATGTAATCATCGTCAATATCCAGCTCGGGAAGGCCATTTACGCGGAAAACCAAAGTAGCGGTATTCGCGCATTCTGTCAGGGTTCCGGCAACTTCATACGTTATGGTTGTAAGACCGGGCGAAAGCGCCGTTATTTCACCCGTAGCGCTTATGGTGGCTACAGAGGTGCTGCTGCTCGCCCATACCCCACCCGCGACAAGGTTGGCCAGTTGCAGGGTTTCGCCTTCACATACTTCTGTACCGCCGGTTATGATGCCTGCATCCACAGCAAGTGGCGGATTAGCGATGTTTACTGCCCCGGTAACCGATGTACAGCCGTTGCTGTCCTTTACAGTGACCGTATAATTTCCCGGCGCGAGATTTGCAAAATACGTGCCCGTCTGGAAACTTACCCCGTTGATGCTGTAGCTAACCCCCTGTCCTAATGGTGAATCTACAGTTATAGTTCCTTTTGCCTCTCCGCAGTCAGGGCTCACTACCGTTACCGTAGCCACTACAGGCAATGCCTGTGCGGGGTTGACGGTGACGCTTTTGTTCGAGGTACATCCGGCAGCATTCTGTACGGTAAGCACATAGATGCCGGGTGCACAATTAGCAAACGATGTACTTGTCTGGAAGGCCCCGCCAATACTATACGTATAGCCGGGTCCAACCGGATAATCCACCGTTATGGTACCTGTCGTCACGGTGCAGAAAGGCTGAACCACGGTTACCGATGCCAATGCTGGTATAGCAGGCGCCGGATTTACTGTGTATGGGTTGGATACCGAAATACATCCCGCTGCTGTTTTCACGGTTATCGTATAAGTCCCTGCAGGCACTGCAAAGAATGTTGTTGCCGACTGGAAATTCGTCCCGTCGATGCTATAGGTATGCCCTAACCCTAGCGGGGATGTGATGACCAGGTTGGCTGCTGTAGTACAGTTGGCCGGCGTTACAATTGCAACTGCAGGAACGGGCGTTACCGGCTGCGGGTTAATTGTTACGGGAACGCTGGCAACGCAGCCATTTGCCGCCTTTACATATATTGTATAGTTTCCTGAAGCAAGGTTCAGGAAGTCCCTGTCGGTGCTATAACTCAACCCGTCAATGCTGTAGGTAAGGCCATTGCCTAATGGGGACACCACTGTAATGCTTCCTGTTGCGGAGTTACAGGTCGTTTGGGTAATTGACAGAAGAGGGTTGCCCGGCCCCGCAAGGCCAGGTTGTATGGTATAGGGCCCTGAAGTTGCGATGCAGCCTCCTGTGCTTTTTACGGTTACGGTATACGTGCCCGCGGGAGGATTGGTAAACACAGGATTGGTTTGGAAAGTAGTCCCATTGAGGCTGTACATAAGCCCCGCTCCCACCGGCGATGTTATTGTTATGGTTCCTGGTGTGCCGCAGTTTGGCTGTACTACCGTAACCAAAGGCGTTGTAGGTACTACCGGGGCTGCGCTCATGGCCACAGGAACTGTTGTCGATGTACATCCGAGAGGGTTGCGCACTGTGACGCTGTACGCAAAGCCTCCGTTAAGTCCGCTAAAAACTGTACCCGACTGGAAATTAACACCATCTATACTGTAGGTATATTGAGTGCCGAGCGGTGCCAGTACGGTAAGCGTACCTGTACTGGTGGTACAATCGGGATGGTCGTCATCAAGAGTTGCAACAGGCGGCGGTGCGGCGGCAGAGCTTATCGTAGCAGGATAGAACTGCGATATGCATCCCGCGGCATTCTTAACATATACCGTATAATCAGCGGGTACAAGGTTTGTAAACTGCGTAGATGCCTGGTACGATGTCCCGTTGATACTGTAGGTGTACCCTGTACCTAACGGTGAATTGATGGTGATGCTGCCCACAGGTGTTTCGCATACCGGCTGGACTATTGTTACATCGGCAATTGCCGGAATGGCGGGCTGCGGATTTATTGTTATAGCAGCGGTCGTCGAAATACAGCCCGCGCCATTTTTAGTCGTTATTATATAGGTGGTTCCTCCTGCCAGATTGGTAAACGACGTTCCTTGTTGAAAGTTCGTACCGTCAATACTGTACGAATAGCCTGTTCCTGTTGGGGTATTCACTGTAATAGTACCTGTTGCCGACGTACAGTTAGGCTGTACAACGCTAAACGTTGCAACCGGCGGCGTTAAAGGCGATGCGTCGATAACCACATTGGCCAGCGTCGAAATGCATCCCGTTGAACTTTTCACATAAACGGTATAGTTGCCGGGATTTACGTTTAAAAAATCGGTGCCTGCCTGGTAAGCAGTACCATTGATGCTATACGTTAGCCCTGCATCAAGTGGGGAATCTATTATGATTGATCCTATAGGCATATTACATGACGGGTGTACCGTGGTTACAACCGGCACTTCGGGCATTACAGGTGCAGCATTGAGGTTTATCTGGCCTGTCGTGGAAGTACATCCCGATGCATTTTGCACCGTAATTACATATACTGTGCTTGCAGCAAGATTAGCGAAAGCCGGTCCCGACTGGAAAGTAGTACCGTCAATACTATAAGTATAGCCTGCACCCAACGGAGCTGTAACAGTAATCGTACCTGTAGAGGAGGCACAGTTTGGCTGCGTTACTGTATACGTAGCTACTGCCGGTACAACAGGAACGGTGTTAATAACCACATTATTCAATTGTGAGATGCATACCCCGTCTGCTTTTACGTATACGGTATAACTTCCTCCTGTCAGGCCCGAAAATTCAGTGCCTGCCTGATAACTGGTTCCGTTGATGCTATAAGTAATATTAGCCCCAAGAGGTGTATTTACAACGATTGTCCCCGAAGGTGCATTGCATTGCGGCTGGGTTACGGTAACCGTTGGTACGGCTGGTACTTCAGGTGCGGCATTCAGGTGTATTGGTGTTGTCACCGAGATACATCCTGAGGCATTTTGAACTGTTATCACATAGTCGGTATCCCCGGCAAGACCTGTAAATGCTGTTGCTGACTGGAAAGTGGTGCCGTTGATGCTATAAGTGTAGCCTGTTCCCACAGGAGCCGTAACAGTGATCGTACCTGTCGATGAAGTACAGTTAGGTTGTGAAACCGTATACGTAGCCACAGCCGGTAGTACCGGTACTGTATTAACTACGACATTGCTCAATTGGGAGATACATAAACCATCTGCTTTTACATATACGGTATAGGTGCCTCCTGTTAGTCCTGTGAATTCCGTCCCTGTCTGGTAGTTGGTCCCGTCTACACTATAGGTTAGTATGGCGCCAAGCGGTGAGTCTACAACAATTGTCCCGGATGGCGCGGTGCACGCAGGCTGGGTAACCGTAATTGTTGGCACGGCCGGCACTTGTGGCGCGGCATTTATGTGGTAAGGCCCCATAAACGTCTGGCATCCCGACGGGCTTTGTATCGTTACTACATAATCTGTATCGGCTGCCAGGCCGGTGAATGCATTATTCGCCTGGAAGGTTGATCCATCAATACTATAGGTATAACCTGCGCCAACGGGTGACGTTACGGTGATACTGCCTGTTGCAGATGTACAATCGGGATGGGTATAGGTAATAAGCGCCGTTGCCGGTACTAATGGCACTTCATTTATATTTATAGTATTAAGCTGCGAAACGCAATCGCCCGAACCTTTTACATATACCGAATAAACACCTTCCGGAAGGCCTGAAAATACAATTCCGGACTGATAGGTTATGCCATCAAGGCTATAGGTAAGTCCTGCCCCTAATGGCGAAGTTACCGTTATAGTCCCTGACTGCACGGCACATGTCGGCTGTGTTACGGTCACCAAAGGTACATCAGGCGTATCATTAATGATGATGTTAGCCGTGCTTGTGCCCCCTATAAGACAAACACTTAGGTCTTCAGCAATTTGGTAGGTAACGGTGTAAGCACCCGGCACAGATGCCGCTGCGTCAATTACACCTGTGGCCGCATTTATAACGAGCCCTGTACCACCGCTGAATTGTCCGCCCTGCGTAAAACCTGCCGCTGTTACCGGTGTTACACTGCCTACGCTGCTGCATACTGTTGCGGGCAGTGTAAATGATGTTACCGGTGGCGTTGCGGTATTTACTACCGTAACATTTATTTCAGCGACTACGCTTTCACATCCCGAGGATGATGTCTGGCTTACATAATAGACCGAGGTACTTACTGTTGCTGTAGATGGCGTAGGTGCGCCCATAGCACCATCATCCGGGTACCAGTTGAGCGTGTGGCCTGGAAGCGCCGTGGCTGTAAGCGGCACTGGGGATTGGCCCTGGCAGTAGGTAACCGTTGCTACTAAAGGTGCGTCCGGATCCTCGCCGGAATAATTTATCTGAAGGGTACTGGTACAATAGGCCGTTGTCCAGTCGAAGTAATACGCGCCCTGCTGGCCAAATCCTGTTATGGTTGTAGTATTTCCGGATGGGCTGGCAATAACTGTTGTGGTTGGGTTACTGGTATGAGCCGTCCATACGCCTGTACCGGCAGCAGAAACGTTGGCCGTACCTGTACCACAATTCATATTATATGGGTTTGAGGACAGGATGCCGTTATTGGCTGTAAAAGATATGGCATCGAGATAGTTGCCTACACTCGCGCCACCCACACTGGACACCGCCTGAAATATAAAGCGGGTAGTGGTTTGCCCTGCCGGTACGGTGTAATTACCGGTATAATACACCCAGGCTGTATTGGTTGTCGTGGCGGTATGCACCGGAGTGTACGGACCTCCCGGAGGGCCTGCCAGCAACTGGCAGGTATCTGTGCCCTGCCTGCCCCTGTGGGCAAAACCATAGTTAAAAACAGTTGGTTGTGGTGTGTCATAATCCTGGTAGACACCCGATACCAGGTTAGCGTTGAGCTCTATAAACTGTACACCATCGTATGATGGCACATTTTCGTAATTAGGTACTACCCAAAACTCCATCGTCTGGTCAGCTGCCGTCGTACGCCAACCCGGTACCGCGTTATGATTTGCAAAAACCGGAAAGGTTGTTGGCGCGGGTGGCGGCGGAGATTCAAAACTATAATTGACGGTGGTTACCAGGCAATTGGTCTGGTTGGCACTGGATGGCGCAGGGGGTGTGGTCACGCAGATGGTAAACCCTAAATTGTTATTTGGTGAAGCAAGGTTGTAATGCAGCCTGAGCTTGTATACTGCACCTGATGTAAGTCCCGTAGCAATGATCACGTTGTTCACGCTGCAATACACCTGTGTCAGCGTATTGCAATCGCCACTGTAAAGCCCCATTATAGCAGGCTGGGCGCTTGTGAGATTAAAGCCTGACAGCGCGATGTTATGGGCTGTCGACGTTGCCGTAAACTGGTACCAAACGTCGCCGCCATTCAGCGTACTGCATGTATTTGCCTGCGCAGAAACCGTTGCCGTAGCAAGTGAGGCTGTTGTAGTCGATGTGCATGACTGTCCTGTATTGACCGTAAGCCAAGAGGCTGCGGCGCATTCGTCGTTTACGGGCGGCAGGCTCCCCCCCCCCGATGCATTGGACATATTGCAATAAAGGAGCAGTAAAAAGCACACTAAGGTAATTTTTTTCATAAGCGTATTTTTGACTTTTAAAAATATGTTAAATTTTTATAAGAAACAAATGCGATTTTGTGACGATTTTATGTTAAACCTATTAGCTATTTTTAAAATATGGTATAACAAAATAAAAAATCCCGTGCTGCGGCTGCAACAGGGGATTCTGAAAAAATTTTGGGGGACTTGAGCGCTTAGAAAATTATTTTTTTGCTAACGTCACCTTTCAATGTGGATACATTAACGATCAGTACCTGTTTTTCTGCCTGAAGGCCGCTTATTACAGTTTGGGTGGAATTAATATCACTGCCGCTGTACAGCAGCCTGCCCCTCATGTCGTATACTGATACCGCAGTCATATCTACAACTCCGGAGTTGATGCTGATGCTGTTACCGTCTTTGTAAACGATAACGCTGTTTTATCTAAACACAGGATTGTTGGTGTTAAGGGCTGAAGCATATACCACGTCAAACCTACCGGATATTGTTCCTGCTTCGGTAGCAAACTCATAGCCACCCTGCCTAAGGTCGTGCGTAAGGCCAAGCACGTTATCCCTAAGGAAAATATCCTGGTCCTGTGCAAACACACCGTCCATGTGGTCAAGGGATATAGAATACGTACCTGCGGTTGTCGCTTTGTATCCCATTGGCACTTCGTCTGTATCTGCAAATGAAGCCCTTGCCTGTATACTTACTTTGTTTTCGTCGATGTAAGAGAACAGCACCAGGTCATCGTTAGTGAAAGCCCTGCCATCCCAACCGTAGTCGATGCCATTTGTAGTGGCATCGGTGTAGCCTATTACTGCCTGCGAGAATCCGCTTTGCGCGCCGGTGATGTTTAGCCACATCCTCGATGCATCTGTTGTTTCCTGTGCGTTCCTGAACTGCTGGTTGTTGTTTACAGCCCTGCGCATATCGTTATTAAACTGGATCGTGCTTCCGGTTGACTTCACGATAAAGCCCTGCCCCGGATTGATCACCCACTGGTCCTGTGCTCCTGTAAACTGGCCGTTGCTGGCATCGCCAAAGTCATTCGACTGGTTTGCCGCATAGGCAAGCTTGGTTACTTTTGCGTAGCTTCCTGTTTCCGAATCGTTTTTCTTCCTCCAGAAGTATAATGCTGACAACGGATCGATGGATCCCTGGTTGGCATCATAAAACGCGTGGATGTTTATTGGTGACGGGTAAGGGTTACCCAAAGCGTTGAAACCTGTACTGGTGCCTGAACCTGCAGGAGTTACCGTAACGTTTACGTTACCGTTATTAGGAACACCTATATAGTTACCTTCCCAACGTGTACCTGTCGGTTCCGGCTGGCCTTCCGCAGGCGCTACATAGTCCGGGTGGTTGTTTGACACGCGGATAAGGTAGCTTTTGCCTTCTTCAAACGGTACATTGCCGTCATTCATGCCAGTGCCGGTATAGCTGTCTGTGGACGAATTGTATTGGTAAAAACGGTTAGGCGCGGTTATTGGTGAGAATCCCCTTAGTGTTTCTCCTGCCACGGGCGATGACCATAGGGCATAATCCATCCTGAATACAGGAGCCGATTTCTTAAACACCTGAATGTTGCCTGTATTATCTACATCGTTCACCTGGATAAGGTTGGCGTTGTTCTCGATCACGATCTTAGGGCCAACAATGTTACCTTGTGCATTCAGGGTGTTGTTTACTACAACTTCGTTAGTTATAATAACATTGTCACCATCGGCAATTGTAAATGTGCCTGCGTTTACCAAAAGTTGTGCAGCCGTTATTTCGGCAACTGTACCTGTGTTATAATCATATTCTATTACTGCCTTGTCTATAGTTGTTGGCGGTGTGCCCAATGACCAGCCTGTAGATGTCCAGATGTTTTCTTTACCTGTTGTAACAGCAATCTCATTAGAGTTTGATGAAACCGGTGTCAGGGCCCTCACGACATAAAAATACTGGGTATTTTGAGCTGCTCCCGTTACAGGATGGCTTATAATATTATTTACAGCCGTATCGTCAATAGTTTTATTTTGATATCCCGTTAAGTAGTTATTTGTTGTATTCGCATAGGTTACAGATAGATCATCAAACGCTACGTTACCTGCATTTTTTGTAAATGTAAACCTGAATTTAACCAAGCCTGACGGCAAAGCAGGTGTCGAAGCTGAATCATATGTCCTGGTTATTCCTGTTGTTGGAAGACCTGTAAAACTGTGTACGGTAACCCATGAGGTACCATTATATCCTTCTATAAGCATTACACTTGTAGAACCACCGTTTGACCTGATAAAGAAACTAAGCGATGACGCAGGACCCGGATACGTTGCAGTCTCAAGCACATCCCCAGTATTATCAAACTGTAGTGAAGGAGATGAAGCACCAAAGTTACCATTGGAAGTATATGTCCCATTTACCGTGGTCGTCCAGCCGGGCTGTAGTGTAAAGCCCAGGTTAAAGCCTTCAGTTGTTGTAGCGGCAGATGCAGATTTTGTATACACATCCAACCTGTATGAACTGGCTTCTTCTACCTCATTCCATCTTGCCGTAAATCCTGAAGGTGTAATATTAGTTGCCAGAAGTGCTTCTGGTGCAGGTGTACCCTGTACTACATTAAGTGTATAATCCTCAACTTCACCATAAGTAGTTGTACCGCAAGCCCCAGCGGTTTCACCACCCGAACTGTCATAAATCCTTATTCTCATTCTTACAGCGCCTACAAATGAAGTGGCCGGCACCGTGATTGTACCTGTGTAAGGACCTGGTCCGGCACCGTTCGCAAGAAGCACAGTTTCATCTGCATCAGCAAAATCACCATCATTGTTCCAATCCACATAAACCAAACCTTTGTCATTTGTATAAGGTGCGCCAATGGTAATGGTGAGCGGATAACTTTGGCTATGCTCTGCCTGAAACACAGTTGAAGTAAAATTACTGTAGTTGGACGAGCCAGAACTATTAGTCTCTCCGTTGAAAGTTACTGAAGTTATATGTTCATATGTTGTAGCATTTGCTGCAGAAGCCGTACAGTAAGTCACCACCGGCACACCTGATGTTTCCACACCTGCGCTCCAGTTACTTCCCTTGCGGGTAAATACTTTGAAATGATACGTTGAACCATTTGTAAGGCCTGTAACGGTAACCGTAGCCGCCGAACCGTTATATACCACAAACTCGCCTGTAGCAATTGCTGTACCGGAACCGAATGCATCATTGGCTGTATAGGCCGTACCATCTCCAGAAGGGGTTGCTGTTACGGCACTGCCCAGTTTGGCTACCACAAGCACCTCATCAGAACATGAGCTGTTTGTCCAGTCTAATTTAATTTGGGATCCCGCAGGCGTAGTTGCCGCAATCGCCGTAACGTTTACCGGCGTAACACACGCCGTAGTGAAAGTTCCCTGTGCAGAATATACTGTTCCACCGCCATTGGTGGCAAATGCTTTGTAGAAATATTGTGTCGCAGGCGTTAGTGACCCAACGTTTACGGTAAATATCCCGGTAGTGAACGTACCGTTTTCAGAAACTACCGTGCCTGCACCTGTACCCGCTGTAAAGTTATTCGTCAGGCTGTACTCAATACCGCGTACGGTAGCGTTCGAACAACCTATAGATGTAATGTTACCGCCCAAAACAGCCGTTGTACCTGTAACCGAACCACTGGTGGGCGCTGCTACAGTTGGCGCTGTATTTACGCCTGTACCGGTAACCGATTTACTAAGACTTGTATTGACTGCCGGAGCCGAAATTACGATTGTACCGTTGTAGTTATCTGTTGTGTTTACAGGTGAGAATTTTACATATACGGTCTGATTAACCGCGCCGCCTGCATGGGCAATGTCCAGTGTTGCGGTATACGTACCGCTACTGTTAGCCGAATAGGTATATCCGTTTACTGCCGCAAGGCTGATGTTGCCGGCCTTTGCATTCCCTGTAATGGTAAATGCAACACCATTTGTCGTAGTTGTACCGATACACTGGCTGCCAAGGGCTACCGCATTTGCAGAAACCAGTGTTTCATTTACCGCTGTAATAGTAAGGTTGCCCGATACTAAATCATTGCTATCCGTAATGTGCGATTCCGGTATAGTGATGTTTATAGATGCGTTTGTATCAAAATCGGTATTGTCATACGCTAAGGTTACTGTAGCCTGGGTATCGCTTACCCTTGCCACGCTTACAAGTGTAACACCTGCAGGAGCGCCACCAAGGATAAAGCCTGTACCTGTAAATGCAGGCGCTTCTAAAAACAGTTCACCTGCAAGGGTAATGGTAAAGGTATTTGTTGTTGTAAGCGTGCCCTCATTCAACGTACTGCTAAGTGCAGCTGTCGGGTTGGAAGTCGTGAATGTCCTTACTGTACCATAAGTATATGTGGTCCCGTTATAAACATACGAATTAAAAGTATAGCTCGTATTTGGCGTAAGCCCTGAAATCCCCAATGTATATGCACCAGTCGTAATCGTTGAACTGCCTACCTGTGTTTTGGTAACGCCTGTTCCACCTACTTCAGGATTCGCATTTGCAGAGGTTAGGGAATACACAAATCCTTTTTCATTCGACGCGGGGCAAACACCTACTGTAGTAACGTTACCGTTAAGAGTTGCATTCGTGGCGCCTATTGCATTTGCCGCAGATGACGCAACCACCTGGGTTACCGGAGCAGATACAACTATATTTGAATTGTTGTTGTTTGAACTCATTGTAGCCGGTGCACTGTTTACCACGCGCACCCTGTAATTACCGGCAGTTAAACCTGACGGGAATGTTGCAGTAATCGAACCGGCTGACGATGAAACCGTAGCAAGAAGGTTGCTTGTCACATCATTAGGAAAAGTTCCGCCGGCAGCAGAGTGCTGTACAGCATAGGTGCCTGTTATTGTTCCCGCAGTCGTATACGCCACAGTAATGTTATTGGACGTAGTATTACAAAACGGCCCATAAGTACCTGCCGTTGTTGTAATTGTAGGCGCGAGGCCTGTACCTGTTACCGCTACCGTTTTCTCTGTAACGCCAGTAGAATTTATAGTAACGTTGCCTGACTTAGCCCCGGTACTACCGGGAGCAAAACGTACATTAACTGTTGTACTGGCAACAGTACCTGAACCAAAAGGTATGGATACCGAACTTGCCCATGTTGGGTTTGCCGCGGTATTTACCTGAAAATCGGTTGGGGCAGCAACTACTATATCTGCTGTAAGCAGTGAGCCTGAAACTGTAAATGAAGATGATGCAGATGATGCGCCAACATATGTATTATTGAACGCACCCGAAAAACTCGTAGTTGTTACTGTTGTTGATGGGCCTGCACTGTATCCAGTCCACGAAATATCGTCAATTACAATTTGACTACCCGAAGTCCGCAATTCTAAAATAACATTTCCTGCAACGTTTATTGCTGCAGAATAAGCTTGCACGGTACTGTTACTCGCATTTACAGCAATTGTGTTGCCGATTTTAGTCCCATTTACATACACATCTATGGAACGAGTACCAGCAGCTGTAAAACCTCTAACGTAATTAAATTGCAAAGTTCCCATACCTCCCGTATATGTTGGAGATGTTACCGTTCCATTACCATTAGTACAAATTGCTTTCCCGGTTAATGTTTGATCAGTTCGTGCTGCTGTAGCTGTCCAGGTTACGCTATTTGTGCCCGTCCAACTCCTATTGGCATAGCTGCTGGCACTCGCAGGTATATTAGAAAAATTCTCACTCCCCTGCCCCCAGGAATTCACTCCCGTAACCATCGCTGCAATGAGCAACACTTTCGCTAAATGTAATCGTAATAGTTTTCGCATAAATAGCAATTATTTAATATTTAGTTTCTTTTTTGAGGATTTTATTCAGTGTGCAAATGTAGCTAATTTTTCGATTAACGGCACAAATTTTCGATGAAACGTATCGCTTATTGTTTCTGTAGGCACATTACCGTCAGGTATATAACCGTATGTTAAGCCAAAATTACCATTGTGTTAAGCTATATCATAACTATTAAAAAAAGGCGGAAAAATAAATTAATCCATAACTATTAATTAAAAAACCCTCCCCGCTTTCGCAGGGAGGGAAGCCATTAAACCACACCTTACCTTAATCAAATGGCTTTTTGCTTTGCTTTATGGGGGGCAGGCATAACTCATTTTCGACTTTATATACGATGGGATGGCAGGGATGGTTTTCGGCGTGCATAAAAAATTCCCCTACCAGGATGATAAGGGAATTTTAAAAACGGGGGGATTTATATGTTGCCGTTAGTAAATAAGCTTCCGGCTTACTTTGCCTTCGGGGGTGGTTACCTGTACAATGAGCATTTGCTGCTGGGGCTGGAGGCCGCTGATAACCGTTTGAGTCGTACTCATCCCGCTTTCGCTGTAAAGCAGCCTGCCCCTTACATCATATACCGACACCGCCGTCATACCCACTGTGCCGGAATTTATGCTGATACTGTTGCCGTCTTTATATATTATGGTACTGTCGGCATTCCACACGGCAGCTCCGGCACCAAGCGCCTGTGCATATACTACATCGAACCTGCCATCGTTCGTACCGGCTTCGGCAACAAATGCGTACGGGCCTTCGTTAAGGTCGTGCGTAATATTAAGGAGGTTGTCCCTGAGGTAAATATCCTGGCCCTGGGCAAACACCCCGTCTGCATGATCGAGCGCTATAGTGTAGCTGCCAGCAGTCTCGCCCATGTAGCCCAGCGGAACTTCGTCTGCCACGTCAAACGGCAGCCTTGCCTGTATGCCCAGCTTCGATTCGCCCACAAGGGAGTAAATAGTAATGGGGCCGTCGGTCATGGCTTTGCCATCCCATGCATAATCGATATCGAGGGTGGTGTTTGGGGTATAGGCGATCATCGACTGGCTGAAATCGCCTGCCTCATTTTTGAGGTTAAGCCAAAGGCGGGATGATGTGGCCGTTCCATCCTGTGCGGTACGGAACTGGTAGTCGTGATTTTTGGCAACACGCATCTGGTTGTCAAAAGCAATGGTACCCGAGGCAGCCTGCACTATAAAGCCCTGCCCTGGATTGAGCACCCAGTTTTGGTTATCGCCAAGGTTTGCAAACTCGTCGTCGCTGGTATCGCCCCAGTTGTTGTCGCTCTGTACTATAAGCCCGCTCAAGGTAAGGGAAACGTAACTCGACGAACCGGCGCTGTTCTTTTTCCTCCAAAAGAAGAGGGATGACCCGTTGACCAGGTTGTTCGCGTTCCTCTCAAAAAATTCCGATACATTTATAGGCGACGGGTAAGGGTTGCCCACCGCGTTAAAGCCCTTGATGCCCATACTGGTGTTGCGCGGCGTAACCGAAACATTCACGTTCCCATTGTTCGGCACACCCACAAAGGAGCCCTGCCATGATGTGGGTACCGGATTGCTTTCAAAAGACGGATGGGTGTTGGCCACACGTATAAGATAACTCCGGCCTTCGTCAAACGGGACATCCCCACCGTTTAATCCGGCAGCACTGTAGGCATCGGTTTCAGGGTTATAGTGGTAAAAACGGTTGGTGAGCGTTGCGGGCGAAAAGCCAATAAGGGTCTCCGCTGCCACCGGCGACGACCAGAGGGCATAGTCGAGCCTGAACATTGGCGCGCTTTGTTCCTTAACAGTGATGATGCCTGTATTGTTTACATCGTTCACCTGGATCAGGCCGGCGTTGTTTTCGATGACCAGCTTAGCGCCCACAATTACTTCGTCGCCTGCCAGTCCGCTGTACAGTTCTTCCTCGCCTTCCGCTATAGTATGAAGGGAGTTGCTGAGCGTTACACTATTGCCCACGGTAAGGTTGGTACCCGAAGCCACGGTAACCTCGGCGGTTCCCTGCATCGTTAGGTTATTGGTTACAGCCAGATCGCCATTCATCGATTTCGTTCCGGAACCCGAAAGTACCAGATTGCCATACTGCTGGCCCGAATGGAGTGCGCCAATGCTTTGTGCCGCGCCTCTATATTCTATTGTGCTTGTATTACCTATTATATGTGTAGCATAACTGGCGGGAAGGGTGTTGGTACCGCCAATTTTCAGGGTAGCGCCATTGGCAACGGTTAAGGTGCCACCGGATGTAGCCCTGTCCAGCGTATGTGTCCCCATGTCGAGGGTACCGCCATTCAGGGTAAGGCTGCCGGCCATGGTCGTGTTGCCGGATAACGTCACCGTTCCGCTATTTAGCGTTACCGATGCCGGGGCAAAAGATGAAGGCCACTCTGCCGAAGGTGTAACAGAATTTGAGCCAAGGTTGTATACCAGAGCGCCACTGTTGCCGTACCTGATCGCCGCGCCTGCACCTAAAGATAGCTGGGCCTGGTCGGACAGGGTGAGTGTGCCGTTGACGGTAAGTATTTTTCCGGCGGCAACCGAAACCATACCACCCGAAATGTTTAAGTTGTTTATGGTTTCGTTTTCATTTACGCTGAATGTTCCAGATGAAAGGGTCACTGTAGCGGCATCGGGCAGTATATTCGCCGCCGAAAGCCTCAAAGTACCACCGTTTATGGTGTAGGACGTGGAGGCCATGGCGCCGGAAACCGCGATTGTGCCAACTGATACTGTGGCGCTCCCTGTAAATGTATTGGTTCCCGACAGCGTAAGCGTGCCTGCACCCGATTTGGTAATATTGCCCGTGCCGGAAATTGCGCTAACCACATTAATATTGGAAGCCCCTGCAAACTGGGCAGTATTGGATTGTAAATTAATCGTACTGGCTGCCAAAGTGAGATGGCTGGTATTTGCAGCGATTTGCACTGTAGCCGCATCCAGCCGGATCGGTATATTGAACGTATGATGGGCCGGTGAATCATTATACAAGCCGATTGTTAAGCCGAGGCCCCCGCCATCAATAGCATTAAAGGTCCTGGCCACTGTAGCAGAATTTTGGAACGTTAGGCTGCCTATGCCGAATACTGCTCCGTTTACCCTCATTACAGGATTCACATTGTGCCCTATAAAAACGGAATTCCGGATGTCTACAGGCCAAGCATCAGGGCGGTTTTGATCGTTTTGCCATGTAAAATAGTACCACGGCTTGTTGGTGTCATTCCACCAAAGGTCGGTACCGGAATTATCCCTGCTGTAAACCAGCTGTTGACCAAAGGAGTACTGTACGTTCAGTAAGACGAACAGTACAATTAATTTATAAGTAGTTTTCGCATCCATTTCACCTTAAGTATTAAGTTCCCGGCAAAATTAACATCTATTTTATAACTATAAACCAATTGTTAAATTACGTGTTTTACGATAACGTTTGCGTGTTAATAAGTTTTATTATTCGTACATGAAAACCTTTTAGTAAAATGGATAGTATATTTTTTTACATATAAAATTACCGAAATGAAAATACAGTTACTACCACTAATCTATTATATGAATAAAAAAACCTCCTCTCCCTTTTACAGGAGAGGAGGCTGCCAAAGTATTGGCTTATTGGGGGTTTTGTTACAGGCTTAGAAAATTATTCTCTTTGTTACCCTTCCCTTATCAGTATTTATCTGAATGATAAGTACCTGTTGGTCAGAGTGTAGGTTGCTGATCACAGTTTCGGTAGCATTGATGGCATCCTGGCTGTACAGTATCCTGCCTCTGGTGTCATAAATGGTAACGTCGGTCATGTTGAGCAATCCTGCATTGATGTTGATCGATGTGCCTTGCTTGTACACAATCACATTGTTTGGATCAAGCATAGGGTTGTCGGTTCCAAGAGCCTGGGCGGTATACACTACTTCAAACCTTCCGGTGTTAATTCCGGCTTCGGTATCGAAGGTGTAGCTGCCTGCCTTAAGGTCGTGTGTTATTCCGCCAAGCAGGTTGTCTTTAAGGAAGATGTCCTGGTCGGTACTAAACACGCCATCCATGTGGTCCAGCCTGATGGTGTATGTACCCGGCAGCTCTGCGTTGTAGCCCATAGGCACGACATCAGAAGCATCGAATGCCGACCTTGCCTGGATACTAAGCTTCTCTTCTCCCGCAAGAGAGAATAATGAAACTTTGCCATCATTCACAAAGGCCCTTCCGTCCCATCCATAATCCACATCCATGGTAGTCATATTGCTGTAACCTACGACAGCCTGGGTAAATTGCCCCTCAGTACCGTTGATGTTAAGCCACATCCTTGAGATGCCTGACTCGTCCTCATCCTGGGCATTCCTGAAGAACTGCTGGTTGTTAAGGCCCCTGCGCATTCCGTTATCGAAGGTAACAGTACCGGCCTGCTGCACTTTAACAATGAAGCCCTGGCCCGGGTTAATCACCCATGTAGATGGGGTGCCGACAAAAATGCCGGTACCTGTATCGCCCCAGTCGTTGTCAATGTTGGCGGCATAAGCAAACTTAGTAACCTTGGCATAGCTGCCTGTATCACCATCATTTTTCTTCCTCCAGAAGTAAAGCGCAGATCCCGCATTGATCGTTCCGATGTTACCATCATAGAATGCATGGATGTTTATTGGCGACGGATAAGGGTTACCTACACTGTTAAAGCCATTAAGCGCTTTGGTTACAGGTACGTTTATCGTACCGCTCCTTGGCTTGCCGGTAAATTGCCCCTGCCAGCGTGCGCCGTCAGGATTCGTTGCGGCATTGTACTCAGGGTGCGCATTGTCAACACGTATCAGGTAACTCTTGCCTTCAGCCATTTCAGTTTCGCTAACGCCAGGCTGTCCGGCCTGCTGTACGGTGCTGTAGGAGTCTGTTGCTTCTTTATACGTATAGAAACGGTTATCCAAAGTACCTGTAGAGAAATCTTTAAGTATCTGGTCTTCAACCGGCGATGACCACAAGGTGTAATCCAGCCTGAATATTGGCGAACTTAACCTGTTAACGGTTATCTCACCCTGGTTAGGGTTGCCGGTAACTGCAGCACCCTGTAGCAGGTGTGCATAGTTGTCGAGCACCAGGCTTCCTTCGTCCTCAACAATCACTGCATTAGTAATGTTAAGCACACAACCACCGTTTACTTTTAATGAAGCGCCATCCTCTACGGTAAGGCTGTTAACCATCACTGTTATGTTTTGGGTGATCGCTGCATCTTCGTCTACCACATCAACACCTATCTGAGGCATGGTCGTAGCATCTGCAGATATCACGATATTGTCGTCAGCTGTAGGCACCTGCCCGCCACACCAGTTGGCCGCGTTATTCCAGTCGGAGCTGGTGCCTCCTATCCATGATTTAGGGCTAACCGTGATAACCGACTGGCTGGTTGTAGCACATCCGTTGCCGTTGTTCGCAGTAGCGGTATAGGTAGTTGTAACCGTTGGCCTGGCATAAACCGTAACTACATCACTAGTTCCGTTATACGGAGTGGTAGCAGCTGCGTCGGTATACAGTCCCGCAGCCGGTGACCAAACTGCTCCCGATTTTGCAAAGGCAAACCTTATATTTGGCCTTGATGCGCTGGCATAGGCTGTAGTTCCCGTTGCAGTATCCATTCCATCTATACCACCGGCAACATCATCCTGCATCCTGTGATATGTTGAATTGAACGATGTCGTTGAATACCTTACATTGGTACCTGATGTCCAGGCGAGGTCAGGATTATTATGTATCGTTTCCACAATTACATTTGATGTTCCATCCCATGTAAATGGCGTTGCGAGGGTAAATGTTACCAATCCTGTAGTGGCCGGGGTAAAATTGGCCGGGCCATAAACTGTTGAAGTACCTGAAACAAAACCTGTCATGACGCTGGTCGTTGTAGCCCCCATCCTGATGGTAAAGTTACTTATAACAGCTCCTGCGACAGTATTTACAGTTCCAAGGTCGAAAGTTACTGAAGTAATCTTACTTCCGGGTGTCATATTTTGAGCGGTTAGCTCACTTGCCAGGAACAACAATTGCGCTTTCTGGCCTTCATAGTACCTGCTGAGCGGATTTGGCCTCGTGGTATCACTATTGGACGCTACCGTAGTATCTGTGCCAATTATTGCGGTACCTGATGCCGAATTAGAAGATGTTAGCGCCTGTACCTGGCCACTGCAAATTTCGGCAGCGGTTGGCGATACGGCATACACCGGGTTTGCATATACTGTAGCGCTGAATGTAGCGCTCCGTGCACAGGTGCCTCCCGATTGTGTTGCCGCAATGGTATATACCGTGTTCACTACAGGGCTAAAGGTGAACCCAGTAGCTGCATTCCCTGACCATGCGGCACCTGCCGGTACCGATGTAACTGTAAATGTATCATACGAAGATCCTCCTGCTGTGATTGTTACCAAAGCTGAAGATGAACCCGCGCAAATGTTACCTGTAGCGCTGCTAAGCGTAATGGCCGGTGGCGCTGTAACCGAGAAGCTGGCAGTAGTAGCTGCCGTACCTCCGGGTGTTGTTACCGATACGATGCCCGATACTCCTGCATTTACAGTAGCAGTAAGCTGAGTACCTGCACCGTTAATAACTACAGGTGTAACCGCTGTACCGCCAATGGTTAGTGTGCTGCCTGTCAGGTTCGTACCTGTTATGGTAATCATGCCTGAGTCGGCACAATACGATTCGGGTGTAAAACCTGTTATTGATGGGGCAGCAGGCGCTACTATCGTAACGATGTAATCTACTGTTGTACCCCTTGCATAATTGGTACAAATAGTACCCTGGCTCATTGTTGTATTCCTCACGTTCCTTACCCTCATTCTCCGGTTTCCAAGAGTTGCGGTAGCCGGAATTGCCATGGTAATGGTCCCTGTCGCGCCAGTGGCTATCGATGCAGCCCCAAGGAATTCCCCGGTATCTGCAAAGTCGCCATCGTTGTTAAAGTCGATCCATATACCCACACCCTGAGGATTTGTATTTCCGCTCACAACCGAAATACTTGCGGTGTACGACTGTGCCTGGGCCAATGTCGCTGTATTATTGGATCCTGTAAGCAACGCATAAAAAAAGTTCGCCGAGTCGCCTACTGCTCCAGGTGTTGAGTTCAATGTAGTTGTAGCTACAGATACTGCGGTCATATAATCCAGTGTACCCGATGTGGTTATCTGTCCTAAACAGTAATCGGTCACGGTCATTCTCGCACCGGCCGAAGTTACCGTACATCCGCCTGAAGTTACCACCACACGGTAGAAATAAGCATTACCCACTGGTGTTGTTGCAGCATTAACTGTAAGTGTTGCCGATTGAGCCCCGCTGTAAGCAGTGCCTGCAGGCGTCTCGTCGGCTACGTTGCTGTAAGCACCATTAACAGCTGTTGCAAACTGCCATTGGTATGTTGGCGCTGCAGCTGATGTGGCAACTGTAAAGTTAACAGCGCTGCCTTTCACCACCGAAGCAGCTACCGGCGCAGTTGTGATCTGCGGGTTACTTATGGTAAGCGTTGCCGGTACCGTTGTAACCGGGTCACAAGGCGCTGTACCTGTAATAACCACACGATAGTAATATGTTGGCGCCGAAGGCGTGCCGGCAGTAGTGGTTACTGCAAGCGTGTTTGTTGTAGCGCCGCTATAGGTTACGCCTGCCGGTGTGGCATTGATAACGTTAGCGTAAGTACCGCCTGCCGTTGTAGCATATTGCCACTGGTAGGACAGCCCTGTTCCGGAAGCATCGGCTACAAAATTCACCAAAGAACCTGTGGAACATGCTATTTGGTTAGCCACCGGCTGGTTTACAACCACAGCACTGTTCACCGTTAGCGTAGCGCTGTTAGACGTTGCCGAAGCAGCTCCATCTTCAATGTACACACGGTAGGTCCAGGTATTGCTGGCTGCCGTTATACCCGAAAGTGAAAGTATGTTTGTATCGGCTCCACTGTAGGTTACCCCACCGGTAGTACCGTTATTTACAATATTCCATCCGCTGCCGGAATTCACCTGCCATTGGTAAGTAAGGCCTTCGCCTGTACTCACTACTGTAAAGCTGGCTGTTCCCGCACCGCTGTCGCAAAGGGTTACACCTGCCGGATGCGAAGTGATGCCGATGTTGCTAACCGAAAGCGTAGCAGCATCCGAAGTAGCCGGCGCGCAAGGCGCGGTACCACTCACAACAGCACGGTATTTGTAATGGTGCATACCTGCGGTAACTCCTGCCACCGTAAGGGTTGCAGTTGTAACGCCACTGTAGGTACCATCATTGGCCAGCGCTGTATAGTCGGCACCGTCATTTACAGATACCTCCCACTGGTAGCCCAGGCTTGTTCCCGTTGCATCCACACTAAACTGTACGCTGCTTGCAGGAAGTACTGTTTCGGAAGTCGGCATACCTGTTATAACCACCGGCTCATTAAATGTAATATCTGTACTGTCAGAAGTTGTACAGCCATTTGTTGTTTTAGTGTACACTATTGTAACCGTACCCGGTGCAACGCTTGTAACAAGGCCGCTGCTGCTAACCGTAGCAATAGCAGGGTTGTTAGTCTGCCATGTACCACCTGTTGTAGTAGTGGCAAGCTGGACCGTGTTTGGCCTGCATACCTGGATGTCGCCACCGGTAATGTCATCCACCACAGGGTATGGGGTAACGGTAAGCGCTGTAAGGCTTGTACCCGTGCCTATTGGCGAAGTTACCGTAATGTTTCCCGTTGTCGCGCCTGATGGCACTACCGCAGTAATTGAAGTATCACTTACCACATTGAATGATGCAGCATCTGTACCATTGAACTTAACAGCTGTTGCGCCTGTAAAGTAAGATCCTGTTAGTGTTACAATATCTCCTGCGCCCTGGCATACGCCGGCGGGTGTGAAGGATGTGATCCTTGGCGGTGAAGGAAGTACTGTAAAGGTATAATCCTCGGTTTCACCAGATATGATTACACCACAAGCAGCCGGGTTTGTGCTGGAATAATTAGCCCTAACCCTCATCCTGTGATTACCTACTGCGGCACCCACCGGTACGCTGAAGCTACCAGTTGTAGAATATACATAGCTTGAACCTGACGCATGCATTTTTTCAGAATCTGAGAAAACAAGGTCATCGTTCCAGTCTACCCATACATTGATACCATGGCTGCCATTTAGTACAGTCACAGCAATAGTTACTGAATTACCTGCTGACTGGCTTACCGCCATAGACGGGTTGTACGAGTAACCATTTGGTGAGAATGTTGTTGCGGTATTACTGATGTTTGCAGTTCCGCCGGTTGTGGTGACTGAACTGATGTAATATGTTGCATTTGTTGATGTTGCAACACAGTAGTCGTGGAAATACGATACTGTCGTCCACGCGCTGTAGCCATCCAGGTCACAGTTGCTCCTCACATGAAGGTAGTACGTTGTACCCAGTGTAAGCGGTCCGTAACCGGTTACCGAAGTAGCCGTGGTTGCAGTTCCGCTTGCAGGCGGAGTAGCCGAAGTGGTTACAGCATATTCATATCCTGATGGCGCTGGCCCGGATGAAGATGCCGTCCACGACAGGTTAGCCGTAGTTGCAGTAACGATTGTAGCCGAAGCAGTGCCCGGGTTATAACATGCTGGCGGAGCTACTACTGTGAGTGTGTAGTCTTCCGTTTCGCCATAGGATATAAGACCGCACGCTGTTGGATTGGCAGAGTTATAATTACTCCTTATACGCATCCTGTAGTTACCAAGCGCTGTTAGTGCCGGTACATTGAATGAGCCGGTAAAGCTGGTTCCTGATGTACCGGAGGCATACACTTTTTCATCATCGCCAAAAGCCATATCATTATTCCAGTCTACCCAAATATTGAAGCCTGAGCTCCCAACTATCGTAGTGGAAATAGCAATTGCACCACCAGGTACCTGATTAACCGCCATAGAAGGGTTATAAGAATAGCCATCTGTTGCAAGGGCAGTACCGGTATTAGTAATGTTTGTTATAGCGCCGGTTGTTGTAAATGAACTTATGTAATAGCCTGTATAATAGGTATTTGAATTACAATAGCCATGATAAAACTGCGAAGTATTCCACTCACTGTACCCGTTTCCACAGTTTGATTTTACATGAAGATAATATGTGGTTTCCATCACAAGGCTGCTGTATCCCATAACAGATGTTCCCGTTACAGCTGTTCCGCTCGCAGGCGGTGTAGCCGATGTGGTCACGGCATATTCATAACCTGTAGGCGTAGTTCCTGATGCAGGAGCTGTCCAGCTGAGGTTAGCCGTATTGTTTGCCAATGAGGCAAATGCCAAAGATGTTGGTTTAATGCAATCAGGAATTGGCTGAACCTTAAAGTTATCAAATCCGGCAGCATATTCAATATCGTTAACATTTGATGCCTCGATTTTGAATTTAACATTCTGGCCTACATATCCGGAAAGGTTGTATACTTTTTCCCTCCATCCGGCAACGCCATCGTTAGGAATGGTTTCAAGCACGGTATATGTTGCACCGTAGTTGGTGGAGATACTAACTACCACTTGTCCGCTACCCGCAGCCGGAGCTGTTTCAGCACCAAAATCCTTCATCTTGTAATCAAATGAGAACTGGTATCCGGCAGGTATTGTACCCAAGGTTGGAGTAGTAAAAGAACCGCTATTTACAGTAACATATTCATAGTAGTCGTAATCAAAATATTCTAACAGTTCAATGAACAGGGCATTGCCGGGATTTCCTGTAAAAAAGTCAGGATCTATGAACCAGTCATATGAATTTGTTGTTGTCCATCCCGTAGGTACTGCTGTAGTTGCAAAACCTTCTGTCCATGGTACAGGGACTACAGTAGGCGTTGCTAATGCACCCGAAGTGGTATAGCTGCTGTAGCACTCAGTACCACTTAGCGCCCTGACCCTTACATAATAATTTGTACCCTGGGTAAGGTTGGTAACATCTACAAATGTTGCTGTACCAACGTTTAGCGCCTGGTATCCTGGTACAAATGTAGTGAATGTATTGCTTGTAGACACATCTACAAGATATGCTGCGCCTGGTGTCGACGAGGCACCCCACTGTGCCCTGAGGCTTGTATTGGTAAGCTGCGCCGCAACGGAAGAAATACTTCCCGGAGCTCCGGTAGCTGTCGTACAGGTTGTAACCGATGCCACCAATGGAGACACAGTGTTGTAAACCGGGCCATAACAGCCGGAGTTATTAAAACTGTATATGTAATACTGGTAAGTATTTCCGCCGGTAAGGCCGGTTTGACTGAATGTTACAGCTGCCCCGCTATATACTACAGTACCTGCACCAAGAGGTGTCCCGGCAGTATATGGTGTAAATTCTACAGGAGCTGTTACCGTTGCCGCAGCCGATGTAATGTTATAGCGAACTACAACATAATGGCTTGGTGCACTGGCAGCTGCGGTATATGTAGCTGTAAATGATGCATTGGTAAGCGATGAATAAGCAAAGTTAGTAGGCTGGTCTGCCGGTGGGTTACAAGGGTTAAGGGTGCCGTAAGCAAAATAACCTTTGTAATCTGCTGCTAAAATTGCTGCTTGTGATGATAGCATACCCGCAGCAGACGTTGTCGCCGGTAAAATAGGGGTATATTCCCCTGCCGCAGACACTGCGTGTACAATTTTTTTGTCTGTTCCCGTAATACTGCTGTCAAGCAGCCTTACATACGTACTTGTAAGGTTTGCAGCGCCGCTTGTTATAAGCGCTTCCCACTTGTTGGCCGAAAGCGATGTAACGCCGGTTCCCAGTGTTCCTGATTCAGACACGAAAGGTGCTACCTTCACTACAACCGGGCCGCTGGCAGCTGTTGTAGGATCAACATACATAGCCTGGTAAGCAGATGGTGTACCTACAGGGAATAGCGCATTTAATGTAAATGCTCCTGTTGATGTCCTGCTGGCAGCAAATGTACGTGCAAACGGGCCATTGATGTATGCCGTAGCTGATCCTGCATTGTTCATTGTGCCGGCTGCGGTAGCCGTACCAAGGGTGAGCAGGTTGGTATTGGTCGTATTTAGTTTACCTGATGTTAGTGTAAGCGTACCGCTCATTGTCAGCGGGCTGTTTAGTGTAACACCCGAAGCATTGTTGTTGTTAACCGTAAGCGAACTCAGGTTGGCAGTTACCGTACCCGTGCTATTTTCAATAGTACCGGCATTAGTAATAGTCTGCGCTGCCGTGTTCACTACTGTTGAAATACCGGACGGCAGGGCAAGGTTCAGCGTGTTGGTGGCGTAAAATTTACCGGCTGCTCCTATGGAGAAATTACCCGCAACCGCCAGTTCATAACCATTTTGGCTAAACTCACCTTTGTTCTGAACTGTAAAGTCTCCTTTTACGCCAAGTGCCCACCCGGTTAGCTTCACCACGCGGTTTGTAGTTGTTGCAGTTCCTGTTGCAGGGCCATTAACAACCATATTACCCACGTTTATCTTTCCTGACCCAACGTAGTTGTATATGTAATATCCAATAGCATTTCCTCCCGGAGTTGATGATACACCATCGCCAAACCTGAGCGTGTGCGACGGAGATACTTCTGATGTTGCAGCTGAATAGTATAATGTATAGTGCGATGACGATGTCGAGGCAGGAGGGTCAACTACAGTGAGTGTACCACCTGTCCAGTTTACCGGAGCATTAAGATAAAGTGTATAGTTCGAACTTGTAGTAGAGTTTCCTGTTGCACCCGCAGCATTAGGGTCAACATTAATGTTACCCGCACTTTGATTGAAAATACCGGTAACGGAGTGAACAAAGTTACCATTAATATTAAGCGTTCCACCAGCAATGGTAAGCGTACCGGCATTGGTAAACCTGCGGTCGCTACCTCCCGATGGACCTACATTAACAGTACCGCTGTTCAGTGCAAAAGTACCGCCTGAGTTGTTGCTGATACCCGTTGTTGCAGCGCCGCCAACATTTATTGTACCACCATTTACAGTTATAGTTCCTGTATTGGTTGCTGTAGCTACCGAAATCGTACCCGCACTTGCGTTAACAGCTCCTGAGTTGGCCAATGTACCGGCATTCAGCGTACCACCTGCTGCATTTACTGCACCATTGGCAGCAACACTTACTGCATTAGTAACGGTAAGGGTATTGGCGCTTACTGTCAATGCTCCTGTCGCAGTTACATTCAGTGTGCCTGCAACAGCTGTGTAGCTTCCGTCAACGGTTACAGTATGCCCTGCCTGTATCGCTACGATATCTGTAGCGGCGGGAACAGCATTTTTGTTCCATGTTGAAGCCTCGTTCCAGTTGCCCGTTGCTATAGAAAGGAATGGTATGTCTGATGAGCTTATACCTATGTAAAAATCGTTAGTTGTAATCTGGCTGTAATTTAGCCCTGTCCTTTGTGCATGCGGCAATGTAGTACCTGCCTGGTAAGTACCCGGCGCAGCCGAAGCCGTTACTATCCTTGCAACCGCAGTTGACGGAGAGGTGCCAAAGATACCTGTGGCTGATACTGCGAGCTTATAGGTAGTAGCTGCTATGTCGGTACCAAGAACGCTAACGTTCCATTTACCATTAGAGCGTGTATCTACTACATAACCATCGGCATCGGTTATAGATACAGGGGTTGTTCCTGACGCGGCAGTGTAAGTCACCGCAAGTATACCCGGATCTGATGCGCCTACACGCTCAATCCATGCATGCCTTGCGTTGCCGTTTTCATCTAATAGTGGGAATTGTGATGTAGCTGCAGTCGTGCCTGTAGGTAAAGCCGATGCTGCAATAGACGATCCCGTTTGGGCAGCAGTCCACCCGCGTGCAAAGGCACTGCCGGGAAGCATACCCCCAGAGGTAATTATTAAATTTCCATTACCTGAGTTTGCTGTAATTCCCCAAAGTAGCGCTTTGCCACCTGTAGTACTTACTTTTCCGTCGAAGGTAATGCTTTCGCGAACGTTTGCCGCTACCGAAGGATTGCCTGAAACCTGGTTGAGGGAATTGATAGTTACACCTGTTGCAGATGTATTTTTAAATATCACACTTTGGAAGTTGGCGTTTGGCGTACTCGCCTGGTTTTGTATCGAACCTGTACCGCTTACAGTTACTGACTGTGCAACGGTTTGCGCGTTGGCAGTAGTGCCTGTAGTACTACAGAAATTGGTAATACCGTTAGCAATGAAAGTCGCACCGTCCTGGACAAGAATGTTACCTCCAATGTTTGTGGTTGCAGCACTTTGGTTATAGATACCCGCAGTAATGGTAAAGTTACCGTTTATTACATTGGCACCTGTTCCGCCCTGGGTAACGTTCCTTGTTGCAACGGCCGCTGGGTTATTCACGATAACATTTCCTAAGTTAAGCCTTCCTGAGCCAACAAAAAGGTTATAGAAGAAACCGCTGGCCACACCGCCCTCCTGCACAGATATCCCATCACCAAACTGTAATGTATGGCTCAAAGAAGCATTAAACAGTGAAGTGGAACCAAAATTACCATATAACGCATATGCGCTGGCATTGGCCGTTGCGGTGTGTGGGTCTACTATGGTTAAAGTACCACCGCTAAGTGTAACAGTACCCGTACTGAAAGCAGTACCCGATGTACCGAAACCAACCAATGGCGTTCCGGAAGCTACCGATGTTGCAGCAACATTATTATTGTTACCATCAACTATTATAGCGCCATTGCTTTGTATAAAGGTACTTCCTGTGGTTGTAACAATGTTACCGTTTACAGTAAGCGTACCTGCTGATACATTTAGTGTTCCGGAGTTAGACAGCGTGCTGTTATTATCGGCACAACCTACAGTAAGCGATCCGCCGCTAACATTTAGCGTACCGCCGCTTTGTATGGTGATGCTGCTTGTTATTACCGTTCCTGAACTTACGGTCATTTCAATACCGCTTGGTATCACAGCCACCTGGCCGCATACCGGGCCTGTATTGTTATTCCAGTTTTCTGGCGTGGCATAGCCTCCCGTGGTTTTCGCCGTAATCTGCGGAGAAACAAACGAAGCAGATGTGGCCCACGCGCTGTATCCTGAAGCGTCGCAATTTGTGCGTACGTGCAGGTAATAGGTAGTGTTGGTTGCCGGTAGTGCAATGTTTGTTAATGAGGTTGCTGTGGTTGCAGTACCCGATGCAGGTGGTGTGGCCGAAGTAGTGATGGCATATTCATAACCTGCCGGCGTACCGCCTGCGCCTGCAGGAGGCGCGGTCCAGCCGATGTTAGCGCTTAGTGTTGCCGCATCGGTAGTAACAGTCAGGGCTGAAGGGACAACACAATTTGGCGATTGCGAAAAACTCACATTGTCCAGGAACATGTTGTCTCCCCATTCCGAATGGAACTTGAACGCAACGAGCACATAAGGCTTATTGGCAATTTCAGAAGAGTAATATGTTTTGGTATTCCATTGGGCGGTACCTGCTGCCAGGGTACCATCATGCCTCATGTATAATGAG
Source organism: uncultured Flavobacteriaceae bacterium (assembly GCA_942492845.1). Classification (GTDB taxonomy): domain Bacteria; phylum Bacteroidota; class Bacteroidia; order Flavobacteriales; family Flavobacteriaceae; genus Flavobacterium. Next base: position 1,497,691 of record OW818646.1, on the reverse strand, counting down.
CCCATATTCGTCCAGGTCGTACCATCAGTAGAGTACTGGAGCTGGACACCTTCATTAATATAGGGCGCTACATTATATGATGTGTTATTCTCGTTCCTCCAGTCAAATTTCACGGTAACATTGCTTATGCCTGTAGTATTTAACGGCAGGCTGATAAGGCGCTCTTCAGAACCTATACCGCCATTCGCACTGCTATAGGAATTGTATTGTACCATGTAAGTTCCCTCGCTTGGGCTTGTTGTAGGGCTGCTGCCCGATGCAATATAGGAAAGCTTCGTCGCGGTTTGCACTGCAACAATGCCCGTGTTCCAGCACGCCGGAATTGTGGTTGCATTAAAGCCCTGGCTGCTCGGGAATGTAGTGGTTGGCATACACGGTGTGGTAAATACCGCACTTGTTGCCCAGGCACTATAAGTCCCGCTGCAGTCTGTCCTTACGTGTAAATAATATACTGTATTTCCGGTTAGCCCTGCCACACCGGTAACCGATGTGCCTGTAGTGGCAGTACCACTTACAGGTGGCGTAGCCGATGTAGTAACAGCATACTCGTAGCCCGACGGCGTTGGGCCCGATGCAGGGGCAGTCCAGCTGATATTGGCTGTGTTATATGCTGTGGCGCTGGCTGTCAAACCTGCTGCCTCAACGCATGATGGTGCAACTTCCACAACAAAATTATCGATGAAGAAATCCGTATCCGGAACATCGTCTACCGTACCATCGCTTGCGTAAATGGCAAATACGGTAGTAGCACTATTGTACCCTGTAAGCACAAATGAAAATTGAGTGTTGGTCAGGTTCCAGGTGCTGTTTGGGGAATTCCAGGTCTGGATAGCACTCCAGGTTGCCCCACTATCGTTTGATATCAGTAGTTGTATAACATCGTCGGTGGCGGTAGCCGTGGGTGCTGTTGTTGCTGAGTTCCAAAAAGAAGCCGCATAGTTAAATTTAACCCTGTAGGTAGAGCCGCCGGACAGGTCAAAAGGAATGGATCTTAACCATGCCTTTCTCGTATTAGTCCACATTTCAATCTTTGCAGCACCTGTAGTGCCGACATTGAGGAAACCGTCGACAGCCCACATTGCTGTTGTACCGGTAGGCCCTGTAGCAGGAGTCCCTCCCGATAAATTTGCATTCCAGCACGTACCCGGGAATGTAGCAAAATCATTTGTATAAGGCGGGACTATGGCTGAGCATAATGTTGTAAATGTGCTTGCTGATGTCCATGAGCCATACTGGCTACTACCACAATCGGTACGTACATATACATTGTAAGCCGTGTTTGGTGTTAATGAAGAAAGATTGACAGAAGTAACCCCTGCCCCTGTACTTCCAAAAGAAATGAGGCCTGTAGCCCCGCTGCCGGCAGTACCCGATGTACGAACTTCATAATAATATCCGTTAGCCGGAGCGGGAGACGCTGCCGTCCATGAAACTGTGGCTGTTGCCGCAGTTATAGAAGACGGCGTAACCGCAGTTGCCGTACCGGCACATGCTGCCGTGGTCGTAAAAGTACCTGTTGCGGTATATCCGTCACCGGATGCCCCTGTAGGTATATGGGAAAAAGGCGCTACTGCTGACCCATTTACTGCCTGCACCCTAACCTGATAACTTGTTAATGGTGAAAGCCCTGTTAACGTAACAGCGTTCGTAGCAACCGGGTTGCCGCTCCAGTTGGTCCAGTCGCATGTGCCGGGCACACGGTATTGAACGTTATATGTAGTAGCTGCCGAAGGCGCCGTCCATGCAAGAGTAGCTGCCGAACCTGTGATGGCCGATGCCGCTGTAAATGTCCTTACAGGAGCCTGTGTCCCGGGAGTCCATGTATAAGTAAGGCCAGTAGGTATCTTTACGTTGCCGTTAGTACCACTGGTAAATAACAAGGTACTTGCCGCACTGTATGCAGAAACGGCCTTTGACCAGTCACATGTTGTGCCGGTCGGAATATTAAGCGCATATAGCGCATTGACGTTGCTAGCATAAACTGTACTGTTGCCCCGTATACCCACCTGTACAGTAGAACCTGTTGTAGAGGTGCCCGGATTTGTGCAGCTTCCGTAAACTATATTTATAGCGCCTGTAGAAAACGTCAGCCTTATCTGGAAGTTTAACCGCTCGGTGGTTCTGTTGTAATAGTTGGCATGATCCTTAAACTGTACGATAAATTCATCTCCTACAGTCTGATACCTGATCTCACTACCTGCACCTGATACAGTGGAGTTTGCGCCATCCTGCCCAAAGGCAGATATGATTCCCGATGCTCCGGTTGTAGACAAAGGTGTCGCAGTACCTGCAGTCATTGCAGTTCCAAATCCTATATAACCATTACCATTGATATAGCAAGTGGTGAAACTACTGCCTCCGAAAACAAATGTACCTCCAAGTGGAATTGCAGTATAGTTAGTACTATCGTAAGTTGTTCCTGCGACGGTACCTCCGGTAATGGGGGTATATGTCGCGCCTGTGCCCACTGCAAATGAATAATTTGCGATGTTGGTTTGGGCAAATGAATTGAACCCCGCTCCCAAAAGAATCAGGAACAGGAAAATGCCTGATTGTAACCAGGAATGTTTTTTTCGATCGCGCCATACCTCGTCGTGGCGTGTGTCAGATGTTCGTGTCCCTAATAATCTCCTACTATTAGATGACGAATCGTAGTTTTTAACCATAGTTTTAACATTTTAGATTGCTAAAAGTAAACTAATTAACCACATCTTAACATTGACCGTATTTAATTATTGAATAATCAGCGAAAACGTAGATAACATTAGGAAATCATTAGAATGAGTTGTTAAAAATATCTTAAAATTAACAATACATCAATAATATGTTACTTTATAAAATTGCTGTCTATAGCTTAATTCTTACATATTAACTTAATTTATGTCATAAATCGATGAATTTAACCTTTCATCGATAAAAATTAAACACTAAGCACTAAAGGTTGCAAATTTTATAACAAAAAAAAGCCTCTCCAAACGGAAAGGCTGTTAATAATAGATAATGGTATTATTTAAATTTCGGATAATCTTTTTATCTCGGCCATCCTGATAGCAACGATAGCGGCTTCGGTGCCTTTATTGCCATGTATGCCCCCACTCCTGTCTATTGCCTGCTGAAGGGTATTGTCGGTAAGCACGCAAAATACAACCGGCACATCGGTAAGGATGTTCAGGTCCTTGACTCCCTGCGAAACCGCTTCGCATACAAAATCAAAATGTTTGGTCTCGCCCTGTATAACGCTTCCTATGGTAATTACGGCATCCACATTTTGGGTCTCGATCATTTTTTTTGCCCCGTAGATGAGTTCAAAGCTTCCGGGTACGGGCCATGTGACAATGTTATCGCCAACCGCACCGTTTTCCAGCAATCCCTGGATAGCTCCCTTGTAAAGGCCCGATGTTATGTTTTCATTCCATTCAGAAACAACGATCCCAAACCGAAAATCTTTCGCGTTTGGGACCATGTTTTTATCGTACTCTGATAAATTCTTATTTATTGTAGCCATGTTATTCAGCCAGTGCTATGTGCGCATCGATATTAATGCCTTCCGGAGACGTTTCATATTTATCCTTGATCTCCTTAAAATATTTCAGGGCATCGGCTTTTTTATTGGTTGCAACCAAAAGCTGGCCTGCCTTAAACATGAATCGTGGCGTAGTAAGGTCGTTGTCGCTCGCCTTAATTGCTTTTTCATAATACTCCAAAGCCGATTTGTTATCCTTCAGCTGTGCAAATGCATCGCCGGTAGCGCCCAGTGCAGTTGCCGAAAGGATATCGTCTTCTGTCTTAAACTCTTCAAGGTATTGTACAGCCTCTTTATATTTGCCTGTATTAAGGTATGCCATGCCCGCGCAGTAATGTGCGAGGTTAGCGGCATCGGTACCGGGGTAGGATTCGATAATGCCGATGAAGCCTTTTTTGCCTTCGCCGCCTTTCAGGGCAAGGTTGTAAAGTGAATCGTTTGCAGCCTGTGCATCGACAGCCTGTGCAAAGTACTGCTCCGCCTGGAACATATCGCTTGCAGCCTCTTCTTCTTTTGGCTCAACAAGGAACTTGCCGTAAAACATATAACCCAATACTACCAGTGCAATCGCACCGATCGCAATGAAGATCGCTTTTTGGTTCCTCTGCACCCACTCTTCCGTCCTCGAAGCGCCCGCGTCTAATGAATTGAATACCTCTGCCGTCGTGCTGTTGCCGTCAAAAGTTTCTTCCTGTCCAATAACAACTTCTTCTTCTTTTACTTCCGCTTCAGGTTTAGGAGCTTTATACCCTCTTTTGTTATATGTTGCCATCTATCTTATTTTAATGAGCCGCAAAAATAAAATTTTTATTGAGATTTAAAATATCTTTTTGTCGTTATTTTTCGATAATTTGCACCTTCTATAAAAAAGCACCTTAATAAATACAAGGTTCTCACAATCAAGGATACTTTTGCAGATGTACTTAAAGAATCTATCGCTGCTCAATTATAAAAATATCGCTGAGGCAAATTATGACTTTGACAGCAAGATCAACTGCTTTACAGGAAGGAACGGGGTAGGCAAAACCAATGTTCTCGATGCCATATACCACCTCGCTTACGGCAAAAGCTATTTCAACCCGTTGGCGCTCCAGAACATTAAGCATGGCGAAGAATTTTTCGTGATAGACGGCACTTTCGAAAAAGACGGGCGCAAAGAGCAGGTCGTGTGCAGCCTGAAAAAAGGCGCGAAGAAAGCGCTGAAACGCAACGGGAGGATATATGATAAGTTCTCGGAGCACGTTGGACTCATACCGCTGGTAATCATCTCCCCCTCCGACAGCGACCTTATTACCGAAGGCAGCGAAACCCGCAGGAAATTTATCGACAGTGTCATATCCCAACTCGATGCCGCTTACCTGCAGGAACTTATCAATTACCAAAAAGTAGTGGCCCAGCGCAATGCCCTTTTGAAATATTTTGCGCTGAACCATACTTTTGACCGCGACACCTTATATATATACAATGAGCAGCTCGACGGCATGGGTCATATACTTTTTGAAAAGAGGAAGCAGTTCCTGGAGGATTTCATCCCTATTTTTAACAAGCACCACCGGGCCATAACCTATGCAGCCGAGAGCGTTAGCCTTCGCTACGAAAGCCACCTGCATGAAAAAAGACTTTCGTTGCTGTTTGAAGAGAGCCTTCCGCGTGACCGTGTGCTGCAATATACCAGCATGGGCATCCATAAGGACGACCTTTCGTTTGAAATTGACGTCCATCCCATAAAAAAATTCGGTTCGCAGGGCCAGCAAAAGTCGTTCCTGATAGCGCTAAAGCTGGCGCAGTTTGAATTCATCAAAAAGCAAAGCGGCGTTTTACCGATACTGCTGTTCGACGATATTTTTGATAAGCTGGACGAAACCCGCGTAGCCAAGATCGTAAAAATGATCGATGACAAGGTGTTCGGACAGATATTCATATCAGACACCCACTCGGGGCGTACCGAAACCATCATTAAGGAAACCCATCAAAGCTACCGCATTTTTAATTTATGATTTTCATGGATTATTGCCGGATGGTTTGTAATTTGGCTTTTGTAATTTGGAATTTATAACCCATGGTAACAACAACTACCCTCGATTTTATTACCGACCTTAAAAGCAACAACCACCGCGACTGGTTCCAGGCCAACCAGAAACGGTATGACGGATTTAAAAAAGAATACAGGCAGCTTACCGAAGCCTTTATTGCCGAACTGAGTAAAGGCGATGAAAGCCTGAGCCACCTGGAATTTAAGGACTGCTCGTTCCGCATTAACAGGGATATCCGCTTTTCAAAGGATAAGTCGCCGTACAAAACCAATATGGGGATATGGATGTCTGCCGGCAGTAAAAACACCAATCTGGCGGGGTATTATGTGCATATAGAAAAAGGCGCGTCGTTCATAGCCGGAGGGATCCATTGGCCCGATGCTGCCGACCTTAAGAAAGTGCGCCGCGAGATCGATGGTTTTCATGAAGACCTTGAGGCTATTACAGAAGATGCCGAATTCAAAAAAATATACGGCGCCCTGGACCGTGATGAGAACAATTCACTCAAAACAATGCCCAAGGGTTACGAAAAAGACCACCGCGCCATTGAATTCCTAAAGTTGAAAAGCTTTACGGCAACCGCAAAACTAACCGATAAAGACATTCAGGATAAGGACTTTGTAAAAAAGACGGCTAAAAAGCTGCTTGTGCTAAAACCACTGGTTGAGTTTTTAAACCGCGCGCTTACTACGGAGGAGTAATTTCAGATTGTAGATTTCAGATTGAGCTACACTCAAAACCTTGCCAAACAGAAATAATACTTTCTTGAATTTCGTTGCAAAAAACTCTTCCTAAAAACCTATTTTTGCAGCTCAAATCACAGCCATGGAGATCATTTCCCACTACCCGCTTAAAGGCCTAAATACATTTGGCATAACCGCCTTCGCTAAAGAATTTGTAGAGGTTCAGTCTGTAAATGAGCTTGCGGAAGTGCTGCGTGAAAACCAAAATAAAAGCCTTTTCATCCTTGGCGGCGGCAGTAACATGCTGCTAACCAAAGATATTGATGCGCTGGTAATCCATATTGGCCTTGAGGGAAAAGAAGTGGTTTGGGAAGATGGGGAACACGTACATGTAAAAGCCATGGCAGGCGAAAACTGGCATGAGTTTGTACTCTACTGCATGGATAAGGGGTACGGCGGACTGGAAAACCTCTCCCTGATTCCCGGCAACGTGGGCACTACCCCTATCCAGAATATTGGCGCTTACGGCATTGAGATCAAGGACATATTTGTATCCTGCGAAGCCATGGAGATCGCCACACAGCAAATGAGGACATTTACCAAAGAGGAATGCGGATTTGCGTACCGCGAAAGCATTTTTAAAGGTGCCCTGAAAGATAAATATGTGATAACTTCGGTAACGTTCCGCCTTACCAAAACCCATCATACCATCAATACCTCGTACGGCGATATTGCCGCCGAACTTACCAGGCAGGGTATTACCGTCCCTACGATTAAAGACGTGAGCAATGCGGTTACGGCCATTCGCCAAAGCAAGCTGCCCGACCCTAAAGAACTGGGTAATAGCGGAAGCTTCTTCAAAAATCCTATAATTACTGCCGAAGAATTTGAAAAAGTGTATATCCTGCACCCTCAAATGCCACATTATACCGTGTCGGATACCCACGTGAAAGTCCCTGCCGGATGGCTCATAGAGCAAAGCGGCTTGAAAGGGAAGCGATTTGGTGATGCCGGCGTACATGCTAAACAGGCCCTGGTACTGGTTAATTATGGCAACGCGACCGGACAGGAACTGCTCGCCCTTTCAAAAAAAATACAGGAAACGGTATTTGATACTTTTGGAATCCGCATCGAGGCAGAAGTGAATATCATTTAAGATATTCCTGCGTTAAAATTCTTTCAAAAATAAACGTCTGGAAACCTTCCTGGTTTTACTTTAACTAAAAAGTAAAGCGCGTGATTTTATTTCTTACTTTTATTTTTGTTAATTCTTATTAAAACAACTTAAGCAGTTCACGTTGTTTTTTATGCATTTCACGACATTTTTTTTTAAAGTAGCTGATTTTGTTGTTGTTTTGGCTTGTAAATAAATACGCATTACCCATAATGCGTTTCACAGTTTCTGAACCAACCAAACCAATTATAACTAAAAACTACCACTATGAAATTACGTTACCTACTACCATTTTATGCGCTGTTGTTAGCTGTATCATTGTGCTGCCGCAAAATTTCGAGCGAAAAAGAAGAGGCTGCGAAAAAACAGGAAACAACTGTAACTGCCACCACCACCCAAACCCAGCCCATAACGGGTATGCTTGAGCTTGATGAGGCGACCGACAGCATTCATGCCGACCTGTATATTAACGTGCCAAACGCCAACTTTAAGTTTGACAAGGATTTTATGGTTATGGAAACTGACGCAAAGTACAAGGGCATCTCATTCCGCTATCACGACAGCGCAAAGAATAGCGCTGACGACCGGAACGGCACCGTGCCGATGAATGTAAAGTTTACGTTTAAGAACGAAAATAACTGGGTGGCTAACGACTCTATCAGGGTTATGAGTCTTGATGAAGAAGATAGTGAAACTTTTCATGGCCTGAAGCCGTATTTTGAGGAGCGCATGGACTATTTTAAAAATTCTGTGACGACCTATTCTGCACTATTACTGTTCAACGAAGACTGGAATACCGCTAATCCGGGAAATACTGTAGTACCCGGAGAAAAGTCGACAAAGAAGAACTTCCTGCCGAGGATAACCCGCGATGACAGCATTTTGGGGCTTAAATTGAAGAAATGAAAAAAATCCTGATTGTAGTATTCCTCCTTAGCGCTCCCCTGCTTTTTGCCCAAAAGCTGGATGCATGGCTTACGCGCGAAGCAGAGGAAAATCCGCAGGCCTACCTTTCCAAAGCGGCAAAAATAGTCCCGGCTACCCCCGCAGAGGCAGCCGGGAACCTTTTTGTGCTAGGCAAGTGCTACGCGAACCTCAATCAGGAAAACCTCGCGCTCAAATACTACCTGATGTCCAAGGCCGGATTCGAGAAGATGAACCTTTGGGAACCGGCAAACGACCTCGCGCTCGAAATACATAAGGTAATCTCGTCGCAGGAGAATTACGATAAATATGGTACTACATTTCTTGACGAATATTATGATTTTGCCCAAAAAACCGGCTCAAAAGAACGGCTTGCCTTTGCGCTGAACGAACTGGCAAAGAATGCCTACGCGGAATTTGATTTTGAAAAGCGCTCGAACCCAACGGTTTTGGACAATGCGAACGCGATTTTCCTGAAAGGGCTTTATTATGCCAACCAGACCGACAACCCTGTCGTAAAAACAAAACTTTATTACAACCTGGGCGCACTCGAAACAACACGCCGCAACTTTTCGGCAGCACGGAAATATTTTGACCAGGCTATAGGCTTTGCCTTTGAATCGCGGGATAAATACGAACTTTTTGCCGTCTATTTCAATTACGGGAACAATTATTTCCTGGAGAAAAAATACCCGGAGGCTATTGAATGGTTCCGGAAAGCGGAGCAGGTCCCAATCCCGAAATACAGGGCCAAAGCTACGAGGCTGTTGTATAAAAAGCTGATGGAATCGTATGATGCCATGGATGCCCAGCCCGACCGCAGGAAGTACCAGCAGCTGTACCTGGATCTTGACAGCAGCATTAAAGATGGAGAGCAAAATGCAGCAATCCACGACATCAATGTAAAATACCAGGTTGAGGAAAAGGACCGGCAGATATCGGCATTGGAGCAATTCAAGGATAAATTTTACAAGAACAGGCTGGTTTTCGGGATATTGCTTTTTGCTGTATTCCTGCTTGCGTTGTATTCCTTCATGCGCTGGAAAAAGCTGGACTACCGTAAAAGAAGGCTTGAAGCGGAAAAAAAGGAAATACAGGCCCAAAAAGAAAAGATCCAGGCGGAAAACGATGTGATCCAGGCAGAAAAGAAAGAAATACAGGCGGAGAAAGACGAGATAGAGGAAATACATATCAGGACCATTGAGGAACTCGAAAAAGTAAAGAACATTGTAAGCGAGGGCTTTATACTGCATAAGGACAAAACAAAGCTGTACCTCAACGACCTGATGTACATAAAATCGGACGACCACTACCTCCACGCCTTCAGCAACGATGGCAAAGCCCATTTCGTTCGCGGCAAGCTGACACAAATACTCCTGGAGCTTCCGCCAAATTTTGTAAAGTGCCATCGCTCCTATATTGTTAACGTGAACTATATCCTGTCGGTACAGCAAGGTTCGTTAACTTTAAAAAACAGGGAGGAGCTCCCAACCTCACGACACTTTAAGTTATAACAGCACCTTCCTCTGATATATTTGCTTCAGTAACCGTATAACTGGACAGTTTTCATTAATTTTGCCGCCAAATTATAACTGAGAAAGCCTAATGCTCAACATTATTTTTTATGTTTTTGCGGGTGTCACAGCGCTCCAGCTATGCTATTATCTCGGCATATTAGGGAAATTCGCCTTTGCGAAGGTGAATCCGTCCAATCCGAAGCGCATTCCCGTATCGGTGATCGTATGCGCGAAGAATGAGGCCGATAAAGTACGAAAGTTTATCCCGCTCCTTGCGGAACAGGATTATCCTGACTTTGAGATCGTACTTATTGACGATGCCTCCAGCGATGAAACACTTGATATCTTTGAAGAATTTGAAAAGCAATACCGCAATGTAAAGCTTGTAAAAGTTGCCAATAACGAAGCGTTTTGGGGCAATAAGAAATATGCGCTCACCCTTGGGATTAAGGCCGCATCCAAGGAATATTTATTATTTACCGATGCCGACTGCTACCCTGCCTCGAAAGACTGGATCGCGCAGATGAGTTCGCAGTTTACCATGAAAAAGACCATTGTGCTGGGTTATGGCGCTTTCGAGAAAATAAAAGGCTCTTTCCTGAACAAGATCATCCGTTTTGATGCGATGCTTTCGGCCACGCACTATTTTTCGTGGGCAAAAGCTGGCAGGCCCTATACCGGCGAATCGCGCAACCTCGCTTACAAAAGGGAGGAGTTTTTTAAAGTGAACGGCTACGTGGACCACATGAACATACGTACCGGCGAGGATGCATTGTTTGTAAACCAGGCCGCAACTAAAAACAACACCACGATAAGCATTACACCAGAAAGCTTTACGTATTGCGAAGCAAAGCAGACTTTCAAATCGTGGCGGATGCAAAAACGGCGGGAAGTATTTACCGTGGCTTGGTTCCGCCCGTTTGACAAGATGCACATACGCTTCTTCCACCTTACACAGCTGGCTTTTTACCTTCTGGCAATACTGCTCTTTGCGCTGCAGTACAACTGGATGCTGGTGGCACCGGTAGTAGTATTACGATATCTTGTTACGTGGCTCGTAATGGGTTACAGCGCGGCAAAGCTCCGTGAAAAAGATACCGCATGGTGGTACCCTGTTATCGAAATAATCCTTATCTTCACACAGGTAAATGTTTTCCTGACCAACATTTTTTCAAAACCTGTACATTGGAAATAAAGCCTGCGGCTATACAGCAAAATATCGAGAAGGCAAAAAAGGGCGACCAGGCTGCCTTTACCTTTTTATTGGACCATTTTTGGAACGAGGTGTACGGCTTTATGCTGAAGCGCACCCAAAATGAGACCGACACCGAGGACATTACCATCGAAACCTTTGTAAAAGCCTTTGACCGGATCGCGACCTACAACCCCGAATACGGCTTCAATACGTGGCTGATCGCCATTGCGAAAAACGTACACATCGACCTGCTTCGCAAAAAGAAGTCGGCGCATACTATCGAAATCACCGACGAGGAAGACCGCCAGGCCTACCGCGTAGCCGACAGCAGCCCCACTGTAGAAGACCGGCTGATAACCGAGCAGAACCTTTCCAGCCTGCTGAACTGCATCAAACAACTCAAACCGCACTACCAGGAAGTCATCCAGTTGAGATACTTCCAGGAACTGAGCTATCAGGAGATTGCCAACCAGCTTGGCGAACCCCTCAGCAACGTAAAGGTGAAGCTGCTCCGCGCCAAAAAACTGCTGGCCGATATTATTTCTAAGAAGTAGTTTCTGAGGCACTGAGATACTGAGTTGCTGAGGGCTAAGAAACTAAGGTCGTAAGGTACTCAGTAACTGAACTGCTCAGAAACTAAGGCACTCAGCACCTAAGCCCCTTTCTCCCCAAACATTTATGATTTTCTTTACAATATTCTGAAACACTACATCGTTTTAGTGGTATAATCTTTTTTCAAACCAAAAATCACCACTATTATGTCAAAAGTAAGTGTATTCGACCAGGGCTGGATCGACCTCGTTTTTGAGGGCCGGAACCATGAGTATGGCGCCTACCAGCTGCGCAAACAAGATGCAAGGACCACCATGATGGCGCTCTTTTCGGGCATTGCCCTGATGGGAGCCATTGTAGCTATACCGGTAGCGATAAATTATTTCAGGACTGCCCCGGCCATTATTCACGATGGGCCTGAACTTCCCCCGATTACGGGCGATACCTACAGGCATATCGAGCTGCCTGCAAAAACCGACCCAATAGTACTGCCGGAACAACCTGCCGCTGCTGCCCCGCCTAAGAGCACTGCGACTACGGTATTTCATAATACTGTTGCGACATCGGAGCCCGTGGACACACCAATCCCGACAACTACAGATTTTACGGAAACAGACCCCGGAGCGGTAACATCGGCCGGTGCTGTAAATGGCAGGCCCGATGGAGTACCCGACGGCACAGGTCCTAAAGAAAGTACCGGCACAGGCGTGGGCACGAATACAGGCCCGGGACTGGAAAATATGGCGACTGTGGACAAGCTTCCCGGATTCCCCGGAGGCCTTGAAGCGTTTTACCAGCAGGTAGGCAGGAAATACAGGGTTCCCGAACTGGAGCTGTCAAGGACGTTTAAAGTATATGTATCGTTTGTGGTTGAGACAGATGGCTCCATGTCGAATATCCAGATTGCACGCGACCCCGGCCATGGACTGGGAGCAGAAGCAATAAGGGTATTAAAATCGATTAAAACCAAATGGACACCCGGACAGAAAAAAGGACAGGCGGTACGCACCGCTTACAGCCTGCCAATAACGGTAAATGTAAAGTAGCAAAAAGGCCCTAATCGGGCCTTTTTTAATGATTATTCGAATACCACGGGAAGATCGCCCTGGGGTATCTTCACGATATGGAAGGGCTGCGTGATGACCGTAGCCCCAGCGCCGGCGCCTCCCTCTGTATGCTGCACATCGACTACTACCTGCCTGTCGGATTCGGTAACAGCAGTTACGAAAATGTCGTAGCCACCGGAAAGGCGTACCTCATCAATCACCGCGATAATCCTGTAGGCAGCAAAATCAATGTCCGTTTCGGTAAATCCCGCGGAAAAGTGGTTGTACGCATCCATCTGCATTTTCAGGGCATTCCAGTCGGCTTCATTGTCAATAACCAGATTGGAAGCTGTAAAATTCTCAGACCCCATCATTTCGTTGTTGCCAACTTCGGTAAATTCTACCGCAACCGGGCCGTCATTTGTGGAGAGTGGCGCACTCTCATCGCTCTGGCACCCGTACAGGGAAACAGCCAGCGCCGCCGATAAAATAATTCTTTTCATAGCATAAAAAAATTAGTTGGTTAATAATCAGGCTAATTTAATGAAAAAATAATACGCATTACTACGTTGCGGATACTTTTTTGTGAGAAGTCACCTATGCACAGATACGCAAATAAGTAGTATCTTTGCACCCTAACGTTTTACTATGGAAACTGTTTTAGATACCGCACGGCCTGTAGCCGCAAATGGCCAGCTTACCCCAAAGCCCAAGTGGCTTCGCGTAAAGCTGCCTACCGGCCAAAAATATACCGAACTCCGTGGGCTTGTCGACAAATACAAGCTCCACACGATATGTACCTCCGGCAGCTGCCCGAATATGGGCGAATGCTGGGGCGAAGGCACCGCGACCTTTATGATACTGGGCAACATTTGCACCCGTTCCTGCGGCTTTTGCGGCGTAAAAACCGGAAGGCCAGAAACGGTAGACTGGGACGAGCCTGAAAAAGTAGCGCGCTCCATTAAGCTTATGGGCATCAAGCATGCCGTAGTTACCAGTGTGGACCGCGACGACCTGAAAGACGGCGGCTCGATCATTTGGGGGGAAACCGTGAAGGCCATCCGCAGGATGAACCCCAACACTACCCTTGAAACGCTTATACCCGATTTCCAGGGGATAGAACGCAACATAGACCGTATTATTGATGTTGCCCCCGAAGTGGTTTCGCACAATATGGAAACCGTGAAAAGGCTTACCCGCGAAGTGCGCATACAGGCAAAATACGAGCGCAGTCTTGAGGTATTGCGCTACCTGAAGGACAATGGCATCAACCGCACCAAGTCGGGTATCATGCTTGGCCTTGGCGAAAGGGAAGAGGAAGTAATCCAGACCATGTACGACCTGCGCGACGTTAAGCTTGATGTACTGACTATAGGCCAGTACCTCCAGCCAAGTAAAAGGCACCTTCCGGTAAAAGAGTTCATCACGCCGGAGCAGTTCGAAAAATATGAGAAGATAGGACTTGAGCTTGGTTTCCGCCATGTGGAAAGCGGGGCATTGGTACGCTCATCGTATAAAGCGCAGAAGCACATCCTTTAAAAAGTTTCAGGTTTAAAGTTTTTCTGAAAGTTCGTTTCCAAAAATGAATGCTAAGAAAAACTTTAGAGATTCCTCCTATCGTCGGAATGACACAGTCGTATAAAAACAATGACCAAAAAAACTAAAATAGCCGTTAACGGTTTCGGGCGCATAGGCCGTAACCTGTTCAGGCTTTTGCTGGATCACCCGAACATAGAAGTTGCAGCCATAAATGATATTGCCGACAGCCGCACCATGGCCCACCTGGTAAAGTACGACAGCATCCATGGGGTATTGCCTTACGAGGTTTCACATACCGAGGACTCTCTTATTATAAACGGCAAATCCTACCCTTATTTCAGCAAAAAAAATGCGGAAGACCTGGGCTGGAATTCTTTGGATATTGATATTGTCGTGGAAGCTACGGGCAAATTCAAAACCCTCGACGATGCCGAAAAACACATTATAGCGGGTGCCAAAAAAGTTATCCTCTCTGCGCCGCCTGAAGACGACCGCATTAAAACCGTGGTGCTTGGGGTAAATGAACACATACTCGACGGAACCGAAACCGTGGTTTCAAATGCCAGCTGTACTACCAACAATGCTGCCCCGATGATGAAGGTCATTAATGAGCTTTGCGGCATTGAGCAGGCGTATATTACTACGGTACACTCCTACACCACCGACCAAAGCCTGCACGACCAGCCGCACAAGGACCTGCGCAGGGCACGGGCGGCATCGCAGTCGATTGTACCAACCACTACCGGGGCTGCCAAGGCGCTGACCAAAATATTTCCTGAATTTGAGGGCAAGATAGGCGGGGGCGGCATACGCGTGCCGGTGCCCGACGGCTCACTGACCGACATCACCTGCTACGTAAAGCGTGCGGTATCCATTGAGGAGATCAACGCTGCCTTTAAAGCTTCCGCAGAAGGAAACCTGAAAGGCATATTGGCGTATACGGAAGACCCGATTGTTTCTGTCGATATCATTGGGAACCGCAATTCGTGCCTTTTTGATTCACTGCTGACTTCTGTAATTGATAAGATGGTAAAGGTTGTGGGATGGTATGATAACGAGATCGGATATTCGTCAAGGATAATCGATCTGATTGAATATTTGGAATCCTCGAAAGGGAACACTGATAGAACGGATTAGGCGGGTTTACACGGATTTTTATGGAACGTTTTGTAGAGACACAGTGCCTGTGTCTTTATAGTATGCGAGACACAGGCACTGTGTCTCTACCATCAAAGTATTGTGAATAATTTCGGGTTACTTTGTCGTGCCTCGCAATCACCGTTCTCCTGGCAACTGTAAACTATGAACTGTGAACTGTGAACTGTAAACTTATCAGTACCCCATTATCAACTCCTTTATCAGTCCACGCACTTCCGGCTCGGCGTTTCGTGCTGCAATGAGTACCTCGTCGTGGTTCACGTTATCGATAGTACCTTCCTCGCCCATGTCGGTTATTACCGATATGCCGAACACTTCCATATCCATGTGCCTTGCAACGATCACCTCGGGTACGGTAGACATCCCAACACAGTCGGCGCCCAGTACCTTTACCATGCGGTACTCTGACAGGGTTTCAAACGTGGGCCCCTGCAGCCCCAGATAGATACCGTCTTTCACATCGATGCCCTGCGCTACAGCAATTTCCTTGGCTTTATTGATCATCTTCCGGCTGTAGGGTTCGCCCATGTTCACGAACCGTGGCCCAAAGCGCTCATCATTTTTTCCCCGTAGCGGATGCTCCGGCATCATGTTGATATGGTCGTAAATGAGGACGATGTCGCCCACTTTATAAAATGCGTTTACACCGCCCGACGCATTGGAAACAATGAGTTTTTCCACCCCAAGGTATTTCATGACACGGACCGGAAAGGTGACTTCCTGCATGCTGTAGCCTTCATAGTAATGAAAACGCCCCTGCATCGCCACCACGCTCTTCCCTCCTATTTTGCCGAAGATGAGCGCGCCTTTGTGGCCTTCGACAGTTGAAACGGGAAAGTTGGGGATTTCGTTATAAGGCAAAGTGAATTCTACTTCAATATCTTCAGTAAATCCTCCCAGGCCCGAACCCAGGATCACACCGTATTGCGGCGTAAAGCCTGTTTTGTCTGTAATGTACTTAACGGTTTGCTGTACTTTTTCCCACATAATCGAGTATTGTTTTATCAAAATCATCACTCCCGGACAGGAAGCGGCTCCTTATGGGCAGGTAAAAAAGCTTCTCTTTCGGAAGCCTGCCCTTTAGCCGTACAAAATCCTTTTCGGTGGTAATGACCGGTTTGTTATTTGCTTGTTTGCGTATGTCTTCTATTTCTTTTTCTGTGAAATCGTGGTGGTCGGGGAACGTGAGCGCCATATCGCCATCTTCCTTCACATGGCCGAAAAAAGGCTTTGGCTTTGCAATGCCCGCCACCACCACTTTTGGGCTTCCTTTAATTTCGTCGAGCGCCTTAACGCCATCTTCCGAATGTACCGCCGTATCATAATCGATACACGTAAAGTATATTTTTTGCCCCGGCTGTGCCTTCAGTTTCTCCCTGATCGTTATTTGTTCGCTTTCCGACAAGCCGGGCGGGCACTTGGTCACGATAATCACATTGGCCCTTTTGGCCCCGCTCCTGCCCTCGCGAAGGTTTCCGGCAGGCAGCACGAGGTCATTCGCATAAATATCGCCATAAGCCGTCAGCAGGATGTAAAAACCGGCCTTTACGCGGCGGTGCTGGTAGGCATCATCGAGCAGGATTATTTCGGGACGCGGCGTCAGCGACAAAAGCCGCATTATGCCGTTCTTCCTGTCGGCATCAACAGCTACGCGGATGTTGGGGAATTTCGCATGGAACTGGTACGGCTCATCGCCCAGGGTATCCGCATTGCTGTTGGCATCTGCCAGGACAAACCCAATGGATTTCCTTTTGTAACCGCGGCTCAGCGTTGCAACCCTGTACCCTCCGGAAAGCAGGCGTATGAGGTACTCCGTTTGTGGCGTTTTACCGGTACCTCCTGTGCTAAGGTTGCCAATGGCTATTACCGGAACATCAAAACTGTGGGAAGCGAAAATACCCTTATCATATAAAAAGTTTCGTATTGCCGTCACCGCCCAATAGAGCAAAGAAAAGGGGTATAAAATTTTTCGCACGAAATCCATAGTACGAAGATACGATTTTCGGGGAACCTGTCCGTAAAATGAAGGGGCAAAACAAAATCGCCATTTCATTTTTGCAAAAGATTTCAGCTAAAAACAATAAAAAACATAATTAATACAAGACCCTATAAATAATAACAATTTTTATTCAATAAAAAAGAATGTTTAACGTTTATATTTTAGGTTTTTAGAAACTTTTTTCATTTTTTTGCTGCACGCAAAAATATTAACGTTTATCAACTATGAAAAAATTAATACTCTCTATAGCCATACTGGCAGTAATGACATTCGCAGCCTGTTCTGAGGAAGAGAAGGATTACACACCGAATTACCTTGGCTGTATGCACTGCGACATCCCTGACGAAGAAGGCTATGAGGTATGTGTCGATGAAAGCGGTAATGCTTTTGTTGGCAATGCGGATACCGGTATAGCGCTGGATCAATATTTTAACCTGTTTTGCGATAACGAGCCGGAAGTGCCGGGCACCCCGTTGGTATTTACCGAATGTGCAACCTGTATATCTGAAGAAGACCCTGAAGGCACCAAAATATGCAGGGGACCTAATGGCAATGCTTATGTGTTTACCAGCAACAACAACAGCACCGACAGCGGAATACCAATGGCCGAATATATCGCTGCAAATTGTGACAGCACTGAACCCATAGAAGAAGAGCCTGTGCAGCTTACCAACTGTGTAGACTGTATGGCCGCAGGGGTGGCCATGCCCGATGTGTGCAAAGGCCCTAACGGGCATGCCTACCTGGATGGCACTGATACCGGAATGGCTTACAGCCTGTATATCGATTCGATTGAGGCTGCAGGCGGAAGCTGTGATTAAGAAGAAATTTACTTATCTATATAACCGCTCTTTTCAGGGCGGTTTTTTTTTGAATTACCTTAACTTTGGGATAGTAAACCGTTACCGATGAAAATTAAAGATATTATTGCCGTACTTGAAGCTATGGCGCCTTTGGCCTACGCCGAGGATTTTGATAATGTGGGCCTGCTTACCGGAAATGCCGGTGATGATTCTACCGGGATCCTGGTATGCCACGATGCCCTTGAAAGCGTTATTGATGAGGCGATTGCTAAAAACTGCAATGTGGTTGTGTGCTTCCACCCTATCCTTTTTTCGGGGCTAAAAAAAATCACCGGAAAAAATTATGTGGAGCGCGCCGTAATCAAAGCCATAAAGAATGACATTGCCCTATATGCCGTACACACCGCGCTGGACAACCACAAGCAGGGCGTGAACAGGATATTCTGCGATGCGCTGGGGCTCATCAATACAAAAATACTGGTTCCGAAAGAAGGCTTCATCCGTAAGCTGGTCACCTATACCGTTCCTGAAAACCTCGAGGCAGTACGCAACGCCCTTTTTGATGCCGGCGCCGGAAACATAGGGAATTACGAATACTGCAGCTTCAACAGCCAGGGGATTGGCACCTACCAGGGCAATGCCGAGAGTAACCCGGAAATTGGCGCGCCCGGCGAATTTGTAGAAGCGCAGGAGATAAAAATAGAAGTTACATTCGAAAAACACCTGGAAAGCAGGATACTCAAAGCGCTGTTCAGCAGCCATATTTACGAAGAGGTGGCGTACGAAATTTACAACCTTGAAAACCGCCACCAAAACATTGGCCTTGGCATGACGGGCGAACTGGAAAACCCGATGGGCGAGAAAGAATTTCTATTATTCGTTAAAGAAAAAATGCAGGCCGCGGGAATCCGCCACAGCGCCTTTACGGGGCGTGAAGTGAAGAAGGTTGCCGTACTGGGCGGGTCGGGCAGCTTTGCCATAAAAAACGCCATCGCGTCGGGTGCCGATGTGTTCCTTACGGCCGACCTGAAATACCACCAGTTTTATGATGCGGAAGGAAAGCTGCTGCTGGCCGACATAGGGCATTTTGAAAGCGAAAGGTTTACGATGGATTATATGGCGGAATACCTGTCAGAGCGGATAAAAGAAATTCCGATACTGATTACAGGAGAAAACACAAATCCGGTGTGTTATTTATAGTCCGTTTTCAGCCATTCGAAGCCATAATAATTAAGCAGTATATAAACGGCGGCTCACCTAATGGATAAAATCTTTTCAAGTTGTTCATCTTACGAAAAAATTCCCTAATTTTGCAATCATTTTATTTATCGGAAGGAAATATAAATCAAGTTAAGTACGTATACATATGGCGAATACCAAGGAATTGAGTGTTGAAGAGAAGTTAAGGGCACTTTATGATCTGCAATTGATCGACTCCAGAATTGACGAAATCAAGAACGTAAGGGGAGAGTTGCCCCTTGAAGTGGAAGACCTGGAGGATGAAGTTGCCGGATTGGGCACAAGGCTTGAAAAACTTAAATCCGACCTTGCATCTATGGAAGAACAGATCAGGGAAAAGAAAAATGCCATTGATGACCACAAAGCGGCCATTAAAAAATACACTGAACAGCAAAAGAATGTGCGCAACAACCGCGAATTCAACTCGCTGACCAAAGAGGTTGAATTCCAGGAGCTGGAGATCCAGCTTGCCGAAAAGCAAATCAGGGAAATGAAGGCTTCCATTGAGCACAAAACCGAAATCATCACCCAGTCTGCCGAAAAGCTTGAATCGAAAACAACGCATCTGGGCCACAAGAAGTCGGAACTTGACGCCATCATGGCGGAGACTGAAAAGGAAGAGACTTTCCTTACCCAGAAATCGGCCGAATTTGAAAGCATGATCGAAGACAGGCTCCTGAGCGCTTACAAGAGGATCAGGACCAGCGTAAGGAACGGCCTTGCAGTGGTTTCGATAGAAAGGGGCGCTTCGGCAGGATCTTTCTTTACCATACCGCCGCAAACCCAAATGGAGATCGCCTCCCGCAAAAAGATCATCACCGATGAGCACAGCGGAAGGATCCTGGTGGACAGCGCGCTGGCCGACGAGGAAAAAGAAAAAATGGAGCAATTGTTTGCCAAAATATAATACCAAGCCCTCCGCGAAAACGGAGGGCTTTTTTAATTGCCATGCAGAAAGCACTGAACTACATTATAACCAAGCTGCTTGGGTTCTACATAAACGCCCTGGGGTATATTTCACCAAAAAAGGCTACCGCACTTGCCTACAAATATTTTAGTGAACCCCGTGACGGCAGGCTGGTAAAGGACGGGCTTCCGGACATCCTGAAAGAAGCCGATGCCGACATGGTTACGCATGGGGACTTCGTGTTCCAAATGTACACCTGGAAAGGCAATGAAAACACGGTGCTGCTGGTTCACGGCTGGGAAAGCAATGCCGCGCGCTGGGAAAACCTCATTGGTTACCTGAAACGCTCCGGCAGTACGGTCATTGCGCTGGATGCCCCGGCACACGGGCTGTCATCGGGGACTGAATTTAACATTCCGCGCTACGCCGAGTTTATAGATATCATAGTAAACAGATTCAGGCCGCAAAGCCTTGTGGGGCATTCGATAGGCGGCGCGACACTGCTGTACTACCAGTCGCACTACCCAAATGACATCGTTAAAAAAATGGTGGTATTGGGCGCACCCTGCGATTTTAATACGGCACTGGGCAACTTCACTGCGCTGCTAAGCCTCAATGGCAATGTTTCGCGACTGCTTAAGAAGCACTTCCTGGATCATTTCAGTATTAATACCGATAATTTTTGCGGCGACCTTTTTGCCTCAAAAATAAAAGTGAAAGCCCTGCTTGCCCACGATACAGACGATGCGATAGTTTCTTTTAAAGAAGGCCGTAAGATTGCCAATGCATGGCCGGATGCCGAATTTGTAATTACCAAAGGGCTTGGCCACAGCATGCACGACAAGGCCCTGTACACCCGCATTTACAGCTTCCTTTTTGACGAAAAGTAAAACTGATTTATTTTTTGATGACGCGTTGGGTCAGCGTGATCTCCCCATCGGAAACCTTTACAAAATAGATGCCTGCCGAGAGTCCGCTGAAGTCGATTTCCTGTCCGTTAAAATCCATGGCGCGGGCATTTACCAACTGCCCCAGTGCATTGTACACTTCGGCCTTTACATCGCCCGAAAATCCGTCAACGTTTACAGACAGCCGTTCCTGCACGGGGTTGGGGTACACTGAAAACGACGCTTTTTCGTGGGTTGGCGCGCCGAGCATATTGGCGATCTGGGTGATGGCGCCCTCCATGTCGGGAAGCGGGCCAATGTAACCCTGCCATATATTGCCCTGCTGTTTTCCGGTTTCTACAAGCAGGTCCCGCATTTGCACGCCGGTAAGGTATTCGCCGGTAAGGCCATGGTAATACGACTGCAATACCGCCACGCAGGAAGCGACTATGGGGGTAGCCGAACTGGTGCCGGAAAAATTGGTGTAGTTCTGGTTGAAGTCGCCGCCCACCTGCAGCGCATCGCCATAGCCTGACGTATACACGCCCTGCCCCCAACCCTGAACATTGACCCTGGATCCGTAGGTGCTGAAGCTTAAACGCTGGCGGTTTTGGTTGTTGGTGCCTGCCCCAACAACTATTGCACCGCTGTCGCCCCGCCCCAGGTATTCATAATACGATGCGCTGTCCAGGTTTTGGTTGCCGTTTCCTGCCGCGGCAACGATCACGATACCGGCGTCAGAAGCAGCTTTGGTAAGGTCCCATATTACATTTTCATATTCTGCGGGGCAAAACTGGTCGGTTGGGCCATACGTTTGCAATTCAAAAACAATGATGTCACCGGCAGAAGAAGCGTCGATTGAATAGGCGACTGCATTGACCCTGTTATAACCGCTAAC
The DNA here is from genome assembly GCA_942492845.1 of uncultured Flavobacteriaceae bacterium. GTDB lineage: Bacteria > Bacteroidota > Bacteroidia > Flavobacteriales > Flavobacteriaceae > Flavobacterium. The sequence goes on along the minus strand of OW818646.1, from coordinate 1,475,614 downwards.
TGGATATTCTGTATACAGTACCATTTCGTTAGCGCCGTGTGCCATGCCCGAAATGCCGTAACTTCCCTTGTCCGCATACACAATGCCGAACACAGCGGTGCCATGTTCCTGGAAATCTACTGTGGCCTCGGGGCTTATGGCCATGGCGTGTGATATATTCCTTTCATTGAATTCTTCATGCTGGATGTTAACGCCGTACTCCACATCCTTAAGGTTGATGCCCTGCCCGTTCAGGCCCATGTCCCACGCATAGCGCATATTTACGGCAGATGCCTCAATGTAGCCCTGCTGTGCTTCAAAAAGCGGCGTTATGGGAGCAATGTCATACGGTGGCTGTATGGGAGTGGTGGGCATGAGGCTGCAATAGTCTACACTATCCAGTTTTTCCAGTGCTGTGGCGAGCTCCAGCATGCGTGCGTTTGTAGGGTCGGCAATTTCGAGCCTGTAGATATTCCGTAATCTGGACACCGATGCGGCGTTTCCTGTAATTTTTAACGCCGTCGATTCCATCTCTGCCAGTTTATCTTCCGCAATAGCGATACCCTTTTGCGGTACGATGGCGTACTGCTGTGCCAATGCGGCAAACCCCGGAACTTCATTAATATCTGCCAGCGAACCTCCTTTGAATGACACGTACACTATGTGGGAACCTCCATCCGGTGAGAGGTGGAAATTTCCTTTCCTGTCCTGACTGAAGGCCGTTGCTGCGAATACTAAGGCTAGTGCCAAAAGGGTATTTTTCAGTTTCATACGTACAATTCCGGTAAAATTTAAAATAACTGTTTATAAAACAAAGATACAGTAATGCCACTATGGTTGCGCTTCGTGAAAATACTTTAATTTTGCGGTATGGAAGAAGAACTGAAGCGGCTCAACAAATTCATATCCGAAACGGGCTACTGCTCGCGAAGGGAAGCCGACAAACTCATAGAAGAAGGGCGTGTAACCCTCAACGGAATCGTGCCCGAAATGGGGACCAAAGTCTCCATTAATGACGAAGTACGCATCGACGGGAAGCTCATACGCGAAAAGACCGGCAAGCAGGTTTACCTCGCCTTCAACAAGCCGGTGGGCATAGAGTGTACCACCAACCAGGAGGTGCGCGACAACATTGTAGACTACATCAATTACCCCAAGCGCATATTCCCTATCGGGCGGCTGGATAAGGCCAGTGAGGGGCTGATTTTTATGACGGACGACGGCGACATCGTGAACAAGATACTCCGCGCGCGAAACAACCACGAAAAGGAATATGTGGTAACGTTAGACAAGCCCATAACTGACCGCTTCATACAGCGCATGGGCAGCGGCATCCCCATCCTGGATACCGTGACCCGCGAGTGCAGGGTGGAGCAGATCAGCAAGTACGTTTTCCGCATTGTGCTTACCCAGGGGCTTAACCGCCAGATACGGCGTATGTGCGAATACCTGGGCTATGAGGTTATGGCATTGAAACGTACCCGTATCATCAATATTTCGCTGGATGTGCCCGTGGGCCGCTACCGCGAACTGACCCCTGCCGAGATAAAAGACCTCAACAAACTCATTGAACCCTCGAGCAAAACGGAGGAGGCGAGTCTGCCAAAATCTCCATTTAAAGAAGATAGCACAAGGAAACCGGCATCGACACGCAACAACCCGAGGAACTTTGGCCAAAAGCCGAATGACAGGGGGAATAATAGCCGGAGGAATAATGATAAATAAATTTTTAGTATTACTACTGGCCCTCATGGCAGCAACCTTTTTCTCCTGTAAAGACGACAAGAAAGATGGGGCTACAGTGAGCGATCCCATGGAACAGTCATCAGATACGGTAAAAACGGTAGCCACTCCTGACACTGATACTATCGAAACAGAGATGCAACGGCCCGTGGAAAGCATTATCGAAACCCGGTTGGATACCACGCTGTTATTCCAAACATGGACGTTAGACCCGGATGTCCCTCACGCCGATTTTGTGCTGTCTGCAAAAAGCTTCTATGTCGTGGATTATGATGGAGACGGTGATATGGTCTATGCGCTTAAGCAGGATCATCTTACCGTCTTTTACGATGATTATGTACAGAAGGGCGAAATCATGTCGTTGACGAAAGACACCCTTAAAATCAAGTGGGGTGCGGCCGATACAGCTACTTATACAAAGTGGAAAAACTAACTTACTTTCCAAGCTTCACCCGGCACAGGTAGTGGTTTGCCGTAATATACAGGTACCCATCGGCGCCAAAATTGCAGTTGGCGGTAGGTACCCCGGTTTCTATTTTTCCGAGCAGTTTGCCTTTCGGCGAAATGACCACGATACCGTTGGCAGCGCCCGCATAGATATTCCCCGCAGCATCGGTTTTGATGCCGTCGGCAGCGCCTTTGCTTACTGCTGCATGCTCCCTGAAGTCAAAAAAGATACGTCCTTTCCCCACTACGCCCTGCTTATTCAAATCGTAGGCCATGATATACGGGTTATTGCCACCGGTATGGCTCACGTACAATAGCATTTCATCGGGTGACAGCGCCACACCGTTGGGGCGTTCCAAATCGCTTTGTATTTGGGTTACGGTGCCTTTTGCATCCACGCTGTACACGCCTTCAACGTCAATTTCCCTGTGGGTGGTATCGTTCTCCCTGCCCGGCAGGCCGTATATGGGATCGGAAAAATAATAGGTGCCATTTGAATGTTGGCAAATGTCGTTGGGCGAATTGAAGCGCTTCCCCTGCCAGTTGTCGGCAATGGTCACCTTCCCCCCACCCGACAGTTTCATTCTCGAAACGCGGCGGTCGCCATGTTCGCAGGCTACCAACTCACCGGCTGCATTGATGAGCAACCCGTTGGAACCCGGCTCGTCGCTGTAATTTCCTGTCCCCGTATAGCCCGATGGCTTCAGGAACGGTTGTAACCCTCCCTTCTCATCCCACCTGAACATGGTATTCTGCTTCGGGTCGCTAAACAGCAGGTAGCCGCCGTCCTTTATCCACACAGGGCCTTCCGCCCATTGCAGGCCTGTAGCGAGCACGTCAATTTTGGCATCCGCCGAAACGAGTGCGGAAAATGAAGCATCATAACTAATGACCTTGCCGAGTGTGGGATAGTGCTGTGAATTCATAAGTGTCGTGGTTAACAAGAGAAACAGGAATTTATTCATTACCGAAATGATTGGATACTGCAATTTAGCTTTTTTAGCGCAACCGCGAAATGAACTTGTATTTTGATTAACTTTGCTTGAATTTTGTAATTCCCTCCCATGAAACGTGAATCGCTTGAAGATTTTTACCACATAAAATCCCTGCCCACGCCCGACCTGAGCAATGGCATAGGGCACTTTAATGTGTTCCGCATTGAGGACTGCATGCTGCCGGGAAAAGACGTGCAGTACGCCCGCAGGGACTTTTACAAGGTCAGCCTGATACACGGCAACAACCGCTACCATTATGCCGACAAGAGCATAGAGATCAACGGGACGACCCTGATCTTTTTTAACCCGCAGGTGCCGTACACGTGGGAGTCGATAGACGGCAATGTAAAAGGCTGCTTCTGCATTTTCACTTCATCGTTCTTTAGCGAAGGCGTGCGCAATAACCTCGCGGAGCTGCCCATGTTCATGCCCGGGGCCAAGCCCTCGTACATCCTTACCAAAGAACAGGAGGCCAACGTGGAGGGCATTTTTACGAAGATGCTGGACGAGATAGGCACCGATTATGCCTTTAAATACGACCTGTTGCGCAGTTACCTCAACGAGATCATCCACGTGGCGCTGAAAACCGAGCCTGCCGAAAGCCTGTACGACCACCCCAACGCCAACTCGCGCATTACCGCCGTGTTCAACGAATTGCTGGAGCGGCAGTTTCCCATCGAAACACCGGTGCAGCGTTTTGCCCTGCGGTCGGCCGGCGACTTTGCCGACAACCTTGCCGTACACGTGAACCACCTGAACCGCGCCGTGAAGTCGACCACCGGTAAAACCACCACCCAGCTCATCAGCGAAAGGGTTTTGGCCGAAGCCAAGGCGCTACTGAAGCATACCGACTGGAATATTTCGGAGATTAGCAACAGCCTGGGGTTTGAAGAAGCAGCCCATTTCAACAACTTTTTCAGGAAGCAGACAGCTACTACCCCATCGAATTACAGAAATGTTTGATTTTTGCAAGTAAGCGTTTGTTACGGGCAATAATCTGCCTGTAGCCCTTCCCTACCTTTGCCATAATAAAATAACTATTATGGAAAGCAATCAAATCAAAAAAACATGGTTCGTTACCGGCGCCTCCAAAGGGCTGGGGCTGGCAATGGTAAAGCAGCTGCTGGCAATGGGCCAGAATGTTTCGGCAACCTCCAGAAACCCTGAAGCGTTAACTGCAGCAGCGGGCGGCGCGACCGAAAACCTCCTCTCCCTTTATACCGACCTGGCCGACGATGCCTCTGTGAAGCAGGCCCTGTCGCAGGCCGTTGGGAAATTCGGCACCATTGATGTGGCGGTAAACAATGCAGGCTATGGCATTGGCGGAAGCCTGGAAGAACTGTCGGACGCAGAAGTGCGGCAGAGTTTCGACATCAATGTATTTGGCACGATCAACGTGATACGCAACGTGCTGCCCTACATGCGGGAACAAAAAAGCGGGCATATCATCAACGTGTCTTCCATTGCGGGGATGGCGGCAAATACAGGATGGGCCGCGTATGCCGCAACGAAATTTGCCGTTACCGGGCTTACCGAAGTGCTCGCGGAAGATGTGCGCGAGTTCGGGATAACCGCTACCGTCGTGCTGCCGGGCGCATTCCGGACCAGCTTCCTGGATAACGATTCCATCGTAATTGCCGAAAACCGCATTGATGGGTACACCGCCATGCGCGACGCCCAGCAGAGGCTGCTGCAGCTTAAAGGTAAGCAGGGAGGCGATCCCGAAAAGGCCGCAGCGCTCATGATACAGACCGCCTTTACCGAAAATCCGCCATTGCGCCTGCTCCTCGGCAGCGATGCCTACAAACGTGCGGTGATTAAAGCTGAAACGATTACAAAGGAACTGGAAGCGGCGAAAGAGACGACCATTTCAACTGATTATAATAACAACTAAACATACATCATGACTACACAAAAAACATGGTTCATTACCGGTGCCTCCAAAGGGCTCGGGCTGGAATTTGTACAACAGCTATTAGCGAAAGGCCACAACGTAGCGGCGACCTCCCGCAAAAAATCTGACCTGGAGAAAGCAGCCGGCCCCAATGAAAATTTCCTTCCGCTGGAAATGGACATTACCAACGAAGCCAGCGTGGCAGCAGCGATTAACGCCACCCTTGCTAAATTCGGGAGCCTTGATACAGTGGTGAACAACGCAGGTTACGGTCTCATTGGGGCGTTGGAGGAACTGAGCGATGCCGAGGCACGGCAAAACTTTGAGGTGAACGTATTCGGTTCGCTGAACGTGATCCGCCAGGCCATGCCGCATTTGCGCCAACAGCAAAGCGGGCACATCATCAACATCTCGTCCATTGCCGGTTATGTGGGCAGCTTCCCGGGGTTTGGGATTTACTGCGCGACCAAGTTTGCCGTAAACGGGTTTACCGAAGCGCTGGCGGTGGAGGCGAAACCTTTCGGGATTGACGTAACGTTAGTGATGCCGGGGTATTTCAGGACGAACTTTTTGGAGTCGGATTCCATCGCGGTGCCGCAGCACCCGATCGATGCCTACCAGTCGACCCGCGATTCGCAAAAAGCGCACCAGGAGGAGATCAACGGCAACCAGCCGGGCGACCCCGTGAAAGGCGTGGCAGCGATCATCACGGCCTCCGAAGCACAGAACCCGCCGCTGTACCTGTTCTTAGGCAGCGACTCCGTAGCCATGGCCGATGCCAAGCTGGAAACAGTGAAGCAGGAAGTGGATAACTGGAGGGAGTTGGGGATGGGGACGGATTTTTAGGCGACCATCTGCATTATTTTTAACCACATAGGCACATAGTTTTGAAGGGCGGTTTTAAAATAATACAGAGTGCCACAGAGGATGAAGCTTCGCTTCGGCAGGGGTTATTCTTACCGTGCTTAACGTAATGTATCTGTGTGTGGTTGAATTTCTATGCCGCTCCTCCGGAGCTCTGGAGGCGCGCTAACATTATTTGCTATAAACATGCCGTCCCTCGGGGACTCATCATGGTACGCTGGCGGGACGGTACGTTTATAGAAGTATTTATCAGGGGATGCTAAGAATTGCTGAAGTGAAATAACTATTCATGCACTATGGACGCATGAGTGGTAGCCCCAGCGGGGCGGTATGTTTATAGAACTATTTATAAGGGGATGGCCCGGAACTCCGGAGGAGTGGCATATGATATTGGAATCTATTCCAAATACTCAGTTCATTTATTATTGACCTTTAAGAGTTCTGAAATAGTGCAAATAGAGAGGCTTGTTTTCATCGTATTTAAACTTTTCTTTTGCTTCTTGTGCTGTTCGCTTAGGCTCTTCTGAAAAGATAGAAATTGCCAATAAAGCATCTTCTATATCTTCAATTAAAAAGCTCACTTCAGAAATATGGTCGGGAATATTATTCAACACAAAATGACCTATAAAAGGATTTCCCACACCTATTGCTATTGTGTGACCTACCATGGCGGCTTCTGAACTTGAAATTTCATGCAAGGTGCGTACTATTTCTTCGGTTTTGTGACTTTGTTTCATAAGAATCTGATTTTAGGATTAGTGACAAAAATACAGCATCAAAAATCATTAATTTAAAAAATATGCATTAATAAAATTGGTAATACAGACAAAAATTATAGACTTGAAATAAAATAAATCGAGAACTTTAAAACAATTACTAACAATAAAAGCAACCTTTAATCGGAGCGGTTTTCCTACTATTATGCAAGAGTTCCAAATGAAAGTTTCTACTATTTGAGATTTGCTTACTTGTAATTTCACCGATTATTTGCGCATTGCTTGAACTGATTGCTGGTCTATTTGATAAGATTTTTTTGAAGTAAGACTATAGTAGTTTAATATCTGAAAGAAAGTGTTAACGCCAAATGTCAGCAAAGCAAAAAGCCATACGAGTTTTTGTAAGACCTCTTTTAGTTTATCATTATTAGAACGCTTTAGTAAACCTCCTTTTTCTATAAGTTCCAAACCTTTGAAAGTAATCATATAATCAGGTGTTTCAGAAATAGGCTCCTTCCGCATTATGAGACCTTCATTTTCTAAATAAATTGTTGCTGTTCTAAATACCATACGTTCTTTGCCTACAGGTATCCCTTCTTTTGTTGTTATCATACTACCGAAGACCTTATGTTTACTTTCTCTGAAGCTCACTAGAGGTGCAACAGTATCCTCACTAATGAAACTGCCCATATTTTTTGCCAATTCTTTTAAAATAGAATCTAAATATTCTAACCTTGAGTTAGCAAAGTAGTTTTTTATCATGATATACTTGGTTTTAAAGTTTCTGATTATAGCGTTATTATGCCTGTCGACATTTCTTTAGCCGTTTTTGTTTGCGTAAAAAAATTGCAATAACCTTAGAAGTACGGACACTCTTTTCTTTACCCTACACCGCTAATTAAAACAGGCAAAGTAGTATCTATTGCTGTCAGAAAAGAAAATTCTAGCTCTAATGCGGAGCGAATTTTATAAAAAGGGACATTATTACACAGATAGTCTTTCGTTATTTTGTCCCAAAGAGTTAAGTCATTGCCTGACAATCGCAAAATTTCCGTAATGCGCCCGCATAAGGTTTTTGCAGTTTCTACATTTTTAGTAAGACAAAGAGAATTGAAATTTTTTAGTAATTGAGTTTGTGCTTCAGTCATGTTGTTAATTTTCGTAAATATAAAAAACACTACTTGTCCACGCAAAAAGTTAAGAACAGGTTTTAACAAAACCGAAGTTAGCCCTTTGTTTGCGGCTTCTGATTTTGCTTAATTATATTGATGAATTAAATCGCTGAATATATCAGTGATAAAGTTACAAGTGCAATAGTATCAATAAATCCAAAAGAGGAAAATCGATAACTATTATGCCTGAGACTGGCATTGTCCTCTACTTTAAAAATAGACTTAAAATAAAATTAGATCTTAATCTATCTATACACTTAAAAGATACAACATAATCGACTAAGCTTTATTCCTCTTTTTACACTCTGAGCAAAGCCGCTTACCGCCTTTACCTTCAGCTAAATACTTATCCTCGATGTTGTTCCCTTTTGTACAATTTTTATTATTATGATACACTTCTGTATCAAGATTTGTGTGCCACTCTCTAAAACTTTTCATAATATAGATAATTTAAGATATTAATTGGGTAAACAAAGAAAAATTGACAATAGTACTATTATCACATTCTTACTGCTCAAACAAATCCACCTTCTCCAACACCAGCTGTTTTTCCTCCCCGCTTTGGGTGCGTATGACGATAGGCAGCGGCCTGGTGATTTCGTCTTCAGTGAAGATTTCAACAAATTCGCACCATTTGTCCCGCGGGATCTCTTTTGACGGAATGCCGTCCATTGAAAGGATAGCATCGCCCGGGGCAACACCGCTTTTCGCGGCCAGGCTGCCTTCCCACACCATGCCCACAAACAGGTCGTCCTCAATATAAATGGGTGACATGCCCAGGGATTTAAAGCTGCTGTCCTCTTTTATGGTTGTTGCCGGGAAGTACAATTTCTTTTTACCCCAGTCCAGTATCATTGAGCCAAACTTTTCGAAGGTTTCGTTGCCTGTCAGGTAGGAATCGCCGGCGGAAACCTTCACGGACTGGTTCTTCAGCAGGTGGTCCCCAAAGTAGATGCTGTCCAGGATCGCGGAATATTCATTGTTGATCCTGCTTTCAAATAACGTCATGGCGCTTTTGCCATTTCCGCGCACCACCTTTGTGTCCTTATTGGTATAGCTCGTAAAGAAAAGGCTGTCCCTTATGCTAAACCCGCCGTTGTAGCCCGTGTCAACCGTTGAAAAATACGAGTACTTGCCAATCACCTGCCTGATTTTTGGGCTGCCGGAAAACCCTTCGTTAAAATCGATGGATATCGCATCGCCCTGCAGCTTGATCCTCTTGCTCGAGAACGTTAGTGTCTTCGCCTCATAGTCAATTTTCCAATGGCAGGTCCGCATCATATTGGTGCCAAATACCCCGTCGAGCTTCATGCAGAACAGCTTTTCGAACTTTGTCATGTCCAGCGCCGGACCCACAACATCCTTAAAGACAACCGGACCCAATTGTACCTGCCCGATGCCGTACATCTGCTGTTCCTCCACCTGCCCTGAGCCATCGGCAATCTTATTACTGAAGATGCTTTTCAGGCCCAGCTTTTCCTTTAGCTGAGGCGATACAACCGTCATCGCACCGGTATCGAACATAAAGCTGTAGGTTTCGCCGGCAATTACCACGGGCACGATGATCTGGCCCCGGTGGTATTCGAACGGCAGGGTATGGGTAAAGTTTTTTTGGACGGGCCTGGCGGCAAAGAGGTATTTGTCGCGGTTTTTAAACGCTTCCTTCCGCGCCTGCTTTTCGGCTTTGGTTTGCGAAAATAAGGTGGCTGGCAAAAGCATCAGTATGGCGAGCAGGGTAAAAAATTTATTCATTGATTATATTTTTTAGTGAATATACTTAAAAAATAATTTTCAACAAAGATCAGGACACGAACTAAAATTTCATTTTGGCAACTTCATGTGACTTCAATTTAAAAACAAAGCCCAAAAAAATTCATTACTTTTTTGGGCTTTTATCATTTTATGTGCCGAATTTTATAAAACGGCTGTTTTATCCTGTGGGATGTCACCAAAAGTCACCTTCAGCGTTACCTGAAATCCTCCCGATAGAGCGCAAAAGTTACCTGAAATTTTAGCTTCACACCCCTTTTATCACCTTTTATTTTTTCATTCTGCGCTGTTCCCTTGCCAGCAGGGTATTTTTCAGCAGCATGGCAATGGTCATCGGTCCGACCCCGCCCGGAACCGGTGTTATAAACGATGCTTTTTTGCTAACATTCTCAAAATCAACGTCCCCGGTGATACGGTAACCTTTTGGATTGGTTTCGTCGGGTACACGGGTAATGCCCACGTCGATCACAACTACATCATCCTTAACCATTTCGGCTTTCAGGTAGTTCGGAACGCCCAATGCGGTGATGATGATGTCGGCCTGGGTGGTTATCTGGCTGATATTCTTGGTGTGACTGTGGGTAAGGGTCACTGTACTGTTGCCCGGGAAGCCCTTGCGCCCCATCAGGATGCTCATGGGTCTGCCCACAATGTGGCTACGGCCAATGACTACGGTATGTTTGCCCGCAGTATCAACGTTATAGCGCTCCAAAAGCTCCAGTATCCCGAAGGGCGTGGCCGGTATGAAGGTGGTCATATCGAGTGCCATCTTGCCGAAATTCTCGGGGTGGAAGCCGTCGACATCCTTGCTCGGATCGATGGCCATGAGTACTTTTTGGTCGTCAATCTGCTTAGGGAGAGGCAATTGCACAATGAACCCGTCGATATTGTCGTCCTGGTTAAGTTCCTCGATCTTCCTCAGCAATTCCAGTTCGGATATTGTGCTCGGCAGCTTTATCAGCGTCGATTCGAAACCCACACGCTCACAGGCTTTTACCTTGCTGCCCACGTAGGTAAGGCTGGCGCCATCGTTGCCTACTATCACTGCGGCGAGGTGGGGTACCTTCTCGCCCCTGGCCTTCATTTTATCTACAGCTTCGGCAATTTCATTCTTAATGTCGTCCGATGTTTTTTTTCCGTCCAGTATTTGCATTTTGTGTTGTATATAGTTAGAATAGAATGTTTTACGGAACAAAAAAGACGCGTCGCCGCGTCTTGTATCGTTAAGGTTTCATGCCTTTCATTCCCCCCATCATGCGCATGAGGTTCTTTCCGCCGCCGCCCTGCATCATTTTCATCATCTTGCTCATCTGGTCGAACTGCTTGAGCAGCTGGTTGACCTGTTGTAGCGACGTGCCGGAACCCTTGGATATCCTGGCTTTCCTCTTTGCATCGAGTACGGCAGGCTTGCTGCGTTCCTGCGGGGTCATGGAGTGGATGATTGCCTCGATGTGCTTAAAGGCATCATCCTCAATTTCAACGTCTTTCAGCGCCTTTCCGGCACCCGGTATCATGCCTACAAGGTCTTTCATGTTACCCATTTTCTTAACCTGCTGTATCTGCGCGAGGAAGTCATCAAAACCAAATTCGTTCTTGGCAATCTTCTTCTGTAGTTTGCGTGCCTCTTCCTCATCGTATTGCTCCTGAGCCCTTTCCACAAGCGACACCACGTCACCCATACCCAGAATACGGTCGGCCATACGGTTCGGGTAGAATACGTCGATAGCCTCCATCTTCTCGCCTGTACCTATGAACTTGATCGGCTTGTTTACCACCGATTTGATCGAGATGGCCGCACCACCACGGGTATCACCATCGAGCTTCGTAAGGATCACACCGTCAAAGTCCAGCCTTTCGTTGAACGCTTTCGCTGTATTCACGGCATCTTGGCCCGTCATGGCATCGACCACGAAAAGGGTTTCCTGCGGCTGAATCGCCTTGTGGACGTTGGCAATCTCGTTCATCATCTCCTCATCCACTGCCAAACGGCCGGCGGTATCGACGATAACTACGTTAAAGCCATTTGCTTTGGCATGCTTGATCGCGTTTTGGGCAATTTCCACAGGGTTGCGGTTGCCCTCCTCACTGTATACTTCAACGCCTACCTGGCCACCCACCACATGAAGCTGGTTGATTGCCGCGGGGCGGTATATGTCACACGCCACTAACAGCGGCTTTTTGTTCTTTTTAGTCTTAAGGTAATTGGCAAGCTTTCCTGAGAAAGTTGTTTTACCCGAACCCTGAAGGCCCGACATCAGTATCACCGACGGGTTGCCCGAAAGGTTGATTCCTGCAGCGTCTCCACCCATAAGTTCGGTAAGCTCGTCTTTCACCAGCTTTACCATAAGCTGGCCCGGCTGCAGGGTGGTCAATACGTTCTCTCCCATTGCCTTTTCTTTTACCTTGGTGGTAAAGTCTTTGGCAATCTTAAAGTTAACGTCGGCATCAAGTAATGCGCGGCGTACTTCCTTAAGGGTATCCGCAACGTTTACTTCTGTTATTTTTCCGTGCCCTTTAAGGATATGAAGGGCTTTGTCGAGTTTTTCGCTTAAATTATCGAACATATAAATTCGTGGTTTTCTTTATAGAGGTGCAAATTTAAGGATTTGATTTTGAAGTTAAAGGCAATAGTAAAAAAAAAGCCCCTTGCGGGGGCTTTTAAACATAAACTTAAATGTAATCTGAAGAAACCGGAACTACTAAATCCGATTTATTATAGGACAGTTCTGTAAGGATTAACCCTACCTTACAAATGAAATTTTAACACAATACTTTAGATGTATGTTACAAATGATTCAAAACAGCCTCAAAATGAACTTTTTATAAATAATAAAACCGGCTTGGGAATAGCCGGTTTCGGGAAACTTGAATATTTAAAAAAAACACAACTATTCTAAACATGTATTGCAGTCGCCTTCGACTTCGAAAAGCGTTTGCACTTCCTGTAATGTCAATACTTTATTATACACGCGGAGGTCGTCCATCATTCCGGTAAAGCCCTGCCCAATATAGTAATCCAGTGCTTCGGCTCCTATCGTACCTGTGGCGGTGGCGGTATTCCTCAGCACACCATCGCGGTACAGCTTCATTGTATTGTTGGTATCCATGGTTGCAACAAGGTGGTGCCAGTTTTCGGTATCTTCCCAAAGTGAAGCATCCTGGTTCCAACTGTTGTCCCATACTTCAGACTCCGGCATCCCGAACATCGGGGTATTCATATCGTATACTGCAAGGTAAAAACCGTCCCCCGACGGGTCGCTTTTCCTGAACAGAAACTCCAGGTCGCCTGCAACGGTATTCTGCATTTTGAACCAAAGGCTTATGCTAAATTCGTCGCCTGCCACCAACGCATTTGCCGGTGAGGAAACCATTTGAAGGTATTGCTGGCCATTGAATGACACTGCACAGTTTTGATTTCCGTTCCTGTCTGTAGCGCCTTCAAGCTCATAGGGCGCCGATACGGCATTGCCCTTAAGATCGAAAACAGCGCCATTGGCAAAGGTCATGTAAGCTATCAGGCCGTCGGTCAGCACGCCGGGGTTTTGGCAATCATTTTCATCGCAGGCGGCCAGTGCGGCATTTATAGCAAGCTCAAGCTGCAGGTTGCTGTTTAGCGCAACCGTCTGTCCGTTGACAATGATGGTTACCGGATAGTTTACAGAATAATATTCGTTGGCATCAAGGGCCAGCAGCAATGTATGCAGTTCCGCATCATCATTTACCACATAGGTTTGCTCCACCTGAAAGCTGCTGTTGTACCCAAAAACCGTTATGGGATATGCCAGCGCAATGCACTCATCGGTAGCCGGGTCGTCAGCGACCGCCAGCAAAAGCCCTGTCAGCTCTGAGACACTATCAAGCGTACCGGAATTGTCTTCACTTACCGAATCGTCCTGGCAGGAAAGCGCAAAGAAGCACAACAACATCATTACTAGTACACTATGACAATTTGGTTTAGCAGCCATCCGATTTCCTTCCTTTATTGTTAAACATCTTACATTTAAAATACCCTACCACATATCGAAAAAATTACATTGAGGATATTCACAAGTATATAATACATTAATTGATGTTTTGTTTCAAAAAAATAAAAAAACCAAATTTTAAATAATTAAGGGCGTGTTTGGTCAAAACAGTGGCAGAATACTTAGTTAACAAGTAGTTAAAAAAAACAGACTATATTTTTTTTTATTTGAAAATAACTTCTAAATTTGCCGTATTAGTTTAAAACCCCCAAATTATGAAAAGCAGTTTATTAAAATTGTACATTTTTGCATTTTTGTTTGTAGGCGATTTTGTAATGTTTGCCCAGGAAGAAGAAGAACCGGGAGATGAGGGGGGGGATTGTCCTCCAGACGACCCAGATTGCCTCGAAGGTAGCGACCCTTCAGCGCCAATCAACGGAAAACTAATTTTGCTTGCCATCGTTGGTATCTCTTTCGCATTGTATTACTACAACAGAAGGAAGCAGGAAAAACAAATCCAGGCATAATATATCATCTTAAGATAAAAAATAAAACCTCTTTTTATAAGAGGTTTTTTACGTTGCAGCTATCGCAATAAAGCGACCTGGGTTTACCCGACAAATATCTTTTCGATATCTTCTTTGCATATCGGCTTAAGGAAGTAATCCTTTACGGTCCCGTTAAAGTCCTTTGCCCTTTCGATATCAACTTCATTATTTGATGAGCTTATCATATAAATTACAGGCATCCTTGTAACGCCGGGTGAAAGTTTAGAAAACTCTTCCAAAAACTGCCAGCCGTTCATTATTGGCATATTAACATCCAGCAGGATAAGATCCGGAAGGTTGTCTATGTTATTATCCTTCTTCATAAAATCGATAGCTTCCTGCCCATTGCAAAAGAAGGTACTCTGTGCATTGATACCGTTCTGTTTCAGCAGGCTCTTCAACAAAAAATGATAAATCTTATCATCATCGATAACGTAGAGACTGTTAACTTTCTTCATCAAAATAAATTTTAAATGTGGTCCCTTTATTCATTTCACTAAAGACTTCAATTTTTCCACCCATTGCTTCAATCTGGTTTTTCGTAATAAACAGGCCTATGCCCCTTGAATTTTGATGCTTATGAAATGTTTTGTACATTCCGAACAGCGAATTTTTATGTTTCTTGAGGTCAATACCCAACCCGTTATCCGATACCGAAAGCGCCTTCCTCCCCTCTATTATCTCGAAATCGTACGATATAAGCGGGCTCCTGTCGGGGCTTGAATATTTAATGGCATTCGTTGTAAAGTTAAGCAATATACTCTCAAGATAAGCAGGATTGTAATTAACTGTTATATCCAAAGGTATGTTAATTTCTATATTAATCCCGTGCTTTGTGATCTCATTGTGTAAAATAGTTAGTATATTCTTGAGATAATGCCTTAAATTAAGGTTTTCCCTGGTGATCTTTATCTCATTTTGTATCTCGACAAGTTCCTTCAGGTGGCTGATCGTAATAGAAAGCCCGTCGGAAATACCTTCAAGGTGCTGCAACAGCTCTTCCCTCTCCTCGTTTGTCGCGCGTTTGAATATATCGAGCAGCATTTTGAGGTTACCGGCATGCGAACGCAGGTTATGCGATACAATATGGGCAAAATTGCTCAGCCTGTTGTTCTGGCTCCCGATGATATCGATGGTATTGCCAAGCTCCATTTCTTTTTCCTTGAGCTGCGTAATATCCTTAAGTGTCCCGATAGCCCTTACAGGATTTGATTTATTATCAAAAATAGCCCTGCCACGGCTTAGCACCCAGCGGTACTTACCCTGGTCGGTCATTATCCTGTAAATGTGTTCAAAGGAGCCCAACTTATCATCAAGGTACCTGCCTTTCATGCTCTCATAGGTCTTGAGGTCATCGGGGTGTATCCTGGAAAGCCAAAACGAACCCGGATAATAAGCTTCCTTTTCCACTTTGCCCATTATCTTCATCATTTGTGGCGAAAAATATACGGTATTGGTTATCATATCCCAGTCCCACAACCCTTCAGATGCTGCCTTAAGCGCATATTTGTAACGCTGCTCCGACCGGGTCACTTTGTTTTCCTGTTCTTTTTGTGTCGTTATATCAGTCACCCTTCCGTAAAAGCTTACCGTACCATCAGCTCCAAGTTCGGGCTTGGCGGCAACACGCATCCAGCGAATCCCTTTTTTAGGCAGCTGCACACGAAATTCATGGTTCCAGTTAGCCAGTTTCCTGCCTGAAGTTTTAACGGATTTAATAAATTTCTTGATATCTTCCGGCACTACCCGGTCTGTGAAAAATGAATGGGTATTGTGCATAAACTCCTCCACCGTCATTTCATACACCTCATTAACGGTTTCGCTGGCATAAACAATCGCGTAATTGTCGTCGCCGGTCCATACCATCTTAAAAATTAAGTCCGGCACCTGGTCCAGCAGCTTTTTATAAAAAGCGTCAAGACGCTCGCCATCATGGATATCAGGCATATCAAAAAACTTCATACTTAATTTTTTTATCACAAATTTACATTTAGTTTTGAATTAATAATTTTTTTTTGAAAAATTATAACTACCTCCCCTAACTACCTTCTTGGATGATAGGTATTTAAAATCGAACTTAAAAATTTCCGGTCGAGATGCATGTAAATTTCGGTTGTGGTTATCGATTCATGCCCCAGCATAAGCTGTATCGACCTCAGGTCGGCGCCATTCTCCAAAAGGTGGGTGGCAAATGAATGCCGGAATGTATGGGGACTGATGATCTTGTTGAGGCCTGTTTTATCTGCCAGCCGCTTAATGATCGTGAACACCATAGCCCTGGTAAGCCCCCTGCCGCGCCGGTTGAGAAACAGCGTATCCTCGTGTTCCCTTTGTATACTTACTTTAGTACGTACATCATTTTTATACGTAAGGATGTAGTTTTTTGTCGATTCGCCTATGGGTACAAAACGCTGTTTGTTCCCTTTGCCTGTTATTTTTATAAAGCCCTCGTCAAAGAACAGGTCGGATACCTTAAGGCCCACCAGTTCCGAAACCCGGAGCCCGCAGCTGTACAGCGTTTCCAGCATGGCTTTGTCCCTGTGGCCCCTGCCCCGCTCCTCGTCATTACCGCTCAATTCTATTGCCCTGATCAGCTCGTCTATTTCGTTTACGGACAGCGTATCGGGAAGCTTTCGCCCGATTTTCGGCACTTCGATCAGTTCCATAGGGCTGCTTTTGCGATAGTCTTCAAACACAAGGTAATTAAAAAAGCTTTTAAGCCCCGAGATGAGCCTGGAACGCGAACGGGGGTTCAGTTCGGCAGAAATATGGTAGATAAACTGCTGCACTGCTTCATCATCAATATCAACCGGGGAAACATCAATGGAATGTTCCTCCAAATAACTTACCAGCCTTTGGATATCGAACGTGTAGCTGGCTATTGAATTGGCAGACAGCCCTCTTTCTATCTTAAGATAAGAGTTATAGTCTTTTATGAATTTAGCCCAACTTTTCATACAGGTTAAAGTTATGTGAATTAAGAGTTCTTTGAGAATACCCCAATGTTAATGATTATACTTTTGCCCTACAAAACTAAAACTTATAAATGATGAAACTATTTAAATTATTTTCGGCAGGTGCATTAATGTTAGGTGCTGTAGCAGTATCAAACGCACAGGAAGATGCAAGCAACTCCGATTCGATGGCAATTAGCTTTGGCGTTAAGGGTGGTGCTAACTTCGCAACGATAACCGGCAGCGATTTTGATTCCCCTGATTCAAGGACGAGCTTTCACGTAGGTGTAGTAGGTGAGTTCCCAATCGCAGAGATCCTGTCTATCCAGGTTGAAGCGCTTTATTCAGGACAGGGTTTTGAATTTGACTTTGATGGCCCGGATGGTGACAAGGCTGAATTCCAGCTTGACTACATCAACGTACCGGTACTTGCAAAAGTATACATTGTAAAAGGCCTTAGCATTGAGGCAGGACCACAATTCAGCTTCCTTGTTAATGAAGAAGTAGATCTTAACCCGAACTCTGACAACGGTGATTTTGAACTTGACGATGCGGAAACTTTTGAATTTGGTGTTGCGGCAGGGCTTACTTTCCAGACTGAAATTGGATTATTTGCCACAGGCAGGTACAATGTTGGCCTTACTGAAATCTACAAAGATGTAGACGCTAAAAACTCAGTATTCCAATTGGGTATCGGATATAAATTCTAATCATTTTCCCAGTATAAAGAGAGGCCTTTCAATTAGTTGAAAGGCCTTTTTGCTTTTAATACCAGCCCGTGATGCTGGTTTTTTTTGTCCTTGCTGAAGAGCAGGCGTGTATTAGAACCGGCTTTGGGACTGTAACCATCTACAGCATATATGTAGCTAATCCTGAGGGGCAAAGTAAAGTTTTTCGTATGCATTTCGATGCAAGGGTTCAGTCTCTCTTATACCATTTATAGATACCTGGCCACTTACAACGCTTCGTGTACTGACGAATCAATCCCTCACAAACCATTGTTCCCAGGTGAGTAATTCAACCTCTGATAGCTGCCTGAGAACGCAGCTAAAAACAAAAAAGCCCCTGTAAAACAGAGGCTTAAATGATTGTATTTTCAGGAATTAGAATCGGTATCCCAATCCTAACTGGATAGAATTGTTCGTAATCTTATCTGTAGATTCCGACCTGTTGATGTCTTCAAGGCCAAGATAATATCTTGCATCTACAACAAGGCCCATTTTAAATTCATAAGAAAGGCCTGCAGCAGCGCCATAATCAAGCGCCTTGGTAGCTTTGTTCAGATATTTGTCTTCAGTATCCAGCTTTGCGCCAAGTACCGGGCCAACCTGCACGTTGAAGCTCTCCCCAACATAAAACTTACCCATAACAGGGAACCTTAAATAAGTTATTGACGCGTTGTCAGCGCCTTCTACAGAATAAAGCGCTTCTGCCTGAAGGTGGAAAATGCCTTTCATAGGAATGTCAAGCGAAACGCCGGCATAGAACGAAGTTGCCATGTCGGTATCCTCGGCATCGGCCCCGAAGTTGGAAAGATTTACGCCGCCCTTAATGCCGAATATTGGGAATTCATCCATTTGCGCCTGCGCAGTAAAGCCAAAAGCCACAACGGCCAATGCTGAAAGTAAGAGTTTTTTCATGTGTTATTGATTTAGATGCGATAAAAATAGCAAAATAATATTAAAAAAAAACCTCCCGACGGGAGGTTTTCGCTTTTTATTAACAGCCGGTATTAGAAACGGTATCCAAGACCAAGCTGAATGCCTGTATTTTTAATCTCAAAACCTTCAACTTCGCTGATGTCTGAAAGTCCAAGGTTATACCTTACATCAAACATTAGACCCATTGGAAGCTCATATCCAAGACCTGCACCGATTCCAAAATCGATAGACTTAGTAGCCTCATCTAACAAATCATCTTCAGTAGCTACTTTGAATGCTATTTCAGGACCAGCCTGGAGGCTTAGGCCTTCCATTACATAATATTTAGCCATGATCGGCACCCTTACGTAAGAAATGCTTGCTTCATCAGCACCTTCCATAGAGTACAAAATTTCCGGCTGTACGTGGAAGTTACCAGATACAGGAAGGTCAACAAGACCACCTACATAAAAACTTGTTGCGCCGTCTGAATCACCATCTCCTGTGAAGTTAGTCATGTTCACACCGGCTTTAACACCGAATTTCATGTCTTCAGACTGAGCTTGTGCCGCTACACCAAAAGCCATAACAGCTACTGCAGATAATAAGATTTTTTTCATTTTGTGTTTAATTTTTGATTGTTACTTGTAAAGCAAATGTATAAAATTAATTAATAAGAAAAATACCTGTAATTGGGTATTTTTATTAAGATGATATTAACATTACTTAAAATTTATAAATGATGCCAAAGGTCACCTCGGTAAGGTTCAGATTTAAGTCAAAATTGTCAGTAGATTCAGCATTGTCCTCATCCGGTTTGGTAGTGCTGTAGTTCAGTGCGCCAAATGTCGCTTCCAGCGCGATGTTATCTGAAACAAAGTAGCTTATACCCGGGGCAACCCCCAATCCAAAACCATTCACTTTCGATTCGCCACCGCCTTCATATTCGGTTTTTGCTGTAAGGTAGGATGCGCTCAGCTGCCCGAAGAAAGAGAATGATTTTGCCGGAGATCCGTAATACCTGGCAAAAGCGCCAAGCTCAAAACCTGTAGTTTTTGCTTCAGCAATATCGAACTCGGTGTAGTACGTCCTTTCAGTGCTGGCATATCCTAATTGTGCGCCAATTGCAAAATTGTCACTCACAAAGTACCCTACCCTTGGAATAACATTAAAAGAAGTTGTTTTGATGTCACCCGTTTTTTGAGAGCTGTATCCGAGCGACCCGGACACGAATACATCGTTTTTAGCGAATCCTGTTCCCCCGGTCTCTTCCTGGGCCTGGGCGATTCCAAATGCGGCAAGTGCTGCCACCGAAAATAAAAGTTTTTTCATTGTAAATAAATTATGGTTATTTAACATTAATTCTTACAAATGGCGTGCCAAATTTTAAAAAATTTAATAGTCTTAATTTATGGCTGATTTATAAGTCATTACGATTTACAAGTACTATTGACATTTTATCTGTTTCGTCAAAAAAGCTAAAATCGGGTTAAATTGAGTATGAGCGTTTAGGTTTTCCCTTACATTTGCCCTACCAGTATTACAAACTTTATGAAACGAGTTATTTTAGCAGTGGCACTACTGATCGGTTGTTTGGCGCAATCCCAAACGTATGGGGTCAAGGGCGGTGTAAATTTCGCCAACCTTAACGGCAACGATGCCGACGGGTTTAGCGGAATTACCAGTTTTCACGTTGGCGCGCTTATGGAATTCAATATCCTTGACCGCGTTACACTCCAGCCTGAGTTGCTGTATTCGGTACAGGGTGCAGAAGTTGACGGTGAAGAATACAAGCTCAATTATGTTACGCTTCCCGTTATGGCGGAGTTCGATATCGACGGTTCATTAAGCATACACGCGGGGCCGCAATTTTCATTACTGGCCAGCGAAACCTCAGGAGTTATGCCCGTGGAAGGTGAAAATTACGATTTTGGCATCGCTGCAGGACTGGAATACGAAATAACGGGCGGGCTTTTTATACAAGGGCGCTATGTGTGGGGGCAGAAACAGGTTTTTGATGATGCCGATGTAAAAAATACAGTGATACAGCTTTCGTTAGGCTTTTATTTTTAACCCAAAACTATATATAACATGAAAAAGATCCTTTTTTTAATGACCGTACTTGCAGGCAGCTTTGCCACGCAGGCGCAGGGCCTGGACTTCGGTATCAAGGCGGGTGCCAACTTCGCTAATTTTTCGGGCGATGTAGACACAGATGGTATTACCAGTTTCCATGCAGGGGCTGTAGTAGAACTTAACCTTGTACCAACGTTCTCTGTACAGGCCGAGGGGCTTTTCTCTTCGCAGGGAGCAACGTACGACAATGGCGTAGATGCTGCGAGCGATATTGACCTTAGCTACATTTCAGTACCTGTTATGGCTAAATTTTATATACTGCCGGAAAAACTGAGTGTTATGGCGGGGCCGCAGTTCTCATTTCTTGTGGATGAGTCGGAAGAGGCATTCGAAACAAAAAGCTTTGACCTTGCAGCAAGTGCGGGCGTAGAGCTTAAGATCATCGCAGGCCTTTTTGCGCAGGCACGCTACAACGTAGGCCTTAGCAACGTTTCTGATAATGACGAGATCGATCTAAAGAACAATGTATTCCAGCTATCTGTGGGGTACTACTTCTAAGAATTTTAGAATACATAAAAAACCGGCTTCGTCACTTTTGATGGAGCCGGTTTTGTTTTTCTGGTGGAAGGCCTATTGTCAACATTTTAATGGTATGGATGCTAAAAGATGTGGACATCCGTTAAATCCCAACAATCTGCGTTCCTAAATGTTAAAATTAGTATTAAACCGCATCCTAACTTTACAGTGATTACTTACTTTTACACGATATAACGTATCGATGAACATACACATAATCAACGGCCCTAACCTCAACCTGCTGGGTACAAGGGAACCAGAAATATACGGCCGCCGCACCTTTGAGGATTACCTTGGGGAACTGCAAAATAAGTTTCCCGGAATACAACTTTCTTATTTTCAAAGCAATATTGAGGGTGAGATCATAACTGAAATTCAAAAAACCGGGTTTAATCACGATGGCATCATCCTTAATGCAGGGGCATATACCCACACTTCCATAGGCATTGCCGATGCGGTAAAAGCGATTACCGCACCCGTAATCGAAGTACATATTTCCAACACTTTTTCACGGGAAACCTTCAGGCACCAGTCGTTTCTTTCTCCCGTGGCTACAGGGGTTATCATCGGCTTTGGGCTGAAGGGCTACGAGCTCGCTTTACAATCACTTATACTTTAATATGAAAAAATATATACTGTACTTCCTATTGCTATTGAGCATTCCAACTTTTGCACAGATAAAAGGAAGGATAGTAACAAAATCCGGTGAGCCTGTGCCTTATGCAAGCGTGCTTCAGAGCGGCACCTATAATGGAACTTCGTCCAACGAAGACGGCTACTACTCACTGCCCCTTTCGGCAAAAGGTAAATACACCATCACTTTCCGTTCCATTGGATATAAAACGAAGGACGTTACTGTGGATATTGCCAAAATGCCGCATACGCTGAATGTTTCGCTTGAGGAAGAAAGCTATACCCTGCACGAACTGGTAGTGGCTGACAAGGAGGACCAGGCAAGGGTTATCATCAGCGAAGCGATAGCTAACAGGCAAAAGAACGCAGCGAAAACGTCCAAATATGAAGCAGACTTCTATTCCCGCGGTACCTTTACACTAACAGATGTACCGGATAAAATATTAGGACAGGAAATAGGCGACATAGGCGGGTCTGTCGATACAACTGGTAATGGCATTATCTACCTTTCCGAAACCGTATCCCGCGTACAGTATGAAAAGCCCGGTAAGATCCGGGAGGTTGTTGTGGCTTCCAAAGTTAGCGGTGAGGACAATGGCTTTAGCTACAACAGCGCCGAAACTGCCGAATTTGACTTTTACGAAAACTTTCTGCCTTTCGAGGTCAGCGTGGTATCGCCCATTGCAGATAATGCCTTTAATTACTATGATTATAAACTGGAAAGTTCCTTTTATGACAGTGACCAGCTCATAAACAAGGTAAAGGTTTCGCCCAAAAAGAAGAATGAAGCCGCCGTTAAGGGATACATTTACATTGTCGATAACACGTGGGAACTGTATGCTACCGACTTCACCCTGAAGGGAAGCCAAATTGAACAGCCACTGTTGGATTCACTGAACATAAGGCAGAATTTTGGCTACAATGCCAAAGAAAAGCTGTGGAGCAAGAATGTACAGACAATCGATTTCAACGCCGGATTGTTTGGTGTGGGGCTTACGGGGAGGTTTAGCTATGTGTACAGCAATTTTAAATTTAACCCCGAATTTAGCAGCACTACCTTTGGCCCTGAAGTACAGCTTGTGGAGGCCGATGCCAACCAGCAGCCGAACACCTACTGGAATACGAATCGCCCAATTCCGCTTACTCCTGAGGAACGCAATGATTACATCAGGAAAGACAGGCTGCAGGAATTGCGCAAAAGCGTTGCCTACCTGGACAGTACCGACCGCGAGCGCAACCGCTTTAAATGGACCGCGCCGATACTCGGGTATACCTACCATAACTCCAGGGAAAACTGGGACATAAAATACACGGGCATCGCGACACGCCTGGCCTTTAACACTGTACAGGCCTACTGGCTGGCACCGGGGTTCCACTTTACCAAGTACCATCCCGATAAAAACACCTATACCACCTTTGGGACCGACCTCAACTATGGGTTTGCGGAGCAGCGCTTCCGGGCTACGGGCACGTTTGAACATAAGTTCAATAACTTTTCGAAGCGGATCGTCACAGTAACGGGCGGCAGCAGGATCGAACAGTTTAATCCTGAAAATCCCATAAACAAGATCGTGAACAGCGTGAGTACGCTGTTCTTCAGGGACAATTATGCGAAGTTTTACGACAATGCCTTCATTAAGGTTGCTTATGAGGAGGAGGTACTGAATGGCATCCAATTAAACGGAACCATAGAATATGCCCGCAGGCATGCATTGTATAATAACACCAACTTCTCTACACTGAAGGATATTTATAAACCCTACCTTTCCAATAACCCCTTATTGCCCCTTGATAATGAAACACCTGCATTCCTGAAGCATAACCTTATGAAGGCATCGTTACAGGCACGCTTCAGCTTCGGGCAAACGTACCGCACGCGCCCCGACGGCAGGGAAATTATTTCCAGCCCGGATTATCCGAGGGTTTACCTTCGGTACGAAAAGGGATTTGCGTCGAGCATTGACGAGTATAACTTCGACCATTTATCCACACGCATTACCTATACGATGGATGCCGGAAACAAAGGCGAAACCGGAATGGCAGTACGTGCCGGAAAATTCTTTAATTCGGACAACATTGCCTTTACCGATTACAGGCATTTCAATGGCAACCAGACACACATTGGGAAATCGGAGCGTTACCTCAACGTGTTCAACTTCCTCCCCTACTATACCCACAGCACCAACGACCAGTATTTGGAAGGGCATCTGGAACACAACTTTAAGGGCTATATTACCAACAAGCTGCCACTCATCAGCGAGTTGAACTATCACCTTGTCATAGGCGCGCATGCCCTCTCAACACCAGAAAACAAGCCCTATATGGAGTTCACTGCCGGCTTCGATAACCTGGGTTGGGGCAAGGCCCGCTTTTTGCGAATAGACTATATCAGGTCGTACGAAAGCGGCTTTTTAATCGATGGGGTGATTTTTGGATTGACGTTTTTGGATATACTGGAGTAGGCCTCACCCCCAACCCCCTCTCCGAAGGAGAAGGGGGCAAGCTTCACTCGTATGCATAGGCCCTCACACCGGCCCTCTCTAAAGGAGAGGGTCACGGAATGTAAAACTCATGATGATTTTACGGTTTACGCGAGAAATTCAACAATTTATCACGTACCGCTTTCATAACTGCAGCATGGGTTTTTACACGGCCACTATCAAGGTCATCAAGCCCGCGTTGGATAGCTTTTCGCTGCTCTTCGGATAGTTCAGTAAACCAGTCGTCTTGCATATCTCTTTAGTTTTTCTTTGCTCCTTTAGGGGTTAGGGGGCTTCTCAACACACTCCCCCTAAAATCCTCCAGCGGCTCTTTTTGGCGGAAGCGTTCGATATCGTCCCAGGTAGCGCATTTAATGTTAAGGATTTCGCCGTATATATCCATAGGCAGGGTAACGGCTTCCACGCCGGAAAGGTCTTCATTAAGGAAATCCTCCATATCTTCAAGCGAGTAGAACCATTCCTTGTCAAACTGTACTTTATTGACAGTCTTGTCTTTGCGCACTATCGCTTCGGTAATCTTCTTCATTGGTAATCGAAGGAAAACTAATTATTTATTCTTTACGTATACGTGCTTGATGTTGTTTTTACCCGTTTCCCTTTCATCGACAAGGAAACTGTCGGTATTTTTAATGAGTGGCAGCATTTTAGGAAAGCCATAATTACGGGCATCGAAGTCCGGCTGCTTTTTAAGAATGTGGTTGCCGAGGTCGCCCAGGAAGGCCCAGCCATTCTCATCGGCAAGGTCGTTAATGCTGTTGCGTATCAGCTTAATCAGCCTGCTGTCAATGGTACTCAATGTTTCTTTTACTTCCGGCACCTCTATAAGCTCAGGTTCGGGTAGCGGCTTTTCATTTTTATTGGGCCGTGCCGGTTTTTTGACCACCTTTTTACTTTCTGTACTGCCGGCAAGGATTTCAATGTAAATGAATTTTTCACATGCTTTTATAAACGGCAGTGGTGTTTTTTTCTCGCCCATACCGATCACTTTCATGCCCTCTTCGCGCAGGCGTGTAGCGAGCCTTGTGAAGTCGCTGTCGGA
Organism: uncultured Flavobacteriaceae bacterium; assembly: GCA_942492845.1. Classification (GTDB taxonomy): domain Bacteria; phylum Bacteroidota; class Bacteroidia; order Flavobacteriales; family Flavobacteriaceae; genus Flavobacterium. The sequence continues at coordinate 1,450,102 of OW818646.1, read as the reverse complement.
TGACACGATGCAAAACCCGTCTACCTTTCCCGAATAAAGAATATCCATCGCGTCGATGATAAGGGCGCTGTCACTGGAATTCTTGCCGGTTGTATAGCTGTACTGCTGTATAGGGCTTATGGCATTTTCGAGCAGCACGCCCTTCCAGCCGGAAACTGTCGGTTTGGTCCAGTCGCCGTAAATTCGTTTGTACGTTGGTGTACCATATTTGGCTATCTCCTCAAGCATCCCCTTTACTTTAGAATAAGGCACATTATCGGCATCGATAAGTACTGCCAGCCTGAGGTCCTGTGTGGTGTTCATTGTGTATTGTGTTTACCCAAAGGTAGTACAAAACGCAATGCGGGAAACACCTATTTGACAGATTGGCATGGATTATTAACTGATTTAGACATTGGAGATGCTATATAATGATGGCTGCTGCCATGCAGAATATAAAAAGGGATAGTGCGATATTAACGAAGGAGTAGGTTTTCAGTACCTCGTCAAAAGATGGTGTCATACCGCGGAGGAGCCAATGAAATAGCGCACCGGGATATTTTAAAGATGTAAAAAACACATATATAAACAGTTCTTCCGTAAATTAAACCTGCTTATCGTAATAACCCAACCATCTGCCAGATTGTTACACCGATTATTCCGTAGGCCAGCAGGGACAACAGAAGGTTGATGCCGAAATAGCGTTCTACAACCTGCGGATACGTGATCTTCTTTCCCCTTATGAGCCAATGCAGCCATGCCCCCGGATAATCAATAAATGAAAATATCCCTTCAAAAATTGCTTCGACTATGGCTTCTATCAAAAAACTCATACTCCAAACATACTAAAAATTATTCAATTTGTAAGAAACTCCGCTAATTGCCGTTATCTTTCATGTGTTAACATTTTTTTTAATCCAATGCAACCAAACCAGTGTAAATCCCGTCTACTCTTAAAATAACCTTACGATTAACCAATTTAAACCATGCACAAATTTATCACCACACTGTTCCTGCTTTGCGGATTCGTTTCATTTTCGCAGATCAAAGGAAAAATCACATCTGCAAACGGCGAACCCATCCCGTTTGTAAGCGTTACCATCGAAAACACCTACACGGGGACCACGGCCAACGAAGCAGGCCAGTATGACCTTCCTTTTAAGGAAACGGGTAAGTACACGTTGCTTTTTCAGTCCATCGGCTACAAGGCAAAAAAAATCCCTGTAAACATTGCTTCATTCCCACACATACTGGATGTAGTAATGGAAGACGAGAGTTACGAGCTGAACGAAGTGACTATTACCAAGGGGGAAGACCCTGCCTACGCGATCATCCGTAATGCCGTGGCCAACAAAAAGAAGAATTCAGAGAAGACAGGGCGTTTTGAAGCCGACTTTTACTCGAAAGGCATATTCCGCGTGAAAAATGTCCCGAAACGCATCATGGGCATGAAGGTCGATGTGCAGGGAGGGCAGCTTGACTCCACCGGAAGCGGCATCATTTACCTGAGCGAAACCGTGTCGCACATTACATTCGAACAGCCCAACAGCCTTAAGGAAAAAATTGTGGCCTCCAAAATTAGCGGTGATAACAACGGCTTTAGCTACAACACGGCGGCGGGTACTTTCTATAATTTTTATGAAGACTATGTAGATATGGAGGATGTTGCTATGATATCGCCCATTGCCAAAGGATGCTTTGGGTATTACAAATATAAGTACGAAGGCAGCTTTACTAACGAGAATGGTTTCGAAATCAGCAAAATCAAGGTGATTCCCCGCCGCGATAAAGAGCCTGTATTTGAAGGGTATATCTACATCGTAGATGACAGCTGGGCGCTATCGGCAGTGGACCTTGACATCAAAGGCTACCGCATCCGCCAGAACATATTGGAGGTGCTTACGCTCCAGCAGAATTTCAGCTATAACAGCACCAACGGCATCTGGGCCAAGAATTCGCAGACTTTCGACATCAAGGCAGGGATGTTCGGTGTGGGCTTTACGGGGAAAATGACCCATGTGTACAGCAATTATACATTCCATGACAAGTTTGAGAAAGGTACTTTTACCAAAGAGCTGGTATCCTTTGAAGAAGATTCCAATAAAAAAGACTCGATATACTGGACAGGAGTTCGCCCCGTGCCGCTTACCGGTGAAGAGCGTACCGATTATGTAAAAAAAGACAGCATTGCCGAGGTTCGCAAGGTTTCGAAAGACTCACTGAACACCAAACGCAACCGCTTTAATGTGTTTGATATACTGTCGGGCTATAGCTACCGCGCTGCCGATAATAAAACGTATTTTAATTATGACGGTATCCTCCAGATTCCGAAATACAACACGGTACAGGGCTGGAACCTCGATACGCGATTGTCATTCAACAGTTCCAATACCGACAAAAAACGTTATTTCTCCGCATGGACGGAAATGAATTACGGCATTGCCGAAGACCGTTTCCGGGCGCATGGGGGATTCAGCACACGTATCTGGAAACTTGGTACGTATAGTTTTTCGGGAGGAAACACCATCAACCAGTTCAATCCTGCCGAACCTATATCGCCACTAATGAACACCTTCAGCTCACTCCTCTTTAAAGAGAACTACATGAAGCTGTATGATAAGACGTATGCAAAAATCGGAACCAGCCACTGGATATTCAATGGCCTTACAATGGCCGGAAGCGTTGAATACAACCGTCGCAGGCCGGTGTTCAACAATACCGATTATGTGCTGATAAAAGATAATAAGGATTATACCTCCAACAACCCGCTTGAACCGGAAAATTACACCTCTGCCCCGTTTGAAAAGCATGAGCTTTGGAAAGCCAATATTAGCGGAACCATACGTTTCGGGCAAAAGTACATCACCCGTCCCGATGGCAAGATCCCTGTAACCGAGGTGAACTACCCGGGTATATCGTTCATGTACGAAAAGGCATTCTCATCAACCGTAAAGGGCTATGAATACGACTTCATTGCCGCACGTGTGTCGTACAGCGAAACCTTTGATAACAAGGGTACTTTCGGGTTCAATGTAAAAGCAGGTAAATTTTTTAATGCCGATGACATCGCCTTTATGGATTACAAACACTTCAACGGTAACCAGACGCACGTGGGTACGGATGAGCAGTACCTTAATGTGTTTAACCTCCTGCCCTACTACACGCACAGTACCAACGATTCGTACCTCGAAACACACATTGAGCATAACGACAAAGGCTACCTGATGAACAAGATACCATTGTTGGCCGACTTGCAATGGAACCTGGTGTTAGGCTACCACAGCATTGCCACGCCACAGTACAAGCCCTACCATGAATTTACCGCCGGTTTCGACAATATCGGGCTTGGCAAGTTCAGGATGCTGCGTATTGACTATGTGCGCGCTTACCAGGGCGGGTTTGTAACCGACGGCGTGATATTCGGGCTGAAGTTTCTGGATATGCTGTAGGGTCATTCAAACCAACTAATTAACCTATATGATGAAAAAACTTATCTTATTTTTAGCCGTGCTGATACTGCAATCGGCAACGGCTTCAACACCGGTAAGCGATGTACAGAAACTGGAGGCCACCGCGCGCATCTGGGGTTTCCTAAAGTATTACCACCCGCAGGTTGCGGAGGGCAAATTCAACTGGGACCAAAAGCTTATCGATATCCTGCCGGAGGTGGAAAAAGCACAGACAAAAGAGGAACTGAGCGCCCTTTATATTACATGGATCGATGGCCTGGGGGAAGTACCCGTCTGCAAAAAATGCAGCAAAGCATCTAAACATGAACTGTTTGAGAAAAACTTCAGTATGGCGTGGATGGAAGATAGTGCCACCTTTACTCCCGAATTAACCAAAAGACTGAAGTACATCGAAGCCAACAGGCACCTGGGCAACAAACACTACGTGCGCAGCGGACTGATGCTTGGCGGCGCCATTGAAATAGTCAATGAGCCGGAATATGAAAACTTCGACTATCCTGACGCGCACCATAGGTTGTTGAGCCTGTTCCGATACTGGAATGTCATAGAATATTTTTTTCCGTATAAATACCAAACCGACAAGAAGTGGGACGATGTGCTGGCAGACATGATACCGAAAGTCCGCGACGCTCCCGACGCTCAGGCCTACCACCTGGCAATGCTGGAAACGGTTGCATCTATTGACGACAGCCATGCCTACTATGTAACCCACCATACAAATCCGTATTTTGGCTACTACTGGGCGCCGTTCCGGTTCAGGATAGTGGAGGAAAAGGCCATTGTAACCGGATTTTATGATGAGGAGAAAGCAAAAAAAGACGATGTGCGCAAAGGAGATATCATATCGCACGTAAACGGTATTGCTATAATGAATATCCTGGCAGAAAAAAGCCCATATATCCCCGCCTCCAACCAGGCTGTAAAAAAGAGGAATGCCTTCTACTCCATTTTTAACGGCAGTACAGACAAAGTATCCATAACCCTTGAAAGGGATGGCGTTACCACGGTGAGGGACATAACTCGGTATTACAGAAGAGACATGACGGCACCCGTACAAGAAGTCCCTGAAAAATATAAGATATTGGACGGGAATATCGGTTATGTAAACATGGGCATAATGGAAATGGGCGATATAGGCGCCATGATGGATAAGCTGGAGGGATGCAGGGCGATAATATTCGACATCAGGAACTACCCTAAGGGCACCATGTATAAATTGGGCAGGTGGCTTTTGCCGGAGTCGCGCAATTTTGTATGGTTCACGGAGTCCAACCTTGACTATCCCGGAAAGTTCAAATGGAATAAAAACTTCAGTATAGGCCGCAGGAACAAAGATCATTACAAAGGGAAGATTCTGCTGTTGGTTGACGAATCTACCCAAAGCCATGCCGAGTTTACTGCTATGGGGTTCCAAAAAGCTAATAATGTTATAACCATTGGCAGCCAGACCTCAGCTGCAGACGGTAACGTTTTCACGTTTAAACTCCCCGGCGGGTACGAAACCATGCTGACAGGCCTGGGTGTATTTTATCCCGGCGGCGGTGAAACCCAGCGTGTAGGCATAAATGTGGATGTGGAAGTACTGCCTACCCTTGCCGGCATCAGGGCAGGGAAAGATGAGGTATTGGAGAGGGCTATGGAAGAGGCGCAGAAATAACATTCAACCCCATGAAAAAGGGCGCAGTCTGTTACAGAATGCGCCCTTTTTGTAGGTTTCTTAGACTACTGCTTTACAATTTTTATCGTTTTGGCCCGTGTGCCCGAAACTGCTTTTACAAAGTAGGTTCCGGCAGTAAGCAAAGATGTATCCAACGAAACAACTCCGGCATTGGGACTATTGGAAATAATGGTTTGACCAACCATATTGTAAACAATAATATGATCCAGAATCGCCGTATAGGAAAGATTAAAAGTATCTTTTACTGGGTTAGGGTAGTACTCCAGGCCGTGCATATTGTTTGAAGCCAGGCCAAGCACCATATTTACTGTAAATGGCACTAATCCGCTCATGCAGTCTCCATTAACATTTGCCGCATAATATGTCGTACCGTCCACCAATTGAGTGGTTCCCGGAAGCTCCGTTGCCATCCCTGCATCGGCATACCATACAATTGCGTTACTTGCTACTACGTCCAGATCAGCAAGTATCTGTCCTTCGGTAAAATCCTGCATTGCCTCCCCTTGGGGGTCGTCGGGGAGCCCAACTTCCACCTGGGTACTTACCCTGTCGCTTTCACATTCACCTTCCACCTGTGATACGTAATAAGTACCAGAAGACACGATTTGAGTAGTTTCCAACGATGTACCTCCTGTTTCCTGATTATACCATCTGATTCCCGCACCGCCCGGTACCAGGTCCGCTACAGTTCCTCCCGGGCAAACATTCACCATATCTTCAACCGTTGGTACGTCAAGATCATTAATGGTAACCTCAAATTCGACACGATCACTTTCGCAGCCGTTTATTGTTTGGGTAAGATAGTATGTCCCTTCTGCAATTGGGGCATCATCTTCCAGCGGCGTGCCACCTGTAGCTGTAGCATACCATTGGTAACCTTCGTTAACCGGCAAGTCTTCTACAGTAACATCACCACAATACTGTCCTCCGCTCACACCGGGAAAGGTAAATGGACCACAGAGGGTTGCTACATCAATGACATTCGAATATTCCGAGAATACACCACCGTTTGCAGCGCGAACCCTGTAATAATACACTGTATTGGAAGTAAGCCCGGTAACCAGCTTTGAAGTACCTGATACTGCAAGATCTTCGTAACCATTTACAAAATCACCAAAATCTGCTGAAAGGCTTACGTCTATAAAATATCCTGAAGCGTCTGATACCGGTTCCCAATTTGCTGTAAATTCAGTAAAGTTGACACCTGATGCTTCATTTGCCATTGGGGCATCCAGGCTCATATCGGGCGTTGTTACCATTACATTGTCTATGAAAGCCCTTTTTGCTGTGGTTTCGATCCTGATGGTCGAATTTGCCTGCCCTCCGGTAAAATTGATGGTTTTGTTTTCAAAGGCGCCTGCGATTACAGCAGTGTAAGTGACGGTTTGTTCGACCAGCCCGGTTACCGTAACCTTGATGCCGCCCTCTACAGTAGTCCATCCCTTTACATCAAAAGTCAACGTAAAATTACCACCTGCCTGGCTCAGGTCGAGGGGAACTGTAGTGATGTATCCGGGGAGTGAACCCGTACCTAATTTTACCGCGCCGCCGGCCTGGTAGGCCTTTGAATTTGCATCTACTGTAAAATTGCTGTTGCCTGTCCAGGCTGTACCGGATCCGCCAGTTGTGGTGTTGTCGCCCGTTGTAATGGACGAAAAATTTTCTGAAAGCAGCACTGTCTGTGCCGCACCATCTAAAGAAAACAATCCTGTGAGGAGGAATAACCCTAAAGTAATGTAATGTTTCATTGCGTATAGTTTTATACTAAATTACTGAAACATGATTATTAGGCCTTTACAATTGGGTTTGATTTAACATCCTGCCCATTGCTTACTTTATCGCATACTTCACGTAATACGAAAATTTAATGGTAATGTTTTTAAAACTTATCTCTGTATCTGATGTTTCTTTAATGTAGCCATTAGGAAGGGCAACATTGCTCCTGCCTACCATTGAACTGCCCGGGTCTTCTTCCCTTATTATCAATGGTTTGCCAGGCGCTTCGCCGATAGCTTCCAGCAAATATATAGCTTTATCTTTCGCAGCTTTTATAGCTGTGGAGCGCACTTCCCTGCGCAGCCTGTCCATTTCCGAATGGTCCACTTTATCAATACTGGCTTCTTTGATTCCATTCTCATGCAAGGCTTCAAAAACATCTTTTACTTCAGCCGCCGTACTTACTTTTAATAAGTATTCCTGCCGTTCCCGAACGCCTTTATCTTTTCGTTTATAAAGTATAATATTAGAGTTGGCATCGCCTAAAGTGAGGTTTTTAAGATCTATATCCAGTTTCCTCAAAATGCCTTTCAGTTTTTCTTCCTGTGCTGTAATTGTGTATTCCGACTTACTTTCAAACTTATCCTGCAATACAATTGAGATATAAATTATGTCTGGTATGACTTCCAGCTCTGCAGTGCCTGTAACCTCAATGAACGGAACGCTGCTGTCTTGTGTTTTTTCCTTTTGGGCATTTGCGGAAAAGCAGAAAATAAGGACCAACAGTGTGATCAGTTTTTTCATAATATTAATTGGTTTAATTGGTTTTACCGGAAAAGTACTAAAAGATTTCGTACAAAAACAAAAGGGCCACAAAATTGCAGCCCTTCATTATATCAAAAATATCTTTAGTCGATCCTCTCAATCTTCGCGCCGATGGCTTTAAGCCTTTCGTCGATCCTTTCGTAGCCCCGGTCAATTTGGTCGCCATTCTGGATGGTGCTCACCCCTTTTGCGGAAAGCGCGGCGATAAGCATGGAAATGCCCGCCCTGATATCCGGAGACGACATCACGATGCCCTTGAGCTGCGACTTGAAGTCATGCCCTATTACAATGGCCCTGTGCGGGTCGCACAGCATGATCTTGGCACCCATGTCGATAAGCCTGTCCACAAAGAAAAGGCGGCTCTCGAACATCTTTTGATGGATGAGGACACTGCCCCTTGCCTGGGTGGCAACTACAAGTACAATGCTTAGCAGGTCGGGTGTAAAGCCCGGCCATGGCGCATCGGCAATGGTTAGTATGGAACCGTCTATATAATTTTGTATTTCGTAGCCGTCAGTATGTGCGGGGATGTAAATGTCGTCGCCCCTGCGCTCTAAGGTAATACCCAGCTTTCTAAATGTTGCCGGGATGATTCCAAGGTTGTCCCAGCTTACATTTTTAATGGTGATCTCGCTTTTTGTCATGGCGGCAAGGCCAATCCACGAACCGATCTCGATCATGTCCGGAAGTATACGGTGCTCGCATCCGCCAAGGCTGTCTACTCCATCGATCTCAATAAGGTTCGAGCCAACACCCGTGATCTTTGCGCCCATGCTGTTCAGCATTTTGCATAGCTGCTGCAGGTAGGGTTCGCAAGCGGCGTTGTATATAGTGGTTTTGCCTCCGGCGAGTACTGCCGCCATGATGATATTGGCCGTACCGGTTACGGATGCCTCATCAAGGAGCATATAGGCGCCTTTCAGCCTTTCGGCTTCAACACCATAAAAATGGTCTTCTTCGTTATAACGGAATTTCGCCCCCAGGTTAATAAACCCTTCAAAGTGGGTATCCAGCCTCCTGCGGCCTATCTTGTCGCCGCCCGGCTTTGGTATGTAACCTTTGCCAAAACGTGCTAAAAGCGGCCCTACTATCATAATAGAACCTCTTAGAGCTGCTCCCTCCTTTTTAAAGGCTTCACTTTCAAGATATGCCAGGTTTACCTCATCGGCCTGGAAGGAATAGGAGCCATGGGCAAGCTTTTCTACCTTTACGCCGAGGCTGCGCAACAGGCTGATCAGCTTGTTTACGTCGATAATATCAGGAATGTTGTTAATCGTAACTTTTTCGGGCGTAAGCAATACGGTACACAGCACCTGTAGTGCCTCGTTCTTTGCGCCCTGTGGCGTTATCTCTCCTTTTAGCGGCGCACCACCTTCAATTTTAAATGTTCCCATGCAGCGGAATGGAATTTAGGATTTTCTGTTTTTGTTATTATTCTGTATCTTGCCGATGCCCGGCCTTTGTATTTTTTTTATGGGGTTGTTAAACTGGGTCTTGTTGCTCAGTTTCTTGTTTACCTTCATCAGGTCGGTAACGTTGGACAGCTCATCCGCACCCGCCTGAAGGTTGATCCTTCCTCCTGAAAGTTCGTACAGGTGCTCGAATATAACTGCATCTACTACAGTATCTTTATTCCAGCTCAGGTAGGATTTTTTCATATGGTTCGCGATCACAATAATGAGCGCGTCTTTCATTTCGCCATCCTCCCACTTGTTGGCCACATCAATCATGTATTTGATGTTGTTGCCATAAAAGCGGTATTTCGGGAAATTTTGAGGGTACTCCAGCCTGTCGGGCCGTTGTTTGAGCATTTCACGCGAAGGTATCGGGTAGGGTGAATCCACTTCAAGCTTAAAGTCGGACATGATGAAGATCTGGTCCCAGAGCTTGTGCTGGAAATCGGGCACATCGCGCAGGTGCGGGTTGAGGGTACCCATTACCGATATGATATATTTTGCTGCCTTGTTGCGCTCGTCCCTGTCTTCGAGCGCTATGGCCTGCTGTATCAGTTTTTGCAGGTGGCGGCCGTATTCAGGAATTATAAGGTGTTCCCTTTCGGAATTATATTCGAGGGCATTGACTGCATCTATAGAACTTTGCATGTTTATTGCTTTATAATGAAATGATGCCCTCAATTTGCGAGAGCGCTATGTATTTATCGATCACCGCCTGGGGGCCGGCCATCCTGACGTTAATGGAAACGCTGGTATACTTTCCGGTTTTTGATTGTGTAGTTTCTATAACCGCGCCTAAATTATCAAAGGAATTTTCAATTTCCTGAATCTTGCCTGCTTCGGAGGGCACAATAAATTTAAACAGGTATTCGGCAGGCCATTCGGCAGATCCCGCAAGCTCTTCTTTCAGCCTGTGGTAAAATTCTTCGCTTTTCTTATCCATTCGTCATAAAATAAACGCAAATATACATCATACGCCGTTAACTTCACCAAAAAATGGCGCAGGAGGAAAATTTTACAAAAAGTTCAGAAAAAAACACATCACTTACGCAACCTTTTCAAATTTTCGCCATCTTCACTATATAGGTTTAGGTTATAAATTGGTTATTTTTGAAAACCGCCGCCCCTCCCCGGTGCAGGCGGTTTTTTATGCTTTCGCGGCAATGAATATCATTATGGCCATGGCGCCGGCAGCCAGCGCAATATAGGATACACGTACCGCTCTGCCAACAACATTATCGTTCCTGAACAGCCTTATCACTACAAAAAGCGCCGACCCCATGACAAGGTTCATCAGTATCCATACCGGGAACATCCCGGCCAGGGCGGCACTGCGCGGATCGACCGTATTACTTATGGCCATTGCAAGAAGAACAGCAAAGATAATGGCCCATATAAAATAAATGGCCACCAGTATGTGGAACGCCGTATGCTTCACGTCAAATCGTTTCATTCGTCATTGTACTTGTAAATTTGCCAGTTTGCTGTTTACAACAGGCATCAGGCGCGGTTATTGTATATTTACAGCAAAAAGAATACCGCTTTTATGGACCTTTTTACATCCGACCACAATATACTGCCTTACGATGGCGAAGCAATCTACCATGGGCCTGTATTGCCGGACGCTGTGGCTCGCAATTATTTCACAATACTTCTGCAAACTATTCCGTGGCAGCATGATGAGGCGGTCATTTACGGAAAAAGGATCATCACAAAAAGAAAAGTGGCATGGTACGGCGACGAAAATTACTCCTATACGTACTCCAACACTACCAAGCACGCGCTGCCCTGGACAACGGAACTGCTCGAACTCAAAACAGTTGCCGAAAAATTGTCAGGAAAAATATTCAATTCCTGCCTAATCAATCTTTACCATGACGGAAATGAGGGTATGTCATGGCACAGTGATGACGAAAAAGCTCTTGGTAAAGATACCGTAATCGCTTCTTTAAGCCTTGGCGCTGAGCGGAAATTTTCTTTTAAACATAAAAAGACCGGTGAAAAAACAGACATAATCCTGCAGAACGGAAGTCTTTTGGTCATGAAAGGAAGCACACAAACTCACTGGCTCCACAGCCTCCCAAAGTCAGTAAAAATAAAGCATCCGCGCATTAACCTTACATTCCGCACCATAGTGGAACAATAGCCTGTAGCAGGTTGTAAAAAAATATTCTTAAAGCTATGTTAACATTAAAATATAATTCTATATATTTATGAGGTTAATTCTTTGCCCCACAAAGTATTGATAATATTCCCCCCAGGAATCATTTATTAATTAATTACTATTGCAAAAATGAAGCTAAAAGACCTCAAGGGATGGCTCGATACCCTGTCCGACCAGGAGTTGGAAAAAGAGCTGCTGTACAATTCCATGGATTACGGAATATCTGGCACGATCACCGAGATAAACCGCAATGATGATAACCTGTATTATGTAGGCGATGAACCACTGTTGCTACATACAAAAAAGGAGCTGAAGCAAAGAGGCTTTACAGACAAGCAGATTGCCAATTTTGATGTTGAGATACCAAGAGGTTGCTATTACGTTGAACTGAGCAATGAGTACAGCATTCTGGAGCGCTTTGTAAGCTAAAGCCGCGAAACATTTAAATACTCCATTTAACATACTGTTAATCTGGTAAAGCACATATATTTGTTACATTAGCCTGTAACGAACAGAATCTTTACATACCATGACGAAAAATGTGCTTACCATAACCCTGAACCCTACTGTGGACAAAAGCTGTGAGGCGGATGGCATTAAACCTGATAAGAAAATACGGTGTTCGCAGCCAAAATATGAGCCGGGAGGCGGCGGGATTAACGTGTCCCGCGGACTTGAGCGGCTGGGGATATCTTCCACCGCACTGTTTACCTCCGGTGGGCGTACCGGTGAACTGCTCCATAGACTACTTGAAAAGGAAAATGTTAGTGTTAAGCCTGTTGCCGTTGCCGCGGAAACACGGGAAAATTTCATCGTGGTCGATACCTCCCGAAACGACCAGTTCCGCTTCGGGATGCCTGGCGAAGACATTACCAAAGAAGAAGCTGAAACAATCCATTCCGAAATCCTTGGCATCACGCCCCTACCCGAAATAGTAGTTATCAGCGGAAGTCTGCCTCCCGGCCTTGAGCCATCTTTCCTGAAAAGATTGGTAAAGGAATTAAAAGCCAGGGATGTAAAGATCATTGCCGACACTTCGGGCGATGCATTAGCCGAAATACTAAAGGAAGGTGTGTATCTGCTGAAGCCCAACCTCGGTGAACTGAGCAAACTTACCGGAAAAGAAGAACTGGATAACGACAGCGCCGATGAAGCCGCAAAACAGCTGATCGATGAAGGCAAAGCAGAGATCGTGGTCGTATCGATGGGTCCGCAGGGTGCCTACCTTGTCACCAAAGACGAAACGCTGCACGTACCGGCGCCATCCGTCAAAAAATTAAGCACTGTGGGCGCGGGAGACAGTATGGTAGCAGGTATGGTATCTGTATTGGCAAAAGGCGGCAGCACTATCGAGATGGCGCGCATGGGCGTAGCATGCGGTTCTGCAGCAACGATGAGCAAGGGCACCGGGCTGTTCACAAAGGAAAATGCAGAGAAACTTTATCAGTGGCTTTCGAAATGATTATTTTTTATTGATTATTTTCTATTGGGGCCACTCATATGAAAATCGATAATGATAGTTTCGCACTAAAGCGGCCAATAGAAAATTAAAAATAGAACATAAAAAATTAAGCATGGACTATCAAAACGCAAAAGATGCCTTCGACGAACTGAAGAACTTTGAAGGGAAAGCTGATTTTAAAGGTACGGATACTGTGATTGATTATTTTGTGCTGCTGCCAAAGAACAACCTGCACGGTTTTGACATCAATGCTTTCCTTGCAACGCATCAGGCCACCGACAGCTTTGAGGTCGAGGGTGACCATGAGGGCGAAAAATATACCATAATAGGCATCAGTACGGAACGCAAAAAATTTTCTAACAATGTGGATTATTTCATGAAGCTTTTAGTATGGTAACAAAGACCGCTCCTTAATACGGCGTTGCTCAGCCCGGGACATTGTTGGCTGATACCTTTCACATTTCGGAAATTTAATTATCACAATGAATGATATTATGTTAGCGAAACTCAGGAATTGTTCTGGAATAATTGCATAATTCACATAATTCAATCGTAATAGCTTCAGGATTTCATTAAAGATTTTAATGTTTAATTAGCAATTCGTTACCATAACTTTAAAGGTTTATGAACCATCTTTGTATTATTAAATTTTCAAATCACACCACTATGAATAAGAACATCGACTTAGCAACGATCAAGAGATTTATACTTACCAATTCACTTAGCGAAAATGTGATGCTGATGCTTCACCCGTCAAATTTCGATAAACTTATAAAGTCAGGGACAAAGAAAGTGAAATCCCTATGCGTTTCGGGCATCAACGTTATACCGGATGAGAATGACGAAATAAACGAAGGCGAGATTGATGTGCTTGAAGTAAGGTTCAGCTAGATTAAAATGTACAGCCTATAACACGATACAATATAGAGTTGATTGATTTAAGGCCATTCTCGGGAATGGCCTTTTCATTTGCCTGTTGCCAAAATAGTGCGATAATTTGCTGTGAATACACACAAAAAATTGAATTGATTGGAGCGACCGGCACCCTGCCTACGCCGGTACATTCAATTTTAAATTGGCTGAAATCCATAAAAAAACTCCCGGGACTACCGGGAGCTTTTAGAAGTATTTTTTATAGTAATATTAATTTGATGTCACTGCACCCGAACTTGTAATTGCACTTCCTGAGAATACGCCTGTCAGGAAATTGTCAAGGTGTTGAAGGTTACCCTGGGTTATTGGTGTAGGCCTTATTTTTCTATCATCCATAAAGTATTTTTCCCAGCTGTTGGCTACGGTCCTCATTTGCATAGGGCCCATTTTTTCCAGGAATTTAAAATCCTTTACCTTTACAATGTATTGGCCATTCTCCAAAACAATAACGTAATCGAACTTACAATTGTTTTTCATAAGGCCGCTGCCACCCTCACCGGTTATCTCCATTTCTTTGGCACCTCCTTTTACCAGGTTGTCCATATAGGCTTCAACTGTTAGCTCAGGATGTGATTCTATCATTCCAACCACATTCACATTACTTACGGGGAACGCTTTTTCCCAAACAATAGTTCCGTCTTCTGTCCTGAAATTGTGCTGTGCCATCAGGGGTAGGGAAAATAACAGTGTGAGGATTAACTTTTTCATAGCTATATATTATTTTGATTCCACATTCATTACGTTTTCGTCATCATTTCTATAGCAAAATTATCAGGTAAAATATTCACTGCGAAACTTTTAGGGACATTTACAATTTATTTGTGACGTTACCATAATGTTTGGTTAACAAACTATGCCTGCATACCACTTTTTAACGCTAAAATTTGGTTAAGGGTTTTAGGATAAGGGTTTTAAAATACAATTAAGAATACTTTACCATATAATTACAAGGAGCATAGCGGTTTAATAGCTAATTTTATTCCAAACCTAATTAAATAAATTTCGTCATGGCACTTACAGACAATCCAACAAAACAAAATTTCTCGAAGTACGATCCTTCCGGTACTGATCCTAACCGCTATGCTTCGGTATCCAATACACAGGAGGCGGATTCGTATCTTCATAAAAACAAAAAGAGCATCATCCCCGGACTGAGGGTCAATGTGGGCAAAACCGAACGCATCCTGATGATTGCCGCCGGATCGTACCTGTTATACCGCGCACTTACCAAGAAAAACGACAAAAAAGTATTGGAATGCGTTGCCGCAGGTACTATGCTGTTCAGGGGCATCAGTGGTTATTGCCCTGCCTATGATGTGGTAGAAAGAACAGGCAAACTAAAGTCAGGAAATGTATCGATCACGACATCGTTAACTGTCGACAAGCCCGTTGAAGAGGTATACAACGCCTGGAGGCAGCTGCAAAACCTGCCTTTATTTATGACCCACCTGCACAGTGTTATGGTTATAGATACGTATAAATCGGAATGGAAAGCAAAGCTGCCGGCAGGTATCGGCACCGTGAGCTGGACAGCAGAAATACTGATGGACGAACCGAATAAGATACTTAGCTGGCACTCCATGCCGGGATCTTCAATAGACAATGCCGGTAAAGTGAGGTTTAGGGAGAATGGAAATGCTACCGATTTGGAAGTAACCATATCGTACCACGCGCCCCTTGGTAAAGCCGGGGAACTTGCGGGTAGCCTGCTTACTCCAGTGTTTGAGAAAATGATACACAGCGATATTGAAAACTTTAAAAAATATATTGAGGTAGGCACCGCGCCTGCTCAATAAGACAAAGTGATCTGTTGACTGAAGCTGTCCGAAAGGACAGCTTTTTTATTAATGTTTCGCTTTAGCGCCAAAAGGGCATCTCTTAATCAGGTATTTCAACGTTGCTAAGTAGGCATCAAGCCCACTACCAAAAGCTTCTCTTGATTCAATATAAACGTTGACACCCTGGTCATTATACATGCTTAAATTTACATGGGTATCGTATTCTACCATAGTAGTTGAATTATCGATTTTATAGTCTGACCCGGTATTTTTAGTAATAGCTTTATTGCCTTTATCGGTAGTCGTCTTCTTATTATTGTAAATTGTAGAGCCACTTCCGTAACTAAAACTACCCTTGTTCATTACACTTACAGAAGCGTAAAGCACATACTCCACCCCAAGCATTACGGCCATATCATGCGGTGCAACAGTAGTTAGCTGCTCAAACTGTATGTTGTTCTTAGCCAATAGAGAACTGGTAGTCATTGGATCTTGTACCTGCAGCGTTGATGTGTTCTCCTTCACCGACCGTATTACATCTGTCTGTATCCTTTGACGCATGGATTCTATAGAGGTATTGCCTTCATTACTGGTGTAATCTACCGGCAGGACCGCGATTTTTCCTTTCCTATCCCCCGGAGCAGCAATGGCAGCCCTTGTTGATGCTATGGGATCATTAACCGTATGAACCCTGCCACTGGAAAATACGATCTTACTGATCTCCGATTTTTTAATATCGTATTCGAGCGATTCTCCCTTATAAACAAACTTAATTGAGGCATCACTGTCAGCCGTTACTTTTCCTTCTTTTGTTTCTCCTGTGAGCATAATTACCTTATCCACATTTTGAGCAATTGCGGCAGGCACCAGGCCAATAAAAAGAATTATAACGACAATGCTTTTTAATGTATTCATAATTTATGGTTTTAGATGGTACTCCTACATAGCCAATAAAGTTATAAAAAATATTTTACAGTAAAAAAAAGTCTTATTAAAATAAATTATATATTTAATATTAAAATAAGAAAATTAATTGAATTAAATTAAAATTATGTTAAATTAAACCGAATAAACATTGCAAATTAATAAAAATATTATTTTTACATAGACCATAAATTAGTTAATTATGAAAAAAATTACTTTAAAAAGCATATTTTTGATATGCGTAGTTTGCTTAACTTCATCGTTGAATTGTGATGCCCAGGAAATACGCCTTGGTGTTCATGCAGGTATTCCAACTGGTGATATTGGGGATTATTCTTCTCTAAATGTTGGAGCTGATGCGGCTGTGTATTTTTTGCCGGTGACTGAAACACTGAATTTAGGTATTGCAACCGGCTACACGCACTTCGTAGGAAAAGACAAAGATGGACTTGAAGTTAGCGATATAGGATACATTCCTGTGGCGGCTTCAGGAAGGGGTACTTTTAATAATGGAATAATTTATATCGCCGATATTGGCTACGGGATTGGAATGAATGATGCTGAAGGCGGATTGTACTACAAGGGTAAATTGGGTTGGTCAAGTGGTAACTTTGATGCCTATTTTTATTATGGAGGAATTTCTGCCAAAGAG
This sequence comes from uncultured Flavobacteriaceae bacterium, assembly GCA_942492845.1. Taxonomy (GTDB): domain Bacteria; phylum Bacteroidota; class Bacteroidia; order Flavobacteriales; family Flavobacteriaceae; genus Flavobacterium. Next base: position 1,433,067 of record OW818646.1, on the reverse strand, counting down.
ACCGATGTAACTTCTGTAGGTTTGGGCGTGGCTTTTAAAGTTTTATAAAGCGCATTGGCACCACATATCTTATTTGAAAACAAATTTCTTTAAAAGATGCTGATTATCATAAGCTGCTCTTGTTCCCCGAGGCAGCTTTTTTTATAAACTTAAAATTGTATTTAGCACTGTCTTATAACTTCTTTATTCCATTTGTAATTTGTCTCAGGACAACTTATGACAAAAATCATCTTATTTTCATGGCCTAAAGCACCATGTTTATCGCTGAATGCAGCAAAGAGGAAGAAGCAGATTGCCTGTTCTTCCGTGCATCAATTTCTTTACGATTCCATTGCTGCGGCCTGAAAATGCGGTTTTAATATAAAAGCCTTTTCTATAACCGAATGTTTAAGTAAATTTGCCGCTTATTTAAAAAAAGTGGGCAAAGAATTAGTTGTGATCATTGGCGGTCCCGGATCGGGAAAGACCACCCTCATCGAGAAACTTACCGAAAAAGGATACACCTGCTATCCCGAAATTTCTCGTGAGGTGATCCTTGAGGCGCGCCAACAGGGCATTGAGCAGCTATTTTTAGAAAGGCCACTGCTGTTTAGCGAACTCCTGCTGGAAGGGCGCAAAAAGCAGTACCACAATGCCATTGCCGAGGAAGTCGACATCATCTTTATCGACCGCGGACTCCCCGATGTACTGGCTTACATGCACTATATTGGCGACTCCTACCCTGCCTTTTTTGACGAAGCCTGCCGCGAACATAAGTACACCCGCATATTCTTTCTGCCACCATGGGAAGAAATATACACTGCCGATGACGCACGTTATGAAAATTACGAACAGGCGAAGCTTATTTCGGGCCATTTGCAGGAAACCTACAAAAATTATGGCTACGAGCTGATTGAAGTGCCGAAAGACACCCCTGATAACAGAATTCTTTTTATCTTGGGGCAACTTTCACAATAACCATGCAGCAGGCACAAGAAATCCTGAAAAAATACTGGCAGCACGATACCTTCCGGGAACCGCAGGACAAGATCATCCAATCGGTGCTCGAAGGGAAGGATACCTTCGCCCTGATGCCTACCGGGGGCGGCAAGTCTGTATGCTTCCAGGTCCCGTCCATGATGAAGGAAGGCCTGTGCCTTGTCATCTCCCCGCTCGTTGCGCTGATGAAAGACCAGGTGCAGAACCTCGGCCGACGCAATATTAAAGCCATTGCCCTGACCGGCGGAATCCATAGCGATGAACTTAGCGACCTGTTGGACAACTGCAAGTTTGGCAATTATAAATTCCTTTACCTGTCACCGGAAAGGCTGCAATCTGAATGGGTTGTAGAACGCCTCAAAGACCTTCCTATAAACCTCGTGGCTGTTGACGAAGCGCATTGTGTGTCGCAATGGGGGCATGATTTTCGCCCGGCCTATTTAAAAATATCCAGCCTCAAAAAGCAACTGCCCAATGTGCCCTTTATTGCACTCACGGCTTCGGCAACGCAAAGGGTACAGCAGGATATTATCAAGCAATTGGACCTGAAAGACACAGCAGTTTTCAAAAAATCATTTTCAAGAGAAAACATCGCCTACATGGTTTTTGAAGTGGAGGATAAACTGCACCGGATACAACAAATTCTTACCAAAAATCCTGAACCCTCTATAATATACGTCCGCAACCGCAAGGCATGCCATGATATATCACAGCAGTTGCAGTCGCTCGGCTTTACATCCACTTTATACCACGGTGGGCTGAAAGAGGCTGAGAAAGAAAGAAACATGCAACTGTGGCTAAAAGAAAAGGCACAGGTAATGGTCGCTACCAATGCTTTCGGAATGGGAATAGACAAACCGAACGTGCGGACGGTGATCCACATACAGCTTCCCGAAAACCTGGAGAGTTACTACCAGGAGGCCGGACGTTCGGGCCGTGACGGTCAAAAATCGTATGCCGTGCTTTTGGTCAGCCCATCGGACATACGGTCGGCGCAGGGCCAATTCATCCAAGTACTGCCTGACCGGATTTTCCTTAAGGAAATTTACCACAGGCTAAACAACTTTTTACAAATTGCCTATGGGGAGGGGATCGATGAAACCTACCCTTTTAACTTTACTGAATTCTGCAAACGCTACAACCTGCCTGTAACAAAAGCCTACCATGCACTGCAATTTCTGGACAATCAGGGAATACTCACGCTTTCAAAACATTTTTCTGAAAAGGTAAGCCTGCAATTTTTACTGCCTAGCAAGGAGGTAATGCGGTATATCAGCCTGAATCCTGCTGATGAGGAAATGATATTGGCCCTACTTCGTAATTATGCCGGTATCTTTGAGATGGAAACAGCCATAAATACGGGGCTGGTTACCAAAAAGGCCAAAGTTAGCGAGGATGAACTGATGAAGCTGCTGCAAAAGCTGCATCAAAAAGAGATCATCTCATTAAAGAGTTCGGGCAATGACAGCAGCATCACTTTTAATGAAATGAGGGAGGACAGCCTGACCATTAACCGGGTGGCCAAATTCCTTGAAAGGCAAAATGAAATAAAGGTACAGCAGTTCGCATCGGTCATCAATTACATTACTGATACGGGTACTTGTAAAAGCCGCCTGATCCTTGATTATTTTGACGAAAAGGATACTGCCGATTGCGGCATTTGCTCCTACTGCATCAGCAAGCAGCGAAAGCCTAAAAGCCCGCTTGATTCGGCGAATGCCATATTAGCTTTGCTTACGGAAGAACCCGCAGGTTCGCGCGATATTGAAAGGCAACTGGGCCTGACCCCTGACGAAACGGTATTTGCTCTAAAGATTTTGCTCGACAGCAACCGAATAAAGATGAATACAAACAATATATATATACTGAAGTAATGGAACGCTTACGAATAGTTTTTATGGGAACGCCCGAATTTGCCGTGGGCATCCTGGATACGATATACCAGCACAACTATGACATTGCCGGGGTGATAACGGCAGCCGACAAACCCGCAGGCCGGGGCCAAAAGGTGAAATATTCGGCAGTGAAGGAGTATGCCCTGGAAAAAGGCCTTACACTTTTGCAGCCAACAAACCTTAAAGACGAAGCTTTCCTTGCCGAACTGAAAAGCCTTAATGCGAACCTCCAGGTAGTAGTAGCCTTCAGGATGCTGCCGGAAGCGGTATGGAAAATGCCGGAATTTGGCACATTCAACCTGCATGCCTCCCTGCTGCCACAATACCGTGGGGCCGCACCAATCAACTGGGCTATTATCAATGGAGAACAACGCACCGGCGTAACCACTTTTTTCATCGACGAAAAGATTGATACCGGCGCCATGATACTGAGGCAGGAACTTGCGATAGGCCCTGACGAGAATGCAGGCGAACTCCACGACCGACTGATGGACCTTGGCAGGGATGCCGTGATAAAAACGCTGAAATTAATAGAGGGCGGAAATGCCGAAACCACGATACAGCCTGTGGACGGCGACCTGAAAACCGCCTATAAACTGAACCGGGAAAACTGCAGGATAGACTGGACAAAACCGGGCGCTGAAATACACAACCTGGTTCGCGGCCTTAGCCCCTACCCTGCGGCATGGTGCATTTTTAAGGATGGCGAAAAGGAGTGGGACATAAAAGTGTACGAAACCGAATTCATACCGGAAAGCCACGAAAGGAAAACGGGATCGTTATTCGCGGATAAAAAACAAATGACAATAGCCGTCCGGGATGGACTGATACAGATAAAAAGCCTCCAATTTCCCGGAAAGAAAAAAATGCAGGCGAAGGATTTGCTCAACGGTATGGTATTTACTGAGGATGCAGTAGCTTTATAGCCCGTAAACATTGATAGTTTAACAAATTTTTAATAAAACAAGGCGCTTTGTCAACATTTTGAAAAAAGTTATCAACAATTAATTTGAAATATTGGTAAAATACTTGCATGGTTTGGATTTCCTTTTAAATTTGTAGTACAGGAGTAGAAAAAATATAATTTTAACCAAACAATTAATAGAAATTATTATGAACAAATCAGAATTAATCGACGCAATGGCTGCTGACGCAGGAATTTCAAAAGGTGCTGCCAAAAAAGCGCTTGAATCATTTGTGACAAACGTAAGCGGTGCTCTTAATAAAGGCGGCAGGGTTTCACTTGTTGGTTTCGGTTCATGGTCCGTATCAAACAGGGCTGCAAGGGAAGGAAGAAACCCACAGACAGGCAAATCAATAAGCATTGCTGCTAAAAACGTGGTGAAATTTAAGCCGGGAGCTGAACTTGACGGACACGTAAACACAAAATAATACCGTTACTTTTAACTTGTAAAGCCTTCCTTTTGGAGGGCTTTTTCTTTTAAAAATTTGTGAATTTCTTTGTGTGTATGGTTTTTTTCGTTAAATTTATTTCAAATTGCCAAAAGATGATTTCACACAAACTCACTAAAGGATGCCTGCTGATAGCAGAGCCTTCAACCATCGGAGATCTATCTTTCAACAGGTCAGTGCTTTTGATAGCCGACCATAACCCTGAAGGCTCCGTAGGCTTCATCCTGAACAAGCCACTCGGGTATACGATACATGACCTGATACCTGAAATAAAAGGAAGCTTTAAGATATATAACGGCGGGCCGGTGGAGCAGGACAATCTTTACTTTATCCATAACGTACCTGACCTGATCCCCGGAAGCATTGAAATATCCAATGGTATTTACTGGGGTGGCGATTTTGAATCGACCAGGGAACTCATCAATGAGGGGCTGATACGAAAAAATAATATCCGCTTCTTTTTGGGCTACACAGGATGGGACGCGCAACAGCTTGAAGACGAGCTTGGGGACAATTCGTGGATAGTTACTGAAAACAGTTACAGGAATAAGATCATCGGAAAATCGAGCACTTCTTTTTGGAAGGAGAAGATAATGGAACTCGGCGGTGACTACCTGATATGGTCCAACGCGCCCGAAAACCCCTCGCTAAATTAACCCAGGCGCACCTTAGCATTGAGTCTTTTCACCAAATCATTGGCTATTGTAATGCCATATTCTTTCTTACGGTATTTTGTTACCGGCCTTATACCCTGCACCACATTGGTAATAAATAACTCGTCGGCTTTCTGAAGGTCAAAAGGCGATACCGACGTTTCTGCCACCTCTATCCCCTCCAGCTTTTTAGCCAGTTCCAACACCTGCTTCCGCATAATTCCATTCAGGCAGCCATCACTTATGGGAGGCGTTACCAGCTTATTTCCTGACAGCATAAACAGGTTGCCCTGCAATGCCTCAGCCACGTTTTTGTCATCGTTAAGTAACAGGCAGTTGTCGAGTCCGTTCTCATCGGCAAAAATGCTTCCTGTGATCTGTACCATTTTATTGGTCGTCTTCAGCGTAGACAGCAGTTGTTTCGACACGTAATAATCCCTGAACAGGTCAACTTCATAGTTTCCTACACTAAATGAATAAAGCGCCTCCTGAAGTGGTGCGGCAGTAATGATAAATTCCACGTTGTTATCAACCGGAAGGTAATATCCCCCACTTTTCCTGAAAAAAGAAATACGCACGCGATGCGCCGGTGCATTTTCGAGTAGTGAGACAAGCGCGAGAACCTGTTCCTCCATATATTCCATGGTAAAATGCATGGGTATTTCCATGCGGACAATGCGGAGCGAAGCCATGAGCCGGAAATAATGGTCCTCAAGGAACAGTACTTTGCCGTCAAGTACCCGGAGGGTTTCAAAAACAGAATCGCCGTAAAGGAAACCCCTGTTTCCGTGGATGGATATATTGGAGTCGGCAACCAGGCTGCCGTTATAATTTATCATAAAAAAAGCCCTGAAAATTCAGGGCAAATATACTTTATATTGAAGCCATTTCCTATACCGATCCTAAAACATGCTTAAGGTCGGATACCTGGTTTTCCCAAAGCTGCTTGGATTCGGCCACATCGTCGTGTTCCGCAAAATCGACAACCATGAGCGATACGTCCTTAGTGATCTCATCTACGAGAATACGGAGCTCAAAATAATATTCGCCATCGTTATTGTCGTCATCTACCCAACGGAACTTGACTTTTTCGCCACTCTTTTTTGAAGACAGTCTCGCCTTTTCCTCAGTATCATCCCAAATGAATGTAAAAAACTCGCCTCTTGAGTTTACGTTGTCGGCAAACCACTCCTGAAGGCCTGAAGGCGTGGATATATATTGGTATAAAAGCTGTGGAGATGACATAATCGGAAACTCCAGCTCATATTTTATTTTTTCGTCCATTTTGCTTAATAAATTTCGGGAAATATATAATATTTAACATTCATAAAAAAGTCTTTTGGGAAATAATTTTTTTTCTGAAAAATATATTTGGAACGATTAAATAAAGTTTTATATTTGCACCCGCATTGAGAGATGCACAACCGATAAAAATGGCGAGGTAGCTCAGTCGGTTAGAGCGCAGGATTCATAACCCTGAGGTCACGGGTTCAACTCCCGTCTTCGCTACTGAAAAACAACCCTAACTGGAAATTAAACAGTTAGGGTTTTTTGTTTTCAATTTAAAAGTTACACATCTTTTATTACATTTACTAACTGTAAATAACATTGCCAAAAATATTATGAAAAACCTCTCCAATAAAATTAAAACTACCATTTTAACGGCAGCTATAATTTTTATCAGCGCTTCCAGCTTTGGACAAAAGATACAGTTCACGGATTATACACTTGGTTTCCTGCAATCGATACCCTATTCCACTACCTATGACGACATCATCGCAATGGGAGCATCTAACAGCGCTATGGAACTTACAAAAACAATCAATGCGGATAAAACGGAAACGCTGAATTTTAAAGCCGGCGCCAGGAAAATCACTATAGTATACTCAAAAGACAAAAAGTTCATCTATGCAATGACCAGTTCAGAGAAAGGTGAATTTGGTGATAAAACCGCAGAACAGCTTCTCGAAAATAATTTTGAAAGCACGCACAGCATGAAAAAAGATGTAGATGCATTTGGACCAGTGACATGGTATTACAATAAAGCCAGTTATCCTTACGAATTCGCTATTTATTCGGCCCAATATATAAATACAAGAGATGTGTTCATTTTCAATAAAGAGTTTGGCTCTTTAAGCGAATTCAAAAAATAAAGACATGCCCGACACAGTACATTATAAAGGATCCTTTTACTTTGGGACCAACGCGGAACTCACGGAAGCAGCGCGCCTGATCAAAAGTGAAGCCTCACAGGAATCGATTTTAAAAGCCGACGAAACCGGACGAATACTAACCATCGATGTAAGCGCGGCCTTCGATAAGAGGGATGCCCTGAACTTCCAATGTCACAAAGCAGCCACCTATGCCACTAATGGCATGGTACTGGCCTACAACAACCAGGCATTCGCCGATGTTATTTGCGCCGACAGGATTGAAACTTTTTCCCCCGAAAGGCCAGGCGTAATCATGTTTACCCTACAGGAGTTTGAAGCTACTTTTGGCAAGTTGGACATGGAAATATCTGATGTGGTGTACGACAGCCCCTTTTATATTTACGACCACTCACTCAAAAAAGTGGCCATGAAGTTTCCTGATGAAGATCCTATTAGCGATGAGGATTGTGATGTTGGGTTTGCCGCCCTGAAAACCATTTGGGTAGACCACGTAGCGGCATCGGATACGTTTGCCTTCCCTGTACTTTTCAAAGTCCTTGATGAAGATGAGGACGACTATTCCGTACAATCGCACTATGGGTTTGCACCCGGATATACGTTTGACGAAGCTATTGAAGAGGCAAGGAAAAAAAACTTCCTGGTGTACCGGTGGAGTGACTTCTGGGACAATAATTACCAAATAAAACATTGAGCATGATACCATCCGCACGCTTTGGCGACGTTATACTGAACTTAGGCTACAACGACTATATTACCTGCAATCTTTACAGCATGTATGAAGGCGGCATTGAAAGTGTTGCCAACAATAAAGAGTTTTGCCTGTTCCTGCTTGTGGACAGCTATCGAAAACTGTCATTGTACGGCCACCAGGTCATGTCGTTTGACGGTGGACTTACACGCGAACAGGCCGAATCGCTTTTTAACAGCCTGGACGAAACCTCGCACCTGTTTTACAAAGAGTGCCTTGCCTTGCTAAAAGGAGTGATAAGGGCTGAGGACGGTGATGATGTAACCATCCTGAATAATGAAACCAAATTCAGGTTCATAGCTGATAAGGTAATTAAAGATTTTAGTGTCTCTGAGCCGGAGCCTATGGGCGATACCTTTGAGGAATACGCCATATTGGAATTTAAGGTGGCCAACCTGAAGCTAACAGACCATATCACGCACGGTTTGCTGGTGGAGTGTTGATGCCTCCTAATAATGTGCTGACAGGGTAGTATACTCACCCTATATCTTTCTGTATTTCGATTGGTTAAGCACCTTTCCGTTGCCATCCCTCACCATCACATGTAAAGTGTTTTCACCGTCTTCAGTTTGAAAGCTTAACGTTTCCTGCTGTATTTTCTCAGCCGATTGCAACTGCACACTTATACTGTTGCCTGACACGCCCAGGTTAAAGCGGACCGGGAAACCGAGGTTATTTCGCACACGCAAATCTTTATAGCCGTATACAACAGTGGCATCGGTACCCAAAGGCGTAAAGCGGGTTTCGTTGGTATAAATGTCTATAGAATGATTATGACGTTCCAAAACTTCCAGCCCGCCCAGCAGCGCCGCGTGGTAAATAATACCCGAAACCTGGCACAGCCCGCCCCCGGTTTCCTCGCTTAATTGCCCGTTGATGATGCTGCGCCCTTTTTTAAATCCCCTTTCGGGATTGCCAATGATGTTCCAAAATGAAAATACCTGCCCCGGGAGGAGCACATAACCGCTTATTTTTTGGGAGGCAAGGGTAAGGTTATAGACTTTGTTGCCGAATGTGGGCGATGGCTTTATCTCCTGTATTATTTTAAACGAATGGGCAAAAACACTAGGCATTTTAACCCTTTCAGCAAACCTGAAATACGTACCGCTAAACACATCGCTGAGCGTCCGCAACAATAACTTTATACTGCGTTTTACCCTGTTCATGATTTGACACATTCTACTATCAGGTAGGAGCTGTATTCCCTGAGAAATGAATTGGCAATGAGCGCATCGGCCTGGCCTAAGAACCTGCGCATCGCTTTAGAAAAGCGGTGGATTGGGAGGAACATTAACCCGAATTTGCGTTTGACAGTGAACATCTCGCCGCAAATCTCATTTATATCGCTGAATGAAAAGCCCGTTGCACCATGCCAGCCCCCTGCCCTATACTTCAGCAGCTTTCGTCGCTTTTTTGATGGGATGTCGAAGATGACCCTTCCGCCCAGCCTGAGCACCCGGTGGCATTCCAGAAGGATTTTCGAAATCTTTGCCTCATCTAAATGCATGAAAAAATGAAAGCTTATAACGGTATCTACGGATCCATCTGCAAAAGGCAACGTTTGCGCATCGGACAGGAAAATCTCCTTATCGGGAAATTTGCCTTTTGCAACGCGTACCATCCCGCTGCTGCCGTCCACACCATACGTTGCATAGTTGAGCAGCCGCCCACTGCCACAGGCGAGGTCAACGATAATTTCGATACCATCTGTCAGCAGCCTGTCCAGCACCAGCCGCTCCTGCCGGTCAATGAACTGCCCGTAAGAATTTCCGAACCGGTTAGCATCATAATCGTTGGCCAGGCCGTTGTAATAATCGACAATACGGTCCATACTGCATATTTTGAAGCAATTTAAATAAAATACCTTTTGCCCACTCCGTATTTTTCTGTTTCCGGGTAAAACAGTACATTTATATTTCATGAAATTTGCATTGAAAACGGCAACCGAAAACCTTTTATTTCCGGAAGTATCTGTCAGCCAAAACCGGCTGCGCAAAGCCGTTGCCGGAAAAACAATCGTGATCACGGGCGCAAGCTACGGCATTGGCGAGGAACTGGCATTGTTGTTCTCTATGCATAAGGTACATTTGATCCTCATTGCGCGAACGGAACAAAAACTGCTTGCATTGGCAGGTGCCATTAAAAACAATGATTCGCAATGCACCATTCTTGCTGCAGACCTTTATCAGGAATCTGAAGTTGAAAGAGTTATTACCGAACTTAAAAACGTATCCGGGGGCATTGACGTTTTCATATCCAATGCAGGGAAATCCATAACCCGATCGTTGGAGAACTCGGTGGACAGGTACCATGACTTTACACGCACCAATTCGCTGAATTACCTTGCGCCGATAAGGCTGCTTTTGGCAATGACACCAACATTGAAAGCGAATAAGGGACAGATCGTAAATGTTTCTGCTATGAACGTGCTGCTTCCACCGGCGCCGCAATGGGCGGCCTACCAGGCATCAAAAACAGCTTTTGACCAATGGTTCCGATGTAACCGGGCCGAATGGGAAGTAATGGGGATACAGGCCAAAACCATTTACCTCCCATTGGTTCGCACCCGTATGATCGCGCCTAACGAAAACTACACAAACTACCCCGCCATGCAACCGGGACAGGCAGCAATAAGGATTGCACTGCTGCTGTGTTCATCTTCAGGCGACAGTAAGCCGTGGTGGGCGGTATTTGCAGAAACAGGCGGTTTTTTCGGGAAGTATATTTGGGAAAAGTATTCGTATTACCGCCAGCGAAAAATTAGTGATGTTAGATAAGGTAAGGATATTGGGATTGGGAAGGATCCTGCGTGTGGCGGCATCCGTAAACAAGCATGGGTTCACGCTCCTGTCGTTGCTGCATGCAAGCCGGAAGGCAAATGCCTTCATACAGGATGACGGAATAAGGCTTAGTTACAGCGATATGTACAGCCAATCCCTCGATTTTGCAAATCATTTACACGAAAAATATGGCATCGGACCCGGCAGCAGGGTAGCGATAGCGAGCGCCAATTCTGTAGCGTTTATAAGGTCGTTGTTTGCGGTTTCGGGGATTGGCACTGATATTTTCCTGGTTAACCCCAATCAAAAAGAAGCCTATTATCGTAAATTTCTGAACTCAAAAAAAATCGACCTCGTTATTGGGGACGCGGTTGTGGGACATGAATTGGCTGATGGCGGCATCCCATTTTTTGACCATCAGCAGGCAATTAGCAACGACAAGATACCTGTAAAGGCGATCACAAAGCGCAAAAAAGGCAGTATTACCGTACTCTCCGGCGGATCAACCGGCGTACCAAAGGCAGAAAGGCGCACGGTGTCGGCTTTAACTGTTATCAACCCTCTTGTGGATATCATCCGAAAATTGCAATTGAAAGATGTACATTCGGTTTTCATTTCCGTACCCGTTTTTCATGGTTATGGTCTCGCGGCACTGCTACTTTCGGTATTTATGGGGAAATCAATACGGCTGACGCCAAAGTTCGATGTTGAAAAAGCAACAGCCATTTTCACGGCCGAAAAATCTGATTGCTGGATCGTGGTGCCGCGCATGCTGGAAAAAGTATTGGCCGATGACAATCAGAAATTGGAGCATTTGAAAAGTATCATCTCCGGCGGTGATGTGCTCCTGACCGGTACTGTCGAACGGCTACGGCAAGTGTCAAAAGCTAAACTCTACAACCTTTATGGGACGTCTGAAACGGGTGTATGCACCATTGCTACTGACAATGACCTAAAGGACTATCCCGGCACAATAGGCAGGCTAATAAAGGGAGCCAATGCGAAAATGGATCACATTGGCCAGCTGTTGGTTAAGTGCGCGTGGGCATCGGACCACAGGAACGATGGTTATGTAGCTACAGGGGATATTGTTACGAAAAATACCGAAGGGTTCTTTTTCTATAAAGGAAGGGTAGATGATATGATGGTGATTGGTGGCGAGAATGTGTATCCGGTGGAAGTAGAGGACATACTACGCAGGCATCCGCTTATAAAATGGGTAAAGGTAAAGCCGCTTGTAGTGCATGAAACAACCCGGATACATGCCGAATTGGTGCTGTTGCCCGGAAGCGAATTTAACGAAAGTGAATTTGAGGCATGGATGTCGGCGCAAATGCCCGGGTACATGATACCGCGGTCCATAACATACCTTGCAGAAGAACCTGCTGCAAAATTAATGCAATAAAAAAACCGCCTGAAAAATCAGGCGGTCTCTTGTTTTTATCAGCAAGAAATTATTGCTTAACTGAATCCGTTTTAACTTCTGTAGTTGTAGTAGTTTCAACTTTTACAGAGTCATTTGGAGTTTCTGCTGCAGGATCTGCAACTACTTCAGTTTCAACTTCTTTAGTTTCTTCTTTTTTGTCGTTGCAGCTTGCAAATGTAAGTGAAGCAAATACTGCGCTAAGTACGATTAGTTTTTTCATAATGTTTAAATTTAATAGATTAGTAGATAGATTAATTTTCTGATACAAATGTATGCTGTTAATCCACATGTTTTTTGCAGAACGGGTGAAACAGGCTTCCCACTTGGTAAAAGCAATAGGAAAACCGTGTAAAATTGATTTACTTTACATTAAATACCGTTTACAATGCGTTGCCTCAATACCCTGATACTGCTTCACCTGATGCTTTTGGCACCGTTTTGCCTGAGTGCCCAGGAACCCGTGCAGGACAAACAGGAAACTCCTGCCGAGCTAAAAAAAGCTGCTACCGACCTTGAAAAGTCCCTTATAGAAAACGACGATTTCAAGATCGCTGGCAACTATGAGCTGCTGGCAAGGGAACTGTCCGATAAGGGTGATTTTGCGAAAGCGGAAGAAAACCTCTACAAGGCGCTTGAGATTTATACCAATGCAAAAGACCTGAAAAGCAGGCCGCGCATACTCAGGAACATTGCCAAAACACAGGAAGCGCAGAAAAAGCTGAAGGCAGCCGCACGCAATTATAAGGCCGCTTCTGATGAGTCTGTTGACGAAATTTTCAGCACCATCAATGCCAACGACTTTGCCCGTTTGGAAAATGAAGGTAACCCCGTGGCTGAAAGCAAATACCTTGATGCCAACATTGCCCTGCTGATAAAGCTGGATAAAAAAGGCGAAGTGGCAGACACTTACATTCAGCAGGCAGCGCTGAGCCTTAAGCGCAATGATACCGTCGCTGGCTTGGAACACTACCGACAATCGCTTCCCTACACCGTAAATCTTCCTGTAAAAGCTATTAAAATTTATAATGACCTGGCAAAAATCCATGTGGCCGGCAAACGGTATGGCGAAGCGGTTGCTGCCATGGAAAACCTGCTCTCGATTGCACGAAAGCTGAAAGACCTCGATACCGAGATCATACAGCTGCGCTACCTGGCTGCCATATACCTGGAAATGGAGGATGCCTTGAATGCAGAGAAAACCATGCAGGAGTCGTACAGGCTGGCTGCGGGGGCTGCAAAAACCTTTGAAGCCAAGGAAAGCCTGCTGCAGCTGGTACAATATTATAAAGACAATGGCGACGATAAAACAGGGCTGGAAATATTTGAGGAATTCCTGAAGAACCTCGACCGCATAATACTCTCCGACCATTCGCTTACCGATGCCAAGACCTTCAGGGTGACGGAAGAGCGAATACGCCGGCTGGAAAGTGAAAAGACGCTGAAGGATGAGCTCATTAACAAAAAAAACACGTTCAATTATTTGCTGCTGGGATTTGTAGCCATAATGTTGTTGCTGATGCTCTCGATCGTAAAGGCGCTCTATGCCATCAAGACCAAAAATAAAGAGATCGCACTCCAGTCGCTGCGTCGCGAAATGAACCCTCATTTCCTGTTCAACAGCCTGAACAGCGTAAACCAGTTCATCGCCCAAAACAATGAGCTACAGGCTAATAAATACCTCACCTCCTATTCCGGCCTGATGCGCAATACCATGGAGAACTCCAACAAGGATTTTGTGACGCTGGGCAATGAGATCGAAAACCTTACGCAGTACCTTGAGCTGGAACATATGCGATTTAAGGATAAGTTTGATTACGAAATAATAATCGATGAAAAACTGGACCGCGAAACCCTCTGGGTACCCAATATGATGCTGCAGCCGCACCTGGAAAATGCCATTTGGCACGGCCTGCGCTATAAAGACGGTAAGGGCATCCTGAAATTAAGCTTCCTGCCGGACGGGAAAAATATGCTGGTTACAATCGATGATGACGGGATTGGGCCTACCAAAAGCCAGGAGCTGAAGACACACAACCAAAAGGCGCACGAATCCCGCGGGCTGACCAATACAAAAGAGCGCATGACGCTGATAAACCAACTGTATAAAACGAATATAAACTTTATCGTGACCGAGAAACCGGGGCCTGAATCGACCGGCACCATCGTACGGGTCACATTCCCGATAATCAATAAGCCATGATGAGCCTTTCTAAAATAAGAAGCGTAATTGTAGAAGATGAATCCGCCGCAAGAGAGGCATTGCGAACCTACCTTACAAAATACTGCCCACAGGTAGACATTGTAGGCGAGGCGCAAAACAGCCGCGAAGCCGTAGCGATCCTGCACGAACTTGAGCCGCAGCTCGTTTTCCTGGATGTGGAGATGCCCTTTGGCAATGCCTTCGATGTCCTTGAGGCGTGCAGCGACCTAACATTCGAAACTATTTTTGTAACCGCTTTTTCGGAATATTCGCTTAAGGCGCTCAACCGTAGCGCGGCCTATTACCTGCTTAAGCCCATTAGCATTGAGGAACTCATTGTTGCCGTGAACAAGGTACAGCAGGAGGTGATGAACAAGGAGCTATTTAACCGCAACAAGGTGATCGTGGAGAATTTCCGCGAGCCGAAACCTGAGAAACAGCAGGTGATCCTGCCTACCATGGATGGCTTCGAGGTGGTGAAGATGGAAGAGATAGTCCGCCTGAAGGGCAATGGTAACTTTACCGACCTGTACCTGACCAACGGCTCCAAAAAAATGGCCTGCCGCTTCCTGAAGCATTTTGGCGATATGCTCCCCCTGCCGTTCCTGAGGGTGCATAAATCGCATATTGTGAACCTCGACTTTATAAAAAAATACAACAAAGGCGGCTACATTACCCTCGAAGATGGCGCTGAAGTGGAAATATCACCTACGTATAAGGAGGATTTTTTGAAGAACTTTAAGTAAGCAAAAAAGCCATGAGCGTCGACCCATGGCTTTCAATACTTATTGTATTAAATAATTTAGTTCTTTTCGAAAACTAAATAGTCTGTACCACCGTTACCGCCACTTATGTCGACAAGGGTAATTTTAGTGCCTGTGCTCGATTCTACATCCCAATCATCCGTTAAGTCGGCAAAGTCCGCCGGGCTGGAAAAGCCAATGTTAAAGTCGATATCGTCATTACTTCCGTTATCGTCGTCATCACTGCTATTGCTGTCGGTCACGCTCCAGATGCCGCTGTACGTATTAGTTCCGTTAACTGCTACTACTACTCCGTTTTCATTGAAATCAAAGTTATAGTTGGTAAAATGGTTTGTTTCATCATTGCCATCTTCAGTATAACTTGTAACCCTCCATGTGCCCGACTTCATATTATTGGCTACGGCTGTAGCGTTCCCATTTGGATTTGTTGCCGATGAGCTATCATCATCCGAGCACGAAATTACAGCGCCCGCAAACAGGAGTGCTGCAAAAAGCAAATTCAACTTCTTCATAAATCTGTTCGTATTAATTGTTTTGAGTTATTGCAAAATTACACCCTGTACTAACCTATGCAATATAGTTTATAATTTCCTCAGTATTTGTAAGGGTGATGGTGCAAATATAGTCCTGGAATCTTTGCCGGATGTAGTAAATGAGCAGTGAGGACTTACGGCCTATTATTTGCCTGTTTGCATTTAGGATATGCTGTAAAAGCAAAAAGCTATAAGTTTCCTTATAGCCTTTATACCTGCACATTCAGTAGTCCTTAGTTCCTTTCAAAAGTAAGGTACTTTGCATCATTTCCATTATTCAATTCTATGAGCTGTATCATTACGTCGTTGCTGGTAACAATATCATAATTACCTTTCAGGTCCTGAAAGTTTGCCGGCGAGGAGTAATTTATTATAAAATCAAAGTCGTTCTCGTCCTCTTCATTATTTAGGGTAACGCTCCAGGTACCGGTGTTCACGGTTGTACCATTTGTTGCAATAAGGTCATTTTCACCATCAAAAACAAAATTATACCCTTCGAAACCGGTAGTCCTTTCTACACCATCTTTTGTAAAAGCAGTGATTTGCCATACACCTTCCCTCATTGCAGTTGCTATTGCAGCAGTTTCTTCATTCGTAATTGGTTCATTGGTGCTGTCGTTATCATCATCTGAACATGAAACTGCAGTACCAAGTGTAACAAATAACATCATAAGTAAACTTATCCTTTTCATAATTTTCATTTTTAATTGTTTTTAAATGTTTAATTAATTCTTCGACGAAATTACTTCAAAGCGTACGTAAAACCTTAGGGTTTATGTTTTCATTATGTTAGAGTTATCTGAATTGTGCGTTTGTTAACAATAATGAGTGTTCTCGTGGATGTCCATAGTTTTAAAAATCTTTTAGGGAAATCCGGTTCACACTTGTTTAGTTTTTGTAATTTAACAGCCATTTACCAACCCAATGAAGCAGAATCCAATGACAGGCATTTGCGAGGAACTTACTTTTTCCGGTCTTTTCAAAAGCCATGCAAAAACGCTACGGAACTACCTTTTTTATAAATTTGGAAATGAGGACCAGGCAGAGGATGTTACGCAGGAGGCATTCATAAAGCTTTGGGAAAACTGTGCCAACGTGCCTCCCGAAAAAGCGAAGTCGTTCCTGTATACCGTAGCCAACAACACTTCGCTCAACCATGTGGCCCACCAAAAAGTGGTGCTTGAATACTGTAAAAAATCAACTACTCCTGTTACTGACACCCAAAACCCGGAATTCCTGATGGAGGAAGAGCAGTTTAAGGTGAAGCTCCAAAAAGCCATTGCCGGGCTTTCGGAGGCGCAAAGGAGCGCATTCCTGCTGCACCGCATTGACGGGAAAAAATACCATGAAATTGCTGAAATACTGGGCATAAGCGTAAAGGCCGTAGAGAAAAGGATACACGGCGCCCTCCAGCAGCTAAGGAAAGATATTGACAATATCAGGTAGGGGATATTGATTATTAACTGTTATAGTACCAAACAGAGGATAAAATGAAAGATGATGTTACATTAGCCCGATGGCTAAACGACGAAATGGATGCGCAGGAATTGAAAGCGTTCCGGGCATCCCCTGAATTTGCGACATACGAAAAGATACGGGAATACTCGGCGGAGCTTGTTGCTCCTAATGCCGACATGGACGCGCTATACGAATCGGTAAGCCGGAATAAAAACAGGCAGCAGGCACCAAAAGTGCGCCAGTTGAACCCGTGGCTGCCAAGGATAGCTGCTGTGCTGGTACTAGCGCTTGGGGCAACCTATTTCCTTTACACTACCAAAATGACCACCGAAATTGCAGGCCTTGGCGAAAGAAAAGAATTCCTGCTTCCCGATAATTCGGAAGTGGTCCTTAATGCAGGTTCCGAAGCGGAATTCAGGACGTGGAACTGGGATGGCAACCGGAGGATAGAACTTGAGGGCGAGGCTTATTTTAAAGTAGCAAAAGGCGAAACGTTCGATGTGGTTACCGATATGGGGACTGTTACGGTAGTAGGTACGCAATTTAACGTAAAGGTAAGGGACGGGCGCTTTGACGTGACCTGCTTTGAAGGAAAAGTAAAAGTAGCCGACAGCGACGAGTCAATACTCCTTACCCCCGGCAAAAGCGTGGCTTTCATAAAAGGAAAGATGACACAGCTGCCTGCCGAAGAAAATGAACAGCCGGGCTGGATCACCTACGAAACTGCATTTGCAAGTGAGAAACTCCGTCCCGTACTTGACGAAATGGAACGCCAGTATAAATGTGAGATAGCGCTTAAAGCTGCACTCCCCAACGGAGGAAAAGCCTTTACCGGAACCATACCAATGAACGACATGACAACCGCGCTCGAAATAATAGAAACCATATATGGCTTAAAAGCCGAAAAAACGGGCAATAAAATCATACTAA
The DNA here is from genome assembly GCA_942492845.1 of uncultured Flavobacteriaceae bacterium. Classification (GTDB taxonomy): domain Bacteria; phylum Bacteroidota; class Bacteroidia; order Flavobacteriales; family Flavobacteriaceae; genus Flavobacterium. The sequence goes on along the minus strand of OW818646.1, from coordinate 1,415,115 downwards.
CGTCTGAATGAGGTTAAACATCCGGCATTTTTTGCTGTGTAGCTGCCTTTTTTTTTTCGGCGCCAATGTTTTTGGGCAGGTCGAAAAAAACAGTGTGGAACTCAAAAAAATACTGGATGCCATAGCACTGCAACATAATGTAAAATTCAATTTTGCCGAGGAAGATGTATTTGGGCACAGCATTTTTCCACCGCCCGCTTCCCTCCCACTCCGGGCCAAACTGGTATACATTTCCAATCGCACCCATTTACTTTATAAGGAAACAGGTGAATATATCATTATATACAGAGGTGCAAAAATCGACAGTAAACGGCTTTGCGCCTTTGTTACGGATGAATTTGGGGTACCTATAGACAATGCCGTAATACAGTACGGAGCCGATAAAAAGATAGTTACCGGTTCCGATGGCTATTTTGAACTTCCCTTGCCGCTTACCGGAAATCTTATCGTTGGGCAAATGGGTTTTGAAACCCGTACCCTGAAACCCCAGGAACTAATCAGTGATGATTGTAAAGAAATCGCCCTGAGCCTTGAGGTGCTTGAACTCGATGAAATAGTCGCCGAACGCTACCTTACATCAGGTATTTCCAAGAAAAAAGATGGCAGCTTCAGTATAAAGCCCGACAAGTTTGGTATCCTTCCGGGACTGATCGAACCCGATGTACTTTTGGCAATGCAGCAGCTGCCCGGCATCAACAGCATCGACGAAACCGTATCGAACATTAATGTGCGTGGCGGCACACACGACCAAAACCTCTTTATGTGGAATGGCCTGCGCCTCTTCCAGACCGGGCACTTTTTCGGGCTCATCTCTGCGCTAAGCCCCAACCTGGCCCACCAGATAAAAATATCAAAAAACGGCACATCGGCGTTTTATGGCGAAAGTGTGTCCAGCGCCATAGATATTTCGTCCAGGCCTGCCGATATAGGCGGTGGCACCACAAGCATTGGCAGCAACATGATAAGCGCCGATTTTTACACCAAGATTAAAACCACCGAAAATGCTAATTTCGAAGTATCGGCACGACGTTCCTTTACCGATGTGCTGGATTTTCCAACCTACAGCAAATATTCTAAAAGGATATTCCAAAATACCATAGTTACCCAGCTGGACAACAGTACTGACGTTAATTATAAAAGCGACAAAGAATTTTATTTTTATGATTTTACCGGCCAGTATCACCAAAAGATAGGCGATAAGAATGACATTTACGTAGATGTGCTGGGCATTAAGAACAGGCTGGACTTTACGCAGGGTACCATTACTGCTACCAATGTGGTGACTGAAATCAGCAACCTCAACCAGCTTACCCTGGGCGCCACGGCTGCCTGGAGAAGACAATGGAGCGAGGGCCACAGCAGCGAATTTGGATTTTACGGATCCTATTATAATGTAGACGGGCGAAATGCGTCCATTGAATTTAACCAGGTAAAGGAACAGGAAAACAACATACTCGACGCAGGCTTCCGGGTAAGCGATTCGTACCGGCTGAGTCCCGCATTTAACCTTAAAAGCGGCTACCAGTACAACGAGATCGGTGTGGAAAACGGCGATCAGGTTAATGAGCCTGCCTACAGCCGCACCGTAAAGGAGGTACTGCGCAGCCACGCCCTGATCGCTGAAGCGGAATATGACTCGCCCGACCGAACGATCTATTCGCGGGCAGGCATCCGGGGTAATTACATTGAGCAGTTTGGGATGATCTATGCTGAACCCAGGCTACAGATAAGCTATAACCCAAATGTGCTATGGCAGATAGAACTGCTTGCCGAACAAAAAAGCCAGACCGCATCGCAGGTGGTGGAACTGCAGGGCGATTTTTTGGGCATTGAAAAGCGGCGGTGGATACTGTCCAATGACAGCGACATACCCGTGCAGCGGAGCAGGCAGGCCTCTGTAGGCGTAACCTTTAAGGACAAGGGATGGCTGGTATCGCTTGAAAATTTTTATAAAAAGGTAAAAGGAATCACCACATACGGGCAGGCTTTCCAGGACCAGCTGGAACTGATACAGGCCTCCGGAAGCTATACGGTTGTAGGAACGGAGTTTTTGGTACAAAAGCAATTCCGCGGCTTTTACGCATGGCTAAGCTATACCTGGAACGATAATAACTACAGCTTTGACAACATCGTTCCGGACAGGTTTCCCGGCAGTTTTGAGATAAGGCATACCGTAAACAGCGCTGCCATATACGAATGGCATAATTTCAAGATAGCGCTCGGGTCCAAATGGTATACCGGCAAACCCGTAACCCCTCCCCTTAGCCGCACCGTAGCCGATGTGGGCAACAATACTCCCGGAATAATTTATGCTTCGCCCAATTCTGACAACATCGGCAACTTTTTTCAGGTCAATTTTTCGGCTTCTTATGTATGCAAAATTACAGAGAAAACCCAATTACAGCTGGGCCTGTCGGTACTTAATATATTTAACCGAGAAAACATAATCAACCGTTATTATCGTATCAATACTGCATCAAATGCTATTGAAGTAGTAAATACCTATTCTATCGAACGCACTCCAAACGCGCTGATAAAATTTAGTTTTTAAACAAAAAGAGCCCGCTGCAGGGTGCAACAGGCTCTTCGGTATTCAATTATATAACCTTTATTTTTTTACGATTTTTTTGGTAGCGGTAGTATTATTCATGAATTGTACCTTTACCATGTATATGCCGTTTTCAAGCGACGAAAGGTCCATCCGCTCCGATGCGCCGTTCAGTACAGCCTGCCCTAATGTATTGGTAACCGTCACGGTCCTGATGTCCCTGCCCTGTGCGGCAATAACGGCCACATCGCTTACCGGGTTAGGATAAATACTCACAGGGCTGGCTTCAAAATCGTCCGTATTAAGTGCCTGCGATACGCTTTGCAGGAAAACTGACATTGGGAAGTAACCCTGCCCTCCTGCAAATTGAGCATCCGGCACCTCTATCCTGAAGCTGTGCGGCCCTGCGGGAAGGTCACCCAGTTCAATGGTGCGGACAGGTATCTTATTTCCCGGGCACCAGTTGTTCCAGCTCCATGCAGTGTTATTATTTGGCCTCCAGGACCACGTGCCATTTTGGTTGCATATTGCATAGATACAGTTGAATTGCGTATTGTACGGACGGTACGGCACACAGGATACGCCTCCCGGTTTATATTGCAGCACCTGTTCGTCATCAACGTATACAAAGTGGTTCCTCCTTACATATTCCTCACCATTGGTATTTGACCCATGGTTGGATGTAATAAGGTGCAGTTTCACATTCGGCATCGCTGTGGGAAGGTCAAAATTTATGGTTTTAACCGTTTGTCCTATCACATCGGTACCCTCAAGGGTATAATTTTTTAGTTCATACTTGTAGGACAGTGGCAGCATGTAATGGCTTCCGTTGGTGATAGTGCTGTCATAGTCTGACGAAAAGCTGAGGCTGCCCATGTATACGTCATTCCTGCCTGCACAACCGGGAATCTCAACCGCTGCACCGCCCTGGCCGGGACCGCCCTGGTAGCCGTAAACTTCAAGCTCGATCCAGATGTTATATTCTGAAGTTATGTCCTGATCATGAAAAATATCAGTCAGGTAATCCATATCATAAATATAAGGTACTGCATTGGGGTTGGCCACATTCTTATCCATAAACGGTGTAATGAAGCGCCCGATCTCAATACGCTTTATGTTGGCATCGTTGTACTCATAGGAATCCTGTCCAACCGGTACAAGCGTAAGATTCACGTTGCCGATGCGGTCGTAGTTATCACACAATGGATTGAGCGTAACCGTCATGGTAAGGGTGTTTCCGAATGAAGCCAGCTGTTCTGCCGTAAGCATTTTTGCATACGACCAGTTCTTAAGCCTGATCGCGTTGGCCGGTACGGGTTCATTTACGGTGCCTTCGTACATGCCGTAGTATACCGCCTGGTCAAACACATTGAGTTCGTAGGGAAACTGTGCCAGTGCTTTTGTCGAAGCCAGCAGAGTACCAAAAAGGAAAAGGAATAGTAGTGATTTTTTCATAAGCTGTGTATCGTTTAAGGGTGTAATTTAAGAAATTTTTTAGTTTTCAAGTCCTTACAAATACACTACGATATGAAATTACACGATTTTATCCCGAAATGTTACATTTAAAACTGGAAGTATATGAATGGCTGCGGCCCTGCCGATGCTGCTGCGAATACAAGCCAGTACACCAGCCCGAGCAAAACGCCCTTGACTACTATGGGTGACTTATCAAAAATGCCCTTCATTGCCCTGGTAAAACCGTCCGGAAGGAAGTGCCACACATAGCCGATAAGCATGAGCAGGAACACATTTTTGTAGCCCATGATGATGATCTTCCACTGTGCGGGATCGAAGGTAACGTTGCCGATATTATGGATCAGGTCGAGTGCAATAGTAAAATCTTTGGCACGGAAAAATATCCAGCAAAAGGCCACGAAATGAAAGGTGAGCAGAACTGATATAACTGTCCATAGACCACCCAATGCAGTAAGTTTTGCGTCTTTTTTGGAAGGAAAGTATTCTGAGAACAGCTTGTGTACTGCTAACGCAATGCCGTGCAGCGCACCCCAGATGATAAAGCGAAGGCTGGCGCCATGCCAAAGCCCGCCCAGAAGCATCGTGGTAAGCAGGTTGACGTTGGTATACATCGTGCGTTCTTTATCCTTCCGCGCTAAAACGAATGTAAGCGTAAATACCGCCAGGCCGCCAATGCTTATAATGAGCGGGACGATGCTGGTAGATGAAAACGTGATGCCCCAAACAATAAGCCCGAAGAAGAACAATGCCGGGAACAAAAACCCGCCAAAAGACCCATGGCGATTTCCACCAACGGAGATATAAAGGAAATCCTTGAGCCAGGTAGAGAGCGAGATGTGCCATCTTCTCCAGAACTCGGTGATGGAGGCTGATTTGTACGGTGTGCGGAAGTTGGTGGGCAGCTTAAAGCCAAGCAGCAATGCCACCCCTATCGCCATGTCGCTGTATCCCGAAAAGTCGCAGTAGATCTGGATGGTATATCCATAAGCTGCCATGAGGTTCTCAAAAGCCGTATAGCTGTTGGGCGAGTCGAACACGCGGTCAACAAAGTTGATGGAAATATAATCGGAGATAACCGTTTTCTTGATAAGGCCGCCGATGATGAGGAACAGTGCATAGTTAACATCCGACTTCGTTAATTGTAGTTTAGCGTAAATCTGGGGCAGGAAATCTTTTGCCCTAACGATAGGACCTGCCACCAACTGCGGGAAGAACGACACGAAGAACAGGTAGTCGACGTAGTTTTTTGCAGGGGTGATTTCCTTGCGGTAAATCTCTATAATGTAGCTGATGGACTGGAACGTATAGAAGGAGATACCGACCGGCAGCAGCACTTTATGGAAAGTGTAGTTCCAACCGAAAAGGGCGTTTGTACTATCCAGGACAAAGGTTGTATACTTAAAATACCCCAGGAAGGTTAGGTTGACGATCACGCTGAACCATAAGTACACCCGCCGTTGCACGGTGCGCTGTTCCCTGTAGAGGAAGTAGCTCAGGGTATAATCGACTACCGAGGACATGAGGAGCAACAGGAAGTACACACCACTGGAATTGTAATAAAAGAACAGCGAAAACAGGATGGTATATACCAATCGTACCCTGAAGGTATTGCGCACCATGATATACCCTGCATAAAACATGAGGAACAACCCCAGAAACCTGGCCGTGTTGAACAGCAGCGGCGCTTCCGGATCATAGATAAACCAATTTCCTATATCCTGCCATGTCAATTGTGGCAAAAAATCATTCAGCTGCATCAGTCCCTATTGGTTTTAAAATTATCGTATGCATTAAGCAAAGCTTCTGTAAATAATGTACCCTGCTTTTCGTAGCCTGCCTTTGAATAGTGTACCTTGTCGCCTGCCATAAGTCCCTGCGCTGCATTGCGGTTCACTCCAAAAAGCCCTCCCATTTCGGAAAACAAATCCCATGAGGCATAGTTTTTTGCTGTTTCCTGCATCAGTATTTCCTTTGCATAGCTGGCAACGAACGTATTGGGGTATTTTCTTTTAAACTGCGATGGTGGGGGCGTCATGATCAGTATGCAGGCCCCGGGGCTTTTAGCCTTTACATTATCAATGAACCGGTTCATCTGCACTATGTAATCAGCGGCGGCCATTTTGTCAAAGGATTCGTTGGTGCCCAGCGAGATCACGATAAGATCGGGCTTTAATGCGGGCAGCTGCTCAAAAAACAGCGGGTATTTGTTATAGTCTGATGCCTTGGCACCGTTTACCCCAATACTGTGGTAGATGAGCCCGGGGGCATCTTTTTCCAGTACAAGCCCGCTAAGGCTATACTCTTTCCTGTTATTGTTCGGCAGTAGGTATATTCTAGAGAGCGCTTCATCGCTGTGGTAAAAATTACTCAGCGAGTCGGCAGTTATGGGTAATGGCAGGAACTCCGACCGCTTTACCTCTTTCTTTTGCATCTGGCTTGTCGGGATCTTTAGCGTCTTCCCGGCCCTGATATTGTTTGACTTTAGTCCGTTGGCGTTTTTAAGCTGTGCAACAGTAACGTCATATTTATTGGCGATGCTGCCCAGTACCTCCCCGCTTTTTATCTTATGGGTAATTTTTTTGGGAACGGTCGATTCCAATACTATGGTTTTAGAGCTTGTTGCCACATCAAAAGAAGAGGAATTGCCGGGTGTGATGATCTTTATGGTATTGAAATCATAAGCGCTGTCCCTGACATTTACTTCCACTACAAAGTTCTCCCTCGTTTCGAGCGCAATGCCGCTAAGGCCTACCTCCATGCCGGCCTCTGGTGCGTAGATGATCCTGCGGCTGTTCCAGGAGGCATTGGAGCTGATCGATACATAATGCCCGCCATTGGTTTTTGCCAGCCGGTGCGGGAAGGTAAAACCACAGCCCGCATTGCCAAAGCGCGCCTGCAATGTTTTCCGGATAATGCCGGTCATAAGGTCGGCCTGTATGTGGGAGTCGCCTATGTGTACTATGTTTACCTTACCACCCTTCTCCTTTTCAAGGCTGTACAGCTTTTCGAAAAACAGGTTTAACGACGAAGTATTGGTAATGATGTTGTTGCCTGTAATAATGTCTGTGGTATCTACCGCAATGCTGTCCATGACCACGGCAAGGGAGTCGACCTGCGCGGCAGACTTACCTCCCATTAACAGGAAACAAAACAGCACAATAACAAGTTTACTGCGCATGGGTGGTATCTTTTTTTCGGACAATAGTATCTTTCCTTACGATAGGCTTTTTTGCTGCAGGGTGCACGGGCGCAACAGGTTTAGCCGATGCGGGTTTTATCGTGGCTGGCTGCTGCTGTTCGGCAGGGGCAGGAGTTTGCTGTAATTGTACCGGCGCGGGAGGCGTTTTGATGCCCCTAAGCCTTTTGTACTGCTCGTAGCCGCCACTGATCTGGTTCCAGATAAGGTCGGATATTTTTTTGGAACCGCGGAAGTTGAAATGCGTATAGTCTTTGTTTGCCAATGCGGGGGCTTCTTCTTCCACCCATTTCACCATCGAGCCATCGCCGCCCATGAGGGTGTACAGGTTTACGTAGGCCGATTCCGTTTTCACCGCGTAGCGTTTTTGCGCTACCGACAATGGCGCAACGGCAGAGTCGGTTTTCATTTCAAGTCCGTACTTTTTCGATTTATCCGCGGTGGAGATGATGAGTATTGCTACACCCGGGAAACATTCGCGTAAATGCGCCACCACTTTCGCCATGCGCTTTTCGTACCAGCTGTAATTGAGCGACCCGTAATTGAGTACGTTGGTACCGTAATGCAGCACGATAAGGTCGTACTCCAGCTTTTCGTTAAATGCCTTCATCACATTGGCATTGAAGGAGCCAATAGGTAAACCTGAGTTGCCCCGGTTGGAGAAGTTATCTACGTGTACGCCCCTGCCGTCATCAAAGTTAAAGCCGTAGAACGGAATAGAATCTGCCGCTACAAAATTGGCCTTAAAGCCCTTTACATCACCCGCAACATTCAGTGTATTTATCGTATTTACGGGATTTAGTTTTTTGTGTAGCGTATCTTTCCCTACAATTACATCAAGATGGGCTTTATTGTTACCCGACCTGCCATAAAACAATGTTGGGTTGTTGAGCATCGTAAGGTTCCTTACATTGTTGGCCTTATAGCGCACCCACACCGGGTTGACGGTATCATGCTTCACGAAAAACACGTGCCCGTTTACGCCAAAAGGGCTGCGGGGTGACTTAACATTGAGGTACGATTGCGTTTTCCAGTTGGTTGAGAACTGGTGGGTAAGCGTGCTGCGGGATCCGGCAGACTCAGACGTGATGTTTACAAAGCCCACACCCTCGCCGCCAAATCGTTCCTGCAGGCTGGCACGGAAGTCCTTTACGATCATGTCACCATCGGTCATGGAGTCGCCAAAGTAGGCAATGCGTACCTTGCCCTGCTTTTTGGTTTCCAGCTGGAGCAGTTTTTCATAAAAGTTCACCAAGTGCTGGTAGCCTTTATAGTCTTCGAACGTTTCTGATGGGAATTTAATGCCATTGGTGGCCTGGAAAACAATCTTCCTGTTGCTCAGGGTATCTTTCTCTACGGCACCACCATCGGCTTCCACGGCTTCAAGCATCAGGCTGTCGACCACCACATTTTTTGTAGTACCGGTCTCAGTAAATATTTTTTCGGGCAAAAAACTCTTAAAACCAAGCAGCGCCAGTATGGATATGACCACAATGGCAAAAGACTGGAAAAAATAAGGCTTATCCTTCTTATTCGGTATATTCTCTTTCACAAAAAAGCCTGTTTTAAAATTACATACGCTCCGGCACGCCGATTCCCAGCAGGCCGAAAGCCGATTTTATGGTTTCGCCCACTTTTTTGGAAAGCTGGATGCGGAATATCCTTTCGTTTTCCACTTCGCTGCCCAGTACAGGAACGCTTTGGTAGAACGAGTTGTACTCCTTTACCAGGTCGTAGGTATAGTTTGCAATAAGCGCCGGGCTATGGCCTTCTGCGGCAGCCTCGATGATCTCAGGGTATTGCGACACCATCTTCAGCAACTCTTTTTCCTTTTCGTGGAGGTTAATATCCGCTACGGTAAGTGTTACCGAATGATCGAAACCGGCCTTGCGTACCAGCGATTGTATCCTCGCATAGGTATATTGTATGAACGGGCCTGTGTTCCCTGCAAAATCAACAGATTCTTTCGGGTCGAACAGTATTCGTTTTTTAGGGTCTACTTTAAGTATGTAATATTTCAGCGCGCCAAGGCCGATGATGCGGTGCAGGCGCGACTTATCTTCATCAGAATAGTCCTCGAGCTTGCCCAGTTCTTCGGATATGTTTTTCGCTGTGGAAACCATCTCGTCCATCAGGTCGTCGGCATCTACCACGGTGCCCTCACGGCTTTTCATTTTCCCGGAAGGAAGGTCGACCATACCATACGACAGGTGGTACAGGTTGGCCGCCCAGTCGAAGCCCAGTTTTTTCAATATCAGGAACAGCACCTTGAAGTGGTAGTCCTGTTCGTTGCCTACGGTATATACCATCCCGCCGACATCCGGAAAATCCTTAACCCGTTGTATAGCGGTACCGATATCTTGCGTCATGTATACGGATGTACCGTCGCGACGCAGCACCAGTTTTTCGTCAAGACCTTCATCGGTAAGGTCAATCCATACGGAGCCGTCCTCTTTTTTATAGAATACACCTTTGGCAAGGCCATCGGCTACGACATCCTTACCAAGCAGGTAGGTATCGCTTTCGTAGTAATTTTTATCGAAGTCAACGCCTATATTTTTAAACGATGCCTCAAAACCTTCGTACACCCAGCCATTCATTTTCTCCCAAAGGGCTTTTACGTGCTCATCGCCTGCTTCCCATTGAAGGAGCATGGCCTGGGCTTCCATTAGAATAGGCGCGTTCTTCTTCGCCTCTTCTTCGGTCTGGCCATCATTTATTAGCGTTTCAATTTCCTTTTTGTAAACTTTATCAAACTCCACATAATAATTCCCTACCAGCTTGTCGCCTTTCACTCCTGCACTCTCCGGGGTCTCACCGTGTCCGAATTTCTCATACGCAAGCATTGACTTGCAAATGTGGATGCCCCTGTCGTTGATCACCTGGGTTTTATACACTTTTTTGCCTGATGCTTCTATAATATTAGCCACAGCGTAACCAAGCAGCACATTCCGAACGTGGCCCAAATGCAGCGGCTTGTTGGTATTGGGCGAAGCATACTCCACCATCACCGCTTTGCCTCCCCCGACAGGTTTTTGGGTACCGAAGTTTTCGTCGACCTTTATTTCGTTGAAAAAGTTAATATAGAATGCATCGGATATGACAAGGTTAAGAAACCCACCGCCCGCTACGTTGAACTTTTCCACCTCCACAGTGTTGTCCACAAGGTACTGCCCAATGGCGTTGCCCAGCGCGGCCGGGTTGCTTTTTACCAGCTTTAAAAGCGGGAAAATAACCATGGTGATATCGCCCTCGAATTCCCTTCGGGTCGCCTGCAGTTCTATCTTTTCAACAGAAATACCGAACAATGCTTCCACCGCTTTTTGTATGTGTGGGACAAGGATTTTTGATAACGCCATTTTACTGATATTTTTAAGGGTGCAAAGATAATTATTTTTAGGCAACGTACTGAGGGGAAAAAGCTTAAATAATAGGTAAAATTTAAACCGTAAATGGTAGAGACGCAGTGCCTGCGTTTCGCCCTGCTTTGCTATCATTACGTGAGACGCAGGCATTGCGTCTCTACATTACGTATCATTCAAAGTTTTTGGGATTATAAGTCGTTTACCGATAAATACGACTTGTATCGTAAAGTAGAGACGCAGTGCCTGCGTCTCGCATAGCATACTACAGGGTTACGTGACACGCAGGCACTGCAATACCATGTTATATTCCAAACATTACGTTAGACGCAGGCACTGCGTCTCTACATTACGTATCATTCAAAGTTTTTGGGATTATAAGTCGTTCTTACCGATAAATACGAATTGTAACGAAATGTAGAGACGCAGTGCCTGCGTCTACGCTATTTTCCTGTGATAACCTGAGACGCAGGCACTGCGTCTCTACATTACGTATTATTCAAAATTTTTGGAATTAGAATTTGGTAGTGGTTTTAATATTCAGGATCATCTCAAAAATATTATTTTTATAATTGTAAAATAAAACAGAAATCGTATGGCAGAAAAATTTCGCAATACATACCGCATTCCGCCAGCACGCGCTCAATGGTGGGATTACGGAAATTCTGCCGCCTATTTTATTACGATATGTGTGGCAGGCATGGAACCTTATTTTGGCAGAATAGAGGATACCGAAATGAAACTTTCACATATTGGACATTTTGTAGAGGAAGAATGGCTACGCACCTTCACCCTGCGTCCCGATATGAATCTGGAAATGGGCGCTTTTGTGGTAATGCCGAATCATTTTCACGCTATATTGATTATCGGCACCAATGATTTCAATGCTGATGATATATTTGTTTCGCCTACGGTAAACAAGTTTGGGCCACAATCGAAAAATCTGGCATCAATAGTCCGCGGATTCAAAGCCGCAATTACCCGAAAAGCAGAAAAGATCAATTTCGGATTTGCATGGCAGCGCTCTTATCATGAGCATATAATCCGAAATGCCGAATCATATAATACGATCACGAATTACATAATCAATAACCCGGGCAAATGGCATGAAGACCGTTTTTACCGATAAATACGACTTGTATCGTAAAGTAGAGACGCAGGCACTGCAATACCATGTTATATTCCAAACATTACGTGAGACGCAGGCACTGCGTCTCTACATTACGTATCATTCAAAATTTTTGGTATTATAAAACTTTTTCACTTTTCCTGTAACAAAACCGCGCCTTTGCTGTCTTATGGATAAATGCAGAATGTTAGTGAGATTAAAAAATCATTAATTTATGCATAAAAAGGTACTTTGTATTGCATATTAGTTTAAATCGCTTTACATTTGTCCCATCATCAATCATCAATCAAAATACGAACATGAATTTCAAGTTGCTGTTAGTGCTCCTGTTTGGGGGCATCATGACCATGAACGCCCAAAACACGGGTAGTATTTCCGGAAAAGTTATTGACTCCACCACCAAAGAAACCATTCCTTATGTCAGCATCACCGTGAAAGAAGGCGATGCGGTAGTGACCGGCGGCATTACCGACGACAATGGGAATTTCTCCATCAAAAGCCTTCCGCTGAAAAGCTATACCGTAGAAATACTCTTTATGGGTTACAAGGCACAGCGCCTAACGGCCAATCTTTCTGCTGACACCAAAACCATCGACCTCGGCACCATTGCCATGGAAGAAGAAGCCACCCTGCTGAATGAAGTGGAAGTGGTAAGGGAAATATCTACCATAGAACAAAAGATCGACCGCAAGGTAATCACCGTAGGCCGTGACCTTACTACAGCAGGGGGTACCGCTTCGGAAATAATGAACAACATCCCTTCGGTCAATGTAGACCAGGATGGCAAAATATCCCTGCGTGGCAACCAGAATGTACGGGTACTGATAGACGGCAGGCCAAGCAATATCGACCCTGCACAGCTACTAAAGCAAATACCGTCGACATCCATAAAGACCATAGAGCTTATTACCAACCCGAGTGCGAAATACAACCCGGAAGGGATGAGCGGCATCATCAACATCATCCTCCACAAGAACGCGAATGATGGCTTTAACGGCAATTTTAACGCGGGGACCACATTTGGGGAAACGCCCAAGTTCAATAACTCGCTCGACATGAATTACCGTACCGGGAAAGTGAATTTCTTTGGTAACGTAGGCAGCAATTTCGGGAAATATTTTAATAACGGAAATGTGCAGCGTTACGACACCGGGTCCAACCAACTGCTGGACATCGTGAATGACAACGAGGGCGTGCTGGGCAAGATCGGCATGGATTATTACATTAACGACAACAATACGCTTTCCTTCTACACCAACCAGAATTACTTTACAGGAGATGCTACCATCGATGTGGACATCCTTTATCCGGACGGAAGCGGGCTCGACAACATTTCGCAATACTCTGCACTGGACAGCGAGAACAGGAACAACGCCTACAACCTTGCCTACAAGCACAAATTTGCGAAAGAGGGCCACACGCTCGATTTCGAATCCAATTACAATGACTCGCGCAGCACCCAGGATGTGCAGTATGAAAACACTATAGGCGCCAATGACCCTACTTTTTATACGGACCGCCTGATTGACGAACGTACCAACGTGACGGCCAATCTGGACTATGTGAACCCGCTGAATGAGAAATCGACGCTTGAGCTTGGCGCCGAAGCAAGGCTGATACGTACCGATAACACGTACCGCACAACCAACCCGAACGTAACCAACCCGAACCTGATGAACTCCGGTTACGTGTACGATGTCGACATCTATTCGGCGTATGCCACATTCGGGCAGCGGTTCGACAAGTTCAGCTACCAGTTGGGAGCGCGCTTTGAGAGCTACAAAGTTAACAATGACTTTAATAAAGGCCAGGCCGTATTCGAGGACGATTACTTTACCGTATATCCGTCGGCTTACCTTACCTATACCCCCAGCGTAAGCAACATGTACCAGCTGAGCTTTAGCCGCCGTGTCGACAGGCCAAGCATTGAGCAGACCAAGCCGGTACGGGAATTCTCCACGCCATTGCTGACATCACTTGGTAATCCGGAACTGCTGCCGCAATTCACGCAGTCGGTAGAACTGAACTATACCCGTATGTTCGGGCAGGGGTCATCCATTACCGGAGGTGTGTACTACAGGTTTATCAACGACGAGATCAGCAGGCTATTCTACCCGGACGAGTCGACCGCCAATACCCAGGACCAGATCATGAGCTTTGGCAACTTCGACCGCAACAGCGCTTATGGTTTTGAACTGTCTGCCAACTATAAGATCTTCAAGTGGTGGGACATCCAGCCGGCTATCGACTTCTCCAGCATATCGCAGAGGGGTGTGGTATCGGTGCTGGAACCGGGATCGGACACCGACTATGAAATGGTACAGCGCCAAGTTGATGTGAATGCCTTCAACGCGAGGCTTAACAGCAACTTCAGGGTAAACCAGCGCCTTAGCTTCCTGCTGTTCGGCTTCTATAGAGGCCCGGTAAACGGGGTGCAGAACAAAAGCCAGGAGATGTACAAAATAGACTCGGGTGCGCGTTACAGCCTGCTGGACAACAAAATGTCGCTGAGCGTACGCTTCAATGACATGTTCAACACACAGCGTTACGGCTTTGACAGCCAAAACCCTTTCCCGCAGAGCGGCGAGTTCCGCTGGGAGAGCCGCACGGTGTACTTTGGCCTTAACTATATGTTCGGCGCCGGAAAGAACAGGGCCATGCAGCGCAAGCAGCGTGACGACAACACGAAACAAGGTGGTGGCGGCATGTTCTAAAAAATTGAATAATTATTTTCATATATAATTAGGTTTAGTAGTTAGTTAAAACCCCGGATAGTTGCGAATCCGGGTTTTTTTTTTCATTCCCACTCTTCCGCATAAGACCTCACCCCCAGCCCCTCTCCCAGGGAGAGGGGAGACGGGATGTGCTTACTCAGGTCTAAATTGTTGGTGATTTGTAGAGCGAAAGGCTTAGGCTTTTCCGGCGGGCTATGTTGCTGCTTTCGGTTTTACCCCGCCGAAAAAAGGCGGGGGTATCGCCTCAATCAGGGCTAATGGGGGAAATTTGGGTGCACTTAGGGTGTTACCTGCTTATCAAAGTCTCCCGACTTTGCGGAAGTGATTAAGGTCTCCCGTCTTTTTTTGTATGTCAGAACATGCCAACTAATCCACAAAGTCATAAGACTTGCGGTGTGGTGAAATAGTTACTATATTTAAGATTCCCCATTTATAATCATTTCATAATATTTATTGCTGGTAAGGTTAATCTTCATATTCCAATAACAAGATCCTCCGTCAGCAGTGCTTACCATTTCCGTTTTCCATTTTAAAGGCCGGAGCTTCCTGTGGTCTGCAATCTCAGGGATTTTGCAGAAAGAGTTAATATGTACTATTTTCTCTCCCCTTTCATTTAAGTAGCAAACATATTGTCTATATCTTTGTTTGATGACTGCAACAGACGGGTTTTCCAAAAAATCAAATTCACCTTTATCAATAGCATTCTGATAGATAGCATCAATATGGTCTAGATCAACCTGATTCGGAAACCAACTTTTGGCCTTTTCACCAGTAATCCATTTGATATTTTCCGGGTCGTTAATAATTGTCATTTTTTCATCTTTATTGGTTATTGATCCGTATTTAGATGAACATGATAACATAATAGTTCCTAGGGCTAGCAATAAATATATTTTCATACCTGCGCTGTTGTTGTGAACGATTCAACTTGTATAAATTGACACCTACCGCACCACCTTCACCATCCAATCCGTCACCTCCTTTAAAGCCACAGGCGAAAACGTCTGATCGATATCGCCATATTCTGATGGGGCTCCGGTGGCGCTTTCCTGGAACATGTGGTTGAGGCCGGGCAGTTTTTTTATGGTTATTTTTTTGTTGCCACTGGTCTGGCCTGCCCGTTTTACGGCATCCAGGTTGGCCGTTGGGGCGACCTGCAGGTCTTTATCGCCGTTGAGGGCAAGAACGGGGCACTGTACTTTTTCGAGTGCGGGTCCCGGGTTGTAGCGAATGAAGTTGGTGTACCACGGCGAGGCCATTTCGGCCACCTGCATGTCGATGTACTGCCCTACCTGGTCTTTCGGGATGCCTTTGGATATGAATATAGGCTTAAGCTGCTGGTCGAAGATCGTTTGGAGCTGCGCCCTTAGCGGGTTGGGCTGGGTTTCGGTTTTAATGGCGTCATACAGCTGGCGGTTGATGGCTCCCAGCTTGGTCAGTTCGTCTTCGGGCATACCATTGGCTTTTCCCATGAGGTAGTTTTGCAGCAGCATGAGCTCGTCGCCGGGTATGGCAACGCCTGCCAGCATTACTACAAAAGCGACATCGGGATGTTTGGAAGCCACTATGGGCGCTATGATGCCGCCTTCGCTGTGGCCCAGCAGGCCGATTTTATTTTTGTTGACCCCCTTCCTTGTTTTCAGGTATTCAAGGGCTGCTTCGGTGTCGGTGGCAAAGTCTTCGGTGGTGGCTTTGGCAAATTTCCCTTCGGATTTGCCCACTCCCCTGTCGTCGTAGCGCAGTACGGCGATACCGGCGCGGGTAAGGTGGTCGGCTAAAACCAGGAACGGCTTGTGATCGAGTATCTCTTCGTCACGGTTTTGCGGGCCGCTGCCGGTTATAAGTATGACAGTGGGAAAGTTCCCTTCTTTCTTAGGGAGTGTCAGTGTGCCGGCAAGCGTTATGCCGGCCTTTTCGTTTTTAAAGGTTACGTCTTCGGTGTGGTAGGGGTATGGTTTTGCCGGTTCCTGCGGCCTGGCTTTTTTCTTTATAGTAACCTCTTCCCTACCGAACTCGAGCGGGATGCCCTGTCGGTTTTGGGTGAAAGTGCCCTTTAAAATATTATTTTCGAGCGTTCCCCTGTAGTCAATCCCAGCTGCGGGAATGGTGAAGGCAAATATATTATCTTCAAACAGCACCGTTTGGGCCGGTATCGGATTGCTGCTTTGATCGGGCACCAGCATGGTTGCGGTGTAGGCTCCCGCATCATTTTTGGAAATGGTTACCGATATGCGCAGCTGCCCTCCCGGAAAGGTAAGCAGGCCATGCCACGGGCCTGTGATGTCCTGGGCGAAAAGGGTTGCGGAAAAGATGAGGAACAGTAGAGCTATAACTTTTTTCATCAAAAAATAATTTTGATAAAGATAGCCAACATTGCTTTACATCAAAAGGCGAGGACTAAAAAACTCCCGTGACCAAGGGAGCCGGAGGTTAAAACTTGTTCCGGATATAGTATTTGGAATCCAGTTCGTCATCCTGTATAACATTGATCGGCGGCGCGGGCTTTGGCTTTTTTGCGGCGACCTTCTTTTTCCATAATTCAAAATTATCCGCAGATAGCTGTTTGCGCATAATTTCGGTCACATCCTTTTCAGGCAGGCCAAATATCTTTTTTATTTCATCGAAAGGTTTCTTCTCTTCACTGGCAAGCGTTACTATCCTTTCTATCGCTTCCCTGTCCAGCTCCGGACGGCTGCTCTTTTTCATCAGACGAAAAATTAAAATCAGGTAATTAAGTACATGGTTACGGTTCGTAAACCAATATTACTAAAAAAAATAATCCATTTTTGAAATTTTACGTTATTTTTTATGCGTGACCGTCACATGACCGACTAAATTTTAGACAGTTATAGAAAACCCCAAAGTAAAAACGTACAACTTATTTATAATTTTGTATACATCCATGCCCACCAGATCAGCGCCAATTGCAGCGGAAGCCTGAGGAGCAATATCCATTTTGGTACTCCCATGCCGGCTTTCTGGTTGGTGAGCATATAGACATTGGCAGGGAAAACCGCAATCAGCAATGCAATGATGCCCCATGCGGCAAATGATGAATATTTGGGGATAAAGAGTAATACACCGAGGATAATTTCGGCAGCCCCACTGATGTAGTTAAGGAGTTTGGGCGCTGGAAATGCGGGAGGGATCATGCGCGAATATACACACGGCACCCTGAAATGGTTCAGGCCGGCAAGGATGTACAGCGATGCCATTAAATAGAGGTGCCAGGGTAATGCCATAGTTGCGGTTTAACCCAAAGATAGCAATTTATTCCCTGCCCGGCAGCTTTACATTCATCAAAACGATGGCGCCGAGTATCATCGCGATGCCCGTCCATTGCAGGAGGCTTACCTTTTCATGGAGGATGATAAAGGCCATGA
Organism: uncultured Flavobacteriaceae bacterium; assembly: GCA_942492845.1. Taxonomy (GTDB): domain Bacteria; phylum Bacteroidota; class Bacteroidia; order Flavobacteriales; family Flavobacteriaceae; genus Flavobacterium. The sequence goes on along the minus strand of OW818646.1, from coordinate 1,397,286 downwards.
GTACCGATACCGGGAGTTCCAGTGAAGCGACAATACTGCCCAGCCCCAGGCCTGCATGAGGGAACCCGGCATTGAGCAGTATTGGCGGGATGATGGTGCCGAAAAGCGCCAGTATAAGGCCCCAGGTAAGGAAGATCTCAAAATTAAAACTCCCCGTCCAGGTATAGGCCGTGAATGCCAGCACCACTATACCACCGCCAAACAGCATGAACAGGCTGCGCTGCGCCGAGGATACATGGGTGGCTATGGTATTGCTGGTAAACATGGTAGCCGTAAAGGATGCCGCCGCCAACAGCCCGAACAATACGCCGGTAAGGTTAAGTTCGTGAATGTTGTTTATAAAGTTGGCCGCCAATACCGTACCGATGAGCACGATAGCTACAGCCACCAGTTTTTTTGGCGAAGGAATTGTTTTAGCGATGACCGATTCCAAAAGCACACTCATCCAGACCGTTTGCATTAGCAGGACGATGCATATCGAAACCGGTATGCCGAAATATACCGCCAGATAGTAAAACACGCTGGTAAAGCCCATGGAGGTGCCCGCCACCACAAGCTGCGTGCGGTCTTTTGAAGATGCCTTAACCACAGCGGCGCCTTTTTTGGCCTTTTGGAATATATTAATGAGCAGCATGCCTGCTATGCCCAACAACATTTGCGATGCCGTAACCTCGGCCGTGGTGTACCCCTGTTCATAGGCGAGCTTTACAAATGTAGCCAGCATGCCGTAACTCGACGCGCCGAGCGCTACCAATATAACCCCTTTCAATACATTCTTATCTGCCATCTTTCGAAAATTAAAAAGCGGGCAAAGATATTACTTAGATTTTACCGCGGAGTTAAAACCGGGCATTCTTTTAAAATATATTTGAGGTGATTATCTCGCAGTACTACCCCTGATACTAAAAAACCAATACTTTAGTTATTAGGTTATACCCTACAACCTGACTATATGACGCGTACCATTACCATCCTGCTTTTCGGGCTGATGAGCTGCATCGGCACACCGGAAACCGAAACCGCCCGAAAGCAGAAAACCCCGAAGGATTACACCGTAAAACATACCGAAGCCCTTGCCTTTTGCAAAAAGGAAAAATTCAATGAGGATTATTATTTCCTGCTGGACATGAGCCTCCATTCGGGGAAGAACCGCTTTTTTGTTTACGACTTTAAGGAAAAGAAAGTAATTGATTCGAATATCGTTACCCATGGCAGCTGCGATGTCCACGAAGACAATGACGAAAAGTGGGAGAAAGCGAAATACAGCAATGCTGATGGCAGCCATTGCACCGCCCTTGGCAAATACCGGATCGGCAAGCGCGATACGAGTTCGTGGGGCATCAAGGTAAAGTACTGGATGCACGGAATGGAGAAAACCAATAATAATGCCGTGGCCCGCGTGGTGGTGCTTCACTCCTGGACCGCGGTTTCGGATAGTGAAATATATCCTGATTATTCGCCATTAAGTTGGGGATGCCCGGCGGTGTCGGATAATTTCATGAAGAAGCTGGATGCCAAATTGCAAAAGACTGGTAAGCCGGTGCTGTTGTGGATCGTAGAATGATTTTTTAATATCTTAAAATTCAATTAGATAGGTGCGTCAGGTAACATAACACACCCCTGGCCCCCTCTCAAGAGGGGAAGAGCTTCACTCTACTGATTTACAATAGCTTAAAAATCAATTAGATAAATATATAAAGTAACGTAACACACCCCTAACCCCTCTCAAGAGGGGAAGAGCTTCACTCCTGCCGGATATACAGAACGTTATCATAGTGATTCAGGGGGAAAGCTTTACTTCTGCCGATTTACAGTAGCTTAAAAATCAATTAGATAAATACATAAAGTAACGTAACGTGACACACCCCCAGCCCCTCTCAAGAGGGGAAGAGCTTCACTCCTGCCGATTTACAGAACACTAATACCCTCATTAAAACAATCCCGCCAGTGCGCTGTTTTTAATGCCTATCTGGGCGGGGTCGAAGTCATATTTGTTTTTAAGCAGTGCGGCATACACGCTCCTGAAATCAATTTCGTGCTTCAGGTCACCGTTATCGAGGTCGGCCAGATTGGGGTTGCCGCCCAGTATTTTACCCTTATTTTTTCCGCCGATGATGAACATAGGGGCTGCCGTGCCATGGTCGGTGCCCCTGCCATTGTCGGCCACGCGCCTGCCGAATTCCGAGAACACCACTATCGTGACTTCCTGCAATTTACCCGCGCTTTTCAGGTCGGTGTAAAAAGCATGCACGGCATCATTGAGGGAAGATAATCTGGCGGCATGCACTTTGAGCTGGTTGTCGTGCGTATCGAAGCCATTGAGGGAGGTGTAGTAAACTTTGGAGTTAAGGCCGCCTTTTATCAGCCTCGATATCCATTCCAGATTTTTGGACAACGGATTGTCCGGGTAGGTATTCCGGTTCCGGGCTGCCTTGTCCAGCGCCTTTTGTATTTCCCTCGACCCGTCGGACAGCGATGCCGCAACTTTTTTTACAAAGTCCAGCTGCGGATTGTCCGAAAGTTTTGTACCGCTATCGGTGTTCAGCTTCAGTTTACCGGGATCGGATACCGTGATATTATTGGGCTCAACGCCCTTTATGGCAAGGTTGTCTACGGTATCAATGTTAAGGGCTCCCGTAGGGTGATGCTCTTTATAATGCTGGTCCAGGTACCGTCCTAACCAACCTTCGCTAAGGTACTGGTTGGAGGCCGATGCGGTATTCCATATCTCCTGGCTCCTGAAATGCGAGCGCACCGGCTCCGGATATCCTACATTTTGGATAACGGCAAGGTCACCGGCCTGCTGCATGGCGGCAAGCCCTTTTAGCGAAGGGTGGAACGCCATACCCCCGGCTACGGACAGCACCTCATTTTTAGAAAGGGCGATGGCGGGCCTGTATTTATGGTACAGCGCGTCCTGGTAAGGCACAAAGGTATTGAGGCCGTCGTTACCGCCATTGAGCTGTATGAAAACGACACAGCTGTCGCCCCCCGCCAGGTTGTCCTGTGCCGCAAAGGAATATAAAAAATCGGGCAGCAACAGGACACCGCCTGTAAAAGTACCCGTCAGCTTAAAAAAGTCCCTTCTTTTCATAACTTATATCAATTGGAATTCAGGAGTCCTGACCATATTATTAAACAGCCTCAAAACGCCGTTATCGGCATTTTTATCATTCGGTACAAAATCATGCCGCAGCACGGTTTCAAAATTTTTCTGCATCTCGTCATCTACTGTGAATAGCAGCCTGTCGCCCAACTCAGCGATCACGGTTTTGTTATTCCCCTTACGGCTCCAGTCGACACGTACGTCAATTTCGGCTTTATAATCGTCTATTTCATCGAGGTTTCGTACCGCTGTCGTCTTAAAATTTGCCCCTTTGCAAAGTATGTCGCAGGTATTCAGCCTTTGCTGGTACGTTTGCGACGAAAGCCAGCTCCTTCCGCCGTCCCATCCTTTTACGTTGACCTGCTTGTAGAGGTCCATGCCCTGCGACCGTGCAAAAAAAGCGAGAAGCTTGTTGCTCTGCGCCTTTATATTGAGTTCATCGGTCACGTGGAGGATAAATAAAAGCGGGTCCTTGATCTTTGAGCCTGCCGTGGGCTTGGAAAATTCTTCGGTAAATATCTTAACCATCAGCGGCTGTATCTCATAATCCTTTTCACGAAAATAATCGCCATAGTATTTTACGAGGCTTTCGGGCGGGTTATCGTATATGAACCATTTGAGGAGCTTGCGGGTAAAGTGGTAGGGCGCATTTTTCTGCTCAAATATGATGTCGACCATTTCATCGGCCTTAAAATTGCCTTTTTTACCAAAGTAGGTAAAAGCCTCACTGCTCTCACGCCCATTATTGTAAAACGCTTTCCTGTCACCCGTGGTAAGTCCGGCAAGTCCAATCGCACCATTCTTGATGTCCTGTTCGGTATAATTCCCAATCCCAATCGTAAAAAGCTCCAGCAATTCACGGCTAAGGTTTTCGTTGAGGTTGCCTTTACGGTTGGCGTTATTATTAAGGTACTTTACCATGGCATTGGTATACAGCATTTTCTTGGTCAGTTCGCGGAAATTCCCGAAAGCATTTTCACGCAATACCGTATTGTGGTCGTACAGCCAGTGGAGTATTGTGACAGTTGACACAAAATGGTTGTGCAGGAACAGCGTCATTTTTTCCCGCAGGGGGAAAGGCTCTTCGCGCATCCGCCCTACCCACCAGCCCTTAAACTCCAGCAGGTTTTTTTTGCTTTGCTTTACTCGGGCAACGTCGGTGGCCCTGTCGGCTTTACGCTTTTCGCCATCAGCCTTTAACTCCGCATTGTTCTTTGGCTCGCCGGTCAGGAAAAAAGGGGATGCCGGTATATCGGGCTTATCGGCAAACGACTGCCTTAGGAACTTTTCGATCCCAAGCTGTTTTATCTGCGGGGCCTGTTTTGCGCTAAAGCCCAGGCGCAATGACCAAAGTACGTTGTTGTCCATGATGCTGTATAAAAGTCGTGTATAAATTTAGACTATTCCCTAACCGGAAAGTTTAAAGTAATCCTAAATTATTTTTCTGCCTCCTCCATAAGGTCGCTAAGGTGTACCCGCAGCGCATATACAGATATGCTGATCTCCCAAAAGGAAATGCCGAGGGACAGCAGCAACAGCAGCAGGCTGAACCCAAAAAGGTACGCACCCCAGTCGGTAATGCCGGTGAACAGCAATGCCATAGCAAATACCGAGAAGAACAGGCTGAGCACGCCGTACATTTGCATGTGGCGGATGAGGGTAAGGCGCAGGCTGAGGTTTTTTATTTCCTTAAGAATGCTTTTATTTTTGTTTTGCTGGTAGCTGGCTTTCAGGCCCCTTACGAGCGTGGCTATTGTCAGGAAGCGGTTGGTGTATGCCAGCAGGATGAGCGATGTGGCAGAGAACAGGAGTGCGGGGGTTTCGATGGGGAGAACCATTGATTGTTGATTTTTATTGATTATTTTTTATTGAATCCGTCCTGACTATTTTGATTAAAGCGAAAATAGGGATTTTTGTGCCATATTTAAGCTTTTTTACACTGCATAGCGGGCGGTACGGTGTAACAAAACATGTGGTATGTGGGGCTAAAATTCCTTTTACATACAATTTAAAAAATCAGGTCGGTTCATTGATTATTTTTTATTGATTATTTTTTATTGAGGCGGGAAGCATTTGCAGAAATGGCAAGGCTTTGGAATAATCGAGGTGTTCGTATTCGATGCCGAGGCGGCGAATGTTGGCATAATAGGTTTGGTGCTGGTTGTAATATTCTTTTTCCGACTGGATGAACCATGCCTTACTGCGCAGCTTTTGGGCGAGGAACCATTTTTCCAGCAGGCGTGCGGTGCGGCCATTGCCATCATCGAATGGATGAATTTTTACAAAGACAAGGTGGAGCATGGATGCAAAGAAGAGAATTTCTTTAAAATCCAGTTCGGTACTCAACATTGTTTCAAGGTCGGCATAAAATTTTGCCATTTCAGCGGGTACTTCCCCGGGGCCTGCGGCAACATATTCGATCCTGCCATCATCGGTAACGACGAACATATTTCCGTTGCGAAACTGCCCTTGTTGCTTTTCGGGCAGAATGTGCCTTGTCAGGAGCGTGTGGGCCTGCATGAGGGTTCCAGGAGTCAGGGGATTGGTTTGGGCGAATTGGTAAGCGTTATAGAGGTCGTCGGTCTTTTGGGTATAATCCGACTGGTAGCCCACCCCAAGCCGCTTGTGCTTTATAAAGGAATCCAGCTCGATGTCCTCCCCTTCTATCTTCGATGAAAACACCGCCGACACCGAGGTATAGAAGCTAAAGGTATCCATGCTCAGTTCGCTGTCGCGGAGGTTTTCGAAATGCTCTCGCGCGGAAGCATCGAAAGCCGACTTGTATTCGGGTAAGAGGGAGGTGGGGAGTATTTGGAGCGGTGGGGTCATTGATTCATTTTCTACTTTCAAAGATAGGGATTAAAACAAAAAACCTGTAGCTCTCACTACAGGTCTTATACTATCAGGTTGTATGTCACCTAAAGTCTTACTTGATAAGCTCAAAACTTCTCTTAACAAAGGCTGTAAGTTCCTCTCCTTTTAGGAGATTTTGGCTCAGTTTGGCAAGATCGAGCGCCTGCTTCACCAAAGCTTCCTGATGCGATTTATCATCAGATGCCAATATGGCAGATGAGAGTTCGCTGTTGGTATTTACCACAAGGTTGTACATATCGGGGAAGTTGCCCATCCCGAACATGCCACCGCCACCGCTTTGGCTCATTTCCTTCATACGGCGCATGAACTCCGGCTGGGTGATCATGAATGGCGCAGCACTGCTGTCAATAGCCTCAAGCTGAACAGAGTAGCCCGACTTAGGCACGAATTCCTCAATGGTGGTTTTCAGTTTTTCCTTCTCCTCATCGCTGAGTTTGGATATTTGCTCCTCATTTTTGTTGATAAGCTTGTCGATATGGTCGGCATCCACACGGGCGAATGTAAGATTCTCATTATCAGCCTCCAGCTTCTGGATAAGGTGGGCAATGATAGGCGAATCCAGCAGCATTACCTCGTAGCCTTTGGCCTGTGCCGACTCAATATAGCTGTGCTGCGCATCCTTGTTGGAAGCATACAGCACTACCAGTTTACCATCCTTATCCGTTTGATTTTCAGCAAGTTTATCTTTCAGTTCATCAATCGTAAAGAATTTATTATCTACCGTTGGGTACAGTACGAAAGCGCCCGCCTTCTCGTAAAACTTGGGTTCGCTAAGCATCCCGTATTCCAATACGATCTTGATGTCGTTCCATTTCTTCTCGAAATCCTCGCGGTTCTCAGTAAACAGTGACTTCAGCTTATCTGCCACTTTGCGGGTAATGTAGTTGGATATCTTCTTCACGGCGCCATCTGCCTGAAGGTAAGAGCGGGACACGTTCAGCGGGATGTCCGGGCTGTCGATCACACCGCGCAGCATGGTAAGGAATTCCGGTACGATTCCTTCCACATTATCGGTCACATATACCTGATTTTGATACAGTTGGATCTTATCCTTTTGCACCTGCAGGTCGGATGACAGTTTCGGGAAGTAAAGGATACCAGTCAGGTTGAACGGATAGTCCACATTAAGGTGGATATTGAAGAGAGGCTCCTCAAACTGCATCGGGTACAGCTCGTGATAGAATGACTTATAATCCTCATCTTCAAGCTCTGACGGCTGCTTTGTCCAGGCCGGGTTCGGGTTGTTGATGATGTTATCCACCTCAACTGTTTCGGCTGTATAGTCTTCCGGGGCATCTTCCGGCTTCGGAAGCGTCTCCGTGCGGGTACCGAATTTTATTGGCACCGGCATGAATTTGTTGTATTTTTTCAGCAATTCGCGAATGCGGCCTTCCTCGAGGAATTCGGTCGAATCTTCGGCAATGTGCAGGATAATTTCAGAACCCCTGTCCGTTTTGTCCGACGGTTCCAGCGTAAATTCCGGGCTGCCATCGCAGGTCCAGTGTACTGCGGGTTCGTCTTTATACGACTTGGTGATGATCTCCACTTTTTCAGCTACCATGAAGGCAGAGTAGAATCCAAGCCCGAAGTGGCCAATGATACCTGAATCTTTGGCAGAGTCCTTATACTTTTCAAGGAATTCTTCAGCGCCGGAGAAAGCCACCTGGTTGATGTACTTTTCTACCTCTTCGCCTGTCATACCAATTCCCTGGTCGATGATGTGGATCTTTTTACCTTCCTTATCGATCTTTACCTCGATGATGGGGCTGCCATATTCTACTTTCGCCTCGCCAATACCTGTAAGGTGCTTCAGCTTAAGGGTTGCATCGGTGGCGTTGGACACGAGCTCACGCAGGAATATCTCGTGGTCGCTGTATAGAAATTTCTTGATTAACGGAAATATGTTCTCTACCGAAACATTGATTTTTCCTGTTGTCATAAATGAATAGTTTTAAATGTTTGTCGGAATTCCTATGTCAAATAAGATACCATTAGTTTATTGATGACAAAATGACATCTGCAATAACTGTTAAAGAAAATAATTTTAAGAAAACATTAATACACAGGAAATTATGTCACATCCGCAAAGCTAATGTCTTAAAAATTCAGAGTTTCCAATGAAATTACAAAATTCTTTCATTGAAAAATAAAACAATTCCTGTTAAAAAAAGAGCACACCTATTGTAAAGTATCCCACAAACGTAGTAACTTTATTCACCGAAACACGAAATCTGAAAATTTAAACTGATTAACGATTATGAAAAAATTCCTTTTTTTAAGCCTGTTTGTAATGGCTTTGGCATCATCATGCGGCTCACTTGACACAAAGTCCCAAACAGGGATCAAGGGCAACTGGACTATCTCAAGCGTAACCTATCCTGGTTCTGAGTACATTAAGGTGACTTCGTTTGATATTGCCGATTCTAAATGCCTTGAGGGAAGTTCCTGGAATTTTGTACCGAACAATAACAAAGGTAGTATTAGCATCAGTAAGGCAAACTGCCCGTCATTTACAAGTCCTATAGTATGGACGGTAACCAAAGAAGGCGCGTTTACCCTTAAGATCACTAACGGCGACAAAGCTAAAAGGGTAACCGAAGGTTACTTCCTGCAAATGAGGAACCAGACTGAAAATTCATTCCAACTCATTGACAATGTAAGTGTTGGAGGGAAAAATGTAGAGGTGACCTACCAATTCTCCAAAATGTAATTCAATAAAATAGAAATAAGACTAACATGAAAACAACAAAAATTTATGCCCTTGCAGCGGCTTTTATGCTAAGCATCGGCTTTACCTCTTGTGAGGCAGTAAAAAATACAAATAATACCCAGCGTGGTGTTGCAATAGGCGCTGCTTCGGGAGCGGTACTCGGCGGTGTGCTCGGCAATAACGTCGGAAAAGGCGGAAACACAGCCCTTGGCGCCATCATTGGCGGTGTTGTGGGTGGTGCAGCCGGTGGCCTTATTGGTAACAGGATGGACAAGCAGGCCCAGAAAATAGACCAGGCGCTTCCGGGTGCTGAGGTTGAAAGGGTTGGTGAAGGTATCAAGATTACATTGGGTGAGAACTCAGTTAACTTCGACCTAAACAAAGCCACGCTTACTTCTACTGCTAAAGCTAACCTTGACAAACTTGTTCCGGTATTTAACGAATATCCAGACACTAACATACAAATCTTCGGATTTACAGACAGCACCGGAGCTGACGATTACAACCTTGGGCTTTCTGAGCAACGGGCGGCGGCAGTAAAGGCTTATCTTGGCACTAAAGGCATCAGTTCAGGAAGGATAACTACAATAGGGCGTGGTGAAGCCGACCCGATTGCCGATAATTCTACTAAAGATGGACAGGCCAAAAACAGGCGTGTAGAATTTGCAATTACTGCCAACGAGAAAATGGTAGAAGAAGCGCAGAAAGAAGCAAAACAGTAAGTTTTTATAATAGAACTCGTTTAAACTTTGGAAGGGCCGTCAGTGATGACGGCTCTTTTTTTTGTGGTAAAATCCTATGGATTTGCCAGTTGTCCCAAATACTATTATTTTTGACTTAAATCTTATTATATGGATATTAAAACAGTTTTCGAGAACAATAAGGCATGGGTTGCAAAGCACATTGACACCGACGAAAATTATTTTAAAAACCTCTCGAAGGGACAATCGCCTGCTATATTGTACATTGGGTGTTCCGATAGCCGGGTGACAGCAGAGGAACTGATGGGCGTACAGCCGGGGGAGGCATTTGTGCACCGCAATATTGCCAACCTGGTACCCAATACCGATTTAAATGTGATGTCGGTCATCAACTATGCTGTGGGCGTACTGAAGGTAGACCACGTGGTGGTTTGCGGGCATTACGGTTGCGGGGGCATACTTGCCGCCATGCAGAACCAGGACCTGGGAATACTAAACCCATGGCTGCGGAACATACGCGATGTGTACCGCCTTCATCGCAAAGAAATAAATGCCTTTGCGGATGAAAAGCGCCGCTATGAGCGTTTGGTGGAACTTAACGTGCAGGAGCAGTGCATTAACGTTATCAAAACTGCCGAAGTGCAAAAGGCTATTGCCGAAAGGGGGCTTACCGTACACGGCTGGATTTTCGACATCCATAGCGGATCGCTCATCGACCTGGCTATCGACTTTAAGGAGATCATGAAAAACATTGCCGATATTTACAGGATAGGCAGCGGGGAATAATTTTTAGTAACGATTTTAGTTTTTCCCAAAAACCAATATATTTGCAGGGCTTTTCTACCAAAATAAACGGGATGTAGCGCAGCCTGGTAGCGTACTGGCATGGGGTGCCAGGGGTCGCTGGTTCGAATCCAGTCATCCCGACAAGAATCCTTCCTGCAACTACAGGAGGGATTTTTTTATCCATTCGGGCTATCGTGAACTTACTCCTTAATCACCTTTACTATTTTTTCACTGCCAGCTGCATCCGTCAGCTTCAAAAGATAAATACCTGATGGCAGGCCATTTGTTGCAATAACAGGTGAATCTGGCGAAGTTGTCCCCTGCCCGACTTTGCTGCCAAGTACAGAATATAATGTATAATTCAATTGCTCTTCAGATGCTATCGTCAACTCATCCTGCACAGGGTTAGGGTATACTTTTACATAGGAAAGCATAGTATCTTCCTTGCCCATCACTGCGTTTACTTCCATACAGTAGGTTTCGCTACCGCACGAGTTAGTCGTGGTTACACATACATCCTGCACTCCTACCTGGGCGAAATAGTGATAGGGATCCTCTTCGGTAGAGGTTTCTCCATCACCAAAGTCCCATGAAATACTATCATAATCGCTTCCATTATAATTAAAAGCGTAGGAAGCATCGCCCTCACTAAAATTGAAAGAAGGCTGTGTTATCGCGCAGTCGCAATTTTCCACACCGAACTTTGCCACAAAAAAATCGAGGTTTTGGCCGCCATTGCCCAGTGTATCCGGGCCGGTGTATAGCAGGTTTGTGAATCCACCTCCTAAATAATAATTACCAAACGCATCGGCGGCTATTTTAGTCCCCCTGTCGTCCTTATTAAAATTGCTTTCCACTTTTTCTATCGCGATCACGCTTCCTGTATTCCTGTCGAACCTCGCAAAATAAGGATCTGTGCCCCGGTCGTTTACACCGGGCAGCACGATGTCACTCCACGTTAACCCGTTTTCGAGCCCTGTTATAGCTACTTCATTGCCGTTGAGCGTTATGCCAAATGCGGCGTATACCGGTTGGCCCGATGGCGCGCTTGCCCATATAAAATCGCCGTCTGCAGTCAGCTTCATGATAAAGGAGCCAATACCCTGATTTTGCATCGTATGCCCGGCAAACGTCTCATTAGCATCGGTAACACCTGTTATATAAACAGCGTTTTCACTGTCGATGCAAAGGTCATACAGCCGGCTTATGGGACCATCGCTCAATTTGTTCCATAAAAAGCCACCTTCGCTGTCAAACGCGCTTAAGAACATTATGTTATTATCAAATACTTCGCCCCCAAAAATGGCGGTTCCCTCGTCAAGGAAATACCCCCCTATGTAAAACCTGCCTGTAGCATGGTTGCGGTAGAATTTCATTTGGGGAAAAACAGTTACCTGTATGTCGAGCTGATGCCCCTCTACAAATTGGCCCTCGGTGTCGTATTCAAGAACATGAATGCTTTGGCCCTCACCTGTTACAGTATAGGCGCCATTGGCATAAGTGCCACCCGGCAGCCAGAGTAGCCAGTATGCATGCCCCTGCGGACTAATCTGCACATCCAGGCTGAGGGTACGGGTATAGGAATCCATAAAGGTTACATTATCGGCCTGTGGCATAACCATCCACTGCAGGGCGCCATCCTGGCTGTATTTTACCAAATAGATAGTTTGCTGATTAATTATTTCTTCCTGTCCGGATGCCGGCAGTACCAGTTCATTGCCGGTTTCATTTTTAAAATAAATTTCGCTGCCGCGCTCAAAAAAACCTGCTGCATATACATTATCCTGCGCATCAACGCCAATACGGTTGATCTTGTCGATACTCGTTCCGCCAATAACCTTACTCCACCGGTACTCGCCACTACAGCTAAAACTCGTTATCAGTCCATCGGTTCCTCCGCACGATACCAGCGGTACATCTCCTGACTTTAACATTCCATTACCCACATTTGCCATTAAATATACATTTCCATCGGCATCAACACTCATTGATTCAGCTTTTTCATGCCCTATTACATAAGAAATACTACCACCGCTCCTGCCCCAAAGCCAGGATTGCGAAAAGGAAGAATATGTAGTTAAAAGGAGAAACAGAAAAATGTAATGTTTTTTCATAAAACGGAGGATTTAGTAGTTACCGCAATATAGGATTTTCCAGCATATCAAATTCAGAAACCAGCATAAACATCAAATAATCAGTATTTTCCATGATTTTTTAAATATTATTTATCACGATAGTCGTCATGTCATCCATTTTCTTATAATCAACATTTTATATCTCCTTTTTCAGTAGCTTTACCTGTCAATACAGATAAAAAAAAATGCCATGTTTCGCAAAAAATCTTCGCATCCTGCCATCAGCATAGTAGTATTTATAGCCTATTGGCACTGTACAGCCCTTGCTCAAAATTTTAATGTACCTATAAGCAAAGCTGTCGGCGACCTCAACAAAGACAGCATAGAAGATTTGGTAACCGTTACCCAGGATACCCTTCATGATAACGCACCCTACAGGATACAGGTATCATTCGGCACCGGCAATGGCAGTTTCAGGCCTGCTGTTTCTTCGGACAAATTGATAGAACCACAATATCCTGACGGCAAAAAAGGTTACAGGACCGGCAACGGATTTGAGGGTTTGGAAATCAAAAAAGGCATTTTGATTGTGAGCAATTCGCTGCTCAGGGGCCATTATGAATACAAGTTTCGGTATCAAAACGGCAATTTTGAACTTATAGGGTATAGTTACACCAACAGCGACGGGATAGGGAAAATATACTCCGAAGATTTTAATCTTTCAACAGGCATCCGGCTCTACAAAGAAGAATTGTATGAAACCGGCAAAATAGCACGGGACGAAAAGGTAAAAAACCTTATAAGGCCATTGCCAAAGCTACAGGATATCATTCCATTTGAAAACGAATGGCAATAATTTAATGCTCAGGTTTTGCCCGGAAAAGTCTTATATGCTTTTTCACGGCCATTACCACGATAACCGCCAAAGCACCAGCGCCAAAGCCAATTATAAACTCCTTAAGCATAGGATACATATCGGGCCATAAGTCATGAAAGTAATGGATATTGTGGGCGAATAAACCACCTGATACCAGTAATAATGCAATTGTCCCAATTACCGCAAGGCATTTGATAACTATAGGCAGCAGGTTGACCAGCAATTGGCCTAATCCGGCCAAAAATCCTTTATTATTACCGCGCTTCATCAGTTTATACCCGGCATCATCCATACGTACAATAAGCGCTACAAGGCCATAAACACCAACAGTAGCTAATAATGCCACTATGCACACAGTTAAGATTTGGGTCGTAAGGTCTTTTTCAAGAACGCTTGAAAGTGCGATAATCACTATTTCTACAGATAATATAAAGTCGGTGATTACTGCCGAGCGTATTTTGGTTTTCTCTTCTTCGGCAGACACCTGCTGAACTTCGGCAGATTCCACTACAACTTTAACCACTTCATCCTTATGATGCTTGCGGTGGAAGAGGTATTCCACTATTTTCTCCACTCCTTCATAGGCAAGGTAAAACCCGCCGGCAATAAGTATATAAGTAATGGCCTGCGGCAGGAAAAAGTTGAGCAGGAATATTACAGGCAGGATAATGAGTTTATTGAGAAATGACCCTTTGGTTATCTTCCAAAGAACGGGTAGTTCCCTCGATGCCAAAAATCCGGTTGCTTTTTCTGCATTTACCGCAAGGTCATCGCCAAGGATGCCAGCCGTTTTTTGTGTTGCTATTTTGCTGCTTACCGCAACATCGTCCATCAATGCAGCGATGTCGTCCAGAATCGCAAAAAAACCTGATGCCATAGAGATTGTTTAAGACGTAAAAATAGTGAGAAACGCCATAAATGCACAAGCTTTTCAGAACAGTTTAGCATTATTTTAGGCAGGTAAACATTATTCCTGCCTTCATTCCCATTTTCTTTCTTCTATTTCAGCGGTAAGTCTTTTGACAATGTCAGTCTTTGCACCGTTGAATGAATAAATCGTAGTTCGGAATTCCCTCGCCAGCGGATTGGACACCCAGCCGGATACCTCAGCTTTTTCAAAAAATGGGCCGGTCTCTTCCAATTCGCCTTCTTTGTTTTGAAATTCCTTTACACGTATTACGTTATGAAAAGGCTTATCCAACGTGAACCAGTTAATGTAGTCGGCATTAAAGGATACCGCACTTATATTTTTGTTTTTACTGTAATAATTGATGGCTCCGGCCTGCCCGTAATTGTCGCACAGCACCAATGTATGCCCTTCTACCAACGTGCTTACGGCAGCATCCACCTTTTCGGCAAGTTCTTTCCATCCCAGCATATCGGCCATATCCTGCGGTAGTTTGTGATCCCTGCCATCTTCCCATCGCAGTAGGCCTAAATTTTGGTATGTTTCGCTATTATTTAGAATTACAGTCGGGCTCTCTATCGAAAAACCTATCCTAAAAAACAGGAAGTATAATGCAATCGGAATGAGTAAAAGGATCGGTTTTATTAATCTCCTGAATCCCATATTTAAAACGTTGCCCAGAAAAACCGAGCCAAACGCTATGTATACAGGATACAGCCCTATGGCATAATAGCCTTTAGCCCTGAACCCCATGAAAAACGCAAGGGTAAAAACAAAAGCCCAAAAGAACAACCTGTACTTCCTGAAAGGTTTGTAAAACAGCAACGCATACAATGAGGCCGCAATTACAGGCAATGCACTGATAAAGAAGATTAGCTGCTCTTTCAGAAAAAGCCAACGGCTTACGTGTACCAATTGTGTGTCGGCCAGTTCCTCCATATGGTGTATTACAGGAAAGTTGTTCGCATACTGCCAGGCGAGGTTAGGTGAAATCACGATAAGGGTAATTATTACAGCTACATACGTTTCCTTTCGCGCCAATAGTTTACGCTGCTTTGTAAGCAATAGCGAAGGAAGTAACCCCAAAACCAAAAATGCAATGTTATATTTGTTTAGGAAGCCCAGCGCAAACGCAACTCCGGCCCACATCAGCCATTTTGGGCGCTGTGTGTTGATGTACTTAATAAAGAAATAATAAACAGCCGTCCAACATAAGATGTCGGCAGAATTAGGCTGATACAGGAAATTGATCCTCACCAGTACCGAAAGCAGCAGGCAGGTCGCGCCGAGTATCAAGGCAAACAGGCTGCCCTTCATCTCTTCAATAGTTTTCCATACCACTACTATTGTGAGCGCGCCAAAAAGTGCCGGAAAGAATTTTATGGCTATTACCGAACTTCCCATAAGCTTTATGACCCAGGATAGCCATGATGTGAGTGGCGGCACCGAGAGATAGCCCCAGGCTAAATGCTTTCCCTGATCCAGATGCAGGTACTCATCGCGGTGCAGGTCGTAATCAGTATTAATAAAGGTATACTGCAAGATGAACTTCGCTGCAATAAATGCCAGCAGTATCCACGTTGTGTATTTAGCCGGTTTACTTTGCAATGCTTCCATACACCTTTTTTTTAGACGGGTAAACCCATTGATTGGATGACAAAGTAAAGGAAATACATTCAATACATAACCCGATGGATTGATTTTACGTTCCGCTACTCCCGTATAAACTTAGCTGCACGATTGCCTTTATCTGTAGTGATAGTGATATGATAAAGTCCTTTGGCTAATGAAGACACATCAATAGTCTGAATATCTCCCGTGTGAGTGAATACTGCTTGTCCAAGCATATTGGTTATCGATATCCTTTCTACCTGAACGTTTTGCCCTTCCGCGAATGCAACATTAAGGACATCTTTGACGGGATTTGGATACAACAGCAATTGGCCTTCTTTTTGGAAATGATCAACACCCAATATTTCAGACAGTGGCCCCTCTGTAGTTTTGGCATACAGCCCAATGGTTCCTGGCTTTGTTATTTTGAACTCTACAAAAGCATAGCCGTTCTCTGAACCGGAGTTGACAGGGATGATCCTTTCGGCATTTGGGAGCATATACGTTCCGGTTGACATTGAGCCCACAACACCTGCCGCTGAATTGTTTTGTGAAAGAAACCACCCTGCATCTATGATATCCCCAACAGGCGGTGGTGTGAGCAGGATGTTGGTATATTCCGTTGCTGAATAATATATCCTGACAGTCAGTCCGTCATTTTCTGTATATTCCGACGCATCGGTTATCGATACCATGCGGTTGCTTACCCGTATGCTGTTGGCGCCGGCACTTTTCTGGTAGTAGTTATTGGCCGATGTTACGCCGGATGGCAGTGCGCCAATAGTATTGTTATTAATGACAACTGATTGTGGCGCAAATGTGTTGCCGTTTTCATTGACAACAAGCATCTTTCTTGCACGGTTGGATGGATTCGCCCAGTTGTAGTTGCATTCGGTCGCCATCAGTATAATGTTGCTGCCATTGGGTGCAAGGATAGGCGTAGATGCAGCCAGATTAGTATCTCCTGTAATTGTCCATCCTTTGCCACCGCCTGCCAAAGGGAGTACAAGATTGGCACGGGCAGATATGCCATCGTTGCAGTAATACATTCCCAAAGCGCCCATCACGATACCGTTGGGTCCATTTTCACTAAAACCAATTAGTGTGGCATCATAGTTAGCCACACTCATGCCGCAGTTGTCCAATATGCCCCCGAAAAAGCTGTTCATTACGGCATTCGGGTTCAGGTTATCGGCCCAGTCCGCAAGGTTTTGGTTAAAAGCTGTCGCATCTCTAAACATACCTTCCATTTGGGTGCCCGCGGAGACATCCCACCCGCTGATATCCTGATTGAACGAACTGGCATTATGAAACATATAGAGCATGTTCCAAACCGACGAAACATCCCAGTCGCTAATGTCCTGATTAAAAGAATCAGCATTCTCAAAGAGGCCCGAGGCTGTCTCAACGTTACTCACATCCCAATCGCCTATAGGCTGGTCGAAGGTATCGGCATTCATGAACATACCGCTGATACTTGTTGTTGACGAAAGATCCCAGTTGCCAATGGGCTGGTTAAATGAAACAGCATCCCGGAAGATGGCGGTCATATTGGTCACATTGCCGGTGTTCCAGCTGCCAATATTTTTATTAAAGGAACCGGCTCCCTGGAACATGCTCCGCATATCGGTAACAGATGAAGTATCCCAGCTTCCTATATCTCCGTTAAAGGCTGTTGCATTCTGGAACATATAGGCCATGTTGGTTACCGATGACGTATCCCAACTGTCAAGACTTTGGTTAAATGCGGCGGATCCCAAAAACATTCCGTACATATCGGTAACCGACGAGGTGTCCCAGTTGCCAATATCTTGGTTGAAGGATGTCATGTTGGTGAGCATATTGGTCATGATAGTGACATTGCCGGTATCCCAGGTGCCGATGTTTTGGTTGAAAACTGTTGCACCGTTAAACATTGCATTCATATTGGTAACGTTTGAAACATTCCAGCTGCCAATATTTGCAGGTCCATTTAACGAACTGCAGTACAGGAACATCTGGCTCATATCGGTCACGTTGGCGAGATTGGGCAGGTCGGTTGCCGTTATGTCAAGGTTGGTGCAGAAAAAAAAGGCCTTATTAAAACTCGTCCAGGCAATGTTGCCCCACTGGGTGATCTTTTTCAGTTTAAAGCGCTCGCTCCCATTATTAATATAGATTCTCGGAAAGTTCCCCGTGATCTTTACCTGGTAATCCGTATTGGGTTGCAGATTGCTGAAAACCGCATTGCCCGAAACATTATTCAGCGTTGTGATAATCGTATTTGGAGTGCTTGCCAGGGCAATGGTTGCCGTATAGTTATAGCCACTTCCGGTGGTAGGCACCGTAATAGCATTTGAGCCTGTGGTGTTCCATTCGGTTATAAATTGCCCGAACGCGGAACAGGATACTATGAGTAACCCTAGTAGGAATTTTATTTTCATATGTATCGATTATTGTTTTATAAACCTGCCGTTCCAGTTGCCTTTATCGATAGCCAGCATCAGTTGGTATACACCTGGAGCAAAGGCACTTGTATCGATACTTGTAGCATTGCCGGTATAAACCGTTTGTCCGAGCATGTTTACTATCGAAACCTTTTGCAACTCAATAGCCACATCATTGGGCAGTTGTATATTCAGTATGCTTGTTGCCGGGTTAGGATAGAGTTTAATAGCACGTAAGCTTGTGACATCATCCACGCCAAGGCAGGCTTCTACGGTCAATTGTATCGGGATGCTTATGGTCGTGCCGCATTCATTAGTCATGGTGCAGGTATAAATTCCGGAGTCACCTTCCGTAGTGCTGGAAAGGTCGAGTACAGCCGTAGTTTGTGCTGCCTGTAATGTCGAGCCTTTGCGCCACACATAACTTTCGGCATTAGTATTTTGGGTATCGAAAGTAAAAGGTTCCCCTTCGCAAATTAGAAACGATGTCGTTTCGAATATTGGATACGAAGGCTTTCGGCACACCTCGATAAGCGGCAGATAGCTGCTTGATGTACCACCTGTTATTTTAAGTACCACCCCATCGGTTACGGGATTAAACTCAAAATGACCATTTTGGCAGCCGCCATAGATATTACCGTTAGAACCCTTTAGCAATAATCCCTGTGGCAGCCTAACCTGGTCTCCCTGAGTAAAATTGTGCAGGAGCGTTAGCACTTCGGTTGCGATATCATATTGAAATATCGACCCGCGGCGGTTGGGATAGTTAGTACTGTCATCATGAAAACCGGTAAGCACACCATATAACTTACCATTGTCCAGGATTACCGGACCCGGGGCCCTGCCGATGGTGGCATAATCAAAGTCATATTTTTTAACGATCGCGGAAGTGGCAATAGTATATTCAAAAACAGTCCCGCTCCCGCCCGGCGCGACACCCTGCGGTCCAGCGTGTTCCCCACCCATTGCAGTACCGTACAGCTTACCCGGCAATGCCTCGACCAGTTTTGTACCGAACACCGGATCTCTTATATCGGAGCCGACCCAGCCAAACACAAAAACTTTTGTGAGCTGCCCCGTTGCTATATTGAGGCGATAGATGCCCCCGGGATAAGGTGAATTTTGGGCTGAGGGTGCCATGGAGGTAGTTATATACAAATGGCCATCGGAAGCCCTCATTAGTTCGCCGTTAAATTGTGGCTGAAGTGTGCTTAGCTGGTAGGGGAACTCCGGAATCGTTGCGACGATGCTGGCTTCCTCTGTCTCTATATTATATTTGAAGACAGATGTATCCCCATTGGTAACCCCGTATAGCCACCCGGGGAGCGGCTCAATAAGAGCACTGCCATTACCGCCATTTACAATTGTGTTGTTCAGCACTCTGTATTCGCCTGTTACAAGGTCGTATTCAAACAGTACCCCATTGGGTATGTCCTGTCCGCCTTGGGAAGCTGCGATCCCGTATAATTTTCCGTTAGATGCCTGTAACAGTCTGCTTCTTGGGAATCGTCCAAGAATACCCGACGGGTCGAAATCATGTACGACTTCCACATCTGTATTAGTCCCACTAAGCGGTACTTTTACAATCTGGTAGTTTGTAGTCGCAGACCTGTAACCCCACAGCTCCTTTTGGCTGTAGGATGCGCTACATAAGAAAAACATAACAAAAAGCAGGGATGCCTGTACAGGCCGGGTAAAGTTTTGCATAGAATGTCAGTTGGTTAATGGTCTTATCATAATAACCGCTATACAACCCGATACCCTACCGTTTGCAATGGTATGATTATTAAAAATCTATTTCCTGTGGGTTTCAAGCAATACCATTACAGACGGTATTACACTTATTTCGCCACTTGCAATAAGTTCAAATATGCTGTTGCCATGCCTGTTTGGAAAATTCGGGTCGCCGCCGCCGTTTACGATAGTTTTTAGGGCATCGGTGGCAATTGGGCTGTACCGCAGCATCCATTCCAGCAGCGTTTCACCGGTATCAGGAAGGATCACATTAAAGTTTACGCCACTTTTTGCCAATGCATCAATGTATTTTTTATTCCGTACATACGAAAAGAAAAGATCAAACAGGAGGTCAGTTTTTTCTGTACGGATCATTGAAGGCTCGTTCGGGTTGGCGCCATATTCCAAAAGCAGCTTAAATGCAGGGAAGTTGCCGGAATTATGTGCCAATGAAAGCATGGGAAATTTAAGGTACGAATCAGCATAATCCGGGTCGGCTCCATGTATCAGCAATGCTTCAAACACTTCCTTTTCCTTCATGTACCGGAACAAAACATTGTTATCTACAGGCAGCAGGCCAAGGCTCTGAAGCAGCTCCAGTGTTTGCTGTTTTTTCTTTTCGCTTATTTTTTTCATATGGTAACGGTTTAAAAACAAAGATAGGATTTTCGGAAAATGATTGCTGTTAGTGTTAAAACTTATGCAAACAAACTATCCCACATGATAATCCTTGGTAACTTTAATTAAAAACTAAAGCCATGCCCGAAGGACCAAGCATCATCATTGCCAAAGAAGCCGTGGAAATTTTTGAGAACCATGTGGTCATAGCCGCATCGGGCAATGCAAAAATTGACCTGTCGCGGCTTGAAAATAAAAAGTTGTTGGAAGTGCGTACCTGGGGCAAGCACCTGCTGCTGTGCTTTAGCGGGTTTACCATCCGCATACACTTCCTGATGTTCGGAACTTACCTTATTAATGAAAGTAAGAAGACACCGCTGCGGCTGGGACTGGTGTTTAAAAGCGGTGAACTCAACTTTTATACATCAAATGTAAAGTTGCTGGAAGGCGATGTGAACGACCATTACGACTGGAGCGGCGATGTAATGAACGACAAATGGGATGCAAAAAAAGCAAAAGCGAAACTGAAGGACGTCCCTGAAAAACTTATTTGCGACGCGCTGCTGGAGCAGGATATTTTTTCGGGTGTGGGCAACATCATAAAGAACGAGGTATTGTATCGGGTATTTGTCCACTCAAAGTCGGAAGTCGGGAAGATACCACCTAAAAAAATGAACGAGATCATTCAGGAAGCAAGCAATTACAGTTTTGATTTCCTGAAATGGAAGAAGAAAGACGAACTCAAAAAGCACTGGCTTGCCCACACTAAAAAGACCTGCCTTCGCTGTGACCTGCCCATGATTAAAGAATATACGGGGGTGAAAAAGCGCCGCAGTTTCTTTTGTGAAAATTGCCAAAAACTATACACATGAAAAAGGGAGATTTGATAATTGGCTGCTCAAGTTACAATACCGCTTCGTGGAAAGGACTTTTTTATCCTGAAAATATTCCCAAAAGCAAATGGTTTCAGTACTATTGCGAACATTTTAATACCTACGAGCTGAACAGCACGTTCTATAAATTCCCTACTGTAAAAACGTTGCAGAATTGGTACAATAAAGCGCCTGAGGGATTCCTGTTTTCGGCAAAAGCCTATAAGGGCATCACGCATTATAAGCGATTTAAGGATTGCCGACAGGAAATTGCTGACCTCTATGCAGTATTACGTGAAGGACTGGCCGAAAAGCTGGCCTGCGTGCTGTTTCAGTTGCCGCCAAGCTTCAGTTATAGCGAGGAACGGCTGGCACTTATCACAGGCTCGCTTGACAGGTCATTCAAAAATGTGGTGGAGTTACGCAATGAAAGCTGGTGGCGCCAGGATGTGTATGATGCGCTGGCCGGTGCGGGCATTACTTTTTGCAGCGTCAATTACCCGAAACTCCCCACGGAAGTTATTGCAACAACTTCAACCGGCTACGTGAGGATGCATGGTAACCCGAGGCTGTTTTATTCGGAGTATAGTGAGGAGGACCTGCGGGACTTACATAAAGAAATACTATCTAAAGATTTTAGCCAGGCTTTTATATATTTTAATAATACAGCAAGCGAGGCGGCAATTGAGAATGCGGTGTATTTTAAAGAGCTGTAAAACCTTTTTATTTAGCAATATATGCCAGCCCGTAAAGTTTACTATATTTGGTACTACCTAATAACCAACTTTATGAAACGCCTAAGCCTTCTGCTGGCCCTCATGTCTTTCTCTGCTTCAGCACAAACCCTTGCTGAATATGATGCCCTTGCGACCAAAAAGGATACGCTGACCCAACAGGCAATGCTGAAAAAATGGGAGAAAAAAGGCGCTAACGACTCTGATTTTTATGTGGCGGCCTTCAACTATTATGTAAACCATGGGAGGAAGGAAATAATAAGCCTGCAGCAAAACGCGCCAAAGGGCGAAGCACTGATAATAAGTGACACACTAGGGAACCCGGCAGGCTATATAGGGGGAACTGTTACATACGACCAGCGGGATGTAAAAAAGGCATTGGACTATATCAGCAACGGTATTTCCAAATTTCCCGACAGGCTCGATATGCGCTTTGGCAAGACGTACCTGCTTGGCGAAAATGAGGACTGGCAGGCATTTACCAGTGAGGTTATTGCCGTAATCGACCATTCGGATAAAATAAAAAACAAATGGAAATGGAAAGGCGGCGAACCCCTTGAGGATGCCAAAGACTTCATGCTGGGTAACATACAGTCGTACGTGCTGCAAATTTACAATACCGAAGACGACAGCCTCCTCCTCTATATGGCACAGATTGCCGAACGCATATTAAAATATTATCCCGATCATATCGAGAGCCTTTCCAACCTCTCTATAGTTTATATGCTGCAAAACCAGCCCGACAAAGCGCTTGCGGCCCTGCTTAAAGCTGAGAAGATAAATCCCAACGATATGATCGTGCTGGGTAATATCGCCCATTGCTATAAGATGAAGGGCGATACGGCCAATGCCATTAAATACTACGAGAACATCGTGAAAAATGGTGACAGCGACTCCAAAGCCTTTGCCGCCGACCAGTTATCCAAATTAAAGAAGTAACATGCTAAGGGCCGCTATATACTGCCTGATGCTGTGTTTTTCGGCCACTGTAGCCGGGCAAAATCTGGTGAAGTGCGACGACGGCATTTCTTTCTGGATACTGAAGGGAAAAGGCAAAACATTCACCGTAAAGCTGCACGGCGATGTTGCCCCGGGCAGTATCCCGCAACTGATGAATATAGAAGACACAGGATTGCACTACAACATCATAAACAAATCCGATTACATCAAAAAAGGCAGCGGGGGGAGTGACGCTGCTGTGCTTACCCGATTTATAAAAGGCGAGGAGAAATTCCTTGGTGATAAGATGAAGCCTGAATATGCGATGAAAAAGCTTGCTTCGGGAAAAAACTGCCTGCTGTGGCACCACAACTGGCACGGCGCCGATGAGGCAACAGAACAGCAGGTGCACGTTACCATAGTTCTTGGTGATGCGATCGTATGGCTTTCCGCCCCGAAATTCATCGGGCAGGACCTAGCAAAGGTCCAGTCCTTTTTGTTAGATACCATCGCTACCCTGAAAATTGTAAAAGACACTAAAGGCTTGTGCGGCCATTAATTGCATTAATCAAAGCACAGGGCGTAATGTCCTTGCTCCATATTTTAAAAAATATTTATACCAAATTCCAACCTTATGACAAAAAAAATGCTCTTTATGGTTATGCTGCTGTCCGCAATGGGTGTCCGGGCCCAGGAAATAATACAATGCAGCCCTGAAAAAACGTTCTGGCTTATTACCGAAGGCGGTAAAAACCTTGCTGTACAGCTTTCCGGCGAGGTAAAAAAGACCACCCATGCAAGGGTCGTGATGGTAAACGGGAAAAACATGCAGTACCTGATAACTGACAAAAAGCCCCATGCCGATAAGGCGGGAAGCAATGACGACATGAAGGTGCTGGCCAACTTTGTAGGGAGCGAATCGGGCCATATAATTACCCGGTTTATGGTGACTATGGAGATAAAATCGGAGGTTGTCGCTTTGACCAACGGCAAGAATGCTATATATTGGTCGCACTCCATGCCGGAAGGCAAAAATGAACAGGTACAGATGCAGCATTATATCAACGTGATTGAAGGCGATAAAATATTCGGGTTGGCATCGGCAGGCTTTAAAGGCGAAAATGCCGCGGAAACAAAACAGTTGCTGGTGGATGCGCTAGGGACACTCAATACAGTAAAAGACAGGCAAAACCTTTGCAAATAATGAAGAAGGTATTGCTGATAATAATGGCTGTAATGACCATACATGCAAAAGCGCAGATAACCGCCGACATAGCAGCACTGCCCTCCGACTGGACAAAGCTCACCGAAATGGAGGACGGCATGGCAGTATACAACACCTGCGATGGCGGCAACCTGCAACTGAAGCTTTACAAAGAGAGCGGCAAATGGTACATTCTGGCACACGGGCAACAAGAAGACTACCTGCTTGAAGTGAAGAAAGCGGCCGGCACAAAAAATATAGTGTTCGACTGCGTTTGGAAAGATTCGGAGGAGAAGCAGCAGTTTACATTCTCGTGGACGGACAAGGCTAAAGGGCTGGCGAGATGGGAGGCAAAAGGCTGGGATTGGGATTTTACGTTCGTGAGCCTTTGGGACGAACTGAACCACGCACACATTGTCCAGCCCTGCAAAGAGTGCTGGGAAGAAGAAGAATGTGGCGGCCTTGAGGATTATTATGAGCCTGTTGATGGCATAAGGGCTGTACTGGCGAATTATGTACACTATGGTGAATCGACAGACTCTAATGAGAATAAGGCTATAATAAGCAAAGCGCTGGATAAGCTGAAAGGCAAAAAACTTTCGCAGGACGACCTGAAGCTGCTGGTAAATGTGTGGATGTATTATGACCCGACTGATTTTGCAGATGCCAATAAAAAATCGTACGCGTTGCTTGTTGCCAATAAGGATGAGAGCATAAAGGCTGTAAAATACATGATAGCGAACAAGCGGGACTGGGAAAGCGAAAATTCAGCTCCCTATTCGGAATTGCCTTTGCTGCTAAAGGAAATTGAAGGTAAAAAATAAAATATGAAAAAAGTACTGCTGTTATTACTGTTGCCCTCCCTGCTTGTTGCGGGCGAGATCAAGCCAAAATCGACCATCAAAGAAGTAACGGTGTACCGCAACGGGGCACAGGTGACATCGGAGTCGGCGGTGAATTTGCCGAAAGGCGTATCGGAGGTGTACCTCACGGGGCTTTCGCCGCTCATCGACCAGAACAGCATACAGATAAGCGGACTGAAGGATGCTTCTATCCTGAGTATAAGCTATGCCGTAAATTATGTAGATAAAAAGGCTGACACCGGCAAGATAAAGCAACTGGAGGCATTGCTGGCAGAAAAGCGGAAGCAGAATTCGGTTGTGCAAAACCTCATCAACGGGTTACGCGAAGAGCAGACGCTGCTTACCTCCAACCGCGCCCTTAAAGGCGAACAGCAAAACCTTACTGTAGCACAGGTAACGGCATTCGCGCAATACTACCGCGACAGGCATGCCGCCATACAAAATGAAATGTATGACGCTTCGTTAAAGAATGGACTGCTCAATAAGGAAATAAACGACCTCTCGCAGGAGCTGGGCAAGCTACAGACAGAAAGCCGCGAACAGCGTGGCGAGATCCTGGTAAAGATCGATGCGCCGGCGCCTGTAGCGCTCAGCCTCATTACAAAATACAATGTATCGCAGGCCGGTTGGTTCCCTATTTATGACATCAAGACACAGGGGATCAAACAGCCGTTGAGCATTTTTTACAAGGCACACGTATTCCAGCAAACCGGCGAAGACTGGACCGATGTAAAGGTGACGCTCTCTACGGGCGACCCCAACATTAACAGCATTAAACCCGATGTGCAGCCGCAGTACCTCAACTTTATCCAGGAATACCGCCAGGCGCAATCTGCCCCGAAAAGCTACGGCTACAAATACAACCCGACTGTGAAAAAGATAACAGGGATAGTGTATGACCAGACCGGGATGCCCGTACCCGGCGCTAATGTAATTGAACAGGGTACAAATAATGGAGTGCAGACCGACATTGACGGCAGGTACTCCCTAAATATTAGCTCCGGCCAGAATATCGCCTTTTCTTACATTGGGATGACCAGCCAGGTACTGCCTGTGTACTCCCAACAAATGAATGTTACTTTACAGGACGATACGCAGGTACTTGATGAAGTTGTGGTGGTTGGCTATGGTACCCAAAGGAGAAAAGAAATTACTGCCGCAATAACTACCATAAGCAGGGACGACATAGAACAGCAAACCGCTACCGGCGATGTAAAGGAAATGGGCGTCACCAATGCGGTATTTAAAATCACGAAGCCCTACAGTATCACCTCGACGCAGGAAGTAACGGTTATAACCATCGACCAGTTAGAAATGGCTGCTACTTATGAATACTTTAGCGCACCATTACTCAATGAAAATGTGTTCTTAACAGCTAAGGTGAAAGATTGGGAGAAATTTGACCTGCTGCCGGGCGAGGCCAACATTTACTTTGAAGGAAGCTTTGCAGGAAAAACATTCCTCGACCCGCTTCAAACGACCGAAGAACTGGTTATCTCGCTTGGTGTTGACCCCAACGTAATCGTGGAGCGCAAGCAGATAGATAACCTTAAGGCCAAATCATTCCTGGGCGGCACGCGGATAGTGAGCAAAAATTACGAGATCACTGTACGAAACAATAAATCCACCGACATCAACCTGGTGCTTATGGACCGCATACCGGTGTCGCAAAACAAAGAGATAAAGGTCGAAGAAGTAAAAACAGGCGGCGCCGAATATGACGACAAGAAAGGCCTGCTAACCTGGAAACTCGATATGAAGCCGAAAGAGTCGGTGAAAAAGCAGCTTTCATACGAAGTGCGCTACCCTAAAGAAAAGAGGGTGAATATGTAAGGCCATGCCATAAAACAAAAAAATCCGGTACAGCAATGCACCGGATTTTTGTATTTCAAGATAATACTCTAAAACTGGATATCACTTTTAAAGAGAATGTCGCTGATATTGGAAGGGTTTAGCTGGTAGCGATACAGCCCAAATTCCCCGATGGCAAAAAGGTCGTCTCCCCTGATGATCACATCGTGGCAGAACCTTTCCACAACGCCCACCTGGAAAAGGTTTTCCGGGTTCGAAATATCAAATATTTTTATCTTGTCATCGCATACAAAAAGATAGTTGCCATAAAGTCCCAAGCCTTTAGGGTGATTCAGTTCAAGCATACTTATGAGCATTGGGCTATTAGGATCGGTCGTATCATAAACATTGAGCACATTGACCATATTGCCGCAAAATGAATTGGAGTGCAGCGTAACGAAGGAATGCGTTTCGTTGGCCACCACAGGGTCGCATGCCGTAAAGTGCTGCACTGAAGATACGAGCGTTGGGGTTTCCGGATTGGCCAGGGAGTAGATGTACATGCCGTCCTGAGAGCCGATGTACAAATATTCATCACGGGCAAAAAGCGTCTCGATGGCGTTGCCAATAGTTACCGTGTTTATTTTAACAGGTTCGGTCTCAACAACTACCGAAAACACGTTAAGGCTGGAATGGTCTACTGTATACAGGTAGTTCCCAACCAGCGCAAAAACAGCAAGCGAACCGCCCTGTCCATCACTTTTGTCAATTTCGGCGCCGTTATTAACCGTATCACCGCTGCCATCGCCGGAGCATCCGAAAAGCAGGAATAAAAAAGCCGTAAAATAGAGTATATTATTTTTCATGGTGATTGCCTGTTAGATTACTTCCCATCCGATTATTACTTCATCATCAGCGACATCGTCTACTGTACCGTCCGGTGAGGGCATAGTGGGGAAAACATCCCTATTGCGGCCTCCAAACGTTATGGCACCATCCTCGCTGTAGGACATTACAACAAGGTCGGTTGCCTGGTTGATATAGATCACATGCGCCCTCATGGCAAGGTCGGTAGATCCGGGGATATTGATGAACCCAATGGGGACTGGGTTGGTGGGGTCGGTATAATTGTACACGTGAAAGCCCTTGTGCACGTCATTAATAAACAGCAGGCCGTTTTTAATGTAGATTTTTCCGGCCTTTTCAATCGCCTGTGCAGGCATCATCTGCACGGCAGCTTCAAACTCGTCACGGTCCATGACCACGGGTTCGAACTGTTGCGGTGCAGGATCGGTGAGTACAACATTGTCGGGGTCGCCGTACCCCTCGCAGCCTGCCAGCACAAAAAGTGCCAGCATAGCAATCATTAGTCGTAAGTGTTTCATAAATAATTGATTTATAGAAGGTTTGTTACAAGATACCAAAATACTAAAACGGTTGCGTGGATTGTATTTAAATTTAGATAAAGATAATACATTTGGCTCATCAACAAGGCGCGCATAATAATTTCTTATATTTACGAAACAAACAACATTTATATAAACTATGGGCTATACAGATAAAATGCTTCGCGACAACGCGCTCGAAGGTAAGGTAATAGTAGTAACGGGCGGTGGCAGCGGCCTAGGCAAGTCGATGACAAAATACTTCATGGAACTTGGCGCAAAGGTAGCCATTACCTCCCGCGACCTTGAAAAACTGCAGGGAACCGCCAAAGAGCTGGAAGAGCAAACCGGGGGGCAATGCCTTGCGGTGCAATGCGACGTGCGCCACTACGACCAGGTAGAAGCCATGCTTAAAGCCGTGCTGGACGAATATGGCAAAGCCGATGTATTGCTTAATAATGCAGCAGGTAACTTCATCTCCCCTACCGAACGGCTTTCGGCGAATGCTTTTGATACCATAATCGACATTGTACTTAAGGGCTCGAAAAACTGTACCCTGGCCTTTGGTAAACACTGGATCGACACCAAACAGGAAAAGTCGACCATACTGAATATTGTGACCACCTATGCATGGACGGGTTCGGCTTATGTGGTACCAAGCGCTACCGCAAAGGCCGGCGTACTGGCCATGACAAGAAGCCTAGCCGTGGAATGGGCAAAATATGGCATACGATCCAATGCTATTGCACCCGGCCCCTTCCCTACAAAGGGCGCATGGGACAGGCTGCTCCCTGGTGACCTTAAGGAGAAATTTGACCTGGCGAAAAAAGTACCCCTTAAGCGTGTGGGCGACCACCAGGAACTTGCAAATATTGCAGCGTACCTTGTTTCCGATTTTTCGGCATATGTAAATGGCGAAGTGATTACCATTGATGGCGGCGAATGGCTGAAGGGAGCAGGACAGTTCAACCTGCTTGAAGACATTCCGGAAGAAATGTGGGATATGCTCGAAATGATGATCAAAGCAAAGAAGGATAAATAAATATGTTATCGTTTTATCTCCAAAATTGCGATAGTAGTAATTATTTCAGATGATTTTTAAACAATAAGCAGGTTCTGAGGGCCTGCTATTTTTTTACAATAATTCTATTTGTTTATTTAGACTTAATATAAATAATTTTTATATTTGCACCATATTATTCTTAATCAATCTAAATAACATTCATAATGAAAAGAAATCTACTATTGGCTGCCGCAATACTTACCGGCTTTTTTGCTACAGCTCAGGAAGGTTACACTGAAGTAAATGTGGCGATGCAGCCTGCATACGCCAACCAGGTATTTTACAAGTTTGCTACCAATACCCAAACAGCAGTACCTGCCGCAAGCTGGGACATATCTTTTGAAAAAGCGGTAGGACAAATGGGGATGGGCGCCATTCGTGTAAACGATGGCAGGGGCATCAGGATTTTCCAGGCTGCTTCGACGGAAGCAGGGTATACAACAGTTGATGTTGCGCAGGAAACTACATGGACAGAGCTGTACAACAGCCATCTTACATGGGCTGAAGGCGCTTTTGACAATGCAGACAACCCTAACCAGGGACCGCTAAACTTTGGATGGGGCAACTACAACACAAGCAGCCACCATGTGGAAGGTGTGGCCGTATTTGTACTTAAATTCGGTGCAGACGGCTATAAGAAAATATTTATTGACGACTTTAACCCATACAACGGGGAGATGACATTTAGGTATTCTTCATGGAATGGAACGGCATGGAGCGCAGACGAAGTGAAAGTTGTTGATACGGATGCATCGGCTACACACAGGTTCACCCATTTCTCGCTGACAACTAACGATGTGGTTACCGTTGCCCCTGCCGATGCCGACTGGGACATGGTATTCAGGAAATATTATGCCCCGGTTACTGCCATGGGCCAGACAGCTATGTACAATGTAACAGGCGCCCTCCAAAGCCCGCTTGTAACCGTAGCCCAGATAGCGGAGACAGGTAACACAGGTGCAACCCCAACACTACCAGGCGCAGCTGCCTACTCGGATGAGATCAACACCATTGGCGACGACTGGAAAGCGTTTACAGGGGGCACGTATGTGATCAACCCAACGAACACGTACTATGTAAAGCATACAGACGGCAACATTTACAGGATGTTCTTCACGTCATTCTCAGGAACTACTGCAGGCACGCTTAGCTTCAACTTTAAAAACGTTTCGTCGACAGCAGGCATGGAAGGTTTTGACAAGAACGCGTTCGGCTTTTACCCTAACCCGACTGCAGACAAAAACATTACCCTTATCTACGACCTTCAAAACAGTGATGCTGCTAAAAATACGGTAAGCATCTACTCAATGACCGGCGCTAAAGTATACGAGACTGCACTAACAAGTGATTCAGGTTTCAACGCACAGCAAATCAACCTTTCTAACCTTACTTCAGGCGTATATATCGTAACGCTTGAGTCAGGGAAGAATACGGTTTCTAAAAAACTGGTTATCCAATAACCCTACTGAAAAAGAAGGAGAAAGCCATGCAGTGATGCGTGGCTTTTTTATTTTCGGATGTTAACATTTTCCGTTTTTACGAACCATAAATAATTGTATTTTTACGGTTCTAAATTCTGAAACTTTAAATGGGTAAAATAATAGCAATTGCCAATCAAAAAGGCGGCGTGGGGAAAACGACTACAACAGTTAACCTTGCAGCGGCGCTGGGTGTGCTCGAAAAAAAGGTGTTACTGATAGATGCCGACCCGCAAGCCAACGCGAGTTCCGGCCTGGGTATCGACGTGGAGTCGGTCGAGATAGGCACCTACCAGATCCTGGAGCACAGCAACACTCCGGCCGAGGCAACGATTGAATGCAGCGCGCCGAATGTGTGGGTCATACCCTCTCATATCGACCTTGTGGCTATTGAGATCGAACTCGTAGACAAGGAAAACCGTGAGTACATGCTAAAGCAGGCATTGCAAAGCGTTAAGGACGATTATGATTACATCCTGATCGACTGTGCACCGTCACTGGGATTGCTTACCCTGAATGCACTTACGGCTGCCGACTCGGTGATCATACCGATCCAATGTGAATATTTTGCACTCGAAGGGCTTGGAAAACTGTTAAATACGATAAAAAGTGTACAGAAAATACATAACCCTGAGTTAGATATAGAAGGGCTGCTGCTCACGATGTACGATTCGCGCCTGCGCCTGTCCAACCAAGTCGTGGAAGAAGTGCAAAAGCACTTCAACGATATGGTATTCGACACCGTGATACAGCGCAACATCAAGC
This sequence comes from uncultured Flavobacteriaceae bacterium, assembly GCA_942492845.1. Classification (GTDB taxonomy): domain Bacteria; phylum Bacteroidota; class Bacteroidia; order Flavobacteriales; family Flavobacteriaceae; genus Flavobacterium. Next base: position 1,365,767 of record OW818646.1, on the reverse strand, counting down.
TGAGCGAGGCGCCGAGCTTTGGCGAAAGCATTATCAACTATGACGCGACCAGCAAAGGGGCGGTAAACTACCTGAACCTTGCGGAAGAAATTTTAAAGAAAAACAGCACTAAAGTAGGTTTATGACAAAAGCTATAAAGAAACAGGCATTAGGAAGAGGATTATCGGCATTACTAAAGGATCCTGAGAACGATATTAAGTCGGTTGAGGATAAAAATGCGGATAAAGTTGTAGGCAGCATCCTGGAAATTGAGCTTGATGCCATAGAGATAAACCCTTTCCAGCCACGTACCAACTTTAACGAGGAAGCATTGCGGGAGCTGAGCACATCCATCAAAGAATTGGGTGTGATACAGCCTATTACCGTACGTAAACTTGACTTTAACAAATACCAGCTGATATCGGGCGAGAGAAGGCTCCGTGCATCGAAGCTCGCGGGACTTGAAACGATACCGGCGTACATAAGGATTGCTAACGACAACGAATCATTGGTTATGGCATTGGTAGAAAACATCCAGCGCCACGACCTTGACCCGATAGAAATTGCCCTTAGCTATCAAAGGCTTATGGACGAAATACAGCTTACGCAGGAGCAGATGAGCGACCGGGTGGGCAAAAAGCGCTCGACCATAGCCAACTACCTGCGCCTCCTGAAGCTGGATCCCATCATCCAGACGGGCATACGCGACGGATTCATAAGCATGGGCCATGGTCGCGCGATAATCAACATTGAGGACCTGGACGCACAAGCCGATATTTACCAGAAGATCGTGAGCCGCAACCTTTCGGTACGCGAAACTGAGGCCCTGGTAAAAAGTTACCAGGACAGCCTGAAACCCGCGCCTGCCAAGACTGCCAAAGGCGAGCCCTTTAAAGTGGAAGAAGAACAGACCAAAGCAATTACCGGATTTTTCGGCGCTAAAGTCGAGGTAAAGGCCGACAGCAAAGGCAAAGGAAAGATCACTATTCCATTCCATTCCGAAGAAGACTTCAACAGGATCATCAAACTTATAAAAGGGTAGTGAGAAACATACTTTCCATAGCCCTTCTGTTATTGCTGCTGTCATCTGTACATGTTTTTGCACAGGATGATGACCTTAAGGTTATTGACTTTACCAAGAAAGATTCCCTGATGCTACAGCCTTATACGATAGACCCGCTGGCTCCGAGCAAGGCGGCATTCTACTCGGCCATTGTACCGGGGCTGGGGCAGATATATAACAAAAAGTACTGGAAACTGCCACTGGTTTATGGCGGAATGGGCGTGAGCCTATATTACTATTCTTTTAATAACGGCAAATATCACGAATACCGCAACGCCTACAAAAGCAGGCTTGCAGGAAGGCCGGTTACCGGGGAGCTTGGCGAACTGAGCAATGACATCCTTATCAGGGGCCAGAAGTTCCACCAACGAAACCGCGACCTTTCGATGCTAATTACCGTGGGAATTTACATCCTGAACATTGTGGATGCCAACGTAGATGCCCACCTCAAGCAATTCAACGTAAACGAGAACCTCACCTTTAAGCCGACACTGGAGCAAAACCAATTCGACATGAGGTACAACGCGGGATTCTCCATCAATTATCAATTTTAAAAGCATGAAAATCGCATTGTTAGGCTACGGCAAAATGGGCAAGGTAATAGAACGTACTGCTTTGGAGCGCGGACATGAAATCGTACTCCGAAAACGCAGCAGCGATACCTATGAAGGCCTTACCGATGCCGATGCAGCCATCGATTTTAGCGTACCCGATGCGGCAGTTGGCAATATCTCCGCCTGCCTTAACGGCAACATTCCCGTGGTTTCGGGCACAACGGGATGGTTGGAGCACTACCACGATATGGCAAAGCTGTGCGAAGACAAGGATGGGGCATTTATATACGGGTCGAATTTCAGCCTGGGCGTGAATATCTTTTTTGAACTGAACACCTATCTTGCCAAAATGATGGCCAACCTGAAACAATATAACGTTTCGATGGAAGAGGTGCACCATACGCAAAAGCTGGATGCCCCGAGCGGCACGGCGATAACATTAGCCAAAGACATCATTGCCCATTCCGATTATTCGAGCTGGGCCATCGGCAACCCGAAGGAGGATGAAATATTCATTGATGCCAAAAGGGTTGAAGGCGTTCCGGGCACACATACAGTGATTTACAATTCGGAGGTCGATGCGATAGAAATAAAGCACACAGCCCACAGCCGGGAAGGTTTTGCCCTTGGTGCTGTGGTAGCCGCTGAATGGCTATTGGGCAAAAAAGGTGTATACGGCATGAAAGATGTGTTGGGCCTTTAGTAACATTTTTGGAATAAGTTAGACATATAGAAAAATCAAGATACGATGACATTACTTCAGTGGTTCATTTTTTTCCTGGCAGTACAGGTGATACACTTTGCAGGAACCTGGAAATTATACGAAAAAGCAGGCAGAAAACGCTGGGAAGCAGCAGTGCCGGTATACAACGCCGTAGTGCTGATGCAGATCATCCGCAGGCCGAAATGGTGGACGGTATTACTTTTCATCCCAATAGTAAACCTCATCATGTTTCCCGTGGTTTGGGTACAGGTGTTGCGCGCGTTCGGCAAAAGGACGGCTACCGACGCCTTTATTGGTATCGTAACACTTGGCCTTTATATTTATACACTCAACTATAACGAGAGTACAAAATACACCCCTGAAGACAAAGAAGAACGCAAGGACAGCACCGTAGGTTCGCTATTGTTCGCCATTGTTGTGGCAACGATTGTACACACCTATGTAATGCAGCCGTTCACCATCCCTACCGCATCGTTGGAAAAAACGTTACTGGTGGGCGACTTCCTGTTTGTGAGCAAATTCCATTATGGTGCACGCACGCCAATGACCACCATTGCCGCGCCGATGGTGCATGACAGCATACCGGTGATCAACACGAAATCATACAGCAACTGGCCGCAATTACCTTATTTCAGGCTGCCCGGCTTTGAAAAGGTAGAGAAGAATGATATTGTGGTATTTAACTGGCCGATAGATACGGTCGTGAAATTTAGGGACCGGTCGGGTACACGGGTTAAGAAGCCGGTCGATAAAAAATCGAACTATGTTAAGCGTTGTGTGGGTACACCGGGAGATATGTTCTCTTTGAGAGGTGGCGTGGTTTATATTAATGATAAAGAATTGAAGCTAAGCGACAGGGCAAGGTTGCAACATGTTTATTTCGTAACAACAAAGGATGGCAACATGCTTGATTCCAATTACCTTATTGGTGAGTTGCAAATAAACAGGTCGGATATTGGTTATGATTCTAATACCAACAGGTATATATTCAGGGCGCTTACAGGAGAGAACGCCGATAAGCTAAAAAACAACCCGTTGGTGCAAAGCGTTGAAAAATATAAATTTACTTCAGATCCAAATGCTGCCGATACCTCACTATTCCCTCACAGCAAGCCGTCATGGACACAGGATGACATGGGTCCGATATACATCCCGGAAGAAGGTAAAACGGTCGACCTGAATAAGGAAACACTGCCTTTCTATAAAATGGTGATTTCTGATTATGAACACAATACGCTTGAGGAAAAAGACGGGCAGATCATTATCAACGGGAAGCCTGCCACATCCTACACATTCAAGCAGAACTACTACTGGATGATGGGTGATAACCGCCACAACTCCGAAGACAGCCGCTATTGGGGATTTGTACCGGAAGACCATATCGTGGGCAAGCCTGTATTTGTATGGATGAGCATCAACCAGGAAGAATCGTGGAAGAACATCGGTAAAAAGATACGCTGGGACAGGATGTTTACCACTGTTGGCGGCGACGGAGAACCTGTATCGTACTTTAAATATTTTATCGGAGCACTTGTGATTTGGTTCGGATTTAGCTATTTCAGGAAAAAAAGAAACAAAACGGATAAGGTATAATACCTGAAGACCGAAATTATAATGGGAGACGTAGCAGTGCTACGTCTCTACTGTTTAAAAAAAGAAACGAAATGGACATATTAATTCATTCGACATATTTTCCCTCTATAAGCCATTTTGTTGCAATGGCACACGCCGACAAAGTTGTTTTTGAAGTGGAGGATAATTTCCAGAAGCAGACCAACCGCAACCGGATGTACATTTACAGCCCGAATGGCGTACAACTGCTTAACATACCCGTTAAGCACAGCGCTAATGGCAACAGGCAGTTGTTTAAAGACGTACGGATAGAACCGGCGTTCGACTGGCAGAAACAGCATTTTAAGTCGCTTGAGGCAGCCTACCGCTCCTCGCCTTTCTTCGAGTATTTTGAGGACGATATACTGCCAATATTCGAAAAAAAACATGACTTCATGATGGACCTTAACTTCGAGATCATGGACATCGTTACTTCCTGTCTTGGAATGGACTATAATCCTGAAAAAACAGCGGAATACTTTCGTGAGGCGAATGGGCTGCAGGACTACCGCTACCTCGCCGACGGGAAGAAAGACAAATCTAATTTTGAGCCGTATACGCAGGTGTTTGGCGATAAGCATGGCTACATCAATAACCTGAGCATACTGGACCTTCTGTTTAACGAGGGGCGGTATGCGCTCGAGTACCTGAAAAAGCAGACACTATAAGTCAACTTCAGTAAAAAAGCCACTTCATAATAAAGCGGCTTTTTTATGGGCTTAGTCCCTTTTAGCTTTCTTGTCCCTTTTCTCCTCTTTTTTTTCCTTTGCGGTTTTCAGAGGTTCCTTTTTCACGTTCTTTTTCGCATCCTGACTCTTTGCCATATCGTATAGTTTTTTTGATTAACAAATCTAATATAATCAATTAATGTAAATGGCCTATCGAAAACAGGATATATTTAAATCCCAAGTTCCTTAATTACCTTCTCACTAAAAAGCCTGGTTTTGATAGGGCCGTCGCTGTTATTTACAAATGTCCATTTGCCATTGGTGCTTTTATCCAAAATGGCAACCGCCTGCGATTTCTTTAGTATACTGAACGAGTTATCTGTTTTGTCAAAAGTGACATTATCCGTTTTGAGGTTTTCTTTAAAAGTGGGCAGCAACAATTCAAGTTCTTCGTCTGTTACCGGCTCATCAAACTTCATCTTCATACTCAGGTCGTGCCCGATCACGCTGTAATAGCCATCCTCGATTTTTTTAATATCTCCAAATTTAAAATTGGGCGGCGTTGGCGCGATGGTTATGGTAAAACCTTCCCCTTTGGTCATGCGCTGTAGTATCTCCACCATCTTTTCTTTGGGTATAATGGTGAAAAGCTTGGGGTAAGTAAGGTCAAGCAGCTTTTCGTATTGTTCGGATGCGGTGTATGCATACATTTGGTTGGCACGCTCTTCCAGGGATTTTTTGTCCTGTGCGAAGAGGCTTACTGATGTTATGAGCAGAACCGAAAGCAGGATTAGTTTTTTCATGATGTAAATTTAGTCAAATATAAATAATTGATTACAAAGACTGTTCCATTCCTACGAAGGAGAAGTCCCAACGATTACTTTGAGATTTTTCTTCGTCGAAATGGAACAGCGCTGTATTGAGACAAACTACCTGCTCAGGTACATTTTCCTTCTTGAATACAATTCGTAGAACTGGTCGTCCTTGAGGTCATCAATAAAGAGGATGCTCTCCCCAGTCGATTTCATTTCAGGGCCTAATTGCTTATTTACACCCGGGAACTTGTTGAACGAGAACACCGGCTGTTTTATAGCATACCCTTTCAGCTGTGGGTTAAAGGTAAAGTCAGTGACTTTGTTGTGGCCAAGCATCACTTTGGTGGCGTAGTTTACATACGGCTCACCATACGCTTTCGCAATGAACGGCACCGTGCGCGACGCCCTTGGGTTGGCCTCGATAATATATACTGTATCGTCCTTTATGGCAAACTGTATGTTGATAAGCCCAACTGTTTTAAGTGCCAGGGCTATCTTGTGGGTATGGTCTTTTATCTGCTGCATTACAAATTCACCAAGGTTGAATGGCGGTAATGTCGCATTGCTGTCACCCGAGTGTACCCCGCAAGGTTCGATATGCTCCATAATACCGATGATGTACACATTCTCACCGTCGCATATCGCATCGGCTTCAGCCTCTATGGCGCCATCAAGGTAATGATCGAGGAGCAGCTTGTTACCCGGTATATTTTTGAGCAGGTCGATTACATGTTCTTCGAGCTCCTGCTTGTTAATTACGATCTTCATACCCTGGCCACCCAGTACGTAGGATGGGCGAACCAATAGCGGGAAGTCGAGCGTATCGGCCAGTTTCGAGGCTTCATCAGCATTTTCGGCTACACCAAATTGTGGAAAAGGTATGCCAAGCTCTGAAAGCAATTCGGAGAAACGGCCGCGGTCTTCGGCAAGGTCGAGCGCGTCGAAGCTGGTTCCTAATATCTTTATACCGTAACGGTCCAGCTTTTCAGCCAGTTTAAGTGCCGTTTGCCCACCCAACTGTACGATAACACCTTCCGGCTTCTCGTGGCGGATAATATCGTATATGTGTTCCCAGAATACCGGCTCGAAGTAGAGCTTGTCGGCGGTGTCGAAGTCGGTTGACACGGTCTCCGGGTTACAGTTGATCATGATGGTCTCGTACCCACATTCGGATGCCGCCAATACGCCATGCACGCAGGAGTAATCGAACTCGATGCCCTGCCCTATCCTGTTCGGCCCTGAGCCTAATACCACAACTTTTTTCCTGTCCGATACAATGCTTTCATTGTGCACGTAGCGTGTACCGTCAGCCCTTTCAATCTCAGCCTCAAAAGTGGAATAGTAATAAGGGGTTTTTGCCTCGAACTCGGCAGCACAGGTATCAACCAATTTGTAAACACGCTTCACGCCCATCTCCTCGCGAAGGTTGTACACCTGGCTTTCCAGGCAGCCCATCATGTGCGCGATCTGCCTGTCGGCGAAGCCTTTTTGCTTGGCTTCAAGCAATAGCTCTTTCGGAAGGTTGTCTATTTTAAAGGTAGATATTTCCTTTTCAAGCGAATACAGTTCCTCATACTGCTTCAGGAACCACATATCGATCCTTGTTATCTCATGGATGCGGCTCAGGGGAATACCCATCTGTATTGCGTCATAAATCACAAACACGCGATCCCAGCTTGGGTTGGTCAGCTTATCGATGATCTGCTCGTAGTTTTTGTAGCCTTTGCCATCGGCGCCAAGCCCGTTGCGCTTTATCTCAAGCGATTGTGTGGCCTTATGCAGCGCCTCCTGGAACGAGCGACCAATACCCATCACCTCGCCCACCGACTTCATCTGCAGGCCAAGGGTACGGTCGGCGCCCTCGAACTTGTCAAAATTCCAGCGCGGTATTTTTACGATAACATAGTCTAAAGTCGGTTCGAATAAAGCTGAAGTCGATTTTGTGATCTGGTTTTGAAGCTCGTCGAGGTTATAGCCAAGGGCAAGTTTCGATGCTATTTTAGCAATCGGGTAACCTGTAGCTTTTGATGCTAGTGCCGACGAACGCGACACCCTCGGGTTGATCTCGATAGCCACAATGTCTTCTTTTTCATCGGGGCTCACGGCAAACTGTACATTACAGCCTCCTGCGAAATTCCCGATGCTACGCATCATCTTAATGGCCATGTCGCGCATCCTTTGGAATGTCCTGTCGGATAATGTCATAGCAGGTGCTACTGTAATACTGTCGCCGGTATGGATGCCCATCGGGTCCATATTTTCGATGGAGCAGATGATTACCACGTTGTCGTTCTGGTCGCGAAGGAGCTCCAGTTCGTATTCTTTCCAGCCTAAAAGGGCTTTGTCTATAAGTACTTCGTGTATGGGTGAAGCTTCGAGGCCGCGGGTAAGCAGCTCGTCGAAATCTTCTTTATGGTGTACGAAAGCTGCCCCTGTACCACCCAATGTAAACGATGGGCGTATAACCAGCGGGAAGCCGAACTCCTGCGCGATCTCTTTCCCTTTGAGGAACGAGTTAGCCGTTTTTGCCGGTGCGGCAGGTATGCCTATCCTCTCGAGGAGCTGCTTGAACTGCTCACGGTCTTCGGTAACATTGATGGCATTGACATCAACACCTATCAGGCGCACATTGAAGTCGGCCCAAATGCCTTTTTCCTCCGCCTCAAGGCAAAGATTAAGAGCGGTCTGCCCACCCATGGTAGGCAGTACGGCATCAACGTTAGGGTGTGCTTTTAATATCTCAATAATTGATTTGGTGGTCAGCGGCTTCAGGTATACGTGATCGGCCATTGAGGGGTCGGTCATAATGGTGGCCGGGTTGGAGTTGATGAGGATCACCTCGATACCCTCTTCCCTGATGGAGCGCGCCGACTGGGAGCCGGCATAATCGAATTCGCAGGCCTGGCCGATAACGATAGGCCCCGAGCCGATAATTAAAACAGATTTGATGGATGTGTCTTTAGGCATTGTATGTGTTGTCGTTGTTGTTTATTGCGTGCAAATTTAGTGTTTTTTTAGCCTTATCACAAAGGAGGAAGGCTACTCTTGCTGGTTAGTCCTCACCCCTGCCCTCTCCCAAGGAGAGGGTGACGGGACGTAAGATTCACGTTCAGACCTCACCCCCGGCGACTCTCCAAAGGAGAGGGGAGCAGCTACACTCGTGCTCTATAGCTTTTCTGAACCGAGTAAGAATCACATTCTTTTCCCGCAACTGCTCCTGCTGAATTTCCCCTCCCCTTTGGAGAGGGGTATGGGTGAGGTCAAAGGCTATAAAAAAAGGCGTTACTAAAAAATAGTAACGCCTTGTATATGCTTGTATCCAAACATTATTTTTTGTGCCTAGGTTCGCTGGAAACAGTTAGTTTATGCCTTCCTTTAGCCCTTCTGCGAGCAAGCACTTTCCTGCCGTTGGCAGAAGCCATCCTGTCCATAAAACCGTGCTTATTCCTTCTTTTTCTTTTCGATGGTTGAAATGTTCTCTTACTCATTGCTTTGTATCTTTAAATCTTATTGAAATATCTTACCGGGCTAACAGGCAAAACTGCCTTTCCAAAACCGAGTGCAAATATACAAAGGTTTTTTTTGCGTGCAAGTAGTTTATTAAAAATATTTTGCAAATCTATATATCTCCTTTTATTACCTTTGCAAGCGCAAAAATAATATAACCATGTTCAATAAAAATATAAAGCTGGCAATTGCCGCATTACTGTTGATAACGGCCGTATGGCAATTTACCGAAGGCAACATCGGCAACGGCATCTGCCTGCTGCTCCTTATAGGTATTGTAATACTGCTGTACTTTAAGAACGAGTACATCATCATGGCGTTTCTGCAATTACGGAAACAAAACTTTGACGGCGCTACCAAATGGCTCGATAAAATTAAGCATCCCGAAACTGCGCTTGTGCGCAAGCAGCAGGGATATTATAACTACCTGAAGGGTCTGATGCTCTCGCAGACGAACCTTAGCGCCGCCGAGAAACACCTAAAAAAAGCTGTGGAGTTTGGCCTGAGCATGGACCAGGACATGGCAATGGTAAAACTGAACCTTGCCGGCATCGCAATGAGCAAAAACCGCAAGATGGAGGCTGAAAAACTATTAGCCGAAGCCAAGAAGCTCGACAAACAGGGCATGCTGAAAGACCAGATCAAAATGATGAAGGACCAGATGAAAAAAGGCCCGCAGGTGCAAATGAGAAGATATTAACTGAGACCGCCGGAAGGCGGTTTTTTGTTATATTTGAGTCATGGAAGAAAACGTAAAGCGCAATTCTTATTTCGAAGGAATCCTTCATACGTATGCAGCGCTCAATCAGCCAAATTCCACATTGTGGTATGAATATGAAATCAGTGCTTTTGAGAAGACTGGGAATATTGCTGCTACTTTACAAGAAAACTTTACAGAATTCAGCCAACAAAGAAATATTACACTCAAACGCATTAATTTGTACGATTTAGAGATTTATGTAAAGCGGTGGTTTTTTAACAATGGCGAAGTTCATAAATTAAACATAAATCCTGATAAGCAGGCTTGGGAGGCTTCAAACTTTTGCAATTTTATAGCAGTAGCTTTAGAGTTGTCTGAATTTTACTATGTCGACAATCTTAAGTTTGAATATGAGTTGGGCATACTTTACGATTATTTAGTAGTAGTTGGAGCGACTAAAAACTATTTATTATATTTCAGATATTCAGATTAACCAAATTACATGAACCACCCCATCACCCTCATCGGCCTGAAACTCGGCTACAAGACTACTAATAAAAATAACAAAGCCATGGAAGACTGCGGTGCGCTTTGGCAGGAATACATGGGAAGCTTCGTACCGAATAAAATCCCGAATAAATTAAACGGCGATACTTATGCCGTGTATTTTGATTATGATGGCGACCACACCGATCCCTACGCCTACTTCATCGGCTGTCCTGTGGAACCAGGTACCGAAGTTCCCAGCGGACTGGACAGCATCACCATTCCCGTGCAAAAATATGAGGTGGTAACTGCAAAAGGTAAAATGCCGGACTGCGTTGCCGGCGCATGGCGTGACATCTGGAGTCGTGACATTGACAGGGCGTATGGGTTTGATTTTGAAGTTTACCGTGATAAGATGGACTGGAATAATGCGGAGGTGGGGATTTACTTATCGGTGAAGTAGTTTAGAACTACCGCAAAGGACCACAAAGAAGACGCAAAGGCTCACAAAGAAAAGCACACAGGCCTGAAAACTCAATAGCTGAATTTAATAGCTTTGTGAATCTTCGCGTCTTCTTTGCGAATCTCTGCGATACAACCTCCCAAAAATTTCCTTACTTTTACTCCTTAGCAAAAATCACTTCCATGTCCGAAACCATCACACTATTACTCGCCTTTATCATTGCCCTTGCCCTTGGGATTTTTATTGGCAAGGCTGTATTTTCATCCAAAGCCGCTTCTGAGAAAAAAGTATTAGAAGAACGCAACAACAGCCTGCAGCTGCAGATCGAACAGCTGAAGCAGCAGTCGCAGAACGAGCAATTGGGCATCGAAAAGCAACTGGTACAGGCCCATGCTGAACGCGATAGCCTTAGACAGGCCAAGGATGCACTGACCGTACAGCTTACCAAAAAGGAAACCGATTTCGACAACCTTTTTGAGCGTATGCGCGAACAACGCAAGGAAACCGATGAGCTTCGCGAGAAATTCACCAAAGAGTTTGAGAACCTTGCCAACAGGATACTGGAGGAGAAATCGAATAAATTCACCGAGCAGAATAAGGAAAACCTCAAAAACATACTCTCCCCCCTACAGGAAAAGATTCACCTTTTCGAAAAGAAAGTGGAGGATACACATAAAGAAAGCATTGACTACCACGCCGCCCTTCGCCAGCAGATCGTGGGCCTTAGGGACATGAACGAGCAGATGAGCCGCGAAACCCTGAACCTGACCCGCGCGCTGAAGGGTGACACCAAGATGCAGGGCAACTGGGGCGAACTTATCCTTGAGCGTGTTCTTGAAAAGTCGGGGCTGGAGAAAGGCCGTGAATATTACGTTCAGCAGAGCCACGTGAATGATGAAGGCAGCCGAATCCTGCCCGATGTTGTGATCAACCTGCCGGACGGGAAGAAGATGATCGTCGACTCGAAGGTATCCCTTGTCGCTTATGAACGTTACATTAACGAGGAAGACGACATCCTGAAGGCGGTTCATCTGAAGGATCATTGCAACTCCATACGCCGCCACATCGACCAACTTAGCGAAAAGAACTACCACGACCTTTATAAGATTGAAAGCCCGGATTTCGTGCTGCTTTTCATCCCGATGGAACCGGCTTTTGCCAGCGCCCTGAATGAAGATACCACTTTGTATAACAAGGCTTTTGAACGCAACATCGTGATTGTAACCCCAAGTACGCTGTTGGCGACCCTGCGTACCATAGACAGTATGTGGTCCAACCAGAAGCAACAGGAGAATGCTTACGAGATAGCCCGCCAGGCCGGTGCGCTGTATGACAAGTTTGAGGGCTTTGTGGCCGACCTTACCAAAGTGGGCAACAAGATGAAAGATGCGCAAAGCGAATACCAAAATGCGATGGGTAAATTGGTGGGTGGCCGCGGAAACATCATTACCAGTATTGAAAAACTGAAAAAAATGGGTGCCAAGGCTAAAAAATCGCTGCCGGAAAATATCCTTTCCCGTGCGCTGCAACAGGAAGAGGAAACGGAAACTAGTGACGACCAATTATTAAACCAGTAAGCATGGAAATCTCAAAAAAAGTAAGCCATTCGAAAGTCACGCTATCCGAACTAATGCTGCCATCACATACCAATTTCAGCGGGAAGATACATGGCGGGTACATACTCATGCTGATGGACCAGATTGCATTCGCTTCAGCGTCCAAATACAGCGGGAGCTATTGTGTTACTGCATCCGTGGATACGGTGGACTTCCTCAACCCTATTGAGGTGGGCGAACTGATAACCCTGAAGGCCTCTGTAAACTATGTCGGCAACAGCTCCATGGTAATAGGCATACGCGTAACCTCCGAAAATATACAGACCGGTAAAGTAAAGCATTGCAACTCATCCTATTTTACCATGGTAGCCAAAGATAATACGGGTAAGAATGCTACAGTCCCAAAACTGATCCTGTCCCATTCTGAAGACGTGCGTCGTTTTTGCAATGCCCTGAAACGCATTGCACAAAAGAAGGAACATGAGCAGCATTTGGAAAAATTTGACTACACTTCGCCCGAAGCTTTAGAGTCGCTAAAGCAATACCGGATAGTGCTCTACCTGTAGCTGAAACGACTATAACATTTGCGGCAGTACCAATCCGGAATTTCATCGGATTTTTCGGCATTTTATCGCTTAAACTTTTAACACACAAGACACTAAGTTTTTTTTAACAAAAAATTAAAACATAAAGTATAAATCCTATATTTGTTATCATTTTACAAAATTGCTACGATAACACTATGAAAAGACTTTACGTTTTAAAAACTTTGCTGTTTTTATCACTATTCATTGCACTTACCTCATGCGGGGAAGATGAAGAATACAAAAAGGTATCCCCGGTTCAGCTAGACCTATCTGCCGTGCCCTACCCCAAGCTCTCCGATTATAAGTTTTTTGAAGGGGAAATGAAGAATCAAGAGCCTGCGTACAAGGTGCTCCCTTACGACCTTAATAGTTCCCTTTTTACTGACTATGCTCATAAGAAACGTTTTGTATGGATGCCGGAGGGTGTGAATGCTACCTACGTTAACGATTCGGAAACGCTTAATTTTCCAACAGGCACTGTGCTGATAAAGTCGTTCTATTATGATAGCGTACAGCCGGCCAACACAACGCGCATCATTGAGACAAGGCTGCTGATAAAAAAGGATAATGCCTGGATATTTGCCAATTATGTCTGGAATGAAGACCAGACTGAGGCAGTGCTTAACACTGATGGCAGCTATACCAATGTATCATGGATGGAGAACGGCACAGCCAAATCGGCCAATTACAGGATCCCTTCAGAGTCGGAATGCCTTACCTGCCATAAAACAAATGACAGCCCGGTGCCCATAGGCCCCAAGCCACAAAACCTGGACAAGATGTTTGCCTATGCAGACGGACAGGAAGACCAGCTGTCGCGATGGGTAGACGAGGGCTACCTAGACGATAAGCCCACTGATGTGGTATCGACCGTAGACTGGACAGACACCAGCAAACCCTTGGAATTGAGGGTACGATCTTACATCGATATTAACTGCGCCCACTGCCACAAGGAGAATTCGCATTGCGACTATATGTCGATGCGCTTTGCCTTTAGCGAAACAGGAACACCACAAAATCTGGGTATCTGTGTGCCGCCGCAGGATATCATCAACCCTTCGCTCACCTACATCGTTGCCAAACGCAATGTTTTGCGCTCTGCATTGGCCTACCGGATAAAATCTGTTGTTCCAAACGAAAGGATGCCGTTGCTGGGCAGGACGATAGTACACGACGAAGCAGTCGCCATGATAACCGAATGGATCACTTCGATGGACAGTCCGTGTCCGTAATCTATAACTACTAACAAAAAAATAAACTATGAAACAAATCTTTACTCTTGCTTTACTGTGCCTGAGTCCATTGGCTATAATAGCACAGCAGGACTGCCTGCATCCACAGGCTGTTGGCCCCGGCACTCACAATGTTGCTTTGGTAGCCGGTAGCCAGGCACCGGCTCCTATTTGTACTAACGGGACAAACAACCCACTTACAAAGGGCGCCTGGTTCTCCTATACCCCGATGGAACTTCATACGACTACCGTAAGCACTGCCGCTTCATTAAATGATACCCGGGTACATATTTACAGTGGGGCGTGCGGGGCTCTTACCTGTGTTGAGGGAGATGACGACAGCGGGCCGGGATACACATCGGTGGCCACTTTTATGGCCGAAGCCGGTGTTACCTATTACATCGTTTTTGACAACAACTGGCAGGGTATGGCAGAGTATAGCGATAATTTTGCATTTACCCTTACTGAGACTGAGTTTGTCGCACCGGCATTTACACAGCAGTCGGTTAACATCAACGGAATTACAAGCTGTGTGGCCGACATGAACGGCGATTACCTCGACGACATTGTTGGGATTGATGACGGTGTAGTGCACGTATTGTACCAGATGGCTAACGGAAACGGTTTTACAGCCACAGACCTTGTTGCTCCCAATTCCATGATTACACCCAGCTGGAGCATAGCGGCGGGGGATTATAACAAGGATGGATTTAATGACCTGTTGTACGGAAGCGGCGGCGGAGCTGTGATCATGATGTCAAATTCTACCGGAACGGGATTCAGCGCAAAACTTGAAACACCTGCCAGCTTCCTTTCACAGCGTACTAATTTTGTAGATATTAATAACGACGGCCAACTCGATGCGTTTATTTGTGATGATAATGCTGCGAATGTGTATTTCCAGAATACCGGCAATGGCGGCGGCGAATTCAGGCGCAGCGGCGTAAATGGCGCGCCTGACCTTGGTGTGTTTTTCTCCGGAGGTAACTATGCCTCCATATGGGTAGATTATGACAACGACGGGGATGTCGACCTGTTTATAGCTAAATGCAGGGGTGCGGACAACGATGCCGCGAAAGACGAATTGCACCGAAATAACGGGGATGGGACTTTTACAAACGTCGCAGGGGAACTCGGCTTTGCCGATTATCACCAGTCATGGTCGAGCGCATGGGGCGATTTTGACAATGACGGCTTTATGGATGTGCTGGTAGGCAGCAATGCCGGGCTTGACGGGTCGCTGTTTACACAAAAGCTCATGAGGAATAACGGCAATGGTACGTTTAGCAACGTTACTGTTGGTTCCGGCCTTGACACTTTTGCGGGTACGAGCAGGGATTATGTTGCCCACGATTTTAACAACGATGGCTTTTTAGATATACTTGGCGGCGGAAGCTACATATTGTATAATAATGCCGACATGACCTTTACAGTGGCAGCGGGATCTCCGGGAAGCGGTCCTGTTGGCGACCTTAATAACGATGGTTTTCTTGATATACAAAATGGCGGAACGCTGCACATGGGGTATGACAATGGCAACAACTGGCTGAAAGTACACCTGAAGGGGCTGGAAAGCAACAGCAACGGCATTGGCGCCCGTGTGGAGGTATATACATCAGGTAATAATAAGCAAATACGTGACATACGCAGTGGCGACGGTTTTGAATACATGGGTTCACTGAACGCTCATTTTGGTCTTGGCGAGCAGGAAACTATCGAAAAAGTGATTGTGAAATGGCCTTCGGGGACTGAAGACACGATTTGGAACCCGGATGTTAACCAGGCTTTATTGGTGGCTGAAGGCGCATTTTTGGGTACAGATGCTGTTACCAACGCGCTGTTCAACCTCTACCCTAACCCGGCTAAAGATATGCTGAACATAGGGGGTACCAGCCTGGATATTGTAAAAGCAGGGATTTACGACCTGGGCGGAAGGCTCATAAAAACAGTTGATGTAACCAATGCAACTGTACCGGTACAGCAGCTGGCTAAAGGGACTTATGTGATCATCCTGAAGGACAGGTCAGGGAAACAGCATTCAGCCAAATTTATCAAAGGGTAAGAAAAACTTTTGCAAAAATAATATTCCCGTTTCATTGTATGGAACGGGGATTTTTTTTAACATAACAAATTGTTAAATGTTTAACATTTAAATTATATTGCAGCTTTAAACCAACACTGAAAATGAAGCGCTTTACCCTTTTGCTGCTATTATTGGCCCTGCAAACCACCTATGCCCAAAAGAACATTGACCCGACCCCCGAAGACATTGCTACAGCAAAAAAACTGCGGGAAAAATACGGTAAGGACGATGTGGCGATCCTCGAGGCTACGGAGACCATTACCTTTGGCCTTACCAAGAAAAATGAGGGCGTATCTGTGACCAACAACGTGAGGGAAAAGCTTATGAACATTGGCCACAGGGCCGATATACAGAAGGCTGAATTTTACGACAGCGAGTCGGAGATACAGGAATTCAGCATGAAGTTCCGCAACGATAAAGCGGCCTATTTTTTAGTAAAGGACGAGTTTTATAAAAGCGACGACCTGTTTTATAACGACTACAGGGTGAAATACATGAATGTGGATTTCCCCGTGCAGGGCTACACTTATAATTATGAGCTCAATAAAAAGTATAATGACGTGAAGTACTTCACAACGCTGTACTTTCACGATGAGTACCCTACGGTAAAGAAGGAGTTCATCATTACCGTGCCCGAGTGGCTGGAAGTGGAGCTCAAGGAATTCAACTTTGACGGTTATGCCGTAAAGAAATCCCAAAAGACCGATCCGAAGAGCAAAAGCACCATCTATACCTACTCCCTCGAAAACATCGATGGCTACCCTAAGGAAGAATCGACACCAGGGCCGAGCTACCTCTACCCGCACCTGCTTGTCATTGCCAAGTCGTATACGCATGAGGGCAAAAAGCAAACGCTCTTCAGTTCGACTGCCGACCTGTACAAGTGGTACAAATCGCTCGTGGACACCATGGACGAAAAGCCCGACGCGATGGAGGAAAAGGTGAAAGAGCTTACCGCCAATGCGAAGACCGATGAGGAAAAGATAAAGAACATCTACTATTGGGTGCAGGACAACATACGCTACATCGCCTTTGAGGATGGGTTGGCCGGCTTCCGTCCCGATGCTTCGCAAAATGTTTTCCAAAAGCGCTATGGCGACTGCAAGGGTATGGCCAACCTTACCCGCCAGATGCTGAAACTGGCAGGCTACGATGCGCGGCTTACCTGGATAGGCACCAAGAGGATCGCCTACAACTACACCATCCCTTCGCTGGGCGTAGACAACCACATGATATGCACACTGTTTAAAGATGGCAAAAAATACTTCCTGGACGGCACCGAAAAGTACAACTCCTTTGGCGAATATGCCGAACGGATACAGGGTAAGGAAGTAATGATCGAGGACGGCGACAAGTATATCATAGAAAAAGTACCTGTAGCGGCAGCAGCTTCTAACAAGGAAATTTACAATGCTACTTTTAAGGTGGATAACGAAACACTTACCGGCAAGGTAAACGGCAGCATGAAGGGTGAGAGCCGCGCTTCTTTCCTGTATGGATATAACAATACCAAGAACGACAAAAAGGAGAACGCCCTCCAATATTATGTTTCCAGGGGCGACAAGAATTTCTCGGTTTCCAATATCGTGACATCAGACCTTACGAACCGCGACAAGACGCTGACCATTGAATACAATGCCGGGCTGAAGAACCGCGTATCGTCCTTTGACAATGAAATGTACATTGACCTCGATTATCTGGAAGAATTTGCCAGCCTCGACTTCAAGGAGCGCAAGACCGATTTTGAATTTAGTTATAAAAAAGACTATGAATCGAATATAACCCTCGAAATACCGGCCGGGTATGCCGTTACGCGTCTTCCGGAACCGTTGAACGTATCGACGGATGACTATGCCATCAATGTGTCGTATGAGCAGAAGGGCAACACCGTGCTTTACAAAAAACATTTCCAGTTCAGGAATGGCGCCATCCGCAAATCAGACTTTACCAATTGGAACGCGGCCATTGCGGGCCTGAAGAGCCTTTACAACGAAACCATTACACTAACCAAGCAATAAATGAAGACCAGGATCTTAGCATTACTGCTCGTATTCAGTACGGGCATGGCGATTGCGCAGGACAAAGCCAAAGCCGAAATAAAGGAATTTTTCTGGGGTAAGAACGACGCCTATAAAAAGTCGTCCACCATTCCCGACAAATGGAAAAATGAGTCGGCAGTGGTGATCTATAAAAATGAGAATTACGATTTTCACAAGTTCGGGCAGAACGTTACCTACACCTCTTCGGTACGCAAAAGGATAAAGCTACTGGATCAGGCGGCGGTAACCGAGTTCTCTGAATTTTCGTTCAAGGATCGCTTCATGTCGTCTAAAGGCAACGGGTGGTCCTGGAAAAAAGGGACGAATGTTGTGGGCATCAAGGTCGTAAAGCCCGATGGCACCGAAAGGGAGATCAATGTAAACGAAGAGGCCGTTACTGCTGACGATGAAAAGAAAATAGCGATATCCAGCCTGGAAGTGGGCGACATCATCGACTTTTACTACCATTCTACCGAGCCTTTCAAAAGTAAATTCCAGTATGGATTTGACCCTGTGGAACAAACCCTGGGCGATGATTACCCGATCATGGACCTGAAGATATACTTTAAGACCGAGAACGACTTTTTCGTGAACTTCAATACCTACAACGGCGCACCGGAACTTAAGGAAATACCTACTGAAGACAGCGGCGAACGCAGGTATGAGCTTGTGGCAAAGGACATTGAAAAGAACGACTTCCCGCGCTGGTTTTACCCACTGGCAGAACTGCCGTGCTACAAGTTCCAGGTGTATTTTGCCCGATCCGGAAAATTTGAGGAATTGGCTACGGCCTACCTTCCGGAAAAGGAAAATATAATTAAAAAAACAGTGTCGAAGCAGGAGATCCTGGACTACTACGAAACCAAGTTCAGACCGTATGGCGATATAGGCGACATTAAGGATTTCCTGAAAAAGAAGACCTTTAAAAGCAATGCCGAAAAAGTACGTGAGGTATATTACATGACACGCCACGCGTACTACACACGCTACATTGAGGCTTTTGTGGCCGATGACACCAAGATCATGAACTCCTTTGAGGTCTACGGCTATTACAAAAATCCCGTATTCCTGAGGAGCGAGCATGAATTTATCAACCACTTCATGGTATTCCTGAAAGACCAAAAGCTGGATTATGACATCATTGTGGCGACACCCCGCGTAAACGGCACGATACAGGATTTGCTAATTGAAAATAATGCCAGCGTAATGCTGAGGGTAAATACCGAAGAGCCGGTGTACCTGCAATTCTTTACCCCTTATACTAACGCCGACCAGATCAACTACACGATAGAGGACAGCGATGCGTATGTGCTAAAGATTTCGAAAGGCAAAAGGGTTACGGATATCGAGACCATCAAATTACCCGCATCCAGCTTTAAAGATAACTTTACCAAAGAAACGCTGAACGTTGCACTGTCTCCTGACTTCTCTTCATTAAAGATCAACAGGGAATCATCATTGTTCGGTCATAACAAGGATTATGAGCAGGATGAAAAGATGTATTTCTTTGACTATGTGTATGAGGATTACAAAAAGTACGAATCGGAGCAGCTCATGGACCTGGTTCGCAATAAGAAGAGAAAAGAGCAGTACACCAAGGAATTCAACGCCTTAAAAGACAAGCTAAAAGACAAGCAGAAAAAAGAATTTGAAGAATCGGTTGAAGCAGAATACGGTTTTGGCGTAGATGACCATTCGCTGGAAATTACAGATACAGGCCGTTTTGGCAAAGCGACACCTTTTACATTTAAGGAGACGTTTACAGTAAAAGACAACCTCCTTAAAAAAGCAGGTGCGAATTATGTACTTGAGATAGGGAAACTGATTGGCGAGCAGATTGACATTGAAGATAAGGAACTGAAAAGGACCAACAACATCTATATGTCGTTCCCAAGGTCGTTTGAGGAAGAAATAACCATGGTTATTCCTGAAGGCTATTCGGTGACCGGCCTTGACAAGCTGAACAAAAAGGTAGAGAATGCGACCGGCGGGTTTGTGAGCTCGGCACAGGTTGAGGGCAATACACTAAAGGTAAAAGCCTATAAATATTACGCCAAATCGTACCAGCCCAACAGCAACTGGAAGGATCTGGTGGCGTTTCTTGACGCGGCCTACCAGTTTACCCAGGAAAAGGTACTATTGAAGAAAAACTAACATAAATCTAACCCCTCCAAAGGGTATTTTAAATGACAAAGCCCCGGCATACGACTCCGGGGCTTCCAAAAAAATATACACACACAAAACTTTATCATTGGCTGTTCTATCTAAACAAATAAAGTGAGTTAAATACTAATACGGGCCACGCATTTAGAATATGCGGCAGACTGTTTAGAATTTACCCCATACCAGTTAGTATTTGTGTTTGTTCTGTTATTTTTCATCTGAATAATTAACCTAATTCTATACTTAATGAAACTTTTAAAACTAACCTGTCTTTCTCTCCTTGCAGTTGCGCTTAACAGCTGCTCTGACGACGATTCTTCCTCTACAGGCGGAGACAACACCAATGACCCGCAGTATGCGATGACCGTTACAATTAATGGCACACCCTACAACATGACGGCTCCGCTGGGTGGCAATAATGCGTCACAGGGAGGATTTTCAGACTATCCGGATGAAACACACATCCACCTGCAGGGTTGGCCAATCAACTTGGGCATTGGCGCTATGGAGATCTCTCTTTATATCGACAGGAATAACCTTCAGCCCGGAACCTATCCGGTAGAAAGTGAAAGTAATCCGGATGCAACTTTTGATGCCGACCTGATTGACAACACGAATGATGAATATGAAAGCACGGTATCGGGGACGATAACCATCACGGAAGTGGATACCAATGCAAAGAAAATTAAAGGGACTTTTCAATTCAAGACTTCAGATGATCCATGGGTAGCGTCGCCCGTAATTAATTACACTTTAACCGAAGGCACCTTTAATTACGACTACGACCAGGAGGACTAGATGATACCTAAAACTAAAAAACCTGCAATTGGATTGCAGGTTTTTTTTTGGAATTTAGTGCTTTACAATCTTTTTGGTCACCGTACCATTTGTACCCGATGCCTTTACAATGTACATTCCGGGTGCATACTGCCGGAAATCAAGTTCAGTATTGTTCGATATTGCTTTTTGTGACTGCAGCAATTTGCCATACATATCATATACTTCAAAGCTGTTAAGTACTTCTTCCGACCTGACATATAATATACTGCCCACCGGGTTAGGGTAAATAGTTACAGACGGCACCTCGCTGAAGCCTCCTGCCGAAAGCGCATCTGTATCCGAAGCTACCCAACTTGACGCAAGGCTGTTATCAAGGGTTAACGATACGAGCTGGAGATAGCTGCCACTGCCATCTGCATCCGGCCATGGCTCATCGTCGTCATATTCTACTACGTCGATCACGTTACCGAAAGCATCTGCGAGCACCAGCTTTTGGGTATTGTTAGACAAATTGCGCTGGAACTGCCCAAACGGCGCCTGTCCGTATTTTGCCTCGAAAATTCCTGGATTGCTCGCAATGTACAGGTTTTGCCCTGCCGCCAATGTAGCATTTACAGGAAACTGGTAGGATATGCCAAGCTCACTGAGGTATACGCCTGCCAGGCTGGCTTCTGCCGTACCCGCATTGGTGATTTGTATAAATTCCTGATCGTCCGATTCCGGGAACTCTGTACTTTCAGAGGGGTTATAGTTGATCCTGCTGATGACAAGCGGCGGTACAGCCACATCGCTGCACGCCGCAAAGCCGCCGATATTGGCATCCATCCAGGCCATCCTCTCAATGATGAAGTCTTTAATAATGTGTATTTCCATACCAAGGTCGGGTACGGTGCCCCAACGCTGCTGCTCCCTTACAGATGCTTCTGTAATTAGCTCTACTGTTTCGTCGATGAAATTCTCAACGGAATTGAAATGCAGCGGCTGGCCGGGCTGGGTGAGCTGGTTCCACCTTTTCGAAAAATAGCATTTGTAGGTTGTATTATCAAACAGGTCGGTCCAGAATTTTGCGCCCTCATTGTCCTGATTGGAGAACTGCCACACATCCGGCTGGCTCCTGTCGCCAAACACATCCAGAGAAAGGCTCAGGTTAAAGTCCCAGACCGGCCCTGCCCTAAGTTTTCCGCCCTTATCCTTGTGGAAAAAAGTGCTTATCTGATACACATCCACATTGGAGGAATATTCATTGATGACCATATAGTCTACAAACGTAGGGATATCAATTACCGAGGGGAAACCGTTGGCCACGCTCGCGTTGTTCGCCCCTGTGGTTGACTCCAATGCCAGGAACTGTGAATGGATATAGTCATTTTGGGCATCGGTGATATCTTCGGGCTTTGGCAGCTCATGCACAAAATCGGCAGGCCACCCCTGGTAGGAATCCATTTGCCATGCAATAGGGTCGCCGCCAGTGGTTTTGTCGGCCTTGGTAATGTACCCGCCGGTCAGCGCCATCCCACTGGAAGCATTCTCGTCGATCTCCTCAATGTTTACGCGTTTGGAGTCATCCTTGATCTTTTCCTGCAAAATGTACAGGCCACGGTAATCGCCGTTAATGATCACCTCGCAATATTGGGTGCGGGTAGCATACTGTCCCATCTGGCGGGTAAGGTTGTAGCACAGGTAGTCGCGTATCAGCGAGGAGTCGAAAGCAAGCCCGTTGAGTATCCAGTCGTTTTCGCTGGGCATGCCAAGGAGGCTCACGTTCTTTTTGGTGGTATTGTTGTTTTCGTAGGTCGTCCAGCCGTATTGCTTTTTGTCCAGCATTTGCGACGATGAGCCGCGCAGCTCGATCTTTATCCTGCCGTTATAGTTGAGGAATGCCGTGTTGTCCTGGTCGGTCATGTAGTTACGGGTGCCATCGGGCCTGAAGATGATCTTCATGCTCGCGGGAATCTTGGGGTCGTCGGGGATTTCCATAGGCTGCCCGGTGTCGGGGTCGTTATCCGTCGTAATGATCACGATAGGCAAATTGCTGTCGGTGAAATCTACCTGCGCGTAGGCGAAGGCCTGAATGAACAATAGCGCAATTATAAACGGATTGCGCCACAAAGGTTTACGTAGTTGTTGTTGCATGGTTAACAGATGTTTGAATCAAAGATACTATTAATTTAATGTTAGATTAAAATTAATTTAACCTTACTACCTGACAATTGATAATTGGTTTACCCTACGTAACAATATAACTCTTTTGAGATTTCTCCTGCTGTCGAAATGGAAAAAGACCTTTTCCGGTATAAAAAACAAAACCCCGCGTTATCCGCAGGGTTTCATTGTAAAATATGCAATGGGTTATTCGTGTGTGATTACCCACTCGCCGGTAGCAAGCATGCTTTCAGCTTTCTTGAATTTCATCGTCTCGGTCTTGCCGCTCATTACGTGCTTGATGGTCACGTTATCGTTTCGGTTGATCTTCGGGGCATCCCTCACGATGGTTTCGGTAACCTGCGGGCGCTGCTGCGACTGTGCTGCTGCTTCCTGTGCCGCTGCTGCCAACTCATCAGAGTTGAGTATCTCGTCCTTTATCTCAGTATATTCTTCTTTCTGGCGGACAGCCTGCCTTGCCTCCTGGATGTTATCAGGGTTCTGAGAAGGCAGGTCGCCCTTGAACAGGAATGATATTACCTCTTTATTAATGGCGTCTATCGATTTCTTGAACAGGTTGAACGCCTCGAACTTATAGATAAGCAGCGGGTCCTTCTGTTCGTGTACTGCCAACTGTACCGATTGCTTCAGCTCATCCATTTTACGAAGGTGCTTCTTCCATGCCTCGTCTACGATGGCAAGGGTAATGTTCTTCTCAAAATCGGTTATAAGCGATTTGCCATTGCTTTGGTAGGCCTTTTCAAGGTTGGTTACCACATTCAATGTCTTGATGCCATCGGTAAACGGAACCACAATGCGCTCATACTGGCCGTTGTTGTTCTCGTATACATTGCTGATCACCTTGAAAGCCTCGGTGGCATTGCGCTCTGTCTTTTCATTATACGCTTCGGTCACGGCTTTGTACACCTTGCCTGCCAGTTCAATATCTGTAAGCTTTAAAAACTCAGCTTCCGTAACGGGAGAGCTCAGGGAGAAGGTACGTATCAGTTCAAACTCGAAGTTCTTAAAGTCGTTAGCCAGTTTGTTCTGCTCAGCAATCAGTTCGGCAGTGTCATACATCATGTTGGCAATATCCACTTTCAGTCGCTCGCCTTCCAGGGCATGCTTCCTGCGCTTGTACACCACTTCACGCTGCGAGTTCATAACGTCATCATACTCCAGCAGACGCTTACGTACGCCAAAGTTATTTTCCTCTACTTTCTTCTGTGCGCGCTCGATAGATTTTGTCATCATCGAGTGCTGGATAACCTCGCCTTCCTTAAGGCCCATACGGTCCATGATCTTGGCTACCCTTTCGGAACCGAACAAACGCATCAGGTTGTCCTCAAGCGACACATAAAACTGTGAGCTTCCCGGATCCCCCTGGCGGCCTGCACGTCCGCGCAGCTGCCTGTCCACACGCCTTGAGTCGTGGCGCTCCGTACCTACAATTGCCAATCCGCCTTTTGCCTTTACTTCCGGCGTAAGCTTGATGTCGGTACCACGGCCTGCCATGTTGGTAGCAATGGTCACAACGCCCGGCTTACCGGCTTCGGCAACGATCTCGGCCTCTTTTTTGTGGAGTTTCGCGTTCAATACGTTGTGCGGAACGTTCCTCATTTTAAGCATACGGCTCAAAAGCTCGGATATCTCTACCGATGTCGTACCGATAAGCACCGGCCTTCCGGCTGCCGAAAGTGCAGACACGTCTTCGATAACGGCGTTGAACTTTTCGCGCATGGTGCGGTATATCAGGTCATTTTGGTCTTTACGGGAAATCGGCCTGTTGGTAGGGATCTCCACCACGTCCAATTTATATATTTCCCAGAATTCACCTGCTTCAGTTACAGCCGTACCGGTCATACCGGCCAGCTTGTTGTACATCCTGAAATAATTTTGCAGGGTAATGGTGGCGAATGTCTGTGTCACGGCCTCGATCTTTACGTTCTCCTTGGCCTCGATAGCCTGGTGGAGCCCGTCAGAATAACGCCTGCCGTCCATGATACGGCCGGTCTGCTCATCTACGATCATGATCTTGTTCTCCATGATCACGTATTCCACATCTTTTTCAAACAATGTATAGGCTTTCAGCAATTGCGTCAGCGTATGGATACGCTCGCTTTTTACGCCAAAGTCCTTGAACAATGTATCTTTAAGTTCGGCCTCGTCTTCTTTCGGAAGGCCTTTCTTTTCTATATTGGCAATTTCGGTACCAATGTCCGGAAGCACGAAGAAGTGCTCATCTGTATCCTGTGAAAGGAACTTGATACCATTATCGGTAAGCTCTACCTGATTATTTTTTTCTTCGATAACAAAGTACAGCGCCTCGTCTACCTTGTGCATATCGCGGTTGTTGTCCGCCATATACTGGTTCTCTGTTTTTTGCAGCAACTGCTTTACGCCTTCCTCACTGAGGAACTTGATCAGGGCCTTGTTTTTCGGCAGTCCACGGTGTACCCTTAGCAAAAGGAACCCGCCTTCTTTGGTCTTGCCTTCGCGGATGAGTTTTTTGGCTTCTGCCAAAACACCGTTCAGCAATGTCCTTTGCAGGTTTACAAGGTGGTCTACCTTAGGCCTCAGCTCGTTGAATTCGTGGCGGTCGCCCTGCGGCACCGGCCCGGATATGATAAGCGGTGTACGCGCGTCATCGATCAATACGGAGTCAACCTCATCGACAATTGCAAAGTTATGCTTGCGTTGTACAAGGTCGGCCGGCGAATGCGCCATGTTATCCCTCAGGTAGTCAAAGCCGAATTCGTTGTTGGTACCGTAGGTAATATCGGCAGCATAGGCCCTTCTCCTTCCGTCAGAGTTCGGCTGGTGGTTGTCTATACAGTCAACTGTAAGGCCGTGAAACTCGAACAGTGGCGCTTTCCAGGTGCTGTCGCGTCGTGCCAGGTAGTCGTTCACTGTTACAAGGTGTACACCCATGCCCGGAAGCGCGTTAAGGTACAGCGGCAATGTAGCCACAAGGGTTTTACCCTCACCTGTCTGCATCTCGGCGATCTTGCCCTGGTGCAGTACCATACCGCCTATCAGCTGTACGTCGTAGTGTATCATGTCCCAGGTAATTTCCTTACCTGCGGCATTCCATGAATTGGCCCAGATGGCTTTGTCGCCGTCTAAGGTAATGTAGGTTTTATTTGCCGAAAGTTCCCTGTCAAGTGGGGATGCACTCACCGTAATAGAGGTGTTCTCCTTAAAGCGGCGTGCGGTTTCCTTCACTACGGCAAATGCCTCAGGCAGGATATCCAACAGTACTTTTTCGGTGATGTCATAGGCTTCTTTCTCAAGGGCATCAATCGATGCGTAGATATCCTCGCGCGCATCAATGTCCTCCACCTTCTCCACTTCAAGGTGGTACGAAGCTATTTTGGCATCTTTGTCGGCGCGGGCCTCACGTATCTTATCTTTAAAATAGATGGTCTTTGCCCTCAACTCGTCATGCGAAAGCTGCGTAAGCTGACCCTCAAATGCCTTAGCCTTGTTGATGTAGGGCTGGATGGCCTTGATGTCTTTTTGCGACTTATCGCCCACAAAGGCCTTAAGTATGCTGTTTAATAAACTCATTATGTTTGTATTACTTATATTATATCCAAATAGGGTGCAAATTTAACCAAAAAAAAAGCCTCCTGAAAGAGACTTCTCAATTGATCTTTTTATTTTGCTAATATTCATCCTCGTTCCAAAGATAATCTTCGTCTGTTGGATAATCCGGCCAAATCTCCTCCATCGATTCGTAGATTTCTCCCTCATCCTCGATAGATTGCAGGTTTTCTACTACCTCCAGCGGGGCACCAGTCCTGATAGCGTAATCAATTAGCTCATCTTTGGTAGCCGGCCATGGCGCATCGCTTAAATAGGATGCCAGTTCTAATGTCCAATACATCTGTTAAACGGTTTAAGTTTATGCAAAAATAAATTTTCTACTGAAATAGTCAAGTAAAAATTGCTTTATTTTAATTAAAAAAATAAGAACGTCCTGAGCGCTGCAAGTTTACAGCGTACAGTTCACGGTTTACAGTTTTTCTCGGGGCCGGTTAAGGCTCGAATTACCGTTAACTATTAACTGAAAACCATGAACTATCAACCGCAAACTAATACTTTTCCGGTATCCACTTCACTTCGTCAGCGTTCAGGTCATGTGACAACTTCCGTGCCAGTACGAAAAGGTAGTCAGAAAGTCGGTTCAGGTAGGTCAAAACCAGTGCATCTACCGGCTCCAGTTCATTCAAATGCACCGAAAGGCGCTCTGCACGGCGGCAAACGCACCTGGCGATATGACAGTATGACACAGTAGTATGCCCTCCCGGAAGCACAAAATGCGTCATTGGAGGGAGTTCGGTTTCCATGGTGTCAATCTCGTTTTCAAGGAGTTCAATATCCGGTTCCGAAATTTTGGGGATGTTGAGCCGCTCCCTGCCATTCTTTAAAACCTCCTTTTCCGGTGGCGTTGCCAATATGGCACCTACGGTAAAGAGCCTGTCCTGTATGCGCTGTAGTATTTTTTTATAATCGGGGTTAATTTGCTGGTCGCGTATCAGTCCGATATGCGAATTGAGCTCGTCTACCGTGCCGTAGCTTTCGATGCGGATGTGGTGTTTCGGTACGCGGTCACCCCCAAAAAGGGATGTGGTGCCTTTGTCACCGGTTTTGGTGTATACTTTCATGAAATATTTCAGATTTTTTTTGACTCCCTGAATATTTCAGATTTCAGATTTCAGATTTCAGATTGAGCTTCACTCTTGCTTTTGAACTTAAGATTGCTTTTGGTCCCTTTTTAAAACCTAAACTCAAGTCAAAAAGACTCTTAGCTGCTGATATGGGAATGAGGAAGCTCAATCTAAAATCTGAAATCTACAATCTGAAATTCTATTTATGGGGATTAACATTTACATTATCACTCTCTATCATTCCGTCCCTGAGGCGGATCACGCGGTGTGCGTAGGCAGCGATATCTTCTTCGTGAGTCACGAGAATCACGGTGTTGCCATTGGTATGAATTTCGCCAAACAGCTTCATGATCTCGACAGACGTTTTGCTGTCAAGGTTTCCTGTAGGCTCATCGGCCAGTATTATGGACGGGTGGTTTACCAGTGCGCGCGCTACGGCTACCCGTTGCCGCTGCCCCCCCGAAAGCTGGTTGGGCTTATGGTCCATCCTGTCGGAGAGGCCTACCTGGGTAAGCACTTTGGTGGCGCGGGCATTGCGCTCGGGCTTTTTGTACCCGGCATATACCATGGGCAGGGCCACATTATCCAATGCGCTGGTACGCGGCAGCAGGTTGAACGTCTGGAACACAAAGCCAATTTCCTTGTTGCGTATTCCTGCCAGCTCGTCGTCGCGCATGAGGCTTACGGGCTTTCCGTTGAGGATGTACGAGCCTGATGTGGGGGTATCGAGGCAGCCCAAAATATTCATCAGCGTACTTTTCCCCGATCCCGAAGTACCCATGATCGCTACATATTCCCCCTTATTTATAAGCAGGTCGATGCCTTTGAGTACATGAATGATCTCGGTACCCATCTGGAAATCGCGGGTAATGCCTTTTATATCTATTATCGGTTGTGACATGGTAGTATTTTGAAGGCTAAAAGTAAGGATTTTTTAATGATGATGGAAATTGGAACACGGATGACACCGATTTTTTTGGATATGGACTGATGATTGGAACGCGGACGGTGCAAACTGCTATCGAAACAGACGGGTTTCGGAACGACTGATAAAATCGGAGATCATCCGTTTAATCAATGCTATCCGTGTTCCCTTATTTAGGATATAACCTTCATTTTCGTTATTTTTGTGAAATTCGATATTTTTTTACACCTAAAATTCAACTTACACGCCATGGAATTGTATTATTCACTTTCAGTGCTTATTGTGCTTGCCGCAATTTTTGCTTACCTCAACGTGCGCTTCCTTAAACTGCCGTCTACCATAGGGGTCATGGTCATAGCCATGGCTGTTTCGATTTTCCTTGTAATCTTCGGGAATGTTTTTCCGGGGACCCTAAACAGCATTTCCTCCCTGATCGCCGGGTTCGATTTTACACAGCTCCTCATGGGCGCAATGCTGAATTTCCTGCTATTTGCCGGGGCGGTACACATTAACCTGAAGGACCTTCGGGAACAGCGTGCGCCCATCATGGTATTTTCTACCATCAGTGTGATCATCTCCACTTTTGCGGTGGGTACGCTGGTGTATTACATTCCTATAAACGGGTTGGAGATTCCTTATATCTACTGTCTTCTCTTCGGGGCGCTCATCTCCCCTACCGACCCTGTGGCCGTACTCAGCATCCTAAAAGGCGCCAAAGTACGCAAGAGCCTGGAAACCAAAATCGCGGGCGAATCACTTTTTAACGACGGTATGGCGGTGGTGGTGTTTGCGGTTATACTACAGTTGGCACAGGGCACCTCTGACGACCTTACTGTATGGCGTGTCGGGTGGCTGTTCGTCCGGGAAGCCGGCGGGGGTTTCCTGCTGGGAGTACTCCTGGGCGTTACCGCTGCACGGGCAATGCACAAGATCGATGACTATAAAGTGTCGGTACTCATTACGTTATCCATTGTCATGGGAGGTTACCTCATTGCGCGCGAACTGCATATATCCGGGCCGCTTACCATGGTATTTGCAGGGCTTATCATTGGCAATTTCAAGAAACGCTTTACGATGTCGCCCGTAACTAAAGATTATCTGGACAAGTTTTGGGAGCTCAATGACGAAATACTCAACGCGGTGCTGTTCCTGTTCATCGGGTTCAACCTTTTATTGGTGAAAGATATAAACAACTACTGGCTGCCGGGTTTGGCCTGCATTGCGCTGGTGCTCATGGCCCGGTTCATATCCATCTGGATCCCGACAAAATTTATACCCTTCCGGGAGAAATTCAGCAAAGGGACGATCAAGATCCTGGTCTGGGGAGGGCTGCGGGGAGGGGTATCCATCGCACTGGCGCTTTCTATAGACGACGGGCCTTATAAGAATGTCATTATTGCGATCACTTATTTCGTAGTGGTGTTTTCTATAGTGATACAGGGACTGACGATAGCTAAAGTCGCTGCGAGGGCACTGGCTCATGAAAATCCGAAAGCGATTTAATTACGTTACGCCCATAAAATAAAAGAGCCGCTGCAATGCAACGGCTCTTCTGTGTTTATAAATGATGTTTTTAGTTATTTACACAACTGTAAACTGTTATTTTTTTTGCGCCTTTACGAAATTGCTAAGCTCATTTTTGCTGCTGTCGAAGTTGAACACGCTGCCCAGCTTGTAGTAGCTGTTCTTGTCGGTGCAGTAATCGTAGGCATATTTGGCAAGCTCCAGCCTGCTTTCCTCGAAATTGATGAGTTTAAGTATCTCTGCTATCTGGTTGGTAGATACGCAATTGGTCATCATGATCTCCTGCGCGATAGTCACCTTGGTATCATCAAAATTACCATTCTTAATGGCTTTTTTAGCTTCTTCAAAGTCGGCATTCCCCATGGCATTTTTGCATGGCTTTGTGCCGTTATTGTTGCCGTAGCCACCGTTATTTCCGTTGTGGTTGCCGCCATTATTGTTATTGTATCCGCCATTGTTGCCATGGTGGCCGCCATTATTGTTGTAACCACCGTTGTTGTTGTAGCCACCGTTGTTGTTGTAACCACCGTTGTTGTTGTAACCACCGCCGTTATTATTGTTACCATTGTTATAGCCACCATTGTTATAGCCACCTCCGGTAGTAGTGGTAGTCGTAGTCGTGGTAGTCGTGCCAGTACCTGCACCCGCTCCGGCAGACACATTCATATTAAAGCCGCCCATGTTCACGTTCATGCCAAAAGCATCGGAATCATCGATAACTACGGTCTCGGTCTGGGTAACTATTACACCATACTGGTCCATGTACATATCGTGCGGATGGCCGTATACATATACCGGTGTATTTCTTGGGCGCACCATATTCTGCTCAGCTGGGATGGACGAATAGAAATTAAGGGTACGCTTGCCCTTTTTGTTCTTGATGCGGTAGGTAACATCTTCCAATATTCCGTCTACATCTTCAATAGTGAGCGTGTTTTTCGTTATGGAAGGAATCTTTGGGTTCTCAAAAACGATCTTGCAGCTGTAGTACGGGTTAGGCAATTCCTCAACGCGTACATTGGTAAGCGGCTCGTCGTTGTAGCGCTCTCCGTTGAGCTCAAGGTAGAATTTGGTGCCATCTTCAGAGAAAACGGTAAGGTTCCCTGTCTGAATATACTGCGCCATCATTGGCAGTGCGCCCATCAGGAATAAACAGAGTAAGGTAATTTTTTTCATGTTGACTGGGGTTTTAGAATTGGCAAATGTAAATTTTTTAAGCAATAAATTAAGAATTCATTAACATAAAATCAAATGGCGTGCCAAAAAAATCATTTAACAGGAAGTGCCTGACCTTACTATGCTGCCAAACAATATAAAAAAACCGCCCCCGTATCCGGGAGGCGGTAACACAAAACTAATGGATAACTATTAAAACGTATATCCCACACCCACAAAAAACCCACTTAGCGACACATCGCCCATACCGATGGAATATCGTGCCTGGACATCGATATTTTCGGTAATGTCATACGACGCGCCCAGGTCGACATTCACTTTAAACTTATCCTCTTCTGCATCCAGCAGATAATTGATGTCGGGGCCCGCAAGCACGCTGAAGCTGCCAAAGCTGTATTTGGCAAGCACCGGTATGCTCAGGGTGCTAAAATCTTTAATGGCTACATACAACACCTCAGGCTGCACGACAAAACTTTCGGATATGCCAATTTCTGCGAAAGCGCCAACAAAAAAGCCGGTTTCGGAAGAGGACACTGATTCCTCGCTTCCCGTTACAGGGTTTGCGTAGGCCATTTTCATTGAGGCGAAATCGACACCCACGCGGGCGCCAAATTTTGTTTCCTGCGCCGATACCGAAAATGTACCCGCCACCAGTAAGGCGGTTAAGAATAGTTTTTTCATCATGGAATAATTAAATTGGTTTATAATGTCCAAAATTATTCCATGATGCCCCGTGCGGCAATACGATGTTTGCCGTATATTACAGGTTGTCGGGCAGTATCTTACCGGGATTAAGAATGTTATTGGGATCGAACAGCTGCTTGATGCCTTTCATTAGCAGGAGCTGCCCCTTGGGGAACGCGATGTCCATGTAGTTTTTCTGTACGTAGCCTATGCCGTGTTCGCCCGACAGCGTACCCTTTAATGCTACCGTAAGCTCAAATATCTCCCGAATCCCTTTGGGTACTTCGGTGTGCCAGTTCTCGTCGGTCATGTCGCCCTTAATAATATTCACGTGCAGGTTGCCATCGCCCGCATGGCCATAGCACACCGACTTAAAGCCGTATTTCCTGCCTGCTTCCTTAATACCCGCGAGCAGCGTTGGCAGTTCGTAGCGGGGTACTACGGTGTCCTCTTCCTTATAAACGGAGTTGGATTTCACGGCTTCACCCACCGCACGGCGCATTTTCCAAAGGGCATTTTTCTGGTCTTCGGTATCGGCAAAGAGTATTTCGTCTATGTCGAACTGCTCCAGCACGCCCATTATCTTTTCCGCTTCCGCGAAAAGCACATCGGGATAATTGCCGTCGACTTCAATCAGCAAATGGGCTTCCACTTCCTCCTTTATATCAAGGCTCACCCCGTCAACATATCGCAACGTCCAGTCTATGGCATCACGTTCCATGAATTCCAAAGCGCTCGGCACAATGCCGACACGGAATATTTCGGCGACTGCCTCGCATGCCTGCGCCGATTTAAAGAAAGGCACCAGCATGAGTATGTTGTGGTTGTTCTTGGGGAGCAGCTTCATCACTATTTTGGTAATGATGCCGAGTGTCCCCTCGCTGCCCACCATGAGCTGGGTCAGGTTATAGCCCGTGGAATTCTTTAGGGTATTGGCACCCGTCCAGATCATGTCGCCATTGGGTAGCACCACCTCTAAGTTCAGCACATAATCTTTGGTTACGCCATATTTGAGCGCCCTCGCCCCGCCTGCATTTTCTGCCACGTTGCCGCCAATGGTGCAGCTACCCTGGCTGCTGGGGTCGGGTGGGTAAAAAAGCCCTTTTTCGAATGCCGCCTCACGGAAGGCCTGTGTGATCACGGCAGGTTCTACAGTAGCCTGCAAATTCTTTTCGTCGATCTCCATTGTGTTGAAGCGCTCCATCGAAAGGCCTATGCCGCCATAGATGCTGAGCGCGCCACCACTAAGGCCTGTCCTTCCCCCAATCGGGACAACCGGGATTTTATATTCATTAGCCAGCTTCATGATGGCCGAAATTTCTTCGGGCGTGCCGGGCTTTACTACGACAGATGGCGGAAAATTGTAGTCTTCCGTTTCGTCGTGTCCGTAATGATGGCGCGTGGCGTCGTCGGTAAAAAGGTATTGTGGGCCTACAATTTGCTGTAGGGATATGATATTTTCGTGTGAAATGATCGCGTTCATGATTATAATACTTCGGATTCAAAAGTAGTATAATTTTTGGTTATCTATTGCTTGGAATATGTAGTATAGCCTCATTCTTCTTTTGTCTTGAAACAAAAGAAGCAATCCGCCGCGGCGGACAAGGCTCCAAATATTTCACTTAAAATCTACGGCAAGCTTCTCCCATCGCGACCCAAGCCGCGGCCTGCTGCGCGCCGCTCGTAGGTCACTCTCCTTCACCCAACGCAGAAACTTCCCTTGATTTTTACGCGAAATATTTGATGCCGAGCTTCACTCAGACACACTCATCACGATTAGCAAATGGGTATCTTTTTCAGTGGCAATGGTTAGGTAGTATCAGTAATTGACCGATTTTTTATTTCTTTTGATAAGGAAATCTACAGAGAATTTACCGGCTCCGGTCACGAAGAAAAGCACGAAGACAAGGAGGTATAGTATTGGGAGCTCTTTGGCTTCAAGCGGGTCGGTGCCGTGCACATAGAATATCGCGACAAGCATGGTAACGATAAGGGGGATGCAGGAGAACCGTGTTGCCATTCCTAAAATAATGAGGAACGAGCATACCACTTCGGCAAAAACGGCCAATATGAGCGAGGGTAAAGCCCCAATGCCTATGGGGTCAGGGAATTCTACCGGTGCGCTGCCCAGCAGTATGGTGAGCTTTTGCAGCCCGTGTGTTATGATGAGACAGGACACCGTAATGCGGACTAATAATAAAGCGGTGTCATAAATAATAGTACTGTTTGCTGTTGAGGAAGAACCGTACATTGCCATTGTTATTTGCTTTTTATGCCTTATCCTGCACACCTCCCTTTGCGCATGATAGTGCTATTCCACATCATTGATTTTTTAGAAGTTCAAATATGGTGAAAAAAGTTAAATAAATGTTAATGCAAAGGTTATTTTTTGGCCAACATCCCAATTTTTAGGTTATTGTTAATAGGGAATGCTGAAAGTTAATTTTTTGATATTGTATTCATTTCTTTGGAGCATCAGAAGCGTCGTAAACGGTACCATTTCTTATGACTTCCCTTGGAAATGGTATCTCTCAATTACAGATGCATATCAGCATATGTCAATTCTTCTGCAAAGTCAGGAGGCATTGCGGCAGAATTAAATTCAGTTTCATCATATCAGATTTTAATAGACAATTCTAAGTGTCCCCCTAAGCCCTGCTCAACAATTTTTTGTAAAGTTGAAAAACGGGCTTCTTTAATGTTGTTTTCAATTTTTGAGATATAGGACTTGGTAGTGCCTGCCTTCTCAGCAAGTTCTTGCTGCGTCAGGCCTTTTTGAAGCCGTGCCTCCTGTATCATCGCCCCTATCCTAAAGTTTTCATAACCAGCTTCCAGTTCGTCACGTTTGACAGTACCTGCCTTGCCGTAATGTTTTTCCTTGAACTGTTCCAATGTACTGATGCTATTATTTTTCGCTTTCATATTCGCTTTTTATTTTGAGCGCTCTTTCTATTTCATTTTTTGGCGTCTTTTGAGTTTTCTTTTGAAATCCGTTTGCTACAACCACTAACCGGCCTTCATCGAAAAAACAAAAAATCCTGAATATATCACTTCCCTGCTGCAACCTGATTTCAAATAATCCTTCGGTATTTTCAATATGCTTCAGGTAAGTTTCCGGAATCCTGTCCAATTCCTCTAATAATTGGAATGTCCAGATAATTTTATCCTGTACTTTTCGCCTTTGCTGTGCGAAGAAATTTTCGAAATAATCTTTATAGAAAATAACCGTTCTTTTCTTCATAATGCAAATATACAATAACCCTTGCTAAGTTTCACTTTAGTACAACCAAAAGCAATGCTTTGACTGAAAATTTATAAGAGTTCAAAAATCGCTACGGCTTCGGTTTCTTCAAATTCGGTAAAAAGTACGCGATAACCCCAATCAGCGGCAAGTAGGCGATTATATGGTACACGTAGGTAATGCTGCTATGGTCGGCTACGTAACCCAATACGGCAGATCCAATCCCGCCCATTCCGAACGCGAAGCCGTAGAACAGTCCCGAGATCATGCCCAGCCTTTTGGGCAGCAGCTCCTGCGCATACACCAATATGGCAGGGAAGGCCGAAGAGATGATCGTACCGATGATAACCGAAAGCACGCCCGTCCAAAAGAGGTTGGCATAGGGCATCATAAGTGTAAACGGCGCAGCACCCAACACGGAAAACCAAATAACATATTTACGGCCAAACTTATCGCCAAGCGGCCCGCCAAGCAGCGTACCCGCGGCAACCGAAGCCAGGAACAGGAACAGGTGGAACTGCGCGTCCTGTACCGAAAGGTGGAACTTTTCGATGAGGAAAAACGTAAAGTAGCTGGTAAGGCCGGCAAAGTAAAAATATTTTGAGAAGATCAGCACCAGTAATATGATCACGGATATCGTTACCTGCCTTGGGGTGAGGTTGGGCAGGTCGGCCAAGTTGACTTTTTTCTTGCCGTGCAGCTCGAGATGCGCCTGGTACCAGCGGCCTATCCTGTAGAGTACCGTCATCGCGATCAGGGCCACTATAGCAAACCAGATAATATAGCGCTGCCCGTTGGGCACCACGATCCACGCAATGAGCAGCGGGCTGATAGCAGTACCCGTATTGCCCCCTATCTGGAAGATGGACTGTGCCAGGCCGCGCTTGCCGCCAGAAGCAAGGTACGAAACGCGCGACGCCTCGGGGTGGAATATGGACGAACCGATGCCCACCAGCACTACTGAAAGCAGGATGAGAAAAAACGAACTGGCATAGGACAGCAGGACGATGCCCGAAAGGGAGAACACCATGGCGTAGACCTTGGAATACGGCTTAGGTTTTTTGTCGGTATAGAAGCCTACAAAAGGCTGTAGTATTGAGGCGGCCATTTGGTACGAGAACGTAATAAGGCCTATCTGGGCAAAGCTAAGGTTGTATTTTTCCTTAAGGATGGGATAGGCTGCCGGGATCACGGCCTGCAGAAGGTCGTTGAGCAGGTG
This sequence comes from uncultured Flavobacteriaceae bacterium, assembly GCA_942492845.1. GTDB lineage: Bacteria > Bacteroidota > Bacteroidia > Flavobacteriales > Flavobacteriaceae > Flavobacterium. The sequence goes on along the minus strand of OW818646.1, from coordinate 1,329,173 downwards.
GGCAAAGGCAATGGAAAACAATATCGAATATACTGTTTTTTGTACAATCTGCTGGTGGTTATCATCCAGGATAACCGAATCATTTTCTTTCATAAGTTCAATTAAAAGTATTTAAAAGCCAATACCAAAACGCAAGCGTAACAAAGGAGAGCGGTATCCCTACCCCTATCATCATCCCGGCAAGCCCCGGTTTTAGCCGGTATGCAGATGCCAGTATGGCGGCAGTGATCATTGGCGCCATGGCGGCTTCCATTACGGAGACGGTGGTAACCAGTCCGCGGCCGCCCAATAAAAGCCGGTAAAAAACGAAGAAGAACAGCGGCATGAGCAACAGCTTAAAGGCGAGCCCGAGCGTGAGGAACCGCCAGTGCCTGCTTTTACGCTGTATTTGCAGCTGCATGCCCACAGCCACCAGGGCAACAGGTGTTACCGTACTGCCCAGCCTCTGAAAAACCGGCTGGAGCCTATAGTGGAAGTCAAATCCGGCCAGGTTCATGCAAAGGCCAATGCTAAACGCTATAAATGGCGGGAACAAAACTATTTTGCGCAACAGTCCCGATGTACCGGCAGTTCCCCCGGAATACGCCACCGCCACCAGTATGCCCAATGTGGAAACCACAACAAACGTTCCGGGCTGGTCGACAATAATGGCCGTTTCCAGCCCCTCCTTTCCAAAAAGCGCCTCAATTACAGGGAAGCCTACAAATGACGTGTTGCCCAGCCCCGCGGTAAGTATGAGGCACCCCGTAAGCTTACGCGGCCATTGCAGCAATTTGCCGAGCGAGGCGAAAAAGGCCCATGACAGCGCGAAGCCTATCCACGCTACGCCAAGCGGAAGCAACAGGCCGCTGTTAATCGCTATCTTCGGTATATAAAACAATGCAAGGCCGGGAAGCGAAATGTAAATGACAAACCGGTTAAGGACAACGTGTGCATTGGAGGGGAAAATTTTTAGCCACCGGAATCCTGCTCCGGCTGCGAGGCATAAAAAAATCAGGATAATGCTGTCCATTTATTTGGGGTGGGATTCTAAATCCGGCGCAAATTTAGTTGCTATGCAGCAAATACATGTAATAAAATCGTGATATTTTATTGGCTGTTCCAAAAACTTTTATACTTTCGCTCATTATTCTGACTGATAATGATTTCAGGCAAGTTTGCTATAACGCTGCACATTCTTACGCTCCTGTATAAATTCCCGGACGAGTACCTTTCCTCCGAATTTATTGCGGGAAGCATGAATATTAACCCCGTGCTGGTGCGCAAGGAAATCGCCAACCTCAAGAAACATGCTATTGTGGAATGCCGCGAAGGCAAGTATGGCGGTACGCGCCTTTCCGGAAAAGCTGCGGGTATTACCCTGGAGGACATCTTTAAAATGACCTTTGAGGAGGTCAACCTCGGCTTCTCTAAAAACGACCCCAACCCTGCATGTCCTGTAGGCCGCAACATCAACCAGAACCTGGATGCGCTGTATAAGGATATCAACGCCGATATTCGCAAGAAGCTAAAAGGGATAACGTTGCAGGCGTTTACGGAGGCTTTTTAAGACTTGCACCGGGTATTTCTATGCAGGCTTTATTTTGTTAGCGCAAGTACTTTTTGTATTGCCCTGTCCCTTGTTTTCAATTCTTCATTCAATGCTTTAAAAAATTCCTTTTCGTCTTCCGGATAGGTTATCCTGTGATCCGGGGGGATACCAATCACTTCGTAAACCTTGCCATTCATTCCTTCATAAACCTCGTTGGACAGCCAATAGGTCCACCCGTTAGGTAATTTTTTATACAATACATCTGAAAGTGCGCCTCTGGTATCCGAGCCAATCCTCGTGAAGGCCGGGAAATTCATCGTGGCCAAAATTGTAGTTTCTGCCGCACTCACAGTATATGGGCCAGTTAAAATGTAAACATTTCCGGTATATGGGCTATCCGAAGGCTGTATGCTGATGGTCTGGTTATTTGAAAATCCATTTGCATTCCTGTTTTTTTTCCTGAAAACATCATACTTTTTATCAATAAAATGGCTTATGAAAGCAAGGCCAAGCCAATCGTAACCTCCTCCATTGAAGCGTAAATCGATGATACAATCCCGAGTGCCTCTAATATCATTGACTATAGAAGAAGTTATTCTATGTGTAGAGGCGATCAATTCCTTTGGATCATCTGAGCCGTTTTCTGTAAGGTCATACATATCGTTGAATTGAATATAGGCCAGATCCCCAGATATCAATCCCCATTTTAATGCCTGTCCTTTATATGACTTTGAATTCCTTACGTATTTTTCCAGAATTTCTCCCTGTGCTAAGGTTTTGTAATCGGTCGTATCTATTTCTTTGTTCATAAGATGCCATTGTTCATCAAATTCATCCGGAACTTCAAAATCAGAATGGGAATCCTTTATTTCAAGAACCATTTTCTCCAGCAGCAAATAAAATTCAAAAGGTTTAGTTTCATCCGTAAACTGTCCCTGACATTTCTTTTTCAATAGATTCCAGTCAATCTTTCGTTCTTTAAAGAAAGCATATTGCTCATTAAATGTTGTCCAAAAAGTCTCAAAATTATATGTATTGCTATTTATTTGGTTTTCCGTCAACTCTTTGCATTGTGTTGGCTTTCTTTTCAATTTCAAATAGGTGTGCACCGTATATCCTTCAATGTTAGTAAAGGAACCGTCAGGATTAACAGTAATTGTTGGAGTTTGTGTATTGAAGTACTCCCGCGATATTTTCCAATTCGGATAACAGTTGAACTTTGTACTGTGATATGAAATAACCACGGAGTCACTGATCGCTATAATTTCACCTTCCCCCTGTTGTTCCCAATAACCACTCAGGTCGGATTTTTGAAATGGCGTGTTTGCAGTATTACAAGAAAAGAAGAGCCAAAAGAGGATTAAGGCAAAAAATGATTTTACGCTCATTGGAATGATACTAAACTGCTTATTATAATTGTATACAAGGTAAATATACAAAAAGTGTAAGAATACGATGCTGAATCTGTTAGATTGGTTGAAATTTAAATTCACATTCAAATTGCCTAATGTAAATTAAATTTTTGCATCTATTTTCTTAACTGTAATTTTTTTTATTACATTTGTTTAAAATTTAACAATCAATGAAAACAGCCATTATTGGCGCAAGCGGATTTGTGGGCGCCGCACTTGTAAAAGAATTTGCCTCAAGGGGTCACGAGGTTACCGCCATTGCGCGCAACCCGAAAGAGGAAGGCCAGTCCGGAATAACGTGGTCGTCCATTGATATTTTTGATACCGATGCCCTTGCCGGCGTACTCAAAGGCCACGACACCGTGGTAAGCGCGTACAATCCCGGGTGGGCAAACCCCAACATTTATGAGGAAGCCGTGGCAGGATCGGAAGCAATACAAAAGGCTGTGAAGCTGTCGGGGGTAAAGCGCTACATCTACATAGGGGGTGCGGGAAGCCTTTACATTGCCGAGGGCCTACAGCTTATCGATACGCCGGAATTCCCGAAAGAGTACTACGCCGGGGCCAATGCGGCACGCCACTACCTCAACACGATTAAAAATGAAACCGAACTTGACTGGGTATTCTTCAGCCCGGCGATAGAGATGCACCCCGGAATTACCAGCGGTCGCACAGGGCAATACCGTACGGCATTGGACAACCCCGTGTTTAACGATGAAGGCAGGAGCATACTATCTGTAGAAGACCTTGCAGTTGCCATTGCCGACGAAACTGAAACACCAAAACACCACCAGCAACGATTTACGGCGGCGTACTAAATTTTGTACCTGGTTTCCGGTTTGAAGCCACCAGGGAAACTATGTATTATTTTGCCCTTTATAGTTTCTATAAGGGGCATTTTTATTAATACGGTTTGGTATGTTCTTAAAATCTGGTTTAACTCTCAAAAAATCCGGTCGCACCTCCTAAAAAGTCTTATTTTTACTTCTCTAAACTCTTACCGTGGACAAGCCAAAAGCCCATAAAACCGCATTAAATGAAGTTAAAGGTATCGACCCGCCGCAAAACGTCAACTATCAACAGATGGCGAACGTCACTAATTTGCGTAAGAAACAGCTTACTTTCTCTGAATTAGCAGATGGCATTCTCAGAGGGCAAAAGAGCATCCTTAGCCGCGCCATTACCCTTGTGGAAAGTACCAACCCTGCCCACCTTGAAAAGGCCAATGCCGTAATAGCACAGTGCCTGCCGTATGCGGATAAGTCAGTGAGAATAGGCATTACAGGCGTACCCGGCGTGGGGAAGAGCACCTTCATAGAGGCGTTCGGCAAGCACCTTACATCGCTTGGGCACAAGGTGGCCGTACTGGCGGTAGACCCGAGCAGTTCGCTGTCGCACGGCAGCATTTTGGGCGACAAGACCCGTATGGAAGAGCTTGTAAAAGACGCGAATGCTTACATACGGCCTTCAGCATCAGGCGATACCCTGGGTGGTGTAGCCCGGAAAACGCGGGAGGCCATTATCCTTTGTGAGGCCTGTGGTTTCGATACCATAATCATTGAAACTGTGGGGGTTGGACAAAGCGAGACCGCAGTACACAGTATGGTCGACTTCTTTTTGTTACTACAGATAGCGGGCGCAGGCGATGAGTTACAGGGCATTAAGCGCGGCATCATGGAAATGGCCGACCTCATGGTAATTAACAAAGCCGATGGCGACAACATCAAAAGAGCCAGGCTTGCGAAGACGGAATTCAACCGGGCATTGCACCTGTTTCCCGCCAAATCCTCGGGCTGGCAGCCAACTGTAACCACCTGCAGCGCAATAACCCACGAAGGTATTGCGGATGTGTGGGAGTCTATCAGTGACTATTTCAAACTGGTGAAAGAGAATGGCTATTTTCAAATCCGAAGAAGTGAACAGAACAGCTACTGGCTTACAGCGACCATCAACGAGCAGCTATTGGGAAGGTTTTATAACGACCCGGGAATTGCGCGATTATTGGAAGAGACTAAGAAAGCAGTACAGGAAAAAAGGGTCTCGCCTTTTGCGGCGGCTAAGGTTTTGCTGGAGAAGTATTTCGGAAAATAGAACCTTCTAAAACCTCCACGATTTTATCAGCCACCTGTAAATAAGCACATTAACAATTACAAATACTGCTATGGGAACAATTACTGCTAATGCCCACATATACATCCAGATATAAGGCGACAGCAGCCCATTCGATATTTCGGAATTGCCTAAATAGTACTGCCCTACAGATACTGCAATGAGGCATAACAGCATTACTATACCAACATTAATGCTGAAGAAACGGCTTATGCTGCTTACCATTTTGCGCGGGGAATAGCCCAGTGAGTATTTAATGGAAACCTCCTCATGCTTTTCAAGGAATTCCATTTTGATGAAGTTGATGATAATAAAAAGGCACAGCAGAAATATGAATGCCCCTATGAAAGCTATGGCATTCAGTACCAAAAACAGTTTGCTTTTGATCTTAGCTGAACGCAGCGATTCCTGGTTGGACTCATACCCCTTTTCACGCATTTTTTCGATAAGGCCCTGGTCATTTGCATCGTTTACCTTTACCAGCACGCGGGTAAAAATATCCTTATGTTCCCTGCTGAAATCCTGTGTGGCATTGATAGAATCAAGGAATTGCTTCGGTACCAGTACCGAATGAATCCTGTCCGATAGCCCTACAAGTTTACCTTTGTACGTAAGGTTTTTCTCCTTAAGTTTCAGGTTAATATTGACTTCGATCTTTTTGGCAAAATCTTCAGTAATCTGCGGCAGGCCCTGGTTGAGCGCAAAACCGTAGTTATACAGGTTAAGGTATTCCCGCGAAATAACGATTGGAATGGTATTATCCGTTACCTTAAATTCAGAGAGGTCTTCAATGTCAATTGCTGCATTATCTACTGCCTCGAGGTACATATCGGTATAAAATGGTATGAAATTACCACCATCCGCCGATACCTTGAAATCATTGGAAACCACTGGATAAATTTCTTTAACTTCCTCCCACGTCTTTAAATCATCGATTTCACCGCCATTAAAACCTATGAGTTCTTTTCTGCCAATGTTCTCGGGAGTAATGGCCTTAGACATCGTGATCCAGTAGTTGGCATCGCTGCTTTTGCTACCGAATAGGGCGTTGGCATTCACATAAAGCTGTATACAGCTAAGCACCAGCGCAAATGCAAGAAACAGCCCAAGATAGAGGAAAGCAAATTTGGTAAACTTTTTCATAGGTTCAGTATCTGGCAATCGTGCCCAAACGGAAGGTCATTGAGTTCGAAGAATATAACGGCGCTGCCACTTTGTGAGGCAACCGAAGTTATGAGCCCATAGGCAGTCTTCTTATTATTGAGATCGAGGTGGCTGAAGCATTCGTCGTACACCAAAAATTCGGCGGGATTGATGAGGCTCCTGAGTATGGCCGATCGTTGGCGCTCACCATAGGAACAGTTCCTTGCTTTTTTATCAAGAAGGGGAAGTATACCAAGGGTTGTAGCATACGACTGCAGTTTTTCTTCAAAAGCAGCATTTTTCTTGGCAAACGTGCGAAGTAATACGTTCTCGCGGATGGTAAGGTCGGGTATGAGGCGTACATCCTGGAACAAGAGCTGTATGCCATTTTTACGGAAGCCGACCACTTTCTCCACCGACTGGGATTTCAGGTCAGTACCGTCATAGCTTATTGTGCCATCATATTCAAAATGATTGCCGAGCATGGCAGTAGCCAGTGTCGACTTACCGCTTCCGGAAGGGGCGATCACCAGGTAGTGGCCGCCCTTTTCGAAAGTTGTTTTTTGATTCCACACGGATGTAGATCCTATGGTTTTCGGGGTAAAATATTTTGGCGAAATGCCGTCCAGCACAATGCTATTCATATCCGAACAGGTAGTGAAGCGCGTTCTTCTTATCTTTATCCAGCTTGATAACCGTTTCAGATGTTGCATTGCCGCCATCCATTTTAGTGGTCGACTCCATGCTTACAACCTTAGCCTTAGCTTTGCCTTCAAAGCCTTTGTTAAAGTCCTCACCGGTAGCCCATGTGTAGCTGTTCACGCCTGAAACTTTATTAAGCTTCTTGTTAGCAGCTGCTTTATTGGCCCTGAATAATTCCAGTTGCTTGTCGTCGGTCGCAAATACAAGTACCTCTTTATTGTGGTACATTTTTGCATAAAACCCTAAGGTTTCATCAGCTACGATCATATCGATGATCTTGTTAGCTTTATCACCATTTATTCCCAATGCCACTACCCCACTTGGTTTCGGATAAGCGTACGGATCATCGGCAGGAACAGGCTGTTCCGGGAAAACGGCAAACGCGTAGTTACCATTAAGCGCATTTGTAATATCCTCCAGCGAAAGGCCCTTGCTCTCTAAAACTGAATTTGCAATAGCCTCAAAACCGGCTTCCTTTACGAAGTATTTCATGAAGTCTACGCTAAAAAAGCCAACACTGTACATCTTCGCCTGATCGATTTCGATATTTTTTACAATGTCATAATCAACACCTTTATTGTCGTAGTATTTTTTTACCAGCTTTTGCATTTCTTCATTGAAGAAAGTATTGGTTTTAAAGTCTATTTTGCCTTTGTCAAAATTAAGGTTAAAGCCTACTCCCGCATCCATAACCAGCCTGTTTACTGCCAATGTTTCGATGTATCCTTTGGTAAGGGTATTTACCATGGTATATACATTGATCCAGGCACTCATGTCAGCATCTGTCTCCAGTGATTTTGTGATCTGAGCGATCATCGCTTCTTTTTCAGTTGGCTTCCTGGTCCAGAAATCGGTATAGAATTTCTCTGTCACATCCCCATCGTTCGAAGGAGCGTAAGATTGCCCGCCCATAAGGCCGGACATTGGGTTATTTACTGTCTTTGAAAGCACAATCATATCATCTTTAATGCTGCCTATGAGCTTCTTGTCAGAGTAAATAAGATTTTTGGCTTTATCAATAGTGATTTTGGTTTCAGATATTTTAGAGAAGTTCTTTTCAAATTTGGCCTGGTCATCCAGCCATCCTATGAATGAGAACGAAAACTGTTCTTTATCCTTATCAGTCATCAGGTAAAGCGGCTTTTCAATGTCAATCCCATTATCCTTTGCGTTCATGAACAATTCCATCTTTTCCTTTTCAGAAGCGGAGAATTTATTCGATTTATCGCTCATCATCTCCTTTTTAGGCAGCTTTTCGTCCAGCCTGTTCAGGTCTACTTTCACTATTGCTATTGTGTTATCAGTAGTTAAGCCAAGGATGACGTCATCGGTACCATCGCTACCGCACGAAACGGCCATAAGCCCCACTGAAAACATCAGGAAGCCGTAAATAATTCTTTTCATGTTTAAATTGGTTAAATTTTTTACAAACATAATTTTTTTCCTTTTGTTTAGCTAAAAGGAACTCAATTATTTATAAAAAAAGATCATCCTAAAAAATACAATTAACATTACCCTTCAGGGAAAAGAATAATCCTAAAATAAAATAAATGCTTCATTCCACCAATTGCTTTACTAATAACACCTTGTGAACATTTTGTATCTTCTTTGGGTGAAAAGCGGTTAGTTTTTTTCGTAGCGTTCCATTTCGCGGTCGTAAAATTCGCCCGCAGCTACAATCAGGCCTTCCATTTCGGCATTCAGCTCATTTTCATCGAGATCTTCCGGCTCTTCTAGAAACTCTACCTCATCATCTTTCAGGTTAATGATAAAGCGCGGATAATCCAAATGGATGATGAAAATATCTTCAGGAAAGTCGGTATTGTCAGCCAGTACAAATTTTGGTAACTCCATATTGTTTTGTTTCAGGTTTAAGGTTGCCCTTCAGATTTAATTAATTTACTAGTTAAATAATTAAAGCGAAGATACAAAAATAATGCAGCGGCAGTAAGCCCGGCAAGTAAACCTATCCATATTCCGGTGCCTTTTAACGGTGTGTGCAGTCCCAAATAATAGGATATAGGGAACCCTATCAGCCAGTAGGCCACAAACGTTATGATTGTCGGCACCTTAACATCCTGCAAGCCCCGCAGCGCCCCAAGCACTACCACCTGTACGCCATCGGATATCTGGAATACGGCTGCTACAAGTATCAGTGTTGCGGCGATACCAATCACTTCAGCATTATCGGCCATTTGCAGGGTATTTTCCATATTAAGGAACAGATGCGGAAGGAATTGGTGGAAAGCTACAAATAGCAATGCAAATACCGTTTCTACAATGATAACAAGCAGGAACACCGATCGGGCAACGGTACGCAGGTTGGTATAATCGCCCTGCCCTTTGTTATTACCAACCCGTACCATAGCGGCTACACTGAGCCCCATGGCAAACATAAAAGTCATTGAAGCCATACTGAGCGCAATTTGGTTGGCGGCCTGGTTGTTCTTGCCCAAAAAGCCCGAAAGCCATACTGCCGTTGTAAAGAGCGCTACCTCAAACAGCATTTGCAGTGAAGATGGCAGCCCAAGGTCCACGATTTTTTTTAGCATCGATTTTTTTATTTCGCTAAAGCTGAAATCATCAAAGTACTGCTTCAGTTTATCGTTGTGGGAGAGCAGATAGTGCATGTATAGTACCATGGCCGTGCGGGATACAACCGTACCTACTGCCGCACCCATAATGCCCATTTTCGGAAAAATCCAAACACCATAGATCAACAAATAATTGATTATTATATGCAGCACATTCGAAAATATGGCTGCATACATATCGTATTTGGTAAGCGACATTCCGTCGGCAAACTGCTTATACCCCTGGAAGATAACAACCGGAATTAGAGAAAACCCAACCCAGTCGATGTAGGGCGAGGCCAGAGCGATTACTTCCGGCTGCTGGTTCATGAGGTACATCAGCGGTTTGGCAAGGGTAACCACACCAAACAGGAACAACCCCAAAACCGTACAAAGCAGCAACCCGTGATGAAAAGCAGACCGCACCAATGTATCGTCTTTAGCGCCATCACCCTGCGCTACAATTGGCGTTATTGCGGTTGAGAAGCCAATCCCCACCGACATGGCTATAAAGACAATGCTGTTACCCAGCGAAACGGCTGCCAACTCGGTGCTGCCCAGCCTGCCTACCATAATATTGTCGACTACGGTAATTAGCGTATGACCCAGCATACCCACGATTACAGGATATGCCAGCGTTATATTCGCCCTGAATTCTTTAGTGTATTGAGAAAGACCCACTGCAATTTTTTCGCAAAGGTAACCTGAAAGTTGGCAATGGAAAATCAATCCATAATAAAAAGCTGGAAATCACCATACTACATACTATTCCTGTTAATTTTATTATTTCATTAGTTCTTTATTAACAAAATATTGGATTTATTAGTAAAAGTATTACAGTAGTTTTGCCTCACTAACAAATACAAAACGTGAAGATCATGAAAAAGGTAATGAATTTTAAAGGACTGTTGCTATCGGGCATGATGATGCTCGGAATGACAGCTGTTGCACAGGATGGCGCATCATCAACAGACAATTATGACCAGGGATTCCGTTTGGGATTTGGCCTTAATGCAGGTGTTGCAACCGGTGATTATTTTAACTTTGCCCTTGGTGGCGATGTAAGGCTGCAATATGACCTTACCCAAAAGACTTCACTTACACTTACTACAGGGTATACCCACCTGTTTGCCGAAGAAGATGAGATAGACGATTTGGGTTATATCCCTGTAAAGGCAGGTTTTAAAGCTTTTGTATGGGGCGACCGCTTTTACGTATTGGGTGAGGCAGGCGCCGGTTTTGCAGTAACCGGTGATTATGATGAAACTACATTTTTATGGGCTCCGGGCATCGGTTATGCTAACGACGTAATTGATCTTAGCTTAAGGTATGAAGGCATGAATGATTTTGAAGCCGACCAAATTGCGCTTCGATTGGCGTATGGATTTAAGCTGTAACGCTTCGATTATATAACACCCAAGTACAAAAACTGACTTTGTTAAAAACCTGCAATACGTTGCAGGTTTTTTTAATTTTGCAGGACATCCATATTCAGCCATGAAATTATTTATAATCGACTGGAGCAGGGAAACTACCACCCCACTGCTCGATTACTGTAAAAAAACAGCGCACACGGTTGCCGGACACGAGCTTGTGGATGGTGCCGAAGCCTATAGGAAAACTGCTAAGTGCAAGCCTGATGCCATTGTGCTGAATTATGCAATTCGCCCCTCCCATGGGCGCATGACCGCCGAGCAGATATTCAGGCGAAAGACCACCTCCGAAATCCCTATTTACTTTATTGGCGGAGCCGAAGATGATAATGAAAAGGTAGAACACATAGGAATATGCCTTTCTGAAGAGGAGTTGCACGTACTGCTTGATTGATTATTTTTTACATTTTTATTGCACAGGAGTGAGCCCAATAAAAATAAGCAATAATCAATCCTCTCCTTTCAGCTTTATCCTATAGTTATTAATATTTTCCAAAACCTCTTCATCCACGGCAGGTTCTTTAATATCATACTTGCAAAGTTCGTCCAGCAGGGTTTTAGCAACAAGATAGCGTGCCGTTTCCTTATTATCGGCAGGGATCACGTACCATGGAGCGTGTTCTTTTGAGGTGTTGGCAATTGCTTCCCCGTAATACTTTTGGTAATCGTTCCAAAACTGGCGCTCATCAATATCAGAGGGCGCAAATTTCCAGTTATGGCTTTCTTCGTTAAGCCTGCGCAAAAGCCTCTCCTTCTGCTCCTTTTTGCTTATGTTCAGAAAGAACTTTAATACTAATGTTCCATTATCGCTTATGTGCTTTTCAAAATTATTGATCTGCTCATAGCGTTCTTCCCAAATGCCTTCCGGAATATCTTCGACATTCATAATGCCCGGCAGGTTTTCTTTAAGAATATATTCAGGGTGTACTCGTGTAACAAGTACATTTTCATAATGCGATCTGTTGAATATGGCAAATTTCCCTTTTTCGGGCAACGCGATGTAATGCCGCCATAAGTAGTCATGTTCAAGTTCCACAGATGAAGGCGTCTTAAAGCTGAACACGTTCACTCCCCTGGCATTGAAACGGCGGAAAACCTCGCGTATCAGGCTGTCCTTGCCGGCAGTATCCATCCCCTGAAGGCAAACCAGTACACTGTATCGATTGTTAGCGTACATTTTGTCCTGGAGCTTACTGAGTTTCCTCCCCGCATCTTTCATGGCTTTACGCACCCTTTTTTCAGAGGCCTCCATGTCGATTGCTGTGGGTACCTTGCTGATATCGAAAGTATCTGTTATCCTAAAATCTTGAGTGTTGATGTGCTTCATGCGGGAAATGGATTATCTTTATATAAATATAAGGATTAAATAAATACAGCGTTTTCATACAAAACATAAGATTATGCAAAAGTTTCAGCTGGAGCTACTGTTCCATATTATAGGCATCGGGTCGGCATCCGGATTATTACTAAATGGCAATTCGCTTTTCATCATTTCAGATAACAGCCACATCCTTTACGAATATAAAATGGACCGTAAGACGCTTGAAAAGACAACGCTTGCTGACAAATCCTATAAAGGCCCGCTTGAAAATGTGCCAAAACCTGATAAGGCCGACTATGAAGCGATGGCTGCAAAGGGTGACGACCTGTACCTATTCGCGTCGGGTTCTACCGACAAGCGTAACACCATTGCACACATCAATACAAAGACAGGCGAAATCCTCCCCACCACTGATGCTACCGACCTGTACATGATCATGCGGGAATTCGGCGAGATTGATGTGAAAAATTTCAATATCGAAGCCGCAGTAAATGATGGCGACATTTGGTATCTGTTTAACAGGGGCAATGGACCGAAGGGTAAGAACGGCGTTTTTACCCTGGAAGGCGACATTAACGAAACGGCATTCCAGATCATCTACAACGAAATAAAACTGCCAAAGATCAATGGTGCACAGGCCGGCTTTACTGATGCCGTGAAGGTGGGCGGGAAATTATGGTTCATTGCAGCCGCAGAGAAATCCGACTCAACCTATAAAGACGGAGAAGTCGCAGGCACACTCATTGGCCGTATGGACATCGAAACGATGGAAGTGGAGAATACTGAAACTATTTCCGTAAAGAACAAGTTTGAGGGCATTACACTGTTTAAAGAAACAGCCACTACGCTTGAATTCCTGCTGTGTGAGGATACCGACAGCGATGCCGGAGAGAGTGGAATTTACAAACTCACTGTAGGTAAGTAATATTAAAGCCACTTCAAAAAGACAGGGCGCAATAACGAAAAGGGCTTGTGTTCACGCAGCATCAAGTGATGCCTGAGTAAGCAAACCTGACACCTGAAGTTTTAAATTTTAAAATTTTTTTCACTCCCTCCCAACCTTTCTGCCTTTTTAATGCTCTATATAAAAAACAGACCGATCGTGATAGATGAACAACTCATAACAGCATGCAGGAAAATGCACCGCGACGCCCAGCGGAAGGTGTACGAGTACCTGTCGCCCCGGCTCTACCAGTCCTGCAAAAGGTATCTTAAGAGCGAGGAAGCGATAGAGGAAGCGATAGCAGATGCCTTCTTTATCATTTTTACCAAAATTGAACAGCTTAAGGAAAACAAGGCTTTCGAAGCATGGGCGCGCAAGATCGCGGTGAACCAATGCCTGCTCACATTAAAGCGCAACGTGAACTTCAATATTTACATTGAGGACATGGGGCATAGCGTAACACCGTCGGTGGCAGCGTCGGCTTCATTGGAGGAAGAAGACTTGCTGCACCTGCTCACCTACCTGCCGGAGGGATGCCGCACAGTGTTCAACCTTTTTGCCATTGAGGGCTACTCACACAAAGAGATTGCCGATATGCTGAACATCAGCGAAGGCACGTCAAAATCGCAGTTGAACGTTTCGCGCACCAAATTGAAAGAAATGGTGAACAATGTGTACTATCAAAACAAGAACAATCATGGAGGATCAAGATAAATTATTCGAACAATTCAGGGCTTCTGCCGAAAAGGCGGAAGAAAAAAGCTTCGACCGCATGGAAGCGCTCTGGAACCGCGTGGAGGACAAGCTCGACCGCGAAGAACAGCGGAAGTCGGCCACATGGTGGAAATATACGGGCATAGCAGCGGTACTGGTACTGTTTATAACGGTGGGAACGTTCCTTTACCGGGAAAACGGCGCAGATGGTAACCCCAACGGTATACCGGAAAACAATATAACTGTTATTGATACGCAACGCGTTAAAGATAACTTTGAGCCTAATAAGGCAGCCGTTGTTGAGCAGGCTGTGGTTGTTTCTGCTGCAAATAAAGAAAGAAATACTACCAGGGCAGCCGATAAACTTACATACGACACACTGTACCCCGGTAGGATTCAATATCGTGCGCTTCCCAGTCAAATTGGCCAGGTTGATGAAATAAGCAGCGATGTTGACAGTAATTATGCAGAAGCCTACGCCGGAGAAACAGCTCATGATGATGGCCACACCATCACTTTCAGCGGTATCGTGACGGACGAAAAAGGTATGCCGCTGCCCGGAGCAATAGTTAAAGTGGATGGTACTGCAAGCGCGGTGCTTTCCGATATCAATGGACGCTATACAATAAGTACCAAGGAAGGCGAAAAAATAACAGCATCGTACATCGGCATGAAGAGTGGGACGGTACTGGCATACAAGGCAAACAACAACCGCAAAGTGGCACTGGCAGAAGACAACCGGGGATTGGCAGGTAGTACCGCAAATGGTTTACGTGCCGACTCGAAAGCCAAATATACGGCCCTTAAAGATCTTACCCCCCAAGAAATTGAAGACCCCAATAGTGGCTTCATGCCCAGCGTGAGCGGTACCGTAGCCGTGATTGACGAGGGGAAAATTCGCAAACGTGAAAAAGAGGATAAAAACACAGAAACTATCGTATATAAAGCCAATGCGCTTGCCTCAAATAAAGAGTCGGACCAGGGTTCTAAGGAAAAGGCTTACCTCGGGCAACAGGCAGTTCCGGCTGATAGTGCTACTAATAACCGTTTTCCTGACGATGCCCTTGCAAACGGCAACCCTATGTACATTGTAGATGGTGTCATCACGTCAGAGAGCATTTTTAGGGAGACTAAAGCGGAAGACATTGTAAGCATTACGGTATTGAAAGATGCTAATGCCACTGCAGTGTATGGTACAAGAGCCAAAGACGGCGTGATTATCATTAAAACAAAAAAAGGGCTTACCAAAAGCGAGCTTAAAAAACTGGAGCGCGAAATGAAGCAAGCCTATAAAGAAACCAAAAAGAAGCTGGAAGCCATTAAAAAACAATAGTTATGAAATATATTTTTGCCTTTTTATTGCTGGCTAATGCATCTTTTATGTTCGCACAGGGAGATGCCATCCAATCCGAAGAAATCGAGATTGAAGATGTAAACCTGAAAAGCGGTGATATACAACTTCAGCCGGTTACAGGAGTTCAAATTGCTACCAACGGTCTGCCCGGAGAAGGAGCGCCGAAAGGACTTGTGTGCAGGTTTCCATCCTCTGCACCACCGCAAGAGCCTAAGTATGTGATCGACGGAGTGCTGAAAGATGTAGCCGCTTTAAAGGAACTTAACCCGAATGATATTGTTAGTATCAGCGTATTGAAATGTGAGGAGAACTCAATAGGCCTCTGCAGAGGATCTATTGGTGAAACCATAATCGTAAAAACAAAAAACGGCCTTACGAAACGCGAACTCCGTAAACAAAAGCGCGAACAGCGAAAGGCTGCCAGAAAACAGACTGCCCCATAGTAAAATTCCCTTTTGTTTGGTTAGGGGATTAAATACCGGATTCTATTTTAACTAACTCAAATCCGAGAGCCTCGCGGGAGCCATAACCCGCGGGGTTTTTTAAAAGTAAAGTATGAAAAAAATTATATTGCTCCTGTTACTAATAGCTGTTCCGTCGGCCTATAGCCAATGCAGCGCCACTGCCGAAGAACAGTTCCGTAAAGATGTTGCCAGCAACACCATCCATATTTATATTCTGGGAGGAATCGCCGCGCGGCCCCAGCCGGGCGATGCAGATTTCCAGGAGAAATACTGCATCCGTTTTCACGATTTCGGGTGTTCGGCACCGGGCAACCTCATGTTTTATGTTGAATATAACGTGTTTGTATTTCAGCACCTTACTGAAAAGTATGGTAATGAGTAGGAAACCATAATCAGAAAGGATATTTTAGGATGGAACCGGTGGAAACCTGAAAAGTAATGTAAGCAAAACGGCCTGAAGAACTTCTATAGTTTTGTTTAATTCTTCTTTTCTATATCCCTTAGGTTTTCCATTTTTTTCATTTCGAGGAAGCCTTTTATACCTTCGAAATGCTCTTTTACCCTTTTGTGCCCGAATTCAAAGACTTTTGTCACTAGCCCGTCGAGAAAGTCCCTGTCGTGTGACACCAGTATCAGCGTACCATCAAAGGCATTCAGCGCATCCTTTATGATGTCCTTCGTTTTCATGTCGAGGTGGTTGGTCGGCTCATCCAGGATCAGCACGTTTACTGGCTCCAGCAGCAGCTTGATCATGGCAAGGCGTGTACGCTCCCCTCCCGACAGCACTTTTACTTTCTTGGTGGTATCGTCGCCGCTAAACATGAAGGCACCCAGCAGGTTTTTAATCTGCGTACGGATATCGCCTACAGCGATCTGGTCTATCGTTTCGAACACAGTAAGGTTCTCGTCAAGCATAGCGGCCTGGTTCTGGGCGAAGTAGCCTATCTGTACATTGTGGCCCACCTCGAGTTTGCCGTCAAAATTAATTTCCTTCATAATGGCTTTCACCATGGTCGACTTACCCTCGCCATTACGCCCTACGAATGCTACTTTCTCGCCGCGTTCAATTACCATCGAAGCGTCTTTGAAAACTACGTGGTCGCCATAGGCTTTGGAAAGTTCGCTTACCACCACAGGATATTGGCCTGAACGTGGTGATGGCGGGAACTTCAGCTTCAGTGCTGAAGTATCTACCTCATCAACCTCTACCATATCCAGCTTTTCGAGCATTTTTACCCGCGACTGCACCTGTAATGTTTTAGAATAAGTACCCTTAAAGCGCTCTATGAATTCCATATTCTCGGCAATCATCTTTTGCTGCTCGTCGTAGGCCTTCTGCTGATGGGCGCGTCGGTCTTTGCGCAGTTCAAGGTAGTGTGAGTATTTCGCCTTATAATCATATATACGGCCCATAGTTACCTCAATGGTACGGCTGGTGATATTGTCTACAAAAGCCCTGTCGTGCGATATTACCATTACGGCTTTGGCACCATTAACAAGGAAATCTTCCAACCACTGGATGCTCTCTATGTCCATGTGGTTGGTAGGCTCATCCAGGAGGATAAGATCGGGTTTTTGCAAAAGTATCTTGGCCAGCTCAATGCGCATCCTCCAGCCCCCGCTGAATTCTGATGTGGGACGGGTAAAATCTTCACGCTCAAAGCCCATACCCTTAAGCACCTTTTCGACTTCTGCTTCATAATTCACTTCTTCAATCGCATAGAATTTCTCGCTAAGCTCAGATACTTTTTCTATGATCTTGTAATATTCGTCTGACTCATAATCCGTTCGTACGGTCAGCTCTTCGTTAAGTGCATCGATCTCGGCTTTCATCTTAAATATGCCTTCAAATGCTTTTGACGTTTCTTCGAAAACCGTTGCAGTGTCTTCGGTAAGAAGATGCTGCGGAAGGTAGGCTATAACCGTACCTTTAGGAGCCGAAATCTGTCCTGAAGATGGTTTATTTTCTCCTGCAATGATTTTAAGCAGGGTCGATTTTCCCGCGCCATTCTTACCCATCAGGGCTATTTTATCGGTTTCGTTTACAGAAAAGGAAACATCGCTGAAAAGCGTGGTACCGCCAAATTGTACGGCAAGTGAATCTACAGTGATCATGAGCTGTTTTTTTGAAGCCGCAAAGATAGGAGTTTTAGCCACTAATTTCACCTGTAGCACTAATTTAGCATTGGAGTAACTTTAGTATATTTGCTGTATAATTTTGATAGATGAACAAGAGCTGGATAAAGTTTGGGCTGATATGGGGTGTTTTTATGTCCGTTATGATGAATATAGGTTTTCCGTTGTTCGACGGCGAAGATATCAACTGGGCAAAAGCTGCGATCATGCTACCTGTTTGGTTGCTGTTTGGGTTGGTATTCGGCTATGTCTCACGGAAAAAGCCCGTTAAAAAACAATAACGTTATGAGCAGCCCCGCACGATTTGCACTGATATGGTTTGTAATACTTTACACACTAAACACGTTCATTGGCCCGATGGTCGGCATCAATAACGTAGCCATCACCCCGGGATATATGGCGGTGAACTTTTTGATATGGGGCGGGGCGTCAGTAGCTGTATATTTTATACTGAAGCGAAAACAAAAAAAATCGACCGGAAATGAAAAAATGGATTAGGTCAGGGCTTGTTTGGGGCGGCATACTTTATGTGATCACTATGATACTGTTTCCCTTAATCGACCACGAGAAATTTGACACCACAAAAATACTGCTTGGCATTCCGCTCTGGATAGTTGTGGGCCTCACTATTGGGTATCTTTTCAATAATAAGAAAACAAAAAAAAGTGGCAAATCTGTTACAAAGCGTTAAGGATTTCTGTCAGCTTTTCTGTAAACAGTGCGCTCTCATTTATAGCATTATGCCCTTCGCCGGGCAAAGGTATCAGCATCACATTATTACTTCGTTTTTCTTTTAACCTCTCCGAATGGCGAAAGGGTATAAGCCTGTCTTCTGTTCCGTGGAAAAGCCATACCGGTGCCTTTACCTTACTAATTTCACTATACGTATTGAATTTATATCGCTTTATGAACTCAGGCAAGAGCGGAACCTTTTCGCTTGTAAGGCCTGTAAGGCTGTAATAAGGCGCCTGTAGCAGGAGTGCTTTTATAGTATTCGCTGCGGCCAAATGCGCTGCCGGACCTGTACCAATAGAATAGCCCGCGATAATGATATTACTACCATAGTTCTTTTCCATGAATGAAAAAGCTTTGTCCATGTCCGCATTAAGCTGTTTCTCCCCTGTAATGGCGCCTCCGCTTTTACCATATCCCCGATAATCGGGGATAAACAGGTCATAGCCCCCATCTGTAAAGACAGACGCTGACTGTCCCCACCCTTCCACACAACCGCCGTTGCCATGCAGATAGAATACAAGCCCCCTACTTTTTTCTGCCCTGAAAAGGATGCCGTGAAGCTTTATGCTATCTTCAACAGGAATGAGAATTTCTTCAAATTCGGCCGGAAACACAAATTGATGCTTTTGATCTAACACAGTAGGATGGAATAGTAGCTTTTCCTGGAAAAAATATAGTAAAGTGAGCGCGAGTACATACAGCAAAATAAGTACTATTATAGCATTTTTTAAAATTTTGGTCACCCGTTTCATGGTGTTGCAGGGTTTTCTATCTCATACCAAAATGATTCCACACCCTCATCGTCAAATGACCCTATACGTTTCAACCCGGCTTTTTCCAGCACAGCATGGGAGTTAACATTTCCGGCATCGGCATACGCATTGATTTTCGGCAGGTGCATTACATTAAAACCATGATCCACAAAGGCCCGGGCCGCTTCCGTGGCATACCCCCTGCCCCAATGGTTTTTTATAAACCTGTAACCGAGGTCGTAATGGTTTACATGGCAATTGATTTCATTGGTAACCAGTTTTAGCCCGGCCCAACCCAGGAATTCCCCTGTCTCTTTTAAAATTACTGCCATACGGCCCACGCCGTTATCTTTATATTGCTGACGTATCATGGCAATAGCGGACTTTATTTCATCCATGCTTTTTAAAGGAGTGTTGCCGAGGTAACCATGCACATCGGGGTCGGAGTCAAGTTCAAAAAGGCTATTCTCATCAGAAGGTTGCAGTTCGCGGAATAGTAAGCGTTCGGATTCAAATACGGGCAGCATACAGGTTCGTTTATCTGCTAAATATATAAAATTATGACGCAGATACAACTACCGCGCCTTCTTTTCGTTCTCCTATCTGCTGGCGCCACATGGCAAAATACAGGCCCTTGCGGTTTACAAGTTCGTCGTGGGTACCCTGTTCCACGATTTTGCCACGTTCCAGTACAAATATGGAATCGGCATGCATTATGGTGGAAAGCCGGTGTGCGATAAGCAGCGTAATTTGCTGCCTGTCGGCCGATATCTCTTTCACGGTTTGCGTGATTTGCTGCTCTGTCAGTGAATCAAGCGCTGATGTAGCTTCATCAAAAATAAGCAGCCTTGGCTTTCGCAATAGGGCCCTTGCTATAGAGAGCCTTTGCTTTTCGCCACCCGAAAGCTTTTTGCCCCCTTCGCCTAACACGGTGTCAAGGCCCTTTTCCGAATTGGTAATTATTCCCAGTGCAGAAGCTTTCCGCAGCGATTCAGTCATTTCAGTTTCTGATGCATCGGGTTTCACAAAAAGCAGGTTTTCACGTATCGTACCCGAAAACAGTTGTGTGTCCTGCGTTACAAACCCCATCTGTCTCCGTATACGATTGTAGCGCAGTTCTTTGACAGATATGCCATCATAAAATATATCACCTTCAACGGGCCGGTACAATCCCACCAACAGTTTCACAAGGGTCGACTTGCCCGAACCGGAAGGGCCAACGAATGCTATTGTGTCACCTAACGAGGCACTAAATGAAATATTCTGTATTGCATTGAACGATGCATTTTTATGCCTGAATATTACCTTATCGAAATGAAGGTGGCTAATGGGTCCGATGTCTATTGGCTCTTCGGGGCTGTATTCAGGTTGTTTCTGCATAAGGTCGTTAAACAGCGATAATGCTGTTTCGGCTTCGCGGTAGGAAAGGATGATATTTCCAAGGTCCTGTAACGGCCCGATAATTCCTGATGAGATAAACTGCATGGATATTAGTTCCCCCGTTGTCAGGACATTCCTGAAAATAAGCCATAGAAGGATGAAGAGAATAGACTGTTTTAAAAATATGAGGATGCTTCCCTGCAGAAAGGTAAGTGTACGCATCTTTTTTACCTTGGCCATTTCCAGGTCGTATATTTCCTGGGTATGGACTTTAAGGCGGCGTATTTCGGGGTAGGTTAGCCCAAGGCTCTTAACTAATTCTATATTGCGAAGGCTTTCTGTAATGGTGCCGCTCATCTGCCGGTTTTGCCGCATAAGTGACCGTTGCAGCTCTTTGATCGAACGACTCAGCAGGCTCGTAAGCCCTCCCAAAACTACAACGCCAATGAAAAATATGGGGATTAGTGCCCAATGTTTCGTAACGGCATACCACATCAGGAAACCAATTCCGACCACAGACGAAAACAGCACATTGATAAATGCCGAGATAAATTTTTCTGTATCAGAGCGAACTTTTTGAAGAATGGCAAGTATCTCACCGCTGCTTTGGTCTTCAAACTCCTGGAAAGGAAGCCGGAGTGTCTGGCGAAGGCCATCATTAAATATCTGCATTCCAAACTTTTGCACGATCATTCGAAGTACATAATCCTTAAATGACATAAAAAGCCTGGCCGACAGGGCGATAAGAACTGCGATGGCGAGCATTTTAAGGACACCTTTCACATTGGCATTATTGTCCTGTTCACTGGGATGTAAGGCGTACTCATCGATAATCTGCCCGAATATTATGGGGTCATATAGTGATAATACCTGAGCAATGCCCGCCAATGCAAGTACAAGAACAATCCACCAGGTGTAAGGTTTGAGGTATTTCCAAAATAAGGCCATAGTGCAGGCAGGATTACGAAAATTAAAATAAAGTTACATATCGTATAGCCAATACACCAACGTATTTAGAAAAGTTTAGTTATAAAAAACGGGCAGCCAAGGCCGCCCGTTTCAGGTTATATCCAATTTTGGTTTATTGTTTTACGATCTTGATAGTTTTAGATGCGCTGTCGCCCATCACTTTAACCAGATAAGTACCGGCAGATAATTGTGACAAATCTACTGTAGCCTCATTTAGGTTTACAGTTTTTGCTATTACCTGCTGGCCAACGATGTTGTAAACTTCTATAGCAGCTATGTTCCTGTCGTAAGAAACGGTAAGGACATCTTTCACAGGGTTAGGATAGTACCTAAAGGCTGTAGTGTTAAATTCACCATTGCCCAACGTTACAGTTACAGTTACCGCAAAGCCCAGGCTTTCGCAACCATCAATAGTTTGTGTGGCATAATAGGTCGTACCTGTTACAAGCTGTGTGTCTGTTCCCAATGGATTTTCACCTTCTTCAGCATCTTCTGCCGTGGCGTACCATGTTACAGTACCTGTAGCAGTTAACTCCAGGTCGGCAATAGTGGCTTCATCGGCAGTACCGGCTTCAACATCCTGCATTTGGTCGCCCTCCGGCATATCGGTTGTAGTTATTTCAGCAGTAACAGCTGTACGGCCTACACTTTCGCATCCGTCGATAACCTGTGCCGCATAGTAGGTTGTACCCGAAGTCACTTCACTATCTTCATTCAATGGCATACCGCCTGCTTCGGCAGCATACCATAGTATTTCGCCACCCCCATCTGCATCAAGGTCATTAATTTCGGCTTCGTTACAGAATGTTTGCGTAGACTCTTCCACAGTTGGAGCAGCTGTAGTAGTAATTTCCGCTGTAACAGCAGTCCTGGCAACGCTTTCGCAACCTCCTGTAGGTGTTGCAGAAGCATAGTATATTGTACCATCAGTAAGCACAGTTGTAGTTGCCAATATTGTCCCGCCGGTTGCAGCGCTGTACCAGGTTATGGCATCGCCCTCTGCATCCAGGTCGGCAATAGTCGCACCCTGGCAGAATGTTTGTTCTGCAGCTGCAGCCGGGGCTGCTGTTACAAGTATAGTAGCAGTAACCGGAGTCCTGGCAATACTTTCGCATCCGTCCTGAGGAGTGATCGAGGCATGGTAGGTAGTACCATTAACAAGTGTGGTTGTACCTGTAAGGGCAGTTCCTCCGGTAGCAGCAGCATACCAGCTTATCGTAGTTCCTTCCGCCTCAAGATCGGCAACTGTAGCGCCCGGGCAGAAGCTTTGTGCGGCATTGGCCGTTGGGGCCGGAGTTGTAGTGAGAGTAACAGTAACAGGGGTCCTGGTTAGGCTCTCACACCCTCCCGCAGGCGTTATTGCTGCATAATATACAGTACCGTTAGTAAGGGCTGTAGTTGGTGCAAGGGCCGTGCCGCCCGTAGCTGAGCCATACCATGTTATCACTGAGCCGGTAGCCTGCAAATTAGCAACCGTAGCGCCTGCACAGAAAGTCTGTGTGGCATTGGCTGTTGGCGCTGCAGTAGCACAGGTTACTGTAAGAACACCGCTAACATTCGTCGTACCATTCCAAATTCCGCCTCCTGATGGTGGAGCTTCATACCCGCCATAAACATAAGTTCCGCCATTCAGTTGGAAGCGGCTTGCATAATAATATGTGCCCGGTGCAAGGTTTGCGCCTATAACAGCCATATATTCGTCATTGTTACCTGATTGCGCATTAAATGTTGCTGGTACCCATGTTGTCCAAGTATTTGGGTTGGTATTACTGCCTACAGGGCTTATGCCTATCCATGCAGTAATACCGGCTCCTGCTCCGGCAGCTTCAGTCAGTCCGCCTTCCCATACCTGGGCATACACCGTATCCGAACCACCCTGTGCGATAGTGATAGTACCCGGATGCTGCAAATTAACCCAATCTGGCGTTTCAACACTTGGTACGGTAACATTCAGAAGGTAGTCCTCAGCCTGACCGAAACCGCTGTTTTGATCGCCGCACGCACCACCATATTCCTGATTCCAATCAGCACTATCATCATACCAGTTTTTTACTACCCTCATATAAGTATACCCTGCCAGTGCGTTAGCCGGAACAGCTATAGGACCTGTAACTTGCTGGCTATCGGTTCCATTTGAGAATATAAGGAAGCCATCAATCTCGTAGGTCTCGTTAGTATCTGCAAAATCCCCGTCGTGGTTCCAGTCAATAAATACCGTAAAGTAATTTTCATATTCACCGAATTCAAAATCATCGTTGGTGTTTCCTTCTAAAGCAATAGGATAGCTTTGGCCGGCTGTAACTTGTCCCGGCGCCACATTGGTAAAGTCCTGTAGTGCAGGGCTACCATCAATACCTGCAGATGAGGTATTGTTTATACCTGCGAAGTTAACCCTTGTTATGGGTTCTACACCCTCAACGAACTCTATCGCGCACGGGCATGGTATCCCGGTACTGACTACGCGCACAGGCGTAGTATTAACCGATTGTGCCGATGCGGTACATGTTACAACAGCCCTGTACCATGTTGATGCAGCCTGGGTGGTAGTATATGTCACGCCAGTACCGCCCGTTGGTACGTTTGTATAGGTGACATTGTCAGGCGAGCTCTGCCACTGGATTGTTAGCCCGGTATCTACATATCCCGGAGAAAGCGAGAGAGTTGCCGATTGCCCGTTGCAAAGCGCTGCCCTGGATGATACTGTTGCCGCCAACGCAGGTGTTCCGGAACATGCCGTTGGCGCTGCCTGTGTCACCTGTACCTGGTCGAAGTATACCCAATAATCTAAGTCTTCGTTGGTTGTCTCTGTATAAATCGCTAAATATACAGTTGCACCTGCAGGTGGCTGAAAAGTGACACTCTTTTGAGCGCAGGCACCTGATTCAATGTGGTTTGAAGGATCGATTGTCTGGAGAAGCGTGTAGTCGCCATCAGGATTGGTTGACCAGTATACTTCAATAAATCCCCACTCGTCAGAATTTTGTATTGCTACAGTAGGGTCATCATAATCAACTATTTTATAGCGATAGTTGAATGTTACCAAACCTCCGTTTGATGTTCCTATTGCGGGAGAAAAGGATGCTGCATATGGCGAAAAGGAATATAAGTTAGCTGCCATAGCACCTGCTCCCTGACATGGAAGTTCGTCCATAAAATAAAACTCATCATTATCCCATGTATCAACATTGGTTTCGTTATTAAAGTTTGAAGTGTAACTAATCTGGGAAAAAGCACTGCCCGAAATAAGCAGCAACACAAAACTGTAATAAAGTAATCGTAATCTTGTCTTCATAATAATTTTTTGGTTGATTAAAGAATAAATTTAACAAAATTTTTAATATTAAATGTTAAATTGACGCTTTAAAGACCCTACACACACAACTTTAACATTTCTATAACAAACGAAACCCGATTTGTTGCAAATCGGGTTTATGAATTTTCTGTAAAAATATTCTTTAAAATATAGACTGGAATGTTCTAATTATCAAATCAATTCTTAACAACAGGTATTGTCCTGAGTTCGTTATCGGCATATATTTTCATTACATAATCACCTTCAGCCAGGCCCGACATATCCAGTCGCCTGAGGTTACCGTCTACATTCTCTACGACAACGGCCTGTCCCTGCATATCGTAAATTGTTACATCGTTAATAGCTCCCGCATAATCAACGTGAAGATAATCTGTTACCGGGTTGGGCCATGTTTTAAGGTCGGTATCGGCAAGTACTGGCGCAATGGTAATGTTATCCTGCAACAAGCTGATATTGTCTACATATACATAGTAACTGATATCCTGAGTACTTCCCCCTCCTGCTGTTATCCTTAAAAACACTTCCTCCCCGTTTGGTGGCGTAAAGGCCAATTCCCTTGTATTACAACCATCTGACGCATAGTGGGTATCCGGCGTAATAACATCCAACTGTGCCCACGGGCCGTTTCGTGTGGGACCATATTCCACAATGAACACCCCCCAGTCCGTATCAGCTACAGGCCTGAATGGCAGCACCGTATCATAATACAGCAGCTTGTAATTATAGCTTAGCACAGCTTCCTCACCGTTGGAAACCCCCAGGCTGGGCGATACCGTTTCCACAGGTACAACCTTACCCTGCTGATTTACAGGATTGGCCCTCAATGCATTCCCACCACCACACACCGCAATATCTGTAGCCTGGAAGTCGAGGTCAGTCCATCTTTGCTCATCCGTTGAGAAGTCTTCATAATAATCGATTTGGGCAGTCATCGTGCCCGTTGTGGCCAGCGCAGCGACCGTCAGGAGGCCAAAGCTGATTTTTTGTACAAGTGCTTTCATCATTATCATCCTTTCTGTTTTGCATTATAAAGTTACCACCTAAATCGCTGAACGCCTGTTAATAAAATACTGTTTAACGGCAAATTGCGATAGCATTAATACCGTTTTAACGGAAATGCCCCACATTTTCCAATAACTGAAAAATTCTTCAAAAAAGTTTTTACGAAAACGTTTGAAATCTATACTTTTGCCACACAAACAACAAACAAATCTCTTCAGATGAACAACAATGTTTTATACGAAAAGGAACTTTCCTTCCAGGCCGACAGGCGCAGGGCAGGCGTCGAATTCATAAAGATCGTCAGCGACCTCTGGTACGACAAATCCATCGAGCTCGTGCTGTTCCGCAACCAGCTTATCGACCGCAGCGTGAGCGACATCATGAACCTCCACGAGTATGCCGGCGAATTTGTACAAAAGCCTATAAACGTGTTCGATAGCGTCGAAATCGCCCGTGCCATCGAAGCCCTCGACCTCCCTCCTTCCCGCATAGACATTGGCAAACTCACCTATGAGTACCATCTTGAAGACGACAAATACAACGACGCCACCGCCTTCGTAATCGACAAGCTGAAAGGCGCCCGTACCTACAACGCCATCCAGCCGAAAGACGTTGTCCTTTACGGCTTTGGACGCATCGGCAGGCTCCTGGCGCGCGAAATGATGTCCAAAATAGGCAAGGGTAACCAGCTACGCCTCAGGGCTATAGTAGTGCGCGACAAGAACGACGCTACCCTCCTCGAGAAACGCGCCTCCCTCCTGCGCCACGACTCCATCCATGGCGACTTTGAAGGCTCCGTGAGCGCCGACTTCGAGAACGGCTCCCTTATCATCAACGGGACCACCGTGCACATCATCACAGCCGCTCAGCCTGAGGACATTGACTATACAAAATACGGCATCAGCAATGCCCTGCTCATCGACAATACCGGCGCCTTTACTACCGAGGAAGCCCTCCGCCGCCACCTTACCTCCAACGGTATCGAGAAGGTCCTCCTGACCGCTCCCGGCAAGGGCGTTCCGAATATCGTATACGGCGTAAACCACAGTGAATACAGCCCTGACGAGGTCGATATCTACTCGGCGGCATCGTGTACCACCAACGCTATTACCCCGATTCTCAAGGCAGTAGAGGACACCCTGGGCGTGGTGAAAGGCCACCTCGAGACCATCCATGCCTATACCAACGACCAGAATCTGGTGGACAATATGCACAAGAAATACCGCCGCGGCCGTGCTGCCGGACTCAACATGGTCATCACCGAAACAGGGGCCGGAAGCGCCGTTGCCAAAGCCCTGCCGTCACTGGCTGGGAAGCTGACTTCCAACGCTATACGGGTTCCGGTGCCCAACGGATCGCTTGTGGTGCTTAACCTTGAGGTAGGCCGTACCACGACCGTACAGGAGATCAACGAGATCATGAAACACTACGCCCTCGAGGGGGAACTGGTGGAGCAGATCCGCTACAGCATGAATAACGAGCTGGTTTCCAGTGACATAGTGGGAACCGCTCAGCCTGCCATATACGACAGCAATGCCACCATCGTGAGCGCAGATGGCAGAAACATAGTACTTTACGTGTGGTATGACAACGAATACGGCTACAGCCACCAGGTGATCCGCCTGGCAAAATACATAGCTAAAGTGAGGCGATATACTTACTATTAATAGCTACCTAAACCAACCTTTTTTTTCCAATCCGTGCCTTGCGAAGGGCGCGGATTTTTTTAGGTGTTTTTTTGGTCCGGAGCGGGTGATTTATGAGGACACACCGGGTGACTTTTGGTGCCTCGCCACAGGACTTTTTGGGGGTGCGGCGGGTGACTTTTTGTACCACCCCGGCAGCCGGCAGCAACCGACCTCCCAAACACAAATTTTTGAAAATAATTTCTTACGAAATTGCAATTTTCATTTTTCCCGGGGAGCGTTCCCAACGTTGCGGAAGCAACCGCCGGAAACTAATTATATATAATGGAAAACCGTGGTTTTGTTTCGAAACTGTTTTTTGAAACAAATGGTAACTTTTATATTATTTAAGAGCGGAAAGGCCCGGGCTTTTTTGAGGCGCCGGTCCCGCTTTCGCCTTTATCTGCTTCGTGCCTCCGCAGGATATCGGCTCTATCGGGGCTAAGGGGGAGGGGGGGTTGTGCGACTTTTTTTAGGGTAGCATATTTTCTGTAACATCTAATTTTTTATCAACGTACAAAACAACATCTTTGATAAGTAATTTTTTAATAGCGGAAATTAGGGTTCCCATAAATTCATAATCTGGTTTATTGTCTTTAATAGGTAATTGTATGTATTTATTTTTTACAACATTCCATCCTCCTAATTTGTTTTTATATGAATATATAGATAAGTCTGTGACTTTGTTAATACATTGAACAGTAAATAAGTATTGACTAGGCGAAAGTTTAACGTCATCAAAAATCCAGCGAATGGCATAAGCGTCAGATAAAACAGTAAATTCATTTGACTGGAAATAGGCTCTATAAACATCGCTGTTAGAAGGAATTGAAATTACATTCTTTAAAATAGTTGCTACATCTTCAGGTACAAAGTAGTTTAATCCTTGGTTTTTGAAACTAGAGGTGAGACAAGGAAGTGTGTATTGTCCTATCATCTCTTTTGGTAGCTCATCGGCTTTGAAAGATAACTTTTTTGTCTTTATTTTATCAAATAAAACCCCGAGTTTAAACTCTCCCCATTCGATATTTTTGTATTCATTCAAAACATGTTTTTCCTCTTTTGTCAGCTTGTAATTTTTCACTCCAATGGACACTAGATATTTATCCAATTTCATTAGACGTTCGGCTTCTAACTCAGCAATAAAATTTTCTATAAAGTCAAAGTCTATTTTACCGTTTTTAGCTGGAAGCTGGATTATGGTACTTAAAAACAACTCGTCAACATCTCTGACAAGGACTGATAATAATTTGTGTTTTAGTTTATTTAAAACCGATGTGAAAAACCCAATAGAATTCTTAGGTAACTGAATTTTAGGAACAATTTTTCTAACAAACTGACCTGCATACCAAGGCTTAGTACGATAAAAAAAATCCATCTGTAAAAGCCCTAAACTCCAATTTCCAGCAGCGTTAATATTTTCAATGTTTACAAACCCTGTTTGTTGTAATACGCCTTGATTTTGAGAAGTTCTTGTAACATAGTCGTATTCATTTCCTGCACTAAGACTATCTGTGTTAAAGCTCAATGTATTATGAATGCTAAACAAGTCACCTAATTTAAAATCTCCCCACTCAACTTTTTGCAATTCCTTGTTGAGCAGGGCATTTACTTTCCCAAATTGTCGTCGGTTTGATTCTTCAAAATAGTTGTGAGGTCCCAAGCCAAATAATCACTAATTGTTTTTTTAAAATCTTCCAAACTGGGTTTGCTGTCAATGTTTGCAGACTGATTCCAATCTGCGCCATTTTTTGGATCAATAGTCCATTCATGGTATTCTTTATCGGTAAAAATATTGAGCTTGCTTTTACCAAATCGAACCAATTCTACTAATTCTTCGTAACGTTCTTTGGCTTGTTTGGTGTCTTTAAGATTATTAGTTGATTTTTTACGGTTGGTTCTGGTGTAGCCATCATTAGAAAAATCGATAAATTTTACAATATCATCTGTATGATGTTTTTCATTTACCTTAAAAACATAAATGTTGGTTTGAACACTTGATTTACCAATAAAAATATCAATCGGCATTTTTATACTTGCTAAAAGTGTATGCTTTTCTAAAATTCTTTTGCAATATTCTTTTGCTTTACCTGAACCCGCTGAATTTTGGATGATGATAGCAGCATAGCCTTTACTCATCATTCCAAGTGCTCTTTCTACAAAATTCATCCCATTTCCATTAGCAGAATAAGGAGGGTTCAGTATAAAGGCGTCGGCTGGGAATTTGCTATTAGCAGCACCAAAACCATAATTGCCATCAAAGTCCGTTAACGAGTCTTTGTTAAGTATGTTTGAACTACCGTCCCCCATTAAAATCATATTTAATATAGCTAACATGTAAACGCTGGAAAGCAATTCTAAACCTAACAATTGCTCGGCTTTTATTTTGATTTCCTTTTGGGTCAGCTCATTAGGTGATTTAATGGTGTTTTTTGCATCGTTTAGCATTTCATTCATGGCAGCAACTAATAAACCAGCAGAACCCGTGGCAAAATCCCACACATAAGAATCTTTGTTTACCCGCGCCAATTTCACCAATAAAGAAGCTACATAAGAAGGAGTAAGAACAACATCGTTTAATTTATCTTGCGAAAAACCAAGCCAGCCATACATTTCATTAAATAGTTTTCCTGTAAAATCGGTTGTTAAACCAATTTTATAATAAATGCCTAAATCATCTACAATTTTTGCAAATACCCTTTTAAGTTGACTTTCTCCATTTTCAGCTTTGTTAATATTTTCGGTTGTTAATGTATTTTCTAATGTTCTTACAATTAAATCTTTCTTTTCTTTAGGAATTTCCTTTTCATTCAAGAAAGCTTTAATTCTACCCATAACAATATCACCATCCCTACCACCTTCAAAATTTTGAGATTTTAACTCGCTTTTATCAAGTACCGGCACTTTGTTAGGAATACCTAATGTTGCAATTATAGAAGCTGCAACAAGATATACTCGGTCATTTTCACCTAAGCCTTTTTCATTTTGGTAAATATCATGATTAAGTTTTCTTAGGCTTATGTCAATTTCTTTTTCGCGCTGTTCTTTTAATTTGTCAATTTCTTCTTGTGTTAGCTCTAATGTTTTGACCTTTTCAATAAAAGCATCAAAATTTGAAGATGCCAAAAAAGACAAATCCGAAAACTCCCCAACTTTTTGACCTGCTCCAAGATTGCTTTTTGAAACATAATATACTCCAATTTCGTGTTGGATATTTCCTCTTTCATCTTTATAACCAGTCATCCCAATAGCTATAATATCTGTATAACTAGTATGATGAAGTAGCGCATTTGCGTAATGAACAGCTCCGTTTACCGCAAAAGAATTGATGTTTTTAAAATGGGACTCATTCTTGGTAGTTCTGTTTTCTACCTGATTATTGGCATCAAGTTTTACTAAACTTCCTTTATAGCCTTTATATTCAATAAGAATTGGGTAAAAGTTCAAATTTTTGTCTTGTAATAATATTTTTGTATCAGGTCGGTTCGCGCCTGCCCCACCGTTTTTACTAAAATAATCAGAGAGAGCTTTATCTATTTCGAAATTCAAAGACTCTTGCTCTAATTTGTATGGTAACTTGTAGGATTTAAGCCATCCATTAGCTAATTCTGCAATATTGGGTTCAATAGATTGTGCCATTTCTTATTTTGTTATTAGGACTGTGAAGGGAGTTTTATTGAATTGAAATTATTTTTGCATTTTGTGACTTGTCTTATGGTAGTCGGGAGTTGGATTATTCTATTTTATCCCCTGCCTCAAATAATTTATCATCATCATTCCTTTTATATTTCTTGTATATTGTAACAAGCCTTTTAAGCTCTTTAATAAAAAACTCTTCTTTTTTCGGCATTTCGTTGTACCAAAGATTATGTATCATTTTATATTGAGTAAGAAAGTTGTTAGTGCTATCCTGCCATGGTGAGCCATACTCACTTAACCAATTATAAAAAAGCATAATTTGCTCATAATTAGATAACTGAGCTCGTAAAATTCTTAGATAATTAAGTTTTTGGTTGTCAGACAAAAAGGTTTTTCCTGTTACAAATTTTACAGTTTGAAATAAGTGCCGATAATAATGACCTAAATAAGCCTGATGGCCATTTAAGAAAGGAATGTTTAAATGCTTTATTAATATATTTGCATTAAAAGATTTTTCACAAGTACCGTCTTGTTTTAGTTTTAATAACTGGCTATAAATCGAGTCCACATCAATATCAGCAGCTAAAACTGGTTCGGTTGATATTTCAATTTCATTCCCTTTGCCCCAAAAAAACAATTCATAAGCTTCGATGAATAATTCCTTGTCTAATTTTTTACTATAAAATTCTTTTAAAAAGGCTATTAAGATTTCCAATTCTTTTTTCATTTCATAAAACACCCAGCGCCCTTTTAAAATATCTCCATCTTTAGTTTTTAACTCAATTTCATTTACATTCTCCTTATGAAGTCGCAGCATTTCATAAAATTGGCTTTCAAATTGCTGAAATTCTGAATTCCTATTTTCTTTTTTTTGAGTGTTTTTAAACTGCTTTTTAGCAGATTTTAATTCTGTGTTAAAGATTTTAACTTGTAGTCTATTGGCCTTATATTGCATGTAGAAAGCCAGGCCTGTAACTATAACAGCAGCTAAGCTAATGAAAGGTGTCATTAAGCCTCCAAAAGTATCTCCTATCTCTCCTTTACCAATAAAATTATAATCTCCTTCATCAAAAATCTGGGTAAACACAAAAGGAGTAACTAGAGAAATGAGACAAAAAAAGATTGCAAGTAATATTAAAAAAATATCACTCTTACTCAATTTAGCCTCAAATTTATCCTTTTTATGGCTTTTATTTTTTCTTTGTTTTTTATAAGACATTACATATATATAAGAACTTAAGCGATAAAGTCCTAATATTGAGATAATAAAAATTATCAAAAAAACAAGTAGTATAAATATTAGCATATAAAGTTAAGTTTAATATTATCATCCGCTTCACGCTTGGCATCATCAATAACCTTTGCATAAATTTGCGTTGCTTTCAGTCTTTATGCCTCAGCATTTAATTACAGTATATATCTTTTTAGTGTGGCGTAGGTATGCATAAAACTATGCAATGTAATATTTTTTATAATTCCAGTCGCTCCGACCCACTAAAAAGGTGTTTATTGTTATATATAGAAAATGTACGGGGCCGTTAATTACCTTGGTATGCGGTTCACCGCGCTCCGTTCCTCCGCTATTACCAACCACCCCGCCCTCCGGGGGAGGGTAATAAAGAAACTCCCCGACTTTCGCCGGGGAGTTCACACTATATAAACTAAAAATTATTACGCTTGTGCGGCTTCGGCGCCGGCGGCTGCGATAAGGTTCAGTGCCGACCCTGCTACGAACCAGCCGATCTGGCCTGCGTTGTAGCTGTGGTTGCACAGGATGATGTCGCGGGTACCGTCGTCGTGTATCGCCTCGAGGGACAGCTGCCTGTTTGGGGCAAACTCCTTCAGGTCGATAAAGTTGAAGGTGTCGTTTTCCTGTATCTTGTCGTAGTCGGCCTCATTGGCAAAAGTAAGCGCGAGCATACCCTGCTTTTTAAGGTTCGTCTCGTGGATACGGGCAAACGATTTTACCAGCACGGCCTTCACGCCAAGGAACCTCGGCTCCATAGCAGCATGCTCGCGCGAGGAACCTTCGCCGTAGTTATGGTCGCCCACTACTATGGTTGGTATGCCGGCAGCCTTGTAGGCACGCGCCACGGCAGGAACGGCATCATACTCGCCCGTTACCTGGTTCTTTACGTTATTGGTCTTTTGGTTATAGGCATTCACGGCGCCTATAAGCATGTTGTTCGAAATGTTGTCAAGGTGCCCACGGAAACGCAGCCACGGACCCGCCATCGAAATGTGGTCGGTAGTACACTTCCCGAATGCCTTGATAAGCAGTTTGGCGCCCATGATGTTGTTGCCGTCCCATGGAGTGAACGGGGCAAGGAGCTGCAGCCTTTCGGAAGTCGGGCTAACCACCACCTGCACTTTAGAGCCATCGGCAGCCGGGGCCTGGTAGCCCGGGTCTTCGGCGTCAAAGCCTTTCGGCGGAAGCTCGTTACCGGTAGGTTCGTCCAGCATTACCTCTTCGCCATCCTCGTTGATGAGCTTGTCGGTGATCGGGTTAAAGCCCAGGTCGCCCGCAATGGCAAGCGCCGTTACCAGCTCCGGAGAGCCCACGAACGCAAGGGTGTTCGGGTTACCGTCGGCACGCTTGGAGAAGTTACGGTTAAAGGAGTGCACAATGGTGTTGCGCTCTTCCTTCTCGGCGCCTTCCCTGTCCCACATCCCGATGCACGGGCCGCAGGCATTGGCAAACACGGTACCGCCCATCTTATCGAACGTATCGATAAAGCCGTCGCGCTCTATGGTATAACGCACCACTTCCGATCCCGGGGTGATGGTAAATTCTGCTTTGGTTTTCAGTTTCTTGGCAACCACCTGTGTCGCAATCGACGCCGAACGGGCGATGTCCTCATACGATGAGTTGGTACACGACCCGATAAGGCCTACCTGTATCTGCAAAGGCCAGTCGTTTTTAAGGGCTTCTTCCTTCATTTTAGAGATCGGGGTAGCCAGATCCGGCGTGAACGGCCCGTTAAGGTGCGGCTCCAGCTCAGAAAGGTTGATCTCGATCACCTGGTCGAAGTACTCGCCAGGGTTGGCATATACTTCGTCGTCGGCAGTAAGGTAGGAGGCTACGGCGTTTGCGGCATCGGCCACATCGGCACGGTTGGTCGCACGCAGGTAGCGGTCCATCGAATCGTCGTACCCGAAGGTAGAAGTCGTTGCACCCACCTCGGCGCCCATGTTGCAGATGGTGCCTTTACCGGTACAAGACATGGCTTTCGCGCCTTCGCCAAAATATTCTATTACAGCGCCGGTTCCGCCTTTTACGGTAAGGATGCCGGCTACTTTAAGGATCACGTCTTTAGGGGCGGTCCATCCGGATAGCTTTCCGGTCAGGTGTACGCCTATGAGTTTCGGGAATTTAAGTTCCCATGCCATGCCGCTCATTACGTCTACGGCATCCGCGCCGCCTACGCCAATGGCAAGCATGCCAAGTCCACCCGCGTTAACGGTGTGGGAGTCGGTACCGATCATCATACCGCCCGGGAAGGCGTAGTTTTCGAGCACCACCTGGTGGATGATACCCGCACCCGGTTTCCAGAACCCGATGCCATATTTATTAGAGATAGAAGACAGGAAGTCGAAAACCTCGTTGCTTTGCTCTTTGGCACGCTTAAGGTCGGTTTTCGCGTCTACTTTTGCCTGTATAAGGTGGTCGCAGTGTACGGTTGTAGGTACGGCAACCTGTGGTTTCCCGGCGTGCATGAACTGGAGGAGGGCCATCTGTGCGGTGGCATCCTGGCAGGCAACACGGTCCGGTGCGAAGTCCACATAGTCCTTTCCGCGCTCGAAAGCTTTGGAAGGTGTGCCTTCCCAAAGGTGGGAGTATAAAATCTTTTCGGATAGCGTAAGCGGGCGCCCGACAAGCTCTCGTGCTTTGTCAACACGCTCAGCCATGTTAGCATACGCCTTTTTGATCATTTCAATATCAAAAGCCATAGTAAGTGTATTTGTTCGTTTGTAAAAAGTCTGTAAATTTAAGCATTCCAACGGCAATTAAAAAATTTTTATCGTTTCTTTAGTTTCAGGGAATTATTATTTATAAACATTCTATTTTGCTGACAAAACAATAACAAATTTAAGAAACAGCATCAAATTTTTAGGAATTCGTAAAATTTCGATTTTATATTGTCAAATTGCAAACAAACGCCTTAAAAAACAAAAAAAGCCACACTTCATACTTCCATGAAATGTGGCTTTCTGCGAACGTTTGGTAACTAATAGGTTACCGTAAGTACGCTTTCTTCGTCATAATCGTATTTCTCTGTAGCAAACCGGTATACCATTGCGCCTGCCATCAGCAGCGCGGTACCGAATATCCCCCAGCCTACCAGCTGTAATTGCAGCGCCTCAATGGTAAACTTGCTGAAATCTCCTACCTCAGAGTTCACGGCCAGCACCATGTAGGCCGACGCTAATCCAAATACCGTCCCGTAGATAAGCCCAAGGATGCGGTTTTTGTAGAATAGCTGAAGGAACATAAGCCAGACAATAAGTAAGGCAAAATAATTGTTAACGCCCCCGGAAAAATAATTCTCCGCTGCCCAGAAAATTCCCAAACCCATAAAGTAGAGTTCGGGGATGAATTTTAGTAATGTTTTCATAATGTTTTTTAGTTGCGACGTAAATATATAACTAACTCTTCCTTATTTTTATTGCGCAGATGATAATTTTATCCGCATATTATTAACAAGTTAGCAACTATCAGACCAAACTCCCTCACTATTAACGATTTGTTAGGTTACTATTAAGCATCATTAACAATCACTTCTTAAAAATATCACAAATTTCCACGAAAACGTTTGATTTTTGGGTGTGTCCCTCCCCTCCAAAGGCCAACGCAAGGGCCGGGCTGTCCGCTGTATCCCCGCCGAAAAAAGCGGGGGATGCCGCTTCCATCCCTCACGCGGGCTTCACTCGGTATGGCAGTGTTCCATTTTGAAAGCAGGTAAATTACTAAATAAAATGCACGGACTATCGGCACGTCGCGTCACCCTCTCCTTGGGAGAGGGCCGGGGTGAGGACTGACCGGAATTGTATAAAAATGAACCCATAAAAAAAGCTGTCCTAAAACAGCTTCTTGATTATCATTTCTTCAGTGATGCCTTCCGCATCCGCCTTATAGTTCTTTATGATCCGGTGCCTCAGTATCCCTGTGGCTACCGCCTGTACATCCTCGATGTCCGGCGAGTACTTGCCATTGAGCGCGGCATTCGTCTTGGCGGCGAGTATCAGGTTCTGCGAAGCCCTTGGCCCCGCGCCCCAGTCGAGGTAGGTGTTGATGTAGTCGGTGGCAAGCGGGTTGCCCGGCCTTGTCTTCCCGACAAGCGTTACCGCATACTCCACTACATTATCAGCAACCGGTATCCTGCGTATCAGGTGCTGGAAATCCAGTATCTCCTGCGCGGTGAATAACGGACGTATGGTTTCGGTGATATCGCTGGTTGTGCTCTTTACCACCTGAACCTCTTCCGCAAACGACGGATAGTCCAGTTTAATGGCAAACATAAACCGGTCCAGCTGTGCTTCCGGCAGCGGGTAGGTTCCCTCCTGCTCTATCGGGTTTTGGGTTGCGAGTACAAAGTATGGCAATGACAGTTTGTGGTGGTGGCCCGCAATGGTCACCGCCTTTTCCTGCATCGCCTCAAGTAATGCAGCCTGTGTCTTTGGCGGCGTACGGTTGATCTCATCCGCAAGGATAATGTTCGAAAATATCGGCCCGCGTATGAATTTGAACTGCCTGTTCTCATCCAGGATCTCACTGCCCAGGATGTCGCTCGGCATCAGGTCGGGCGTAAACTGGATCCGCTTAAAGTCGAGCCCCAGCGCCTGCGATATCGTATTTACCATCAGCGTTTTGGCCAATCCCGGAACACCTACCAAAAGGGCGTGCCCCCCGGCGAATATGCTCAGTACGATCTGGCCTACCACTTCATCCTGGCCAATTATTATTTTCGATATCTCCTTTTTAAGCTCTTTCTGCCTTGTGACTAAATTCTGTATCGCTGCTACGTCTGACATAGTGTTTATTGGATAAATTAAAGCTAAGGGGTTTCCTTAGCTTCAAACTTAATAAATATTTTTACAGTATCACCTGTATCGGTAAGGCAATTACCGTTATTTTTTCACCCAGTGGTTCACAAACGGGAAACTCTGGTATTCCGGGCTTATCTTTATATAGGTGTCCTTGATCTTCTGGTCGCTCCATTTGGCAATCGCCTTCTTCTGCTTTTCCCTCAGGGCAAGCTCCTTGATCCTGGTATAATCCTTCGCATAGTCTGCCGTATGCTGGTCATAGCGGTTGGCCACAGTATACAGCTTGTACGTTTTCTCACCCCTCTGACTTTCGGAAAGTATCGGCTGAGATACCTCGCCATCCTTCAGGCCTTCCACGTCACCGTAAACTTCCGGTGGCAGCTTGGTCAACTCAAAGCGCGTTTCCAGCGTCCTCGGGTTCATCAGCAGTCCGCCGCTATTGCGTGTTTCCTTGTCTTCCGACTCCGAGCGTGCCGCATCGGCAAACGTAATTTCCTTGCTCACAATGCGCTGCCGTATCTTTTCTATCTTCTCTTTTGCTTTTACCAATGCATCCGCAGTTACTTTCGGCGAAAGCAGTATGTGCCTTACATCAAGGTCCTGGCCGCGTATCTTTTCCACATAAATGATGTGATAGCCATATTCCGTTTCAAACGGTT
The DNA here is from genome assembly GCA_942492845.1 of uncultured Flavobacteriaceae bacterium. Classification (GTDB taxonomy): domain Bacteria; phylum Bacteroidota; class Bacteroidia; order Flavobacteriales; family Flavobacteriaceae; genus Flavobacterium. The sequence goes on along the minus strand of OW818646.1, from coordinate 1,291,156 downwards.
CGGATATCTGCCCTTCGTCGGTACTGAAGGCAGCATCCTTAAATTCTTTTACTAACGGCGACTTCCTGTTCATTTTAATAAACCCGCCGCTCGAACGCGATCCCGGGTCTTCAGAGTACAGTACCGCCTTGCTGTAAAAACTCGAACCTTCAGCCACTTCCTTCTTTATCTGCCGCAGCCGGTCGATCACGATCTGCTTCTCAGCCTGCGATACTTCGGGCTTCACAACGATCTGTGCTACTTCCATTTCCGCGCCAAATACCGGAAGCTCTTCCTTTTTAAACTGGGCGTAGAATTGCCTTACCTCTTCCGGGGTAATTTCCACTTCGTCCATGATCTTCTTCTGCATCTGCTCGGTAAGCTTTTGGTTCTTTATCAGTTCAAAAAGCTCTACCTTAAAGGCATCCAGGCTCTTCTTCTTAAAATATTTTACCATCTTGTCCTCCGACCCTATCTGCTCCACAAAAAAGTTGATCTGCCGGTTCATGGTTTCATTCACATCAGCATCGGTTACAATGATACTGTCCTGTATCGCATGGTGGGCATACAGCTTGTCTTCCATCAGCTTGCCCAGCAGCTCGCCGCGTGGTATTTCGTTTATGGTCATCCCCTGGGCCTGCATTTCGCGGTACATCAGGTCAATATCCGACTCCAGCACCACAAAGTCGCCCACTACGGCCACAACGCCATCTACCTTTAACCGTCCCTGCGGCATTGCCGGCTTCACCGTGTCCCTTGGTGCGGCAGGTATAATTTCCTGCGCACTGGCAGCCAGGCCCAAAAATGCAAACACACTGTAAAGGGCAACCTTATTTATAAACTTCATACTTCTTGTCTTTAATCGCATCATCCGTTATCTCTTTTTCAAACTTCTTTATTAACTCCAGCTTCCTGTTATTTATTATCAGCTGCTCCAGCGTAGGCTTTATGTATTCAAAAGGCGCCACCTGGTTCCGGTCGATCACCTTTGCCACCTTTACCAGGTACACATCCGTCGAATCCGGGTACTGGTAGCTTATCCCGCTGCCTATGTATTTGTCCCTGTTATCGGGCGTTATGAATGGCAGCTTGCTGTACACCTCGTTCAGTTCCACCCATGTGGTGTCGTTAAAGGCATAGCTTTTAAATTGTATCGCCATGTCATTTAACGCCTTCAGGTCTTTTTTATTGCCACTGCCAAATTTGCTTCGTACCGACTCAAACTTCGGGTGCTCCTTATCCATGCGTATGTACCTGAGCTTCACGAGCATTCCCGTAGTACGGAAATTTTCTTTGTTGGCATTATAATATTTCACAACCTCGTCCCGCGCAACTGCGGTATCCAGGCCCTTCTTCACGATCTCTTCCATGTAGGCCCTGGTATACAGGTCTACCTTGTACTGTCGTATCAGCTCGTCATACTCCACCTGCTTTTCCTTACCAAGGTTCACCTGGGCCACGGTGTACAGCAGCTTTTGCGATGCCCACCGGTTGATGTAGCTTTTCACAATGGCTATGCTGTCCTCTTTCGAAGTCCCTGCCGGCACAATGCCTTTCAGGTCCTCTTTATAAAGGTAGGCATCATTCACCCTGGCCACCGCCTGCGGCTTCTGCTCCTCCGTGAAGGTGTTGCAGGAAAAAGCCATGAGGGCAAACAACGGCAGCAGGCCTCGTTTTATCATTTTTTATTGATCTGTTGCTTTACTTTTTCAAAAGTATCCTGGTTCACCTTTATGGTAAATTCTTTCTTCAGTTCGGTTACCCAGTTGGCCTCAAGGTACTGCTGGTAATCGTTGATCACGCGGCCCTTTGCCTCATCCAGCGTTTTCGGGCCGGCCGGCAACAGCTTGTTCACCTTTACTACATAATAGTAGTTGCCTTCGCGGATGATGTCCGACACGCCCGTTTTCCAGGCTGCCTGTTTCGGCAACGCGTCGCTTCCTTCTTCAAAAGTACCCGATTTTTCAATGATGTTCACTTTCTTGTCCACATTAAGCTTCTCCTTTATAAAGGCAGCATCCTTGCCCTGTGCCAAATAATCTTTGGCCTGCTTCACCATCTTCTCATCGGTAGACGAGAATACATCGGCATCTACCCTGCTCTTCCACTGGTAGTTCGCCTTATTGGCATCATAATAGTTCTGAAGCCCTATCGTGTCGTTCTTGGCCTTTTCCCAAATCTCCTTTTCCATAAGGTCAAACAGCAGCAGCCCGTCGCGGTACTCTTCCATCACCACGGCAAACTCCGGGAATTCCGATTCAAGGTTGTCATTATAATAGACATTCAGCTGCTCTTCGGTAAACTTTTCAAATGCTACCGATGCAAACCGCGACAACGGCTTTGCGGTTTGAGGCGTCCTTTGCTGGCCCATCAGGAATTCCAGGAATGTTTTGGCATCTACCTTCCTGTCGTTGTTGATGGTAAGTACGGTCTTGTTCTTATAATCTTCAATGTTGGCAGGAAGTTTCCATCCGCCGCTATAAATGCTGTCGTTCAGCGCTTTTACAGCGAGGTCATAACCTCCATTATCCTTCTTAACACTGTATTTTTTCTGCAGCTTTTGGGTCATCGACGCCGCGATCAGCTTCGAGCGGTCGTCCCTGCGTATCCTGTTCTCGAAGTCAGGCTTCACCTCTTCCAGCGTTTTCACCGGGTGCTTCTCAATAAGTTTGGCAATGTGCCACCCAAACGGCGTTTCAAACGGCTTGGATATTTCGCCCGGCGTTTTAAGCGCGAAGGCATTGTCTTCAAACACGGTCGAGCTCAGTTCGCCAGAGCTGAACCTGTTCAGCTGGCCGCCACCTGCCGCACTCGACTTGTCCTGCGAAAATTGCTTTGCCAGGGCGGCAAAATCCTCACCCTGCTGCAATTTCTGGTAAATTTCGTTGATGGTATTTTTGGCTTTGGCCGCATCGTCCGGGCTGTCCTTTTTAGGCTTCATGATCATGATGTGCGCCACCGTGATATCGCCCCTGTTGTCCCTGATATCATTCACTTTAATAAGGTGGTAGCCAAAACGCGTCCTGATGGGCTGCGATACCTGTCCTTTTGGTGTTTTGTAAGCGCCCGACTCAAACGGGTACACCATCCTGAAAACGCTGAAATAACCCAGGCTTCCATTGTTCTCTTTGGCAGAAGGATCTTCCGAATACTGTGCGGCAAGCTTGCCGAAATCCTCACCCGCCATTATCTTTTTGCGAACGTCTACCGCTTTATTATAGGCAGCAAGCGTATCGGAAGGGGTAGCATTCTCGTCGGCAAGGAACAATATGTGCGATGCGCTTATTTCCTTTTTAGAACGCTCGTAGGCTTCATTGATCAGCGCCGAGGTTACTTTCGTGTCGGTAACGTAGTTTTTAGAAAGCTGTGTGCGGTAGGAATTCAGCTCGCCCTGGTATTTTTTTCCGTCCTGCAGGCCCAGCTTGTTGGCTTTGTTCACCTTCAGCTTGTAGCCTATGAAAAGGTCGAGGTAGTTATCAAGGTCTTTTTGCGAATCATCCTTTACAAGGTCGAGGTTCTTATTGTAAACCCTTGTGAATTCGTCGGTGTAATATGGTTTATTGTCAATGGTAAAAAGGACTTCTTTTTTGGCAGACGCCGAATTCCCCTGTGTAGATTTGCACCCTGTAATGGCAACGGCCGTGAACAAAAGGCCCGCAAGAACATGTTTTAATTTCATTATAACTGTAATTTATAAGTACGGTTAGTAAACGCATTGTCAGCCCAAAAAGTATACCTCACTTTTTGCGACCAACAAAAGTAACAATTCATAAAGACTATACAAGGATATATTTTCAATATTGAGGGTATATGTCAATTTAATTGTCTATATTTAAAATGCGAAATAACATTCGCGCCAAAAACCAATCCGCTATGAAGAATATCTTTACTTTCCTTGCCGCACTCAGCCTGCTTATCGCCGGCCCCGGACATGAAACGGACGATTCCGCTTATTAGCTAACCTTCAAAAAAGGTAAAAAGCCCAAAGGTTATGCACCTTTGGGCTTTTTTTTGGATATAATCCTGAATACAGTCATTATATATAGCAAATTAACCTGAATGATCGGATAACCACATTTTAATCCATCCTGAATATTTACATGCCGCTCCTCCGGAGCTCAAACATATCCTGTTTATTTTTTGCTATAAATATGCCGTCCCTCCGGGACTTAGTGGAATCAGCCCCAGCGGGGCGGAATGTTTATAGAAAATATTGATATATTCGGCTTAGAGTTCCGGAGGAACGGCATGTAAAAATCCGTATAAATCTGTACTATCTGTGTTATCAGTGTTCGCTACCTCCTCACAATTATAAAATCACTCCTCCGGTTCAACTGGTGTTCCTCTTCGGTACAGTCCACATCGTTGCTGCATTGGTTCCGTAGGCGGATCTCACCATAGCCGTGCACGCTCTCAATGCGTTTCGGGTCGATGCCCTTTGCCACGATATAACTGAATGTCGATTTGGCCCTGTCGTCCGAAAGGCGCAGGTTATAGTCGTCTTTACCCCTTGAGTCGGTATGCGATTCGATTTTGATGATAATGTCCGGGAAATGCTGCATCACGTACACCACCTTGTCGAGTTCGGCAGCGCCCTGCGGGGTAACATAGTATTGGTCAAAGTCAAAGTAAATCGGGTTGATGTCGATCATCTCGACATTGTCCTCAATACGAACCAGCTCCTCATATTTCCCTAAAACAAAGTCGACATTTTTAAGTTCGCCGGTCACTTTCCCCGTTTCCACATCTTTTTCGTCTGAAGAATAGCCTTCTTTCGAGGTAGTGATGTGCTGTTTTAAACTGCATGGAGCGTTGAAAGTATATTTCCCATCTATGTCAGTAATCGCGGAAACAACCGAGTCGCTATGTGCCGTCAACAATCTTACGCCTGCAATAGGCTGACCGTTTTTTTTATTCCGAACCGTGCCTGAGACGGTAAACGTACACGGCTTCTGCTTTTCCTGTTTAAAAAAATAAATATCATCATCACCCTTACCCCCTTTGCGGTTCGAGGACAGGTAGCCCGAAGTATTTTTATCATTAATGATGAAAGCAAAATCGTCGCCATTGCTGTTGATGGGTTCGCCCATGTTCAGCGGAAGCGCGAATTCCATATCCTTGCCTATAAGTGTTGAAAACACATCCAGGCCACCCAGGCCATAATGCCCGTCGGAAGAAAAATATAACGTTTCATCCTTAACAAACGGAAACATCTCCCGTCCGATAGTATTAATCTCCGGCCCGGCATTTACAGGCGTCCCGAACGTCCCGTCGCTGTAGATCTCCACATAGTAAATATCCGTTTCACCCAACCCACCCGGCATATCGGACACAAAGAACATGTACTTGCCATCTCCAGTCAGTGCCGGATGCCCCACCGAATAGTCCTCACTGCAAAACGGCAGCTTCTCCTGTTTTTCCAGTTTGTCGCCTTTTATCGTACCTTTTATAATCTGTATGTTGTTTGTGCCCTTTTCATCATCCACCAGCTTGTTGCCTTTCTTCACGTTATTCACGCTGAAGTACACCGTCTTCAGGTCGGGCGAAAAAGTAGCCGCGGCATTGTGGTAAGTCGTCTGGCCTTTCTGCAAAAATTTCTTGTCCTTTGAGAAAGCGCCGTTAGCGGTGTCGCGCTTTGCTTCATATAAAACAAGGTAGGGCTGGTTGTTCCAGGAATATTTCTTTTTGCCAACGGTATCCCGGCTTGAGGCATACACCACTTTGTCGCCATACCAAGCCACACCAAAATCTGCTTTATTTGAATTGACCGCAAGGTTGCTCACGCTGTATTTCACATGGTTAGTCAGGCCATTTTTATAGTCGAAAAAAGCCTTCTTCTGCTGCATCATGTGGCTCATGGCATTGCTGTCGCCCTTGGCTTCAAGTCGGCTGAACTGCAATTCGTCGGCCATTTCATATTTTTCTTCGGCACGCAGGGTAAGCAGGTAGCGGTGGAAATGCCTGTCGTCCATTTTGTCGCCTTCAAGCTCATGCAGCTTGGTATACCACCGCAGTGCGCTGCCCATATTGTTGATATAATAATAGGAGTCGGCAGCTTTGGTGACCACCTCGCCTTTTGGTTTTTTGGCATCCGAAAGGTATTCCTCATACAGCTTTGCGGCTTCTATATATTCAAAGGCGGCGTACTTGCGGTCGGCCTTCAGGAGCTTTTGCGCAAAGCTCTGGGTCATGCAAAAAAGGAAAGCCAGTAAAAATAGTGTTCTTTTCATAGTTTGCAATTTTAGAAGAACCGTGGCGATTTGATGCGCGAACCCGATGGCACCAGTTGGAACCGCAATATGATCTCGTGGGAACCGTCATTGTATTTGTTCAGTTCGGTCACCGAATAGTCATACGAGTACCCCGCAAAGATGCCTTTCGTGATCTGGAACCCCGCCAGTGCGCTCACTGAGTCGTCCCAACGGTAGGATGCGCCAAGCGTCACCACATTTTGTATCAGGAAATTAGCGGAAGCATCCACGATTATGGGTGAACCCGAAACGATCTTGCCCAGCACGGCAGGCTTGAACTTCAGGTCTTCCGTCAGGTCGAAAACATAACCGCCCATCACGTAGTAGTGCAGCCTGTCCGACACCGTGGCCTCCTGGATATCATCATAATAATCCGACCGCAAAAAATTCGGCACCGAAACGCCTCCATACCACTTTTCACCGTACACATAAATTCCCGAGCCTATGGTAGGGTTTATCCTGTTATTAATGTTTGTATTAAGGAGCGGGTCGCCCTCCTGGTAGTACCGCCCTTTGGACCAGTCGATGTTGAGCATCCTGGCACCCGCGCGAAGCCCGAAAGCCAGTTTGGTATCCGCCCCTATTGGCACGGTATAGGAAAAATTACCGTTCACAAACGTTTCATTGGATGGCCCAAGCCTGTCGTTTACCACGCTGAGCCCCAGCCCCACGTTATCGGCCAGCATGGGCGCATGGATGGTAAAGGCCTGTGTTTGCGGTGCCCCGTCAATGCCGACCCACTGCGTGCGGTGCTGTAAGGTGGCCTCAAGGTTGCCCGTAGATCCCGTATACCCCGGGTTCACGGTAAGGGTGTTGTACATATACTGCGTATACTGCGGATCCTGTTGGGCATGCAACTGCAATGCATACAATATTAAGAGTACCGGCAGCCATCGCGCCAGCTTGTTTATCAGGGGGTTGGGGTTGTTTGGTTGGTACACTTTTTCTTAGCAATTAAAACTGTAGCTGTAAAAATAGTGTTTTCAGGGATATGTGGGAAAATATTGAGGGTAAAATGTATAATGTGTGAGGATTGGGATGCAGATTAGGAGATGACACGCCTTTTAACAATACTGTTGAGCCATTTTCTATCAACATTATATCCCGATTTACATGATTGTATAAGAAAATAATCATTTACTTTGATTTTTTACTTAACAACTTTGCTGCATTAACAATTAATATGTACATTTGCAATACTATAACCCACAAACACTTTATGAACTACGGTTTCTTTAATACATTATCTAATAAGGGATTCACTAAACAGGAGATCGACAGAATGGGTAATGCTATTATATACATTACCGAGAAGTTGGGGGCATGCCCAAAAACGAAGGTTTTAAAATTGCTGTATTTTCTTGAGGAAAAATCGGTAATTGACAGTGGCGTACCATTTTTTGGATTGAAATGGAAAGTCTGGAAACTTGGCCCTGTAGATCAGACAGTATTCAGTGAATTATCAAATCAGCCTGATCTTTTGAGCGATTATATTAGTACTTCTTATGATGATGGAACAACTTTGGTTGAGGCGAAAAAAGATTTTGATGATGGCGAGTTTTCAGATTATGACCTATCCCTAATGGATAAAGTCATTCAGTCTCTAGGGCATCATACCGCAGGCCATTTGAGTGAGCTTACACATAAAAAAGGAGGTCTTTGGGATTTCATTGCGACTGAGCATGGATTAAAGGAAAAATTTGATAATCACTTACAAACGACAAGTGATTATGAAATAGATTTTTCGAACCTGATTAGTGGAGATAAACACAAGCTTGAAATGTACGCTGGCTTTTTCGACATAAAAAGTGCAGATAAAAAATATAGCTAAAATGAGGCTTAACGTTGCGGATTTATATTACATTCCAAATTTTCAGTTTGATAATGGGAACAATAGGGACAAGTACCTGATTGTCCTTACTGACAGCGTTAATGACAGGCTTTTATTAACCCTTCCTACATCAATAGGAAGAGTACCTGACCATCTGGAGAATAACCAAGCAGGATGTATTAGCTGTGATAAAAGCCAATTCAATTGTTATAGATTTTTGCAGGGTGAAGTGGTCACAGATGGAGCACCTCAATTCTTCTTCCCTTTAGATACTCACTTGTATGGTGAATGGATTGGTGATTGGAGTGCGAATGCCTTACAGATGGATTATAGCGTAAATGGGGTCGATTATGAATTTATGGGTCAAATTAAAAAAGAAATCTTTAAAGCTATTTTGGTTTGCTTTTTAGAATCATCAAAGGTAAAGCGAAAATTCAAACCCAGATTACAGAAAATATTAGATTCACTTAGTAATCACTAAGTCGATTTGTTTAAAGTGCTGACCTGTTTGCGAGGTCTCTGACCTTTTTATGTATGTAGGAGAAATGCAATCACTTCTGCAAAAAGTGTTTGGGATTATTCTTTTACACTAATCAATATTGATAATTTATATCTTTGTAAAACGGAGATTTACTGATTCAGTAAACCCTTATAACTAAAGTTTTGTTAGTTATATGATATTTGCTTAGAACTCAATACTAATGTTAGTAAAGTTCAATCAAAGATTGAGTAAGAAGAAAATACAATTTGAAATTAGTATCAGTACTACAGAACTCATTGTAATTGTCGCAATTCTATCAAAATTAGCCTCATTAATTTGAGGCTTTTTTATTTTAGGAATTTATTCAATCTATCCAAATTTAAAATTTCCTAACCACAAAGCTTTTTTAAAACCTTTGGTGTCTTAGAAACTTAATTCAAATGCCCAATTCGCTTTTCCAAAATATAAACCCTATTTTTGCACGGTTTTATAAAAAGCATACCCATGAACTTTACAGAGGAAATTGAAAGAAGGCGCACCTTCGGCATTATATCCCACCCCGATGCGGGTAAGACCACGCTAACCGAGAAGCTGCTGCTTTTTGGGGGCGCGATACAGGAAGCCGGCGCCGTAAAGAGCAATAAGATCAAGAAGGGCGCAACGTCCGACTTCATGGAGATCGAGCGCCAAAGGGGTATATCGGTGGCGACATCGGTGCTTGCTTTCAATTATAAGGATAAAAAGATCAACATCCTCGATACGCCCGGCCACAAGGACTTTGCCGAGGATACCTTCCGCACCCTTACCGCGGTAGACAGCGTTATCGTGGTGATCGACGTGGCAAAAGGTGTCGAGGAACAGACCGAAAAACTGGTACAGGTGTGCCGTATGCGCAACATCCCGATGTTGGTTTTCATCAATAAAATGGACCGCGAGGGTAAGGACGCGTTCGACCTCATGGACGAGGTGGAGCAAAAGCTCGGCCTCACCGTAACGCCACTCAGCTTCCCTATCGGGATGGGCTACGACTTCCAGGGCATCTACAACATCTGGGAAAAGAACATCAACCTATTCAGCGGCGACAGCCGTAAGAACATAGAAGAAACCATCGCTTTTTCGGACATCAACAACCCCGAACTGGACAATCTGATTGGTAACAAGCCCGCGCAACAGCTGCGAGAGGAACTGGAGCTTATCGACGAGGTATACCCTCCATTTGACCGCCAGGCCTACCTCGACGGAAAACTGCAGCCGGTATTCTTCGGTTCGGCACTCAACAACTTTGGGGTGCGCGAACTGTTGGACTGCTTCATCGAGATCGCCCCTTCGCCCAGGCCAAAGGACAGCGACTCCCGCACGGTCGATCCGTATGAGGACAAGTTCGCCGGCTTCGTGTTCAAGATCCACGCCAACATGGACCCCAAGCACCGCGACCGTATCGCATTCGTAAAAATAGTATCGGGCAAGTTCGAGCGCAACAAGCCCTACCTGCACGTACGCCACAACAAAAACCTGAAATTCTCAAGCCCCAACGCATTCTTTGCCGAAAAGAAAGAGATCGTGGATGTATCCTTCCCCGGCGATATCGTCGGACTGCATGATACCGGAAACTTTAAGATCGGCGATACGCTGACCGAAGGCGAGAACATGAGCTTTAAGGGAATCCCGAGCTTCTCACCAGAGCACTTCCGCTACATCAATAACGCCGACCCGATGAAGGCCAAGCAGCTCGAAAAAGGTGTGGACCAGCTGATGGACGAAGGTGTGGCGCAGCTCTTTACCCTCGAGATGAACGGCCGTAAGGTTATAGGCACCGTGGGCGCGCTTCAATACGAAGTAATCCAGTACCGTTTGGAGCACGAATATGGCGCGAAATGTTCCTATGAAAACTTCCCAGCTTATAAAGCCTGCTGGATAAAACCAGACGACCCTAAGAACGAGGAGTTCGCCGAGTTCAAGCGCATAAAGCAAAAGTTCCTGGCAAAAGACAAATTCGGGCAGCTGGTATTCCTGGCCGACTCCGAATTCTCCGTACAAATGACACAATCCAAATACCCGAGCGTAAAACTGTTCTTTACCTCCGAATTTGATTAGCGTATAAAACACCCCTAACCCCTCTCAAGTGGGGAACACTCAGACCTGCTCACTCAAGCCTTTTATGCAGTTCGTTTAATGGGCCTGAGTGTAGCTATTACCCTCTTGAGAGGGATTGGGGGTGTGTCTCTTCTTTATTTCCTTACGATTGTATTTCCAGGAGCAGCCCACTACCGCTCTCTTGCCATCGCCTGTCCTGCCTTCGCCTTTATCTGCCGTACCCCCGCCGCAGCGGGTACGGCAGGATACCGGCTTAATCAGGGCTAAAAGGGCAGATGGTTTTGTGTTTGGCATCGTGGGGGAATCGACGCGAACAGACACGTTTCCCGCAGAAATTCGCGGAAAAATTTTGCTTTTCACCACAACATGCCACCTATACAAAATCAAAATTTAATTACAAATATTTGATTTATAACCGCATAGCAGCACACTTGTCTATACTTTGTCTATACCTTATTTTATTAGGATTTTAAGATTTATTTAACAATTTTTCGTATCTTCATAGTGATATAAATTGTCAGATAATATTTATGAAATACATCCTGATTAAAGGATCGAAAAGCTCGGGAAAATCAGCTACGGTAAAAGACATTTGCAAGCGCCTCAACCCATCTTCCATTAAGCAATTATGTGTTGGTGAAACAGGAGTGGCAACATTGCGTCCTTTAGGTATTGGTGATATTGATAAAGAGAACTACCTCCTGAAGATAAAAAAACGCACCATACTGATAGTTGCCTGCGCACCTACAGAACAGCGCAAAAAAATTTCAGATATATTATTTGCCGTACACAGCCTGAACATTTTCCCCGAAATGGCCATCATTGCCATGTGCGGTATCGAAAAGCTAAAAGACTATGCTACCGCTAAAGAACTCGAAAAGTTTGGCGAGTGCATCCACGAAACAAAGATATGGAGGATACCCTCCAACCAGTTCCACAAGACCGAAGAGTGGGACAACAGGATATCCCACCTTACCTCCCTTACCCTCAAAAATATCTAAGGGATATCCGGCTCAAAAAGGTTCTGCGCAAGTAGGCCCTTTTTTTTATGATATTAGTTAAAACACCCCTAAACTGTCCTATGCCTATCAATCGTTAAACCGCAATATTTTCCCGTTAGGGAATCCATTTCGGTAGCAAAGACCCGGGTGCTAACGTCATCTATATGAAAAACAAAAAAAAGGGCTCCCATTACAGAAGCCCTTCATCACAAAAACAATTTATAGTAACCTAACGCTTAATTACTTTTAGAGTAGCAGCGCTATCGCCGGAAGTAACCTTCACGACATAAGTACCCGCTGCAAGCAAAGCCATATCAATTTGTACGCTGCCGGCATCAGGCGCTGACGAAAGCACCGGCTGGCCCAACAGATTGAATACCACCACACCTGATATTGCCTCACTGTACGAAAGGTTCAGCACATCATTCACAGGGTTTGGATAATACGCCAGGCTTGCCATATCGAAGCCTTTCGTGTCAAGCACCTCATCTACAAGTACTGCAAGCGCTTCGCTCGTACATTCGCCTTCAGTTGCTACTGCATAATAAGTCGTCCCGTCAACAAGTGCTGTGGTTTCAGGCAGTTCCATAGTAAGGTCCTCGTCTTCATACCACATGATGTTTTCACCTTCCACTTCAAGGTCGGCAAGGGTTTCACCTGCTTCATATTCCTGTTCGCCTTCACCTTCAGGAGCAGCCACTTCGGTTACGGTAACCTCAACCGCGGCCCTTTGGCCTTCGCATTCGTTTACCGTCTGCGAAACATAGTAGGTACCTGTTTCAAGAGCTGTTGCAGCTTCAAGTTCAGTTCCTCCCGTTGCGGCAGAATACCATTTCACGGCAGTGCCCGTGGTTACGTCAAGGTCGGCCACGGTAGCAGCATTACAGAAGGTTTGCGCAGCGGCAATTGGCGCAGCAGTTACGTTCAGTGTCACCTGCACGGCAGTCCTTGGCCCTTCGCATTCATTAAGCGTCTGCGAAACATAGTAGGTACCGGTAGCAAGACCGGCAGTAGCTTCAAGTTCATCGCCTCCTGTTGCATTGGCATACCATTTCACGGCAGTGCCGGTAGTAACGGCAAGGTCTGCCACGGTAGCGGCATTACAGAAGGTTTGTGCGGCAGCCGTTGGGGCTATAGTTACATTCAGGGTTACCTGTACCGCAGTCCTTATACTCTCACAACCGTTCACCGTTTGCGAAACATAGTATAGTCCTGACTGCACGGCAGCAGTATCTCCCAGAGCAGTTCCGCCTGTAGCGGCAGCATACCACTGGAGGTTTTCGCCGGTCGCAGTAAGTTCGCTTACCGTAGCGGCATTGCAAAAGGTAAGCGGTGTAGTTACCGGAATAGCAGGTACCGCATTTACTGTAACTTCAACAGCCGTCCTGGCGCTCTCGCACCCGTTTACAGTTTGCGAAACATAGTAGGTTCCTGTTTCAAGTGCCGTATTCCCTGCTAATGCAGTCCCGCCTGTTTCGGCGGCATACCATTGGGCATTAGCGCCCGAAGCCACCATAAGCTCACTTACAATAGCGCTTCCGCAGAAGGCCTGTGCAGCCGCCGTTGGTGCAGCCGGGATAGCGTTAACCGTTACAGCAACAGATGTTCTTGCAGCGCTTTCGCATCCATTTATAGTTTGAGATACATAATATGTACCTGTTGCAAGGCTTGCAGTACCTGCTAAGGCCGTACCGCCCGTAGCTTCGCCATACCAGTGAACGGCAGTACCGCCGGATACCAACTGGCTCACCGTTGCCTCACCACAGAAAGCCTGTGCCGCGGCAGCCGGTGCAGGCGTAACCGTAAGCTGTACCGCTACAGCCGACCTCAGCGTACTCTCACAACCGTTTACCGTTTGCGAAGCATAGTATATTGATGTACCGGCAGTGATTGCTGTAGTTTCTGCCAGTGCCGTACCACCTGTGGAAGAAGTGTACCATTGTATGTTAACACCTGTAGCATCAAGGTCGGCCACAGTTGCCTGCGTACAGAACGGCTGCACATCGTCAACAACCGGTGCGGCAGGTATCGGGTTAACCGTTACGGTTACAGCAGCCCTTAGGCTTTCGCATCCGTTTACGGTTTGGGATACGTAATAGGTTCCTGTAGCAATTGCAGTATCAGCGTCAAGTTCGTTACCGCCGGTTTCGGCAGCATACCACTTTGGCGCGGTACCTGTTGTAACCATTAGGTCAGACACTGTCGATGGGCCACAAAATGCCTGTGTAGCAGCAACAGGAAGTGCAGGTATCGGGTTAACCGTAATGGCTACCGCTGTCCTTGGGCTCTCGCATCCGTTTACCGTTTGTGTCACATAGTAATTGGCTGTAGCCAATGCATCGGTGCCGGCAAGTACTGTACCGCCTGTTTCGGCAGCATACCATTTTGGCGCTTCGCCTGTAGTTACCACCAGCTGGCTAACCGTTGACGGCCCGCAGAAAGCCTGTGGTGCTGCAACCGCAACTGTTGGTATAGGGTTCACGGTAAGTACAACCGCTATCCTTCCGCTTTCGCAGTCGCCAATGCTTTGCGAGGCGTAGTAGGTTTGTGCCGTGAGCACCTCTGTTGTGGCAAGGGCTGTACCACCGGTAGCGGCAGTATACCATCTTATATTCGTGCCTGTTGTTGTGGCAAGTTCGGCGACAGTAACACCGTTGCATACCGTTTGTGCAGCTGTTGCCGTAGGCAAGTCAACAATTACAACGTTAACCGTAAGCGGTGCAGCCGTACTGTTCATTGTATCAGTCAGTTTTATCTCAAAAATCATCGTGCCGTAGCTGACACCGGCCGTTGGATCGAACCTTATATAAACCGTCTGGTCTGCGCCTTCTGTAACATCTTCTATAAGGAAGCTACCTTCGTCAAAAGGTCCTGTTACGCTTCCGCTAAAGCTGATGCCTTCAAGCGGTGCGCCGTTCGGGCCGCTCACCATCACATCGCCAAGGCCGATGCCCTGCCCACTAAGGTTGGTTGCGTCGAAAACAAGGGTACCTATCGCCCCTTCCGGATTGGTACTAAGGCACGCCGGTTCAAAATCAATCGTATTGGTAATGAGCGTCAGGGTTGTAGGCCCTGCTAGTGCACTGGTAGTGCCTGTGCCTGTTGTGCTCCACGGCGTTTGTACACCGGCACCATTTTGTGCGGAAACGCTAAAGGTATAGGCAGTGTTCGGCTGTAGCACATCTACATTGATAAGGGCGCCCCACTGCGCAGCCGTTTGCCATACAGGCGTAGTCGTAACCGACCCTGTCGCTGTCACATAATCATTTTCATACCCGCCTCCTTCTATAACAATAGCATAAAGCGTACCGGCAGGGTTGCCGTTTACGTCAAGGGCAACATCCAGGGAAAATAATCCGGGATTGCTTACCGTTGGCGCGCCGGGTGTGTTGGCATGCGTCCAAAACGAATATTCATCACCGTATGTTGTACCTGTGCTGTTGGTAGCATAGGCCCTGTAGTAGTACTGCATATTTGGCGACAGCCCCGAAAGGCTGCTTGTAAATATACCTGCTCCCGTACCATTTGTAGTTACAGACGATGCCGTTGTAGGATTCGCCGTTGTGGCATATACCGTACCGCGGGCCGTTACTGTTGCCTGGCCGTCGTTGGTCACATTACCACCGGCAGTTGCTGTCGCGACAGTAATGTCGGCAGGCAGTATTTGTGTAGTAACAACGGTTGCCGGAACAGGATTTGGCGTTGTAAGGTTAATTACATTCGAATTATTTGAAGTCGATGACCCTACTTCCGCGCGGACCCTGTAATAGTAAACTGTATTTTGAAGGATATCGATATCACAAAACTGCGAAGTACCCGATACGGCAAAGTTGTCATATATCTCATGCATCTGCGTAAAAGCAGCATCAGTTGCTACATCCAGCCGGTAGCCTGTAGCGCCTGTAACAGCATTCCAGTTGGCCATGAACCCCGTCGATACTACAGAAGTTGCAGCAGTAGCTATCGGAGCGTTTGGCTGTGAAAGTGTCACGGTACCGTTTACGCGTAGTGAATTTGTGCCACCGGTAAGATAGTAATTACCTACATCTCCCACAGGGTTGATCCTGAACTTTATCACCGTACCCGGACCTACATTCTGGAGGGCAGCTATGGAGGACAGCGTAGTAGAACCCGCAGTTCCGGTAGTTCCCGAAGTAGAGGATGTGGATACCTGCGGGCCGGCAGTAACATACGCACCGCCATTCACAGAATAATAAAGCGTATAGCCCGATGGCCCTGAATTTGACCTTCGGGTGGCAGTAGTGATGCTTGACAAGCTTACTTTATACCCCGGAGCAGCTACTACTGTAAAATGGAAACTGTTGGCATCGGTAGAGACACCCGTGCCGGCCGCCCAACCATTTGCACCGCCCCAGCATCCGCCGGCAGGTGTTCCGCTGGTCCCGATGGAACTGCCCCTGATAAGGCCGGTAGTTGTTATGTTAGGATCTTTAACCGCGGGTGTCCATGGACTGGCTCCGAAACCTCCCCCGTTATTGTTGGCATCCCATCCGATGATTTGTGCCCCGGCCTTAACAGAACCGAAAGCAACCATCACAAGAAGGAAAATTCGTAGAAAATTCTTTTGTAAAATGTTCATCATAATTTTTTTAGTGGTTTATTTTTCAAATGCCACCAAAATTATGATTATGAGTTCCCAAAGAGGTTTCCCCTAAATAAAATAACAGTTATGCTTTTGTTAATCAATTTTTTACAGAAACATTTACCTTGAGATAAATCATTTTCCATTTTGAACGGATCCGCCGCGGCGGAGGAGTGAGAAATCTCGGAGAAACTATGAATTCGGGATTTCTCCTGCTGTCGAAATGGAATACCGGATATAAGATAAGAAGCGTTTTCCATTTCGAACGCAGTTTATGGAGAGAGAAATCTCAGGTGACAGCGTAAATAATAGTGAGTTTTCTCCCTTTGGTCTAAAAGGAAGAAAACTATATCAAAACTTCCACACCTGCACCGCATACGGTTGCAGCGTAATATACTTTCCATCCCTCGGCAACGTAACAGGCGCGCCCGACAACAGCTTCAGGTGCATGATGCTGTAATCTTCATATGGGTCGAGCATCACTTCTTCCGTATTCGGTGAAAGGTTTATAACCACAAGTACCTTCTCCATTTCAAAAGTGCGAACAAAAGAAAACACATTGTCGTTGGTGTTCGGCATTGTTTTATAGTCCCCTTTCGAGAGGGAATGCCATGACTTCTTCAGCTTTATCATCTGCCTGTAATAGCTCCACAGCGAGTTGGGATCCTTTTGCTGCTCTTCCAGCGAAATTCCGTCATTGGGCTTCATGTTGCGGTTGTCCCACCACTGGCCGGAATCCATGTACCATGTTGCCATGCCGGGACCGGTTTCAGCAGCATACCACTCAAACGCCTCCCGAATGGGAATATCCGTACCATCCGTCGGGTACTGCACCCTCTTAGCTTTCATGCCCAGTTCCTGCCCGTAGTATATTGAAGGCACACCGCCAATCAGAATGTTAAGCGCCGCACCTATCTTCAGTTTACCCATATTCATATCAGGCTCAGAGGCAAAGCGGTCGGTGTCATGGTTCTCGATAAACACCACCTGCTGTTTTCCTTTCGGGTTATAAAGAAAAGTACTGTCGGCAGCTGCCTCTATTTTCTTTTTATCGAAAGTAGTAATGGCCTGCTTTAGCCGGAAAGCAAAAACCCGGTCAACATTACCCTGTGTGAAATATTCATGCCCGTAGGAATTCCAGTCGGCCTGCTCGGCAACGATCTGCAATGCGGGGTTCACTTTCCTGAGGTCATTAAGCAGCGGCGTCCAAAAATCCTTAAACAGGTTTGTGAGCTTGTTGGCATTATCCAGGTTATCCATCATGTGGTCCAGTCGGTAACCATCCACCCCGTCGTTAAAGTTGCCGTCACCGTTCGGGTCCACCCAGTATTTTAGCACCTTTAAAGTATATTCTTTTACCTTCGGGTCCTTCATGTTCACTACAATGATCTGTTCTTTCAGATTATTGTATGTCGTAAATTCCGGCACATCCCAAAAATAATACGGCTTCTCGTTCGCCTTGTCATTATAATAAAGGTACTTCCCATACTGCGACTTCGGGTTTTTAAACGAATCTTTAAACCACGGATGCTTTCCTGTAACATACTGCATTTCCACATCCTGGTACAGCTTCATTTTCCGTTTGTGCACTTCAATGATAAGGTCGCGGTATTCCTTAAACGCACCATACTCTTTGTCAATGGCCTCAAAATCAGTGGCAAAATAATTATGGTAAAAATCGCTTTGGTACAGCGGTGTGAGCAGTATCGTAGTTACACCTAACTGGTTCAGGTAATCCAATTTTTGCTGCATGCCTTTCAGGTCGCCGTGGCCATCGCCGTCGCTGTCAAAAAAGCTGCGCTGGAACACATGGTACATCACTTCCTGCTGCGCTGAGGCATTCAGGGTAAAGAATATTGAGAGTATAAGGATGAGTTTTTTTGACATAACTTTTTATTTGTAGCGATTAACATTGTAATTAGAATAACCCCGCTCCGCAAAGTAACACACCCCTGGCCCCTCTCAAGAGGGGAAGAACTACACTCATGCCGATTTAACAAAAGGGTACAAGGCCCTGTGTAAATTCTTTGCGCACCTTGTGGTAAAAATCGGCCTGCCTACGTTAGAAAGTAACCTGCCTCAAAATCGTCTTATCCATCGGCACAAGGGTTACAATTTCATTCTTTCCGGTTTTCGGATTGTACAGTTTCGTTTCAAATATAAGGCTTTTCCCTTTTTGCTTTACCTTTTCACCGGCATATTGGTACACTGTAAAATCTTCGGGCGTATACTTCAGATCGGCATAGCCCGGCAAGGGGAAAAATTTCGTTTTCGCTTCTGTACCTTTTATAGCATGCGCCAACACCAGTGCCCCGTAGGTAAAATAGTTTTCGCCATTGATATCCTGCTGCACATTAACCTCCGGCACAAACTCAACCATAACAGCATCCTTCGCCTTCCAGTGTTTGGAGATGATGATAAAACCGTCCTCCTCTTTATATTTTGTGTTCACCTTAAACTTCGTAACCCAATCCGGTTTCCTGATCTTTAGTATAAAATCTTTCCCGGCGCCTTCCACTTCAAAGGTTATTTTATTTTCGTAGGGATAGTTAGTGATTTCCTTAATGTAAACACCATCCATAACCACTGAACTTGGCCCCAGCAATGAAGCCACAAGATTGTTGCCCTCCTTCAGCCACATATACTGCATATAGTAAGGCGCTATCCTTCCCGCATTTGGCACACAGCACACCGCCGCGTCCTGGTGTACGGGCGAATATTTATACCTCGTCTGTGTCTTTACCGAATTATCCCCGTTCAGCCCACCGGTCATTTCGTACGAGTTGTCACTTTTCAGGTAGGCAATGCAGCTTTGCTCCGGATGCCGCGCGCCCTGTGCCGCGTTAAAGAACAGGCGCTCAATTTTATCTCCATAGTTTTTCTCACCCGACTTCGCATACAAACTCGCGTAGCTGTGCAGCAATTCCTGCAGCGAGCAATACTCATACCCGCGGTTGGTGGCATCGGCTTTTTTGCCTGCTATCCATTCATCGCCCACCGGCCCACCCGAAGCCGTGGTGGTTTGCTTTATCTTTCCTTCAAAATTATCGATTGCCTTTTTCAGCGCGGGATTCCCCGATATTTGGTAGGCTGCAGCCAATGAACGCAAATGCTCATACGTATGCACGCCATGGCCCGTAAGCATCCTTTGCGTATCTATAAGCTTTTTGTACTGCGCATCCTCATTCAGCTCATGCGACGAAAAGTCCTTGTACAGGAACAACACATAGTCCAAATATTTCTGCTCTTTTGTCAAATAATACAGTTGCTCCAGCACATCGGTAAACGTAAGCCCGTGCGACAGCCCCCCCACATTCGGGTTCACCGAATAAAAAGGCTTCGACCCGTCAACCGGCCAGTTGACCATCACATTATCCACTGCCCTTTTTACGGCATCCAGCACTTCCGGCCGATCGGTATGTTCGTACCATGCCAGCAGCCCTCGCAATACCGTGGCTTTCGCCCAAAGCTCGCCATTCTCATTATCGAATTTATACCGAAGTTCGGCATCATAAATGCCAAGGTAGCCGTCCGTGTCCTGTGTGGCGAGGATGCGCTGTACATACTTTTCAATCCGGGCAAGGTGCTCTTTATCATTCGCTAATATCGCACTGCGGATGTACCCGTCCCACCAATTGCTCTGGGTCTCGCTGTTCCACCACAGGAACTGTACCTGCCAGTCGCCCTCGTTATCGCCAAGCGCGCCCACATCCTTGCTCTTTACCTTTTTGGTGAGCCTTTGCTTTCCGTAGATGTCATCTTTTTGTGTAAGGTCGGGCACCAACTCATCCAGGTGGCCGGTATAGCCATCCAGATTATCCATCATCTGCTCTTTTATCCAGCCCCGTGGCGTCACATCACCGAAGGGCAAAATGGTAAACGTTTCCGGCAGCGTGTTTATCTTTTTAAAAGGATCTTCCTGGGCCGTGAGCGAACAGGCAAGTAACAATAGCCCCGCAAGAAGCCTTTTATTTATATATGTTATCATCAGTTCAGGTTTATTTTGAGGTATTCCTTCATTTTAGCGTTGATCTTCCATTGGTTGCCTATGGGCTGGCAGGTAAATGGCAGCGCAGGCATATAGGGCGCGGGTCCGAATTCCGGTGTAACCGTAAGCAAGGCCTCCCCTTTTTCGGTTTTGTAATGCCTGATGTCTTTCCACAACGAGAGGAAACACTCCAGGTTTTTTTGCCATTCGGGTGCAAACGGGTCGGCGACCTGCGGGCCCTGCGCGTGGCCTATCCTTGCGTGGATGTGCCCTACGTGCGGCAGTACTTTTTCCAGAACGTACCCCTGCCCTTCCAGCATGCTTTCGGACACGTTGCACCAGTGCGAATAGTCGGCCACCAGTTCCATTTCCGGAAAGCGCTCCAGATAGGGCAACAACGTTGGCCCGTGGAAACTGAACCTCCCGCGGTGCGTTTCGTGCAGTATCCTTACATTATTTTCCGAAGCGAATTTTTCTATCGCGTGGATCACTTTGCAATTGTCCTCATACGAATAATAGTCCTTGCCAGTGTGCGAATTGATAGCATCGGGCTGCAATCCTGCGAGTATTTCCAGCCTTTTCAGTACCCTTTCGATATGCTCACCCACCGTTTCCTTTTTGTTTTCGGGAACGCACTGCGCTATAAAGGCAAAGCCGGGACGTGTTTTTCGTACCCCGGCCAGCTGCTGCCTAAACTCCTGTATAAACACCCCGTCATCGGGGACGTTGATCTCGATTCCGTCGTAGCCTTCCTTCAGTACGGCTTCAAAAAACGCCGCTGCTGTTTGTCCTTCGCTGCCCCAGTGCGGGCACAGGTAATGTAGTGTCATATAGTAAGTAGTGAAATTCTATTGGTTAACACACCCCTAACCCCTCTTGAGAGGGGTTAGGGGTGTGTTTTTTAATTATCCTGTTATGGCTGGTACAAGATCGGGTTCAGTGGCGTGATGATCACCTCGCCTACCGTAGCGCCGGGGCACCACGTATGCCAGTCGTTTACCTGGTTTTTGTTCTCGGGGTTCTTCAGTATCATGTCCCTGTCCATGTAGATGACCGTCATCACCTTTCGCATTTCGTTGGTGGTATTTGCTCCTGCCCTGTGGAACACCCACCCGGAATGGAAGCTCACCTCGCCCAGGTCGAACGGCTCGATCACGTGCTCAAAGTCGGTTACCCTCAATTTTTCCTGCATCACATTCTCACTCTCATCGCCTATCTCCAGGTCGCGCCCTTCCACAATTATATGGCTTCCGGCACTGAATTCCAATGGGCCCATCTCGAGCGGCGTAGCCTGTAGCGGTATCCATGCGGTAACGGTCTTATCGGTCTCCAATGGCCAGTAGTACTGGTCGGCGTGCCACGGGGTAATGCCGCCGCCGCCTTCCTTAAAGAGCGCCTGGTCGTGGTACAGGCGGCTGCCCTCTACCTGCATCAGGTCGGCCGCGATCTTTGCCAGCCTTTCGCTGAATACAAATTCCTTTACCGTGTCATTCTCCCGCCACAGGTTGAACAGCTGCAAAAACGCCTTGCCATAGGTGTCCCTTTCGTTAAGAGATTTTGCCTGCGTGTTCATTTTATTGACCTGCGCTGTAATTGCGGCGTTAAAATAAGCAATAGTTTCAGCAGTAAACACATCTTTTAGTTTGATGAAGCGGTTCTTTTGGAAAAAGGCCACCTGTTCGGGCGTTAGTGCATAAGGTTCTGAAAGGTGCTGTATAATGGAAGAAGGTATCGTATCCATGGTAATCTTTTTTACAAAGCTACAGTGTAGGGGAATCGCTTTCAGACACAGGAAGTCAAAATAATGGCACTATATTGACAATAAAGAATGCCAAATAAAAAATAATCAATTATATTGTACCCATGAAAGCAGCGTATGAAAATGTTGAAAGCAAAAAAGAGGGTGCCTCGTTTGTAGCCTATCATTCGGTTGTGCCGTACTTTGAGTTCAAATGGCATTACCACCCCGAGTACGAACTTACCCTGATAACCCGTGGCGAAGGCAAGAGGCTGGTGGGCGACAGCTATGAGAATTTTGAGGCAGGGGATTTTGTGCTGCTCGGCTCCGGGCTGCCGCATACGTGGAGCAGCGAACCCAACGTAAAGGATAGTGCATCGGCGGTTGTAATACAGTTTTCGGCTGAGTTCATCAACAGCTTTTTGCAGTACCCTGAATTTGAAGCAATCAAACGCTTGCTGAAAGCCTCGCAGACCGGGCTGTGCTTTCCTGCCGAAACTACCGAAACCATCATCAAAAAAATAAAAAAACTGCCGGAGCGGACAGGAATCGCGCGGGTGACTTCCTTACTGGATATTTTGCAGATGCTCAGCACGCAATCGGGCAGGCAATTATCCTCGGAATTTTTTGCTTCCGCGAAAGGGAAAGAGAACGAGGAGCGCATCAACAAAGTGTGCGGGTACATCCAGAAGCATTCCGCCGAAAGCATCAGCCTTGACAAAGCTGCCGGATTAGTGGGGCTAACCAACAGCGCCTTCTGCAAATTCTTTAAGCGGGTTACGGGCAAAACGTTTTCCGATTATGTGAACGACATCCGTACCGGGAACGCCTGCCGCCTGCTCACCGAATCGGACAGAACCATTAACGAAATAGCGTTTGCTTCGGGTTTCGAAAGCCTGACGTATTTTAACCGGGTGTTTTTAAAGAAGAAGAAAATGACGCCGGGGGTTTTTCGTAAGAGTATTAAGCGATGATTTTTGCCAAGAATTTATAAAATGTGAATAGACACACCCCTAACCCCTCTCAAGAGGGGAACACTCAAACGTACTTACTCAAGTCCCTAAGAACAAGCCCTTTGCCGGCAAGAGTGTAGCTCTTCCCCTCTTGAGAGGGGCTAGGGGTGTGTTAAGGTAAAGTATGTGGCAATGAATTCATGACTGAAAATCTTACCAGAATTTATATTACATTTACCATAACACATTAACCAACACACATGGAATACGTTTTAATTATCATACTCATTATAGTATTCATAATATTCCTCAATTCCATGTCGTCAAAGCTGGACCGGCTGAAGATCGACCTGTTCGAAGCGCACCGCAAGCTGGACTACCACACGCGTCTCCTCGAAAAATTCCAGAATCCCGCGGAACCTGCCAAGGAGCCTGCCCCTGCGCCCAAACCCGCACCGCAGGCTGACATTCCAAAAACGGCTTTAGACGGGACGGAAGAAACACCACCAACGGCAGCGCCTGCGACACCAAAACCACAGGAACAGCCGGTACCCGAACCCGCATTACGCCCTGCCGCCATGCAACAACCCCGCCCGGCCACTCCTTCGCCGCGGCCAAATGTGGTACTGCCCAAAGAAAAATCATGGTGGGAAAAATTTAAGGAGCAGAACCCCGACCTGGAGAAGTTCATCGGCGAGAACCTCATCAACAAGATCGGTATCCTTATACTGGTGCTGGGCATCAGCTACTTCGTAAAGTTCGCTATCGACAAAGAATGGATAGGCGAACCTGCCCGTGTTGGGATAGGCGTACTCGCAGGCGGCATCGTTATGCTTGTGGCCCACAGGCTGCGTAAAAACTACAAGGCCTTCAGTTCCGTGCTCGTTGCCGGGGCAATGTCAATATTTTACTTTACCATAGCGGTTGCCTTCCACGATTACCAGCTTTTCAGCCAGGCGGTAGCATTCATTATCATGGTAGCCATAACAGCCTTCAGCGCGTTCCTCTCCGTATCGTATGACCGACAGGAATTGGCAGCGCTCACCCTTATTGGCGGGTTTGCCGTACCGTTTATGGTCAGTACCGGCAGCGGCAATTACATTGTGCTCTTTAGCTATATCACCATCCTCAATGTCGGTATCCTCGCCATTGCCTATTACAAAAAATGGAACCTCATCAACCTGCAGGCCTACCTGTTTACCGTATTCCTGTTCGGCGGATGGCTGTTTACCATCATCGGTACCGAAAATGCGCCGTACTCCGGGGCGTTGGCATTCGCGTTTACATTTTATTTTGTATTCCTGCTGATGAATATCATCAACAACGTGCGCCGCAAAACGCCGTTCTCTAATATGGAGCTAAGCATTTTGGTAAGCAATACCTTCCTGTTCTATGCCGCCGGAATGGTTATCCTCGAAAACTTTAGGCCGGAATACAAAGGGATGTTCACGCTATCGCTGGGTGTCTTCAACTTCTGCTCTTCATGGCTGCTGTACAAAAAGCTCGACATGGACCAGAAAGCCATCTACATACTCATCGGGCTTACGCTTACGTTTGTCACCCTTGCCATCCCGATACAGTTTGAAGGCAATTACATCACACTATTCTGGGCCGCCGAAGCCGTACTGCTGATGTGGCTTGCCCAAAAGTCGAAGATCGAAAGCTTCCGTTTCGGGTCGGCTATCGTGCAGGCGCTCATGCTCATCAGCCTGGTGATGGACTGGCAGAACATTTACTACAGCGAATCGCTCACCATAATCATCAACCCGGGCTTTATCACGAGCCTCTTCGCCATTGCCTCCTGCGTCGGCGTTATTCTTTTATTAAGAAAAGATTCCGGCACCTATAAGCTGTACGGGCTATCGTTCAACGTTGCCAATTACCGCAGGGTGGTTGGGATATTTACCCTGCTGCTCATCTATGTTTCGGGCTTCCTGGAACTCAACCAACAGGCCGGTTATTACCTCGAAAGCACCTATGCCGCCTACAGCCTCCTTGTCGTGTACCACCTGCTGTTCTGCATCCTGTACATACACATCCATTGCGTTGGGAAGGATCCGTTGCACCAAAAGCTGGGCACCCTGATAGGAATTGCCAATATCGTTGCATTCATACTGCTGTTCTCCAAACTGGGCTATTATGAGGTGGAAGATTATATCGATATGGGCATGACATCGAGGCTGGCCTACTGGCTGCACTTTGTACTGCTGGCATCGGCATTGTACACTACCCTGCTAGTCTTTAAAATGAATAAAGAAAACATCCTGCACCGGATGCGTACCGAAAGGGCACTGCCGTGGATAGCAGTTTTCCTTTTGGTATATCTTGCAAGCTCCGAACTGATGCTGCACTGGCTCGTCATCGTGCTCGACCCTGTGGCCCCCATTGTGGACAGTAGGGGCGGATCTGTAAATGCGTTACATTCTTACCAACTTATTTCAGGTGTCCGCAACCAGGTGGTAAAGACCGGTTATCCCGTGCTGTGGGGCGCCATTGCCTTTGTGCTGCTGCTCATCGGGATACGGAAACAGCTGCGCAGCATACGCGTCGCTGCACTGGTATTGCTTGGGCTTACCATTGCAAAATTATTCCTATACGACATCCGGAACGTATCCGAGACCGGCAAGATCATCGCGTTCATACTGCTAGGCATACTGATATTGGTAATATCATTCCTCTACCAAAAAGTAAAACGCCTTGTAACCGACGACAAACCTGAAAATGAAGCTAATGACAATGAGAGTGTTTAAAGCAATGCCGGACTCCCTTTATAAGGATAGGAATATTTCAGTTACAATTAAAGTAGTAATTGCAAGCCTTGCTGTAATTTTTTCCTGCTGGGCAATTTCTTCTGTAACACACCACTTTAATATTTACTGGGGACTATTCTATTCGTTAGTATACATTACTGCCACTATATCAATATTGACGTGTGTTATTTCATTTTTAGTATTGCTTTTCCTGTTAGCAAAAAGACATTTCCATAAAAGTTAATTACTATGCGCTTTACCAATCTATCCCGCACTATCGCAGTTAAAGCACTCCTGTTGCTAAGCTGTCCGGCTTTTGCACAACAGTATACCGTTTCTGCAAAGGTATCACCCGTAAAGGAAAGCGGCCCGCATATTATCTATGCCGGATCGCAGTTCCGCAGCCTTACCGACGAAAACCCCGAGATCATCCGCATACTCGACAGTAAAAATAAAGAGGTGCCTTACTTTATTGAATATGGCCCGGCGACCGTAAGCGAACAAGGCTTCAAAAAATTACCTATTATCGCTAAGGCCAACGTTCCCGGCAAGACATCGTCTGTAACCATTGAAAACTCCCTTGGCGGAAAAATGCAGGAGCTTACCCTGGCCATTGCCAATACCGATGCCGTAAAGACCTACAGCATCAGCGGCAGCAATGACAAAAAGGCGTTTTTTGGCCTTGTAAACAGCCAGCTGCTCGACGGGCTATACAACCCCGCAGATACGCATACCTACAAAACATTGTATTTACCGCTCCACAATTACAAGTACATCCGTATCGAATTCGACGATAAAAAGACCCTTCCCGTAAACATACTTGAAGCCGGGCAGCTCACCGAAAGCATTACGCCTGTTGCAATGGAGGAAATCGCACCCTCTGTAAAAATTGAAAATGCTGATGGCGGGAAGAAAACATTCGTAAGCGTAGAGCAAAAACACAGGACACTTATCAATCGTATAGTATTTGATATTAACGCACCGACCTTTTACAAAAGAAGCGGAATGATGTTGGTAGACCGCGAAATAAAAAAAAGGAAAAAGTCTTCTGTAACGACAATTACGCTCAACGGTTTCGAATTGAATTCCTCCGCCAATAACATTATAGACCTTACAGATTTCCAAGAAAAGGATTTCACCTTAGAAATTGATAATGAAGACAATCCGCCCCTCGACATCACATCGGTAAAATTTTACCAGGCGCCTTTACGTTTGGTAGCCGACCTGAAAGCCGGGGAAAATTATACCGTAGTAACCGGCAATGACAAGCTGGGCGCCGCGGAATATGATTTTATTAATTTTAAAGACAAGCTCCCGAAGAACCTTCCCGTAGCCGTGCTTTCGGATGCCAGTGCCATTAATGCAAAACCAGCCGAAAAATCCCCCACCCATAACCCGTGGATCATGTGGGTATGTATTGCTGCCGGGGCTGCCATCGTGATTTATTTTTGCATCAGCATGGTTAAGGATATGAAGGATAAGAAGTGATTTTGTCATCGATTAAACCAATTTCATTAATTATGAGTAGGATTTTTGCGTAGAGACGCAGTGCCTGCGTCTCGATTATTTATTAATGAAATGTTAGACGCAGGCACTGCGTCTCTACTCTCCGTTTATTATTGAATTTGCCGATCATAATTGTTACTTTTGCAAAAAATTAAACACCACAACAATGCTTATCATCGGAATTGCCGGCGGTACCGGGAGCGGAAAAACCACCGTTGTACACCAGATCATGAACGAACTGCCACTTACCGAAGTGGGCATCATCAGCCAGGACCACTACTACCGCGAAACCAACCACCTTAGCTATGAAGAGCGCGGAAAGATCAATTTTGACCATCCGCGGGCAATTGATTTTGAGCTACTTACCGAGCATTTAAAAGAGCTGAAAGCAGGCAATGTGGTACCACAGCCCGTATATTCATTCGTAACGCACAACCGCACCGACGATACCATTATGACCCACCCGCGCAAGGTAATGATCGTGGAGGGTATCCTTATCCTGGCCGACCCGAAGCTAAGGGAGCTGTTCGACATCAAGATCTTCGTGCACGCCGACCCGGATGAAAGGCTCATACGCCGCCTGAAACGCGATATCGCCGAAAGGGGACGCGACATGGACGAGGTGCTGAACCGGTACCAGACGACCCTCAAGCCGATGCACGAGCAGTTTATCGAGCCTACTAAAGCCCACGCCGACATCATTATCCCGAATGACCGCTACAACACCGTGGCGATCGATGTGGTGAGGGCGGTTATTAATCAGAGGATTCTTTAGTTGAAATTCCAAATAGCAAATCCCAAATTTCAAATAAATTCAAAAGCTTAAAATTCAAAATCCCAACAGCGGAGTCGTATAACACTTAACCTATGGAGCAGAAAGTATATAATCTGGAGGAAAGAACTTTTCTGTTTGCGAAGGATTGCCGCATACTACTAAAAAAGCTGCCGAGGACGATACAGACCATTGAAGACGGAAAACAATTGGTGCGATCATCAGGATCTGTAGGCGCGAATTACATTGAGGCGAACGAATCATTGAGCAAAAAGGACTTTTATTACCGGATAAAAATTTGCCGAAAGGAAGCAAAAGAATCTAATTATTGGCTTTCTTTGCTGAAGGTTTGTAACCCTGAATTTGAGAACGACATAACGGTACTGATACAGGAAGCCACAGAGTTAAAAAAAATATTTTCCTCCATACTTGAAAAAGCCTCTACAAAACCGTAGTAGTCTGCAATTTCGGGACAAGGATATGATATTACTATTTAGAATTTCACACCCTAATGGTTTTGAATTTTAAAAATTAAAGAATTGGAACTTATTTGGAATTTGTGATTTGCTATTTGGAATTTGAGCCCTATGAATTTTTATAAAAAAATAACCACCCGTTTTCCCTTTCTCAAATTTTTGGGGAACCGTTATGTGCTGGTTATTATTTTCGTAACCGTCTGGATGGTGTTCCTGGATAACTATTCATACTTTGAAAAGGGGATACTCGACAAAAAAATAGAGGAACTCGAAAAGAACCGCGACTACTACCTCAACGAAAAACGAAAGGATAGCGCGGCGATAAAGCAATTGAACAACCCTGACCAGACCGAAAAATACGCCCGGGAAAAGTATTACATGAAGCGGGAAAATGAAGATATTTACATCATAGAGTATGAGGGTGATACCCTGCAGGACGAAAACACAAAATCACTTTAAAGCATGAGCAGCCTGTTTAATGAATTTGATGCCGTTTCCTCCAAACAGTGGAAGCAGCAGGTACAATACGAGCTTAAGGGCGCCGATTACAATGAGACGCTGGTATGGGAAAGCCCGGAGGGTATTAAGGTAAAGCCTTTTTACCACATCGATGAGTTTAAAGAGCCCCTGGCTTCCGGTGGCAGGGCGGCATCGTTCACGATCTGCCAGAACATTTATGTTCAGGATGTGGAGAAGTCGGCCGGGCGTGCGCTGAGTACCCTGAAGCGTGGCGCCGAAAGTATTCGCTTTACGATTCCGGCTGAAGATAGTGATGTAGAAAAGCTGGTCGAGCGCCTTCCAAACGACGTTCCGGTTTACTTCAATTTGGAATTCCTTTCAATCGATTTCGTGAAAAGGCTCGATGCGATAGAACACGAAAAAGGCGCGGAGTATTTCGTATTGCTTGACCCAATAGGCCATCTGGCTGCAGACGGCAACTGGTTTAACAGCCTGGAACACGACATTGAGGCACTGAATACCATTGCGATCGGCTGCCCTAACATTCATTTTTTAAGCATAGATGCCCGCCTGTACCAAAATGCAGGTGCAAACATCGTACAGCAGATAGCTTATACCCTTGCCCATGCCAATGAGTACCTCAACCGTATAGCGACCATTAATAAGCCCGTAATTATAGAAGTGGCGGTTGGTTCGAATTACTTTTTTGAGATTGCCAAACTGCGTGCCATACGCCTGCTGTTCGGAATTATTGCAAAAGAGTATGACCATAATTTCGACTGCCATATTATCGCTACACCAACAAAGCGCAACAAAACCCTGTACGACTATAATGTAAACATGCTGCGTACTACAACCGAATGCATGAGCGCAATTTTAGGCGGTGCCGACGCTGTGGCCAACCTGGCCTACGATGCGCTGTACCACAAGGACAACGAGTTTGGAGACCGCATAGCCAGGAACCAGCTTTTGGTGCTTAAACATGAAAGTTATTTTGATAAAGTGGACAATCCTGCCGATGGCGCGTATTATATTGAAGAGCTTACACAGCAGCTGGCTGAAAAGGCGTTGGCTCTGTTTAAAGATATTGAAGCCAACGGCGGCTTTCTCTCGCAACTGAAGGAAGGCACCATCCAGCGCAAGATAGCAGAAAGCGCAGCCAGGGAGCAGGAGCTGTTCGAGAGCGGGAAGGAAGTTTTACTGGGCACCAACAAATACCCGAACAAAAACGACAGGATGAGCCACGACCTTGAGTTGTTCCCATTCGTAAAAGCAAATCCCAGGAAAACGCTTATCGCACCAATTACAGAGCGGAGGCTTGCAGAGAAGATGGAACAGGAAAGGCTGGCGGGTGAAGAGAAAAACGAATAGGTATATTTATTATATTTACTAAAAAGTAATTATGGAAGCTATAAGGCAATATATAAAGGTAAACGGGCGCAATATCAGCATTACGCTCCCGGACGATTTTGATGCAGATGAGGTGGAAGTGATCATCCTGCCTAAATATGATGATTATAGTTTAACGGATGAAATGAAAGCCATACTTGACCAGCGCCTACATGAACCAACGGAAAATTATATCACTGAAGAAGAATCGCTTGAACAGATAAGAAAAAGATATGGCCTATAAAATTGTCGTTTCTCCAAATGCGCAAATAGAAATTTATAACGCAATGGATTATTATGACGAGATTAGTGAAACCCTGACTTTAAAGTTTTACGCAGATCTTCAAGATTGCTATTCCGCTTTAAAATTGAACCCGAATTATAGGATATTTTACAAGAGCTTCAGAATGGTTCCTCTAAAAAAGTTTCCCTTTATTATATTATATAGTATTGAGGGAAATGACATTATAATCAAGGCTTGCTTCCACACCTCAAAAAGCCCTGGAAAGTATCCTGAAAAATAGTTTTTGCATTTCTTATGAGAAAAAACCTCCAACATATTAAGCTTACAGCGAACCCGAAACCCGAAACCCAAAACCCGGAACCGGATTTCGTTACTGCCGAGGGCATTGCGGTTAAGCAAAACTACACTACCGAAGACATTGAAAACCTGGAGCATATTGCCTTTGGGGCCGGGTTTGCGCCCAACCTCCGTGGGCCCTACGCCACCATGTATGTGCGGCGCCCATGGACGGTTCGCCAGTATGCGGGGTTCTCCACCGCTGAAGAGAGCAACGCCTTTTACCGCCGTAACCTTGCCGCTGGCCAAAAAGGGCTGTCGGTAGCATTTGACCTGGCGACACACCGCGGGTACGACAGCGACCACGAGCGTGTGGTGGGCGACGTAGGCAAGGCCGGTGTGGCTATTGATAGTGTGGAGGACATGAAGGTACTTTTTGACCAAATACCTTTGAATGAAATGTCGGTTTCCATGACAATGAACGGTGCGGTACTTCCCATCATGGCCTTTTACATCGTGGCAGCCGAAGAGCAGGGCGTTTTGCCGGAACTCCTCTCGGGTACGATACAAAACGACATCCTCAAGGAGTTCATGGTGCGCAACACCTACATATACCCCCCTGCCCCGTCGATGCGCATTATTGCCGATATATTTGCATTCACTAGCCGCAAAATGCCCAAGTTCAACTCCATCAGCATCTCCGGCTACCACATGCAGGAAGCAGGGGCTACCGCCGATATCGAACTGGCCTATACATTAGCCGACGGGCTGGAATACATCCGTACCGGTTTGGCCGCAGGCATGAAGATCGACGAGTTCGCGCCGCGCCTGTCCTTCTTTTGGGCCATTGGCATGAACCATTTTATGGAGATCGCCAAAATGCGTGCCGGGCGAATGCTGTGGGCAAAATTGCTGAAACAGTTCGACCCGAAAGACGAAAAATCCCTCGCGCTGCGCACCCACTGCCAAACGAGCGGATGGAGCCTTACCGAGCAGGATCCCTTTAATAACGTAGCACGCACGTGCATCGAAGCGTCTGCCGCAGCCTTTGGCGGTACGCAGTCGCTGCACACCAATGCGCTGGACGAGGCCATAGCACTGCCAACCGATTTCTCGGCACGTATAGCCCGTAACACTCAGATATACCTACAGGAGGAAACCAAAATAACAAAGACCGTCGACCCGTGGGCTGGCAGCTACTATGTGGAAAGCCTTACCGACGAGATCGCCCAAAAAGCTTGGGCCCTAATTGAAGAGGTAGAGGAACTGGGCGGGATGACCAAAGCCATTGAGGCCGGCATACCCAAGCTGCGCATCGAGGAAGCTGCAGCGCGCAAGCAGGCACGCATCGACAGTGGGCAGGACATCATCGTAGGCGTAAACAAATACCGCCTCGAAAAGGAAGACCCGCTGCACATACTTGACGTAGACAACCAAATGGTGCGCCGCCAGCAGTTGGAGCAGCTGGCAACAATAAAAGCAACGCGAAATACGGAAAAGGTTAAAGAATCCCTGTCAAACCTTACCGCTGCTGCGAAATCGGGCACGGGTAACTTACTTGAACTGGCCGTGGAGGCCGCACGCCACAGGGCGACCCTGGGCGAAATAAGCGACGCGCTGGAAACAGTGTACGGAAGGTATAAGGCACAGATAAAATCATTTAGCGGTGTGTACAGCAAAGAGATAAAAAACGACGAGAGCTTTGAAAAAGCAAAACTGCTGGCGAACGAATTTGCTAAGCTGGAAGGCCGCAGGCCACGCATCATGATTGCCAAAATGGGCCAGGACGGCCACGACCGTGGCGCCAAGGTAGTAGCGACAGGCTATGCCGACGTGGGCTTCGACGTGGATATCGGCCCATTGTTCCAAACGCCTGCCGAAGCCGCCAAACAAGCCGTGGAGAACGACGTACACATACTTGGTGTATCGTCATTGGCTGCGGGGCATAAAACCCTTGTGCCGCAGGTAATCGAAGAGCTGAAGAACTATGGCCGAGAGGACATTATGGTGATTGTGGGCGGCGTAATACCGGCACAGGATTACCAATACCTGTTTGATGCAGGCGCCGTGGCGGTCTTTGGGCCGGGTACAAAAATAAGCGAGGCTGCCATAAAAATATTGGAGGTATTGATAAAGGGGTTTGAGGATTAGCTAAAGTAAACAGGTGGTGTCCCAAACGTACAATTTCATATTATCACAGTGATCGATCTTTGTTGCATCAATCATTACAAATTATGAAATACTGCGTTACCTGCTTACTGTTTTTTAGTTGGATTTTTGCATACGGACAGGACAAACAGGCCTATCTCAATAAAAATAAATGGGATTTGGAAAAACAATTCGTGTTTGAGCCGGGCAATGCTAAACTCATAGGATTCGGAGCGTATCATGGAGGAGCCAAAACGGAGGATGCCGAGATAACTTTAGTTACCGCACTATGCAAAAAGGGTCTCCGTTATTATGTAGCGGAGACGGATATGGCCATAGCGCATTTTTTTAATGAGTATCTCAAATCGGGAGACGAAGCGCTTCTTAAAGAGCTTGTTACAGAATATGGCACCCGCGTACCACAGGAACGTACCATAGAGGTTTATGAAAAGTGGAAAAAACTTAAAAAAATTAATGACGAACTGCCAGAAAACAGTAAGCTTACAGTACTTGGCCCCGATCCTGTAGTAACGTATAAATATACATATAAACTTCTGCTCGCGCTGATTAAAGATACGTCTCAGTGGGACTACGCAAAACAATTAGAAAATACTGTTGCCGCTGACTTAACGGATTATTCACCGTACTATGAGAGTTTCAGTAAAAAGCAGCTTGCCGGATTTATAGCTGATTTTGAAGCCAATGAAATAAAGTATTCCCACCGGATAACCGATCGTTCAAAATTTGATGATGTTACAAGGCTTATCAAAACAAGTTTTGGGAAATACCACAGGGAAGAAGAAATCTACAAGAATTATGTAAAGTTATATTTGAAGCATAACCTTAAGAATGCGCTGGTATATGTGCGCTATGGTTTTTTTCATGTGATGAAAGCAAAAGAGGGTAAAGCCGTCTCTTTTTTCACCAGATTATTGGACAATGGTCTTAACAACAATGAAAACCTGATAAGTATCATTGGGTACTTCAATGAATCTGAGGTAATTTGGGAGGATGTCTATTCCAATGGGGAATACTCACATTCTACGACCAGTGTTGAGGGCACCGGAGATAGCGATCTGGAATACTTCAGGGGGATTGAAGAACTTAAAAAACAAAAACTATCCGGACTTACCCTTTATAAGCTCGACGGCAGCAACAGTCCTTACAGCCGTGCCGGATGCATTGACCTGATAGAAATTATAACCCCCGAAAGATCAAATATCAATTACAGCGGCCAAACCACCACATCCTTTATAAATTATGCCCTGCTCATAAGTAATTCCGAACCGTCGCGCTCTCTCTATGGCCTATAGAAAGCGTATGTGCCTGTAAGCTTTAGCATCAGCCTATACCCACTGCCCATGCACTAAACCGAAATTGTTTTTCTTTACCCCCATTTCCCACGAACCCATATTTTTAGTACTTTGCGTAAAGTTTAAAGCTTACACTCCGATATGAAAGCGCTCTGCCCTAACGCTTTTATATGTTATGATAGTGAGGCATTAGCAGAGGAGAGAGAAAGTAAGATACGCCGCGATAAAATATTGGCGGTGTTGACAAATAGGTTTTAAAGAACATTATTCTGAATGCAAAATATCAGGTTATTACAATTGGACGGGTTGAGGGGACTATTCTCACTTATGGTCGTGGTTTACCACTTTCCTTATGAAAACGAATTTTCCAACATTACTGCAACTTCAAACTTTTTAGTGCGGCAGGGCGACCTGTTTGTCGATTTTTTCTTTGTCCTTTCAGGCTTTGTAATCAGCCTCAATTATATTGACAGGCTGCAATCACCACGACAATTATGGAATTACATCAATGCCCGCTTCACTCGCCTGTTCCCTTGCTGCTTTATACCTCGTTGGTATTCCTGGCATTTGAGCTGCTATTTAACCTTTTCATGTCGCATCTGCTGGCCCATCCCGAGCCTGTAAGCCAACTATTGCTGCAAACGCTCAATACACTACTGTTTTTAAATTCGACGCCTGCATTAGGCGTAGCTGGAATCAATTTCCCGTCCTGGTCTATATCTTCAGAAATGATCTCTTACGTTGTTTTCGGCCTGGCGATGTTGATAGCGGGTAAATCAGGCAAATATGTATTAGCCCTGGTGGCTGTCTTAGCCGGTGTGTTCCTTATGTATAGCGGTATGTACATGCAAACCTTTACATGGGGCTTTGCCAGGGGATTGTTGTGTTTTATAACCGGTGTCTTTACTTTTATGGCATTCCGGAAATACAGATATAAAGGCGTTGCTACATACTGGGAATATATCATACCCGTACTCCTGATTGTGCTCCTCTATTCCCGCTACCACTATATTAAAGAAACCGAACTCTTTACATTGCTAACTATACCCGCCTTTTTCGGAATTGCAGTATATGTTTATGCGCTAAGCAGCGGCCTCATTGTAAAAATGCTCTCCGGCAGCGTGCTACAGTATCTTGGCAAAATATCATACTCCATGTACCTTAACCATGCCATCGTAATGATCGTAATTTCAAAAACGGCTTTCAACGTAGTTAAATTGCCGGTAAATAACCTCACCGTTACTGTCGCAATACTGGTTTATCTCGCCTGTGTCATTGCATATTCCCACATCACCTATAAATGGGTCGAGAAAAAAGGGGCAAAATTATTGAGGCAACATCCTTTTTTCGGTAAAAAGCAAGACGGACTCGCCTAAAAAAATCCGGATGCGGTTTTTCTTACCCGCCGCTTCCCCCGAAACCATATTTTTAGTACTTTGCGTAAAATTTAACGCTTTACCCTTTTTATGAAAAAAATCGCTCTTGCCCTATCGGCTATTGTACTGTTTATTGCCTGTAAAAATGATGACCACGGAGATGCAAACCTGCATATAAAAGGCAATGTCAAAGGGTTGAGCCAGGGAACGCTTTACATCCAAAAGTTAGTGGACACCGCCTTTGTAGCCATGGATACTATTGTTATAAATGATAAGAAAGGGTTTGAAAGCCATTTAAAAATAGATTCTCCACAAATGCTCTACCTTTTCCTGGACAGGGGACAAACCAATTCGGTAGACAACAACCTGCCGTTCTTTGCAGAGCCGGGAAACATGACCATAGAGACGTATAACGAGGAATTCTTTAAAAGGGCTAAGATCACCGGTTCCAAAAACCAAAAGACATTCGAAGATTACCTCAAGATAAAGAACCGATTTGTAAATGATAACCTGGACCTTGTTAAAGAAGGGATGGTAGCGGCACAATACAAAAACTTTAAAAAGCTGGATAGCGTAGAGGTTAAAAAAGAAAAACTGGAGCAACGAAAGTATCTGTACACGCTTAATTTTGCGGTACAGCACGCCGACCAGGAAGTTGCGCCTTACCTGATGCTTACCGAAACGCCTAAGATAAATACAGTTTACCTGGATACACTACAAAAAAAGATGACCCCAAAAGTGGCAAAGTCACTTTACGGAAAAATGCTCACTGAACTGATCGCGGAGCGCAAAAAAGCCGCGGCATCACAATAAACGACTTAACCTAAACATGGCATGCAATGAGAAGAAGAAACAAATATTACATTTATTTTTTTGTTACAGCCATGTTATTGCAGTTCATTGCAGTCGTCATAAAGGTATTCATCCAGCCCCCTAATCTCAGTTTTACGCTGTACAACGAGACCTATACTGTAAATGAGTTTGTGTTCATACAGTGTGGCGCGGTGTTTTATTTCCTGGCAGGCCTGGGGTACTGGATACTCCGCAGCCTAAAAAGAAAGCAAAATGACACACTTTCCGTAATTCACAGTGTGGTTACCGTAGGCGGGCTGTTCCTGTATTTATTTGCTATACCGGTCAAAAGCTTTCTTACAGAAGACATTTACGACGGGTTTAAACATAACGATGCCCTGATCATGCTGATGCTTCCTGCCGTAGCAATAGCGCAGGTGCTGTACGCGGTAAACATAGCTATCGGCATACGCACGCCTTATCACAGACATAAGCGGAGACAAAAGGAATACTAATGGGAAAATTCCTTTACATCGCATTGCTACTATTTTTTACAGCCTTTTGCAGGGGGCAGGATGCAGGCCGCCGGAATGCGACATACACTCCGCTGGAGACCATTATAACCGACCTGAATGCCGATAAAGTTAATGACACCATACTACTGTACCAGATACCTTTGGATGGCGACCCCGGCCTGTTTACCAAAATGAATGTTTCGGTAAACGGCAGGCGTAAGACATTTTACGCGAAAAACGCCTGGGATGAAGTGAGCCGCAAATTTGCGGAAGCAGGAAAAAATGCGGTTGTATCGAAGCTGGCCTGGATATACAAGGAAGACGAACGGTCGTATATTTTCCTTTTTGGTTTCCCGTATGGAAAAGGCCGTGAAGAAGTATTGATCCTTCGGGTAGAAGGAAGAAATATGGACCTTGTTTTCCACAATAAGCTGGACGAGCCGCGATATGTGTCTGATCTCGACAATGACGGGCGTGCAGAATTGATTGTGCGCAGAAGTCCACAATTTGTGACTGCAGCCGAAGACATCGGGACGTACAGCCCTTTCACCATCTATTCACTTGAAACCTTTTCCGTCAACAAAGCCCTTACCGAAAAATACAATAAAGAACATTATATTTGGGCAGGACCAGAATATAATGACCAAATTGAAGTTGTATATCCCAAAGACGGCAGCAAGCCAGGAATAATTAAAAATAAATAATATGAAAAAATTACTGTTACTACTATTGCTTTTCCCTGCATTTACATTCGCGCAAAGCCTTACCGGCAAATGGGCCAGTGTAGAAGACAAAACCATGAGCGTCGAATTTAAAGCTGACGGAACAATGAGCTTTACCGATTCGTTAAGCCCTGAAGGCCTTGGCGATATCATTATAAAATATAACCAAACCGTGGAGAACGGCGTCAAATATCTCGTGTGTGACACTTATATAGAAGATGAAAATGTGGGCAGCCAAAAGAATGCATATAAGCTTGAAGGCGACACACTAACTATTATTGGCAATGCCGAAGATGTAGAACGCGGTGAAAGCCTTAACACAGTCTTTCACAGGGTAAAGCCTTAAACAAATGAAAAACCTGTTTCTGCTCCTTCTTATATTGCCCACGATTGCTTTCTCGCAGGAATTGGTCGGGAAGTGGGCCAAAATTGAAAATCTAAATCATATTACTGAATTTAGAGCTGATGGAAACTGGAAATCTTATGATCTTGAAAAACAACGCAGCTTGCCTGAAAAAGCCATTGCAAAATATTTCCTGTACATCGATCAAGAGACAACATACTTGACTTTTGCCCTCGATTATGAAGGCCACGCTGAACGTATAAACTGCAAATATATTCTCAATGGCGATAAGCTGACAATTTTTGAAGAGGTTATGATTTATGAAAATATTACCACTGATAAAGAGCTCTACAGAATCGAAGAAGTTGTTTATACAAGAGTAGAAGAGTAACCAGATCCGTCATGAAAATCATTTTCACCTTTATAACCGTACTTAGCTTCTCCTGTGCCTACCCACAGCTACAGGGCAATTACCCTTCCGGCGAAAAGAAATTCCGTATCGATACCCTGAATGGAATGTATAATGGGAACGTTACTTTATGGGGCAGGGATGGAAAGAAAAAGCTGGAAGGACAGTACAAAAATAATCAGCGAAGCGGAAAGTGGATGGTATGGGACAGCCTTTCGCAACTGCGACTAAAGATCGACTATAAGGATTCCTATCGCTTTACGGTAGTAGAGATGAACAATTCGGCAGGGAAGCCCATTAGAAGGCGCGGACGAACGGAATACCTGCAGCAGCGCTACCTCGACAGCCTGGAAAGAGTTAAATGGAAATTGGCATATAACAGATCCAAAAGGCCGGATACCATTAAACCCTATGCTGGCCGGACTGTACCGCAAAAAGGGATTGGTTTTGAAGATTATATTTTCCAGCGCGACAGCAATGGCATACTGAAATATCCGCCCGTATATGATGCTGAGATCCTGCTGAGCAGAAAATTATACAGCTTTATCGGGCCCTCAAAAACCAATGACTATTTTTTTAATGCCGGAGGTTTGCCGAAAGCTATAAGGAGTTTTCTTGACAGTTCACCTGAAGTATATACAACTTTAGACTTTACTGTAAAAATGCCAAAAGAAGAAGCACTGTCAAAATTTAATGGGGCAGCCATAGCCGGATTTAAAACGGTAGATATCTACTACTTCGATAAACGATCATTCAACAGCAGTGTGAGGATCATTGGTATTGCTCCGGTTGTTTTCAATACAGAAACGCAGCGCTACGAAGAATTATTCAGTATCTATTATCCTGCTTTCCGCGAATACCCAGGCAACGTTAAATTTGGGGTAAAAGACAACTGCGAAATCACATCATTGGAAGACGCCGTGCATTTCCGCCGCTTCAGCAGCTTTATTTATTTTCAGGAACACGTTACTCTAAAGGAAGAGGATGTGGACATCTATGGTGACTTAAAACGCCTCAGGGCCGAAAGCGCGGAACTGGAAGGTATGCTGCTCAACTATGATTGGGGATCGTGGCTCTACATGACCGAATAGGAAAAAACCAAAAAACCGCATCATTTCTGAAGCGGTTTTTTTATTGAGCCGATAGAGGGACTCGAACCCACGACCTGCTGATTACAAATCAGCTGCTCTAGCCAGCTGAGCTACATCGGCATCTCAATACGGGTGCAAATATAATAGGGGAAATTAAATTTCCAAAATAAATTTGGCACTTTTTATTGATTTTTTTTGCTTACAGCGCGTTGATCTTTGCAACAA
The DNA here is from genome assembly GCA_942492845.1 of uncultured Flavobacteriaceae bacterium. Classification (GTDB taxonomy): domain Bacteria; phylum Bacteroidota; class Bacteroidia; order Flavobacteriales; family Flavobacteriaceae; genus Flavobacterium. Next base: position 1,251,431 of record OW818646.1, on the reverse strand, counting down.
GCTGACCGGCAGTTTCTTCCAGTTCCTTATTGATCTGCTTGAAGTGTGATTTTTTATCCTCCACTTTTTTAGCGTTCACTTTTTTGATAAGCGTATCAAATGCAACAATTGCCTCATCGATGATTGCCTCTGATTTCTCAGACGGTTTGCCGCCCGAAGCAAGCTCTGTGAGGTACACTGCTTCAATGATGTCACCCATTACAAAGTTGATATCTTTCTTTAAATTCTTAACGTTTGCCATTTTCTGTTTACTTTTAAGTTCTGCTGCAAAATTACATTATTCTTGCCTAATTCCTGTTAAGAAATACTTATTTCCAGCAAAGTCGCTTTTCCGCTAAGCAAAAATGTCTTTAGCGCTGCGGGAATCAGTACGGTATCGCCCTTTTTAAAGTCAAATTTTTTCCCTCCAAACTCTACCGAAAATGCACCATCGGTACAAATAAACACCGTAAAGCTGCTGCCGTCTCTGCTAAAGGCCGTACTCCCATCCAGCGGAAGGAAGTTTGTGGTAAAATAAGGGCAGTCTACCATTGCATTGCTTTTGTTCGGCTCCTGTGTGTAATATTTTTGGGTGTCGGTAGTGTTGTAGTTCATGGCATCCAGAGCCTGCTCTACATGCAGTTCGCGTCCTTTGCCGTTGGCATCTACCCTGTCCCAGTCGTATATACGGTAGGTGATATCGCTGGTTTGCTGTATCTCTGCAATCACGATCCCGGCGCCTATGGCGTGTATCGTTCCCGTTTCGAGGAAGAATACCTGGCCTTTTTCTGCCGGCACTTCATTCAGTATCTCGATCAGGTTCTTGTTTTCCAAATGCTGGAGGTATTCCTCAGCACTCGACTTGTGCTTAAAGCCCACGATGATGCGCGAACCCTCATCGGCCTGCATCACGTACCACATTTCGGTCTTGCCGAACGAGTTGTGGCGTTCCTTTGCCAGCTTATCGTTGGGGTGTACCTGTATGGAAAGGTCTTCCCGTGCATCCAAAAATTTAAACAGCAACGGGAATTGCGTCCCAAACTGCGCATGCACTTTGGTTCCGAGCAACTCCGCCGGGTAGTTCTCCAATAATTCGGTCAGGGGTTTACCGGCATAGGAGCCTTCCCTTACCACGCTCACGTCGCCTTCGACGGCCGATAGTTCCCAGCTTTCGCCTGTCGTGCGGGTAGGCAGGTTAGTTTTGCCCAGATCAGATTCCAGTTTGGTGCCGCCCCATATCCTGTCTTTCAGGATGGGATCAAAAATCAATGGATACAGTTCCATACTCATATTATTCTCCTTTATAGGTTACAAAATTTCTTGGGGTTTCGTACAGTACCACTTCAAGCGCCATGTTTGCGCCAATGCGGTTCCTGATACGGTTCCATATCACTACGGCAATATTCTCGGCAGTAGGGTTCAGGTCGGCAAATTCCGGCACGTCCAGGTTGAGGTTCTTATGGTCGAAAGGCGCTTCTACCTCATCATAGATAATATCCTTCAATATCTTCAGGTCTATCACATAACCGGTCTGCGGGTCGATCTCACCGGTCACGCTTACCGTAAGCTCATAATTGTGGCCGTGGAAATTGTGGTTGTTGCATTTCCCGAACACAGCATCGTTCTGCGCGTCATCCCAGTCCTTTCGGTACAGACGGTGCGCGGCATTAAAATGGGCATTGCGGCTAACGGTAACCTTCATTATGATTATTTTCTATTTATTATTTTTTATTGCGATGCCCGGTTTGGGATTTGTGATTTGCCATTTGGAATTTCTACAGCTTGTGCTCTTCCAGGTAATGGTAAAACTCATCAAATATGATCCTGAACCACACCGTATACTGCTCCGGGTGCTCCTGCATATCCTCTTTAACAGCGTCAATGCCCATCCACTTCCAGCCTTCGGCTTCTTCCACATTAATGTTTGGGTCATCGTTATAATACCCTATCATTACGTGGTCCAGCTCGTGCTCCGTAAGCCCATTATCGAATGGCGCCTTGTAGATGAACGAGAAAAGTTCCTTCAGTTCGGTGGTAAAGCCCATTTCCTCCCTGAGCCTCCGCGTACCGGCCTGGATGTTGGACTCCCCTTCACGCTGGTGGCTGCAGGTGGTATTGGTCCATAGCAGGGGCGAATGGTACTTTTGGGCCGCACGCTGTTGCAGCATGATCTCGTTATTGGCATTCAGCACAAAAACCGAGAATGCCCTGTGCAGGACACCCTTTTCGTGGGCTTCCATTTTGGGCATGAGGCCAATCTGTTCGTCCTCTTCGTTTACCAGTATTACTTTTTCTTCTTCCATGGCGGCAATTAGCTTCCAAAAATAAGAAAAACTTTGCAGAAAGATAGGCGTTTAACGAATGTTTAAATCAGGAAAAACCTCATTATACGAAGGCATGGGAAAGGTTCCTCAAAAGTTAACACCTAAAATTAAAAAGACCCCAAAGGACTTGAAATCTTTGAGGTCTGGTATAGGATATTGCTTATAAAAACTTAAACATATTTCTCATAATCATTTACCTTCACCTTAGCCTTCAGGTCTGAAAGCAGGTTGTACAGCCCCAGGAACGTGCGGTTGATGTATATGAAATGCTTCGAGCCGCGGTTACCGTTCATTTTGCGAAGCGTTTTGTCGCTGGCCAGCTGCTGGCTCATCACGGCGACTTCGTCTAGGAAAGACGGATCGGAAAAATCAAATTCGTCACCTTGCAGCGGACGGGTAAATACCATCAGCAATTTATGGAACAGTTCCGAGAAAAATTTTATATCCTCCGGCGAATCGGTATCCTTCAGCATTTCCAGCTCATACATGAGCCTCATGTAAATGGCTTCGTCAGCAAGGTTTGCCGGGTTCACCAGTTCGAAATAGCGTTCGTAAAAACTATCCGGTATCTTTTTCATGCACCCGAAGTCGATGGCAATCAGGTTATCCTCTTTATCCACAAGGAAATTACCAGGGTGCGGATCGGCATGGAAATATTTGAGCTTGTGTATCTGGAACATATAAAAGTCAAACAGCGCCTGCCCTATCTTGTCCCTTTTCTCCTGTGAAAGTTCAGGAGTGTTGTATTCCGAAAGGTGGATGCCGTCCATCCAGTCCATCGTGATAATCTTTTCACACGAATATTCCGGATAGTACTCCGCAAACCTCAGGTTCGGGATGCCGCTGCACGCCAGGCGCACATACTCGCTCTGCTCCATTTCAAGCAGGTAATCCGTCTCCTCCATCAGCTTGCCCTCGATCTCCTGGAAGTACTCATCCGAGGTATCCTTCAGGTTGAACATCCGTATAGCGATAGGCTTTACAATGGCAATGTCAGTGCTGATGCTTTCCTTCACGCCGGGGTACTGTATCTTCACGGCCAATTCTTTGCCGTCTTTTCTCGCCTTATGTACCTGCCCTATGCTGGCTGCGTTCACCGAATCGGGCGAAAACCAGTCGAACATATCGTCGGGGTAAACACCAAAATATTTATTGAACGTTTTGCGTACCAATGGCGCGGATAACGGCGGCACAGAGAACTGGCTCAGCGCAAACTTATCTACATACGACTGTGGCAGGAGGTTCTTCTCCATGCTCAGCATCTGTGCCACTTTAAGGGCGCTGCCTTTCAGCTCTTTCAGTGTATCGTATATATCGGTGGCGTTGTCCTGGTGCAGTTCGTCTTTGGTCAGCTCGGGGTTAACCATTTTCTTGCCGTAATATTTCAGGTAGTTTCCGCCGACTTTCACGCCTGTGGTTACAAGGCGTGTTACCCTGTCAATCTTATTGGTGGGAATGGAGTCCAGTCGTTTCATTATGCGGTGAATTTTTCTTTCCAGATGAATTTGCCCAGGTCGAAGATGCTCTTCAATGGGGAATTGTATACCAGGTCGGCAGAGGCCTTCACTGATTTTTCAATGAATATATCGGTCTTTTCAAAGGAAGCCGAGGTGTCATCCATCCAGAATTTCAGTATCGAAAGGAACTGGAGCCATGCACCTTCGCGAAGCGCAGCATCCTGTATTTTACCTGCACGGTGGCCGTAGGTTTCAATCGGCTTTTCAAGGATGGCTTCTGCGTAGGCTGTAAAGTCCCTGCGGAATTCTTTCAGCTTTACCAGGTTGCGCAGTGTGCGTCCGCCATCTTTAAGCACAAACATCACAAAGCTCCTGTTGGCTGTGGCCAATTCAAAAAAGGTAAAATAGAACGCGGAAATCTTTTCCGGGCCGGAATAGGCAGGATACGCAGGGGATTTTTCAAGAATTTCCAGGGTATGGACAAACATTTCGGTAAAGTAATGGTGCTCCAATACATCGAATGATGTAAAATACTGGTAAAAATGAGCCTCATCAAAACCGTTTTCCACTGCAAATTTGTACACCGATTCCGGCCTCTTGCCGTGCATCAGGCAGTAATCAGAATACTTACTGATAATACCTGACTTTCCGAGGATTATATTTTTTTTCGTCGCCATAAAATTGATATTTAGTATATCAAAATTACAGATAACTCTGTTCTGTTAATTCGAATTTGTGTTAATTGTCTTTCAAATATTTTGAAAGTTCAGAAACTTGAACAATTCTATTTTTCCAAAGCTGGGGTAGGACTGGTTTGCAATCACATCAATGCAATTAAATCAATACCTTTACACCCCGTAAAAGATACTTTCATGCAAAAGCAACTCTCCCGATTCGACCTGTCCATGCTCGTTGTGAGCTTAGTAATTGGTATGGGTATTTTTCGTACTCCCGTTAATGTTGCCGCCAATGCCGGTACCGAATCCTTGTTTTACCTTGCCTGGGTGCTGGGCGGGCTGATAGCGCTTTGTGGCGCACTTACCTTTGCCGAAATTGGTTCGCGCTATACGGTTACGGGCGCATACTACAAGATATTTTCCACGGCCTACCATCCCTCTGTCGCTTTTGCCATCAACTGTATCATCATCCTCACCTATGCAGCAGCTACAACAGGCGTTACGCTCATCGGGTCGGAATATCTCTGCACCGTACTGTTCCCGAATAGTACATCGACAGAAATTCCGGTGCTCATTACCGCTTTTGCCAGCATTGCCTTCTTTTTCATACTCAACCTCTTCGGCCTCCGTGCAAGCTCTAATATACAGAATATCCTTACCATTATAAAAATTGGCTTGGTACTACTGCTTATCTGCTCGGTATTTATTCCCGCAGGCGTATCTCCCGAAGTAATAACTGTCCCCGTTACATCCCCATCGGGCAGCGCGACCGACAGCCTGAAAGCGTTTGGCGTGTGTATGGTTGCGGTAACGTTCAGCTTTACGGGCTACCAGCAGATCATTAACTTTGGCGGTGAGGCGAAGAACAGCCACAAAATGCTGCCGGCGGCCATCAAAACCGGGCTGTTCATAATCATTGCCCTTTACCTGCTCATCAATTATGCCTATGTCGAAGTGATTGGCTTTGAGAATTTAAAAACATCGGGCAGCATTGCCGCGCTGCTTGCCGAACGGCTTTTCGGCCCTTATGGGTACAAGGTACTTTCGGTTCTCATCTTCCTTTCGGTACTGGGCTATGTGAATGCCAACCTTATGGCCTGCCCGCGCATCATGTATGCCATGGGCGCCGACAAGGCCCTGCCAACATCCTTCACCAAAACGACTGCTAACGGAACTATGATCGTGAGCCTCTCCGTCTTTACCGGAATCGCGCTCATCACGCTGGCCTTTGCCAAAACATTCAACAACCTGCTCAACTATACAGTTTTCCTGGATTGCCTCAGCACCGCCTTTGGTGCGGCAACCATCTTCTTTTTACGCAAAAAGGCCAATAAGGAAAATGAAGGGACTATTTACAAGGTAAGGCCCTACCCGCTTGTGCCGGTGGTTTTCATTATTGCCTTCCTTTTTGTAGCGGGGAGCATCTTCATGGCAGAACCCATTACAGCGCTGATAGGGCTGGCCATGTTCGGGGTTTTCCTCGCGTTCTATTTTATAGGAAAGAAAGTGATGGATTAACTGCTTATTCAACGACTTTTACCACAAAAACATTGTCCGGTTTTGTATTCCTGTCATTATAATCACTGCACTGCTTATTGTCCATGGCTAATGGGCAATTGGCAACCCTCAGCGTGTCGGTACCTTTAGAAATGGCTTCGAAGGTATAGGTCGTCACGCCCCCCGCACCGTCAGCTGACGAGTGGGGATTGAATTCGTCACTCTTTAGCCGTACCGATTTCATATCGTTTAGCCAGCAGTTTTTACCTCCCGCAGACGGGTTCTCATCCAGCTTTATGGTAAATGTATCGCCGACTTTTACGTCAAACGAGCCATTCTCGGCATAGCTGTAATGGTCTTCGCCTTCGATGTAAAACAATACACCCAGAGTAATGAGGAGGGTGACGATAAAGACAACAACACGGATGGGTTTCATGGTTTTATTTTATAGGGTAATGCGTGATAAGTCCGTAGTAGTATTTTCTTAGTGAAAGCAATGAAGGGCCGAAGCCCTTCCTATAATTATTTTACCTGTTATCGCCATCCAGCAGGTTGCCCAGCCCGCCGAGTATGCTGCCTTCGCCCCTCTGCTGGCCGCCTCCCTGTGGCGCCGATGCATATATCCTCCCCGCCAGCCTGCTGAACGGAAGCGACTGTATGTACACCGTGCCCGGCCCTTTAAGCGTGGCATAGAAAAGGCCCTCGCCTCCAAAGATAGTGTTTTTGATGCCGCCAACGAACTCAATGTCATAATCTACCGTTTGCTCGAAGCCCACGATACAGCCCGTATCTACCTTCAGCACATCGCCGGGTCCAAGCACTTTGCGCGCCAGCGTGCCCCCCGCGTGCACAAAGGCCATGCCGTCGCCTTCCAGCTTCTGCATGATGAAGCCTTCACCGCCAAACAGCCCCCTGCCCAGCTTGCGCGAAAATTCGATGCCTACAGCAACGCCTTTGGCCGCGCAAAGGAACGCATCCTTCTGGCAGATGAACTTTCCTTTGTATTGCCTAAGGTCAATGGGCACGATCTTGCCCGGATACGGCGCCGCAAAGCTCACCATGCGCTTGCCGTGGTACTGGTTGAGGAACACCGTCATGAACAGACTCTCGCCGGTAAGCAGCCTTTTCCCGGCAGAGAACAGCTTCCCCATAAAGCCTTCGGTTTGATTGGAGCCATCGCCAAAGATGGTCTGCATCTGTATTCCTGAATCCATCATCATAAAGCTGCCGGCTTCGGCTACAACAGCTTCCTGCGGGTCCAGCTCTATCTCTACATATTGCATTTCTTCACCATAAATATGGTAGTCAATTTCGTGTGCGGTCATTTTGATTGATTATTGATTATTGATAAGATGAAGATAGTGGAATTTTGTTACATCATAAAAGCATTATAAAATTTTATACATTCGCTTTAATAATTTACATATGAAAAATATCATTGCTATTGTGGCCATCTGTTTAATTTCAATTGGAGTCAACGCGCAGAAAATCACCGAGAAAGACCTGTTAGGACATTGGGACATCGTATCCCTGGATATTTCAGGAAATTATATGGATTTTCGAAACGATACAGTATCCATGTCCACAAAATTCCTCAATGATAATCCATCAATGACCCGCGACCAGTGGGAAATACATTTTAAAAGCACCCTAATTGTTTTTAAGACAAGCTACGTTGATTTTGCGGTCGGCAAAGTGCTTACGATGTCACTTGCAGGCAATAACAAACAAAGCAATTATGACATTATTGAAGAAGGCGGAATAACATCCATTGACGACTATTCAGGCGACGGGCCATTTAGGGTAGAAATTAAAAATGGGTTGCTACACTGGAGAGTGGACGATGAAGAAATGAATGTAGTGATGGTGTTCGAAAAAACTCCCGAATAGCGAAACGTCCATTCGCGTTTCCTCGAAAGTAGTGAAAGTAGAAGGTGAACTGTCCTGGTGCAGAAATCTTGTAAACTAATACTCCCCATCCAGGTAATACCATTTTCCTTCCTGATATATAAATGCCGATTTCTCACGGTGCACCTGTTCCTGTAGCCTGCTGTCAAGATAGAAGGCTTTAAATCCTACCGTGCTTTCTCCTGCGTTTAGTACTTCAAGCTTAACCCAATGATTGGCTTTTGCCCAACCCAACAGGGCGCTTTTGCTGTGGTGCTTTCTCGATTTTGGCGCAGTAGTTTCCCACAGGTAGTCCACATCATGCACGGCATACGCCGAATACCGCGACCGCATAAGGGCTTCGGCGGCTGGGGCATTGGTACTCCCGGAAATGTAGGGTTCGCAGCAATTCCTGAATGGCAGGGCCGTACCGCAGTGGTAATTGGTTTCCTTCATAATGGCATAAAATCAAAAAAGAGCCTTGCGGCTCTTTCAGTGTAACTATAGATAAAACTACTTGGTAGGTGTGATCACCGTCGTAGTCTTAGTGTCGTTGGTCGTTTTCATGGTGATATTCATTCCCTGAGCATCAAATGCCATCTCCATTGCCATTTTAGCATCATTACGTACCGGGTAGTTTTGGTCCATATCATATACCATCTCTCCCGTACCCGTACCTGAGCCTTTCATGTCCTGGCCTTCTATGCTGGCTTCCAGCGTCACCTTATGAGCAACATCAAATATTGCCTTACGGCCTTCTACTTTTTTTAGCTTATAGGTAGCAATGTCCTTCATTTTCATCGTTACAGGCCCTAGTGGGATTTCCATAGGAGTCTCGTGTACGAAACTTTCGCCAACTTTAAGTTTTTTAGCAGGAAGGAATATCTGGGAAAGTCCCTGCTCCATCATGTTCTTAATCATACCTTTCACCTCGTCGGGCATATTTGGCGCCTCGATCGATTCGAAAACCGGCTTGCCCGCCTTTACCTTTCCTGTTATTTTTGCGCCGTTTAGCATTTCAGCCCCTTCCTGGGTTGCATCCATCGACATGGCCATTACAAAAGGCAATTCGTTATTCACAGCTTTGCCTACCAGAGTAGTCGTTGTTATGGTATTAACCGATTCCTGCTTCATTGGCTCTTCTGCACCTTCATACAGCATTTCAATTACATTCGACTGGTTCGCCGTTTGCGTGTACGTCATGTTTGCCTTGTATTCCGGCTTAAAATTTACTTCCTGTGCCTGCACCGCCACTGCCATAAATAAGGCAACCGCCATCGTTGTGATTTTTTTCATTGTTATGGTGTTTTTAATGCTTCAAATATACGATTTCCGTAATAAAAAATGCGCATTTATGGCTGTTTTAGTTAATCTTTTTACTGTATTCCTTTACCATATCCAATGTTGATGCATCACTGCTGAATACAGAGTTAAGCCCCTGTGGTTCCTGCGGAGGGTCGGCGGTAAAGTCATCCCCTTTGGCCCATTTGCCGTTGACAGGGTCATTTTTACCACTTCCGCCAAAGCCCCAAAAGTTAAGCGCGGCAAAGGCCTCCTTGTTTTTTACGCTATGGGCCAGCCTGTCGAAGATAGCCTTATAAAAAGCATCGCGTGCCGCAACTGATGATTGCTTATCCAGGCTCTCCCCTTCCCTTGGCAAACCGAATTCTTCCAGTACAATGGGCTTGCCGAGCTTTTTTGCTACCGCAATATGCTCATCGATATAGGCTATGGTTTTTGTGATAGAGGGCTGTAACGTCTCAGCAGATTTATGATGATCGTACCAGCTCCAGTTCTTTGGCCAGATGTGCATGGTCAGGTAATCGATCTTAGGGTTGTTGTGCGTACGCTCAAAGATGGCAATATCATCCGCCGACCCTGCCTTGCCCTCGCTGCCGGTGCATATCAACTGGTTAGGGGCGAGTGTATCCATAAGGTCCACCACGCCGTTTAGCCATTTGGTAAACGCGGCTTCGTTATCTTCCGTAAACACACGCGGCTCATTGGCAACCTGCCACGCCATGATGGTGTTATCCTCTATGTATTTTTTTTTCGAATAGGCATTCGTCCGGCCTATGATGTACTTTATATGGTCATTGAAAGCTTTTATGCACGGCTCACACTTGTGGAACTGCTTTGTGTATTCCATAAACTGTGGCCAGGTATTGGGTTTTACGTTAGGGTTCGGAAGTTTGCCATAACCGTTCCACTCCAGGTATTGCGCCATGCCGCCGCTCCATTCCCAGTTGTTATTCAGGTACAACACCGCATACATCCCACGCTTGCCCATTTCATTAATAAGATAATCCAGCCCGTCGAGCAGGTTATCATCATACACACCCTGATTGGGCTGTAATGCCGGGGTCACGGTAAAGTCCTGTGTACCGCCTTCAGCGCCCACCAGTATGCGCAGGTTGTCAATGCCTTTGGATTTTAGAAGGTCAAGCTCTTCTCCCAGGCGCTTGCGGTCGCCCCCCTCTTTCGCGGCAAGCAAAGCACCGTACCAGTAATTGGTGCCAATGTAATGATAGGGTTTATCCCCTTTGTAAAACTGCGTGCCTTTAACGGTAATGCGTGGCTGTTGGGCTGAACAGGAAGTCACCATCATGGCAAGGAATAAGAGTTTGAATATGTTTTTCATTTATGTTTTAAGGGTTTGAGTGAAGCTCAATCTGAAATCTACATTCTGAAATCTGAAATTTTTAAGGCATAGTGTACATATCAGGCACCGTATTTTGAAGCACCGATTCCGCCTTATTGGCAAACTGCACAAAGTCCTGCGTGTTTACCTGTCCGGACGGAGGTACATAATAACCATCCTGGTTGTTAGCCCAAAACATTACAAAGGCCAGCTCCACGTCGTTAGCAGTCATTGCTGTATAGATGTTATTGGCAAAGAACCCATTTATCGCGCTTGTCCCCGATGTCACCCTGAATCCGGTCTCAGTCATCGCGGCAACCTTTACCTTTTGTTTTGCAAGGTCCGATATCATTTTCAGTTTGTTGTTCGCTGTAGTTACACCAGCGCTGCTGCCGTTACCGAAATCCCCATAGTTATCCATGCCAAGGACATCAATATAATCATCGCCCGGGTAGCGGCTCAGGTAAGTAGTCGAAGTTGCATAGCTGTTGTCCGGCGAAAAGGAATACAGCACATTGTGTACGTTTTTGGTATCGCGCAGGTATTGCACGGTAAACTGCCAGGCCTGCTTGTATTGTTCCGGGGTGCAATATTCCGCACCCCACCAAAACCAGTTACCGTCGAACTCATGAAACGGGCGGAAAATTACAGGTATCAGCTTATTGTCGTTATCTTTTAAATTATTCAGGACATCGGCTACCTTGTCCAGTTTCGATTTATAATAATCATGGTTTACGCCACCGGGCAATATGCTTGCAAATGCGTTTTGCTTCTGCTGTTCGGTCATTTCAGATGTATAAAAAGTTTCCCCTTCAAAAGGCTCGCGCAAATGCCATGCAAAGATATTTACCATGCCTTTGCTGTAGGCTTCCTTCACATCGCTGATGATCATCTGCTCCTGCTGGAAAAACCAGTTGGAGGGCGTGCCGTCGTTCTGGTCATCGGTAATGAACATAAAGTCCGATCCCAACAATGCCGGATCATGTCCTGTGGCTTTCATAATATCCGAATCACCACCCGCGTTGTTATAAAATCCTGCAAACGTATCCTGCTGGCCTACCAGGTATTTTGTTTTTGAAAGTTTCTTCAGGTTGTAGAAGAGCGCAACCGTCTCGGCAGTGGCATTAGCATCCACCATATAGGAGCGCACATTTTCTGGCGTAAGCACATCCGGCTCTTCGTTTATAGGGCCGTCATCGCTCATGCCTGAATATTTTTCATCTTCGGAGCAGCCTGTGATGGCGAATAGCATGATTGCCAATGCGGTTGTGATGATATTTTTTTTCATATATTATATGTTGGGAAGTTTAACGGTTAACACACCCCTAACCCCTCTCAAGAGGGGAAGAGCTTCACTCATGCTGAAACAGCACCGCTTTTGGGTTCGAGTAGGATCGTCCGAGTGTTCCCCTCTTGAGAGGGGTTAGGGGTGTGTTTTCCAATTTTATTAAGATCACAACCTCTTCATCAATTCTAAACAAGCCCTCGAATTATGGTACGGGCATTTCCAGAAACCGGCCTTATCTTTTTTAATTTTCGAATAATCAGCGTTGATGCCCCAAATCCATTCACCATTGGCTTTATCTAAAATGTACTGCTGAACAAATTGCCAGTTCTTTTCAACTGCTATCAGGTATTTGGCATCGCCGGTTATCTGCCAGGCATTGACCATCCCGATCCACAACTCACTTTGCGGCCACCAGTGCTTTTCAGCGATTAGCTTTACTTGCTGAGGGTCGTATTCGTACCAGAGCCCGCCGTCTTCATCAAGGCCTTCAAACGTTGCATCGGCCATTTGCACCGCATGATTTTTATAGGTTTCGATAAGGCTTTCATCCCCTATTACTTCGGCACACCAGTGCAGCAGCCATGCCGCCTCGATGTCATGCCCATAGGAAACCACGTCCGGCTTCTCCACCCAGTTTTCACTGAAGAACAAGCGCAGGTGCCCCGATTCTTCGTTGATAAAATACTCGTTGATGGTATGCAGCAATTCAGCAATGTGGTTTTTCAGTTCTTTATCCGGCCACACCTTATAAAGGTTCGCATACGCTTCCACAATATGCAGGTGCGTATTCATGGTCTTTTTCTCGTTGGCATCCTTTTCACTCAGGCGGAGGTCGTCAATAGGCTTCCAGTCACAGGTAAAGGCTTCGAGGTAACCACCGTTTGCCCTATCATAGCTATACTCCTCAATTTTATCGTAAAGCTTTTTGGCCAAAGCCAGTGCCTCTTCATTATTCGAAATGGCATAATACTCTGACAACCCATAAATAACAAATGCCAACGCATATACCTGGTTCTTTGTATCCTTCGGGTTACCCTGAGAGTCAACACTCCAAAAGATGCCACCATATTCTGCATCGTAAAAATAAGTGGCGATATAGTTATATGCCCTCTGTGCAAGTTCCAGGTGCTTTTCATTTTTCGTGACCAGGTAGGCCGCAGAGAACGCCCATAGTATCCGGGCATTCAGCACCGAGCCTTTGTCTGCATTGTAATCTTTATTTTCTGAAAAATCTATCGTGCCAATGAACCCCCCGTTGATTTCGTCAACGCTGTTTGCTGCCCAATAATCGAGTATGGACAGCAGCTCATCGTGCATTTCCTGTTTCAGTTTTTCCATTACAGGAATTTGCTGTTGTTATCGACCATTTTTATTATGGTATCCACCGAACCTGCTGACGTAAAGGTGTCTTCAGGAGTATTCATCACATAGTCGACTAATTTGTCGACCGTCGAAACCGCCACATGCATCCTAGTATCCGAAGACGCGTAGTAAATGTATACCGTACCGTCCTCATCGGCTATCCACCCATTGGAGAACAACACGTTCGATACATCGCCTATCCTTTCCTCGTTTTCAGGCGCCATAAAGTAGCCTGCCGGCACATGGGTCACTTTCGAAATATCTTCTAAATCTGCCATGAACAGGTATAAGGTATAGCGAAGCCCTGCCGCAGTATTGCGAACGCCGTGCGCCATGTGCAGCCAGCCTTTTGCTGTTTTAATGGGCGCCGGGCCCAGGCCGTTCTTCAACTCATATATAGTATGGTATACTTTGCCAAAAATGATCTTCTCGTCCTGCACCACGGGGTTTGCCATGTCGTCTATAAAGCCAAGCCCTACGCCGCCGCCGCTTCCCACATCTATAAAACCATCCTGGGGGCGGGTATACAATGCATATTTTCCGTCAACAAACTCCGGGTGGATTACCACATTACGCTGCTGCCCTGTATTAGATATCAGGTCGGGAAGCCTATCCCAATTTACAAGGTCCTTGGTGCGTACGATGCCTGCATTGGCTATAGCAGCGCTGGTATCGCCCGCGGGCGCGCCGGGGTCTTTCCTTTCGGTACAAAAGATGCCGTATATCCAGCCGTCTTCATGTGCAGTCAGGCGCATATCGTACACGTTAGTGTCTACATCGTCCAACTGCGGAATCACGCAGGGTTTATCCCAAAACCGGAAGTTGTCCACACCATTAGGGCTTTCGGCAATGGCAAAAAAGGATTTCCTGTCCACGCCTTCTACGCGCACGGCCATCACATAACTGTCGCCCCACTTCATCGCCCCGGCATTGAACGCCGCATTGATGCCGATGCGCTCCATACCGTGCGGGTTGGTTGCCGCGTTCAGGTCATACCTCCAGGCTATTGGCGCGTGTGCCGCCGTAACTACAGGATTCTTATATCGTGTATAGATGCCGTTGGTCGCTTCAACGGGGCTGTTTTTTTGTTCGATAAGCTGTTGGTGTGCCTTTGCGAGCGCGTCGTAGTTAGGTATACGTACCAGCCTGTCAGTAATCATTTCATTACCCATCTCAATATATTCTTTAATTTGTATTCCCTTTTTAAATACGATTCAATACATTTATTTTTTATCACAAGGGCCACAAAGATTTTTCACAAAGGGCACTAATGCTGTACTTATTTTTTAAGAACACAATGCTTTGACCATACAGCCTTGTGAATCTGGTGCAAAAAGTTTTGTGGCCCTTGTGGTAAATTTCTTGGCTTTTAATAATCGGTAAGCCTATTCCACCAAGTGCTTTTCATCGTGATGAATATCACGGCAAGCAGTGCCAGCACGATGCCGAAGCCCGTCCATTTGGAGAGGATAAAATACATCGGAAGCAGCGTGAGCAATATCTGCCCGGCAATGCCCATCGCCACATTGGCCATGTTGATGCCGAAGTTCCTGTTTTTCTGTATGCCCGGATCTTCGGCAGCCTGTATCTTCATGCGCACCGGTTTCCAGAAGCCCCACGGCCTTACGGTCTTATAGAATTCTTTAAGTGTTTCCTCGTTCGTTGGTGGTGCGGCATACGAGCCGAGTATGCAGGCGATAAGCTGTATCACGATGAATATCGGGAAGAAGTACAGCATACGGGTACCGTCGAAGTAGTCGGTAACGCCACTCACCGAAAGCGCTGGCGGAATAGCGCTGGCGATGATGCCGGCAAACATCCCCCAAAAATAGCCGTTAGCATTAAAGCGCCACCAGTACCATTTAAGCACGTTGGCACAAACAAAGCCGCCATACAGCCCCGCCGTGATGATATTGAATATCATGTTCACGTCCCTAATCATCAGGCCCAGGCCTACGCCAAGGATCACCATAACGGTACCTGACAGATAGCTCATTGTAATGATCTGCTTCCTGTCGGCTTCGGGTTTGAAATATTTCAGGTAAATGTCGTTCACAATATAGGCCTGCCCTGCGTTTAGCGTACCCGAAAAGTTGCTCATGAACGCCCCGAGGAACCCGGCAAGCACAAGGCCAACCAGTCCTACAGGCAGGTATTTATTAATGACCGCAGGCATGATGCTTTCAAAGTTCACCCCATCTGCCGTCTGGCCCAGCGCCAGGTCTTTAAAGTAGAGTACGCCAAGTATGCACAATCCCATAGTCATGAAATAGCGTATCGGTAGCAGTATGATGGAGATGAACCCGCTCATCTTGCTGGCCTCCTCAGGCGATTTGGTACTCAGTATCTTTTGGCAGTCGTAGTTCGGCGCAGGCCCGGCAAGGCTTTTCAGCACACCCGAGAAGAACATCATGCCTACTACTGCCGAAAACAGTTTATAGCCATCTTTTTCCAGTTTCACCTGGGCATCCGCCAAAATATTCTGCCACTCGAGTCCAAGCTCCATACCGAAAAGCGGGTCATCCCAGCCCAGCGGCATTTTATCGGCGAGTACAATACCGGAGTCGGCGAGATGGATCATAGCAATCGTCCCCACAAAAATAGAGCACACGATCATAATCATGTATTTAATGAAATCTGCCAAAACAATACCGTGCATACCCCCTACTATACTGTAGAAAGTCGCCACCAGGCAGATGCTCACCCCGTAAAACTGTGCTGTAGTATTTTTGGCTTCATACAAAGCTGTAGTATATTCTGCTGAACCGGTAACATATTGCTCCAGGTTTTGGTTCAGGAAAGGAACCGCGTCTTTGATGGTTTCATACGGAATGAATATTTCAAGGAACTCCCCCACTCCAACAAACGCATAAGCCATATAGCCGATACACAGCATAAGCGCGAACACCACCACAATGGCGTGGCTCTGCCGTACTCCTTTATCCGTAAGCCCGAAGCGTGTGCCCAGCCATTCTGCACCTGTGGTTGCGTTGCTGCGGCGGAGCCACTTGCTCAGGAACACCATAAGGAACACCTGGTTGAACACCGGCCACATCCACGGAATCCATACGCTCTTAAAGCCGTAAAGGAATGCCATGCTCACAAGCAGCATTGTCCCGCTGATGTCGAACATATCGCTGGCATCGCTTAGACCCAGCATATACCATGGCAGCTTTTTGCCGCCCATAAGGTAGGCATCCTTACTGCGTTTGGCGCGGTTTTTCATGACGACGCCAATGACGATCATCATTACAAAATAAAGGGCGATTATCGTTAGGTCAATGGCTGTTAATCTCATTCTTATAGTGGCTTATACGCTTAGCGGTATAATTTTTCTTTAGTTACATCGCTCTGGAACAATGTGTTCTTTTTGTTGTAAAATTCAGTAAAATCCTTTTCGGAAACATCGCCCTTGTATGGGCCGTAATAATGCATCCTTGGCGGCTTCATCCATTCGTTCCAACCGTGGTTGCGCCACACCAGCACATATGATATTTTGTGGTCACCTATGGCTTCGGCCAATGTGCCCGTCCACCATTTGGCATCCGGCACGGCTTCGTAACCTGTTTCGGCAATGGCGCACAGCTTGTTGTGTTCGCGGGCCACCTTTTCCATTATGGCAACAATATTTCTGGTCTCTTTCAGGAACTTGTAGCGCTTTTCGCCTTCGCCGCCCTGGTAGATATCAAAACTCACCATGTCCACCCACTCGTCGCCGGGGTAGTATTCCATAAAGTCGGCTTCGGTAGCCACATTTGCATTGGAGGTATTGTATACGTAGATCAGGTTGTGCACGCCTTTACCCTGGAAATAAGTTACCGTAAATTTCCACAATTCCTTAAACTGCTCCGGGGTAGTCGTGTTCTTGCACCACCAGAACCAGTCGCCCGTAAACTCGTGGTACGGCCTGTACAATATCGGTATCGCCTTGCCATCGCTGCCTTTTAAAGTCAAAAGGAACTCAGCCGCGTTGTCCATCCAGCCTTTGTATTTTTCGTGCTGCGATCCGCCCGGAAGCACCGAGGCCACCGTGCCGGAAGGGTTATCCCATGCATCCTTGCCGCTTAAGGGATTGTTCACGTGCCAGCTCACGGTATTCACGCCGCCACGATCGTATACCTGCTTCATCCATTCGCGCATTTTGTCAAACGGCACACCGTCCAGGTCTTTTGCTTCGTTATTCTCGATACGGCCAAAGTCCCAGCCATATACTGCTGGGTGGTCGCCGGTAACATCTTTTATGTCGCTCCTGCCCTCTTCGTACTTCCAGTTTACGCCATAAGCCAGTGCATCCTGTTGCCCGAACATATATCCTTTTTCCTTTAGCCTGAAAAGGTTTTTGTATAATGCAATAGTTTCTGCCGTCGCCTTTTTATCGACAGGCACAGGGATGGACGAAGCCGTTTGAGATATCCCTTTGCAGGAAAACAGCACCAAAAATGCCGGTAAGACTAGTAGAAGGTTCTTCATGAGGTTTTGCATCTGCTTCAATGTTAGGCCAATAGGATTATGAAATTCACAAATAATTATATCTATATTTCAGGACAGTGTAATTTTCAAGACACTTTTTTGATAATGCCAAAGATAATTTGACTCATAAATTTAAGTTAATATTATTTTATCAATTTTATATCATATAATTGCATCAAAATTATAAATATGGACAACCAGAAGTTTTACCGTGAGATACCTCCACTTACTAAAGGCGACAGCTTCCTTGTTTTCGACCGTACCAAAGATACTTTTGACTTCCCGATACATTACCACGAAGAGTTCGAGATCAACTTCATCCTTAACGGCAAAGGGGTAAAGCGCATCGTGGGCGACCATATCGAGGAGATAGACGATGTAGAACTGGTATTAGTGGGACCCAACCTCTACCACGGCTGGGAGCTCAACAAGTGCAAAAACAAGAAAATACACGAGATCACCATACAGTTCCATAACGACCTGTTCAGCGACTCCATGCTGCAGCGCAGGATCATGCAGCCGATCAAGGAAATGTTTAACCGCTCCAACCACGGCATCCTCTTTTCTAAAAAGACCGGTAGTGAACTCGCCGACCGCCTGATTCAGATATCCAAGCTCGACGGGATGGATTACTTTCTTGAGATCATTTCGATCCTGCACGACATGGCCAACTCGCGCAACCAAAAGCTATTATCCACCTTCACGGTAGACTACGATACTTTTGAGGACGATGACAAAATGAAGCTGGTGTACGAATACGTGCAGAAGAATTTTTCGGAAAAGATAACGCTCGACGATGTTTCCAGCGTTGCCAGCATGAGTCCGGTATCCTTCAACCGTTTTATCAAGAAGCGCACAGGCAAGACGTTCGTCAACTACCTCAACGACATCCGCGTAGGCTATGCCGCGCGATGGCTGGTAGAAAAAGACCTCAGCATTTCGGAGATCGCATTCAAATCCGGGTTTAATAATATTGCCAATTTCAACCGTATTTTCAAGAGCATAAAAAACACGACCCCAAGCCAGTACCGCGAAGAATTTTACGGCATGAAACGCTTCCTGTAGCCGTGCATGATTAAAAAATACAGGTGGTTTTGCCAGTAAACAGAAATCAACAAAACCACTTTAAATACTGAAAATCAGAATATTAATAATTATAATATTTTCACGTACACTTATAACTATATTATTTACGCAATCGTTAGAGAAAATATTATCATTAAATGATAAAATAATATTAACAAACGCTTAACAACTCCCATAAATTTGTTTTTGTCAATAATCCATACTTAAAATTATTGATAGTCAAAAGAATTTGTTATTTATTTTAAGATTCAGTAACTAACCAAACACAAATTACTATGGGTAATACTCTACTACATGATCTTATTAAATGGTGCACAGGGGGACGCTCCCTTGTTTACCTCATCCTGTTTTGCTGTGCAGGCGCAGTGCAGGCCCAAAACACGGTATCGGGTGTTGTTTCCGACGGAAGCGGGATGACCATACCGGGAGTCAACGTTTCCATCAAGGGCACTAACACGGGCGTTGCGACAAATGTTGATGGCGAATACTCCATCGATGTGCCTGCCGGTGCGGTGCTTGTTTACAGTTTTATCGGTTTTGAAACACAGGAAATCACGGTAAACGGCAGGCAGCAGATTAATGTTACGCTTGCTGAAGGCAGCGAACAGCTGGACGAAGTAGTCGTGATAGGCTACGGTACACAAAGGAGAGACGATATATCGAGCGCTGTTTCCACCATCCGTACCAAAGACATTGAAAACCTGAAGCAAACCACGGTTGACCAAATGATACAGGGTAAGGCTGCGGGTGTTTCGGTAACCAACAACTCCGGGCAGCCGGGCAGCGCGGTATCCATCCGCGTGCGTGGTACTACCTCAATATCAGGAACTAATGAACCGCTTTACGTTATCGACGGCGTACCGGTATCGGGCGATGCAACAGGCAAATCCATGAGCGGAAGGCCAATAAGCGGTAACGATTTTTCATCCAGCGGTGGCGCAGGTAATAACGCTGTAAGCCCGCTGTCGATGATTAACCCCAACGATATCCTTTCCATAGACATTCTTAAGGATGCCTCAGCTACAGCCATTTATGGTTCGAGGGGAGCAAACGGTGTAATCATCATCACAACCAAATCAGGCAAAAAAGGAACGGGTAAATTATCGTATGAAGGCTGGACATCGGCTGCATCCATCTATAATAAGCTGGATGTGCTTAACCTGCGCCAGTATGCACAGTACCAAAACGAACTGGCCTTATTGTTTGGCACAGCGCCGGCAGACCTTCGCCCGGAATTTGCCAACCCAGACCTATTGGGCAATGGTACCGACTGGCAGGATGCGGTATACCGTACTGCGGTAACGCAAAGCCACCAGCTGGCGTTTTCCGGCGGCAGCGAAAACACCTCCTATTACATTTCGGGCGGTTTCCTTGACCAGGAAGGCGTACTGATAGGCTCGGGCTACAAGAGGTACACCATGAGGCTAAACCTTGACACCAAGGTAAAAGACTGGCTTCGTGTGGGCGCCAATATGAGCACGGGTATCACTAACGAGGTGCTTACCATCAACCAGAGCTACGGCGGTATCATCAGCAACACACTATTGCAGGCTCCGGACATACCGGTGCGCAACCCTGACGGATCGTACGCCGGGCCTTTGGACAACAGCCAGAACGTTAATTACTTCAACCCTGTGGCAGAAGCGCTGTCGAGGGACAACAAGCTTATCAGGAAAAACTTCCTGGGCAATATATATGCAGAGGCAGAGCTCATCAAAGGACTAAAATACAGGCTGGAACTTGGTGCAAACACTGAATTTTCCGAGCATACCGAATTTACCCCGCAATACAACTGGGGCGTTCAGGTAAACCAGAGCGCCGACCTTGTAGAGAGAAGACAGAACTGGTATTCGATCAACCTTAAAAACCTGCTTTCGTACGACAAAATGTTCGGGAAGCATAAAATAACGCTATTGGCAGGACAGGAAGTGAACGACAGCCACTGGTCGGGTATTTCGGCCACGGCTACCGGCTTCCAAAGCAACTCGCCATACGGGCTTAACCTTGCCGACCCTGCACAAAGCACCGTTACAAGCTACAAAGGCAGCGCTGCATTGTTCTCGCTTTTTGGGCGCGCCATTTATGAGTACGACGACCGCTATAGCCTTTCGGCTACCTACAGGGCTGACCAGTCTTCTAAATTCGACCCGACCACTAAAAACCAATGGGGCTACTTCCCTGCGATATCGGGTTCATGGAAGCTTTCCAACGAAAAGTTCATGGAGCCTACACGCAAATATATTGACAATATCAAGTTCCGCGTAGGGTATGGCGAAACCGGTAACCAACAGATTGAAAACAACAGGTACACCGCGATGCTTAACCAGCAGAATTCAGGGCTTGGTTCAGGATTCCTCGTGTCAAACATACCGAACCCGAACCTCACCTGGGAATCGATGCAGCAAACCAACTTTGGACTCGACTTTACTGTACTGGACTCAAGGCTTGGCGCAAGCATCGACATCTATAAGAAAGTATCTAAAGACTTCCTGTTCCAGGTGCCGCTGGCCGACTACCTGACAGGCGGCGGATCGCAGTATGGAGGTATTGCGGCACCTATCTCCAACCTTGGCGAGATGCAAAACAACGGTGTAGATATTACCCTTACTTATACTACTAAAGGAAACAGCGGCTTTAACTGGAACTCAACATTAGTATTTTCAAAGTACAGGAACGAGCTTACAAGCATACAGGACGGGCTGCCGCTTACGCAGGAAGTAAACACAAATGGGTACATACCGGTAGTGGCAACCAATACCGAAGTAGGCCACCCTATAGGGATGTTCTACGGCTATGTGGCCGAAGGTCTTTTTACTACGCAGGCGCAGCTTGACAATGCGCCGATACAATTTGAACAAAGCGTAGGTCCCGGCGCGGGCCAAACGTATCTTGGGGACGTGAAATACAAGGACATAAACAACGACGGCGTGATTAATGCAGATGATAAAACATTCATTGGTAACCCTCACCCTGATTTTACTTTTGGCTTCACCAACAGTTTCTCATACAAGAATTTCGATCTTTCGGTATTCGTTCAGGGCTCTGTAGGCAACGACATCATGAACCTTACATACAGGAACGGTACTGCTAATACAGGATTATACCAAAATGCGCTTGTGGATGCGCTGAACTACTGGACGCCGGATAATACCAATACCGATATACCAAGGCCAATAGCCTCTACAAGCAGCACCAACGTACAGATTTCGAGCCGCTATATTGAGGACGGGTCGTATGCCCGGATCCAAAACCTGACATTGGGCTACTCGCTGCCTGCGGATGTAATTTCGAAAATAAAACTAAGCAGGGTAAGGCTTTATGCAAGTGTACAAAACCTGCACACCTTTACAAAATACAGCGGCTATGACCCTGAGATAGGTTCCTTTAACCAAAACCAGCTCCTTACGGGAATTGATAATGGAAGGTACCCGACACCGAGAACGTGGTCTTTGGGAATAAATGTAGAATTCTAAAAAAAAGAAAAAGAAAATGAAAAGATTTCGCAACATATACAGATTGTCTGCATTGACGGTTGTATTCACAGTATTGTTTTCCTGCGCCGAGGATTTCACGAACAGGCCGCCGGAAGACGGCATAAGCCTTGACGCTTACTACAGCACCAACGCGCAGGTAGAGTCGGCTACCAATGGTATGTATGCCCGCACCTGGTTCCAGTTTGGCAATAAGTTTTTCTGGGCAGTGTCCGAGGTTGGCTCCGGCAACATGTACACCAATTCGGGCGACGTGAACGCCATGCGCAATTTCTCTATCAATGGCAGCGACCCCGAGCTGAACCAGGGATGGAGGTCACTTTGGGCCAACGTGGCACAGGCCAATGCCATTATTAACTTTTTGGCCGATCGTGTAGGGCCGGGCGTAGATGATGAAGTGCTTCAAAACACTATAGGTGAAGCCTACTTTATGAGGGCAACTGCCTACTTTTACCTTGTAAGGCTTTGGGGGCCGGTGCCGATCATTGAAAACAACCTTGATTATGTAGCCACCCCGAATATCAATACCAACAGGATCGAGGATGTGTATACGCTTATTGAGAGCGACTACAACATGGCCATCGAAAAGCTTTACGAAAAGGTACGTACATCTAACTACTCTGCTAATGGGCGCGTATCTAAAGGTTCTGCCAAAGCAATGCTTGCGAAAGTGCACCTATACCAAAATGAATATGCAGAAGCAAGGCAGCTGGCAGAAGAAGTAATTAACAGCGGCGAATTCAAGCTTCTTGGCGGCGCACAGCTTCCCGGTAAAACTTTCGGTGACCTTTTTACCTATCCTAATAATAACAATGAGGAGTCGATTTTCGCTATCCAGTGGGTAACAGACGGTAACTATGGCTCCGGTAATAACAGCAATACGCAGTTCGGCATCAGTACAGCAGCGGTTACTACTTCCAATGCGTCGTATGGCGGTGTGTTCGCACCGTCGCAGGATATACTCGGGCTTTACGACCCAAGCGACATAAGGCGAAATGAAACCATTATGTTCCCCGGCACCAGTTACCCTAACATAAAAGTTATTGTAAATGGCACGACAGAGCAGATTGGCTTTACTGTACCCGCTGCCGACCAGATTGGCGGACAGGGCGCCGGTGCAGCGATCAAAAAATATGTATTGGGAATTGTAAATGGCAACGCAACCGGGCAGGTAGACAACTGGGCAATGATGGAAAACAACACGTATATCATGCGTTATGCCGACCTGTTGCTGATCCACGCAGAAGCTGTACTGGCCGGCGGAGGCAGCACATCTGACACTGGGGCCTTGTCTTCATTCAACTCAGTAAGGGCAAGGGCGGGGCAACCCACACTTGCAAGCATTACCTTTGATGATATATTTACTGAAAGACGTAAGGAACTTGCTTTTGAAGGCGACTACTGGTTTGACCTTGGCAGGCTGCCGAGGGCACAGGCAACAGCTATCATGGCGGCACAAAACAGGGGCAATATGTTCACTGCGGAGTACTTTACACCTGATGAATCTGACTTTTACCTTGACTATCCGGACAACGACGTGGCTAAAAACCCACTGCTACTTGCCGATCCGGTACCCTATGAATTCAATTAAAAAATTAGCATTATGAAAAATCTGAACATTAAACATTTATTTGGATTGCTGGCAGTGGCTTCGATAGCACTGTTCTCAGCATGCAGCGATGACGAATCCTCAGGAGGAGGGCAACCCGTGATTGAGAGCGTAAGCTTTGCCATGAATGACTCCATCGTAGACAAAGGATATGCAAACAATATGTATATCATCAAAGGTAAAGGCTTTACCGGCACCCAAAAGATCTACTTTAACGATACGGATACCTATTTCAATTCGACGCTTGTTACCGACGAGGTGATTTTGGTGACGATAGATGAGGATACACCGTATGAAAATGCGCCTAATGAACTTAAAGTTGTTACGCCGGAAGGTACAGCCACTTATACCTTTGTTGTAGCGCCTCCCGCGCCTACACTCAAAAGTTTCCAGCCTGTAAACGCGGCCGATGGAGAGCAGATAACAATATACGGGACATTCTTCCTGAACCCGATAGTTACAGTTGGCGGCGTACAGGCGGAAGTTGTTTCCAGCACGTTAACTGAAATCGTTGCTATCCTTCCGACAGGTTCACAGCTAAAAAAGGTAAAAGTGGAAACCATCTCCGGCGAGTCGGAATGGGGAACTGCCGTGGGTACTGCAATATATGACGATGCCTTTTATGCGCCATGGGACATTGAATCATGGAACAACCATGTCTATGTGAACGATGCCAGTAAGGCATACCAAGGCGTGACGTTTATCACTAAAACTATGGATGGATGGGGTAACTTACAGGGTAACTGGGCATGGAACGACCAGCTATCCGATTATACAGGTATACATTTCTGGGTACGCTCAGACGATGCTGCAAAACTACAGATTATCTTTAACGGCAGTTGGGATGACAATGTAGACCGCCAATTTGAAACTTCCAATGTGTGGCAGGAAATACGCTTTACGTGGGAAGAGCTTGGGAATCCCGCGGCACTTCAAAACATTAGTTTCAAAGAATTTACAGGAGCTACGCATAACTATCACTTCGATAATTTCGGGTATACTGTAGATTAATTATTAGATTATAAGTTGTTTTTGTGTACATTCCCTGATGAAAGTCGGGGAATGTTTTTAAACACAAATACCAATTATACAATGGAATACCAACCATCAGCAACACGATACAGCAACATCCAATACCGCCGTTGCGGCAACAGCGGGCTTAAGCTCCCGGCATTGTCGCTCGGGTTATGGCATAATTTCGGCCATGTAAATGACTTCGAAAACAGCCGCAGCATCATCCATACGGCATTTGATAACGGCATCACGCACTTTGACCTCGCCAATAACTACGGCCCGCCGCCGGGTTCGGCAGAGGAAAATTTCGGGAAGGTGCTGCATAGTGACCTAAAGGAACACCGCGATGAGCTGATCGTTTCGACAAAAGCGGGCTATACCATGTGGGATGGGCCTTACGGCGACTGGGGATCCAAAAAATACCTGGTGTCGAGCCTTGACCAAAGCCTCAGGCGGATGAAGCTGGACTATGTGGATATTTTTTACCACCACCGCCCGGATCCGGATACGCCTTTGGAAGAAACCATGCAGGCGCTTGACCTGATCGTAAGGCAGGGAAAAGCATTGTATGCCGGGATATCCAACTATAATGCGGAACAGGCTCAAAAAGCCATTAAAATACTGAAAGAACTGGGCACGCCATGCCTTATCCACCAGCCGAAGTACTCCATGTTTGAGCGCGGCCCGGAAAATGGCCTGCTGGAAGTTCTTGGCAACAATGGCGTGGGGTGCATACCCTTCTCCCCTCTCGCACAGGGACTTCTTACGGACAGATACCTCAACGGCATACCGGCAGATTCCCGTGTTGCAACAAGTGGGGTGTTCCTGAATGAAAATAGCATAACGCCCGAAAAATTAGACAAAATAAAAAAGCTGAATGCCATTGCGGAACAGCGCGGCCAAAAACTGGCACACATGGCGCTGGCATGGCTGCTGAAAGACGAAAGGGTAACATCAGTACTCATTGGCGCAAGCAAGCCGGCACAGGTGCTCGATTCGCTGCAAAGCCTGAACAACATTACTTTCGGCGAGGAAGAGCTTACTGCAATAGAAGCTATTTTAAGCCAATAAAAAATACCCCAACACAATGAAAAAAACGCTCTGCTCGATCTTTACATTGCTTATAACCCTTACGGCAACCGCACAGGGGAATAATTATGTACAGGACTACACCAAATACCAGGACCTTGCAATGACCCCGCCGATGGGCTGGAACAGCTGGAACAAATTTGCGTGCAATGTAGACGAAAGCATGATAAGGCAAATGGCCGACGCCATGGTGAGCAGCGGCATGAAGGATGCAGGCTATACCTATATTAACATAGACGATTGCTGGCACGGCGATCGCGACGAAAAAGGTTTCATAAGCCCTGACCCGAAGCGCTTTCCTAACGGTATGAAGGCCGTAGCCGACTACGTGCACAGCAAAGGCCTGAAACTGGGCATTTACAGCGATGCAGGAAGCCAGACCTGCGGCGGAAGGCCGGGCAGCCGCGGCTACGAATTCCAGGATGCGCTTACCTATGCGGCATGGGGCATTGATTACCTGAAATATGACTGGTGCAACACCGAAGGATTAAAAGCGGAAGGCGCCTATAAAACCATTACCGCCGCTCTGAAGCGTGCGGGTCGCCCGATTGTACTGAGCATTTGCGAGTGGGGTACTGACGAGCCATGGGTTTGGGGACAGAATGTGGGCCACCTGTGGAGAACCACCGGCGACATTTACAATTGTTTCGACTGTATTAAAGACCACGGTTCATGGAAGGCTTTTGGCGTGATGCAGATCCTCGACAAGCAGGATGGGCTCCGCCGATTTGCAGGGCCGGGCCACTGGAACGACCCCGATATGCTGGAAGTGGGCAACGGCGCACTGACACCGGGAGAAGACAGGGCACACTTTACCATGTGGGCCATGCTTGCGGCACCGCTTATTGCCGGTAACGACCTGCGTAGCATGAGCAAAGAGACTATTGAGGTTCTAACCAACAAGGACGTTATTGCCATCAACCAGGACAAGCTGGGCATACAGGGCTTCAAGGCAATAGCCGAAGACGGTTTGGAAATATGGGCAAAGCCGCTACAGGGCGGCGACTGGGCCATTGCCTTCCTGAACCGTACTACGTCTGCTAAAAAAATAGAGTATGACTGGGCCATACAAAGCGTATATGACGACATCAACAAGCTGGATCCTTCCTTTAAAACTACGATCTACAAAATAAAAAACCTTTGGGACAAAAAGGATAAAGGTACGGCAACCACCAAGAAAGCCTTTAAGGCCGACCTGCCCGCACATGACATCATTGCCCTTAGGCTTACCAAAACCAAATAGCATGAAAAATATTATAAAGTCTCTTCCTGTGCTGTTGTTTAGCACCCTCTCATTCGGGCAGGGCGTCAAAGAGCATGGCCAGCTGTCCGTAAAAGGGACACAGCTTACAGACAAGGACGGAAAGCACGTAATGCTCCGGGGCATGAGCTTCGGGTGGCACAGCTTCTGGCCAAGGTTTTACAATCCCAAGGCCGTAAAATGGCTGAAGGACGACTGGCATGCCAATGTAGTTCGCGCCGCAATGGGCATTGAAACCGGTAGCAAAGGACTTACCTACAAAGAAGACCCTGCAGATGCCAAGGCAAAGATAAAAGCGGTTGTGGATGGCGCCATTAAAGAAGATATTTATGTGATCATCGACTGGCACAGTCACAACATCAACCTTGAGGAAGCGAAAGCTTTTTTTGATGAAATGTCTAAAAAGTACGGCAAGCACCCCAACGTCATCTATGAAATATTCAACGAGCCCGACGATGAAAGTTGGGCCGATGTAAAAGCTTACAGCGAGGCCGTGATAAAAGTGATCCGCAAAAACGACCCTGATAACATCATACTTGTAGGCTGCCCGCACTGGGACCAGGACATTAACCTGCCTGCGGCCGACCCGATAAAGGGCTACAGCAATCTGATGTATACCGTTCATTTTTATGCCGCTACTCACAAACAGGAACTGCGTGACCGCACGGATGCCGCGCTGCAAAAAGGCCTGCCCGTATTCATATCGGAATGCGCGGGAATGGAAGCCACCGGCAACGGCCCGCTGAACCTTGAAGAATGGCAGCGCTGGATCGACTGGATGGAGGCGCGCGGCCTGAGCTGGATCACGTGGTCGGTATCCGATAAGGATGAAACGTGCAGTGTGTTGCAGAAGTCGGCAGCATCCGAAGGGAAGTGGAAATTATCCGATCTCAAGGAAAGCGGTATCAAAACGAGAGAATATTTAAGGAAATTGAATAAAGCCCCAAATGGCACTAAAAAATAGAAAAATTCAAATAAAAATAAGTTGAGTTAGTTTAAGTTTGGGTTAGGAAGCCTCTGCGAAAGCGGGGGCTTTCGGGTTTTATATGTATCAATATTTGGAAGTTTATGAATCTTTAAAATAGTAATGACCAGAATTTAAATAAAAAAGCAGCGGGCTACCACACCCGCTGCTTCACATCTATAAAAATCAAAACTTTGGTACTTTGGGGGCAAAGTGTAAAGTTCTTTCTTAAAAAAGCAGGCAGGATTATGTAAGACATAATTCAGTAAGGGAGGGTCGGTTTTTTTGGGGGGCTTGTGAACACCCGAATTATTAACCCTGCCACGCTTTATTTTAGGATATTGTAATGGTATTGTGCAACTATAACATTATTTATCTTTTATCCTGAGTCAAAATTAGGCAGAAGTTACCAACCGTCATAGGTAGAAAATACCTGTTTTTACAAAACAGGTATTTTCCGCAAATATGTTAAAATTTGGAGCGACGATGGAATATGAAACACTTATGTTTTTTTTAACACTAATAATCAATTGATTAAATCAAAACAACTAGATCAGTGGCAGCTCCTCAACATTTATGATTCCATGCTGTATCGCGTAGATCACAACGCCGGCCACATTCTTGGCACCGGTTTTTGCTAAGAGGCTCGTTTTATGCCCTTCGACGGTGCGCTGGGTAAGGAACAGTATTTCGGCTATTTCCTTGGCTGTCTTTTGCTGGCAGATAAGGCGCAGCACTTCTATTTCCCGCTCGGATAGCGAATCGTTCTCATCAAGGGCGGGCTTGGGCGTTTTGGAGGATATCTGGTCGCGCACAATAGCTAACTGGTCCGCCTGGAAATAATAGCCCTGGCTTTCCACGGTGCGAATTACGCCCACCAGGTCGATAGGGGAAATGCCTTTTGGCAAAAATGCCGACACCCCGGTTTTGAGCATAAAGCCCATAAAACTCCGCTGGTAGTGCGACGATACCACAATAACCTTTATCCCCGAATAATTGGCCTTGAGGTGTTCTGTGACCTCTATGCCGTCCATGCCTTCCATTTTCAGGTCGAGTATAAGTACATCGGGGAGTGTTTCGGCAGCTTCCAGCAGGTCCAACAGCGCCCTGCCATCGTTGGCGGTAAAAAGCACTTCCAGCCCGTCTACGCTATGCAGGTACGCCTGCAGTAGGCTCACGATAAGTGCATCGTCATCGGTAATTGCTATTTTGATGTTTTCCATGGGTTGGTGGTTATGGATTGATAAAAATTGAACACTCCCCTAATCCCTCTCAGGAGGGAACAGCTTCACTTCATCCCGGCAAATGAGCTGCAACCATAAAAGTAGTTGTTCCTTTTCCTATGGTTGACTTTACCTTGTATTTTGCATTAAGGTACTGCATCCTGAACTCAAGGCTGTTGAGGCCGAGGCCTTTTTTGAGCTGTCTGGTATCGAAGCCTTTGCCGTTATCGCTTACCGACAGGACAATGCTTTTGGTCGTATGCCTGAAGCCTACCTTAACCTCTGTGGCTCCGGCGTGCTTTATGATGTTGGTAAGCAATTCCTGCACCACACGCAATAGCTGTATTTTTACGTCGGGCGAAAGGTCGTCCGTAACCCGCACATCGGTATAGAAGTTAATATCAAGCTTTTCCTTCCATGGGTTGAGTACGCCTTCCATAAGCTCTTCCGCCCTTGAAAATTCGAGCAGCGGCGGGGTAAGGTCATGCGAAATCCTCCGCGCCTCAGTTATGCTTTCGCCCAAGAGTCCTTCGATCTCGGGCAACGCCGCCCCAACCTGGCTTTTCATCCGGATGAGGGTGAGCTTGCCAATCAGGCTGTCGTGGAGGTCGGCTGCAATGCGGCCCCGCTCCTTTTCCTGTGCCTGGAGGTTGGTTTCCATGAGTTTCTTTTGGTGCTCAAGCCGGGTTTGCGCTTCGCGGAGGTTGGCCTCGGTCATGCGCTTATAACCGGCGTGCATGATCTTCACTACAAAAAGTATGATGGTAAACACCAGTACAACAATAATAGTGATCCATATAGCGATTACCTTGGGATCCTGCCATTTTTCCATAAAAACATTGGGTAATAGTTATGACCCAAAAGTAGGAAGATTTGGGAGAAATGTAAAGTATAAACAGTGAGGTTTTAGTATTGACTATCGAACCACCTTCTTGTAATTAGGACTCTTGGGTTTGCGGGCATTTTTCCATATTGAATAGGCAAGATAAATATCAAGTATTATAAGTATTATAATATTGATAGACCAAAAATAAAACTTCAAACCTGTTGTTTCATTTACTAAAAAGTTGAATGGCAGAAAAACCAAAGTATTTATTGTGAAGAAAATCAGTAACATTGTATTTAAGCGAAAATTATTCCAATTGGTTTCTTTATATCCATCAATCTTTTCAAGAAAGAAGGCAAGCGCCATTACAATGATTATAAAATTATCCACAACTTTGGAATAAGGCTGGAATTGTTTGGCACTTACATCATTCAACACAAAATAAAAAATTGTCTCCCCGACAATATATACCACACCTAATATTCCAACCCATGTAAATACTTTTTTTCGCCGTAAAAGGTAACTGCTATAGAAATAGATAAAAAAACTTAACTCAAGCAAACTGATAACAGGCAGGATAATAAAATTATTACCGTACATTCCAAGAACCCTGCTTGCGACTTCCATTAGTAGCATTAACAAAAGATAGATAGCTATGCTTTTATGCATAGCATCTATCTTCTTATAATTATAAAAGCCTGTAATCGTACCGAAAATCAATACAGCAGGAATTATAAAACTAACAAAGCGTGAAAATTCCCTTACATCCATTAAATCGAACTTGCAGCTTGCAATAAATAAAAACTACTTTCAATTGCCGCAGATCCATATGGTGGTACCGGCTGCGAATAATCATCAAACTCTATC
Organism: uncultured Flavobacteriaceae bacterium; assembly: GCA_942492845.1. Classification (GTDB taxonomy): domain Bacteria; phylum Bacteroidota; class Bacteroidia; order Flavobacteriales; family Flavobacteriaceae; genus Flavobacterium. The sequence goes on along the minus strand of OW818646.1, from coordinate 1,220,419 downwards.
AAGGTCTTAGTGCTGGCATTAGCAATGATAAGGTCGGCGGTTTTTAATCCCTCAACACCTCCTATTTGCAGGCCCAGTGTTGCCAGGCATTCCTCTCCTGAAAAATCGTCGGCAGGTATGGAAAAGGCCTTAAACATACCGGCAGGCTGCCCGGTCTGCACGGGTATCCAGTCCTGGTACTGCTCGATCCAGCGTGCTATGCGTATCTCTCCTTCCAGCACGGGGATGGTGTGGCTACCCATAAGTGTCCACATTACCGGGCGCGCCTGCACGTAGTCGAAGAGCTTGTGTATGTGCTCCTGGTTGTCATAGGCATCTGGTATTACGAAGAAATACAGGTTGCCATTGTGTATCCCGGGATATGCATGGATGGTTTCGGATGTTAGGGGGTACGTAATATTATCATACGTAAAGGTGTTTCCCTGGTTCAGGTAGTACCTCAGGCTTTCGGGATCATTAATAATCGCCTGCCATGCGGCGATGCTATCCAGGATTTCTTGTGATGTCATCTATTGTATAAATTAATTGGTTACTGGGGGATTTAGAATATTCCTATTAATAGGCTATTAACAAATTTATGTTTTTAACCTCAATACATAAAGGTTTCCGTAATAATTTTATCGTTAATTCTCCACACTGGATGCAGAGCGGCCTAAATACGTCTTAATCACCTGTTAAATATAACGCGCATCATACAACCAAACGGTAATTTTAATACATTAGCCGTCTCATAACACTAAAAACAATGAAAAAAGTATTGTACCTATTCGTGGCTGTATGCCTGTCAACAGTAGCTTCAGCCCAAAAATTGACCGATAAGGATATCCAGGGCACCTGGAAACTGGCCGCCCTTGAAGCATCGGGCATGAAAATCGATGTGGCAGGTGAGAAGGTTGTACTTTCTCCCGAAATGGAAGCACAGCTTACTCCGGAAGCGAAAGAACAGATGAATGCAGGAATGGCTCAGGCCATGGAAATGTTCAGGGAATCGTATGCTTATGTGGAAGGAAAGAACCTAAGGCAGACCATGGGCCCTGAAGAGCAGAAAGGCACCTTTGTAATGGCGCAGAAAGATGGCAAAAACGTGATTACACTGACCAAAGAAGATGGTACGACTGAAGAAATAGTCGCTACTATCGTAGACAAGAAGCTTCACCTGGAGCAGGCAGGCGGCGGCGCATCGGCAGTTTTTGTGTACACGAAACAATAATCATCCGCAATTGCGGTTAATAGTAAGTCCTGTGTTTCGGCACAGGGCTTTTTTTGCATCATATAAACCGGGCAAACCCTTATGAAAAAAATATTCTTACTCTTTGCAACATTCCTTATCGCAACCTTCGCACAGGCACAGACTGTTACGAAGGACAGCCTACAGGGAAATTGGAAAATGTGCGCTTTTGACATCAACGGGATCCGATGGGATTTCAAATCGGATTCGGTAACCCTGCCTTCCGAATATGAAAGCTCACTGGGCCAAAGCCAGAAAGATGCCATGATAGCCGATGTAAAGACCGGGCTCGCCGATTATAAAGAGGGCACCTGCCTGATAAAAGGCAATTACATTGAGCAGGCCATGGCAGGCGACACGGCAAGCGGAACCTTTAGCCTGACCGAACAAAATAAAAAGTCATATATCAATATTGTGAATGACGATGCTGCAAAGTCAACAGATATACTGATGGTATCGCTTAAAGACGGCATGATGCACCTTACCATACCCGATGAAATTGGGGGTGTCACTACGCTTATTTATTGTAAATAACGATTTATGGGTTTTCTTTAAACCGGTAATCGGCGGGGAGCAGGTCGCCTGCCTTGAGGGTTCCCATGTGCCCACTAAAGGTAATCTCGGTTATCGGGAAAAAGAGGCCGTTGGCATCTACATAAAACGTCCCGGTATCGAAGTTAATAGCCGACTGCTCTTTCTTATCATAAAGGATATTGAAGCTCACACCGTTGTATTTTCCTTTAGAGGGATCCGGCCTTATCATGCTTATTTTCTCTGTATCCCTGGGCGGGACTTTCAGCAGGCGTACTTTCTTAAGTTCGAGCGTATCGGTTACCCCGAAATAATCATGAGGATTGTCGGGAAAACTGCCGGTATAAAATCCAAACTTCTGTTTGTCCCAGTCGCCATCTACTATGGTCCTGACGAGGTGCATTGGCGAACCAAGCCAGGTTTCCCCGCGTAGCTTTTCGGCTTTCTTTTTATCTTTGGCAATGTCGGTATAAAAGGTTGTACCGACAAAATAGCTTCCCCGCACATACTGCTCCGAAAGGCTTTGTATGCTGTACTTTACGTTAAAATCTACCAGATCGAAAACAATTTTATACTGCAGGCGCTTATTGGTTATCCTTATAGGTTTTGCCGCTATGGCGTGCAGTGTGTTGTCGTCGGTATCATAATACAGCGTAATGTCGTCCTCATTCTCAATCTTACAGGAACTTCCTGCTTTGGAGCGCCCCAGGAATTCGTCCCGGAACGCGCTCAACAACTGCTTCCTGCTAAAGGGCCCCTTCTTTTTAGTAACGATTACCTCGTTCAGTTGGGTGGCCTCTTCGCGCAGCATCACCTTAAAGGGTTTTCCGTAGCCGAATGGGTCTTCCACGCGCAACGTTTCAAAACCGATAAAGCTTACCACCAGGGCGGCATTGTACTTTTGCGTGGCATTTATCCTGAAGAACCCGTTCGCATCGGTGCCAGCCGAAAGTGTTGTGCCGTCCAGGTATACAAACGCGCCTTCAAGCGGCTTGTTCTCTATTTCGTCATACACATACCCGGAAACGGTTTGGGCACTCCCCCGCGAGCAAATCGCAAACAATAGGAAAATAAAAAAATGCTTCATAGTTATCCTAATTAGCCGTTTCAACTCTTACCCCTACCGCAATGGTATTGGGCAGGTACATATTGGGGAAATTGTTGTGCAGGGCGATCCTGTACTTGCCCTTAGCCAGCTTTACCTTTTCTTTTATAGGGGTATGAAAGTCGCACACATCCCCCAGGCATTCCGAGAGGTCGTTGCCTTCGGCATCTTTAAGCACGAGGCTGAGCGCTACATTTTCGCTTTCACCCGACGGATAGGTAACGGATGCTTCAACCGGAATGACAGTAAACTGAGGCTCATGCACGTGCGATAGCATCATCAGGATGTTGCCGGCTTCAATATCCTCTTTCAATTCAAACTCAAAATGTTGCACATCTGTGGCTAGCCAGCGGTTATCCTTAAAGTCTTTGCCAGTTTCGGTATATACTACGGTGTTGTCGCAGGAAGCAAGTGCAAGGGCAATTGTGAGTATCAGGAATTTTTTCATGTTGAAAGCTTAAAGTTAAAATATTTACTAAGTTACATCATCGATGCTTAATTTTTGCAATTCTGCTATTTTATCCCGCAAGGCTGTAAGGAAATTGCTGCTGTTTGTGTTGATAACAATACCGTTCTTCTTATTTTTCAGAAGTGTGCTAAAATAAGATGCTTCCATATTCACTTCAACCACTATCCCATTTCTGGAAAGGACGTTTTGCGCCACGACCTGAGGGAGGGTGGTGGCGCCGGATGTTCCAATAATAAATAGAATTCCAGTGGTTTTTGATATCCTGAGTACGGTATTTTTCTTAAAATATTTTTCGTTGTAATATTCGTCGAACCAAAGTACATGAGGCCTTAGTATCCCACCGCATTTCGGACAACGCAGTATCTGCCACTCTTCATCCGTTATTACATTCTTATTCCTGCTTTCAAGATTAATGCCCTTTGGGTATTGATAAAGTTCCGGCGAGCATTCATCGCCGCATCGCACATAATCGTGATCACCATGAATCAGGTAGGTATTTTCAGGATTGCTCCCTGCCTTCTTGTGAAGCCCATCTACATTTTGGGTAATGAGCGCAAAGTTAGGCTCCAGCATATCGCCTATTTCCTTAAGCATGAAATGTCCGGTATTGGGCCTCGCTTTTTCCGTGACCGATTTACGGTAGAGGAACCATTTCAGGACTTCAGCAGGATCGGTCCTGAACATTTTGAGTGTGCCTATTTCTTCGGCTTTATAGTTTACCGACCCCGAAGTCCAATAGCCGTCCGCACCCCTGAAAGTGGGTATGCCGCTTTCTGCCGAGAGTCCAGCCCCAACAAGAAATGTTATTTTCCTGTTACTTTCAATACAGGCTTTTATTTTATCTGTAATCCTTTGATCTGTCATACATCAGCATTTACCGGACAAATATACTGATTTGTGAGAGCAACCAACTTTCACCTGACGGCAAATGTTACCTATATCATCCGATAAAACACCTAATGTTTAGCATATTATTATTACTTGTCAAACCACGCCTCCACCTTCAGCTTTATTGTTTTGCTTTTGCCGGGCTTTGCGATGACAATATTGTCGCCGTCATTCTGGTTAGTCGCCGCCTGGGAGTCCCAACTGCCGCGTGTAATTTTGAACTCAAGAGGAAATTGTACGTTGAGGGTTACCTCCCGCTCAAAATCGGATACTTTTTTCAATTTTACCTTTGCAGGATCCCAATTTCCCAATGCATCCTGGTTGCCCACAACGTAGGCATCGTCATTTTTATCGGGTACTGTAACTCTGAAGGTAACCGGCATGAACTCTCCCTGCGGCTTTGTGAGGTTGCTCTCTATAAAGGCACTGAGTTTTTTCAGTCCGAATAACAGCGAAGGAGCGAAGGTGTTCCAGTGGTTTTCTTCGGGAAATTCTTTTACCAGCAGGGTATACTTACCAAAGTCGTCTTTCGAATCGATAAACGTTTTTACTTTTTTATAGCCAATGCCCCATGGCTCCGGCATGCTTTCGGGTTCATCTCCCTGGCTGATGTAAAGGAACGTTTTCCCGTCAGGCTTGTTAAAGTCGGCCCTGATAAAATCGTTTGCCAGCCTGTAATCATCATAGGCCATATTTGGTGAAATAGCCAGGCAGCCTTTGAATACTGATGGCGCGTTGATGGCTTTATCCAATACAAATGACGCGCTGAGCGAATGCCCTACAGTATACTTTGTAGCTGTGGTTCGGAACTTTTCATCTATAAAAGGCATCACCTCATCGGTCACATATTTCCAGAAATTCTCTGCATTGGGCTTTTTCGTAAGCGTGTACTTTTCAACATTTAACGGTTTCGGAACGTAATCGTCATTCCGGTAATACTCCTGTTCAGGATACGGTGGAGAACAGATGCCTACTACAATACACTTTTTTGAAGCGTTCGTAAAGCTCATTGCCGCATGCACCATGTCGAACAGCTCCCGGTTTTGCGCATCAAAAACATAAATAACATCGTAATGCATTAAGTCCCTTTCGTCATATAGCACCGGTGTATACACGATAATGGGACGATCCTGGCTGAGTATCTTTGATTTTATTTCCAGCGTCTGTACATTTGCAATGTCCTGCGCTTTTAAACCTGAAGGCAGGATGAAGGCCAGGAAAGTCAAAACGGTGGCTTTACATAGATTTTTCATAGGAGTTCTTGTTTATACTCCAAAAGTAATAGAACATTGCAGGCCAAAATTGTACGAATGGGACATTAATTATTAACTTTACGCTACAAAAAAACGACTACATGGAACTATTCATTTACATTTTTGCGTCGCTTTTCTCCGTTATCAACCCGTTGGGCGCTGTGCCGATATTCGTGGGACTTACCCAGGATGACACCAAAAAAGAGCGGCAGCGTATCTCCTTCTGGACGGCGGTAAATGTATTTATCATCATGCTTATTTCGTTCTATGTAGGTCAGTATGTATTGGCGTTCTTCGGCATCAGCATCGACGCGCTGCGTATTGCGGGCGGTTTCATCATCGTAAACTCAGGGTTTGCATTGCTCAACCGCAAGTTCAGCAAGAGCCGCGGTGTTAACAAAGAAGTAGAAACCGATGCCCAAAAACGCAACGACATCGCCCTTACCCCGCTTGCCATCCCTATGCTGGCAGGGCCGGGTTCCATATCGCTGCTCATCGCCATGTACCAGGACTATAAAGAGGAGATTATCAACCAGGTTATTGCCTGCATTGCCATGGCGGCAGTAGCGTTAACCATTTTCCTCATCATGCGCAGCTCACATTATCTCGACAGGATACTGGGGGCGTCGGGGATTGTGGCGATCTCCAGGATCATCGGGTTTATCGTGATCGCTATCGGTGTACAGTATATTGCCGGCTCGATAGTAAATATAGTGGAGTCGATTAATTTTGGATAGGTAGTCCTAACCCCCGACCCCTCTCCAAAGGAGAGAGGAACAACGATATGCTGACTCAGACCTCAAAATAGAAAACTCAACAAATTTATACTGCTACTCTTACAACGCTAAAGGCTTAATCTCCCCATTGGCTGTCACTATGTAAACAATTTTCTTCTCGGCAGGCTTCGGATCTTCCTCCTTTTTCATTTTGATGGTCACATACAGGTCGTAGAATACCTGTACGCTGGGCTCGGTAACTTCAGGGTTCACCACAAAGTCATGCACCTTCACCATCACAGGGTTGTAGTAGCTGGTTTCGTTCTTCACGGCCTCATTCACTACGCCATTCCTTGAATACGGCAACTGCGAGCGTGAAAATGCGGTATAATTGCTATAGCTCTCCACAGGGTAGACAAGATTATAGTTTTCAGCCAGAGTTTTCTTCTTCAGCGTAAGGTCCTCCCCCAGCAGCATTGAGTAGTATTTCAGTTTGGCATTGTATTCCTCCAGCGTACGCGCCTGTAGTTTTGCCTGTATGGCCTCAAGGTTGGTGATAATATAGTCCACCTTCACCAGGTCGTACACCTCCTGCGTGGCACAGATGGAAACGATCTTATCCAGCACCGGCGTTTTGTATTTGATGATGAGGTTCTTCTTCATCTCGTATCCTGCAGGTTTTTCATTATACGTTTTCTTGCTGAAAATCTTTTTGGTCACCTCGTATTCATATACTGGCACGAACGATATCATGTCGGTGAATACCTCAACTGTAGGGTCGGCGGCTTTTATTCCGGCTCTAATGGCATTGATCTTCTCGTTCATCAACGCGTCGATCTCCTCCAGCGAGGTACCCACCTGAACAATGCTGAAAGTAGCCGAGTACAGCGATGGCTTTTCGTTATAAATGCCCCGTATGGCAATGCGAATCTCGTCGCCGTTGGTGGTCGTAATGCTGTTCATATTCTGCACCTGCGGCTGGTAGCGGTTTCTGCCGTAATTTACGTTGCCGCTTTCCTGGGCAACGGCGTGGAAGGATACAAGGATAAGAAGGGTTAAAAGGAGACTTTTCATGTTGTTTAGATTTTATTGTTTATAAAGATTGATTGAACATTTTGGCTTTTTTACCACAAGGCCCACAAGGTTTTCACAAGGGATACTACGCTGCTTACTTTTAAGTTCACTAGGGTAAGACTCCGCTTTGGTTTGGAATTTTAAAAATTGGAGTTTGTTTGTTATTTGGAAGTTTCAATGGCGAAATTAATTTCACATCCGAAAACATACATTGCAAACCCATGGCAAACAGCCTGTAAAGTATTTTTCAGTAGTTTTACAGTGGTTTTACAGTAGGCAGAACCGCCTATTTTCATACTTTTACTTCCGGATGAATGACATTGCCCTTTTTTATCTGCTTAAGGAAAATATCCTCGTAAAGTACCGGGAGCATTACCCCTATTACACCGGGACTTTGCAGGCGTTCGGGAATAAGGAGATCGCGCAGCTGATCGATGCCATAGAGAAGGAATGCAGCGAAAGGGTGAGCGAGAAATGGGTGTATACCCACCTGAAGCCTTTAGAAAATGAAAAGCTCCCGCGAAAGGACACGCTCAACATTTTCTGCAAATGGACAGGCTACAGCAACTGGGATGAGTTCGCGTTCAGTCATAAGGAAGAATCCACGCCGGTGCGCGAAGCCGAAACACTCATTGCACAAAAAAACAACAGGAAAACACTATATATAATCATGGGCATAGCCGCCATTCTACTAGCCGCCGTTATTGGCCTGACAGCTTCGGGAGGGGATACTACCATTTGCCTGAAAGACCGGTATACCCAAAAGGAAATTGAAGCAGGTAAGATTTCGTTGTCGCTCCTTACCAGGGGAAAAGGGCAAAAACTATCCCGCGACGGCAATTGCTTTTTGCTAAAGGATACTGATGGTGAAAGCCTGGTGGTTGTGGAAAGCCCGTACTATAAAGCCGACACCCTCAAGATAGCCGCAGGGACAACGCACTATGAATTCGACCTGCAACCTGACGATTATGCGATGATGATGCGCGCCTATATGAACAACAATGCCGAAGACTGGAAAAAACGCCGCAGCCAGCTCGATGCCATTATTTCGGAAGATGCCGTGATAGAGGAGATCATGTTTGAAGATATTGGGGTGGAGTTTTTAAATAAAGAGGAATTCATCAATAAGATGACAACCCCCTCTAAGATTTCCAAGGCAATGGAAATTGTCGAAATTGAATACCGCGAAAAGAAAATTGTTTCACTAAAATACATGCAAAAAGAAAAATGAAAAAAATGATAATAATAGCGCTTCTTGCGCTTATACAGGCAGCCAATGCACAGGATTCTGGACACAGGAACAAGCCGCAAGGGATTTCTCCAAAAGAAATGGAAGCTTATACGCTTAAAGCCGAATCTAAGGCTGCAGAATTTTTCAGTTATATCGAGTTGTTAACCGACTCCTCGGCCAATGCAGAAATGAAGACGCAAACTGCTGCCGAAGCTGCAAAGCTCTACAAATACGATAGCGAAACTATAGAAAATATATTCGACGAAAAAGAAAGTATTGTAACCGTTCAAAAGCTACTGGAGCTCGCATCGGCACAGAAAAAGAAAGTACATATTTATATAAATTCGGTACAGGTAATGCTAATCGATGAAAATGCCAGGCGTAGCGAATGGATGATGACGTACGACGTTATTGCCGGAAAAAGAATAAAAAACGTCAGCCAAATATTTATAATGGTTCTGGAGGAAAAGAAATTTGGCAACACCAAAAAATTAGTATGGAACTCCTATTTGGGAGAAATGAGGGTTACTAAGTAATAATCTCAAAAAAATGCTCCGGAAAGTTTACTATTCCCGGAGCATTTCTTTTAAAAGTTTTTAGTAGCGTGTATGTGGAGTCCGCATTCTTTCTTGCCACCTTCCCACCACCAGCGCCCGGCCCGGAAATCTTCGTCCCTGCCAATGGCGCGTGTGCAGGGCGCGCATCCTACGCTCAGGTATCCTTTGGCGTACAATGTGCTAAGCGGTATTTTATGGAGGTTTACCAATTGCTCCACCTCCTCCAGCGTATGGTGCAACAGCGGGTTGTATTTTACCAATTGGTTAGCATCGTCCCACTCCAGGTAGTCCATGGTTTCACGGTTGGGCGATTGTTGCGCGCGCAATCCTGTTATCCACAACCGGGCACCTTCAATGGCCCTTTGCAAAGGCACAACCTTCCGGATGCGGCAGCATTCCTTCCGGCTTTCTACACTATCATAAAATCCATTGACACCATCTTTCGCCACATATTCCCTTACGTCTTTTTCGTCCGGGAAATACGTTTTTATCTTCAGCGACGGGTATTTGTCCTGTGTTTTTTGGAACACTTCATACGTTTCGTTGAACTGCCTGCCCGTATCAAGCGTAAAGGCAGACACAAACGCGGAGTACGGATGTATGTAATGGGTTAACAGCTGGTCCTCTATCCCGAAAGAAGTAGAAAATACCTTTTTCCCGTCAATATTTTCCAATACAAACGGTAGGGCATCCTCAAGCGCCATGCCTTTCAGACGGCTGTTCAGGTAATGCAATTGATCTTTATCCATATTTTAAAATGCAAATATTGCCCAAATATAACTATTACTCTATAGATATAGTAGGATAATACCCTAAAAAAATGCTACAGTTGTGTTAAATCGTATAACGACTTGTGCGCCAGAAGCTCCAGGGTATTGTCACGGACTTCGGCCATGAACTTATTCAGGGAGCAAACCTCCTCGTGCGGGCAGTCATCGCACTTTTCATAATAATTCAGGCTCACGCAGGGCAGCATGGCTATTGGCCCGTCTAAAACCCTGATCATTGTTGCAGCAGTAACGGTCTTAGGATCCCTTAAAAGGTAGTAGCCTCCGCCCTTCCCTTTCTTGGAGCCAAGGATACCAAACTTCTTGAGGTCCAGCAATATGGCCTCAAGAAATTTTTTCGGTATCTGTTCCTTTGCCGAAATATCGGAGATCAGCACCGGCATAGCGCTGTCCTGCTTCGCTATATAAATAAGCGCCTTAAGGCCGTATTTCGTTTTCTTGGATAGCATTTATTTTTTCAGTAAAAATACTTCAGCCATCATGCAGCGCGCACTTCCGCCGCCGCAGGCCTCAATGGTATCGAGGCTTGAGCTTAGTATTTCGGTATGTTTTTCAATTTTTGAAACCTGGTCTTTTGTAAGCACCTGCCTTGCCGACTCGCTCATTACGAGGTAGCTTTTGCCATTCGCTCCCTGCACCTGCAACATATTGCCTGCAAAATGGTTCAGTTGGGTTTCGGTAAGCAGTATGATCTCCTTGCCGTCTTTGCGGAGGTTTTCCAACACCATTTTTCGCTCTTTCTTATCATCGATGCAATCAGCACAGATCACTGCAAACGTCTCGCCTATGCACATCATCACGTTGGTGTGGTATATGTGCATGCGCTCGCCGTCCACAGTCTGGAACGCCTCGAATATCACAGGCGACAATTCAAAATCCTCGCAGTATTCTATCAGAAGTTCCTCATCGGCGCGTGGTGAAAGCGCGCAATATGCCTTGTGGTTGGCCCTGTCAAGTACAATGCTACCTGTCCCTTCCAGGAAAATAGCGTCTTCCTCGGCAGAGGTATAGTCTACTATATTCTCAATATTGAATCCCTGGTCCTCCAGCATGTCCAAAATATCCTCACGTCGCTCGCTGCGGCGGTTTTCGGCAAACATGGGGTAAAGGGCCACATCGCCATTTTCATGGAAGGACACCCAATTGTTTGGGAATATGGAATCCGGGGTATCCGGGTTTACGGTATCGTCTACCACCACTACATTGATGCCTGCTGCACGGAGCTTCTCGACAAAAGCGTCGAACTCCTGCTGTGCCTTGGCATTTACGGTAGATGGCAACAGTCCGTCCATCACCTTTTGGTAATAATTGTTCACTGCGGTCTGCTCGTTCATGCGAAAGGCAACCGGGCGAATCATCAGTAATGTATCTGTAATCTGTCTCATTTTATTGTCTATTCCCTAATAAGGGGTAATGTTGAACAACGCAAAAGCCCTTCCTGCTTGGCTATCTCGGCATACGGGACTTCTTCTACGGTAAAGCCGTTGTCCAGCAGCCAGTTTTTAAGCCGGGTAAAATTCCTTTCTATCACCACGACATCATCTGCTATCGAAAAGAAATTCGATGTCATGTGGTACATCTCATCCCTGTCGATATGGAAAAGGTTGTCCTTGCCAAATAAGTCAACAAGATACAAATAATCTGCCTCTTCACGGAAGCCGCTCTTGTAAATTACACCTTTATTTTTGCCCACCGGCTGGAAGCAGCAATCCAGGTGCAGCGCATTGTCGCGTGCCTCAATCCTCGACTTCACCAGGTCGAATTCCTTCACGATCTTGTTTGGGAAGAGTTCTTTAATATAATTCACGCCATGCATATTAGTGCGCGCCGTGATAAAGTCCTTGTAGTCACTGCCTTTGTAAGTACCTATGAATATGTGGTCATTCCAAAGTATTACGTCGCCGCCTTCAATATGCACTTCTTCCGGCGGACGAACCACTTTGTTGGAATCCATCCTGTCGATAACATATTGTATCGCATCCAGTTCCCTCTCACGATCCGGCAATATATTGGCCTTGATAAACATATCGTCGATCACAAAACCAATATCCCTGCTAAATATCTGGTTGTAATCTTTAATAGTTTCAGGGCGGTATACCTCAACCTCATATTTTTGGAAAATGGCATTGAGGGCTTCCATTTCGGCACACATATCTTTCTCGACAGGATACGTCCCTGCCTTAATATGTTCGAGCGATTTTGGGTCATAGGCCTCTTCCACGGAAGGCGTTGGGCCATTGCATTCGGCAGTACCGAGAATCACAGCCTTAAGCCTTGATGTCTCGTTCTTTACATTAAGATGTAACATTTGTTTTGTTTGTGCTTTGACGCAAATATAAAAAAAAGCCCCCGTTGGGAGGCTAATTTTGGTATTATTCTCATTATAAAGTTCTAAAAACTGACAATGTGATGCATTTACTTAACGAACTACAAATTTCTTAGTCACTTTCGCACCGCCGGAAACTGCCGTAAGCATATAAACGCCTGATGCATAGCGGGACGTATCAATGGTATGGTTGCCTCCTTCTGTTGGACCGGAAACATATACCAGCTTGCCGGTAATATCGCGTACCTCAAATGTGGCACCTACCGAAGCATCCGTCATTTTAATGTTGATGTGATCGTGTGCAGGGTTGGGATAAACCATTACAGAATTGGTGCTCGGGCCATCGGTACCCAATATAGCCAATGATATTGTACCCTGGTACGGAATAAAATTTTGCTGCGTGATTGTCACCGAAAGGGGCACAAGTTCACCTGACAGGCCATTCAATGTAACAACTGCCTGGCCACCGGAAACAATCCCCGTGCCAACAATCACTCCATTTTGTGTGATTGCTACCGTTGCACCTTCAACCGCACATTGAATCGTAACAGTAGCGTCATTCACTTCTATTACTTCCTGATGCGTCGCCACTATCTGCGAAGCCTCACTCGTCCTGAATACTACCGACGGGTCGCCGAAAAGCACCCATGTCTGCATTACTTCTACTGCAGTAGGGCTTTCCCAATAATTTTCAAGCATACTGTACTGGCCGTTATAAAAAAGGCCGCCCAGTGTATTTTTTTCATTTGAAGGCTCACCACCTACTATAAGCTCGGTCATTTCGTCCTGTGTCTGCATCGGCTCGGCCCATGCCATCAGTATCGATGAACCTGTTGCAGCAATAGCGCCGGCGGGAGTATTGTTATGCTGTACCCTAAGCCAGGCTTCGCAGTGCGATGTTCCCGCTGCAAAGGTGCCATTATTACACGCTACAGAAATCACAAACGGGTACATACCGTTGTTTTCCAATACATTTACTTCATTATTAGTATACCATCCCGTGACCATGACATCCTGTGCGCCATGACCGGTATAGTTGATGAGGCCCACACCGCCATTTACCGCATCGGTTATCATGTACGGCTCCACATTGCCCTCCTGGTCATTGCCGCCGTGGCTGCCGTCGAAAAACTCATGAACGTAGCTGTAGCCGTTATCCAGCAACCTGTTGCCAATGTTCCTGTTGTGCAGCCAGTCGGCTTCGCCATCATCACCATAACCGTCACCTTCATCCGATCCGATCCCTGCGGCACGGGTAATCCAGTTGCCTTCAAGCGGATTGGTTTCATATTCCAGCGTGCGGCTTACCATCAGGGCCACCTCGTCAACATTGCCGGAAAACCTTCCTACCAGTACCTCCGGGTAAAAGTCATCGCCTTCGAGTTGGGCGTAATAGGTATCGCTCCAGAGATCCTCTCCTGCGCCGGTCACACCATAAGTATACGTCGGCAGGTCTTCGTGGTCACCCGCAAAAAGTATGTATGCAAGTCCGGGGTTATTGGCATAATATCCCTCGATAAATGATTTGATGTCCTCAGGGGTTGTGCCTGTTTGAGACAGTGTGGCGACCGTGGTGCGTATCCCTTTTTTAATTTTCCATTCTACCAGCGGGGCCAGGGTTTCGGTATACTCATCGGGAACGATTACCAGCATTTCGCCTTGTTCGGATACGGGCTCGTATCGGGCCGCGTTCGCATAAAAGTTTTGATAGATCCCATTAAAGAGACCTGTAGTCGATGATTTCCCACCCAATTTTTCATTGATGCCTGCCTCGTTTGCGTTCACAACGACAGAGGCACGGATGTTATGGTACAGCCTGAGCTTTTTGGTAACGGGATTGTATTGGTAGGGATAAAACGACACCGTCATGCCACGGGTATCCCTAAGTATGAACGGGTTTGACATTTCGGCAAGGTTTCCGGGATAAAATGCATCCTGCGCATAAGCATCGCCAAAATCGTAAGGTACGGCAGCCGGATTTACATTCCTCTTGAGACTACCTTTGGATGGCAATACCTGTATATTTTCAAACTCCTCAAAGCTGTCGTACGTGACTACGATAGTTACATTACCTCTATCCGGCACGATAACCGACTCCGAATGTACCGGAAGTGCAGGCGCGCCTTTTACCATGGTCAGCACTTTTGCAGTGCTGCTAAAATCCTGCCAGGCGGTGCCGTTGACATTTTTAGTATGTGCGACAAAGCCCGGCGCTATGTTTTGAAGCGCCATCCCGTTGCCTGAATCTTTAAAAAATTTGATTTCCTGTGCGGAGGCACCTAACATTGAAAACGATGCCAGCAGGGCGAAAGTAAAGTTTTTTGTCATAATTTTTATCGTATAGTTCCCATAGCGCGCTAAAGGTACTACATTTTTCAATTAAAATGTTAACGCACAACATATATCACAAAAAAAACCGCTCCTGTTGGGGAGCGGCCTTTACTATATCGAAACAGTTTATTTCCTGTTTTCCACATTCACAAATTCACGCAGCGGTGCGCCGGTATAGATCTGCCTTGGGCGGCCTATCGGCTCTTTGTTTACGCGCATTTCTTTCCATTGAGCGATCCAGCCCGGAAGGCGGCCAATAGCAAACAGCACGGTGAACATTTCGGTAGGGATGCCCAGCGCCCTGTAGATGATCCCCGAATAGAAGTCAACGTTCGGGTACAGGTTCCTTGATTTGAAATACTCGTCCTCAAGGGCAGATTCCTCCAGTTTTTTAGCGATAGTAAGTACCGGGTCGTCAACGCCTAAGGTGGCAAGCACTTCATCGGCAGCTTTTTTGATGATCTTCGCCCTTGGGTCGAAATTTTTGTATACCCTGTGCCCAAAGCCCATAAGGCGGAACGGGTCTTCCTTGTCCTTCGCTTTCGCTAAATATTTATCAGCGTCACCGCCGTTGGCCTGTATCTCCTCAAGCATTTCAAGCACTGCCTGGTTGGCGCCACCGTGAAGCGGGCCCCAAAGCGCGGAAACACCTGCAGAAATGGAAGCGAACAATCCGGCATGCGATGAACCTACCATACGCACGGTAGACGTTGAGCAGTTTTGCTCGTGGTCGGCATGAAGTATGAATAGTTTGTCCAATGCATCGATAACCACAGGATTGCTCTTGTAAGGGCCTGTAGGAAGCTCAAACATAAGCCTCATAAAGTTCTCCACATAGCCTTTGGTGTTGTCGTAATAATTCAATGGGAAACCCATGTTCTTGCGGTATGTCCATGTTGCGATCACCAGGAATTTACCCATGGTTTTGCACACAGCTTCATACATATCTTTTTCGTTGGCTACGTTGACCGACTTCGGGTTAAAAGCGGTAAGCGCGCTGGTAAGCGATGCCAATACGCCCATAGGGTGGGCATTTTTAGGAAAACCATCAATGATGTTTTTCATTTCCTCGTTCACGAGGGTGTATTTCCGGATGTCGGCCTCGAACTTTTCCAGCTGTGCCGCTGATGGCAGTTCGCCGAAGATAAGCAGGTAGGATACTTCAAGGAAGTTTGATTTTTCGGCAAGCTGTTCGATAGAATAGCCCCTGTAACGCAGTATGCCCTCTTCACCGTCAAGGAAAGTTATCTCGCTTTTGCATGAACCTGAATTTTTATACCCGGGGTCCATGGTTATCGCGCCGGTCTCACTACGCAGCTTATCGATATCAATGGCCACTTCATTTTCGGAACCCTTAATTACAGGAAATTCGTACTTTTTACCATCGATCTCTAATATTGCAATATTTGACATGATTGTATTGTGATTTTGGTTGAGAAATATTAATCCTGCGAATTTAATGAATTGAAATTTATTTTTAAAGAAAAGTACGTAAGAAAAAGGTTAAATATGGCAATAAATGGCAAAAGTCAACATATTACGATATTGACTTTTGCTAACTGTTTAAAATTGGATTTGGCGCAACGTTACTCCTTCACTACCTTCTCCACTTTACTGCCTTTGTCTGTAGTTACCTTTACAAAGTACATTCCGGCAGCCCTTGCGGAGAGGTCAACCGTGGCGCTGATATCGTTGATGATGCCGGTTTCCAGCAGCCTGCCCTGTACATCGAATAATTGGATTGTCTGTAGCGTTGAATCCGCAGTGATTGTTACAATGGTGGCTGACGGGTTTGGATACACTTTTATGGAATTGTCTTTTTCGAAATCGCCCCTGCTTAATACTTCGAATGTGGTAGTAGCTTCATTCGTCTGTATCGGCCAGTTGTAATCGAAAAATATGTCCGCCTGCTGCGTCACTTCGCTGTTTACCTGTAGCGTTGGCAGCGTTTTTATTTTGAACAGCACGTTGCCCTTTCCTGCGGGCCCCAAATTAATGTTATCAAAAATAAACTCAGCTTTGTTCCCTGTTATCCTGGCTTCTACCTCATGTGAAGATTCCAAAAGCTGAAATGACGCTACATCAAATTTCGCTTCGTCGATTATATCTTTTACAACAATGAACGTCGCCGGTGCCGTGCCAGTATTTTCAAAGTTGATGTTGTAATGCAGGTACTCCCCTATTTTTTCTGGTGAAACACTGTCACCTTCCAGACAGGTAATATCATTGGGGTCATAGGAGCCATCTACCACTACAGTCGTTGCAAAAGTATTGTCAGCGGGGGTCTCATCGCCCGCAACAGGCGATATTGAAGCGGAAAATGCAAGCTGGTCGCCTAAATTTACCGCCGGGGTTTCCATGGGGCCATTAAGGTTGAGGGTAACTATAACACTACGCGTTTCGAAAGGCAGCAGGTTGGAGTAATTCCATACAAGGCTCCCTGCAGATGAAGATGCTTCAACCGGCGTGGCTTCTACATAATCGAGTACGCTGTCGTCATAGCTTAACGTGATAGTACCGGAAAGGGACTGGTTGCCCTTATTGGAATATACCACCTTGTAACGAGCATCAAAGCCAGGCTGCACACTTTCGATTGGGAATAGGGTAACCGCAACATTAGGATGCACACCCACCGGCGCTATGCAAAAGTTTTGGGTGGTGGTGCCGTTATCCACTTCCGAAAAAGCTACGGTGGCCGATGGAGGGCTAAAGATAAACCAGCTGCTCTCTGTTTGAGGCGTAAGGATAAATGTTCCTGTGGGTACATAAAAGCCATATTCGCCAAGACTATTGCTGAATGTAATGTAATCCTGTGCATCATAAGCAACATTTACCTTTAGGTGACGGGGCAAAATGTTGCCTGCCCCACAGCCGTTGCCATCCGCATCATAGGTAAATACCCCTTCAATCCTGTTGCTGTCCCCGCCCGGTTCAAAGGAACAGTAAGTGCTAATAAGGAATTGACCACTTTGGATGTCAATTTCACCTGCAAGTGAGACTTCCTCACCTTCGTCGATGCATATAAAACAGACGGAAGCGCCTCCATTTCCAAAGTCTAAATTTGAATAGTCCAATTTTCCATTCTTAAGGTTTAAGTATTGCAGGTCATGAAAATCATCTAGCCTGAAGTCTTCCAATGCCGTACAACCGCTAAGGTCCAGAGACTGTATAGTGTAGCTATCGGATAAATCAAATTTAACAAGGGCAGGCAAACCAGCCGTTGTTAGCGACGTTAAATCATACATTGCATCAATTTCAACTTCTTCAAGGGAAGTAAGGCCTGTAAAATCAAGGGATGAAACAGCCCGCGCTTCGTGTATATATATTGATTTCAGGTTGGAAAGGCCTGCCAGCACCAATGATTCCAGATTGTCAGCGAAACTTATGCTAAATGTTTCGAGGTTCGCAAGTGCGGTAATATCTAAAGACTGCAAGCTGGTCGGTGAAAAAAAAGTCAACACCCTAAGATTTGTAAATGCCCCGATACCTTCAACAGAAACAAAATCTAAATTGATATGCAGTTCCCATATTGCCAGCGCTTCGCTTACCTGTATCTCACCATCCCCGTTAGTATTTATAATGATGCTGTTGCCATTGTTGTCAACCCCGGCACTTTGCAGCAGCAACTGCTTAAAAAAGGGATCCGGAATATTCACGATCTGAGCCTTTGCCATCCCGGCAAGTAAAAGCAGCAATAGTAGTATTTGTTTTTTCATGATATGGTTATTTTCTCTTTAGTCAGGAAAAAAACAAAAGGTTGCGTCCGTCCATAAAAAAACCGGTGCATTTTTTAAGTGCGCCGGTTTTCCTGTAAATTATTGCAGCTTATTCCTTTACCACTTTCTCCACTTTACTGCCTTTGTCTGTGGTTACTTTTACAAAGTACATTCCGGCAGCCCTTGCGGAGAGGTCAACCGTGGTAGTCATATCGTTGATAATGCCGGTTTCCAGCAGCCTGCCCTGTACGTCGAATAACTGGATTGTCTGTAGATTTGAATCCGCAGTGATCGTCACAATTCCATTCGCCGGGTTGGGATACACTTTTATGGAATTATCCTTTTCAAAATCGCCCCTGCTCAGGGTTTCAAATGTGGTAGTGGCATAGTTGGTTTGTACCGGGAAATCGTAATCAAAGAAAATTCTGGCATGGTTGGTTACTGTCGCGCCCTGGACAAGGGAAGGCTTGGTTTTTACCTTGAACAGTATGTTGCCATGGTCGGCGGCGGAAAGGTTGGCGTTCTGCATCATAAATTCCACCTTGTTGCCTGCCACTGCAACCCTCATGGCATGGGAGCCATTGAGTACCTCTACCGATCCCGCATCAAACTGCGCCGGGTCAATGTCGTGCTTCACCACTACATTTGCAATGGGTTCTGTACCGGTATTCTTAAAATTGACCGCATAGTGCAGGTAGCCGCCAATAGCAGCGGGGGACTCACTGTCACCTTCTATGCATACGATGTTATTCGGGTTGAAGGTGTCCACGGCTTTTTGTTCCAGCACAAAAGCGTTGTCCGCGGGGAGATCATCGCCGGAATTAGCGGTGATTACTGATGAGAATTGGAGCACCTGCCCAATATTTACAGGCGGTGTATCCGTAGAGCTGTTGATATCAAGCGCTACATTGATCTCACGGTTCTCAAAGGGCCTCAGCCCCGTAAAGTTCCAGGTATAGGTACCCGGCACCACGTTATCGGGAAACGGGTTTACATAGGCGTAATCGATCAGGGTAATGTCGCAACTGAGCGTTACGCTGCCCGACACCACCTGGTTGCCCTTGTTTTTATATACGATCTTGTAGGTGGCACGTCCACCCGGAACCGCAGGCATCAGGGGCGCAATAACCACTTCCACATCGGGGTGCGTGCCATTGGGGGCTATGCAAAAGTTATTTGTCACTACCGAGTTGTCCACGATGGGGAATGTTACGCTTTCCGTAACCGGAGTCACCGTAAAAAAGCTTTCATTCTCCAGTTCCGGGGTAACGCTAAATGTTCCTGCCAGCGTATAAAAGCTATAACCGCCTGCCTCATTCGAGAAGATTGAGCCCGGAAAAGGGCCGTCAATACCAATTTTGATAAAAGGCTGAGGTATGTCGCCGTTGCACCCGTTGCCATTTCCGTCAAAAAGCAGTACGCCCGTTATGGTGTTGTAATCGCCCCCGGGCACAAAGGTACAGTACTCATTAAAATTCACGGTCAGTCCGTAGGCGCCCACGATAACGCCCACCAAGGCATCCTCACTTTCGTCAATGCAGACAAACTGAAGGCTGGGGTTACCCGACCAGTTGTTGGGCGCAGTAGTGGTGTTGTACACCTGCGTTGCCCCATTCTTTATGTTGATGTAGGTAAGGTTGTTATTCTGGGAACAATCCAACTCTATAAAAGCGGGGCAACCCGAAAAGTCGAGCGTTGCCAGCTGGTTTTCGGAACAATCTGCCCTTTGGAGGTAGTCCAGGCCGGTAAAATCGAGCGCGGTAAGGTAGTTTTGATTGCACCTGAGCGTTTCCAGGTGGTCCAGCCCTGCAAGGTTGAGCGCTGACAGGTAATTATTACCACAATCCAGCACACTCAGGTCGGGAAGATTGGTAACTGTCAGGCTATTCAATATGTTACCGCTGCAATCCAGTTCGCGAAGCCCCGACAGCGGGGTCACGTCCAGCGCATCAAAGCTGTTGTTACTGCACTCCAACCAACGCAGTTCGGCAAGCCCGGCAAAGTTGATGTAGGACAGGTTATTCCCGGAACAGTACAGCCCCCTCAGGTTCGAAAGGCCCGAAACGGTAAGCGTGGCCATATTGATATTCAGTCCGCAGGAAACCGTTTCCAGATTGCCCATACCGGTAAGGGTAAGGGTTGTGATATTGTTGGCTGAACAGTTTAAAACCTCAAGGTTCGTGAAAGACTGGATGCCCGTCATATTCGTTATCGCCGACCCTGTCACATCCAGCTCATACACGGCATTCGCTTCCGACTGCTGGATATAGGCATCGTTGTTGGTGTCTATCTTTATCGAAGCGCCACTGCTGTTTTTCGCAATAGCATTGGTAGTGCTGGCCGCAAGCAGCCTATTCCTGAAGTTGTTATCCGGAATATTTATGATTTGTGCGCCTGCAATGCCAGAGCAAAGCAACAGCAGCAATAGTAATAATTTTCTCATAACAAATGTGTATTTGCCTATTTTCCAAATATATGGCATTCAATATAATATGCTGCCTCCTGTCGAGAATTCGCCGCTTCCCGTTTAGAATTCGCAGTACTACAACGACTTCAGCAGTTCCTGTAGCCGCTCCCTTTTCCGCTGCGAAATGGGCAGGTTGCTGTTATCGGCCATCACTGCATAGCCGCCGTCTTTTTTAATATAGGATTTCAGGTAGGCCAGATTGATCAGGTGGGATTGATGTATCCGTTCAAAGCCCTGTTCCGAAAGCAGGTCTTCATATTCCTTCAGCGTCTTGGCGATCAGCACAGGCTTATGGTCCTTTATGTGAAAACGCGTGTAATTGTCCTGTGACTCCAGGCGGATGATGTCGCTCACTTCAAAGAGGTGTATTCCGTCGGATGTTGAAAGCGCGATCCTCTTGAACTTGTCTACCTTTTTGCGGATGTTCTCCAGCAGCAGGTCGATGTGTGCATAGCTGTCATTATTGGCCAGTACCTTTTTTATCTTTTCGATTACTTTGCGCAGCTCTTCCGGGTCCACCGGCTTGAGAAGGAAATCCAGCGCGCTGAAACGGAACGCCTTTACCGCAAACTGCTCATGCGCCGTGATAAATACCACGTGCGACGATAGTGTGCCCCTCTTCTGTGCCAGCTGTTCAAGTATGTCGAAGCCGGTGCCGTCGCCCAGCTGTATGTCCAGGAAAATTACGTCAGGCCGGTGCATCTCAATCGCGCTGATGCCGGCTTTGACGCTGTCGGCCTCGCCAAGAATCTGAATGTCCGGAGCGTACATGGACAGCAGGCCTTTCATGCCGTTCCTCAGGTTGCTGTCATCATCTATAAGTAATGCTGTGATCATGAGTTAGTTATTAGCGTATTGTACAGGCAAATTTAATATAATTCGTGTTCCCGAAGGCTCGCCTGCCGCATTTGTTATTTCTTTTATTTCTAATTGTGAATTTCTTGATGTTACCGCCTGTATCACCTCCAGCCTTTTGCGGGTAATTTCCATGGCCATCGACTTGTGTACCGTTACCGATGCTTCCTTTAGTTTCTTGGACCTGTTAATGCCAATGCCGTCGTCGGTCACCGTGCATACCAGTTTTTCGCCTTCCAGCTTAAAGTCAATAGTGATCAGCCCGCGCATTTTCCTGGGTACAATACCGTGGATAATGGAGTTTTCTACAAAAGGCTGCAGCAGCAGTGGCGGCAGCGCCATGTCATCCTCAATATTCGGATCTTTGGTTATTTCAAACTCAAACATATTGTTGAACCGCAGCTGCTCCAATTCGAGGTAGTTTTGCAGGCTCTCGATCTCCCTGTCGATGGGTATGAGCGACTCCTTGGAGTATTCCAGCGTAAGGCGCATCAGCTTCGAGAATTTCGAAAGATATTTAATGGCCTGGTCGGTACCGTTCTGCACGATAAAGCTCGATATGCTGCCGAGGCAATTGAATACAAAGTGCGGGTTCATTTGCAGGTGCAGCGCCTTCTGCTCATATTCGGCGAGGTCGCGTTGTAACGTGAGCCTCTTTTTCAATTGCAGCCTGCTGTAGATCAGGAATACGATACCAAAGAGCAATAAAGCCGACAGCCCGATGAACAGCAATTGCTGCATGTGCCGTTTGCCTTGCTCGTCATACAGCACCTGCCGTTTCTCGTTTTCCACTTTTTGGAGGGCTGCCTTGCGCTCAAACTCATAGTTCATTTCCTCGCGCACCATGTTCTTGATGTTCTCGCTGTTGATGATCTTATCCTTTGCCGCAGTATATTTTTTGTAATGCAGGAGCGCCTCATCAGCATTGCCCATTTTTTCGTAAATGTCGCTCAGGGCCTTTTCCGATTCTTTTACCTGCTCCAGCACCCCTATCTCTTCTGCCAGCGCCGAGGAGCGTTTGAGGTTTGCAATGGCATCGGCAGTCTTCCCTTCCAGCACATAGATACTTCCCAGAAAAGTAAGCGAGGCGGCAGCACCATATTTCTCGCCCGACTGCTCAAACAAGTCCAGCGCCCTGTTGTAAAAGGCCACGGCTTTAGGGAGGTCGTTTTTCTTTTTATAAAAATTGCCGTAATTGTTATAGAGTTCCGCCAGGCCACGGTTATTTTCAAACTTACCGAATTGCGCTTCGGCCTCGTTGAACGACTGCAGCGCCTTTTCATCCTCGTCTTTGGCAAGATGGATTTTCCCTATATTGGAAATGGTAATGGCCGATGACGGGTCGCCGGTTTTCTTTTGTAACCAAAGCGCCTTATTGAAGTATTCGAGGGCTTTGGCATATTCTTTTTGGGTGCTGTAAATGTCGCCAATGTTGTTGTACACAATGGCCACGATCTCCTCCTGTCCTGTTTGCTGAAAGAGTTTCAGCGCCTTGAAGTAATATTCCAGGCCTTTCGCATAATTGTTCTGTTCTGAGCATACGATCCCGATGCTGCCGTACACATTGGCCAACCCGTCCTTATAATGAGTATTTTTTGTGTCTGATTTTACCAACGCCTCGTACAGCTGCTGCGAATTGGTAAAGCTTTTCAGGGCTTCGGTATATTTGCTGAGAATGATGTTGGCATTGCCTATGTTGCGCCACGAGTCGGCTTCCTGCTGCTTCATTCCCGCCTTATGCGACACCTGCATGGCCTCGCGGGCATACTGCAACATCTTCTCCGGTTCGTTCTCGTATTCTGCGGCAATGGCGTTTAGGAGTATTGCCTTTTCCTTATCGTGTGCCGGATGCTTCAGTTCGGTAAAAAGGCTGTCGAGCAATTTTGTTTGGGCGAATGACGGTATGCTGCTGAGAACAGCACAAAGAAGGGTAAGGTATTTCATGATTTTCATACACCGCGGGTATTACCAAAGCAAATGTATGATTTCAAACGGATTAAATAATGCCTGTTTAGAATTTAAGGGCTGTGACTTAGAATTTGCAAAAAAAGACACCCGCCGTGTGGGGGCGGGTGTATATATTTCATTTGTCATTTCCAACGGAGTTTACGGAGAGAGAAATCTCAATAATAGAATAAGTGATTCTTCGGCTCCGCTTTGCTGCGCTCAGAATGACAAAGACGGTGTTACTTCTTCACCTTAAAAGCTTTCTCGCCCGGGAAGTAGGCTACTTCGGCAAGTTCTTCCTCGATGCGTAATAGCTGGTTATATTTTGCCATACGGTCAGATCGTGAAGCCGATCCGGTCTTGATCTGGCCACAGTTCAGCGCCACGGCAAGGTCGGCAATCGTATTGTCCTCAGTCTCTCCCGAACGGTGCGACATTACCGATGTGTAGCCTGCATTGTGCGCCATGTTTACGGCAGCAATGGTTTCAGTAAGCGTACCGATCTGGTTTACTTTTACAAGGATCGAGTTGGCTGTATTTTCCGCGATTCCTTTAGCAAGGCGCTCTACGTTGGTCACAAAAAGGTCGTCGCCCACCAACTGTACTTTATCGCCTATTTTTTCGGTAAGGTATTTCCAGCCTTCCCAGTCATCCTCCTGCATACCGTCCTCGATAGAAATGATCGGGTAGTTGGCTGCAAGTTCCGCAAGGTAATCGGCCTGCTCCTGAGAAGTCCTGATCTTACCGGTTTCGCCTTCAAATTTGGTATAGTCGTATTTTCCGTTCACGTAGAATTCAGATGCCGCACAGTCAAGAGCAAGCTTAATGTCTTCGCCAAACTTGTAGCCTGCATTCTCAATAGCTTTTTTGATCGTGTCAAGCGCATCTTCGGTACCACCGGCAAGATTGGGTGCAAAGCCACCCTCATCGCCTACAGCAGTACTAAGTCCGCGGTCGTGAAGCACTTTCTTAAGGTTGTGGAACACCTCGGTACCCATTTGCATGGCGTGCGTAAAGCTGGTTGCTTTCACCGGCATGATCATGAATTCCTGGAATGCGATAGGCGCATCGGAGTGCGAACCGCCGTTGATGATGTTCATCATCGGTACCGGAAGCGTATTGGCCGATACACCACCAATGTAGCGGTATAGCGGAAGGCCAAGCTCGTTGGCTGCTGCTTTGGCTACAGCCAAAGAAACACCAAGGATAGCATTAGCGCCCAGATTTGACTTGTTGGCAGTGCCGTCAAGCTCGATCATGGCTTTATCTATAGCATTTTGCTCAAATACCGACATACCGATGATCTCGGCTGCAAGTTTCATATTTACGTTCTCTACGGCTTTGGTAACACCCTTGCCCATGTAGGCTTTGCCACCGTCACGAAGTTCCACGGCCTCATGCTCACCGGTTGAAGCACCGGATGGAACTGCTGCCCTGCCCAATATGCCGTTTTCTGTTACTACATCAACTTCAATCGTAGGATTTCCGCGTGAATCCAATATTTGCCTGGCGTGAACTTTAATAATAATACCCATTAAATTTTTGTTTTATCGTTATTATTTGGTCGTTTAATTTGAATTAAAACCAAATTTAATCAAATTAAAATATGAAATTCTTTAAATTTTAAAAACTTATAAACGCAAACGTTTTAGCGCCAGCAATTTAATCGCTGTTTGCCAAAACTACTTTTTTGCACTTTCAATATTTGTGATGAACTGGTCGAACAGGTACGTCGCGTCGTGCGGCCCCGGGCTGGCCTCCGGGTGGTATTGCACCGAGAAGCAGTTCTTGCTCTTCATGCGCATCCCGGCTACAGTGCCGTCGTTTATATGCTCGTGGGTGATCTCGAAGTCGGGGTGTTTTTCAAGCTCCTCACGGACTACCGCAAAGCCGTGGTTCTGTGAGGTGATCTCGCCCTCACCGGTCAGCAGGTTGCGTACCGGGTGGTTGATGCCCCTATGCCCGTTGAACATCTTATAAGTAGATATGCCGTTGGCCAAAGCCAAAACCTGGTGCCCAAGGCAGATACCGAATACGGGCTCATTCTTATCAAGAATGTTGCGTGCGGTTTCCTGCGCGGCGAAAAGCGGGTCCGGGTCGCCGGGGCCGTTCGAAAGGAAATAGCCATCAGGGTTAAAGCCCTTCATGTCCTCGTAGGTAGCATCATAAGGGAACACCTTTATGTAGCAATCCCTTTTTGCCATGTTGCGAAGGATATTTTTCTTGATGCCAAGGTCAAGGGCGGATATTTTGTATTTTGCATCAGGGTTACCTACGAAGTAAGGCTCTTTTGTAGACACTTTGGAAGACAGTTCCAGGCCCTTCATATCGGGCACCCCTGAAAGTCGTATTTTAAGTTCCTCAATGTCGCATTCTTCGGTACAAATAGCCGCATTCATAGCGCCATTATCTCTTATGTAACTTACCAAAGCACGGGTATCCACATCGGATATCGCCACAAGATTTTGCTTTTCGAAATACTCTTTGAGGCTCTCCGTCGCATTCGGCCTGGAGTGGTTAAAGCTGAAATTTTTACAAACGAGGCCGGAAATCATGATGCTGTCGGCTTCTATATCTTCTTCGTTGGTGCCGTAATTCCCTATATGGGCGTTGGATGCCACCATGATCTGTCCAAAGTACGAGGGGTCAGTAAAGATCTCCTGATAACCGGTCATCCCTGTGTTGAAGCAAACCTCGCCGAACACAGTACCCTCAATACCAATGGATTTGCCATAAAATATTGTCCCATCTGCAAGGAGCAGGATCGCGCGATCCCTGTTAGAATATTTCATTATGTAGTTTGTTGTTGTGTTGTATGCAAATTTACTTTAAAAAATCGTGAAAGCGAAACGTAATTTTAGGCCAAAAAAAAAGGACAAACTATTACGTTTATCCTTTTTTATTATTTGAAAATCATTGATTCATGATTATTCAGTAGCTTCTTTGTTTTCTTCTGTGTCAACAGCAGGAGCTTCTTTCGTTGCAGGAGCTTCGGCAACTACTTCAGCACCATCCGCTTTCTTGGCAGAACGGCTACGGCGAGTAGTTTTCTTAGCTTCTTTCTGAGTAGCATTGTACAGTTCGTTGAAGTCTACCAGTTCGATCATCGCCATATCAGCGTTGTCACCAAGACGGTTTCCAAGCTTAATGATACGGGTATATCCACCCGGACGGTCGCCGACTTTAGCAGCTACTTCCCTGAAAAGCTCAGTTACAGCGTATTTATTGCGAAGGTAAGCGAAAACGATACGCCTGTTGTGGGTAGTGTCTTCTTTAGATTTTGTTACAAGCGGCTCAACAAATTGCTTAAGCGCTTTAGCTTTGGCAACAGTCGTATTGATACGCTTGTGCTCTATAAGCGAGCAGGCCATGTTAGCCAGCATAGATTTCCTATGCCCTGTCTGCCTGCTTAAGTGATTATTCTTTTTTCCGTGTCTCATCTCTGTAGTAATATAAACCTAAAAAGGTCCGGATTATTCTTTATCTAATTTGTATTTCGTCAAATCCATCCCGAAGTGAAGGTTTTTAGACGCTACAAGCTCATCAAGCTCAGTAAGCGACTTCTTCCCGAAGTTGCGGAACTTCATCAAGTCATTTTTATTGAACGATACAAGGTCACCCAAAGTATCAACTTCAGCCGCTTTCAAACAATTCAATGCCCTTACAGAAAGATCCATATCAACCAATTTGGTCTTAAGAAGCTGCCTCATGTGCAGTGATTCTTCGTCATATGATTCTGTTTGTGCAATTTCGTCGGCCTCAAGTGTAATTCTTTCATCAGAGAACAGCATAAAGTGGTGTATCAGTGTTTTTGCTGCCTCAGTAAGCGCATCTTTAGGATGTATAGATCCGTCTGTGATAATCTCGAAAACCAGTTTTTCGTAGTCGGTTTTCTGCTCAACACGGAAGTTCTCTATAGTATATTTTACATTCTTTACCGGTGTAAAGATTGAATCTGTAAATATAGTTCCAATAGCTGCGTTTTGCTTTTTATTCTCTTCAGCCGGAACATATCCCCTTCCCTTCTCAATGGTAAGTTCAAGGTTTATGTTTATTTTGCTGTCCATGTTAAAGATCACAAGATCCGGGTTCAACACCTGGAAACCTGAAATGAACTTTTGGAAATCACCGGCAGTAAGCTGGTCTTTTCCTGTAAAAGATACAGATACAGATTCATTGTCGATATCCTCGATCTGGCGCTTAAAACGAACCTGCTTAAGGTTCAGGATTATCTCTGTAACATCTTCAACAACTCCCGGTATAGTGGAAAATTCGTGGTCAACTCCTTCAATGCGAACTGAAGTAATTGCGTAACCTTCCAGTGAAGAAAGCAAAACTCTTCTTAGTGCGTTACCAACGGTCAATCCGTAACCCGGTTCCAAAGGCCTGAACTCAAACTTGCCTGTGAAATCCGTAGAATCGATCATTATAACTTTATCGGGCTTCTGAAAATTAAATATTGCCATATTTCGACTAATGTCAATTATTATTTGTTATACAACTCAACGATTAGTTGTTCTTTGATGTTTTCCGGAATCTGAAGCCTTGCAGGTACAGAAACGAAAGTACCTTCCTGGGTATCATTATTCCAGGTGATCCACTCATATACGTGAGCAGAGTTTGATAAAGAATTGGTGATAATATCAAGAGATTTTGATTTTTCACGAACTGCTACTTTATCACCAGGCTTAAGGTGGTACGATGGGATGTTTACCAATTCACCATTCACGGTAACGTGCCTGTGTGAAACGATTTGCCTTGCAGCCCTGCGTGAAGGTGCGATGCCCATCCTGAAAACCACGTTATCAAGCCTTGCTTCGCAAAGTTGTAAAAGGATTTCGCCAGTTACACCTTTAGAGGCAGCAGCTTTTTCATATAGGTTCCGGAATTGTTTTTCAAGGATACCATATGAATATTTTGCCTTTTGCTTTTCCATTAGCTGGACAGCATATTCAGACTTTTTACCCCTTTTTTTAGCCAGGCCGTGTTGTCCCGGTGGGTAATTTCTTTTTTCGAAAGACTTATCGTCTCCGAATATCGCTTCACCGAATTTACGGGCGATTCTTGTTTGTGGACCAGTATATCTTGCCATTTCTAAAAATTAATAAGCAGGAGGTTATGAATTCAGGTCTCATCCTCCGATAACCCTTTATTCCCGCTCGTGTTATACTATAAAATTAAACTCTTCTTCTCTTCGGAGGGCGGCAGCCGTTGTGCGGCATTGGCGTTACGTCGATGATCTCGGTAACTTCGATTCCTCCATTATGCAGGGACCTGATAGCAGACTCACGTCCGTTACCCGGGCCTTTAACGTAAACTTTCACTTTCTTAAGGCCGGCCTCAAGAGCAACTTTACTACAGTCTTCAGCAGCCATCTGGGCAGCATACGGAGTGTTCTTTTTAGAACCCCTGAAGCCCATTTTACCTGCAGATGACCATGAAATAACTTCACCTTTCTTGTTTGTAAGAGAAATGATGATGTTGTTGAAAGTTGCGCTAATATGTGCTTCGCCCGTAGACTCTACAATAACTTTACGTTTTTTTGTACTTGCTTTAGCCATTACTACTTATTATTTAGTTGCCTTTTTCTTGTTAGCAACAGTTTTCCTCTTACCTTTTCTAGTCCTTGAATTGTTCTTGGTGCGCTGGCCCCTAAGCGGAAGTCCTGCCCTGTGGCGGATTCCCCTGTAACAACCGATATCCATTAAACGCTTAATGTTCAAAGATACTTCAGAACGAAGTTCTCCTTCGATCTTATAGTAAGACACAGCTTCACGGATGGCACTAATCTGGTCGTCATTCCATTCCTGAACTTTAATATCCTCGCTAACGTTAGCTTTAGCCAAAATCTCTGTAGCCCTGCTTCGTCCTACACCGAAGATATAGGTAAGAGCAATAACTCCTCTTTTGTTTTTAGGTATATCTACCCCTGCAATTCTTGCCATAATTATCCTTGTCTTTGTTTAAATCTAGGATTCTTTTTGTTAATAACATATAATCTGCCTTTCCTGCGCACTATGATGCACTCGGCACTTCTTTTCTTAACCGACGCTCTTACTTTCATTGTTAATAGCTTTAGTATCTATAAGTAATTCTTGCTTTGGACAAGTCATAAGGGCTCATTTCAAGTTTCACCTTGTCGCCCGGAAGCAACTTGATGTAGTGCATACGCATTTTTCCTGAAATATGAGCAATTACAATATGCCCGTTTTCTAATTCAACACGGAACATGGCATTTGATAATGCCTCAATTATTGATCCGTCCTGTTCTATTGCTGACTGTTTTGCCATAAAAAAAATTAAGCTACTGCTTTTCTGTTCTTACCACTTTTCATCAAACCGTCGTAATGCCTGTTCAACAGATAAGAATTTATTTGCTGAATGGTATCGATCGCAACCCCGACCATGATAAGGAGTGATGTTCCACCGTAGAACAATGCCCACTGCTGCTGAACCCCAAAGTTGAACACTATTGCCGGGAACACGGCAAGCAATGCTAAGAACAATGAGCCAGGGAAAGTGATCAATGACATAATCTTATCGAGGTAGTCTCCGGTCTCAACACCAGGCCTTACGCCGGGGATAAAACCACCACTTCTCTTAAGGTCGTCTGCCATTTTGTTGGTAGGCACCGTAATTGCGGTGTAAAAGTACGTAAAAATTATAATTAATAAAGCAAAAACCACATTATAGGTCAAACCAAACACATTCTGGAACTGCGAAGTCACGGTTTGTGCCGTATCCGACTTCGATAATCCGGCAAGTGCTGCTGGTATGAACATGATCGCCTGGGCAAATATGATCGGCATAACTCCGGAAGCATTCAGCTTCAAAGGAATCCATTGCCTATTGCCTCCGGCCATATCCTGTTCAAAATCACCTGAAGTGCTACGCCTTGCATATTGCACCGGGATCTTCCTTACTGCCATGATCATCAGGATACATGCAATAATTACCAAAAGCCAGATCACAATTTCAAGAAGCAGTTTAAGTGGCCCCCCGTTGTTTTCTGTTATCACAGAAGTGAACTCCTGGATAAAGGCCTGTGGCATCCTTGCGATAATCCCTACAAGGATTAAAAGCGATATACCGTTACCAATACCTTTGTCGGTTATCTTCTCTCCCAGCCACATAGCGAATACTGTACCGGTAGTAAGTATAACAACTGACGAGAACAGGAACGCGAAAGAACTGGAAGGCAATAAAAACGCCTGGGCAGGAAGAGTCCTGTACAGGTTATAAATATAGCCCGGCCCCTGAACCAGAGTAATAAGTATGGTAAGCCAGCGTGTTATCTGGTTTAGCTTTTTCCTCCCACTTTCGCCTTCTTTCTGCAGTTTTTGGAGGTAAGGCACCGCGATACCCATAAGCTGCACTACGATCGAGGCAGAAATATAAGGCATGATACCTAATGCAAATACAGATGCCTGCGAAAACGCACCACCTGTAAAAACATCGATAAGCCAGCCAATACCTCCCTGAGTCTGATCTGTCAAGCTGTTTAGCTGTGTAGCATCAATACCCGGCAGGGTTACGTGCGCACCAAAACGGTACACAAGCAACAAACCTAAAGTTACAAGAATCCTGTTCTTTAGCTCCTCTATCTTCCAGACATTGGCAAACGCTTCGAAAAATTTCTTCATAATGAAATTAGTGATTATAAAGTTACCGCTTCACCACCGGCAGCTTCAATAGCCGCTTTAGCAGTTGCAGTAAATTTGTGAGCAGTTACTTTTAGTTTTGCCTTAAGCTCTCCTCTTCCTAAAATCTTTACCATTTCATTTTTTGTAGCCAGACGGTTTTCTACCATTACTGCAAAATCTACAGTATCAGTAACAATTCCGTTGTCAACAAGAGCCTGTAGCGTATCAAGGTTTACACCTTCATATTCCTTACGATTGATGTTTTTGAAACCAAACTTAGGAACGCGGCGCTGTAAAGGCATCTGACCACCTTCAAAACCGATCTTTTTAGAGTAGCCTGAACGTGACTTGGCACCTTTATGGCCACGGGCGGAAGTACCGCCTTTGCCTGAACCTTCGCCACGGCCTAACCTTTTATTCTGATTATGAACCGAACCTTCTGCAGGTTGTAAGTTACTTAAATCCATGAGTCCTTATTTTGTTAGTTGATTTCTTCTACAGAAACCAAGTGTTTAACTTTGTTTACCATTCCAAGGATAGCAGGAGTTGCGTCGTGCTCAACAACCTGTCCAAGTTTACGAAGGCCTAATGACTCAAGCGTAAGCTTTTGCGTTTGCGGACAGTTGATTTTACTCTTAACTTGTTTTACTTTTATTTTTCCCATGATTTCCCTGAATTAACCTTTAAATACTTTTTCAAGTGAAACGCCCCTTTGTTTTGCAACGGTAGCAGCGCTCCTCATTTGAAGCAAAGCATCAAAAGTAGCTTTTACAACATTGTGAGGGTTAGATGAACCCTGTGATTTTGATAATACATCGTGTATACCTACAGATTCAAGTACCGAACGAACAGCACCACCCGCAATAACACCGGTACCGTGAGAAGCAGGCATAAGCAGTACGCGTGCACCACCAAATTTACCTTTTTGCTCATGCGGAACAGACTGTCCTGAAAGCGGAATCTTTACAAGGTTTTTCTTGGCATCCTCAACAGCTTTGGCAATAGCCTCAGACACGTCTTTAGATTTACCAAGGCCGTGACCTACAACACCGTTCTCATCACCTACCACTACGATAGCTGAGAAACCGAAGGCACGTCCACCCTTTGTAACTTTAGTAACACGGTTAACAGCTACCAGGCGGTCCTTAAGCTCAAGGCCGCTTGGTTTTACTATTTCTACGTTTTTATAATTATGATACATAATTTTGCTTAGAATTTAAGTCCGGCTTCCCTTGCGCCTTCTGCTAATGATTTTACACGTCCGTGGTAAAGGTATCCACCCCTGTCAAAGGCGATGGTCTCGATACCGGCTTTAAGAGCCGCTTCTGCAATTGCTTTTCCAACAGCTGCAGCAGTCTCTATGTTAGTACCTTTAGCGATGCCTTTGTCCCTTGAAGACGCAGCTGCCAAAGTTACACCGTTTACATCATCTATGATTTGAGCATAGATCTCTTTATTGCTCCTGAAAACAGAAAGCCTTGGCTGAGCAGCAGTTCCGCTAACAATCTTTCTGATCCTGAACTTGATCCTCTGTCTTCTTTCAGATTTATTTAATGACATGGTCTTTAATTTTTAAGATTATTAAGCTGATTTACCTGCTTTTCTCCTTAGTACTTCGCCTACAAACTTAACACCTTTTCCTTTGTAAGGTTCAGGCTTGCGGAAAGAACGGATTTTCGCCGCTACCTGCCCCAAAAGCTGTTTATCATGTGACGCCAGTTTGATGATAGGGTTTTTACCTTTTTCAGATACCGTTTCTACTGAAACTTCAGACACTACTTCAAGAACGATGTTGTGTGAGAATCCAAGTGCGATATCCAGTTTCTGTCCCTGGTTTGAAGCCCTGTAACCAACGCCTACCAGTTCAAGTTCCTTAGTAAACCCTTCAGCCACACCAATAATCATATTATTGATAAGTGACCTGTACAATCCGTGCTTAGACCTTTCGTCCTTATGGTCCGAAAATCTTTCCACTATAACCTGACCATCTTCAAGCTTTACAGATACATCTGAAAATTCTTGTGTAAGCTGGCCTTTTTTTCCTTTTACCGTAACAACATTACCGTTAACCTCTACAGTTACACCGGCAGGTATTGTTACTGGATTTTTACCTATTCTTGACATCGATAAATCTTTTTATTAGTATACGTAACAAACTACCTCACCACCTACATTTTGTTGTTTTGCCTGTTTTCCTGTCATAAGTCCTTTTGACGTGGAAACGATTGCAATGCCCAATCCGTTAAGGATCCTTGGGAGGTTGGTTGCACCTGCATACTTACGTAAACCCGGTTTACTAATTCTCTGGATATCTTTGATTACAGACTCTTTAGTTTCTTTGTCGTACTTAAGAGCGATTTTGATGGTGCCTTGAACAGCGTTATCATCAAATTTGTAACTAAGGATGTATCCCTGGTCGAATAAAATTTTTGTGATTTCTTTCTTCATGTTAGAAGCAGGTATCTCAACCACTTTGTGGTTTGCCCTCACTGCATTTCTAATCCTTGTCAAAAAATCGGCAATTGGATCTGTGTACATATTTATTAATTTGCGGAAACGGTTTTCGGCCTGTTACGGCCGAACCTGTCACCAATTTATAATTCTCGAATTACCAGCTGGCTTTTTTAACTCCCGGTATCAAACCGTTGTTAGCCATTTCACGGAAAGTTACACGTGAAATACCGAACTGGCGCATATAACCCCTTGGCCTTCCTGTAAGTTTGCAGCGGTTGTGCATACGTACCGGTGAAGCGTTTTTAGGAAGCTTTTGCAGGCCTTCATAATCTCCGGCCTCTAGCAGGGCCTTCCTTTTTTCAGCATACTTTGCAACCGTCGCCGCTCTTTTCACCTCACGGGCTTTCATTGATTCTTTAGCCATAACTTAATTCTTTTTAAAAGGTAAACCTAATTCTGTCAATAGTGACTTCGCTTCTTTATCGGTTTGGGCCGAAGTTACAAAGGTAATATCTAATCCTGAGATTTTGTTTACTTTGTCGATATCAATTTCAGGGAAAATGATTTGCTCTGTAACACCCAGGTTATAATTACCCCTTCCGTCGAAACCTGTAGCTTTAATTCCGCTAAAATCCCTTACACGCGGCAGTGAAGATGTCACCAGCCTGTCAAGAAATTCATACATCCTTTCGCCACGAAGGGTCACTTTAGCGCCAATCGGCATACCTTTCCTTAGTTTGAACGACGCAACGTCTTTCTTGGAAATGGTAGAAACGGCTTTCTGGCCTGTAATCTTTGTAAGCTCATCTACTGCATAGTCGATAAGTTTTTTATCAGATACAGCGGCGCCAACACCACGGCTAAGAACGATTTTTTCCAGTTTTGGAACCATCATTACGTTCTTGTAACCGAACTCTTCTTTAAGTGCAGGTACTACCCTGTCCTTATATTCTTGTTTTAATCTTGGTATATAAGCCATCACTATAGTACTTGATTAGATTTTTTTGAAAATCTCACGTTCTTATCTCCTTCTTTCCTAACGCCTGTTTTTGTAGTTTCCTTAGTTTTAAGGTCTACAAGTGCAAGGTTCGAAATGTGGATAGGAGCTTCTTTCTTAACAATACCACCCTGTGGGTTTTTAGCGCTTGGCTTAGTGTGCTTAGACACCATGTTAGCACCCTCAACGATAGCTTTGTTCTTCTCTACAAGGACACGAAGTACTTTTCCTTCAGTGCCTTTATGGTCACCGGCGATTACCCTTACGGTATCTCCTGATTTTATCTTTAGCTTTATCATTTTGTATAAATATTAAAGCACTTCAGGTGCCAATGATACAATTTTCATGAATTGCTTCTCACGAAGTTCCCTTGCTACAGGACCAAAAACACGTGTACCCCTCATCTCACCGGCAGCATTCAACAATACGCAAGCGTTATCGTCAAACCTGATGTATGAGCCGTCAGCACGACGCACTTCTTTTTTGGTACGTACAACAACAGCTGTAGAAACAGCGCCCTTCTTAACGTTACCGGTAGGCGTAGCATCTTTTATAGAAACTACGATTTTATCTCCCACAGACGCATAACGCCTTTTGGTCCCACCTAAAACACGGATGGTCAAAACTTCCTTTGCTCCCGTGTTATCTGCTACTTTTAGTCTAGATTCCTGTTGTACCATAATTACTTCGCTCTTTCAATGATTTCAACTAACCTCCAACATTTTGTTTTACTCAAAGGACGTGTTTCCATGATCCTTACTGTATCACCAATATTACAGTTGTTTGTTTCGTCGTGTGCAACAAATTTCTTTGTTTTCAACACGAACTTACCGTATAGCGGGTGTTTTACCCTTGTGGTTTGAGACACAACTATAGATTTCTCCATTTTGTTGCTGGTAACTACACCGATTCTCTCTTTTCTTAAGTTTCTTTTTTCCATCTTGCAGACTACAATTATTGTAATTCCCTTTTGCTTATCTCGGTGGCTACCCTCGCGATAGACCTTCTAACGGACCTGATCTGTAACGGATTCTCGATTGGAGAAATCGTGTGTGCAGACTTCAGGTCAGCGTATGTTTTCTTCAATTCACCAAGCTTGCTTTGCAACTCGGCTGCAGATAGATCTTTTATCTCTGTTTGTTTCATAATAATTCGGATTATGCTTCAAAATCTCTGGCAATCACAAACTTGGTTTTCACAGGCAGCTTTTGGGCAGCAAGGCGAAGCGCCTCTTTTGCTACGGCCAATGGCACGCCTCCTACTTCAAACATGATCTTACCTGGTTTAACAACGGCAACCCAGTACTCAACGGCACCTTTACCTTTACCCATACGTACCTCAAGAGGTTTTTTGGTGATAGGCTTATCCGGGAATATTTTTATCCACAACTGGCCTTCCCTTTTCATGAAACGGGTTGCAGCGATACGTGCAGCCTCGATCTGGCGGGAAGTGATAAAAATTGAATCTAAAGATTTTATACCAAACATACCATTAGAAAGTTCATGACCCCTTTGGGAAATGCCCTTCATCTTACCTTTCTGTACCTTACGGTATTTTGTTCTTTTAGGCTGTAACATTTTTCTTTAGTTTTTTAATTACTTTCTTTTGCGCTGGTTGTTTGGCTTATCACCACCCGGACGACCGCCTGGCCTTCCGCCTTGTGGCCTGTCCCTGTCGCGGTCCTGAGATCCTGAAGATTTGGACTGTTTTTTGTCCATCCCTACTAACGGAGAAAGATCTCTTTTGCCATAAACCTCACCTTTCATGATCCACACTTTGATACCCATCCTACCATAAGTAGTATGAGCCTCAGCAAGTGAATAATCGATGTCCGCCCTGAAAGTTGATAGAGGAATCCTACCTTCTTTGAACATTTCCGAACGTGCCATCTCAGCACCGTTCAAACGGCCTGAAATCATCACTTTTACACCTTCTGCGTTCATACGCATAGCGGCAGCGATAGCCATTTTGATTGCCCTCCTGTAGGAGATACGGCTTTCAATCTGGCGGGCAATGCTTGTACCTACAAGGTAAGCGTCAAGCTCCGGCCTTTTAATTTCAAAGATGTTGATCTGAACCTCTTTGTCTGTAATCTTCTTAAGTTCTTCTTTCAGCTTGTCTACTTCCTGGCCGCCTTTCCCGATAATGATACCCGGACGTGCAGTGGTTATAGTAACGGTTACAAGCTTAAGGGTCCTCTCGATGATTACCTTAGACACACTGGCTTTAGATAAACGGGCATGGATATACTTCCTGATTTTGTGATCTTCGGCAAGCTTGTCGCCGTAGTCATTTCCACCATACCAGTTAGAATCCCAACCCCTGATGATACCAAGGCGATTTCCTATTGGATTTGTCTTTTGTCCCATTTGTCTTAGTTGCTTTGTGTGTTATTATTCTTAGCTCCAAGCACGATTGTTACGTGGTTAGAACGCTTCCTTATCCTGTGTGCGCGACCTTGTGGTGCCGGCCTAAGCCTTTTTAGCATCATTCCGCCGTCTACCCTGATTTCCTGTACAAAAAGGCCTGCTTCTTCAAGACTCTCTTCTGCATTCTTTTGCTGCCAGTTGTTGATAGCAGAAAGAAGTAGCTTTTCAAGCTTGCGTGAAGCCTCTTTTGTACTGAACCTTAATATATTTAGCGCTAATTCTACCTTCTGGCCCCTTACAAGATCCGCAACAAGGCGCATTTTGCGTGGTGACGTAGGGCAGTTATTCAGCTTGGCAAAAGCAATAGACTTATTAGCCTCTTTCCTTGCATCTGCGGTTTCTCTTTTACGAACTCCCATTGCTATTATTTTTTACCTTTATTTTTAGCACCGGCGTGCCCCCTGAAAGAGCGCGTCGGCGAAAATTCTCCTAATTTATGACCTACCATATTCTCTGTAACGTAAACCGGTACGAATTGACGACCGTTGTGTACTGCGATAGTCTGCCCAACAAAATCCGGGGTGATCATCGAAGCGCGAGACCATGTCTTAACAACTCCTTTGTTGCCCTTCTCGATATTTTCCTGAACTTTCTTATCCAACTTATAGTGAACGAAAGGTCCTTTCTTTAATGAACGTGCCATATCTTACTTATTATTTCTTTCTACGTTCTACGATATACTTATTACTTGGGTTAACTTTAGAACGAGTCCTGTAACCTTTAGCCGGAAGACCTTTCCTTGAGCGTGGGTGACCTCCAGAAGAGCGTCCTTCACCACCACCCATCGGGTGATCTACCGGGTTCATCGCTACCGGCCTTGTTCTTGGCCTTCTGCCCAACCAACGCGACCTACCGGCTTTACCGGAAACGATCAACTGGTGGTCAGAGTTGGAAACTGCACCGATCGTAGCCATACATGTAAGAAGGATCAACCTTGTCTCACCTGAAGGCATTTTGATGGTAGCATATTTTCCGTCCCTTGCCATAAGCTGTGCAAATGTACCGGCGCTGCGTGCGATAACCGCACCCTGACCAGGACGTAGCTCAATACAAGATATAACAGTTCCAAGAGGAATTTTGCTTAAAGGTAAAGCGTTGCCGATTTCCGGTTGAGCATCTGCTCCCGAAGCAACAACCTGGCCTACCTGAAGCCCGTTTTGTGCAATGATGTATGTTTTCTCACCGTCAGCATAAAACAATAGTGATATGAATGCTGAACGGTTTGGATCGTACTCGATTGTCTTAACCGTAGCAGGAACACCCACTTTAGTTCTTTTGAAATCGATCATACGATACCTTTGCTTGTGACCACCGCCTGTATAACGCATGGTCATTTTTCCTTGACTATTTCTACCGCCTGAGTTTTTTTTCGGTGCGATCAATGAACGCTCCGGCTTATCAGTTGTAATAGTGTCAAAGCTATTTACAACTCTAAAACGCTGACCCGGGGTAATAGGTTTTAATTTTCTAACTGACATTGTTATTAGATATTATTATAAAAATCTATTGTTTCACCTTCCTGTACTTGTACGATTGCTTTCTTATAAGCGTTCGTCTTTCCTGAGATCA
This sequence comes from uncultured Flavobacteriaceae bacterium, assembly GCA_942492845.1. Lineage (GTDB taxonomy): Bacteria > Bacteroidota > Bacteroidia > Flavobacteriales > Flavobacteriaceae > Flavobacterium. The sequence goes on along the minus strand of OW818646.1, from coordinate 1,181,845 downwards.
AGCCACTCTTAGTGTACTTAACCGATCTATCAGCCCTGTAATTCATCGTGTTAACTTCAACAATAGACACGCCATAAGCAGCCTCAACTGCTTTTTTGATCTGGATCTTGTTTGCTTTTTTGTCAACCACAAAACCAAAACGGTTAAAAACTTCTCCGTCTTTGGTTATTTTTTCAGTGATGATAGGTTTAATTATGATACTCATGGCCTGTTATTTGCTTAAATTTTCTTCAATTCCTTCCAAAGCACCTTCCATTAGAACTACTTTATTCGCATGTAAAACAGCGTAAGTATTTAATTCAGAGGTAGTTATAACGCTAGTGGCTTTCAAATTGCGTGACGACAAATATACATTTTTATTCGTATCACCCAACACAAATAAAGATTTTTTGTTATCTAACCCTAAAGCTTTCAAAACGTTAATGAAATTTTTAGTGTTCGGAGCGTCGAATTCGAAGTTTTCAACTACTGTTAAGTTTGATTCCTGAGCCTTAATTGCCAGGGCAGATTTCCTTGCAAGGCGCTTAAGGTTTTTGTTAAGTTTGAAAGAATAGCTCCTTGGTCTTGGTCCAAAAATCGTACCTCCACCCTTGAACAATGGGTTCTTTATACTACCTGCACGTGCAGTACCTGTTCCTTTTTGCTTTTTAATCTTGCGCGTACTACCGGTTACCTCAGCCCTTTCTTTAGCTTTGTGGGTACCCTGCCTCTGGTTAGCAAGATATTGCTTAACGTCAAGGTATACGGCGTGCTTATTAGGCTCAATTGCGAATACTGCATCAGAAAGGGTTACCGTCCTGCCAGTTTCTTTTCCGTTGATATCTAATACTTTTACTTCCATTACTTCTGAATGATTACATAAGAGTTTTTGTGGCCAGGTATAGCACCTTTAATAACAAGAAGATTCTTGTCTGCTACCACTTTTAAAACCTTAAGATTTTGTATTGTTACATTTTCTCCACCTGTCCTTCCGGCCATGCGCATTCCTTTGAATACACGTGAAGGATAAGACGATGCACCTACAGAACCAGGAGCCCTTAGGCGGTTGTGCTGTCCGTGGGTAGCCTGTCCAACACCACCAAAACCGTGACGCTTAACAACACCCTGGAAACCTTTACCTTTTGATACTCCCTGCACGTCTACGAATTCGCCTTCAGCGAAAACATCTACAGTAAGGACATCACCTAATTTGTGCTCATTCTCAAATTGGAATTCAACGACTTTTTTCTTCGCAACCGTACCTGCTTTTTTAAAGTGGCCCATAGCCGCTTTAGTAGCGTGTCTTTCTGCTTTGTCATCGAAACCAAGTTGTAACGCTTCGTACCCGTCAACCTCGTTGGTTCTGACTTGGGTAACTACGCATGGGCCAGCTTCGATCACGGTACAAGGGATGTTTTTCCCGTTCTCGTCGAAAATACTGGTCATGCCGATTTTTTTGCCAATTAACCCAGACATATTAAACTTTTATAAATTATTAATTTTGAGGACAGTGCATACTACCCCCTTTTGAGGGCGCAAAGTTAACCATCTTTTTGGTATATGCAACAATTTACAAATAGTTTTTTGTAAGTTTTTTGAACGTAACTCAAAGAAATTAAATTTATTAGCCCCAATGCGGGATACACGCCACAAATACATTTATAATCAAATGAATTTCGCGTAAGCCCATCCTCAATTCAGGACAAGGCAGCCAATGCATTTTCAATGGTTGCGATGTTCTGAAAGCCTTGCAGGATTAAAAACAAAAAGCCCCGGCATAACCGGGGCTCATTTTATCTGTCGTATGAATTATCACACTTTGATCTCTACTTCAACACCACTTGGAAGCTCCAGTTTCATAAGAGCATCGATAGTTTTTGAAGATGAACTGTAAATATCAAGAAGCCTTTTGTAAGAGCTAACTTCGAACTGCTCCCTTGACTTTTTGTTAACGTGCGGAGAACGCAGTACAGTGAAGATTTTCTTGTGTGTAGGAAGCGGAATAGGACCGGTTACCACTGCGCCTGTACTTTTTACAGTCTTAACGATCTTCTCGGCAGATTTGTCTACCAGGCTGTGATCGTATGATTTTAGTTTTATTCTGATTTTCTGACTCATTTTCTTTCTAATTAGGCGTTACCTTTTGCTTTTTTAATAACCTCATCCGCAATGTTTGATGGTGTCTCAGCATAGTGAGAGAACTCCATTGTAGATGTAGCACGTCCTGAAGACAATGTCCTTAGGGTAGTTACATAGCCGAACATCTCTGAAAGAGGCACGCTGGCTTTGATTACCTTGGCACCTGCCCTGTCGTCCATGTTGTTGATCTGTCCGCGGCGACGGTTAAGGTCACCCACGATATCACCCATGTTCTCTTCCGGCGTAAGTGCCTCAAGCTTCATGATCGGCTCAAGGATAACAGCTCCGGCAGCTTTCGCAGCTTCTTTGTAACCCATTTTGGCAGCAAGTTCGAAAGAAAGTGCATCCGAGTCAACAGGGTGGAAGGAACCGTCAAGAAGTGTAACTTTCATGCTGTCCATTTCATAACCTGCAAGCGGCCCCTGCTTCATAGCTTCTTTAAAGCCTTTTTCAACAGACGGGATGAATTCCCTCGGAATGTTACCACCTTTAACTTCGTTAACGAACTGAAGCCCCATTGGCACTTTTCCGTCAACTTCGTCTGCAGGTCCAAGACGGAATACGATATCACCAAATTTACCACGTCCACCGGATTGCTTTTTATAAGTTTCCCTGTGCTGTGCTTCACGAGTGATAGCTTCTTTGTATTCTACCTGAGGCTCTCCCTGGTTAACCTCTACCTTAAACTCACGCTTAAGACGGTCTACAAGGATGTCAAGGTGAAGCTCACCCATACCTGAGATGATGGTTTGTCCTGAAGCATGGTCAGTCCTTACGGTAAACGTAGGATCTTCTTCAGCAAGTTTAGCCAAAGCCATACCCATTTTATCAACGTCGGCCTTAGTTTTAGGCTCAACAGCGATACCGATTACCGGGTCAGGGAAGTTCATGCTTTCAAGAACGATAGGGTTCTTCTCATCAGAAAGTGTATCTCCTGTCTTGATGTCTTTAAATCCTACAGCTGCACCAATATCACCTGCTTCGATATAATCGATTGGGTTTTGCTTGTTAGCGTGCATCTGGTAGATACGCGAAATACGCTCTTTGTTGCCTGAACGGTTGTTAAGCACATACGAACCTGCATCAAGACGGCCAGAATAAGCCCTGAAGAATGCAAGGCGCCCAACGTAAGGGTCAGTTGCAATTTTGAATGCAAGTGCAGCGAACGGCTCAGTAACAGACGGCTTACGTGTAATAGGCTGGTCTGTATCAGGGTTGATACCTTCGATAGCTTCTTTATCAAGTGGCGAAGGAAGGAATTTACAAACCGCATCAAGCATGAACTGCACGCCTTTGTTCTTGAATGAAGAACCGCAAAGCATCGGGATGATCGCCATATCAATGGTAGCTTTCCTAAGCGCTTCGTTAACTTCATCTTCAGTAATAGAGTCTTCGTCCTCCATGTACTTTTCAAGAAGGTTCTCGTCATAAGCAGCCACTTCTTCGATAAGTTGTGACCTGTACTGGCGAACCTCTTCTTTCATATCCTCAGGAATATCAACAATATCGAAAGTAGCTCCCTGAGTTTCATCATGCCATACCAAAGCCTGGTTCCTGATAAGGTCAACCACGCCCCTGAAGTCAGCCTCGTCACCGATCGGAAGTACGATAGGCACAGCATTTGACTTAAGCATATCTTTTACCTGCTGGCAAACCATAAGGAAGTTAGATCCCTGACGGTCCATTTTGTTCACAAAGCCCATACGCGGCACTTTGTAATTGTCAGCAAGCCTCCAGTTAGTTTCAGACTGCGGCTCAACACCGTCAACCGCACTAAAAAGGAACACAAGGCCATCAAGCACCCTTAGGGAACGGTTTACCTCAACGGTAAAGTCAACGTGTCCGGGAGTATCAATGATGTTAAAGTGGTAATCTTTAGAATCAGCGGCAGGCTTACCCTGGTCTGTAGGGAAGCTCCATGTACATGTCGTAGCAGCCGAAGTAATGGTAATACCCCTCTCCTGCTCCTGCGCCATCCAGTCCATGGTTGCTGCACCGTCGTGTACCTCGCCTATCTTGTGGGATTTACCCGTATAGAAAAGGATACGCTCGGTAGTTGTTGTCTTACCCGCGTCAATGTGGGCAGCAATACCAATATTTCTTGTATATTTTAAGTCTCTTGCCATTTTTAAATGTCTTTCTTTTTCTTTATGAATTAAAACCTGAAGTGAGAGAATGCTTTGTTAGCTTCTGCCATCTTGTGAGTATCCATCCTCTTTTTAACAGCAGCGCCTTCTTCTTTGGCAGCAGCCAAAATTTCAGATGCAAGCCTTTGAGCCATAGATTTCTCGTTTCTTCTCCTTGCATAAAGAATCATCCATTTCATCGCCATTGAGATCTTCCTGTCCGGACGGATCTGCATTGGTATCTGGAAGGTAGCACCACCAACCCTGCGGCTGCGTACTTCTACGTGCGGCATAACGTTGTTGATAGCATCTTTCCATGTTTCAAGTGCTGATTTCTCAGCATCCTGCTTTTTAGTTTCAACGATGTCGATAGCATCATAGAACACTTTGAAAGCAGTTGATTTTTTACCATCCCACATTAGGTTGTTTACAAAACGTGTCACTAATTGGTCGTTAAACCTTGGATCTGGCAAAAGAGGTCTTTTTTTGGCCTGTCTTTTTCTCATGTCTTTTCTTTAAAGCGTTCTTAAATTACTTTTTCTTTCCGGTTGCAGCTGGCGCCTGTCCTGGTTTAGGGCGCTTTGCCCCATACTTTGACCTGCGTTGTGTCCTTCCGGCCACACCTGCTGTGTCAAGCGCACCACGAACGATGTGGTACCTTACACCCGGCAAGTCTTTTACTCTTCCGCCTCTAACTAATACTATCGAGTGCTCTTGAAGATTATGTCCTTCGCCCGGGATGTACGCGTTCACCTCGTTACCATTTGTCAAACGCACCCTTGCAACTTTACGCATTGCAGAGTTTGGTTTTTTTGGTGTCGTGGTGTACACACGTGTACAAACGCCCCTTCTTTGAGGACAAGAATCTAAAGCAGCCGATTTACTCTTCTTAGTTATCTGGGCTCTCCCTGTTCTTACTAATTGTTGAATTGTTGGCATAATTAAATACTAAAATTTCTTTTGATTATAAAACCCGCTTTTTACGGGGTTGCAAATGTAGGAAATAAAAAATACAAAACAAATTGTAAACCATTAATTTTCAAACGTGTCCCGCAACAAAACGTCCGCGCATATTTTTTCGGTTATTTTTGCGTTATTTTACAACTAATAAACCCCGGGTTGAAAAATCTACTCCTTATATATATAATATTGTTCGCTTTTTGTTCGGCAAAAGCGCAAAACCTTCACCTCAGGATCCAAGGGAACAGCGCCGCGGAAACAAAGGTAATCGATTCTGTACCCTATAATAAAATCCACCAAAACGCGAAGTCGGTCTCCGATGAAGCCACGCTTCTTTCCAACACCCTATTACAAAAGGGCTACCTTGAAAACCGTGAGCTGGCCCACCTGAAAGCCAACGACTCAACTTTTGTCTACACATTCTCCGTGGGCGAAAAAACGCAACACCTATATATAGATGCCGGCAGCCTTTCGGCAGAAGAAAAAGAGCTACTCAATATCAGTAAAGATACGGTAATGATGCCCATGGAGGATGTAGAACCTTTCATGACAGGAAGTCTGGCGCTGTTGGAACGCAAGGGGTATTCACTAAGCACACTACAGCTAAAGGATTATGAAAAGAAAGGAAACAACGTGACCGCACGCCTTGAATTGAAAACCGAAAAACTTCGTACGCTGGACGATATCGTGATCGAGGGCTACCCGAAATTTCCCGAAGGCATCCGACGGAACATTGCGCGGCAATACAAAGGCAAAACATTCAACCAGGAAAACCTGCAAAGGGTGTACAACGATTTTAATGGGCTACGCTTTGTGACCCAGGCCCGCTACCCCGAGATACTTTTCAAAACGGACACCACCAAAGTATATGTTTACCTGCAAAAGTCAAAACCCAATAGTTTCGATGGCTTCATTGGTTTTTCCAACGATGAGCAGAGCAATGTGGTCTTTAACGGATACCTGGACCTGAACCTGAACAATGTTCTGAACTCCGGTGAAAAATTCAGCCTGTTCTGGAAAAGTGACGGCAACAAGCAGACGACCTTCAATGCCGGGACGGAACTCCCTTATATCTTTCGCAGCCCTGTCGGAATAAAGGCCAGCCTGCGCATATTTAAGCAGGACAGCACTTTCCAGAATACCGTAACCGATGTAAACCTGGGCTACTATTTTAGCTACAACTCCAAGGCATTCCTGGGCTACCAGCGTACGCAGTCGGTCGACATCCAAAACAGCAATACCGCCACCCTGAGCGATTTCAATAACCGGTTTTTTACCGCGAGCTACGAATTTACAGGGTTCAATACAGATGATTTCCTTTTTCCGGAAAAAACAGCCTTATTTGTAAAGGGCGGCACCGGACAGCGCGAGGGCAGCATTGGCAACAGTAGCCAGTATTTTATACAGGCCAATGTATCGCACAACTTCTACCTCAACAAAAGGAACATCATCAACCTAAAGAGCCATTCCTACTATTTAAAGAGCGATACCTATATTATTAATGAACTGCACCGGTTCGGGGGCATCAATTCTATACGGGGGTTTAATGAAAACAGCCTGCAGGCTAATCTGTACTCCGCCCTCATGGCAGAATATCGTTACATCCTCTCTCCCGGACTGTACGCCCACTCTATTACCGATTACGGTTACTTTAAGGATGACGCAACCGGTAACTCAGACTATCTTACAGGATTGGGTTTCGGGCTGGGTCTTTTTACAAAGACAGGACTGTTCAATATAATTTATGCTAACGGCACTACCAAGGGGCAGCAGATACGATTATCAAATTCTATTGTACACATTAGCTTTAAAACTACATTTTAACATAATTATCCTACTAAAAAAGTTAAAAGACTACATGTTTAATAAGTAAAATCTTAAATATATATTAAAAAACTTCAAATTATTTTGGTAAATAGAGCGCTTAGTCGGATATTTGGGATACTAACTCAAATCTATTTCAATGAAGACAAAGCTGCATGGTTTGTTAACGCTGCTATTTGCGTTAATGATGCAAATTTCATTTGCACAAGAGAGGACAGTATCCGGTACTGTCACTGATCAGGGCGGAATGCCCATCCCGGGGGTAAGTATCCTGATTAAAGGTACTACAACCGGAACCCAAACCGATTTTGACGGTAAATTCCAAATCGAAGTTGCGCCGGACCAGACCCTGGTATTTAGCTACATCGGGATGGGAACACGTGAAATGCCGGCTTCGGCAAGCACTATTAATGTTACACTTGAAGACCAGGCGACAGAACTTGAAGGTGTAGTGGTAACAGCGGTAGGTATCCGCAGGGAAAGATCGTCTATCGGTGCCGCAACCACCACCCTGAAATCGGACGAAGTGATCAGGGGCCAGCAGGCCAACATTTCCGATGCGATAAAGGGCAAGGTAGCCGGTGTGGTCATTTCGAACAACTCTACCGACCCGGGCGCTTCATCAAGTGTGATCATCCGTGGTATCAAATCGCTTTCCAGGAACAACCAGCCGCTATACGTAGTAGATGGTGTGCCACTTTATGAAAGAAGCAATTCCTCGTCTGACCTTGACGGCGGTTATGACTTTGGTAATGCCGCGGCGGACATTAACCCGCAGGATATTGAAACGATGACCATCCTGAAGGGCGCGTCGGCAACCGTACTGTACGGTTCCAATGCTGCCGGTGGTGCTATCATCATTACGACCAAAAAAGGAAAGCAGGGTAAAATGACGATTGAGTACACCAATGCTACTTCCTTCTCGCAAATCAACAGGACACCAAAGTACCAGACTACCTTCGGGCAGGGATGGGATGGAATTCACTACCTTGGTGAGAACGGTTCATGGGGACCCAGATTTGACGGTCTGCCAAGAGTGTGGGGCAATGTAGTAAACAACAGTCAGCTACTAAAACCTTATTCTTTCCAGAAAGACCAGTTGGAAAATTTCTTTACGACAGGCACCTCCAGGATCAACTCGGTGGCAGTATCGGGTGGCCACGGCGATAGTAACATACGCCTTTCGTACACCAATACCCAGCAGGATGGTATCTACCCCACAGATGCCGATTCATTTGAAAGGAATGTTCTTGGTATTTCGGGATCAACCAAATTCAAGAACATCAGCATTACCGGTTCAATGAACTATGTGAACAATTCGGGAAGCAGTGTGGCTACCGGGCAGGGCGCAACGGTTTACAACAACCTTTTGCAGATACCTACAGACATCCCGATAACGGAATTTACCGATTACAACAGCGATTTCCATAACATCAGCAACTATTATACGCCATACGGTGTGACCAACCCTTATTTTTCTGTAAATGAAAATGGCGCCGAGAACCGCAAGGAACGCGTATATGGTTCATTTGAGTTTAATTATGAAGTCAACAGCTGGTTCAATACCACCTACCGTTTTGGTATGGACTTCTCTACCGACAGGAACCGGGTATGGACATCGCGCATCGACGCACTGCCCGGCAGCCCCAATGACGGATCCTCTACCGAAAACCCGGGAAGCTTTGGCGAGAGCTACAGCCATGCGAAAAGGCTGAACCATGACATACTTGCCAACTTTGACTTTGACCTCTCAGAAAAATTCAAAGTGCAGTCTTCGGCAGGTTTCAACATCCTTGAAGATACTTTCTCGAGCCTCGGCGCATCAGTAGCCAGCCAGGATATTCCTGACTTCTTTAACCTTGCCAACAGCTCCGAGATACCAAGTGTAGTGTCGTACAGGGAAAAGAATAAGCTGTATGGCTTATACAATACCACTACCCTATCGTATGACAACCAACTATTCCTTACAGGAAACGTAAGGAACGACTGGTACTCCAACCTGCCTGAAGAAAACAGGTCGCAGTTGTATGCCGGTGGTAACCTTAGCTGGGTTTTTACCAGGACAATACCCGGCATAGAAAAAGTGCTTAACTATGGTAAGCTACGTGCAGGTTACGGATCGACCGGCGTAGGAACAAATCCTTACCAGGTATTTGCAGTGAACACACAAACAAACGTAGGCATGGGCTTTGGTAACCTTACCTTCCCGATCAACGGTATAAACGCCTACGGTATTGGCAACAGGATGGCAAACCTCAACCTGAAGCCGGAAATCAAGACAGAGCTTGAATTTGGTACCGAACTTTCGTTTTTTGACAACCTTGTAACCATTGACGCTACTTATTTTGACGCCAAGACAAAGAACCAGATCCTTGCACTTCCGTTGGCTCCAAGTACCGGATATACCTCGCAGCAGGCTAACGTGGGTACGCTCCGTACAAAGGGTTTTGAGGGGCTTGTAACCATCAACTGGATCAGGAGCAATAATCAAGATGGTTTCAACTGGAGTTCAAGCGTAAATTATACGAAGGCAGAAACCATACTGGAAGAACTTGATCCAAGGATAGAGCAGGTAAACCTGGGCGGACTGAGCACATACGAATACATTGCAGTAGAAGGCCAGCCGGTAGGACTCATTAAGGGCTATGTGCCGGAGCGCGACACGAACGGAAATGTAGTAGTAGATGTAAACGGTGTACCGGTTGCCGCTTCGACAAAAGAAATATATGGCGACACCCAGTATGACTATACCATGGGTATAAGCAATATAGTAAGCTATAAAGGAGTTTCGCTTGACTTTACCTTCGACATCCGCCAGGGTGGACTTATGTACTCGAGGACTGCAGATATTACGCGTTTTACAGGAAACTCCATTACCACGACATATAATGACAGAGAGCCATTTGTGGTACCCAATTCGGTAGTGAGAAATGATGATGGCAATGGCAACATAACCTATACTCCAAACACGACGCCAATTGACAATGAACACATGGATGATTACTACAGGGCAGACGCTAATGCACGTGCCAATGTTATTGACAAATCGTTCATAAAGCTTCGTGAAGTGGTGTTAAGCTATAGATTGCCATCCAAATGGCTTGAGAAAGCGTATGTAGAATCGCTTACCTTCTCGGTAATTGGCCGTAACCTGTTCTTGTGGACACCAAGCAGCAATCAATACATCGATCCTGAAGCATCAACTTTCGGAAATGACCTTGCAGGGCAGTTTGGTGAATTTAGCGCCAACCCATCTACCCGAAGCCTTGGTTTTAGCTTAAAAGCAACATTCTAATAAAAATTATCCATGAAAAATATAAATAAGTTTCTGATCCTTTTTCTCACCGGGCTGTTTGTAGCTTCGTGTGCGGAAGACCTGGACATCAACGTTGACCCAAACACACCCGGAGAGATCAATGCCGGGCTGGCGCTTACCTCTGCCGAGGCAACCCTTGCAGCAGTTGCAGGTGGCGAATTCATGAACCTGGGCGGATTTTATGCCCAGTACCATACGCAGGCGCCAAGTGCGAGCCAGTTTGAGAATATCGATTCAAACAACCTTAATACGGCGTATGCCAATACACCCTGGACACAGTTGTATTCGGGCGTACTCACGGACCTGAAGTATGTTACCGAAGAGTCAACTGCAGCAGGCGACACTGCCACACTGCTAATGGCAGAAGTACTGCGCGGATATACTTACCAAATGCTTACCGACCTTTTTGGTGATGTGCCTTACACAGAGGCGCTACAGGATGGCAACATCACACCATCGGTAACGCCTGGCGAAGAAATATATGCCGACGTGATCAGCAGGATCGATGCTGCCGTTGCTGCTTATGAAGCAAATCCGACAGAAAGTGAAGCAGGTGCACAGGATGTACTGTTTGATGGCGATATGGATATGTGGATACAGTTTGCCAATACCCTAAAGCTTAGGATGTACATCAGGATGGCCTATACCCCACAGGCGAACCCAACAGCTGTACTGGCATTGGTGAATGAAGGAAACTTCCTGACTGAAGACGTGAAGTTTGCGCTATTTGCAGAGTCGACCGGAAAAAGGAACCCGTTTTATGAAGTATTCCTTTCGCAGACTGGCCTTGGAGATATTAACCACATTGCGAGCAATACACTGCACGACTTTTATACCGAAAATGATGACCCAAGGCTGGAAGCTGCTTACCGTGCCAGCACTACAGGCACATATACTTCTATTTCCCAGGGAACGGGTAACGACTTTAACAACACGGCTATTTCGTATGCACGACCGAATGTCGGCCCAACCACGCCGGTATTTTTAATGACCGTATCTGAAAGCAACTTCCTGCAGGCCGAAGCCCTTATACGTTACAATGGAGGAACAGGTGCAAAAGAGAAGTATGATGCCGGAGTCGCAGCATCTTTTGCAACTTACACCGCAGATTTTGGGCTTACCGGGGCAAGCGCGGCAGATTTTACCGGTGCAGGCGATGTGTATGAATACCAGGCAGGCGGCGGCGTTGAGGCTGAAGTAAGGCAGGTGATCATACAGAAATGGGCGGCAATGCCTTATGTAAACAACATTGAGGCGTATATAGAATCGACAAGGACCAAATATCCGGAAGTTGTTGAGGAAGGCACAGAAGATTATGCTATAGGCAACCGGATCCCTTCTTCCATTTCGATATTGCAGGGCACTACGATACCAAGCATCCTGTTCTATCCGGACAGTGAAACCACAAGGAACCCGAATATTACCCAAAGGACCGCGATTACAGAAAATGTATGGTGGGACCAAAAACCAGAATAAATAAAAAAGCTATATGAAAAATATATATAAAAAAGGACGATTGGGGCTGATAGCGATAGTTTTCGCCGTTGCCTCATGCAGCACGGAAGATGAAATATCTTCCATCGTTACAGAATATCCGATAATAACAGTTAACGGGGATGCTACCATCTTTGTTGAAGAAGGTGAAGCCTTTACCGACCCTGGTGCAGTTGCCACAATTGGGGAGAACGAAGTACCCCTTGACATTCGATACGTAGGGAGGTACCGCGGGAATGTATATACCGGAACACTGGATAACGCAGTGGCCGATATTTATACCGCAGAATATTCAGCTGTAAACGAGGATGGTTTTACAGGTACTGCAACCAGGCAGATAATAGTAGCTACTACAGGCGACCTTGTAAACAGCATTGAGGGATTATACACCTCTACAGTTTTCAGGAACGGGTCGCAGGGCGCACCGGTCTCGGCTTATACTGATATCGAATATATACTGATCTGGAAGAATGATGACGGCTCTTATGAAGTTTCCGATTCCTTTGGGGGATGGTACCTTTTTGCACGTGCCATTGCCGATTCTGAAACGCCGGGAGGTGTGATCGTGGCGAATGACATTCCGGCGAATGACTTCAGTTTCCCTGGCACACAAACCAACCTCTATTTTGGAGGCACATCAGAAATCCTGGACCTTGAGGTGAACGCAGTAACTAAGACACTTGTGCTTACCACTTCCTGGCTTACTACCCCACCGGTTACCAATTATACTTTTGTATCTAACTTAGAGCAGGTTCAATTTTAAAAGAAAACATTTATGATGACTATAAAATCAAACATAAAACTCGTACTGTGCGGCATTTTCGCACTGGCAGCTTTTACAGCATGCGACGAGGACGGATATGCTGATGATGAAACCGGAGGTGCGCCAACGCAAAGAATGAATGGTGAATTTTGGGTGGATATCTCTGATGCAGATGGCAACCTTTATGCACAGCATACACTACACAAGTTGTATGACAATGACGGCCAGCTTATGATAACCGACCGTGTTGGGTCTACAGAGACCTTTACGGGCTGGTATACGGAGGCTATGCTCGACTATAACCTGGACGACCTTACTTTTAGCGCCACCAATGCCGACAATACATCGGACGGATCGGTAGTGACCATTACCGAAGGAAAGATACTAAAAGGGGCCGGACAATCCGCTTCGGGAAACCCGGTTGACAGCATATACTTTAAAGCCGTATACGACTACGACCCGGAAACTGTATTGACCTTTGCAGGCACCCGAAGGACGGGGTTTGAAGAAGACGAATATTAGCAATTGCAATATTGCAGACAAACCACCCCACAGCGGGTGGTTTTTTTATACCTTTGCCCCATGGAAAAAGAACACCAGATATTTGGCATAAGGGCTATAATCGAGGCCCTGAACTCAGGAAAGGAAATTGACAAAGTATTTATCCAAAAGGATGCCGATGGCGACCTGATGCGCGACCTGATGAAGGCGCTTAAAAAACATAGCGTCAATTTCTCTTATGTTCCCGTAGAGAAGCTCAACCGACTTACACACAATAACCACCAGGGCGCTGTGGCGAGCATTGCCCCCGTGGGCTTCCATAATTTGGAAACTTTAGTGGAAACCGTTTTGGAAAGCGGCAAAATGCCATTGTTCCTTATCCTTGACCAATTGTCGGACGCACGCAACTTCGGAGCTATCATCCGTACAGCAGAGTGTACCGGTGTAGATGGGATCATCATACAAAAGCAGGGGTCCGCTCCCGTAAATGGCGATACGGTAAAAACTTCGGCAGGTGCGGTGTTCAACGTGCCTATCTGTAAAGTAGAGCACATTAAGGATGCTATTTTCCACCTGCAGGGATCGGGCATCAAAACCGTTGCCGCCACTGAAAAAACTGAGGACAGCATTTATGACATAAAGCTAAACGAACCGCTGGCCATCATCATGGGAAGTGAAGACAGGGGAATTAACCCATCGGTACTAAAGATTGTTGATGAAAAGGCAAAATTGCCTATGTTCGGGACAATCGGGTCGCTTAACGTATCTGTAGCGTGTGGGGCTTTTTTGTATGAAACAGTAAGGCAGAGGGGTTAAATTTCAGATTGAGCTTTACGCATCAAGCAAGATCCTTAATCTATATCATTCAGTTCAAATAAAAAACCGGGGTGGCCAATGGCCGCCCCGGTTGCATTACAACTACTAACGTAAACCTATACTAGTTAACTATGATTTTAACTGTATATACTTTGTTGGAATGTACCTTCAGGATATAGGTTCCTGTTGGCAGGCTTTGGTTGATCAGTGAGAAATTATAGTCCTCTATATTTTTGGAGGTATAGAACAGGTTACCTGTCATGTCGAACATATCAATCTGGTCAATACGGTACTTCGACTTGATGAAGGTACGCTCCCCTACTTTTGCCGGGTTAGGGTACACCGTCAGCGCATCCTGCCCCTTCCACTCTTCATTCCCGGCAGTATTGTCCACCTGGAAGCTGATCCTGTTGGAAACTTCATTATACGAATCGTCTGTAAAAATTACGATAAAATAGCCTCCCGCCTCTGTTGGCAGCTTGTCGTCCGGCAATGCCATCGTGCCTTCCGGCTGGCCGTCAAAATAGGTATAGCTTACCAGCTGGTCAACATTGGGTTCATCACCTTCATGGTAAATCCCGATCCAGTCCTTGATGATACCCGGCGCATCGGTCCAGGTAGCAATAATGTTCTCATTCAGGTTATACACTGTTTTGTTGATCGCCAGTTGCGTAATCATTGTACCCACCTGGAAGAAAGCCTTTTCACCAACGGCGTTGTAGCCGTCCTGCAGCAGGTACTGTGCATAATAGTAGCCATCTGCCAGCCCGCTGTACGTAAAGCTTCCCTGTGCCGAAGTAACATAATCCCAGTCTGTTGAGCCTATCTGCCCGGGTACCTGCCCTACTTTGTAAATGCCTATCCAGTCCTGTGCAAGGTGCGGCGCATCGGTAAAGTTCACAGTAACTGTCTCTCCCGACTGGTATGCCGGCTGGGTGGTGGTAAGTACCACATTCGGGCCGACATAAAAATAGATCCTGTCGGCAATTTCAGTGTAGCTGTCATTTTCAAAAAGGGCAGCATAATACCATCCCGGCTGGGTAAGTCCGTTGGTAAAGGTATGCGTGCCGCTTACCTGCCCACCGGTATATGTCCACAATTGCGCAGGGCTTGACGATCCCGGGGTTTGGTCGTTGCGGTACAGGCCAATCCAGTCGGTACTGTTGCCCGGCGTGTCTGAAAAGGAAACGATAATCGGCGCATTCGGAAGATACGCCAATGTATCCAGCTGGATTTGCGTATTGGCAAACGTACTATTGATCACATTAAAGGATTTCACCTCGCTCCATTGGCTCCAGTTCAGGTTGCGGTCGCGGTGGCGAGCCTTTACAAAATACTGGCCGTTCGGCATATCACCGGTTGCAAGCGTAAGCTTAGTTATATCAACATTCAGGTTGATGTTGGCTGTGGTATCTACCTGTGTGCCTACAGGGCCAAAAAGGTCTTCAAAGTCGCGGTACACGTCTTTTTCGATAATGCTGAAATCCTGGGTCTTCCCGATCATGAATTGTGTAGAGTTCAGTTCCTGGTTACTTTCTGTAGCATACGGCGTGGTCTTGAGGGTAAGCGGCAGCTCAACGTCATTGCCCGTCAGCTCATTGGTTATCTGCGGCTGTGCCGGAGATTCCAGGCCAAGGTAGCGGTGGAATTCATCCATCAGCTGGTTGTTTTTCCATTGGTACACACTGCCTATAGAGTAGGCTTCCACATCGAACGTGCCGTTGTTCACATCAATATCGATGATTTGGTAAATCCAGTTGGAAATGGTTTTTTGCACGTCGTCAAAATTCTCCTCCACTGCCATGCCCCAGTACTGGTCCCATGCCACACCACCGGAAATGATCTGGTAGGTGGGCGTATTTTTAAGCTGGCCCCTGTGGTACAGGTGGTGGTGCGCGCCTATGTGCAATATGTGTTTGGATGAAGCGGTAAGCAATGGCATAGCGTTGTTGCGCACCCATGGCGAAATGTCGCCCACATACTGCTCTGCCTGGTAAGGCCTGTGGCCAAGGGAAATGATCCAGTCTACCGTGGCATCATTGTCGGCAGCTTCTACAACCTGGGCTACCCAAGCCAGCTGTGCCGCACCGGTATGCTCGGTATCCATTGCGATGAACAGGGTGTTACCCACCTGGTTGGCATAGTAATTCTCGGTACCTGATGTTATGCCCTGATACGACATACCGTCAAGGATATAGTGGTCGTAGTAGGCCTGCATGGCAAGTGTGCCATAGGTTTCGTGGTTGCCCACAAGCGTTTGGATAGGCAGGTAGCCTGACAACCCTTTGTTCTTTTTAAAGTGTACGTTCTCGTAGTGGTCAAGGGTACCCACATCTACCTGGTCGCCCACCATTACGGTAAGGGCAATATTATCGGCAGGGTCATTTCCGGCGCCCCATTTTTCGGCAATTTTCCTTTTGGCAGCCGATACCAGCGAGTCGAACCTGGGTTCGTTGCGCATCTGGTTATCGCCAAGCACAAGGAAGCGCAGGTGCCCGTCGGCAGTGGCAGCCTGGCCCGGAAGCGGAAGCGTTTTAAAGCTGTAGACCGCCGATGTTTCATTACCTGTCCTGATGCGGTAGTAATACTTGGTGTTGGCAGTAAGCCCCGTTACCTGCACAGTGTGGTAAAAATAGTTGGCCGGGTAGCCCGTGTCCGACATAATGGTGTTGGTACCGTTTACCGTGTTGGTAAGCGCGTTGGCCGCAGCGCCATATTCCACTATGGATTCGGGATTGGACGATGTCTTCCAGTTGACATAAATGGAAGTTTGCGATGGCGCCTGGAGGTACGGGAATAAGGTTTGGGCCTTTACACCTATACCACAAAGCACCATGAGGAATAAGCAGAACTTTTTCATGGGTGTTGTGTGTTTTATTAATAGGCACAAAAGTATCCCGAATGAAAAATAAGGCTATTAAGTAGTATTTATGTTTATGAAGCGCTAATGCTAATAAAAAGCGCCCTGTGTTAAATTTTATTCATTTAACATCGGGGCACTTTCACGGCTCATAAAAAAATTTTAACAGGTATTTTCCCCGCTTTTACCAGGAACAATAACATAGTTGTAAATCACCGGCGGAAGCTGCGGCGGCCTCACTATCTCATAATCCACTACCTCAATATCTTCCGGCTTAGGCGGGTTGACAAAGTTCCCATTGTCATCGAAGCGTTTCATGAACGGATCCTTTTTCGGATCAAAGTCCGGACGCTGCCAGTCGTATATGATCGGGGTCTTAAATTCGGGTGTTTTATATATTTTCGCGAAAAGAAGCCCGGTAGCGAACCCGCCCAGGTGGCCTTCCCACGAAATGCCTTCCTCAATGTCCGGGAAAATATACCATACCATCCCGCCATAAAGCACGACTACCATTAGCGAAAGCGCGACAAGCCTGTAGTAGCCGGTTTGTATCCCTTTGAAAAAGATAAAGCTTACAATTACATATATGAGTCCGCTGGCGCCAATATGGTAGGACTCCCGGCCTATGAGCCATGTAAAAAACCCTGACAGCAAAATACCGTATACAATTACCTCTAATGCCTGCCGCCTGTAAAAATAACGCAGGGCCGCAATGAGTACCAGCAGGGCTACCGAATTGTTGTAAATATGCTCCAGGCTGCCGTGAAGGAACGGACTAAAGACAATGCCACGCAGGCCAATCAGTGTACGTGGATAAATCCCAAAATCATTTAAGTAGATATTGAAGCGCACCTCCACCCAGTACACTACCCACAAGATTAGTACAAAATACAGCGGCCATGCCACCACTGAAGGCGAAAATACCAAATGGTCGTCCCTGTTGTCTTTCATGCTGAAAACAAGTCAAAAACATAACCAAAAATAGTTTCCTGTTAAAATGTCAGCCGCAACTTTAACCGTACTTCGCTCTTCTGCTATTAGAAATTAGCCCAATAATCCGTAATTTTACGGAATGGAAGCACCTTTAGCCGAGCGCATTCGCCCGCAGCATTTATCGGAATACATAAGCCAGCAGCACCTTGTGGGACCTACCGGTTCACTAACCCACCAGATCGCGCGCGGCCTTATCCCTTCGCTCATATTATGGGGGCCTCCCGGCACCGGAAAAACCACGTTGGCCCAGATCATGGCGCAGGAAAGCAACAGGCCGTTCTATGTACTGAGCGCAATCAATGCAGGGGTGAAGGATGTGCGTGAGGTAATTGATAAAGCCAAACAGAGCGGCGGGTTATTTACTGCAAAGAACCCCATACTGTTCATCGATGAGATACACCGCTTTAGCAAGTCGCAGCAGGATTCTTTACTGGCCGCTGTAGAGAAAGGCTGGGTGACACTGATAGGCGCCACGACCGAAAATCCGAGCTTCGAGGTGATTCCCGCCCTATTGTCAAGATGTCAGGTGTATGTACTCAACCCTTTTACAAAGGAAAACCTCGAAGCTTTACTGCACCGTGCCATGGAGACTGACACCTACCTGAAACAAAAAAACATCAGCCTGAAAGAAACCGAGGCTTTACTGAGGCTGTCGGGAGGTGATGGTAGGAAGCTACTCAATATCTTCGAATTGGTGGTCAATGCCAGCGAAGGTGATGATATTGAAATTACCAACGACCGGGTAATGCAGTTGGCGCAAAAAAATACGGTGCTGTATGACAAGACCGGAGAGCAGCATTACGACATTATTTCGGCATTTATAAAATCGATGCGCGGGAGCGACCCCAACGGGGCAGTGTACTGGCTGGCTCGAATGATAGAAGGTGGCGAAGACCTCAAATTCATTGCCCGTCGGATGCTCATCCTGGCTTCGGAGGATATTGGGGTTGCCAACCCTACGGCGCTTATTTTGGCGAATAATGCTTTCCAGGCAGTGTCAACAATCGGCTATCCTGAGTCCCGGATCATACTGAGCCAGTGTGCCGTGTACCTTGCCACATCACCCAAAAGCAATGCCACCTACATGGCCATTGGCAAAGCCCAAAGCGTGGTGAAGCAAACCGGCGACCTGGCCGTACCCTTGCATCTGCGCAATGCACCAACGAAATTAATGAAAGAGTTAGGGTATGGGGATGACTACAAATATGCCCACGACTATGACAATAATTTCGCCGAACAGGAATTCCTGCCTGATGAAATTAAAAATACCGCTTTTTACGAGCCTGGCAACAGCAGCCGCGAGAATGCCGACCGGGAGTTTTTAAAACGAAGGTGGAAAGGGAAATATGGGTATTGAGAAGAGTTTGAAAGTTATAAAGTCGCAAAGTCGAAGGCTTCAAAGTCGGAAAGTTGAAAGTAACAAAAACTTTACGACCTTGTGACTACTTTCAAACTTTATGACTTTATGACTTTATGACTTTATGACTTTATGACTATCCTACTTTAAAACTTAATATTCAGCTTTTCAGATACCAGCTTGTCATTTTGGTAGTATTCAAAAAACCATTCGCTGCCTTTTTTGAACACCACACCATTTTTGCCTTCGCCCTGTGCGGTATAGTTGTCCGCCTGTGACGTTTTATACATTTTCAGCACTACTTTCGGGGTCATGTCCACCAGTTGGTAACCGTTGGTGATGGGCTGCGCGAAAAGCTGGTTTTCGTTTACCACGGGAGTAACCGTTGCAGGCGTGGTGGTCGCGGGAGCCACTGATACCGTTACCGATTCTTTGATCTCTATGTCCCCAAAGGCAACTGTAGTTGGCTCATTTCCTGAATACTGGTAATTTAAAGAAGCCATCGAAGCAGAAGCCTCCCTCAATGCCTCATAGTAGGCTTTTTTATAGTCTTTAAGCTTGCTGTTTCCTTTTTCCGATTTATACAAAACCTGGCCACCGCAGTCTTTGATCGTAATGTAAAGGTTCGTCACAAGGAGGCCGGAATCATTAGCAAGGTCACCATATAACGCCCTGCACCTGTCAAGCGCCACCACATCTGGGAGCTTTTGGTCTGCAAAATATACTTCAAAGCCGTATTTTTCAAACACCAGCTTTGTCAGTTCGTTAAGGTTATATTTATTAGGCTCCTTAAAGAATTCAAATTTTCGTGGAACGATAACGTATTTATAGTCGTTGACTGTTTTTTCCTGTGCGAAAGCCATACCCGAAATAAGCAGGGCAAGCATGAGTAACATTTTTTTCATAATTAAAGCAGGTTTTTAAGTTCCAGCAGATGATGTACCTGCCTTACGGAAGGGTTTGCTTCCTTCCTGAATTCATTAAAATAAATGGCATCGATGCCGCAATTCAAAGCGCCCTGCACGTCGGCCTCAATGCAGTCGCCAATCATAATGCTATGGCATTTTTCGGCGTTGGCGGCCTTTAGCGCAAATTCGAATATGCCGGCGTGTGGTTTTTTGCAGCCCGCCATATCCGAATTGGTTATGGTGTCAAAATAATGGTCTATGTTGGAGTTTTTCAGCTTCCCGGCCTGGACTTCCTGAAAGCCGTTGGTAATGATGTGGAGGCTGTATTTTGGCTTAAGGTATTCTAGTATCTCAATAGCGCCTTCAAACAGGTGATTGTTTTCCGGCAGGAGGTTTATGTACTCTGCGGCAAGCGTGTGAACCAATGCATCATCCACCTCATGACCTGCCTGTACAAAAGCCTCTTTCAGCCTTCCGTAGCGCAGTTCTTCCTGCGAGATCAGGCCATCACGAAACAGTTTCCAATACCTTTCATTTATAGGCACATACAACGAAATGAACCGTTCATGGTCCATGTCAAGGCCGTGTTTTTGGAAAATAGCGCGGAAGGTTATGGCCGAGTTTTTTTCGAAGTCCCACAGCGTGTGGTCCAGGTCGAAAAAAACAGCTTTTTTATCGGGTATCCTCATTAGTTGCCTTTGGTGATCACTGCGTTCTCAACGTGGTAAATCCAGTCGTCCACATCGGAGTCGTTATAGCGGAACGTGCCGGTAAGGGTTACATACTGGTCGGTTTTCAGCTTCATGTTCGGATTCTTGAACTTGATGCCCATAATGGTTTCCGGCCCGGCCTGCCCACAAAAGAAACACGATGCGAACACATTCTTGCTCAGCGCGTAGTTCTTGTTATCAATCGGAATGATAAAGCCACTCATCGTGATCTGCTTCTTATTCTTAGCCTTGAGCGTGGTATTTACAACGGGGAACATTACCCCTTCCGGGTAATCAGCGCTTGGTTTTTTGATGTATTTTATCTGGCCGAGCAGCTTCCAGGTGAGTGTGTCCGAAGCAAGGGTTGCCGGAGCGGCAGCTTTTTTTGAAATTATCTGTGAAGGCGAGCCCACCGATGCCAGGAAAAACCCGGAGAGGAGCAGCGCCGCAATGAAAAATGTCTTACGCATTTGCGAGTGTTTTTGAAATATTTAATCCGTATGCTTTTACAGCCGGTATAACCGCCGCCAAAACGCCTACAAAGATAGTGAGCAGGAACAAATATCCTTCTTTTTCCCAGACAAACTCGAAGGGATTAAAGGACATTTTAAATTCCGTTTCGGACGAGCCGGATATCAGGCTTAATGCTATCCTTCCAACAATCGTTCCAAAGATGAAGCCTGTAACGCATAATATAAGGCTTTCTATCAGCACCAGCGACAGCAATTGCAGGCGGCTAGCACCATTAACGCGAAGCAGGGCAAATTCGTATTTCCTTTCCTTTAAAGTATTAAACAGGGCGATAAATATGCTGATGCCACTGATGAGCATGATGCCATAGGCGAGGTATTGCAGCGCGTCCAGACCGATTCCGAACAAAGTGAAAAGCCTGTTGATCTCGATAGCCGGTGAGGCCGCCTGCATTTTGGTGTTCTGGGCCACCATTCTTGGCCACATCGCTACACCTACCGGACCTTTAAATTTGATTAGTACAGCGGTTATCTGCTTGCCTTCCTCGCTTATTTGGACTTCCTCGTGCTCATGTGCATGATCGTGGTCGTGGTCATGCACTTCTGCCGCGTGATCGTGGTCGTGCGCGTCGGCACTGCTGTGCTCCTCCCCTTCTTCATCGGCATCGTCATGGCCGTCATGTTCGTGTGCCTCTTCGACAGTTGCCTCATGCTCGTGGTCGTGTCCTTCACCGCCTTCAGCATCACCATGGTCGTGCATGGCCCATACGCTCGGTATGTTGCAAAGCACAAGGTTGTCTATCACTTTGCCTGTGGGCGAGGCTATTCCTGTCACTATGTAGGACTGATGGTCATGCACATCGCCCTCTTCGGCATCGCCATGGGAGCCAAAAAATTTGTCGCCTACTCTTATGCCCAGGTTGCGGGCAATTTCGCTGCCCACCACCACATCAAAATTCTTAGCGAACACCTTGCCTGTAGCCACCTTTGCACCGAAGTGCGTAATATAGTCCGGTGTGGTGCCTACGATCCGGTAGCCCTTGTAGTTATCCCCAAAGGCAAGTGGGATAGCTGTTTTCACGATTGGCTTGCGCATCCAGGTTTTTGCTTCGGTATAGTCGATATTGCCGGTTGGCGCATCTACCTGGTAAACTGATGAAAGTATGAGCTGCAACGGGCTGCCCTGGGCGCCAAGCACGAGGTCGATACCTTCAATATTGTCGCTGAATTTCTTTTCAAATTGTTCCTCCAGCAGTATAAGCAATGTGATGATGGCTACACTGGCCGTGAGCAATATGATGCTCAGGGCGGTGTTAAGTGGTTTGAACCAAATGTTTTTCCAGGCTATTTTTGTAATCATGACAGTGCAATTTGGTTACGGAAACGGTCTTTGAGCCTTTGGTCGTGGGTAACGATAACCAGTGCGGTGCCGTACTGCTTTGCAAGCGAATCGAGCATGTCGGCTACGGTAAAGGCATTTTCATCGTCCAGGCTGGAGGTAGGCTCGTCGGCCAAAAGGAGTTTTGGTTCGTTGATGAGCGCACGCGCGATGGACACCCTTTGCTGCTGCCCTATACTGAGTTGGGAAGGGAGTTTATGTAAATGCTCTGTAAGCCCTAACTGCGCCAAAAGCGCTGTCGCTTTTTGGGTGGCCTGCTTTCCTGTAGCCAGCCAGGAGGCCAGCACTACATTTTCAATAACATTAAGGGATGCCACAAAATACGACTGCTGCAATACAAGCCCTATGTTTTTTCCACGGAACCGGTCGAGTTTTTTCTCTGAAAGTACAGCGATATTGGTGTCTTCTATGATGATTTCGCCCTGCTGTGGCCGTTGGAGTCCACCCAAAAGGTGGAGCAGGGTGGTTTTCCCTTTGCCCGAGCCGCCTGTTATCAGGAGGCTTTCACCGCGCGAAGTGGCGATGTCGGGAAAGCTGAAGTCGGTGCCTTTCCCGTAGGAAAAGCGTATATTTTTTGTACAGATCATGCCAATGGTTATATGCCCTGCAAGTTAGCGAAATTATAGGCAAACTCAAAAGGCAAATAGTGTTAACGCCCGGAGTAACGCGACCGGCGGCATTACAAACCAAAAATTATGATACATCCTGTCGGAACAGCTTAAACATAGTTTTTAAAACCGCGTGAATTAAGCAGAATAAAGGGCTATAAAAATGAAGCGGCGCTACACTGTAAATCCGTCAATTTGATAATTTGTTGCGAATGCCCTTCAGTTAATTACATGTATTTCCGTTCCTTAGTCAGCCCGTTTGGCTGTAACCGCCTTTTTTTTCAAAAACTATGAGGCTTTGCAGCAGCCCCTTGCCGGGGTCATCGTTTTCCTGTGCGCGGCTAAGGGACAATTCCCCATTACGCATAGCCTTCAGGCACCGCTCAAAAATGCCCTCGCGCGTTTTCATGTCGGCACGGGACATATCAAGGCGTATCTCAAGCACGGACCGGTGCAGGGACGGGTCCTTGATATAGGTATCGATACTATTGTGGTCGTAATTCTCGGAAAGGTTAAAATCGACCAACTGGAACTGGCCGCCCTCCATTTTTCCAAGCACCATTTGTACGAGATGCCTGTCAAGCGCATCCGGATCGTCCGGCAGGTCGAAGTCGCCGTCGTATACAAAGGTCATCGTGTAATTATCCATTGCTTTTTTATTTAAAATTACAGCATTTGCAACGACCCCGCGCATAGCTTAACAAATTGATATACTACATTTATGAAAACCTTAGCAGAAGTGTAAGGACACATTCATTTGGATACAACAACAAGCAGTTTGGTTAGTTGTGCGGAGGCATTTGCAACGAACTTTGCCTTGTTGAAACTTATCAAAATAAAATTATGAGCATTAAAAAAATTGAATTGGGAAACCAGGGACTGATGGTACCGCAAATCGGACTTGGCTGCATGGGCATGACCACTATAGCCGGCGCCGATATTTATGGAAAAGCCGACGAAGCAGAAGCCATAGCCACGATCCACCGCTCGCTGGAACTGGGCGGGAATTTTCTTGACACAGCCGACTTATATGGGCCCATGCTCAACGAGCGCCTGGTGGGCAAGGCGATAAAAGGCCAAAGGGACCGCTATGTCATTGCTACAAAATTCGGGTATGAGATCGATGACAACGAGCAGCTTACATGGCGCATCAACGGGAAGAAGGATTACGTGAAAAAGTCGGCGGAACGGTCGCTGAAAAACCTCGGCACAGATTTTATCGACCTTTACTATATGCACCGTTTGGACCCTGACACCCCGATTGAAGAAACCGTAGAAGCCATGGCCGAGCTGGTAAAGGAGGGTAAAGTTGGCTACATAGGCCTCTCTGAAGTCGCATCTGCCACGATACGCAGGGCCCATGCGGTACACCCCATCACCGCATTACAGACCGAGTACTCCCTTTTTGAACGAAATGTGGAAGAGGAAGGGATACTGGACACGCTGAAAGAACTGGGTATTGGCTTTGTGCCGTATTCGCCGCTGGGTCGTGGCTTTATTTCGGGTGAAATAAAAAGTCCTGCTGACTTTGCGGATGACGATTTCAGGAAAGCCATACCCAAATTCCAGAGAGAGCAGTTTTACAAAAACATTGAATTACTGAACGAACTGAACACATTGGCCGGCGAAAAAAGCATTACCCCTTCACAACTGGCTATTGCCTGGTCGGTAGCAAAAGGGTTTGTACCGATACCCGGCACAAAACGTGTAAAATACATAGAGCAGAATACAGAAGCCGCAAATATTGAGCTTACCGGCAACGACATGGAAAGGCTGGAACGCATCATTCCATTGGGCACACCAACCGGAAACCGGTACGACGACCTGAATATGAGCTTTGTAAACAAATAAATACAGAAAGGAATAGCTATCTTTACGGTAGCTATCTTTTTACCCATACCTTATGAAAAAAGCACCCTATTTAGTAGATTCCATTTCGGAGCTGCACCGCCTCCTGGAACTGCCAAAACCCCAGCACCCCCTCGTGAGCGTGATTCACATGGAAGATATTAAGTGCCATTTTGACGAAAGCCTGACGGCCGTCATGTATAATTTTTATTCGATCTGCATCAAGAAAGATTTCAAGGGTAAATTGAAGTACGGGCAAAATTATTATGATTTTGACGAAGGCATCATGACTTTTTTCTCGCCGGGCCAGGTCATTAGCACCGAAATGCCTGCAGATAACAAAATTAACGGCATTTGGCTGGTGATCCATCCCGACTTTTTAAGAACGTACAGCATGGGTACAAAAATACGCGAGTATGGTTTTTTCTCGTATGCGGTAAATGAAGCGCTTCACCTTTCGGATAAGGAGGAATCGATGATCAATGCCATAATGGGTAGCATAGCGAATGAATACTATTCCCAGATCGATTCTTTCAGCCAGGATGTCATCGTATCGCAAATTGAATTATTGCTCAACTACTGCAACCGCTTTTACAACAGGCAGTTCATTACCCGGAAAAGCGTGAACAGCGATTTGCTCATCCGGCTTGAGGCCTTGCTGGACGATTATTTTGACGCAAAAACAAATCCTGAAGATGGATTACCGACGGTAAAGTTTATAGCTGAAAAAATGAATGTGTCCCCCCACTACCTCAGCGATATGCTGCGTTCGCATACGGGGCAGAATGCTCAGCAGCACATTCACAATAAATTGATAGGGAAAGCAAAAGAGATCCTGACTACAACCCCGTTAACCGTTAGTGAGATCGCGTTCCGGCTGGGGTTTGAGTACCCGCAGTCGTTCAGCAAGCTGTTTAAGGCCAAGACGAATGTATCGCCGCTGGAATACAGGAGGCAGTTTAATTGAAAATCCTCAGATGCGTTTTTCCATTTCGAGGCAGGAGAAATCTCACGAATGACTTTTTTTTTGGGATTTCTCTCTCCGCAAGCTACGTTCGAAATGGAAGAACACATTATTTGCATTTACTGTAATAGCACTATAAAATCCCCGTATCGGCAAAGCTCAGGTAGCCGGTTTCAGTTACAATAACATGGTCGAGCACATTGATGCTCAGCGTACGCCCGGCGGCTTTGAGTTCGCGTGTAATCTGCTTGTCGGGTTCGCTGGCCTGCAGTACGCCCGATGGGTGGTTATGGCAAAGGATGAGGCCTACCGCATTGTGCTCTAAAGCGGTTTTGAAGACAATGCGCGCATCGACCACCGTACCCGTAATTCCGCCCTTGCTCAATTGGGATTTGTATATCACTTTGTTGGAATTGTTGAGGTAGAGTATCCAAAACTCCTCGTGGGGCAGTTCGCCGATTATGGGCTGCATGATCTCGAAAACCGCACGGCTGGAAGTGATCTTTTTGAGGTTGACCGTTTCTTCCTCCCTCCTTCTCCGGCCCAGTTCCATGGCAGCGGCTATGGTTATGGCCTTAGCCTCCCCTATCCCTTTAAAATTCATAAGCTGCTGGAGCGACTGTTTGCCGAGCATGTTCAGGTTGTTGTCCACGCTGGCGAGAATGCGCTTGCTGAGTTCGACCGCGCTTTCGTTACGGCTGCCGGAACCTATGAGTATGGCAATGAGTTCGGCATCGCTTAATGCGGCCTTGCCTTTGAGCATAAGCTTTTCGCGGGGCTGGTCGTCCTCGGCCCAGTATTTTATTGAGAAGCTGCCTTGTGTTTCTTCCATGGTTAGAGGAGTTTGCACGAATTTAAGTAAATTAATGAAGGATTGGCACACTAATATAAAATATTATGCCGTTAGCTTAAAAACCAATAGCTATGAAACACTTTTTATTTTTATTCCTTGTCGGCATTGCCTGTACACCTGTTGAAAAGACATTTTATGATAAGCTTTCGGACGCTGCCATCTCGATAACCAAAGATAAGGTTCGCTATGACGGCGCCTACCACAAAATCCCCTACCCCAACGGCGACGTACCCAAGGGTATTGGTGTTTGCACCGATGTGGTAATACGGGCGTACCGGAAACTGGGCATTGACCTGCAAAAGGAAGTGCATGAGGACATGAAAGCGAACTTTTCCAAATACCCGAAAAAATGGGGACTGAAAAATACCGACACCAACATAGACCACAGGCGCGTACCCAACCTTCAAACTTTCTTCACCCGTAAAGGCACTGCACTTGGCGTGACCAACAAAGCTGCCGATTACAAACCGGGAGACATCGTTACCTGGATGCTCGCGGGCAACCTCCCGCATATTGGGATTGTTGTGGATAAAAAATCGTCAAAAAACAGTGGCGGACATAAAGTGGTACACAACATTGGCGGAGGCCAGAACCTTGAGGATTGCCTGTTTGATTATAAAGTGACGGGGCATTACAGGTACGCCCCAGCCAGGTAAGATTATAATAGCACACCCCTAACCCCTCTCAAGAGGGGAAAAGCTACACTCATTCCGGCAAAAAATACATACTACAGGCTCTGAACTAAATAAGCGTTTTCACCTCATCAAAGTTGAGGCCGCCGTAGTTGCCGGAACTCATCAAAAGCAAAGCCACGCCTTCGGTGTCGTATTTCAGGTGGAACAGGTATTCTTTGAACGCGGCAGGATTGATATAAATGATAAGGTCCTCGCGGTTGAAGGCTCTGGCGATCTGGTCGTGGGTCACTTCTTCAAGCTGCTTGATCTTTACGGCATCGGGGCTGAAGAACACCACCGCCACATCGGCGGCATCGAGCGCGCCTTCGTATTCCTTTAAAAATTCGGCATTAAGGCTGCTGTAGGTATGCAGTTCGAGGCAGGCTATCAGTGTGCGCTCCGGATACTGTTCCTTAACGGCTTTAGTAGTGGCAGCCACTTTACTTGGTGAATGCGCAAAGTCTTTATACGCGACATTTTTTCCATTTTCGGCAATCTTTTCAAGGCGCTTGCTTGCCCCTTTGAAGGTGGCGATGGCTTCGTAAAACTCGGCTTCGTCCACGCCCATGTTCTGGCATATCCATTTGGCACCGGCCAGGTTATTGAGGTTGTGCGCGCCAAATACCTCAATAGGCATAGGGCCTTCAGGTGTTTCGAGGTAGGTCACCCCATTTTGCACCGTATAGTCCGGCGTGTGGTAGGGCAATTTGCGTATGGGATTGGTTGCTGCTTCGGCTACGCGCTTTACCTCGGGGTCGTTTTCGTTGTACACCAAAATGCCACCGTTGGTTATCTTTTCGATGAATATCTCAAACTGCTCCACGTAATTTTCATACGTTGGGAATACATTGATATGGTCCCAGGCAATGCCGCTTATCAGGGCAATGTTGGGCTGGTACAGGTGGAACTTCGGCCTGCGGTCCATGGGCGAGGACAGGTACTCATCTCCTTCCAGGACAATAAAGTCGTTGTCCTCCGTCAGGTGAACCATGTTGTCAAAGCCTTCCAGCTGCGCGCCCACCATGAAGTCCACTTCAATGTTGTGGTACTTCATCACGTGGAGGATCATGCTCGTGATGGTCGTTTTGCCATGCGAACCGCCAATGACCACGCGGGTCTTGTTCTTCGACTGTTCATAGAGGAACTCGGGATACGAATAGATGGTCAGCCCCAACTCCTGTGCCTTCAGCAATTCCGGGTTATCGGCCTTGGCGTGCATGCCGAGGATAACGGCTTCGATATCTTCGTTTATCCTTTCAGGGAACCAGCCCAATTCGGCAGGCAGGAGGCGTTTCTTTTCGAGGCGGGTACGCGAGGGTTCGAATATCGCGTCGTCGCTGCCGGTTACTTTGTATCCTTTATCGTGAAGGGCCAGTGCCAGGTTGTGCATGGCCGCGCCGCCTATGGCTATGAAGTGTGTTCGCATGGAGTTTTGAATAAGGGTCAAAAATAACAAAATCACGGCACACCACAGTATATGCTGTCAAACAAAATAATGTATCTTGTAACTGCGTTATATTTTTAACCAGTAAACCAACCTCATGAAACGCATCTTATTATTTTTTAGCCTGCTACTGTGCGCCACCGCAATGGCCCAGGACTACGAACCTCAATGGCAGGAATTAGTCGCCCTGGAAAAACAGGGCCTTATCAAATCGGCCGCAAAAAAGGCCGACGCCATTTACCTCCTGGCAAAAAAAGACCATAACGAGCCGGAGGTCATCAGGACATTCTTCTTTAGGAGCAAATATATAGTTACACTGGAGGAAGATGCTCGCCAAAAAATCATAAACGCTATCAGGGAAGATATTAAGGCCGCATCTCCCGATGGGCGTGCCATTATGCAAAGCCTCTATGCATCGATGCTGGAGGATATGCGCTATGGCAACTGGGACAGGGAAACCGTTGCTATTGGCGACACTACTATCGTAATGGTTGATTCTGCCACGGTAACGTATGACGAAACACTTATCGATACAACTACTACAGTTACCGAAGACCTGCCTTACAATAGTATCGAAACCATCTTTGGAGGCAGGGAGGCCTACGAGAAGGAAATTGAGGACGCCTATATACAAAGCATAGCCGACCGCGAAGCGCTGTATGCTGTTCCGTTGGAAAAATACGATGCCGTGCTTATACTAAGCGCTGCATCACGGCAGTACAAAAGGCAGCTCTATGACTTTCTGGCCGAAAGGTACACAGGCTACCTCACCCGTAAGTGCGATTATAGTTACAGCCTGTCTGAAAATACCGCGATGCTTTTTGGTGATACAGATGAATTCCTGAAGTTTAACACCAAAGATACGCCGGAGCCTGACCTGGCAAAGTATATCGGCTTCTGCAAAGACCTGGAAGCTTTTTATAAAAATAAAGGCGACCGCAACAGCCTGACGCGCGCAGTGACCGAACGGCTGAACTTTTTGCGCCACCGCTTACGTACGTATAATGGCGATGCCTACTTCCGAACGCTTGAAAAAATCTCGGCAGATAACACACCCACGGCAATGGTGGCAGCGCTTAGCCTTGTGGATTACTACAGGCAGGAATCGGACGATGAGAGTGCCGGTTATTTGGAAAAGGTAGTGGCGCTGTGCGACAGGATCATTGCTAATACGGTCAATCCCGATGCGGCAGCCTCAGCCGTACAGCTCCGTATAAACATTACCGAAGTAGTGCTTCGGCTCGAAACAAAGGAGTTTTTCGCACCCGGGAAGCCCCAACTGGCAAAAATAGATTACAAAAATACCAATGCCGCTACGGTGCAATACTACAGGCTTACATACAAAGAGTTCAGTACGCCCAATACCGGGCATGACCATTACCTCGGCTATACAAAAAGCCACAAGCCCTACACCGAAAAACAATACAGCCTGCCCGGTGAGAATGATTACCTCATGAAGGCGACAGAAATTATCCTGCCCGCGCTTCCTGCGGGGATCTACCTGATGGCCGTAACAACAGAAGGGAAAAACGACACCCCTTCATTTACCATTATCCAGGCTACGGAGGTTACGGCACTGAGCACGAACGACTACAGGGCACCAGTATTTGACATTGCTGACAGGACTACCGGAAAACTGCTTAAAGGCGCTGTACTGACCTATAAGGACCGGAAATATACCAGCGATAAGAACGGACGGATTTCACTAATGCTTTCTGAAAAAGATAATGATGTGAATGAAGGGATATCATCACTGATATTTAAAAAGGACACCATAGCATTGGAACTTCGCAACTACAGGTATTATACGGAGGAAACGGATAAGGAACCAACTGTAACCGAAACCACCAGGCTTTACCTGGACAGGGCCATCTACAGGCCGGGGCAGGAACTTTATTTTAAAGGCATCTTTACGCAGGAAAAAGATGGCGTGCACAGCGTTGTGACCAACATACCGGTATTTGTCCGCATTGATGACAGCAACGGTAACAAACTTCAGGAATTTTCACTGACTACCAATGAATTCGGTTCGGTGAGCGGGACCTATACCCTGCCCGCGAATGTGATGACAGGGCAGTTCAACATACGCGCCTACCGCAATACCGACGAATTCAATTTTGGGGATGGCACGTGGTTCAGGGTGGAAGAGTACAAACGCCCTACATTCCAGGTGGCTTTCGACCCGGTAAAAGATGTGATACGTACCAATGAGCCTGCCACACTGAAAGGAACGGTAACGGCCTATACAGGAGCGGCCATGCCTTATGCTACCGTAAAATATACCATTGCCCCCGCGCTGTACCCCCGCAGTAAAAAAGAAATTACAGGCGAGGTAAAAACCGGTGCCGACGGAAAATTTAGCATTCCGTTTACCGCGGTACCCTATGACATTGCCATGAGCCGCGACACGCACATTGCTTACTACTATAACCTGAGCGTAGCGGTGACCGACCTGGGCGGAGAGACGCGCACAGCATCGCAGCAAATTACCGCCGCCGATTTTTCACACAGGCTTTCGGTTTTCGTGCCGATGACTATTACAAAGGAAAGAGGAGGAACAGTAACATTCGATTCGCAAAACCTGAATGAGGTTTTCCTGCCGGTTGAAGGCGAGATAAAGGTATACAGGCGCATCTCCTCCGAAAACAGGCTTACGGGAAACCGCCCATGGGACGCGCCTGAAAAACACCGTATACCGAAAGAGGAATTCGTAAAGAACTTCCCGTACATCCCTTATGAAGAAGATGGCGACAGCAAGCGCGGTGAAATGGTGTTTTCGCAAAAAGTGAATACCGAAACCGCCAAAAAACTACAGCTTAACGGAATGGGCAATTGGGCAACAGGTGATTATGAGGTGGTATTTTCACCATTGGGCGATAACAAAAGCCCCGAGGCTGTAGCCGGTTTTTACCTGAAAAGCAACAAAGCGGTAGACAAGGCCCGGCTTTTTGAATATGACATCATCAATGAAAATTTTGCAAAAGATGGCTACGTAGCCCTCGAACTGTCAACACCCGCCAGGCTGCACCTCAACATTAAAGCGGGCAACAGCGAAAAAGGCACGTTCCATGATGCTTTCATTGTTGTTGACAATACCCATAAAATACACAGGATACCTTTGCCGAAAGGCACAAACGGGACAGCCTCGATGGTGATTTACTATATTTGGGAGAACGAGAATTATACACACCAGTTCAACAAGCAGGTGTTAGCGCCGGTTGAAGGCATAACCATCGAAACCGTAACCATGAACCAAAAAATGGTGCCCGGCAGCCCGCAAACCTGGTCGTTTACCATTAAAGGGAATAAAGGCGCGGCAGAGATACTGGCATCGATGTATGATGCCTCGCTGGACCAGTTTGGCACAGAAAGATGGCAACCGCTTTGGCATGAGTACGACGGCGGCCTTTACTTTTCTCGATACCCGCTTACCGGGAGCAATGCCTATTCGCATATTGGCGACCAGGAATATAGCCGGGGTGACAATGTACTGTTTTTCC
Source organism: uncultured Flavobacteriaceae bacterium (assembly GCA_942492845.1). Taxonomy (GTDB): domain Bacteria; phylum Bacteroidota; class Bacteroidia; order Flavobacteriales; family Flavobacteriaceae; genus Flavobacterium. Next base: position 1,149,339 of record OW818646.1, on the reverse strand, counting down.
CAGACAGGTTCCTGCACGATGCCGGACATGATATCCTGCTGATTACTGAAAATCGCCAAAAAGAAAAAAGCATACTGGCACGCGGCGGGTATATGCTTACCGGTATTGTGTCGGTCACCGGACGGACAGGGGGCAATGCAACCATAACATCAGGCACCGACGCCTACACGACAGAAACCGACAGGAATGGTGTTTTCAGGATGGCAGTTACTGGAACAGAAGTGCTGGAGGTAAACCTTGAAGATTATACTTCGGAAAAAATCCCTGTTAACGGAAAACGATTCCTCAACATACAACTGAAACCCAATGCAGATGCAGCCGAACCCCGTTTTAGCGGTTATGGCCCGGTATACAATTGGCGCCGCTACAGGCGTGGTGCACAGGCTGCCGCAATGAAAATGAGCGCGCCACAGGATCATTATACCATGACAGATACGCTTTCTGTAGGGCTAAATTATGAGATGAGTGCCGGGATTGACGAAATGAAAACTCCTTACGAAAGCTATATGAAGGAGAATTACTACGATTTGACAACCGACGCTGATGACGTTGCAGATTACGTGGGTTCCACTGGGCTTCAGGTAGGGAATGTAAGTTTCCCAAAAAAACGCCCACTTGCAATCCAGCCGCGCCGAAATTTTAAGGAGACAGCTTTCTTTTATCCCCACCTGACCGCAGGAAAGGATGGCAGCGTAACTTTTACCTTCACATCGCCCGAAGCGCTTACGGAGTGGAAACTGCGATTGCTGGCGCATGATAAAGATGCATTATCAGGCTATCTTGAAAGGACTGCCATAACCCAAAAAGACCTGATGGTTGTACCCAATATGCCGCGTTTCCTCCGTGAAAAGGATACGGTTGTGATTTTTGCCAAAGTAGTCAACCTTACTGCCGAACCAAAAACCGGTACTGCATTGCTGCAACTGTTGGACGCGGTGACCATGCAGCCCGTGGACGCTGAAATGCTTAACGCCAACAACATGAAGGCTTTTACTATTCCTGCCAATGGCACCTCTACCGTAAGCTGGACCATCGCCATTCCTGAAGGTTTGCAGGGCGTACAGTATAAAGTGCTGGCAAAAGCCGGCGATTTTACCGACGGGGAGGAGAACATACTGCCGGTACTGCCCAACAATATGCTGGTAACTGAAAGCATGCCGCTATGGGTGAAGCCTGGCAGCACAAAGGAGTACACATTTGAAAACCTCAAAAACAACTCCTCTCCCACGCTACGCCACCAGGGCATTTCGCTTGAATATACCTCCAATCCGGCATGGCTCGCGCTCAAATCGCTGCCGTACCTTATGGAATATGAGCACCAGTGTGCGGAGCAGGTATTTTCGCGGTATTATGCCAATGCGATAGCTACCCATATTGTAGAAGGCAACCCTGCCATTGCCGCGGTATTTGCCGAATGGCGCAAGGCCGGTAAGCCGGTTTCTAAATTTGAGCAGAATGAGGAACTTAAATCGGTAATCATGGCTGAAACGCCGTGGCTGCTGGATGCCGAAAGTGACGAGGAGCAGAAGAACCGCCTGGCGCTGCTGTTTGACCTTGATAAAATGAAGACCGGACTGAAGGCCAGCTTTGAGCAGCTTTTACAAAAGCAATCGGAGTCGGGTGCATTCCCCTGGTTTGACGGTGGACAGGATAATGAATACATTACACGGCATATCCTGGCGGGATTTGGACACCTGCAAAAACTGGGCATTGAATCCGAAAATGAAAGCAAAACCGGAAATATGCTGAAAAAGGCAATAGCATTTACTGATGCCAAATTCATGGAACAGTACCAAAAAACGATTATTGCGCACGGTAAAAAGACATCCTTCATCAAATGGCAACCTTATTCGGATCTCCATTACCTGTACATGCGTAGTTTTTATCTTGCGTCCAACCCTTTGAGCGAACCGCTAAAGGAGGCGATAAAGCCTTATCTAAATGACATCAGGCAGGACTGGCAGGACTATTCACTGTACGAAAAAGGAATGGCCGCACTGGCGTTACACCGTTTTGGCGATACGGCTACTGCCAAAAAAATAGTGGAAAGCCTGAGGCAAACATCGGCCAATAATGAGGAATGGGGCATGTACTGGATCGCCAACAAAGCCGGATGGGACTGGCACCGTGCACCGATAGAGACACAGGCGCTGCTGATAGAAGCTTTTACCGAAATTGACAGCGATACCAAAAGCGCCGATGCCATGAAAGTATGGCTCATTAAGCAGAAGCAGGCCAAAAACTGGCCGACCACCAAGTCCACTTCCGAAGCGGTGTATGCATTGCTGATGCAGGGAAGCAACTGGCTATCGGTAAAGGAAAACACAGTCCTAACGCTTGGCGACAGCAAACTCCTGGAACAAAAAATAGCGGAAAGCGGCAAGGAAGCCGAAACCGGTTACATGAAGCTGCAATGGAAACCTGGCGAGGTTACCAAAGAAATGGCCACGCTAAAGATAGAAAACAAGTCGGATGTGCCGGGGTATGGCGGTTTTTACTGGCAATATTTTGAAGATTTGGACAAAATTAAATCTGCCCAAAAAGGCATTATGAATGTCGAAAAGGAACTCTACCTGAAAACCACCGCCACCGATGGCGAAAAGCTGCAAAGGACAACCGCTGCCAACCCGCTGAAAATTGGCGACCTGGTTACCGTGCGCCTTGTTGTTACTGTTAAAGAAGATGTGGAATACATTCACCTGAAAGACCCGCGTGCCGCGGCCTTTGAGCCTGTGGATGTGCTGTCGGGATACAAATGGCAGGATGGATTGGGCTATTACCAAAGCACCCGCGATACCGCGACGCACTTCTTTTTTGACACAATCAAACGGGGGACCTATGTATTGGAATATGACGTGCGGGTAAACAATGCCGGTGAATATAGCAATGGGATTACCTCCATCCAGAGTATGTATGCTCCTGAGTTCAGCGGGCATACCAGGGGGATCAGGGTGAAGGCCGTGGAGAAGTGATGGCAGCTTCTCAGCCTTTTGATTCAATAAAAATGTCGTCACCTAATGTCATGACTTTAACTTTTGGCAGCAGGATAAGCTCGTGCGAAAGAGTGCTTTCATTCCGGGAACCTTTGGTCTGATACCTTTTCTGCATGAAAATCGTATCATTCTTCACGATGCCTTCCTCTATTATTGAATAGACACTTCCGGGATGCGCTGCAACGGTTTCCCTTTTAAATACCGTCCTGTCTATTGATACTATCCCGTTCATCATAAGCTTTTGCATCGCAAATGGCTTACTGAGCATCGATATTGGCATTAACTGCGAATGATACACAAACCCTTCACCACTAAAAACCAGGATTTGGAAGGTATCGTTATTTCCAGAACTAAAGTACGCTTCATTTTTCCTCACATACGAAAAATCGAGCTTTTGGTTTGCGAATAGCGTGAGGTACTTTTCAGCAAGTTCTTTATCATCCATAGCACGGTAATCTGCCGCATATTTATTGTTCTGCCTTACAAATAGCGAACATGAGGCCAGTACTGAGAAGATCAGGACATAAAGCAGTAATTTTTTCATAAACCGGTTTTATATCTCAAATATAACACTATAAATATCGTAAAGCTGCGATTTCCATAGACATAAAAAACCGCCCCTCATCAGGGCGGCTATCTATTATCTAACGTCTTTATCTAATCGTCTTGCCTGTTTTATGCAGCCTCTATGAAATGTCCGGATCATTTTCCGAACAGCGTGTTCAAATACTCCATCATTTTTTCGGAAGCACCGGGACGGATCGCAGATGACAGCGCTTCTTCAAATGCCTGCTGCTCCTTTTGGTACATTGCAAAGAGGCTTTCATTGCCGTGTGTAAGGCAAAACTCGGTGTTGGCTATGCGGTCGGCCAGCTTTACAATAACGGCATCAGGATTCCGGGCGAGCTTTATATAGGTTTTCGCTTTACGCTCTTTACGATTGGCGCCTTCTTCATCAGTTACGCAAAAAACCATTTGGGTAATCACGGCGCCAAACTCCGCCTCAAGTTCGGAGTATGTGCCAGGAGTGTCTTCAAGTACGTCATGAAGCCATGCCGCTGCCAGCAGGCGATTGTTGGCTTCGCTGTTTGGCAGGATACCAAACCGCATCAGCGCTGTAACCACATTTCCCAAGTGTACCTCATAAGGATAGGTACCATATTTTTGATCGCCATGTTTTGCTAAGGCAAAGGCACGGGCTTTATATATTGGCAGGTAATTCATAGGTAGGCAAATATAAAAATAATACGTTGATAATTATCTGCGACGCTGCACTAGTTCTGCAATTTCCGACTTTAACCTGTCAATTAGCCACTCCTTTTGCGAATCGGTAATTTCTTCAAGAATTCCTTTGTTGTCAATAGTAAAATCTTCCAGCACGTCCCGCAGGTATTCGCCATTAATGGCTGCCATACGTTCAGCATTAGTAAAGTCAGGGCTGCCGATCTTTGAAATTACACTATTAAGCCGATTGTCAGTTATATAGCCCCGCATCTCTTCCAGAAGGAAACCTATTTCTTCGGTATTCGTAGTAACACCGGGTATATAGGACCACTTTTCCGCTTCATGAAATTTCTTTTCTTCATCGAATTCCTTATTTTTCAGTTTCAGGATAGGGCGTTCGCCACTTTCCGTAAGCCTAAGGTGGCGAAGTGGTTTAATGACCACACCCTCAATGAGGTTGCCTTCAATTTCAGGCTGGCCGAGTTGCGACGGCACTTTCGAGTTGATCCGTGTATCAAAATTAAGGGCTTCATTGAGCTTACCTGTAAAGAGCACCTGCGCATGAAAGATACCTAAGCTTTTAAAATAAGCAACCGCATCCTCATAATCCAGATAGGCCTTTACGCCATCTTTTTCTATGGCGATATCAAAAGCGCAAAAGTTAATATCGGGCGCATAATACACACCGGTTTGTATCGCCTGTACATTTGGCTGCGGTATTACATCGGGATGTGGGTAACTCCCCCCAAAAAGTTCGCCATACAGCATGTACTTACCTGCCGGGATATCCAGCGATAATTGCTCAAAGAGCGCGAGCACTTTATCTTCAAGGTGATGCACTACTTCCTGGAAACCAAAGAAATCATCATTCCACGACAGGTATTCTTTCCTTTTGGCGAAGGCCAGTTTCCTGTCCTGATATATAAAGCTGAAATTGGCACCATGTACCTTTTCGGTCACCGCCCATTTCAGCTTGTGCAGTTCATTAAATAGTTTAATATCCGGCCCAAGGTTATTAAAGTCTTTGGGCATTTTTTCATATTCTGAGAAATTGTTCATTATCAATAGTATTTAAACTTACAACGTTTTGAGAACTTTATAGGTTGGGTATAAAAAAACCGCCCCTTATTCAGGAGCGGTTATCTATTATCTAACGTACTTTATCTAATCGCCCTACTTCACGATCGTCATTTCGTCAACGATATGTTTTGCTCCTGAGAACTTGTCGATAATCCACAGTACATAGCGGATATCCACGTTGATGGTCCTTTGCAGGTCTTTGTCGAAGATCACGTCGCCGGCCATCGCCTCGATGTTGCCGTCGAATGCCAACCCGATAAGTTCGCCTTTGCCGTTAAGAACCGGTGAACCTGAGTTACCACCCGTGATATCGTTGTCTGTAAGGAAGTTTACCGGCATGTAGCCTTTTTTGTCGGCATAGCGCCCGAAATCTTTCTTCTCATACATCTCGATCAGTTTCTTCGGAAGGTCGAATTCCTCATCGTTCGGCTTGTATTTTTTTACCTCACCCTGCATTGTGGTGTAGTAGTTCTTTTTGGCATCGTTCCTCTTATCTTTAGGAAGCGAACGAACTTTACCGTAAGTAAGGCGCAGTGTGCTGTTGGCATCCGGGTAGTATTTCACATTCGGGTTCGCCAGCCTTAAGCCCTCTACTAAAAGGCGGAATGACTTAGAGAAATCGGCATCCAGTTTCGCCTGCTCATCTGATTTCGCCCTGTATTTGGTCAACAGGTCCGAAGACAGTTTGTACAGCTCGTCTTTTTTCAATACCTCAGCATTTGGGTTTTCAAGGAAAGCCAATAGTTTTTCTTTCGAACCGAAGATGCTTGAATTGAAGGCATCGTTTACGTAAGTGGTAAAGTTGTTGCCGTTTTTAGCGCCAAGCTCAGCCACATAAGGTGCGATTGCAAAGCCTGTCGATTTTGTAGCATACAGCCCCAACTGCGCGGCAAGCACGTCTTTTTCAAGCGGCATGTACAGCGTGGCATACGACTCCTCAATACCTGCTTTCAGGTCTTCAATCATTCCTTTCCTGCCTGCTTCATTGGCATTAGCATACGCCTCAAGGCCACGGCCCAGGCTGTACGGAAGGGCAGCGAAAGTAGCCGTCCTCAGCATACCTACAAGGTAATTGTCGTGGCGTGCCTTTTCATTGGTTTTCGAGTAGTAGTTGTTCAGTGTTGCAATTACGTTGCCGTACTTATCTTTGTTTTCAGGCTTGTTGGCCCACTTATTAAACTCGTCTTCTGCTTTGTTCTTCTCAGCGGCCGTTTTGTGCTTAGTAAGCGCGTCGATCATCCCCTGGCGGTTTTTCCAGTAGTTGGCCACGCTTGCATATTGCGATGCGTAATGAAGATTTACATCTTCACTTTTGTCCATGTGCACTTTCATTTTGTCCATGCCCAGCTTGGATGATTCCACCCATGCAGGGTACGCAAATTTCACGTTTTGTTCGATCCCTCCCGCAGGCATCCAGCGGTTGGTACGGCCCGGGTAGCCAAGTATCATGGCAAAGTCATTTTCCTGAACGCCTTTAAGGCTTACAGGCAAGTGGTGCTTCGGCTTAAGGGGTACGTTGTTCACGGAATATTCGGCAGGAGTACCGTCGGCATTGGCATATACGCGGAACATGGAGAAGTCGCCCGTGTGGCGCGGCCATTCCCAGTTGTCGGTATCACCACCGAATTTACCGATGCTCTCAGGAGGCGTACCTACAAGGCGCACGTCCTTATAATCCTGGTATACAAAGTAATAATATTCATTCCCCTGAAAGAAAGGACGCACCGATACGGTATATTTACCGCCTTCGTTGTTCTCTTTTTCAATAAGGGCCATTTCCTGCTGTATGGCTTTTTCCCTTTCCGCTTCGGTCATGGATGGGTTTACCTTGCCCAATATCCTTTTGGAAACATCGTCCATCCTTACAAAGAAACGCACATACAGGTCTTTCGGCTTCAGCTCGCCGGCACGGTTGGCTGCCCAAAAGCCATTTTTAAGGTAGTTGGCTTCGGGAGTAGAAAGCTCGGCAATGGCGTCGTACCCACAGTGGTGGTTGGTCAGCACAAGGCCGTCTTTCGATATCAGCTCAGCAGTACACCCGCCGTTAAACTGCACAATGGCATCTTTAAGGCTGTGGTTGTTAATGCTGTAAATCTCTTCGGCGCTAAGTTGGAGGCCCATTTTTTGCATGTCCCTGTGGTTAAGGCGCTCAATGAACATCAGGAACCACATTCCTTCGTCTGCCCTCACAGGCAGTACCATAAGCGACATGGTAAGGAATAAAATAAGTTTCTTCATATAATCTGAATAAAGTTAATAGTTGTGCTGATAAGTCGGCTTGTACATGAAAACGTTACAGTAAAATTACCAGTCTTATTATTTTAAGGCGCAAATATAACTGTTTTTTGAAGATTTCGTAAAAGAAGGTTAATGTAAAAAGTGGTGGTGTCACGTTTTTTCGCGCCAAAAAATCAGTTTCCTATCAACTTAACCACATACTCCAATGCATCTTCCCCTTCCGGCAAAAAGATGTCGGGCTGCACCATTTGTTTACGGCTGAGCATATCCTGAGAAAATACCTCCTGCACTGCCCCGGCAACCAGCAGGACGACAGCAAAAACCAACTTCATCATTTCAATATGTCTTTAAGTTCTACGATCTCGAACGTATCATCATATTTAATGAACTCACGCAGCAGGGCTGTATGGCCCGCACCCATTATGATCATTACCTTGTCATCATCTGCTGAGGTAAGTTTTTGCAGCAGCGAATAGATGTACAGGTTACGGCGGTACCATTCGGACACCAGGTAGGGCCCGGTGAAGTTGCCCTTGCCACCACCCCTGTTGGCAATACTAAGGTACCAACCGATGTTTTCATTATCCTCCTTCAGTGTGTTATGCTCCAGGAGCAATTCCGTCAATGTATAGGTCGCTATCTTTTTGTTTTCAGCGATCTCATAGACCTTCATTGCATCTTCGCTTTGCTTTATGAGGTTCTCCTGGCCTGCCCTTTTCATTTCGGACATAAGGCTGTCGTACGGAAAAACAGTTTCGTTGTAATCAATGGCGTATAACTTTTTGTGATGCAGTTTTTTCGCAGAACGCAGGGCAACCTGCACAATTTCGTCGGCACTGTTGGCTATCAGGCTGTCGGCATTCCTGTTGTAAAATTTGTCAAGCGCTGCCTGCTTTTCATAAGGCCATTCCACAAATATCTTATCGGGCGAAAAGGCTTTTATTTTGTTGCTGATATTTTCGAGTTCTTTCTGGCTTTTCGGTGTCATTACATTAAAGCTGTTGAACTGTGCAACATCGTGTCCCGGATTCTCAAAATGGAAAGTGCCTATCACAAGTATCTGTTTCTTTTTGCCTTGTCCGTAGGAAATTAAGGAGGAGGCAATCATAAGTAGTACTGCTAATTTTTTCATGATATTGGTTTTAAATTCGGATCAAAAGTAGCGGCAGGATCACGGCAATTTTAAAACTTTTGACGGATGGACACCTTCTTTTAGCCGAAACTGGCTTTTATATACCTGAAAATTTTGGGTACTCCATTTTAGGCCGTTCGTGTACTGAAAACCGCGGTTGGTGTAAATAATTAATATACCTTTATTGTTATGGATACCTTTGGCACATAATCCGTAACCATGAAACAGAAGATCCCTTTTTATTACCATGTAGTGCTTTTTGTGGCGTTATTCCTCTTCTCCATCGTTTGGGACATGGGTTCCAGGTCAGAGAGCCTTACAATTACGCTAAGCGTTTACGGCCTCCTTTTCGGGTTTACGCATATCTTTACGATATTTATTATTTACCTCCTTAATTATTATATCATCTGCCCTGCATTGCTCAACCGCAGGCGCATTTTGCTGTATGCATTATCGGTGCCTGTATCGCTGCTGCTGTTTACAGGCCTGCGCTATATGATAGAGGAAGTTGTCGTATACAACCTGACAGGTATCCACAACTACGCTCCGGAATCCCTGAAATTCCCTTTCTACATTTGGGACAATTTCTTCTTCGGGTTCCCGTCGATACTGCTTTCCGTAATCGTGTACCTGTCCTGGCAGGCGCACATTTACCAAAAGAAGAACCAATTGCTGGAACTGGAAAACCGCAAAGCACAGTTTGCATTACTGAAATCGCAGGTGAGTCCGCACTTTTTGTTCAATACCCTCAATTCCTTTTACAGCGAATGGGTGGAAAAGGATGAAGAGACCGCGGCCGACCTGCTGGTACTCTCCGATCTGCTCCGATATATCATTACCGAAAGCGACAAGGAGCGCGTACCATTGAAAAAGGAACTGGAGTTTATCGGGAATTACATCAGCCTGCAGAAAAAACGGTTCGAGAACCAAATGGCGTTGGCATTTTCTATAGATGGTGATGCCGAAGGACAAATAATAGTACCCGCGGTGCTCATTCATTTTGTGGAGAATGTCTTCAAGCACGGGGTCATTAATGATAAAGCTAAAGAAGCTTCCGTCAGTATTCTTATTTCCGACGGTTCTCTCGAAATACGTACCCGCAACCATATCCAACAGGGAGAAAATTATTCCTCTACAGGCATTGGCTTCAAAAACCTGAATGACAGGCTGGGTTATGCGTATGGCGATAATTTTGTACTGGAAAAGACAGCGGAAAATGATATTTTTACCACACATTTAAAATTGCCGCTCAACCGCCCATGAAACTCACCTGCATCATAGTCGACGACGAACCGCCTGCCATCCGCCTGCTCGAAAAGTATGTGGAGCGCATCCCGGTATTAGAAAAGCTGGGCGTGTTCAGCGATTCGCTAAAGGCACTGGAGTTTCTTAATAGCAATTCCGTGGATGTCATCTTCCTCGATATCCAGATGCCACAGCTTACGGGGTTGCAGTTGTCCAGGATCATTGGCACCAACACAAAAGTAATCTTTACCACGGCTTACCCCGATTTTGCACTCGAAGGATTCGACCTCAAAGCGACCGATTACCTGCTGAAGCCTATAGCTTTTGAACGGTTTTACAAAGCGGTTTCGAAACTTACCCCGGAAAGCAACACGGTTGCCGCCCAATCTGCACCCGCTGCGGATTACATTTTTATTAAAACCGATGGCAAGAATAAGTTCGCCAAGATTTTCCTCAACGACATTTTATATGTGGAGGCGCTGCAGAATTACGTGAGCATCCATACAGGAAATGGTGCGGTTATCACACACAGCTCGCTAAAGAACATCCTCGACCTGCTGCCTGCGTACGATTTTATACAGATACACCGTTCCTATGCCGTGGCAGTGAAGCACATTGATACTACCGATAGCTTTTCAGTTTTTATAAAAGAAAAGGAGCTGCCGTTGGGAAGCACTTATAAGGAAGCCTTCTTTAAGAGAATTGGAGAGGTCTAATTTAAGTTTTCATTGGCATTCCGGCATAAACCTTTGCTAAATTCCACCTCCCTGCTTTCATCCGGAAAACAGCTTTAGTAACTTTAGTCATCAATTTAAAACTAAAGCTATGAGTACACTGTCATTTATGAAAGAACTGGGCGAAAAAATATTAAGCGGTACTGCCCAAACCCCGGAGCAGGAGCATAAAACTGCCGATGAGCTGCTGGCCTACATCAAAAAACTGGGGCTTACCTATACAAATATCAGGATTTCTGCCACTTCAGGCAGGGTAACGGTTGACGGCGAGGTGGAAACACAGGCGGATGCCGAAAAGATTGGCCTGGCCGTAGGCAATGTGCAGGGTGTGGAATCGGTGGAGAACAAATTGCGCGTAACGTCACAGGAACCTGAATCGCAATACCATACCGTAGTTTCGGGCGACTCATTATCCAAAATTGCAGGCAAATATTATGGCGATGTACAAAAGTACAACCTCATTTTTGATGCCAACAAACCTATGCTGTCTGACCCCAACAAAATATATCCCGGGCAGGTGCTGAGGATCCCGGCGCAGAAATAATAATAGCGGAATTTAACGTTTCGAAAAAAGGAGTATATTCGTCTCAAAATCAAATTATGGGACGACTATACTCCAACTATTTTTTACCCGTACTGGCCTGCCTCGCACTGAACGTTTCGGCGCAGGAATTGCCGTTGCCAAAAGGCTTTACACCCGCAGAGCGCAATGCCGTTTCAAATTTTACGTTCCGGAATGCCATGATGACCCCGCCGCCGCCATCGGCCGTGCGAACCTCTGCCGAATGGGAAGAAGTGGAATACCTTGTCGTGACCTGGGATCCATGGTACCCCAATATCCTGCGCCAGATCGTGCAGGCTGCCGTAGCCGAATGCAAAGTCATTATTACCACAGAGGATGAGGCATCGGTGTCGGCGTACCTTACTACAAATGGCGTAAACCTGACCAATATCATCTTCATGAATGCCCCTTGGGACAGCATCTGGACCCGAGATTACAGCGGCAACACCGTATACTCTAACGATGTGGGCGAACGCGCAATGGTCGACTGGATCTACAACCGCCCGCGCCCTAACGACAACGTGATGCCTTCGGCGCATGCCGCACTAACGGGCATACCCATATATGTTACCGACTCCGGGCTGAACGACCTGGTGAATACCGGCGGCAACTGGATGTCGGACGGGATGGGCAACGCTTTTGCGTCTGAACTGATCCTGGAAGAGAACGAAGAAGGCAATCCGTACAGCGTTTCGGTAAAAAGCGAGGAACAGATCGACGGCATTATGGAGAGCTACATGGGCATTACCAATTACATCAAAATGCCAACACTGCCCTATGACGGCATCCACCATATCGACATGCACATGAAGCTGCTGGACGAGGAAACGCTGCTCGTAAGCCGCTATCCTGAAGGCGTAGCCGATGGCCCCCAGATCGAAGAAAACATTGACTATGTGCTGGCCAACCACCTGTCGCATTTTGGCACACCTTATAAAGTGGAATGGATCGACGCGCCGCCCAGCACCTCGGGCAGTTATCCCGACACTAACGGTTACTACCGCACCTATAGTAATGCCACCATCGTCAATAAAACGGTGCTGATACCGCTGTACCGCCCGGAAACCGATGCCGCCGCCATAGCCAAATACCAGGAACTCATGCCCGGTTACACCATTGTCGGCATTGATGTGGATAATGCTGATGAAACACTGATTGCTTCATCGGGTGCGATACACTGCATCACGCATACCATTGGCGTAGCTGAGCCGCTGCTTATCGTGCACCAGGCGGTAAAGGAAGCCGCCGCCAGTACTACGGTTGCGATACACGCCATGATAAAACACGAGTCGGGCATTGGCAGTGCGAAGGTTTTTTGGCGCAGCCAGGGTACTACGACGTGGAATGAGGCAGCAATGGCATTGGTAAATGGCGACAACTGGTCGGCGAACATCACAACCGGAAACGATGGTACCAATGTGGAATATTACATTTGGGCGCAGGCAAATTCAGGAAAAAGCCTTGCACGTCCCATTGTGGCCCCGACCGGTTTCTGGACGATACGTGTTGATGTGCTCTCGACAGAGGAATGGGCGGTTAGGGGTATCTCTGCTGCCTATCCCAACCCGGCAAAGGATATAGTAAATTTCGACCTCAACCAGGTGGACGGGCCGGTTGCCGTTTCTATAACCAATATTTTAGGGCAGCAACTGTACAGCAACACGATTAACGATGGCAACGGAACCATAACGCTTCATCTTGCCGATCATTGGAGCGGGACATTGTTCGTTACTTTTGAAGGAAGGTTTGGTAAGGTAGTGCGGAAGGTATTGAAGGTGTAATGACTTGAATTTTAAAGCTCTGTCATTGCGAGCGCATCCGCCGCGGCGGAGGAGCGCGGCAATTTTTCTTTACCAGCAGTGGATAAAGAAAGATTGCTTCGTCGTTCCTCCTCGCAATGACGGTACTTTAGGGAGATTTCTCTCTCCGTGCCTCCGTTCGAAATGGAAAACATACATCTCGATTAAAACGAATAATAATGCTACGCGAAGTTATTATTCCCTGATTTTCTGTAGGGTTTATATATTCATGGCTGTTATAGCATCGTGGGAAGCATTTTCCTGCAAAGCAAAAAAACCAACCCATGAAAAAAATCTACACCTTCCTTTCTACCCTGCTCTATGTATATGCCTTTTCACAATCCGGCACATTAGACCCCACCTTTGGAAATAACGGTAAAGTGTACACCGGCTTTGGAACAAATAACAGCAGCAGGGCCAATGCCGTGGTGCTACAGCCGGACGGAAAGATCATTGTGGGTGGTTCGGCACACACAGCCAATACCACAAACACCTGGGAAAGGGATTCGGACAACTTCACTTTAATTCGCTACAATACGGATGGAAGCCCCGACACCGCTTTTGGCTATGATGGAAAAGTGATGACCGATTTTTACCCGTTTTTTAATAACAACCTCCGCAATGGGGCTATCTACGCGCTAAAACTCCAGCAGGACGGCAAGATACTGGCTTATGGAGCAGCAGGTACCGGAACGGTTGTAGTACGATACAATAGCGACGGGGGAATAGATGCCAATTTTGGCAATAATGGAATAATACATTGCAATTCTGGGCCGGTTGAAGGCGGCAATACCCTCGAAATCCAGCCTGACGGAAAAATAGTTGTTTTAGGAATACAGTGGACCCAGCCTTCTGCGAATATTTGGAATACCCAGTTTGTGGTGGAGCGCTATAATGCTGACGGAAGCAGTGATGCCGCATTTGCTTCTAACGGCAGGATCGTTACAGCGTTTGTATCCGGGTATGACTGGCCCAAAAGCATCGCCCTGCAACCCGACGGCAAAATTGTTGCTATTGGCCAAAGCACATCGGGTTCAAACAACCGGCTGGCTTTGGTCCGCTATACCGCAAGTGGCGCTTTGGACACCACTTTTGATGGGGATGGCAAAGTCCTTACCTCATATGGCAGCGGAATAAGCGGCCTTCCCAATTTTGTTACGGCTCATCCCAATGGAAAAATTTTGGTGGCCGGCCTTACATCTGCGCTCTCCGGAAACAGTTTTACACTGGTACAATATAACAGCAATGGCAGCCCGGACACAAGCTTTGACGGTGATGGGATAGCTTCAAGTCTTTTTGATGCAAGTGACCTGTCCAACACAATAATTTCTATTGCAGAACAGCCTGACGGGAAACTATTGGCAACCACTTCGGCAGACCAATACGGAACCTTTAACAATCCCGACGATTTTGTAGTTCGCAGGTATAACAGCAATGCTACGGTTGATACCTCGTTTGGGATAAACGGTAAAGTGGTCACTACGGTCCGGCCAGGCTTCAGCGTTGCTAAAAATATTGCCCTGCAGCCGGATGCAAAAATACTGGTTGCCGGGTATTCCCGCCCATTGGAATCAGGCAAATATGACTCCCACCTCGTCCGGTATGAAAGCAGTGGCGCCCTGGACCCTGCCTTTGGCACTGATGGTAAATTGACAGCCACTTTCGATTCGACCAATGATGAGAGCACCCATTTACTGATCCAGCCGGACAGTAAACTGATCGCCATAGGTACCAAAAGAAACGCTACGGAAAATGGGTATTTATTTAAAGACATCGCGCTTTCGAGGTACAATATTGATGGCAGCCTGGACGCTTCTTTTGGAGACGGGGGCAAAGTTGTGTCTGTATTTGCCGAAAATAACCGAAATACCATACACCAGGCAGTGCTACAACCCGATGGAAAGATTGTTATCTCAAACACGTATTTCAATCAACATACCGGCGACGGCCTCCTGCATCATGAACTCATCAGGTATACCTCCTATGGCGTTGTTGATATAACATTCGGAACTGACGGTAAGGTGGTTATTGACGCAGAAACCACTGCGATGCTTTGCCAGCCGGACGGAAAAATCATCCTTGTAACCTTAAGTTACGATTCGCAGAGTAATGCTACCATTATCCTCCAGCGTTATACTGCCAACGGAACAATAGACAGCACCTTTGGCAATAACGGCGCAACAGGGTTTCCGGCGACTGTTTGGGGGCCTGTTACCGCAGCATTACAACCTGACGGAAAGATCGTTATCACCGGGTCGTCACCCAATATGATTGGCGCCGGTAGTTTTAATATAACACGCTTTAATGCTGACGGCAATTTGGATACAACCTTTGAAAATGAAATGATGGAAGGCGAAACTGGCCGCTATGCCCATGCCACATTCGTTCAGCCTGACGGCAAAATTGTTATGGCGGGCAGGAGTTCTACCATGGAAGATGGCATAGTTTACGTTCAGTTTGTTACTGCCCGGTACAATCCCAACGGCAGCTTTGATACTGAATACGGAACAAATGGCATTACGGTATCCGGCCTTGGAAGTGTCTTCCAGCCTTACAATATTTTCAGGTCGATCGTGATGCAGCCGGACGGGAAATTTTTGGTAGCACTGACCAAGCAGGAATTGAATCCTTCCAATCCTAATCCCGGATCCTATGATATCGTAATTCACCGATTTAATGCAGACGGTGGCTACGACATCGACTTTGGCGCTTTGGGAGAGGCGGTAACCCAGTTTTATACCAAATATGACGAAGCATTTTCCATGGTTTTACAGCCCGACCATAAAATTGTAGTAGGCGGCACAACGGACACGGGCATCAACAGGGATTTTGCCCTGGTGCGCTTTAATAATACCATTACGTTAGGCAGCAATGATCGTAATGACATTCCTAATTCGGTAATCTTGTACCCGAATCCGGTTAAAAACATCCTCAACATCGCAGGTGCGGATGCAGCAGGCATTATTGCCTACAGCATATTTGATATGCTGGGTAAGGTTATTTACAAAGGCACCGGTGAAAATTTACAGGTCGATACCCAGAATTTCAGCAGCGGGATTTATAATGTCGTTATTACTACAGATAAAGGGATCGTAAACAGGAAGTTTATTAAGGAGTAGATTGGTTCAGGGGATTTCTCTGCAACGGAGCGCGGCAATCTTTCTTTACCAGCAGTGGGTGGATCAGGAAAGATTGCTTCGTCGTTCCTCCTCGCAATGACAGTGCATAGAGAGATTTCTCTCTTTTTCCATTTCGACCAGCGGGAGAAATCTCAGATCATAGCCATTACTTGAGATTTCTCTCTCCGTGCCTCCGTTCGAAATGGAAAACGTGTGCGCAACAAAAAAGCGCCCTTAGGCGCTTTAGTATTCTTAGCTATTCAGCATCTGCCACAGCTTGTCTTTTAATTCTGTGAGTCCCTGCTGGGCTACAGAGGATATGAACATGTACGGCATCCCTTTAAATTCTTTGTCCAGTACCTGCTTCATTTCGGCTTTCAGTTCGTCGTCGAGCATGTCGCATTTGGAAATGACCACCAGCCTGTCCTTGTCGAGCATCTCGGGATTGTAGCGGCGCAGTTCGTCGAGTAATATCTCGTATTGCTCCTTAATATCATCGGCATCGGCAGGGATCAGGAACAGCAGTGTCGAGTTCCTTTCGATATGGCGCAGGAAGTAGTGGCCCAGGCCCTTGCCTTCTGCGGCGCCTTCGATGATTCCCGGGATGTCGGCCATTACGAACGACTGGTAATCCCTGTAGGCTACGATGCCCAGGTTTGGTTTTAAAGTGGTAAACGGGTAATCGGCGATCTTCGGCTTGGCTGATGTCAGCACCGAAAGCAGTGTACTCTTGCCCGCGTTCGGGAAGCCTACAAGGCCCACATCGGCGAGTACTTTCAGCTCCAGCAGAATGTCCTTCTCTTCAGATGGCATCCCCGGCTGCGAGTACCTTGGCGTTTGGTTGGTCGAGCTCCGGAAATGCCAGTTGCCCAGTCCGCCCTTGCCGCCTTTGGCAATGATGCGCTTTTCGCCGTCTTCGGTTATTTCAAAAAGCACCTCGCCGGTTTCTTTATCTTTAACTACTGTACCCAACGGCACTTCGATGAACTTATCCTCGCCATCGGCGCCGGTGCTTCGTGCGCTTCCGCCGTCGCCACCGTGTGTAGCCTTGATATGGCGCGCAAACTTCAGGTGGAACAATGTCCACAACCCTTTGTTGCCTACTAAATATACATGGCCGCCGCGGCCGCCGTCGCCACCGTCGGGACCTCCTTTTTCAATGAATTTCTCCCTGTGCAGGTGTGTAGATCCCTTGCCCCCTTTACCGGAGGACACATATATCTTTACATAATCTACAAAATTTCCTTCTGTCATCTTTTCTGGTTTAAGGTTTAAAGTTTAAAAGTCTAAAGTTGCCAAACAGCACTAAAAACCCTCTTTAAACCTTTATTATCGTTTCTGAACTTTTAAACTTTTTAACATTCAAACTTTCGACTTTACTCTTTTAAAGACCGTACTTTAACCTTATCGATCTTCACGCCATCCATCGAGAGGACTTCAAGTTCATATAAATGCCAGGCCAGCTTTTCCCCTTCTTTTGGTATGTACGACAGCTCGGTCATGATGAGGCCGCTAACGGTGGTTACTTCATAATCGTTGGTCAGGTCGTCGAGGTCAAAGTAGGTCAGGAAGTCGTGCAGCGGGTACAGCCCGTCTACGATCCAGGTGCCGTCGTCGTTGGCCACAAGCCTGAATTCGTCGTCATAAAAATCGGCTGCATCACCTACAAGGGCTTCCAATATATCGTTGAGCGTAATGATACCCTGGAAAATACCGTACTCATCAGTTACCAGCGCATAGTGCACCTTGGTCTTCTTGAATATCTCCAGCGCTTTGTAGGCAGAGGTATGCTCGATCAGGTACACGGGTTCTTTTACAATATCCTTTAGCCTGAAATCGTCCTTTTCATAATTGGCAAAAATATCCTTCAACAGCACGATGCCGATCACATCATCCAGGCTGGTCCCGTCGCACACCGGATATACCGAATGCAGCTCGTCGAGCATGATCTCGCGGATACCGGCCTTATCGTACCCGGTAGAAAGGTAGGCCACCGACTTGCGGTGCGTCATCAGTGAGTTCACCTTCCTGTCGCCGATATGGAACACGCGCTCCATGATGTCGTGCTCTATTTCCTGCACCTCGCCGCCTTCGGTACCTTCCTTAATAATCGCCTTAATTTCCTCCTCGGTTACTTTGCCGTCTGCCGTAGGGCGGATGCTGAATATTTTGAGCAGGAAATCGGTCGTCGTTGTCAATAACCATATAAAGGGCGCAGTAATGATCGAGATGTACTTCATCGGCAGGGCCATGGCCTTTGCAATAGCCTCGGGATAATTGAGTCCGATCCTTTTCGGGAGCAGCTCGCCAAGCACGAGTGAGAAGAACGTCAGTATCACAACCACGATACCCACCGATATATTTTCGGCATACGGCTTAAGGACTTCAAATTGAAGTACAAAGGCCTGGACATCATCGGTTACCTTATCCCCGGAATAAATACCCGTCAGGATACCGATGAGCGTAATGCCTATCTGTACCGTGGAAAGGAATTTATTGGGCGAATTGGCCAGGTCGAGCGCGGCCTGTGCGCTGGCATTGCCTTTTTTGGCGCCCATCTCCAGGCGGTTCTTGCGGGCAGAAATGAGGGCGATCTCCGACATGGAGAATACCCCGTTGAGAATAATAAGGAAAAATATTATGGCTATTTCCAATGGAGGAATTTTTAGTTAAGCGTATCGATTACCGAACTTAATCGATGTGTAATTTCGGCTATTTCGCCAATACCGTCAACGCGGTGGAATTTATCCTGCTGCTTGTAATAGTCCATAAGCGGCGCTGTCTTTTCGTTGTATTCCTGGTAGCGGTTACGAATCAGGTTCTCGTCCTGGTCGTCTGCCCTTCCGCTGGTCTTGCCCCTTTCCAAAAGGCGCTGTACCAGTATTTCGTCGTCGGCCTCCAGGCCAATGGTAGCATCTACCTGCCAGCCTTTTGATGTCAGGAAAGCATCAAGCGCTTCGGCCTGAGCTATCGTGCGCGGGAATCCGTCAAAAAGGAAACCGGCAGTATCGGGGTTTTTCTCCACCTCGTCCTGAAGCATTTTTATCGTAAGCGCGTCCGGAACGAGTTCACCCCTGTCCATGTAGCCCCTTGCCTCTTCGCCAAGCGGTGTATTATTTTTAAGGTTATAACGGAAAACATCCCCTGTAGAAATGTGGGTCAGGTTGTATTTTGTTTTTAAAAACTCTGCCTGTGTCCCCTTGCCTGCTCCCGGCTTTCCGAAAAGTACGATATTGATCATTGTAGTAGTTAGGTTGTGTTATGATTGTAGTTGATAAATTTCAGGTAAGTTGCGACCCAGCCCGTCGTAATCCAGGCCATAGCCTACGATGAACTTATTGGGTATCTCGAAGCCGGTGTAATCCAGCGCGATGTCCTTGGTATAGGCCTCGGGCTTAAAGAACAGGGTGGCGATCTTCAGTTGTTTTACGTTCTGGCTTTCAAATATTTTTTTGAGTTCCACTATGGTGTTGCCGGTATCTACGATGTCCTCGATGATGACCACCGTCCTGCCTTCCAGGTTTTGTCCCAGGCCGATGAGTTGCTTTATGTCGCCCGTGCTTTCGGTGCCTTCATAAGATGCCATTTTTACAAAGCTCACCTCGCACTGGGCGCTGTAATGCTTTACAAAATCTGACACTACCATGAACGCGCCGTTGAGTACTCCTATAAATACGGGGATTTCATCCTTCAGGTCGTCCTGCACCTGTTTTGCCATGCGCATTACTACGGCATCGATGTCTTCGGCGGTAATAAAAGGCACAAAATGTTTGTCGTGGAGTTGTATCACTCTTAATTTGATGATTTGGGATAATTTGCAAATATACTAATTCGCTGACAGCTCTTAAATTATAAGAAGGTAAATTGTAATATTTTTAGCATGGGCACATCCTGAAGCAAAAAATAAGGATTGAATCGCCAATATTCTTAAACCGAAATGCTCGTCAAATCGGCGGTAGCGACGTTGCTATGCAGCGTCTCAATATAACCTGAGTCAGGGATAATATTTTTTTACTTTAAACCTACAAAGTTCTCTAAAACACAGGTGTTGGGAATACTTATTTTAAAGATTTTTACCACAAGGGACACGAGGTTTTTCACCAGGAACACGAAGCAGAAATGATTAAAGTCTTTACGTTGAAAGGACACAAAGCTTTGTGAACTCCCGCCTTCGGCGGCATTCATTGTGCACCTTGTGTAAATCTTCGCGCCCTTTGTGGTAAAATTAGCTGTATGTTTCGGGCGTAACGACGTTGCAATGCAACGTCTCTGCCCATAAAAACGAATGATAATATAACCTGAGTTAGGGATAATATTTTTTTACTTTAAACCTACAAAGTTCTCTAAAACACAGGTGTTGGGAATACTTATTTTAAAGATTTTTACCACAAGGGACACGAGGTTTTTCACCAGGAACACGAAGCAGAAATGATTAAAATCTTTACGTTGAAAGGACACAAAGCTTTGTGACCTCCCGCCTTCGGCGGCATTCATTGTGCACCTTGTGTAAATCTTCGCGCCCTTTGTGATAAAATTAGCTGTATGTTTCGGGCGTAGCGACGTTGTAATGCAACGTTTCTGCCAATATCATAACCAAAAACCTTCATTATACCCGTAGTACAGACGTTGCAATGCAACGTCTCTGACATATCATAACCGAAAACATTCATTATACCCGTAGTACAGACGTTGCAATGCAACGTCTCTACCCATAAAACCGAATGATATTATAATTCAGACAATGCGCCAATGTTAAATTACATCTAATGTTCAAGGCTTTGGAATAGCAAATGGGTAATTTCGTACAGCATTGAATAACCGAA
Source organism: uncultured Flavobacteriaceae bacterium (assembly GCA_942492845.1). Lineage (GTDB taxonomy): Bacteria > Bacteroidota > Bacteroidia > Flavobacteriales > Flavobacteriaceae > Flavobacterium. Next base: position 1,128,390 of record OW818646.1, on the reverse strand, counting down.
TTACTCATACCATGAAAACATCTTCTATCACACTGGGCCTTATCGCCCTGCTTGCCCTTGGATCCTGCAAAAAGGACCGCGTTACCAACGAAGAAAAACAGGAGGCCCGGACCGAAGGCAGCACTACCGTGCAAACCGCAATAGGGCCGCTTACCCTCCCCGCGCCTTTTACTACCGAATCGGCTACCAAGCGCAACAGCATGGTGGACTGGCCGGAAGGGCAAACGCCAAAAGCCCCGGCAGGATTTACCGTGACCAAATTTGCCACCGACCTAAAGAACCCGCGCAACACCTATATTGCACCTAACGGCGATATTTTTATAGCCGAGTCGAATACCAAAGGCAGCGCAGACCAGATAACCGTTTTGCGCGACAAGGACAAGGACGGGAAGTTTGAGACCCGCGCCGTTTTTGCCGAAGACCTGAACCAGAACTACGGCATGCTGGTACTGAAAAATTACTTTTACATAGCCAATACCGACGGGCTGTACCGCTACCCGTATAAGGATGGCGACATGAAACTGGCCGCCAAAGGCGAGAGGATCGTGGAACTGCCCGGCAAGGGCTATAACAACCACTGGACGCGCAACCTTTTGGCCAATGCCGATGGGTCAAAAATATACATCTCTGTAGGATCATCGAGCAACGTGGGCGAAAACGGCATGGAGAATGAGGTGCGCCGTGCGTGTATCCTTGAAATAAACCCTGACGGCAGTGGTGAGCGCATTTATGCCGGCGGCCTCCGCAACCCTGTGGGCATGGACTGGAATCCTGCCAACAAAGAGCTTTGGACGGCAGTTAACGAACGCGACGAACTGGGCGACGAACTGGTTCCCGATTATATTACCAGTGTGAAGGATGGCGGTTTTTACGGATGGCCTTACTCGTATTATGGCCAGATTGAAGATCCGCGCATGAAGGGCAAGGCACCGGAACTGGTTGCCAAAGCCATCGTGCCCGATGTTCCCGTGGGCAGCCACACCGCAGCGCTTGGATTTACCTTTTACAATGCCGATACGTTCCCGGCAGACTATAAAGGCGGCGCCTTTGTAGGCGAGCATGGTTCATGGAACCGTTCCAAATTAAGCGGTTACAAAGTGCTGTTTGTACCGTTTAAAAATGGCAAGCCTTCGGGGCCGCCACAGGATTTCCTTACCGGATTCATAGCCGATGAGAAAAAAGCCGAAGCCTGGGGCCGACCGGTAGACGTTACCGTGATGAAGGACGGGTCGCTGCTGGTGAACGATGATGCGGGGAATACGCTTTGGAAGGTGACGGCGAATAAGTAAATTCCAAAAGACAAATCCCAAATAACAAATTGAGCTGCTATTACAGGGGTTCGTCACTGCGAGGAGGCACGCCGAAGCAGTCTTTCTATTCAGACGCGATTTGTAGCGGAGGAAAGATTGCTTCGTCGTACCTCCTCGCAATGACAATGACGGAGTTATTTTCTAAAAAATAAACACTAAACTTTGAGCTGCTATTACAGGGGTTCGTCACTGCGAGGAGGCACGACGAAGCAGTCTTTCTATTCAGACGCGATTTGTAGCGGAGGAAAGATTGCTTCGTCGTACCTCCTCGCAATGACAATGACGGAGTTATTTTCTAAAAAATAAACACTAAACTTTGAGCTGCTCTTACGGGAGTTCGTCACTGCGAGGAGGCACGACGAAGCAGTCTTTCTATTCAGACGCGATTTGTAGCGGAGGAAAGATTGCTTCGTCGTACCTCCTCGCAATGACAATGACGGAGTTATTTTCCAAAAAACAAATCCTATTTATTTAGTTTTACACCATGCTGAGAAACGTATTGCCTTTCCTGTCATTGCTTACCCTGAATGCCTTTGCGCAGCAGCCATCGGACACCATTGCCGCAAAAAGCACATTACAGGAAGTGGTCATCAGCCGCTACCATATCAACGACAGCCTGCTGAATGCCCCGGCATCTATCAGCATCCTGTCGCAGGCGCAGATCCAGCGCAATAACCTGTCGGATATTTCACCCCTACTTAATACGCTGCCCGGCGTTTTCATGCAGTCGGGCGGCATCAATACGAACCGGATTTCCATTCGCGGTATCGGGGCGCGGACACCGTATGGCACGAATAAGATACGGGCGTTTTATGGCAGCATCCCACTTACTTCGGGTGATAGTGAAACCACCATTGAGGACATCGACCTTGAGATCATCGACCAGATCGAGGTGATTAAAGGGCCGCTTTCCAGCCTGTACGGGGCAGGATTGGGCGGCGCCATGCTGCTTACGCCCAAATTATCAGCGGCGGCGGGGAGTACGGCACGCATCAGTACTACACACGGGTCGTTCGGCCTGATGAAGAATACCATCGGCTACAGCCTGGATACCCAAAACGGCAGCCTTAACCTCTCCTATCATAAACTGGAAACCGACGGCTACCGCGACAACAGTGCCTACAACCGCGAGGGCGTGACACTGGCAGGCGAGCTGTTCCGTAAAGTAAACAGTAAGCTGACGTACTTTGGGAATTATACCTACCTGAAAGCATACATTCCGAGTTCCGTTGATAAAGAAACTTTTGAGAACGACCCCAGGGCTGCGGCCTTTACGTGGAATGCGGCTAAGGGCTATGAGCAGTACAACTCGTATCTGGGCGGGCTTGCGTATGACTGGCAGATCGGTAAAATAAAAAACTCGACTTCGGTATTCATCAATATTAAGGAGGCTTATGAGCCGCGGCCTTTCGACATCCTGACGCAGGATACCAAAGCCTGGGGAGCGCGGACGCAGTTCTTCGGCGATTTTAAGCTAGGTAAAATGAAGGCACAGGCCATTGCCGGACTGGAATATTTCAACGATGGCTTTGAGGGCAGCACCTATGCCAACCTGTACGAAGACAATAACGGTCAGGGCAGCCTTCAGGGGGAACGGCTTACGGGTATTGAGCAGCAGCGGGATTTCATTAATGCCTTTGCGCAACTCAGGATACAGCTGGCGCGAAAATTGGAACTGCAGGCCGGGGTGAACTACAACAAAACGCAGTTTGAACTGGATAACACCTTCCCGGCCAGTGCCGCATCCTCAGAAAGCTATGGTTATGACGGGATATGGTCGCCACAGGCATCGCTGCTGTACAAGCCGTCGAAATTACAGACGGTCTATGCTTCGGTGAGCCGCGGGTTTTCGCTGCCGTCGATAGAGGAAACGCTGACCGCGGAGGGCACCATCAATCCCAACATCAAACCTGAGAATGGGTATAATTTTGAAGTGGGAGGCAAATTTTGGTTGCAGGACCGAAACATGTATGCCGAAATTTCATTATACAGGATGCAGATCAGCGATCTGCTGGTGGCACAGCGCGTGGGCGACGACCAGTATGTTGGCGTGAATGCCGGCGAAACGCTGCACCAGGGCATTGAGGCTTCGATAAACTACAACTGGCAGTTAGCCCCCGACTTTGCGTTGCGGCCTTATGCGGCGGCATCCATCGGCAGGTATGCCTTTAAGGATTTCTTGAATAATGATGTGGATTACTCGGGCAACGACCTTACGGGGGTGCCGAATAATAAGATCAATGCTGGCTTTACGCTGCTGATCCCGAAAGGGCTGTACCTGTCTGCCGACTATTACTATGTGGACCGGCTTCCGCTGAACGATGCCAACTCACTTTATGCCGACAGCTACAACCTGCTTAACGCAAAAGCGGGATGGCGGCAGGAACTGTTCAGGGGAGTTAATGCGCATATTTCGGCCGGCGTGAATAATGCGACCGATACGCGATATGCCTCGATGGTTTTGGTGAACGCGACCGGTTTTGGAGGAGCGTCGCCGAGGTACTATTACCCCGGTTTGCCGGTGAATTATTACGGGAATATTGCGTTGAGCTACAATTTTTAAGCCCTGTCATAAAAAGTCCTCCCCGGAGTCCTCTAAAATCATTGCGGAAGTCACCAAAAGTCGTATTTTTATTCTTTAAAAATCCGCCTTGAACGAGCAATTTTACCATAAAGTTACCCAAAGCACGGCTCACCGCCCGATTCGCGACCAGCTGTCGGGCCAGGTGCTGGACAACCCCGATTTACTCCCTGATTTACTGCACATTGCCCTTGACACACAGGATAAAAACCACCATAAAGCCTGCTGGATACTGGAACTCGTCATGGAGGCGAGGATCGACTGGCTGGCACCCCACCTGGATGTGTTTTGCAATGCGCTATCGGGCTATACACATGAGGGTGCGATACGCTCCATTTCGAAGATATGCCTGTTTGCCGTTACCCGCCACAAAAAGCAAAAACTACTCAACAACAGCCACTTAGAACAAATTACTGAAGCCTGCTTCGACTGGCTCATCGACCCCGAAGGTAAGGTAGCGGCCAAGGCGTATGCTATGCGGACGCTGTTCCTGCTGGGCGAAGGCGAAGACTGGATATACCCGGAATTACAGCGCATCCTCTCGGAAGATTCGGCAAAGCATACGGCGGCATACAAAGGAGCGGCAAAGGATATTTTGAAACGAATAGATTTATAAGTTATTCCACAAAGATTCGCGAAGGAGCGAAAAGTTGCACAAAGGCCTATTTTTATTTAACAGGTACAACTTTGCGAATCTTTGTGTCTTCTTTGCGTGGCTTTGCGGTAGTTCTTCAGAATCCTTATCTTCGGCACTATGAAATCCTTCCCCGAAACCCCGCAACCTAAGCAAAGCCTGCTTTTTAAAGTAGTTACCAACCTGACTTTCTGGGTATTGATTGCCATTATTGCCGGCATACTGCTCGGCCACTTTGCCCCGGAAACGGGAATGAAGATGGAGGTTGTAGGGACAGTGTTTGTAGGCATCATCAAGGTATTCATTGCCCCCATCATATTCCTGACCATTGTTTTGGGCATTGCCGGGATGGGCGACCTGAAGAAGGTAGGCCGTATCGGGTTGAAGTCGCTCATTTATTTTGAGATCGTCACCACCTTTGCCCTGGCGATTGGCGTTGCCGTGGCGTACTTTATAGAGCCCGGAAAGATTGACAAAGCGGGACTGGACATAGGCGATCCGTCGAAATATACCAAACAGGCGGGGGAGTTCAGCTGGCTGCAGTTTTTCCTGGACAACGTTACGCTTCAGGTACTGGTTGCGGCAATTATAACCGGTATCGCACTCAATTATTACAGGCGCCGCGAGGAGGCTGTCGGCGTTTTATACAAATGTTCCAAATATGTATTCCTGGCGCTGAAATGGGTGATGTACCTTGCGCCGGTGGGGGCATTTGGCGGGATGGCTTTTACCATTGGTAAATTTGGGCTGCACACGCTGATACCACTGGGCAAGCTGATGCTGACCGTTTACATCACCATGGCGCTGTTTATCTTCGTGATACTGGGCGGCATCATGAAATATTACAAGCAAAGCATACTGGAATTCATCGCCTATATAAAGGCCGAACTGCTGATCGTGCTGGGTACCTCATCGTCTGAAAGCGCACTTCCCAACCTTATGGAAAAGCTGGAAAAGATGGGGTGCAGTAAGTCGGTAGTAGGGTTAGTGGTACCGACAGGTTATTCATTTAACCTTGACGGGACGTCGATATACCTGTCGATGTCGGTAATCTTCTGGCACAGCTGTACGATGTACACCTGACGTTTGGGGAAATAGCTACGATTATAGGGTTACTGATGATCACTTCTAAAGGCGCGGCGGGTGTAACGGGGAGCGGGTTTATTGTACTGGCTTCGACATTAACAGCCATTAATAAAATCCCAGTGGAAGGCCTGGCATTCCTGCTGGGCGTGGATAAATTCATGAGTGAGGCGCGGGCAATTACCAATTTTATCGGCAATGGCGTGGCGACTATTGTTATCGCCAAATCAGAGAATGAATTCGTAGATGTGGATAACCCGAGAACTTCTGAAGGATAAGGCAACACGGATGAAGCCTCACCTCACTCAAATGTGCTTCTTATACCCGAAAATAGGATAGTTACGGGTGCGTGAGGGATGGAGGCGATATCCTGCGGAGGCACGGAGCAGATAAAGCCGAGAGCCCGACGGCGGAGGCACGGAGCAGGCACGCCCAAAAAATTATTCCTTTTTCCCTTCATCATCATAATTGAAATTCCGCAACTTAGGAGCACCGAAAAAGGTTACTGCCACTACGCCCAGCGTAAGGCAACCGCCCACTACGACTGCCCTTACCGTGCCCAGCCAGTGGGCCATGACACCGCTTTCGAAATCGCCCAGTTCATTGCTGGAACTGACAAATATGGTATTGACGGAGGCCACACGGCCACGCATATGGTCGGGGGTTACCAGCTGCAATATGGTACTGCGGATAACTACACTCACGGCATCGAACATACCGGAGAACAGCAGCATGAAGAACGACAGCAGGAAATTGGTGGAAAGCCCGAACCCGATAATGCACAGCGCAAAGCCTGTTACGGCAAAGTACAGCTTACGCCCGGGGTACGTTTTTAGTGGGATGAATGCTAAAAGCACCAGCGTGAGCAACGCACCTACACCCGGCGCGGAACGCAGGAGTCCGAATCCGACTTCATCCACATGCAGGATCTCTTTTTGGTAAACCGGAAGCAGCGCCACCGCCCCGCCAAACAGTACCGAAAACATATCCAGCAGCTGTGCGCCCAGCAATGCCGGGGTTTTCAGCACAAAACGTATGCCCTGTGTGAGGCTTTGCAGTATAGGCTCCTTTTCTTTTTTGAGGATGGGTTTGCGTTTGATAGCAAGTATGGGGAGTAGCAGGAGTATCTGTATAAGGATCACGGCAAACATCCCTGTGGTAATGCTGTTGATGGCTATGGCAAGCCCTGCAGCCAGTGGCCCAAGCATAGCGCCAGTTTGCCAGGCCATGCTGCTCCAGCTTGTGGCATTCGGGAAATGCTGGCGGGGCATAACCAGCCCGAAAAGTGAGAATACCGAGGGGCCCATGAAAGCACGGGTTACTCCGCCAAGAAAAACGAAGAAATAAATGAGGTACTGGGTCGACTCTATCCCCAGCCTCCCGAATGAAAACGGCGTAGTTAGCGCGAAAAGGCTGCATCCGATGACAACATAAGAGGCTATGCAAAACAGCACCATTTTGCGCTTTTCGCTGAGATCGACCAGGTGGCCTGCGAAAAAAGAGCAGCAGATTGCCGGGATCACTTCGGCAAGCCCAACGAAACCAAGGGCGAGTTTATCGTTGGTAATCTGATATATCCAATAGAAAATAATGGTCGACTGCATGTTCAGGCTGAAGATCAGGCCGAAACGGATGCTGAGGAAGTAGCGGAATTCCCTGATTGATAGTGACGGGTTCTTTGCCCGGAAGCCAGTTTTCAATTTGTGCTGATTGTATTTTATTTTCTGTTGGCCCTGCATACAAAAATGATCATTTCCTGACATAAAAACATCATGCTCCTTCGTCAAAGCAGAGGAGCAGCGTCATCATATCAGGATAATAATGTACAAACTAAGGCTATGTTTCAGATTTGAAACACTGCCTTCAGCTATTAACCCCCGTTGCGCAGCCTGTCGAGCAATGTCCTGATATTTACCGTAGCAAAACCGGAGCTGTGGTCGGAATGGCCATAAGGCAGTATGAGTTCGCCGTTATGGATCACCGAGCCACAGGAGTACACCACATTGGGAACATAGCCTTCGCGCTCGTCAGGATTAGGGACGATGAGCGGGTCGCGAAGCCTTCCTATTTCTATTGAGGGGTCGTGAATATCAAGCAGGGAAGCCCCAATAGTGTAACGGCGCATCGGGCCGACAGCATGGGTAATAACCAGCCAGCCATACTCTGTTTCTATAGGTGATCCGCAATTGCCTATCTGCACAAATTCGAAAGGGTATTCGGGCGATTGTATCTTAATAGGGTCTTCCCATTCGTTGATACTGTCGGAGTACATCAGGTAGTTGTTCCAGCCATCGATGCGGGAGAGCATGGCATATTTTCCGTTTATCTTCCTTGGAAAGAGCGCCAGGTTCTTGTTTTTTGCCCCCGAACCGTGCAGCGGACTGGTCTTGAATTCGTAGAAGTCGGTCGTTTTTAGCAGCTTTGGCATGATGTGTACGCCGTCATAAGCGGTATAGGTGGCGTAGTAAACCGCCCTCCCGTTGTCGTCTGTAAATTTCACAAAACGTGCGTCCTCAATGCCTTTCGACTCAAAGTCGGAAATCGGGAAAATCACGCGGTCACTAATGTCGGTATCTTTGGAAAATGTTATCCTGCGGTAGCTGTCAGAGAGCGCCAAAAGCAAATTGTACTGCCTTATGGCCTCCGGGTTATCTGTTTTTTGCCTGGCCTCGATTACAAGTTTTTTTAGCTGCTCGTAATCAAACCTGTCGTCCAGCTTTTCTGTAACCATGCTCAGGAACTCTTCATTAATATCCGCTTCCTGTGCCTTTTTCAGGAAAAGTCGTTTTTGGTATACGATGTTGTGTATCTTCTCGGCTTCGTCAATGTAAATTCCCGCAGGCATTACAGTGATGTCGTTGTTGCGGTCGATGAGCGCGCGGCGAAACACTACCGACGATACGTGCCCCTCGCCCACCGCCCTGAAGCTTATGATAACCCGCAACTGGCCTTCCTCAAGGTTGTGCTGGTCGGGGTCGGGAACTATAGATGGGTTAAAAAATGCGGCAGATTCAATGGAGTATTCATGGGTAAAATAGGACCCGATGAGCAACTTTGTGTAGTCGTCCAGCTTGTCGTAGTTGCCACCGACTTTGTCTATGTACGGTTTAACCCGTTCGCAATGGTGGAACAGCTTTCGTGTAATGCTTCGGTGCCTTTTGGAAAAGTCCTGCAACAGTGGTAATACAAGCCCGCACACCTCTTCTTTATCCAGTTTTAATATCTTTTTTATCAATTCTACGGCCCGCTCCTCGCCATTAAAAAAAAAGCGTGCTATCACACGCCTGGTATCGGGAAGGACTTTTGCCGGTTTTCTCTCTACGGTCAATCTCATACGTTTTCTTTTACACCCGGTAAACTGCCCCGGATTAATGAACCTCTAAAATACATATAATTTCCATATAAGAAAGAAATAACAACTGCTAAAGTTATGGTAAAATACGACAGGTATTTCTGCACAAATGCCCGGAAAGTTTCACAAATAATTAATACCAGGCAACACTGCCCGGCTTATTGAATCCACCATTACGTGAATAAAATTTGTGTAATTGGTGCAATTCGGGGCTGAATTTTTGTGCTTTCGACAACTCGACCATTTTAGTAATAAATAGTATCTTTGGCGTAGAAACAACACACGACAATGAACTATTTTTCTTCTGATTTTAAGTTAGGTATCCTGGGCGGCGGCCAGCTTGGTAAAATGCTGCTGACGGAGACCCGGAAATTTGACATACAGACGTATGTACTCGACCCGAGTGATGAAGCACCCTGCAAAATTGGCTGCAACCGTTTCTTTAAGGGCGACCTGATGGATTTTGAAACCGTATATAACTTTGGGAAGCAGGTCGACATCCTCACGTTTGAGATTGAGCATGTGAATGTGACTGCCCTCGAAAAGCTTGAAGCCGAAGGCATTCAGGTATATCCTTCGCCAAAGACGCTAAACCTCATCCAGAACAAGGGGACACAGAAAGATTTTTACGCAACGCACAAAATACCCACTGCCGATTACCGCAGGTATGAAACACTGGACGACCTCCGGCTTGCCGTAGAGGACAGGAAAATTGCAATGCCGTTTGTCTGGAAAAGCACCGAAGGCGGCTATGACGGCATGGGTGTAAAAGTGGTCCGCAATTCGGAAACGCTGCAAAGCCTGCCGGACGTGCAATGCATTGCCGAAGCCATGGTGCCTTTTAAAAATGAACTGGCTGTGATTGTGGCACGCAGCCCATCGGGTGAAATTAAGACCTACCCTGTCGTAGAGATGGAATTCCACCCCGAGGCCAACCAGGTGGAGTATGTGATATGCCCCGCGCGCATTGACCATGTAGTGTCGGAAAAGGCACGGGCTGTCGCGCTGAAAGTATCGCAGCAGTTTGACCATGTGGGATTGCTGGCTGTAGAGATGTTCCAGACCATTGATGATGAAATACTTGTAAATGAAGTTGCTCCAAGGCCGCACAATAGCGGGCATTATTCCATCGAGGCGAGCTATACATCGCAGTTTGAGCAGCACCTCAGGGCAATTTTGGATCTGCCACTGGGCAACACTGACAGCAAGGCAGCCGGTATCATGGTAAACCTTGTAGGCGAAGAAGGATACAGCGGTAACGTGATCTATGAAAATATTGAAAAGATTTTGAAGAAAGACGGCGTGACCCCGCATATTTACGGCAAGAAGCAAACGAGGCCGTTCCGTAAGATGGGCCACGTGACGATAGTAAATAAAGACGTTGAGCAGGCAAGGAGAATTGCAGAAGAAGTGAAGAATACAATTCGCGTTATCGCCCTAATCTGACAACCTAACAACTGACAACCAACAACAATAAAAAATGAAAGTAGCTGTAATAATGGGCAGTATATCGGACATGCCGGTGATGCAGGATGCCATAGACATATTGAAGGAATTCGGGATTGAAACTGAGGTGGATATTGTGTCGGCGCACCGAACGCCGGAGAAATTGTTCGAGTTCAGTAAGGATGCACACATACGTGGCATTTCGGTAATTATTGCGGGTGCGGGTGGTGCGGCGCATTTGCCGGGTATGGTAGCCTCTATGAGTCCGCTGCCTGTAATAGGCGTACCGGTAAAATCCAGCAACTCCATTGACGGGTGGGACAGTGTGCTATCGATATTACAAATGCCGGGCGGTGTACCTGTAGCTACGGTAGCCCTGAACGGCGCGAAGAATGCCGGTATACTGGCCGCGCAGATTATAGGAAGCCACGACAAACTGGTGCTTGCAAAGATCATTGCCTACAAACTTGGCCTGAAAGATGCTGTAAACAAGGCTTCGGAGGGATTGAGGAATAAGGAATAGTTTTTGTAACTATGGAAAAAGAAGATAAACTTACTGAAGGACAAAAGCGGGGAATAGATCTCGCAATTGAACAATTTGAGCGGGGAGAAACTGTTCCGCATGAAGTTGTTATGACAGAGATGCGTAGGCGTTATCCAAAATATTTTAAATAATTTTAAGTTATAAAATTGCGATAATTAGTAACTTTGGTAAAAATGCAATTATGGACTTTCAGGCAACAAAAGAAGAATTGGCGAAGATGATATTGGAGTCTGATGATTCGAAGCTTATTGACAAAGTGCGTAAACTTTTGTTCAAGGAGAAGAAAGATTTTTATGATGAATTTACTGAAGACCAAAAGCTTGAGATCCAATATGGTATTGAGCAATTGGACAGAGGTGAAAGCATTACCTGGGAAGATTTCAAAAAAAGAAGAAAGCTCAGAAATGCATAGTGTAATTCTCTCCGAACTTGCAGGGGAAAAACTTGACTTAGTTTTGGATTATTTGATAGAAGAATGGTCTCAAAGATCTTCAGATAACTTTTATGAAAAATTTGAAGAAAAATTAAAGCATATTGCTTTATTTCCCGAGAGTTGTATTAAGTCCAAAAAGCACTTCATATTTGTATTGTTAAAACAAACTTCATTTCTATATCGAATACTCAAGGAACGGATCGAAGTAATCACAGTATTCGACAATCGCAGCAGCAATAAATCAATAAGAAAAGAAATCCGCAAATACTACGGCCACATATAATATGAACCTACTTACAAAAAAATTTACCACAAAACACGATACCGCACCATTTAGCGGGATAAAAACTGAAGATTTCATGCCAGCCTTTATCGAAGGGATTGAAATTGCCAGTAAAGAAATTGACGCTGTTGTAGCCAATCCGGAGGAGCCTACATTTGAAAATACCATTGAAGCCATGTCATTTGGCGGCGAGGTTTTGGAACGTACCTCATCGATATTCTTCAACCTGCATTCGGCGGAAACCAATGACGAGATCCAAAAGATTGCGATGGAGGTCTCTCCCCTGCTCTCGGAATTCGGCAATGATGTACGACTGAATAAGGAATTATTCGAAAGGGTAAAAGCGGTTTATGACAAGAGGGATTCGCTTGAGCTGACACCCGAGCAAGCCACCCTATTGGAAAAAAAATACAAGGGCTTTGCACGCAACGGCGCCAACCTGCCCGAAGATAAAAAAACAAGGCTGCGCGAAGTCGATATGGAACTCTCGAAGCTGAGCCTTGAATTTGGTGAGAATGTACTTGCGGAAACCAACGCATACCAGCTGCATATTACCGACGAAAAAGACCTGTCCGGACTGCCGGAAGGGACAATAGAAGCAGCCCGCGAACTCGCCCTTAGCCTCGAAAAAGAAGGGTGGGTATTTACATTGGACCACCCAAGTTATTTGCCGTTTATGACCTATGCCGATAACAGCGACCTGCGAAAAGAGCTGGCTATAGCATTCGGTGCCAGGGCTTTTCAGGGGAATGAGTTTGATAACCGCGAGATCGTGCTAAAGATTGCAAAGCTGCGCCACGAACGCGCCAACCTGCTGGGCTATAATTCGCATGCCAACTTCGTTCTTGAGGAGCGTATGGCCGAAAGCCCGGAAAAAGTGAAGTCGTTCCTGCAGGATCTTTTGGCGAAAGCCAAGCCCGCTGCCGAAAGGGAATTTGCCGAACTGACCGCTTTTGCGAAAGAACTGGACGGCCTCGGCCATCTCGAGAAATGGGATGGCGCCTACTATTCGGAAAAGCTGAAGCAAAAGCTGTTTAACCTGGATGATGAAAAGCTGAAGCCATACTTTAAGCTGGAAAATGTGCTTAACGGCGCATTTTCCGTAGCCGGGAAATTATTCGGGCTGAAGTTTGAAGAGGTGCAGGATATTGATAAATACCATAAACATGTAACCACATATGAGGTTAAAGATGAGGCGGGCAACCTTGTCGCCATCTTCTATGCCGACTTTTTCCCCCGCAAAGGAAAACGTAACGGTGCGTGGATGACATCTTACAAGTCGCAGTATGTGAAGGATGGCGTCAACGAACGGCCTCACGTATCTATCGTATGCAACTTTACCAAGCCGACAGAAACTAAGCCATCGCTACTGACGTTTAACGAAGTGACAACGCTGTTCCATGAGTTTGGGCATGCGCTACACGGCATGCTGGCGGATACAATTTATCCGGTCCTTTCGGGAACAAGCGTCTACTGGGATTTTGTGGAGCTGCCGAGCCAGGTGATGGAAAACTGGTGCTATGAGCCGGAAGCCCTTGCGCTGTTTGCCCACCATTACCAAACCGGCGAGATCATACCAATGGAATATATTAAAAAAATTAAGGAAAGCGCCAGTTTCCAGGAAGGGATTGCTACCATGCGCCAGTTGAGTTTTGGATTATTGGATATGGCGTGGCACAGTGCCGACCCGAGTGGAATCACTGACCTGAAGGCTTTTGAAACGGAGCAATTCGCTTCTACACAATTATACCCGGACGTGAATGAAAATGCCATGAGCACAGCGTTCTCACATATCTTCCAGGGCGGGTATTCATCAGGCTACTACAGCTACAAATGGGCTGAGGTTTTGGATGCCGATGCATTTGAGTTTTTCAAGGAGAAGGGAATATTTGATAAGGAAACCGCAACAAAATTCAAAGACAATATATTATCCAAAGGCGGTACGGAGCACCCGATGCTGTTGTACAAGCGCTTCCGCGGCCAGGAGCCTAAGCCGGATGCATTGCTGAAAAGGGCGGGGTTGCTGGTAGACTAAAAGACGAGAGATGAGAGATAATAGACAATCCCCGAAGTTAAGGCTTCGGGTTTTTCCTAAATAACTTTCATTTATTTTTGAAACTTTCAAAATAAACTATATCTTTGAACTATGGAATTGAAGGAAGCAAAAAATAAGTTCGTACAAACCTGGGGGGCGCTCGGTTCCCAGTGGGGTATAAATAAGACCATGGCGCAGATACACGCCCTGTTGCTTATTGCACCCGAACCGCTTTCTATGGAAGACGTAATGGAAGAACTGCACATATCCCGGGGCAATGCCAGCATGAACCTGCGTGCGCTGATGGACTGGGGTATTGTTTATAAAGAATTCAAGCAGGGGGAACGCAAAGAATTTTTCACTTCTGAAAAAGACCTAGACGAACTTGCCGTGAAAATTGCCCAGGAACGCAGCCGCCGCGAAATAAAACCTGCCCTGAAAGTACTAAAGGAAGTATCGACAGCTGTAAAAGATAACAAAACTCCTGAGGCAAAACATTTTATGGAGCAAACCGGCAAATTGTATGACTTCGTTTCCAAGGCCGACGCCATGCTTGAAAAGGTTACCGAATTCAAGGATAACTGGCTGGGAAGGCTTGTACTCAAAATAATGAAGTAAAAAAATTTGATAAAATATTTCATTTTTTTCTGAAACTTTAAAAGTTATAGTATGAAAAACATAAATTACACAAACTATTTTATGACAGGTATACCCTGCGCATTGGGGATATTGGGATTTCTTTTACCGCAATGCTGGTTTGTTGGGGCATTGTTTACCATTCTTACCGGCGCATTCCAGTTTATAGTGGGTACAGGCATCCTGATTGACAGTGGCGGACAACGTAAGGAATACGTGATGTATTTTGCCGGAACCATAGCATTCTTTATGCTTTGGATATTTACCGACTGGCATTACGTCTTTGTATTGCCGCCTGTCCTCGCCCTCTATCTTTCTGTACTACTTTATATCGACGCTAAAAAAGAAGATCATGAACCTTAACATTCCCAACTGGCTTATTATCCTTGGTGGTATCGGCCAGATCTTTACCGCGCTTATTTACCCTTACATCCGTCACCGGGTTTTCGACTGGTACAATGACGTAAAGCAGCTGAAACCCCTTAACCAGGAAATTGCAAAGACCTACGGCAGATACATTCAGGGCCTTAACTTCAGCTTTGGTCTAATCGCCATACTGATCCCTGATGAGTTAAAGAACCAAACGTACCTTGCCATCGCACTTACCGGGCTGATCGCTGCGTATTGGGTGGGGAAAGTAGCTACCCAAATAGCCTATTACCCCATGTACGACATACCGAAAAAACAGCTTTTTAAATGGGGCGGCTATGGGATGAATGCGCTGTTTGTGCTTTTTGCCGTAGTATATACGCTGCTTTTAGTCCATAATCTAAAAGGGCTTTAACATGAAAACCATACACCAAATCAATTTCTGGACAATGGCAATTAACATCGTCCTTTTCCTTATACCTTTTTTGGGGATGATGTTCATGATGGTCCTTGGCTTCGTACAACTGATATTGGCACTGGCAGTCGTGTTTTGCCACTATCGGGATTTGGACAGAAGCAATCGTATGCTTATAAAAATGTACTGGCTCTTTGCAATTATTGATTTAGCCGCAATAGCTGCCACTTTCGCATTCGACAATTTTACCAATGATTTGTTTAGCGTCCCATTCCTGTTCTTTTTCCCGGCTGCCATCGCCATTTACTTTGTTTATACCACCTATACCATTACCAAAAACCTGAGCCATGAACACCCTGCGCCTCAACACTGAACTACTGCATGCTCAAAACAACAGCAGCACTGCCGACCTCTACAACGAAGCCACCGAAGACTACGAATTCTGGAGCCACGACTTCAATATGCATTTTGGGTATTACAGCCCACTAAGCACCAATCCGTTGCGTCGTGACAGAATGCTTAACGAAATGAACCGACAGATTTATAAGAGGCTCGATGCAAAGGGATTACTGTGCGATATGGGCTGCGGTATGGGTGGCACTATGAAGTTTGGCCTGGAAAAACACATAGGCCTGAAAATTATGGGTATAACGCTATCTGACTTCCAGACCCAAGAAGGAAACAAAAGGCTCGAAGGGCTGGACGGGCTGATATTGAGGGAGGATTACAACCACACCTCGTTTGCAGATGAAACGTTTGACGGCGCAATGGCTGTAGAAAGTTTTTGCCACAGCGGGCATAGCATCAATTCCTTTAAAGAAGCTTATCGCATACTGAAACCCGGTGCAAAGCTCGTAGTTGCCGATGCTTTCCTTAAAAAAGATTTTGAAGACCTTTGCATTGGTGGAAGCTATTGCTATAAAGGCTTGTGCAACGGATGGAGCCTTGAAAAGCTGGGTAATATCCACAAGGTAAGAAGTATGTTGGAGGATATAGGCTTTAAGGATGTAAAAGTTGAAGATATTTCGTTTCAGGTGGCGCCATCGGTATTGCACGTGCCGTTTGCGATTGGTGGGTTCATTTTGCGTAAAATCTATAATGCCCAACCATTAAAGCCGCAAAGCCTAAAAAACCTCAAAGGGTCGCTGTTCGCATTGCTATCCGGGGTGCAGATGAATAATTTCGGGTATTATATCATTACGTGTAGGAAGTAACCGTTCCCGACCTGCAAGGTTTTAAAGAATCTTGTAGGTCTAGTTACAGTCGTGAATAATTACACCTCCAAGATATCGAAGACCTTGCAGGAGCTAAAACAATAACCATGAAAAAAATGATAATCGCCGCTGGCACCGGGTTTTTAGGAAATGTGCTTATTGACCATTTTAAAGGAAGTTATAGCATAGTTATTCTAACCCGCGGAAAAACCATAACAAAAGACAACATCCGGTATGTGAATTGGGATGCGAAAACCATGACGGGCTGGGAAGCCGAGCTGGAAGGCGCCGATGTGCTTATTAATTTGGCGGGGAAATCGGTAGACTGCCGCTATACCGAAGCCAACAAAAGTGAGATCATGGCATCGCGGGTAGACAGCACCGTGATCCTGGATAAGGCTGTGCAGCAATGCGCCAACCCGCCAAAGCACTGGCTCAACTCGTCTACCGCAACCATTTACAGGCATTCTGTCGACAAGCAAATGGATGAGGAAACGGGCGAGATCGGCCATGACTTTTCCATGAATGTGGCGAAGGTTTGGGAGAAGGCATTCTTCCGTCATGAAACGCCGGGCACATTGAAAACGGCGTTGCGGACATCCATTGTATTAGGTAAAAATGGAGGTGCTTTTATTCCACTGAAAAAGCTGGCACAATTTGGTTTTGGCGGAACACAGGGTAGCGGCAGGCAATTCGTAAGTTGGATCCACGAGAAGGATTTTGCCCGTGCGGTAGAATACATTATCGACAGGCAAATGGAAGGCACGGTAAATGTGGTATCGCCTGCCCCAATCCCAAATGCCACTTTCATGAAAACGCTGCGCAAAGCTATGGGCATGCCGTTTGGAATTCCCATTAGCGAAGGCCTCCTCAAATTTGGCGCGATGCTCATTGGCACCGAAACAGAATTGGTACTAAAAAGCCGCAATGTAATCCCGACACGCCTGACAGATGCCGGGTTTACTTTTAACTATGGAGATTTAGGGACGGCTTTGGCAAATTTAATTTGATTTTTGGAACACGGATGACGCGGATTGGGCTGATGACCACAGATTGAGTGCTTTTGCATTTCGACGGCAGGAGAAATCCCAACAAAATCAGGATGTTTTTGAGATTTCTCTCTCCGCAGGCTATGTTCGAAATGGAAGAACGCTAAAGCATTCTAAATACAAATTTACAAAACCCCAAATACCACCACCAGCCCCAACCAAAAAATCGGCACTGCCTCTACCCAAAACAGAGTGTAGTACTTAGAGCGGTTGGGTGTAGCGTAAATGGTGAACAGCGCGGTGGCGGTTACCATGAATAAGTTAGCGGCCAACTGTCGGTAATCTATTGTCGTCCTGAGAAGTTCGAGAAAGAAAAGGAGGGTAAGCAGGAAAAGATTAAGCAGTTTGGCTTTGCGTACGCCTATTTGTTGGGGAATGGTCCTGAGGTGGGGGTCATCTTCCTTCAGGTCGATGATCTCGAAGATGGCGATCAGGGTAATTATGAGCAGGAAGCGCTGGGCAAATTTGAGGTACACATCGGAGGTGATGGCTGCACCGGCATCGATAAGCGGCAATACCAAAGTAATTCCAGCCCAGCACAGGGCAACGATGTAAATTTTGATCCCGCTCCAGTTTCGGAGGTTTTTGGTATTGGGGAAGAATGGCACAGTGTATAGCGCCGTGAGCCCAAAAGAGATGATCGCCGTTATTTGTGTGGCTCTTTGCAGGAAAAAGAAGCTTACCCCGGCAATTGCAAGTGCAATTGTACTTAACGCTACTATAAGTTTAACCCTTCGCCCTGCTGTTTTTTTGACACGGAAAAGTCCGTCGTACTTCATGAAATTATAACTGAACATCGTACCACAATATGCAAAGGCTACCACCCACGGATTGAACGCCAGGCGAAACATATGATTAGTCATCAGTACCAGCGCCAGCACGCTCATAGCAACATGCATGCTTCCGTAGATGTAATGGAAAAATAACCGTTTAGCGACATTCATATCGTAAAAATAATGAATATCACAACAGGTATATATTTATAGTGAAAAATTCACAAAATGTCACCCGCTATACCATTTCAATTTGAATATAAATAACTATTTTTGATGCTCAAAAAAACTATACGCAACACACATGAAGACAGACGCTTTTGCCCTCAGGCACATCGGCCCCGGAGAAGATGATTTACAGCATATGTTCAAGACTATTGGCGTGGAGTCGATCGACCAGCTGATCTATGAAACCCTGCCGGATGACATTCGCTTAAAGGCGCCGCTCAACCTGGATCCGGCCATGACGGAATATGAGTACATGAGCCATATCCAGCAGCTTGGCAATAAGAATCAAATATACAGGTCGTATATTGGTTTGGGTTACCACCCTGCCATTGTGCCTGCACCCATACAAAGGAATATTTTCGAAAACCCGGGATGGTATACCGCCTACACGCCCTACCAGGCCGAGATAGCGCAGGGCCGCCTTGAGGCATTACTTAACTACCAGACTACAGTTATAGAACTGTCGGGAATGGAGATCGCCAACGCATCATTGCTCGACGAGGGTACCGCTGCCGCAGAGGCCATGGCGCTTTTGTTTGACGTGCGTACACGCGACCAAAAAAAGAACAACGTAGATAAATTTTTCGTATCGGAAGAAATACTTCCCCAGACGCTGTCTGTATTGCAGACACGTTCTACACCAATTGGCGTAGAGCTTGTAGTGGGCAACCATGAGGAGTTTGCCTTTGGCGACGATTTCTTCGGGGCAATACTTCAGTATCCGGGTAAATATGGCCAGGTTCATGACTATGCAGGATTTATTGCCAAGGCAAAAGAAAATGACATTAAGACCGCTGTTGCTGCTGACATACTGAGCCTTGTAAAACTTACCTCACCCGGCGAAATGGGCGCCGATGTCGTTGTGGGTACTACTCAACGCTTTGGTATCCCTATGGGTTACGGCGGGCCTCATGCAGCTTTCTTCTGTACAAAGGATGAATACAAGCGCAGCATGCCGGGCAGGATCATAGGCGTTACTGTGGATGCGAACGGAAACCGTGCTTTGCGCATGGCGTTGCAAACGCGTGAGCAGCACATAAAGCGTGAGAAAGCGACATCTAATATTTGTACCGCACAGGTACTGCTTGCTGTTATGGCAGGTATGTATGCGGTATACCACGGGCCAAAAGGGCTTGGGTACATTGCCGATAAAGTACACGCATCTGCCGTTACCACTGCTGACGCGCTGAACAAGCTGGGCGTGTACCAAACGAATACCGCTTTCTTTGACACCATCCTTGTAAAAGCCAATGCCGCCAACGTAAAGGCTGCTGCCGAAAAGAAAGAAATCAACTTCTACTATGTGGATGCTGATACGGTTTCGATCTCCTTCAACGAAACGACATCGTTAAAAGATATCAACGATATTATTGCCGTATTCGCGGAAGCGACCGGAAAAACTGCCGAAACTGTAAGCGAACTATCAGGAAGCACTGCTATCCCGGATTCGCTGAACAGGACAAGCGGATTCCTGAAGCATGACGTATTCAACAAATACCACAGCGAAACGGCCATCATGCGCTACATTAAAAAGCTGGAACGCCTTGACCTGGCACTGAACCATTCGATGATTTCGCTTGGGTCGTGTACCATGAAGCTAAACGCAGCATCGGAAATGCTTCCGCTGAGCATGTCCAACTGGAATAATATCCACCCGTTTGCCCCAATTGAACAAGCACAAGGCTACCAGCAAATGCTGAAAAAACTGGAAGAGCAGCTGAATGTGATCACCGGTTTTGCTGGCACTACGCTACAGCCCAACTCAGGTGCGCAGGGAGAGTACGCAGGCCTTATGGTGATACGCGCTTACCACGAGTCGCGCGGAGAAGGCCACAGGAATATCGCGCTTATCCCGGCTTCGGCACACGGCACCAACCCTGCAACGGCTAATATGGCCGGTATGCAGGTGGTGGTAACCAAAACATCCGAGAACGGAAACATTGACGTGGAAGACCTGAAAGCAAAAGCATTGCAATACAAGGACAACTTAGCCTGCCTTATGGTGACTTACCCGTCAACACACGGCGTATATGAAGCATCGATAATAGAAGTGACTAATTTTATACATGAAAATGGCGGCCAGGTATACATGGACGGCGCAAACATGAACGCCCAGGTTGGCCTTACCAATCCGGCAACCATTGGCGCGGACGTTTGCCATCTTAACCTGCATAAAACTTTCGCTATCCCTCACGGTGGTGGCGGACCGGGCGTTGGCCCGATATGCGTTGCGGAACACCTGGTTCCGTTCCTGCCAACCAACCCTGTAATACCTACAGGTGGCGACACGGCTATTACGGCTATCTCTGCGGCTCCATGGGGATCGGCACTGGTATGCCTGATCTCTTACGGATACATTACCATGCTTGGCGCGGAAGGGCTTACAAGCGCTACGCACCATGCTATACTTAACGCCAACTACATTAAGGAAAGGCTGAGCGGCCACTACGAAACGCTGTATACCGGCGAAATGGGAAGGGCTGCCCACGAAATGATCATTGAGTGCCGTCCGTTTAAAGCGAATGGTATTGAGGTGACAGATATTGCTAAGCGCCTCATGGACTACGGCTTCCACGCGCCTACGGTATCGTTCCCGGTAGCAGGCACACTGATGATAGAGCCAACCGAGAGTGAGAACCTTGAGGAGCTTGACCGTTTTTGCGATGCGATGATCGCGATACGTAAAGAGGTGGAAGAGGCAAGCGCCGATGACAAGAACAATGTACTGAAAAACGCACCGCACACGCTTGCGATGCTTACAACTGATAACTGGACGCTTCCTTACACACGGGAGAAGGCCGCATTCCCACTGGAGTACCTGCACGAGAATAAATTCTGGCCGGGCGTAAGGAGGGTGGATGATGCCTACGGTGACCGAAATTTGATTTGCTCCTGCGCGCCCATTGAGGCGTACATGGAAAACTAATCAAGAAGAGGCTGCCGCAGGGCAGCCTTTTTTTATGGATAGAATTCCACAAATCATAATTGTGATTTGCCGTAGTAACTAAGTGCTGGACAGCACCTAAATTCCAGTCAACACGTTAGACGCAGGCACTGCGTCTCTACATCGCAGGCATCAACACAATTAAACTTTAAACAAATTAAATATTGAAAAAATTATTTTTAAACTGAAACAAAATGGAAAAAAGAGGATACTTATCGTTGGGCTTGAAGAAAATGAGGTAAATGCAATACGACAAAACCTGGATTTTGAGTATCTTGTAGTGCACTACGACATGCTCCCGAAAGTCAAACTCAAAGAGGGGCAGCTGTTTGTGGAAAGCCCGGCAGTGCCCGATAAATATTTTGTTGTAGATAAAGTAGTTTTTCATGGTATTTATGAAACGGATGTGGACTTCCTTACGCTGCTGGCATTATGGAACGGCCCGTGCCTGCCCGACGCGCTGGGCATGATGGACCTGAGGCAGCGCATACCGGGACTGGTAAGGGCGTTGAGGGTTACTAAATTCGGCAACAGCAAAAGAGGCATGGCTATTGGGCAGCAGCAATGGCATTCGGATACAGAAGTAGTCGCCAAGTGGGGCATTTGGCACTGCGGAGAAGACAAGCACAAATTTAGCGGCGACTGGGAGAGCACGGAAACGTCGGTCATAGAACCTTTTATTGATGGCGAAGCGGTACGCATTATGATCGTGGGGGACAGCTACTGGCAAATCCGCCTTACCGGGGACGGATGGCTCAAGTCGATACACAATGAAGGATGATGGGAAATGGATGTCGATCCCGAATTGCTGGAGGACAGCCGGAACATTGCCAGCCATTTTAACCTCGATGCCGTGGGTGTAGACTACATGGTAGGCAACGACGGGCAGCGGCATTTGCTTGAGGTGAACCATATCCCGAACGTAACGGTATTCCCTTTTATCAATAAAGCTTTTGTAGCGTATGCCTCGGGATGGATAATGACGTAAGTTTTTTTGCCACGAATTGTACAAATTACACTCATACTATTGGGAACCCGGATTTCCATATAGTACCGGAAATTAGGCAATTCGTGGCTAAATCTTTTTAGATGACCAGCATCATTTTTTAAACCAGATAATTTGGCGAAATTCGTGGCTTGAAAACGCTTATGAAAGATATTGAGAACAGGCAGGACATTGAGTTCCTGCTACGTCAATTTTATACCAGGCTGCTGAAAGACCCAACCATAGGCTACATTTTTACTGATGTGGCAAAGATTGACCTGGAGCATCACCTCCCGATATTGGCAGACTTTTGGGAACTAAGCCTTTTCCATACCGGCAATTACCGGAACAACCCCATGCAGGTGCACATGGACCTGAACGATAAAGAAAAATTGACCGAAGCGCATTTTCAAACCTGGCTTGGGCACTTCCACGACACTGTAGATGATAATTTTTCGGGCATAAATGCTGAAAGAATAAAAACACGTGCCGTATCTATAGCTACTGTGATGAAAATAAAAATATCAGTCTCCTAAATTATTGTTTTTTAATAAATTCTCCTTTAAATTTGCTTTTACATAATTAGTATGCGCGCATACTTCTTTCATTTAATAATTATTATATATTTGTTTAACTTAGCTGTAAAATAGAGGGACATGAATATAAAGATTACCGGCTCCGGAAGCTATATACCTAACCGCACCGTTACGAACCTTGACTTCGCAAAACACGTGTTCCTTAACGATGACGGCACACCGCTAAACTATTCGAATGAAATTATTACCGAGAAATTCAGGCAGATAACCGGCATTGAAGAGCGCCGTTATGTAGAAGATAACTTACAAACATCGGATATAGCGCTTATTGCTGCCCAAAGGGCCATTGAGGCGTCCGGGATTGACCCCGAAACCCTTGACTATATTATTTTTGCCCATAACTTTGGCGATGTACGGAAAGGGACAATACAGGGCGATATGCTGCCCAGTCTTTCGGCCCGCGTAAAACATAATTTAAAGATAAAAAACCCTAAATGTGTTGCATACGACATCCTTTTCGGATGCCCGGGATGGGTTGAGGGCGTAATACAGGCGCAGGCCTTTATCAAGGCCGGAATGGCAAAGAAATGCCTCGTCATTGGTGCCGAAACACTTTCGAGGGTTGTTGACCCGCACGACAGGGACAGCATGATCTATTCTGACGGGGCGGGGGCTACAGTAATTGAAGCCACCGACGAAGAAGGCGGAATTCTTGCCCACGAAACAGCATCATTTACTTATGATGAGGCCAACTTTCTTTACTTCGGAGGTTCCTTTAATACGACACACGACCAGGACGTGCGCTATATCAAAATGCACGGGCGAAAAATATACGAGTTTGCGCTCATCAATGTGCCGCTTGCCATGAAGGAATGCCTGGACAACAGCGGACTGGGGATTACCGATGTAACAAAAGTACTTATCCACCAGGCGAATGAAAAAATGGACGAAGCCATAGTTCAGCGTTTTTTCAAACTGTATAATCATGGCTTTCACAAGGATATCATGCCAATGTGCATAGGAAAACTGGGCAACAGCAGTGTAGCGACCATCCCAACCCTTTATGACCTCATGATAAAAGGCAAACTCAAAGACCAGCAACTGCATAAAGGCGACATCGTATTATTTGCTTCGGTGGGCGCAGGGATGAACATTAACGCATTTGTGTATAAGGTATAATTGCGGAACACTGATCCGGCAAATAGTAATTGATACTCCAATACCTTGAAGATATTCCAGACCCCAAAGGTTTAAAACCTTTGGGGTCTTTTTTATATGACGTGATACCAAAAACATGATTAAAACGCCTGCGTGACGGATAGAGCCGTTATCCTGCGCAGGAACGGTGCAGATATAGGCGATAGCCGGACGGCGGAGGCACGAAGCCGGCACGCCCAAAACTATATCTTTATTTTCGCAAGAACTTTATCTACAGTAACATTTACCTGGTGAACCAACCGTAGTTTGTAAATGGCAATAACGGTTACAATGATGTATAGCCCCGTTTTATAAATGAGGCTAGCAAGGTATGAACCTCCTGATGGAAGTACATACATAATTGTTCCTGCGATGGCAAAGGTAAGCCCCATCCAAAGGAATTTTTTATCGAAAGGCAGCAACCCGAACTTTTTGTAGATGAATACCATCTTGCTGGCGTTGAACAGTGTCATACTGACGAAAGATGCCCACGCAACCCCCACAATGCCATAGCCCCGGCCAATAAAATAAAAATTAAGCGACACATTAATCACGATAAGGAGCAGTACCGCAACGAGATTGAAGCGGTAATATTTGGAATATGTAATGATTTCGCCATTGAAGCCCGTGGCCATATTTATGAGCACACTTAGGCCCAATATTTGGATAATGGGTATGGTAGCTTTCAGTTTATCATAATCAGGCATTAGATGGAAAAGATCTTCTAATCCAATGACTATACAGCCATACAGCACCGCCCCTATGAAAAACAGCAGGCGGGCGATCTCCTTATATTTTATGCTAAGGTCGGCCATGTTTTGGTTGCGCAGATAGTTGGAGATAATGGGCGCATAGAGCGCGAACATCCCGACAGCAGGTATTTGCAATGTAGTGGCAAGCATGGCGCCATTGCTAAACACACCGTTGGCCTCCATCGAGATCATTTGGGGAATGATAAGGCCGTCAATGCGGAATGCCAGCAGCGAACCTAGACTTCCCGCGAACGAATACAGGCTGTAGCGAAAATACTCCTTACGCGAAATTTCTCCGAAAAGTGTTTTGAAACGGTAATCGAACCCTGGCTTGTAGTTTCGGAACAGGTATAGCGACGTGAATAACAATATCAGCAAAAACCCGAACATATAGATCCAAAGTGCCGAACTGCGCGTGATGCCATTATAAATGAGCAATAGGAATGCCGCGGGCAATGCCAGTTTGGGTATGATCTTTTCGAACATGGCAGGCCATGCGATTTTCTGCAGGTCCTGCAGCTGTTTTTTGAACAGTTCGACAAATGCGAGCGCCACAGCTATAGGAAAGGCAAAATACAAAAGCCCCTTATATTTGGGGTTACCAAAATTTTCATAAAGCACTACGCCCGCAAACACCAGGACGCTTATCACTGCCACCGAAAGGATGCTATAGTTGAAAAGCTGCTTTTGGCGCCGTTCGTTAAGTGCGGGGTAAAACTTGATGAGCGACTGGCTGGCACCAAGCACCATTAGCGGGAAAAGCAGTTGCGAAATACTGTCTATGTAACGTACGATACCCTGAAACTCATAATTTTTAGGATAAATGAGCAATGATGAAATTACCCCAATACCTGTACCAATGTAGTTGATGATGGCAAACCAAACTACCTGTTTCATGGGCGCTGCGCTTTCTCTTTCCATCATTGCGCGCGTTTTCGGGCGGCAGTTACCTGCCCCGGTTTGGTGATAAAACTCAAATAATATTTCAGCAGTCCGTTCAGCATTTGGCGCACCTCTGCCCTGCTGTAAAATTTCCTGAAGTATTTAGGCAGGCCGAGCGCTTCTTTCAGGCCCTGCGCATAAGCACTTATAAGGCTGCGGTTGGGATCGATGAGTGTGGCCAATATCCTGTATTTGCTTTGGACAACGTCTTTATTAAAATTGCGGGTGATCACGCGGTCATGCACAATTTTGGCCTTGGTATCGATTAGGATCGAATAATTGTGGTATAGTACGCGGTCGCAATAATTCCTGTCTTCGCCATAATGCCCGAAGAGCTGCTCGAAGAAACCGACTTTTTCCACGCACTCGCGGCTGAGCATCCAGGCAGCGGCATTAACGAATGTTGATGTAAAGAGCGCTGCATCGAAAGGCTTTGAGCGTTCCAGATAGGTTTGAAAATTGGCGTCTAAATTTGTTTCATCGGCGAGGTAGTGCGCCGGACTAACAATGCCTACCTTCGGCCCCAGTTTCATACTGTCTATAAGTTTGCCAACGGTATCATCAAATACCCATGCGTCCTGGTTGAGTAAAAATAGATAATCGGCACCCTGATGCAGCGCCATTTTCATCCCGATGTTATTGGCCATGCCAAAGCCCAGATTTTCGGGCGACTTTACCAATTGGACCTGCGGGTATTTTTCGAGGAGCGCCACGGAATCATCAGTTGAATTATTATCAATGGCGATGATGCTCACCGGATAAGACGACGCAAACAGCGAAGTGATATTTTTATCGATCCATCGCGCGCCGTTGTAGGTGACAATAATAACAAAAACCTTTTTGTCCAATGTGTTGCTTTTCTCCCACAAAAATAAGGATATTTGCACCTACTCCGCCACAAAATGAAATATTACGTCATCATACCGGCCTATAACGAAGCTGCTTTTATTGGTGCAATGCTTGAATCGCTGGCCGCGCAAACGGTATTGCCTGCAAAAGCTGTAGTTGTGAATGATAACTCAACTGACGGAACTGCGGAAATTGTGGAGGGATTTGTGTTCCAATATCCGTGGCTTTCCCTTGTTCATAAAAAGTCAGATGCCGTACACCTGCCGGGAAGCAAGGTAATACAGGCTTTTAACGCAGGCTATGAAACGGTGGATGAAGAATATGATGTAATTGTAAAACTGGATGCCGACCTGATCCTTCCGGCAAATTACTTTGAGGAAATACTCGACGTTTTCAAAATCAATTCAAAAGCCGGGATGGCAGGGGGATTCGCTTATATTGAAAAAAGTGGCGAATGGACATTGGAGAGCCTGACTGATGGGGACCACATTCGCGGAGCCTTCAAAGCCTACCGTAAAGAGTGCTTTTTGCAGATTGGGAAGCTTCGGCCTGCCATGGGGTGGGATACCGTTGATGAACTGCTTGCCAAACATTATAACTGGGAGGTTATTACCCTCGAAAACCTCAAGGTAAAGCACCTGAAGCCCACCGGCGCCAATTATGACAAAACTGCCCGTTACAAACAGGGAGAGGCTTTTTACACACTGGGCTACGGATTCCTGATAACAGCCATTGCCGGGGCAAAGCTGGCCATGCGCAAAAAGAAGCCGCTTCTGTTCATCGACTATATCAACGGGTTCCTGAAAGCAAAGGCTAATGGAGCTGCGATGCTCGTAAATGATGAGCAGGCAAAATTCATACGTAAGTACCGCTGGGCCAAAATGAAAGGCAAGCTTTTTAGTACGTAAAGTATTAAAAAACTATTAACTGATAAGGAATACTGGTTGCAATGTGGTACTTTAGCCATTATTTTCAAGCTATAAATGATAAAAGCATTACACCAAATAGGCATCTACTTCCTCATGATCAAGGAGGTTTTCAACAAACCAACCAAATGGAAGGTTATGAAGCCTCTGATTTTTAAAGAAATTGATGACCTTATTATAGGATCACTGGGCATTGTCGCATTCATCTCCTTTTTTATCGGGGCGGTTGTTGCCATCCAGACAGCGCTAAATCTTACTAACCCACTTATCCCGAAAATGCTTATCGCTTTTGCAACAAGGCAGTCGGTGATATTGGAGTTTGCGCCTACGTTCATCTCCATAATCATGGCGGGGCGCGCCGGGTCGTACATTACTTCGAGCATAGGTACCATGCGCGTTACCGAGCAGATTGATGCTCTTGAAGTTATGGGCGTAAACTCGCTTAATTATCTTGTATTCCCTAAAATTGCCGCTTTTATGCTATATCCTTTCGTTATAGCCATAGCAATGTTCCTCGGTATGTTTGGCGGATATGTTGCAGGGGTATACGGCGGTTTTATTGGCAGTGAGGAATTCATACAGGGTATGCAGACTGATTTTAACCCGTACCATATATTTTATGCTTTTTTCAAGACATTCATATTTGGTATGGTGCTGGCTACTGTGCCTTCGTTTCATGGATTTTATATGAAGGGCGGGGCGCTTGAGGTGGGCAAGGCAAGTACAACATCATTTGTGTGGACCAGCGTTACCATCATCCTTATCAACTACATACTAACCCAACTAATGCTAAGCTAATGATAGAGGTTAAGAACATAGAAAAAGCTTTTGGGGAGGCAAAGATCCTGAAAGGGATATCCACGACTTTTGAAACCGGGAAGACCAACCTCATCATAGGCCGAAGCGGATCGGGTAAAACAGTAATGCTTAAAACGCTCTTGGGCATTCACGCTCCCGATTCGGGTACCATATCATTCGACGGAAAGATCTATTCGGAACTTTCGCCCGATGATAAAAGGACATTGCGTACCGAGATCGGAATGGTTTTCCAGGGTAGTGCACTTTTTGATTCCATGTCGGTTGAAGACAACGTCGGGTTTCCATTAAAGATGTTTACCAAAAAAAGGACCCGCGAAGTGAAAGAGCGCGTCAATGAAGTATTGGAACGCGTAAACCTGAAAGATGCCAACAGGAAGTTTCCCAACGAACTTTCGGGCGGTATGCAGAAAAGGGTGGCCATTGCACGTGCCATTGTAAATAACCCGAAGTACCTGTTTTGCGATGAGCCTAACTCGGGCCTTGACCCGGAAACATCCATCCTTATTGATGAGTTAATACAGGAAATTACAAAGGAATACGAGATTACTACCGTTATCAACACACACGACATGAACTCGGTGCTACAGATTGGGGAAAAGATTGTTTTCCTGAAAAATGGCATTAAGGAATGGGAGGGCGATAACGAGCAGATACTCGAAACACGCAATAAATCTATTGTTGAGTTTGTTTACTCCTCTGATCTTTTCAAGAAAGTACGTGAGAGCCTGTTGGCTGAGAGCGAGGAAGAAAATAACAAGGAATAGTTTGCTACAGCCGAAAGCGCTGTGCAATTGTATTGCTATTCCGTAAATCGAAATATATTCTTAAAATTGAAAGCCCGCTCCTTTTCAGGAATGGGCTTCTTTACTTTTAAGGAGTTATTAATTTACCTCCCTTTGCAGGTATACCCACCCGGTTACCTGTTTCCCTTCGGAAAGAGTAACCACATAATAATAGGTGCCGGTTGGCAGTTCGCCTTTATCCGACTGGCCATACCATTCATCTTTATAATTCTCTTTCTCATATATTTTTTGCCCGTAACGGTTAAATATCATTATGTCTTTAACGTCAAGGTTGCTCAGGTCGAAGCTTTGGTTGTATCCATCGTTGTTCGGCGATATGCCACGAGGGATAAAACAGTTGGTATTGTCCACAGTCACCGTAGCTTCGGCGCTACAGCCGTCGGCATTGGTTACCGTGACCGAATAGTCGCCGCTCGCCAGCCCGGTAATGTTTGCCGCCTCACTCGTAGTGCTGTATCCTTCCGGCCCTGTCCACTCAAAGGTAGCCCCCGGTATCTCATTAATGTTTACAATGGATATGATATAGTCAAAGTCAAGGCATCCCGCTTCGAGCGTAATAGCAAATGCATTGGTGTTACGCAGCACCTCTATCTCGTGTGTGGTAGTACAGAAACCATTGTCGACCTCAACTTCATATACGCCAGGCTCAAATATTTCAATAGCACCCGAGGTAAGCGCCGGATCTAGTGCGCCATCCACATACCATGTATAGTCAACATCGTTTGTACTGAAATTGCCCGGCACAACCGATATCTCTGTACTTTGTCCTTCGCAGATAGCGGTATTACCGTCAAAAGCAAACTGAGGGACAGGGTTTACTACGACAGTAACTGTAGCGGCTGGCGATGTACAGCCGTTAATGGTTACCGTGAGCGAATAGGTTCCCGAATCAGCCAGTGCCGAAACCCCGATAAGCGGATTCTGGTTGGCAGAAGTAAACCCGTTCGGGCCTGTCCATGCATACGTTGCACCCGGCACAGCATCGGCAGTTAGCTGCAAGCTATTGCCTTCGCAAACCGGGGCAACAGGTGCCACAACAGGAGCTCCCGGCCTTGTTTTAAGCGCAATAGTTATTATAGCCTGGTCGTCTGGGCCGCACCCCGATGCTGTATAGGTGAATTGGTACGTTCCGGCGACAACGCCCGCGGCATTAAACGTACTTCCCGCCAATGCACCCGAACCGCTGGTATCTGCCCATACCCCGCCTGTATCTGCTGTTGATGACAAATAATCTGCAAGGTCGATGGATTGGCCGTCGTTACAAACCGAAACGCTGTTATCTGCGCCCGCATCCGGAGTCGCGCCAACCTGTACTGCCACCACAGATGCCGGTGACGAACAGCCGTTAACGGTTACTGTCAATGTATAATTTCCACTATGCCCCACAACTGCATTTGTGATCAGTGGGTTTTGTTCTGTTGATGTAAAGCTATTCGGGCCTGTCCATGCATAGGTTGCGCCCGGAACAGCATCGGCCAATAGCTGGATGTTCGCGCCTTCACAAAGCGGCGCTATAGGTGTCAGCACCGGTGCGTTTGGCACATCTTTAAGCTGTATGCTGATGATGGCTACATCGTTCACACCACAAGGGCTGGTAACGGTATAGGTAAACTGGTAGGTTCCCTGTGCAATATCTGTAGTGTTGAATATTGTGCCCGTAAGCGCGCCCGAGCCATCTGCGTCGGCCCACGTACCGCCAGCATCGTGCGGCATACTAAGGTAACCGGCAAGGTCGATCGATGTGCCTGTGTTACACAGCGATGCACTGTTGTTATTGCCCGCATTAGGCATTACGTTCGGCACAATGGTATACTCAAGGGTTTGATTGATGCACGAACCCGGATTATCAGATGAAATGGCTACGAAATAAGTACCCGCTTCAGAAGCTTCGAATGCAGGGAAATCAAGTACATTGGTAGTACTCAGGATATCGCCGGGGGCACCGTCTTTGTACCATTCGTAATTAAGGAATGAAAAGTTTTGTACCGAAAGCGAACTGTCCTGGCCTTCACAGAAACCATCTGCCAGGATCTCAATAGGATCCAGGTTATTGATGTCGATCTGGATATTGACAGAATTGCCGCAAACATCGGTAACCATGAAGTTATAGGTACCCGGTTCAAGGTTAGAAAACAGGTTCGATGTACCGTTATCAACCGGAAAAGGATCGTTGTCCATTGTCGTGATCTCATACTGCAACGGCGCAACACCTGTAGCATCGATGATCACTTCGGATGTATTGTTCGCACACGGGAAATTGTAGGCGCCTTCTATAACAGGCGCACCCCCAAACTCGAACGTATTGATGATCTCAAGGCAGCGGAAATTGGTTGTAGCGCCATTGCTGTATACGTGGAATGCCCTTACTATCCTGAACTCACCAGTGTAAGCAAGGTTGATATTGGTGGTATTGTTGCTAAGGAATACCGAGTTGCCGTTGGTAGGCAATGTGCCTTCCGGATAGGATGTTCCTGTTTGCGGGTGACCCCATGTACCTGAAACCTCATCATACTTTTGCAGCCAGAATGATTGCAGGTTGGAACCATTGCTGGCAAATTGCAACTGGATATTGAACGATCCGCAATTTGCCTGTATGTTCACCGTGCTGTTCACTACCTGATAGCCCTGTATGGTTACGGTGCGTTGCCTTGCGGTGCCGCAGTTGTCAACGGTTTCAAATTTGTAGGTTCCTGCCGGTAGCGAATTCATGTAAAAATCACCATCGCCGGCAATGTTGGATGAAACATTTTGCGGGACAGGGAATCCGGCGGGTGCCTGGGTTATTATTACTGACACAAGGTCATTGTTTTCTGCGCCAAGCCGCACTGAGCCCTCGCCTACTGCACAGCCGGGACGCTGATTTTCGGTAAGAAGCAGGTCGTCGCCCGATGGCGCAATTATGGCCGTTTCGGTATATACGTCGCCGCATTCGTCGGTAATTACAAAAGTATAAGTACCCATGGGTAGGTTGCCCATTGCAAACCCTACACCCGGAACTATGAACCCCGATACGTCGTCCGGAAGGACTGCCGGCAGGATGCTGTCAATGTAAGCTTGTGGCGCAGCCGTTATAACTACCGAAGCTATGGCCCGGCTCCCTACGGTTATGGCTACTGAACCAAGACAGGTTTCTCCGCTTATCTCGGTTTGCACCGACGGCGAGGCACCATCAATTATTTCCAGCGTATGGGTAGCGCTATGCCCGCAGGCATCGGTTATCTGTATTTCGTACGTTCCATACGGTACCGGGTTGGCATCAGATCCATATGCAGTTTCCCCTCCACTATGGGTTGGGTGTGCCGGGTTAAAAGCTGTTGGGTTGAAACCTGCAGGGGTGCTTATAAAGTTTACCGTATAAGGTGCAACATATATTGAAGGTACAAGCTTAAAGTAATAATTACCACAGCTTTCATTTTGCGGAAGGGCTTCAAAATCAAATTCTTCATTAATGGTATTGCCATTCCTTACAAACACGTTTCCGCAGGCATCGGTTACCTTTATATTATAAGTATATTGCTGCCCGTGGTAAAAAGGTATGTTGGCAACTATGTGATTATTGTTAGTATTGCCTGTAGCCACGGTTTGGGTCAGCACAGTAGGGGTTCCTCCACCGGGAGGCAACACCGTAAACTCAAATGTTAGCGGGAAAAATATCTGGTTTCCTGATACCGTTGCGAAAAAATGATCAATCGTAATGGTATTGCAGTTTGGCAGGACAGACGATGCAATGGCAGGCGGGTCGATAATTACACTGGTTGGCACCTGCGTAAGCTGCACCGTAACAACGACTGCATTGCCACATACATCCACTACCCTTACCTGATAGGTACCTATAGGCAAATTATTAAATTGGTTCGTTGGCTGTGGCGCGGTAGTAACCGGGCCTGTAAAAAGCTGGTAGGTGGCCGCCGTACCCGAATTGATATTGATCGTGACCTTACCGTCGCCGGGACAGCGCACGTGCGTGGGTACTATGGTATACGTGAGCGGCTGTACCAGGTTGGTGATTGTAACATTTGCGGTAGCAGTATTCGACTGGGCGCCGAGCGATTGCGTTGCAATAATAAGGTAATCGCCTGCCACCAGGCTGCCCACGGTTGCTGCCGTTACGGTCGCAACCGGCGTGGTCGTGTTGGGGAGCAGGTATACCTCATAACCCATTGAAGAGCCCGGTGCAGTACCGCTTACCGTAAAGGCCAAAGCGCCGTTACCCAAACAGGTTTGGGGTGTGGGCGTAACTGTCACTGTAAAAGGATCCAGCTGCGCGAATACGCCAAACCCTGAGAAAAGGGCAAACAGCAGGCATAATTTAATAGATAGTTGTTGCTTCATAAATTGGAAGATTATAGTTGGTTTTTATTTTTCCGGAAAGATGCTGCCATCTCCCCTGCAATGATTCCCTGAAAACTTTACGCCGGCCTCCCCTCCGAACGGGCTACTTTCCTACCCCGGCAACGCGGAAAAGGAATAGCGTAACTATAACAGGTGAAAACCGGGAAATCATACCCCGGATTCGGATTTTAACATAAATATTCCTGCGATAGATTCTTAAAATTCTGATTATAAAACCATTAAGCCTGTTAAAAATTTAGAGTTTACCTAAGAAGCACCTGCTATTCCTCACTATGTCACTATGGCTATATGGCAAAACATTAATTTGTAACCTCTGTATTTTAATAGTCGGGCATACGCCAAAAGGTTGCGTAAGGACATTTATTTTATTTCCCTTTGCAGGTACACCCATCCGGTTACCTTTTTCCCTGCTGATAATGTCAACACATAATAATAGGTTCCCGTGGGCAGCTCACCGCGGTGCGACTGGCCATGCCATTCGTCTATGTAGTTATGCTTTTCATACACTTCAAGGCCATAGCGGTTAAATATCTTGATGTGCTTTACGCCAAGGTTGGATAAGTCGAAAGCGTAGTTATACCCGTCATTATTCGGCGAAATTCCCCTGGGGATAAAACAGGCTGTATTCCCTACTTCTATGGACGCATTTTCACTGCACCCTTCGGCATTGGTAACCTCAACAAAATATTCCCCGGCAGCAAGGTTGGTTATTATGGCCTGCTCCCCTACATGGTGGTAACCATTGGGCCCTGTCCATTCAAAATTGGCACCGTCAATAGCATCAATATTTATTATGCTAATCACGTATTCTGTATTTTCACACCCGGCTTCAAGTTCTACTGCAAACATCCCTGTGGCATACGTCACGGCTATTGAATTTGCAGACGTGCATCCGTTCCTGTTTACTTCTACATCGTATACGCCCGGCTCAAATACCTCTATTGCACTTTCGTTGATACCCGTCAAAAGCTCCCCATCATGATACCACGCATAGGCAGCATCATTAACGGTGAAGTTGCCCGGATCCACACTGAGTACCGTACTTTGCCCTTCGCAAAACGATGGCGTCCCCCCTATCGTGAATACAGGTCTTTCATTTACGGTAACATTTACGGTTGACGGAGGCGAGGCACAGCCATTAACTGTGGTTATTAGTGAATAGGTACCGCTATTGGCAATCTGTGCAGGCGTGATAACCGGATTTTGTTCGGCAGAAGCAAAGTTGACGGGGCCCGTCCATTGGTAGGTAGCACCTGCTACCGGCGCAACCGAAAGCTGAACTGTACCGCCTTCGCATACCGCAGAAACAGGTGCGATCAGAGGAGCTAAAGGCCTTTGCTTCAATTCGATGGTTACCACGGCAGTGTCCTGTCCGCAGGAGTTGGAAACCCTGTAGGTAAAACGATATATCCCTCCGATAACGCCCGCCGTATTGAAAACATTGCCCGCAAGTACACCCGAATTATCAGTATCCTCCCAAACACCTCCGCCATCATGCGGCGTGGAAAGGTATCCTTCAAGCGCAATAGCCTGTCCGTCATTACACACCGAAAGGCTGTTATCTGCTCCCGCGAAAGGCAGTGCGGTAACGACTACGCTAATTGTTGACGCCGGTGAGGCACACCCGTTAAGTGTAACCGTAAGCGAATAAGTACCCGCATGGGTTGAAGCCGCATTGGCGATCAGTGGGTTTTGCTGTGTCGAGGTGAAATTGTTGGGGCCTGTCCATTGGTACGTCGCGCCAGCTACTGCCGTTGCCGAAAGCTGAATCGGATTGCCCTCACAAACCGGGGCAACAGGTGCTATCACAGGCGCGTTTGGCATTTGCTTCAGCTCGATGGTTACAAGGGCGGCATCCTGTCCGCAGGAGTTGGTTACTTTGTAGGTGAAATGATAAGTACCATCGGCCATTCCTATCGTATTGAACGTGTTGCCTGTCAATCCGCCCGAACTGTCTGTGTCCTCCCAAATGCCACCCGCATCGTGTGGCGACGAGAGGTATCCGTCAAGGTTAAGCGTCTGCGCATCGTTACAAACCGAAAGGCTGTTATCGGCTCCTGCAAGAGGCATCATATTCACTACAACATTTGCCGTAGCGGCAGCGGATGTACACCCGTTTACCGTTACAATAAGCGAATACATCCCTGCATTGGCCATTGCCGCGCTTGCGATCAAAGGGTTTTGCTGTACCGACGTAAAGTTGTTGGGGCCTGCCCATTGGTAGGTGGCACTGGGTACCGCTGTCGCCGAAAGCTGGAGGGGACTGCCCACGCATACCTGTGTAGCAACGGTTATTACAGCCAAAGGGGTATCTTTCAGCTCAATGGTAATGATGGCTTCGTCGTCTGCGCCGCACCCGCCGTCGACTATATAAGCAAATCGGTAGGTGCCTGCCGGTATGCCTCCCGCATTGAAAAGGCTTCCTGCCAGAGCGCCCGTAGTATCCACATCGTTCCATGTACCGCCGGCATCATGTGGCGGGGTAAGGTAATTTGCCAGGTTCAGCGCCTGGCCGGTGTTGCATAGTTCCACACTATTGTCGGCACCTGCCTGGGGTATTGTGTTAGGCTGCACCTCATACGTCAATACCGCCTGGTCAATGCACGACCCTACCTGCGGAGAGGAAATGCTCACATAATAGGTGCCGGCCTGAGTGACCGAGTTAAAGGCAGGGAAATTGAGTGTGCCCGAAGTGCTTAGTATGGTCCCGGGAGCGCTTTCCTCCCACCATTCATAGGTAAGGAATGAAAACTCCGGTACCGAAAGCGAACTTGCTTCGCCCTCGCAAAACCCGGTGGCAGTAAGCGCTATCGGGTCGAGCGCATTGATGTCGAACTGTATGTTGCGCAGGTTGCCGCAATCATCGCCCACCTGGAAATTGTAAGTGGCCGGCTCCAGCCCCGAAAAAAGGTTGGATGTTCCGTTATCAACAACAAAAGGTTCGCCGTTTTTTGTCGTTATCCTGTACGTTAAGGGCGGCACGCCTTCGGCTACTATTATTACCTGTGTAAGCCCACCTGCACAAGGAAAACTATAGGCATCGGTAATAACAGGTGCTCCGTCGAAAAAGAATTCGTCGATCACCTCCAGGCACCTGAAGTTGGACGCGCTCCCGTTGGCCCATGTGTAGAACAACTTGATTATGCGGAACTGCCCTGTGGCCTGGATGTTTATATTGGTGGCATTGTTGTTGAGCAGGTACGATGTATTGGTATTGGGGGTAGACCCTTCCGTGTAGTCAACGCCTGTTATGGGATGTTCCCACACGCCTGCAATTTCGTTATACCGCTGGAGGTAAAAAGTCTGGAGGTTATCGCCGTTGCTGCTGTGGTGCATTTCGAGGTGGAACGTTGAACAGGTTGGTGTCAGGTCCACATCATGCAACAGTATATGGTAGCCTTCTATTGTTACGGGCAGGTCGGAAGTCCCACCACAATTGTCTGCCACCCTGAAAATGTAATCACCTTCGGGTAAGGAATTCATGTAAAAGCGGCCATTTACGGCAATGTTCTGGTTTACGTTGAGGGGCAGGTTGCCCACAAAACCAATTGGAGCAGCGATAATCTGTATGTTTGCTATGTTTGTTCCGTTAGAAGTTATCCTTACGGAACCCTTTCCTTCCTCACAGCCGGGGTGCTGCGATACGGAAAGCGATGAAGCAGTCGGCGCCAGCAGGAACTCATGCTCATACTCCTCCCCGCACGAATCCGTAATTACTACCGTATAGGCCCCGATAGGAAGCCCATCCATAAAAAACTGCCCTTCGGTAATAAATTCGGAAACATCGTCATCAAGCGTCCCCGGATAGTTGTCCGGGGCTTCTGTTACCACAACTGTTACTACTTCCCGTCCGGGTATGGTTATCATGACAGAGCCTTCCTGGCTGCAATCCTGCACCTCGCCGTTAACCTGGGGTGTCGCTTCTGCAAGGGCTGCTTCAAAGCTGCCTGTAGCGCTGTGCCCGCAGGCATCTGTAATTACAAAGGCATATTGCCCCTGCGGTACGGGATTCGTTTCACTATCGCCATAGGCTACAGGTACAAGGCTAAAGTTTGGGTGGGCAGCATTAAAAGCCACGGGGTCGAATCCGGCGGGCGCTGTAGTAAAACTTATCGTTACAGGCCCCACAAAGAAAGATGGCGTAATGATAAACGCATTGTCGCCGCAATTGGCAACTTCCTGTTCCACAGCCACGGTAAGTGACCTGTTTACAATGACATTGTTGCGGTTATACACGTTGCCGCAGGCATCGGTCACCTTCAGGTTATAGGTATACTGCTGGCCATGATAAAAGGGTATCTGCGCGCCTATGCTAACGCCGTTGACCGACCCTGATGCTATCTGGTTTGTTACAACAATCGGTGCGCCGCCTCCCGGGGGATATACCGTATAAACGCAGGTAAGCGGGTAAAACACTTCAAGATTGGGGCCAGTAACCTGGACGTTATGGCTCACTCCGATAAGGTTACACGCCGGGAGTGCGCCTCCGGCAATGGTTGCCGACGATATGCTCAGCCCGGTGTTAAGCTGTATGAGCTGTATGGCTACTACATTGGCCTCGCCGCAGTTATCATACACCCGCACCTGATAGTTGCCCGGCGGAAGGCCGTTAAGCACGTTAGATGGCTGTGGTGCCAGTGTTACCGGGCCCGAAAGTATTTCGTACAGTGCGCCAACACCATTGGTCACGTTGATGGTAATTACCCCATCATTGCCGCACCGCACCATGGTTGGCACAAGTGTGTAGGCAAGCGGGACTACGTTATTGTTTATGGTTACATTGGCAGTGGCAGTATTTGATTCGCCGACAAGCGACTGGGTAGCCACAACAAGATAATTGCCTGCCACAAGCCCGGCCGCATTGGGTGTTGTTGTTATTACAACAGGCGTTGTGGTATTAGGCAGCAGGTATATGGCATAGTCTACAGTCGCGCCAGGCTGTGTACCTGTGGGCGTAAGGGCTATTGCGCCATTACCAAGGCAGGTTTGGTGCGTTGGTGTAGCGGTAATTGTAAAAGCCGGAAGCTGGGCCATGCTTTCCAAAGAGAAAAAGAGCGCTATTATTACTAATAACACCCTCCGGGCAGGTAATTTTATATCCATTGCAATTTTTTGAACAGGCTAAAGATAGCCATTGCGCCGGTATGGCAATCAGCGAATTACAAAATTTAACACAATTGCCTTACTAATGCTGTTTATGACATTTCAATATACCGGAATAGCAAAAAGCCCCAAAGCATCAACTTTAGGGCTTTTTGTTTTATAGACATGGCTCTTACATATTTTGCGTTACCAGCGCAGTGATCTTTTTGATCTCCTGTTCTTTTTCCTTAGGATAGATGAGCAGTATCTTCTCCTTGTCGACAATGATGTAGTCGTTAAGTCCATCGATGATCACGATTTTTTCCTTATCGGTCCTGATGATGTTGTTGGACGAATTTTCAATAAACAGCTTTGCGTTCACCACGGTATTGTTGTTCACATCCTTGTCCAACTTGTCGTGCAGCGATCCCCATGTACCAAGGTCGTTCCAGTCGAAGGTGGCAGGCAGTACATATACGTTGTCCGCATTTTCCATTACAGCATAGTCAATAGAGATATTGTCGGCATCAGCATAGTTGTCATTGACCCACGTTTTCTCATCTGGTGTGTTGTAGCTGTCATGTCCACCCTGGAAAAGCGAGCACATTCCTGGCTGGAATTTTTTGAAGGCTTCGGTTATCGACTTTACGCTCCAAATGAATATGCCTCCATTCCAAAGATAGTTGCCGCTTTGCAGGAATGTTTTTGCTGTTTCATAATCCGGTTTTTCCCTGAACTGGAATACCTTTTTGATAGGCTCCTGGTCCTGAGTTCCGTATTCGATGTAGCCATAGCCTGTGTTGGGGAAGGTCGGCTTTATGCCCAATGTCATCAGTACATCCTGGTTTTGGGCATAGTCAAACGACTGCTTCAGGTTATCTATAAACGCCTGCTCGTCCTCGATCCAGTGGTCGCTTGGCGCAACTACCATTACAGCGTCGGGGTTTTCCTTTTGTATCTTTAATGAGGCATACAGTATGCACGGCGCTGTATTGCGCATGGCAGGCTCAAGCAATACCTGCTCCTGTTTTACCTGCGGAAGCTGCTCCAGCACCAGGTCGTTGTACAGGGCATTGGTAAGTATGAGTATGTTCTCTTCGGGGATGAGCTTTGACAGCCTGCTGAAAGTTTTTTGTATGAGCGTATCGCCTGTTCCCAGCATGTCGTGAAACTGCTTGGGGAACTGCTGTGTGCTTACCGGCCAGAATCGTGAGCCTACGCCACCGGCCATAAGGATTGCATAATAATTTTTGTTCATTGGTGTTTGGGTTATTTCCGGGTAAAGGTTTTAATTTATCTGTAAACTTCAAAAGTGTTTAAATATCATTTAACATCAGGGCAGCGGCTCCACTTCGGCATTGGGATTAAACAGATACATACGCCCGGTGCTTATCTCAAGGCATTCGAACCGCTTTATCCGCTGCGCCCCTTTTTCGAATATCTTGCCATTGTATATCCGGAACCTGCTTCCGTACGGCAACTGGAAAACGTATGTCCTTTGCGATTCTGTTTCATCAAACTGCTTCAGTGCCAGCGACAGTGTGGCATCGGTATCGCTGCTGGCCTTAGGATTCCTGAAATGCCTTGCCAAAAGCGGCAGGAGCTGGTTTGGGAATATCTCCGGCCTTATGAAGGGCACCATCAGCTTTTGGAACGTCAGCTTCCATTCGTCGCCATGCGGCTTGATGTTGCGCCCGTATTTTTCTAATGCGGCCAAATGCGCAATCTCGTGTACCAGTGTGATCAGAAAGCGGTATTTGTTAAGGTTGGAATTCACCGTAATGCGGTGGTAGCCACTGTCGTCACGCCTGTAGTCGCCATGGCGGGTTACGCGTTCATTCACTATCTTCAAATGAACCCCATACAGCTTTACCAGTTCAAAAACCGCATCTGTAGCATGTTCCGGCAAATAGCGTCCTAATACCTCTTTCACGTTTGATTTATGGAGTGCTGGCGGAAACCTGCAACACCTTACCGTTGTAATATTTGTTTCCCGTCAGTGCAAAGTTATAAATATAATCAGCCATTTCTTTCGGTGACAGCGGCGCCTCATACCCTGGGAATGCCTCACGCAGCATTTCGGTATTCACGGCGCCCAAAGCCAGCACGTTAAAGGCTATGCCCTGTTCTTTGTATTCTTCGGCAAGCAATTCGGAGAGCGTTGTCACTGCGCCCTTGCTGGAGCTGTAGGCCGAGAGCCCGCTGAACTTGACAGTCCCCTGCACGCCGCCCATACTGCTTATGGTCACGACATGCCCACCCTTTTGCATATAGGGCAGCACAATCCTGTTGAGTGCGGCCACGCCAAAAACGTTTACCTTATAAATATATTCAAATTCGGCAGCGGTTATTTGTGCGAATGGCTTCAGGATAAGTGCACCGGCATTGTGGATAACGATATCCGCATGGCGCCATGTGTTTTCCATAAAGCTTTTAATACTTTCCAAACCTGCCTCCTCCGAAAGGTCGGCCGACACGCAGGTAATGTTAGGGTTGTCCAGCAACTCTTTGGGTATTTTACGCGAAATAGCCAGCACACTGTGACCTTCAGCGGCGAACTGTAATGCAAGATCGTAGCCTATGCCCCTGCTGGTACCGGTTATAATAATCTTCTTCATTCTATTGTCAGGATGATCTCTTTGCTATCCGTGTTAGCCATTGCGGCAACTACGGGCAGCATTT
Organism: uncultured Flavobacteriaceae bacterium; assembly: GCA_942492845.1. Lineage (GTDB taxonomy): Bacteria > Bacteroidota > Bacteroidia > Flavobacteriales > Flavobacteriaceae > Flavobacterium. The sequence continues at coordinate 1,087,135 of OW818646.1, read as the reverse complement.
CACTGATCACTGCGGTTATATGTTTGATATCTAAATTGCCCACTTCATCATCTACCGTATGCACGGTGCCGTAATTCTTCATGTTATAAGTAGTCACCGTGTGGGCCGGGATTTCCAGGACATCATAAAACGGATAGTTGTCCGAGTTCCAGTACAGTACAAGGTTTGGCTTTGGCTCCAGCATCCTGAAAAAATCCTTGCCAGCATAGCGGTTACAGCATTCGGCCATAGAGGAACGCTCAAAGCCCGTAAGATAGACCGTGCCATCTTCCAGCGGCATCCCTATCATGTCAAAGTTCAGCATGGCATATATGGGGAATTGCATTTCCTTAAGCCTTTCCACCAAATGACCCGAACCTTTGCGTCCATCTTCTTCCGCTGTAAAAAAGCAGAACATGATGCTGCGCCTGTTGATGTTTTGTGCCGCAACATATTTGGCTATCTCAATCACCGCCGATACTCCGGACGCATTGTCGTTTGCGCCGTTATAAATTACATCTTCATCAGCCGTTGTACCTGCCACTACACCTTCATGGTCGTAATGGGCGCCAATAACTATAAATTCGCCCTTTAATACCGGATCATTGCCTTCAACATATCCCACTATATTATAGGTAAGATTGCCTTTGTGGCAAAAGCCATCCCTGTAGTTTTCGAAATAAGGGAATATGCCGTGGTTGCTAAATATACCTTCAAGGTATTGGGCTGCCAGTTCCATTTCAGGCGTACCAGGCTCACGGCCCCTGAGCGCATCGGATGAAAGCCAGACGATGGCATCGTATACCGATTGCTCGCTGACTATCCCTCGTTGTGCTGATGTAGTACCCGTATCCGGCATGGCTTATTTTTTGAGTGCGATCTCTTTTGTCCTTGCATTCACCATCTTCTCCACGACGGGTATCATCTGCTGTATGAATGCTGTCATGTGCTTTGTGTCCATAGCCTCAAACTCATCGTCAAGCTTATGATAGAACGGGAAGGTACTCATTTCGGTCGTACTGAATGTATGCGATGGCACATTGAACTCCAGGAAGAACGGGTAATTATCAGAAAATTTGAACAGTTGATACTGCATTTCAAACTCATTCGACCCGATGATCTTTTTGCCTGCATATTCGTTGAACTTATCCGCCATGTTGCTCTTTCCGTAACCGGTGATGAAGGCAAGGTTGTCGCCGCCAAGTGGCACTCCGGTCATTTCGAAGTTGACCATGGTATAAATATTGAATCCCTTGTCGTGCAGCTTTTTAGAAAGGTGGTAGCTGCCCAAAAGGCCGGCTTCCTCCGCAGAGAAAAAGCAGAAGAGTATGCTGCGTTTGTTCGTTTTGTTTTTGCCGTAGTAGTTTACCAGTTCGGCAACGGTGGTCGTACCTGTGGCGTTGTCGTCGGCGCCGTTATAGATATCATCACCGTTCTCTGCTTTTTTTGCTACGCCGATATGGTCGTAGTGCGCGCCTATTACCACGAACTCATTTTTCAGCACAGGGTCGATCCCTTCCAGCACACCCACTATATTGTATGCCGTTTTTGTATAGTTCGCCAGCGTATCGCGGTAGGTCGCAAAATACGGCTTAATGCTGTTCTTTTTTAAAATATCCTCAAGGTACAAAGCGGCCATATCCATTTCGGGCGTACCCGGGGCACGACCTTTCATCTCGTCCGAAGCAAGGAACTTCAGAGTTGCGGCAACGCTTTTCTCATCAACTTTGTAAGGCTTACTCTGTGCACAGGAAAGCGCCACAAAACCTAAGGCGAAATACAAGATAAAAAATGTTTTTTTCATAAGAGTCTATTTGACAGCTAAAGTAAGAAAAAAAGAATAGTTTGAAGGATTAAATTTATGTAACATAGTAGCTTTACCAACCAAAAAATAAAAAACCCGTCCTTATTAGAACGGGTTAATATTATTTAGCAATAATGCGGCTTACGCCAGCATCGTTACCGGGTTTTCTATGTATTGTTTCAACGTTTGCAGGAACTGTGCCCCTGTTGCGCCGTCTACCGTGCGGTGGTCGCAGGTAAGGGTTACCATCATGGTATTGCCTACCACGATCTGGCCGTTCTTCATTACCTGCATTGCAATGAAACTTATAGGATACATCGGTATAGATTTTCATTGGCTTTTTTTGGATTAAGGCATGAAAAACCTATATTAATAGCGAAAGCCTCCATAGGAGGCTTTCAAATTAATTCTCTTGTCCACGTCCTTTTTCTACCAACTCAATTAATTGTTGAGGTGTTAAAGGAGCTACACTTTGTCTGATTTCCGAAAAAGCGACAGCCAACTTCGCATTATCTAATGTAGTTAACATTGTTTTTGACAAATCCTTTGCTTTAATTCCGTGCCGCTTATTATATTCATCAAACTCTTTTCTTTTGAGGTCTGAACCTAAATTTCCATATTGACCTCTGACTCTGATTTTATAATCCTCTGATATTTTAAAAAAATTATTAAATCCATATCTAATAAATTGAAAAAAAGTTCCTGATATTCCGGAATCAGAAGACACAATATCTTTTGGAATAAAAATAACTGGTTGATTATCGAAAACAGGCAAATAAAAAGTCTGCGTAGTCCATATCGAATTTGTAGAATCAAAAACGTTTTTAACCAAGAAGGGCTGTGTAGGTATTCCAAGCAAGGTACATTGCTGAAGAGTGAACTCAATCAATCTCTTTTTGACTATACTAGTTATAATATCTGAAATTCTGTCAACGCCAATTCCTTCCAAACCGAAATATAAACTATCTATTTCACGAACCCCATTCATGTAAGTCTGTCGTAAAAAGAATAGATTGTCCGAAATCTTTTGCTTTAGTTCTTTTCCGACTGAGTTACCAGCAGGCTTATCCTTTGACATACCCAAACAGGTGGCATTAGTTTCATGCAATCCAAAAAGTAGGTTATTAAGATCTGTGTAATTGTAACCTGCTAAACCTGTAAATAATGTATCCATGAAAGCATGAATATCACCTTGCATTAACAAATAAATTGGTGAAGTTCCCTGAAAAATTTTATTATAATCTAAAAACAATCTATTATCAACTCCTAAGTACAAGTCTAAAAAGTCAACATTATATTGCGTATATCCCTGGACATCTAGTCCATATTCTTGAGTAATTTTACCCATATTGTTTTAATTTTACCCATATTGTTTTAATTTTAATGATATTATAAAGTATCTTAGTACGTTAGCCGAATAACACCATTTAAATCAAAATTAATTCTTAAAATATTTGGTCGAACAAGTTCAATTTATATCTTTGCAGTCTCTTAACAACATCGAAATAAGTATTATTTCATAAACCTTTAGGTGATTAACCTGTTGGTCAACAAATAGGCTAAATTATTTGTTAATTAAATATTTAATCATTAGATATATTTTAAGAAATAATTCTTACAAAATTTGTGCCAATCTCTGAAATACGACATTATGTCTATGCATGCATTGACATGTCATAATATCACTGACAAAAAAAACCCGCCCTTAAATCCAGGACGGGTTTTTATTATTATCAGATGGGTATGCTTACGCCAGCATCGTTACCGGGTTTTCTATATATTGTTTCAGCGTTTGCAGGAACTGTGCACCAGTTGCGCCGTCTACCGTGCGGTGGTCGCAGGTAAGGGTTACCATCATGGTATTGCCTACCACGATCTGGCCGTTTTTCACAACCGGCTTCTGTACGATCGCGCCAACTGAAAGGATGGCCGAATTCGGCTGGTTGATGATCGAGGTGAATTCCTGGATACCGAACATGCCTAAGTTGGAAACCGTAAAGGTGCTTCCGTCCATTTCGGCAGGCTGTAGTTTTTTGTTTCTCGCTTTTCCGGCAAGGTCTTTTACGGCGCCACCTATTTGCGAAAGGCTCATGTTGTCGGCAAACTTAAGTACCGGTACCACAAGTCCGTCCTCAACCGCAACGGCCACACCAATGCTGATGTGCTTGTTGTAAACGGTCACATCGTCTTTCCATTGCGTATTTACTTGAGGGTGCTTGCGCAACGCCATGGCGCTGGCCTTTATCACCATATCGTTGAACGAAACCTTCGTATCAGGAATATCATTAATGACGTTGCGGCTCGCAATGGCATTGTCCATATCCAGCTCTATGGTAAGGCTGTATTCCGGAGCGCTGTATTTCGATTCGGCCAGGCGGCGCGCGATGGTCTTGCGCATTTGGTTGTTTTTCACCTCTTCGGTAGCTACTTCGCCTGTTGGCACATAAGCAAGAGCAGCAGGTTTGGCCGCGGACTGTTGTGAAGGTGCAATTTCCTGTTTTGCAGGCGTTGCAACCTCAGGCGTATAGTTCTCAATATCTTTTTTAACAATACGGCCATTTTCGCCGCTGCCTTTCACCTGTTCAAGACTCACGCCTTTGTCTTTGGCGATCTTGCGGGCAAGCGGCGATGCGAATACCCTTCCGCCCTCATTGACAGGGGCAGCTTCTTCAGCTTTAGGAGCATCATTCGATTCTTCTTTTTTATCTTCTTTGGCTTCAGCAGGAGCGCCTTCTTTCCCGTAGTTTTCGGCAATACCGGCTACATCTGTCCCTTCCGGGCCGATGATGGCAAGTATACTGTCTACCGGTGCGGTTTGGCCTTCCTGTACGCCAACATAAAGCAGCGTACCGGCATTGAACGATTCAAATTCCATTGTAGCCTTATCGGTTTCGATCTCGGCAAGGATATCGCCTTCGGCAACTTTATCGCCTACTTTCTTCAGCCATGTAGCAACGGTACCGTCGGTCATGGTATCGCTAAGGCGCGGCATGGTTACCACTTTTACACCCGCAGGAAGTGCGGCAGGAGCTGCTTTCTTTTCTTCGGTTGGCTTCTCTTCTTTTTTCTCTTCGGTTTTTTCAGCAGGCTGTTCTTCCTGTTTCGGCTCTTCTTTCTTTTCAGATTCGCCGGCAGGTGCTTCCTTACCGTCAAGAAGCGCTTTGTAGTCTTCGCCTTCCTTACCGATGATGGCAAGCACGGAGTCAACAGCAGCAGTTTCGCCTTCGTTAATCCCTATATATAATAAGGTACCTGCATCAAAAGCTTCAAACTCCATTGTGGCTTTGTCTGTTTCAATTTCTGCAAGGATATCACCTTCTTTTATCGTATCGCCAACTTTCTTTAGCCACGAAGCCACAGTACCTTCGGTCATGGTGTCGCTAAGGCGCGGCATTTTTATGATCTTTGCCATTGGTTATTGTAGTTTATGGGGTAAGAATGGATAATTTTCCTGGTCGTAAACAACGTCGTACATCACGCTTAGGTCCGGATATGGCGACTCTTCGGCGAATTTTTCACATTCATCCACAAGGTCTTTAACCCTTTGGTCCATTGCCTCGATCTCAGCTTCGGTAGCGTAGTTGTTTTCTTTAATGATGTCCAGGACCTGGATGATCGGGTCGATTTTCCTGTACTCCTCCACCTCATCTTTGGTTCGATAGTGCTGCGCGTCACTCATAGAGTGACCACGGTAACGGTATGTTTTCATTTCAAGGAAGGTTGGGCCGTCGCCCCTGCGTGCCCTTTCCATGGCTTCGTGCATGGCTTCAGCAACTTTTACAGGGTTCATGCCGTCAACCGGGCCACAAGGCATTTCGTAACCAAGGCCAAGTTTCCATATATCGGTGTGGTTTGCAGTACGCTCTACCGAAGTACCCATAGCATAACCGTTGTTCTCTACAATAAATACTACCGGAAGCTTCCATAGCATTGCCATGTTGAATGCTTCGTGAAGCGATCCCTGGCGTGCGGCACCGTCACCAAAATAGGTAAGCGTTACACCGCCCGTTTCAAAATACTTATCAGCAAATGCCATACCCGCACCCACAGGTATCTGTGCACCCACGATACCGTGCCCCCCGTAAAAGCCATGCTCTTTGGAGAAAATGTGCATTGATCCGCCAAGCCCTTTGGATGTACCTGTGGCCTTGCCTAATAGCTCAGCCATGATCCTCTTCGGATCTACGCCCATGCCTATCGGCTGCACGTGGTTTCGGTATGCGGTTATCATTTTGTCTTTAGAAAGATCCATTGCGTGCAATGCTCCCGCAAGTACAGCCTCCTGGCCGTTGTATAAGTGAAGGAAACCTCTAACTTTCTGTTGGATATAAAGGGCTGCCAGCTTGTCTTCAAACTTTCTCCAAAACTGCATATCCTCGTACCACTTCAGATAAACTTCTTTTGTTATTTCTTTCATTTGCTCAGTTATTGTTGCTAATGTGATTGTAGTAAAAAATGTTTTTCGGACGCAAAAAGTTTCCTCACACAAATTTGCGAAATGCAAAAATAAGACTTCCCTATTAGAAGTAAAAATTTATAGGAAGTATTTTGAGATTTTTTAAAAGGGAACACGGATGTCGCGGATCAGGCAAATGGACACGGAATTTTTTCAGCCACTAATTTCACAAATTTTGAAAACAACATAAATAGTGGGGATTAGGCAATGCCACAAGTCAATCAATATTACTAAAATCTGTGTAAATCGAAAAAAATCAGAGTAATCCGTGTTACATTATAAATAAAAAAGAGGCCTCGAGCCTCTTTATCTTATAAGTAATCCTTGTCAAATACCAACGGTAGCAGGTTCTTTAAGGAGTCGGATTTGTAAACTTTGCCGGTTTCGCCCATGAAGTAAATTTCCATCGGCACGTCCTGCCTCATTTCATATTCAGAGAGTGCCTGGCGACAGGCGCCGCATGGCGGTATAGGGCTGTCGACTACTTTGCTGTCGGCGGCGGCGCTTATGGTAAGGGTAATGATTTTCGCTTCCGGATACGCTGCCCCTGCATGGAACACGGCAACCCTTTCGGCACAAAGGCCGGACGGGTAGGCTGCGTTCTCCTGGTTGGAACCTATCATCACTTCGCCATTGTCAAGCTGCAATGCCGCACCTACACGAAATTTCGAGTAGGGTGCGTAAGCCTTTTTACGGACTTCCACTGCACGCTGCATTAGCAGGCGCACCGGTTCGGGCAGGTCATTGGCCGAATCGTAAACGGTGAACGTGCTGGTCAGGGTGATCTTTTCCATTAATATTCGTCCCAGTCGTCACCGAAGTTGAAGGACAACGAGAAGCGTAATGTGTTTTCAAGAGGGTTGCGTACCTGCGATGCCGAGAACAGGTAAGACACGTCGATTTTTATCGTTGTGTACTTAAAGCCCGCACCAAGCGCGAAGAATTTACGCGCGCCTTTCATGTCGTCTTCGTTGAAGTAACCAAGGCGCAGGGCGAATGAATCCTGGTACAGGTATTCGGCGCCTACGGAATAGGTAAATTCCCTGAGCTCCTCACTGAAACCGTCCGGTGCATCGCCAAACGACTGGAATAGACCCGCAGTCCAGTTAATGTCATTGTATTCTTTATTGGTTTCCTGGTATTCTTCAGAAGTTACGTCACCATCGCCGTTCCTGTCGGGGTCCTGCGGGGTTGGCACTAATAGTTTGGTAACCTCAAGGTTCACGCCTAATTTGTTGTATTCGTCAAAAATAAAGTCAAAGCCACCGCCGAGCCTAAGATTGGCCGGAAGAAAGTTGGAGCTTAATGTAGGGTCGTTATCATAGCTGATCTTAGGACCAAGGTTTTGGAAGTTGAAGCCTGCTCTCCAGCGTCCGTTGAAGTCACTCATAGCCACTTCTTCCGACTGGTAGAACCCGGAAACGTCTACTGCAAAAGAGCTTGCCGCTTTTGAATCGCCGCCGCCCGATGCTTCAGGTATCCTTAAATTGGAACGGATGTAGCGTGCCGCTACCGACATGGCAAACTGCTCGTCGAGTTTCAATGCATAGGAAACATCGACCGCGAGCTCGTTGGGGCTGCGCGTTACCGGAACTTCGTTAGGGTCGCCGGTCTGCCTCAATTCGATATCACCCAAACCAAAATAACGAAGGCTTCCCGCGAAAGCCATCCTCTCATCAAACTTGTTAAAATAAGTAACCTGCCCTAAAGAGATATCATTGGCAATATCGGTAAGATAGGGCGTATAGCTTACGGAAAGGCCGTGCTCCTTTAGTGCAAATGCATATTTTGCAGGGTTCCACTGCTGCGAGTAAACGTCTGATGATGTGGCAACTCCCTGGTCGCCCATACCGGCGGCTCTTGCGTCGGCCGCTATCAGCAGGAAAGGGACTCCGGTGGTAATAGCACGTTCACTCTGGGCTTTGGCCATCTGTACGCCCAAAAAGCACAGGGCAACTAAAAGTATTTTTTTCATTAGAATTTTGAAATTTAACGGGGAACAAATATAACGATTTTTACAGCAATACAAGTTTTTCATATTTTTCGGCTGTTTTATTTGCAGATGCCGACCGGACCGTGAGCTTGTAAATATATACGCCCTTACCTATCCGGTCACCAAAATCATCGCGGCCATCCCATTTGATGTCGCGGCACAAAAAGCCATCGGTGGTAACCTGCTGGTTAATGGTCTTCACTATTTTCCCGGACACGGTGAGCACCTGCACCTGCACGTCCAGCGGCTCAAAAGGGCGGTTGTGCGTGAACCAGAATTCGGTATAGCTCACAAACGGGTTGGGATAATTGAGCACTTTCTCCAGCTTGAGCTCATCGGCACCCGTCACTACGAACTGTATCTCGGCGGTAACGAGGTTATTGTACACATCCCACGCCTTAAACGTAAGCGTATGAAGTCCCTTTTCGAGATTTGTAAACGGGAAGCGCACTTTGCCGCGGGTATAGTCGTCGAGTTCGGTTTCATAATAGTCGTTCATAACGAACGGATTGGTTTCATCGCCATCGAGTATGCCGATGATGTCGTGACCGATGCCGCTTGCGGTATTGATACCGTGCTCGTCCTCAAGGAATGCAAGCAATATAGGCGAATCATTCGTAATGCCCCCCGAAATAAACGACTCATCGTTCATGTACAGCCTTACCTTAGGGGCAGTGTTGTCGGCAACAGCATTTTGGTTCACGCCCCCAATCCGTATATCGGTATTATAGCCGGTATGGTCTTCAAGAACATTATTTCTTTTAGAATAGAAGCTTATCCTGCCATTGCCTACCGGTATGCGGATATCCCTCGGCACCACAAAGCCGAATTCGAATTTGCCGTTGGTTACAGTGGCATTACCACGAAAAATGGTTTCGCCAAGCACTTCAAAAGGCGTTATTAAAGTAATATATTGCACGGGGTTAGTTCCCGGAACAGCTACGGTGACCCCGTCATTGCCTAAGGTGGCGCGACTCATCTGCTTGTCAAAAACCGTCACCTCAAGTTCGCCGTTGTAATTGCCCAACAGGTTATCATTTTCGTCTGTAACGCGGCCGGCAAGCTTTACATAAGCGAGCGATTGCATAACTTCTGTAGATTGAGCAATGGGCACATCGTTGATTTCAGTCAGTACTATCTTCGGCTGGGGGATAGCCATTTTCAGCGCGGGGTCACCGATAAAAGCTACGCAGCGAATAGATGCAGCCGACGCCGAAAGGGCAACCTTAGTTTCACGCAATGCTTCTGCCATCGACGGATATTGAGTCCCCAGCTCATTATTGAACGCGTACAATTTTGCCGAAATATTCCTGTTGAGACTGTATGCCGCACTGGTGTAAATAGAGCGTGTAGTTGTTATCATTGCAATGGCGCCTCCCGTAGGATTCCAATACAGGTACTCTCCTGCCGTAGGCCGATAGGGATTATCAAACTTTGTAAGCTCGCAGGTAGCTGTAAGAAATAACGGGTATTTGAACCGGTTAGTCAGCCCGAGTGCATCACTTTTTTCAAAAATACGCTCCCCTGCCATGCCATCCTCGCCGCCATGCCCCAAATAACTCACCACCAGGGCCCCGTAGTTAATTGCCCTTTTTATCTCGTCCCTGGCCTCGGGATAGCGCTGTCCTCCGGCCGATGCATCCTGCACAAATGCATCTGAATGCACTTTCCTGATGTTTACGAACGGCCTTGCGGTAAAGCTGTTGTATACTGTTTCCATTTCGGGTACAAATGCCTCCCCGTTATTATCCAGGTCATCGGTAATCATTACATATTCATTCCGCCACCTGCCATAGGATTCCGGGCCAAGGTACTCTACTATCTTTTTTATCATTTCATCCGCCTGGGTACGGTCTGAAACAAGCATCCTTCCCACGGCAATATCAAGCTTTTCACTACTGTCGCCGAAGTTCATCCTTCCCTCATTTGGGTCCATATATCCAAAGAAATCGTCGGAAACAAAGGTGACTACGTTACTGTAGTTGTTAGTACCGGCAGGTGAAGCGCTGTAACCATGAAAGGTTGGGACTATGTTAGTATTGTTGGGTATCCTGTCTTTATAATCAAAGGAAGCATCGCCAAAAAGGTTGAGGTATTTTATCCTCTTCGTTTCTGCCGAAGCATTATTGTATATATATTTCACAAAATTGCGTATCGCGGCCACGTCCTGTTTTCCCGACGAAAATTCGTGATAGATATTTTCGAGGCTCACTACTTTTACAGAAAGGCCAAGATTACGATGGATGCCAGCCAGTTTTTCTGCCGAAGCATTGAGGTTGGCCGGGGTTACGATAAGGTAGTCCACATCTTCAAAAGCCCCCTGCGCATTTTTGAACACAGTACCTTTAATGTTTTGGTTGGCTACCTTCGGCCTTCCTTCCCTGAGCGGGGTATAATAATCAGAAGGCACTACAGCGATATAGCTGCGCACCTCACCTAGGGCCGATTTGAACGAGAACTGGTTTCCGCCTTCGTTCACTATTTTAGAAGTATCATATATATTGGTGACGTCCCATATTTCGCTGATGCCGGAAGCATTAGACAGATTATATTGTATGGTACCTACGTTGGCTGCCGCATCGTTGTATTGGAAGCGGAACTGCTTGCCGTTGCCCAGCAGCTTTCGTTTGGCTTTGATAACAATATAGTCGAGCCAGGCATTAGAGCCGGGCACGCCATTATTATTAAAGGCAAGATTTATGGTTATCGTACCGCCCGAAGGGCTAAATTCAGCAGTAAGCCGGCCATCTGTTGCAGCCGCATCACTGAGAACTCCATAATTTATCGTACCCAGCGCCTGGCCGTTCGCAGCGACCACCATAGAAGAGGAGGGGGCTGATGAGGCCGCGCTTACAATAAGGGTAGCCGGGCCGGCTTCAGTATCAGGGATAGAGAATTCGAAGTCCTGCTCATTCTCGACATTAAACTGCTCGCCATGCCATTTGCGGCCCACGCGGGCGATATTTACAAGGTCTTTCTCGTGGTACACATAGGCATCGAAGGATGAAGTTGTAATGTCGGGATTTGCCGAAGGCTGCCCCTGCGTAGCGATCCTCTTTCCGTTTGCTCCGCCGGCAGTTACATAATAATAAGACTTGTCTGTAAAAAGGTTGTTGTGTGTGCCGCTCTCCTCATTCCAGTTGTCCACGCCTTCAGCGTAGAAAAGAATGTAGTCGCCGGAGCCAAAACTGCCGTCGTCTTCACCTATTACGGTTATGGCATTCTCAGCAAGGTCCGATGGGTAATCGGTGCCGTTGAGCAATGGGGCCATCCGGCCGCCGTTGCCATATATCTTAATGGTGCGGGGGTCGACATTTACGTTCATCCCCAGGCTTTGAAGGAAAGAACGGGTCACTTTGTACACCCCTGATTTTTCGACATAAAAGCGGTACCAGTCGCCACTGGCAAGCACAGAATTGGCTATTACATTAAAATCGGCTGCATCCCTGAAAGCAGGGCGCGAACTGCCGAACGTAAACGAATATGCGAATGACTTTACGCGCTTGTAGCCGCTCCCGTCCTTTATTATAGGTGAAAGCTCTATGGAAGCATACCACTGGGTGCGGGCTTTTGAAGCAGTAAGATTTGCATTGATAGAAGCAGGTATGGCGGATACGGAGAGCGTACCCAACTGTGCGGCAGTAATATTCTCGTATACTATATTTGTAATGGCAAGCGAAGCCGGGCTGGCTTCGGCGCTTACCGGAAGGCTATTCCTAAAAAAGAGCTGCTTTTTTGAGGCATCGTAATCCAGGAAGGCAGACTGGAAATTAGGAAGATTAACCTGTGACGTGCCAATAAGCGACTTTACATTATCCGTCCATTCCAGGACCACTTCGCCCCTTTGCTGCGCAAAAGACAGCAGGGAAACGAGGAGCATAAAAAATAGCAATCTCTTTTTCATCATTGAAACAACGCAGATCGCGCCGATATATTACAGTGCGGACGAACTTTTTTATTTTGAGTCCTGCAATATTACTTCAATTTGGCCGTTATTGAAAAAGACATTTAACTTAATTTTGGAATTTTATTAAAAATTTTCAAAACGTGTTGCGGTTTAATGGTTAATTATTATATTGCGCCACGAAATTTATTTACCTACAGAAAGATGAAAGTTAACAAAATCACGGCTTTAAGATTGTTGGTCGCATTGGCGATTACGGTTGGTTTTACCGGATGCAGCAAGAAGGGTTCAGGCGGTAACACTTCCAGTGCTACAGGCTGGAAGATCAATGACAAGAAAGGTGGTTTCCAGCACAATTCCAAGTACAAACAACAGGAGGCAGCTCCCGGTCTTGTAGAGGTTGAGGGCGGAACGTATACCATGGGCAGGGTTCAGGACGATGTGATGCACGATTGGAACAACACGCCAACACAGCAGCACGTACAGTCTTTCTATATGGATGAAACCGAGGTAACCAATGTTATGTACATGGAGTACCTTGACTGGCTTAAGAGGGTTTTCCCCCCAACAGAAGAAAATTACAAGAACATTTATATAGGTGCGCTTCCGGACACCCTTGTTTGGAGGAGCGCGCTGGGATATAATGAAACAATGACCAACAACTACCTCAGGAATCCGTCATACAGCGATTACCCGGTAGTTGGCGTTAACTGGATCCAGGCTGTTGAATTCAGCAAGTGGAGGACAGACCGCGTAAACGAAGCCGTACTTGAGAAAGAAGGCTACCTTAAGAAAGACTCAAAAATTACCGATGTAAGCGCTGAGTCTACTTTCAGTACTGAAGCTTACCTTGAAAGCCCAAGCAAAAGCATGGGCGGCAACGAGGAGATCGTGCTTAAAGGGCCAAGGAACAAACTGGCTTCTAAAGAGGGCGCCACTAACGTATATGCACAAAGGACTTCGGGCATCATATTGCCGGAATACAGGCTTCCTACCGAAGCTGAGTGGGAATATGCCGCTGTGGCACTTGTAGGAAACCGTGAGTACAACATGTACAGGGGTAACAAAAAATATCCATGGAAAGGCCAGTACACTCGTAACTCAAAGCGCCAGTCTAAAGGTGACCAGCTTGCCAACTTTAAGCAGGGTAAAGGTGACTACGGCGGGATCGCAGGATGGTCTGATGATAATGCAGACATCACCGCGCCTGCAAAATCGTACCCACCAAACGACTTCGGCCTTTATGATATGGCAGGTAACGTTGCAGAATGGGTAGCTGACGTTTACCGTCCGATAGTTGACGATGAAGCAAACGACTTCAACTACTACAGGGGTAACGTTTATATGAAAAACAAAATAGGCGAAGACGGAAGGGCTGAGCTTGTAACAGCTGAGACGATTGAGTATGATACCCTTGCCAACGGAAGGATACAGTACAGGAACCTGCCTGGACAAATCGCACAAACACAGATTACATCTGACGATACGTACCTAAGGCAGAACTACAACAAGGCTGACAACAGGAACTATAAAGATGGTGACAAGCAGTCTACACGTTACTTTGACTTTGGCGCTACTGACGAAGGTACAGAAGCTGAATCCAAGAACGACCAGAGGATGTACCACTCGCCAAAACACCTTGTCGCTAAAGACAGCCTTGGCAACATGATAAGGGAGTATGACAAGTCTTCGAAAAGGACCACCCTGATCAACGATAACGTAAGGGTATACAAAGGAGGCTCATGGAGGGATCGCGCCTACTGGCTTGACCCTGCACAAAGGAGGTACTTCCCGCAGGATATGGCTACCGACTATATCGGTTTCCGATGCGCAATGTCTAAAGTTGGCCCTAAATCAGGCAAAAAGACAGCACGTAACTAAGACGTTTACATACAGAATATATAATAAAAGCCCTATCTTAGGGCTTTTATTTTTTTATATACTTTTTATGGAAATCAGTGAACTCTACAGCTACTTTCTGCAATGCAGCTCCATAGCTACCGACACAAGGAAAATAGAACCGGGCAGCATGTTTTTCGCACTTAAGGGCGACAACTTTGATGCCAACACCTTTGCTGCCGAAGCACTGGCCAAAGGGGCGCGCTATGTAGTAATCGACAACGCGGACTATCTGTCGGGTGAAAGGACACTGCTGGCAAACGACAGCCTTGAAGCACTGCAGCAACTGGCACGGCACCACCGCAGGGAACTTGGCTTGCCCGTTATTGCCCTAACCGGCAGCAACGGCAAAACCACTACCAAGGAACTGATTAATGCGGTACTTTCGCAGGCGTATGCTACTACGGCAACCTTGGGTAACCTGAACAACCACATTGGCGTACCGCTTACCCTGCTCTCTTTTACCAAGGAAACCGAGATAGGGATCGTGGAGATGGGCGCCAACCACCAAAAGGAAATCGAATTCCTTTGCCGCATTGCAGAACCAAATTTTGGGTACATTACCAACTTTGGGAAGGCGCACCTTGAGGGCTTTGGCGGGTTTGAAGGCGTTATAAAAGGCAAGAGCGAGTTGTATGCGTACCTTGAGCAACATACCAAAACCGCTTTTGTAAACCTGGATGACCCTATCCAAAAGGAAAAAACGGATAAGTTGCCCCGCTATACTTTTGCAGTAGAAAACTATAATTGCGATGTACACATAGATGGTGTTGCCGCCAACCCCATGGTAGCTGTAAAATTTAAAGGATATGACATTCAGTCCCACCTTATTGGCATTTACAATGCGGCCAACATTAGTGCGGCCATTGCCATTGGAACGTACTTTAAGGTAGGTGACGAAAAGATAAAAGCAGCTATAGAGAGCTATATCCCATCGAACAACCGCTCACAGCTGGTGGAGAAGAACGGCAACCGCATCATCATGGACGCCTATAATGCCAACCCCAGCAGCATGGCCGCAGCCATTGCCAACTTAAGGGAAATGGACGGCAACAAGATTGCCATATTGGGAGATATGTTCGAACTGGGAGATGAAAGCCAAGAAGAACACAGGAAACTGGTTGTACTGATGGCTAAAGAGAATAAAATTGAAACCTATTTTGTAGGCAATGATTTTTATAGTAACAAAACGGAGGATGCCCATCTGCATTTTTTTGAGCGTTATGAAACACTAAAGGACTATGCGGCGGGAAGGACATTCGGCAACAGTATCATTTTGATAAAAGGGTCGCGCGGAATGGCACTGGAAAGGGTGCTGGAAGTTATATAATTATATTCACGAGCATTACTGCATCGGGTATAGTGACCGATTTTGCACCATATATTTGCGGACAGTAACGAAGGATGCCATGTCCCGACAACACGCACGATAAAAGGAAATTGCGTACTACTGTTACGCAATGGGCTGCACGCCCGAGTGAAGCTGCGTGAGGGATAGAGGCGGTATCCCCGCAGCGCAGCGGAGGGATATAGCCGAAAGCCCGACGTGCAACGCAGTGGAGCGGCACGGCCCAAAAAAAGGTATTACCCTTTTTTCTGCAGCAGCTTTAATATACCGGCGGTTACTAACGCACCGGCCAGGTAGTAGCCCACTGTGAGCGCTTTTGTCTTGTTGCTGTGCGCTACAGGCTCATCGTCAAGGCCGAGTGGTTTCGGGAGGGTTACAGCCCCTACCCCGGCTGCAAGCCCGTAGGCAATGGCACGTGTAAAGAGGTACTCTTTTCCGCCGTTGCCAATCATGCCGTAGTACATGGTATTGCTAAGGATATCCCCTGCAAGCGTAGCTTTATAAAGGTTGTCTTTCCCCTCTATTCCGGTGCCAAAGTAGTGCAGCGTTTTTTGCAGCGCTTCTTCGCCAAGCAGGTCGACACGGGGCATATCCTCATCTTTTTTCTTCAGCGATTCATGCAGGACGTTCAGGGCGATCGCGCCGCCGAGGCCTGCCAGGTAGTTATGTACTTTGCTCATGGCTTTTTGTCTTTAGTCGTTACGGCAAATGCCGAATTGTAAAGTTGCGATTAAAAATAAGGCGGCGGTGTTATTGATACTTTAAATTGGTGGTAAAGGTTCGTTAATAGAAATGTCATTCAGATAAAGAGAGTATGGAAAGATTTGAGATTCTTAACTCCGCAACTTATTCAGAATGACGAAACATTGTTAGCGTTTACTGTGCCAACCGGGAGGGGCAAACAGGAATTAGTTATACAGGCTGTAATCCGGGTGTTTTTGATCATCCTCCTGGCTTTGCGGCACGACATCCTCAAAAAGCGCCGAATTGAACAAAACGCCGGGCACCTCCTGTACCGCTACATTTGTTGACGAGCTGCCTACTTCGGTATAGTCTACCGTGTATGTTTCATCTATTGTGAGATGCTCCTTTGCAATTTCCTGCTCGTATTGATACCCATTGGTAACACTCCAGCAGCGCCCTTATGGCCTTTAAGCGCATAAATATTCATAGTCCAATTTTTTTCGCTAAATATAAAAAAGATCAGTCAATATAAATCCTGTTCTCTGCCTTCCTGACACCTGCAGGTGTTTGTACCTCGCCCTTAATGTACACAAAACCATGAAAGGTGGTATCCTGCACCCAGTAGCGCACGGTTGCATGATTCGGTAGTAGCGTACCTTCTCTTCAAGGTCATCATTGGGAATTTTGTAAGCGTGTCTTCAATGCCGAGCAGCTTATTTCCGCCTGGGTAATGTTTTAAAAAATCCGCAATCCCTTTCACAAATCATGATAAGGAGAAATAGTACAACAGCTAAGGGTATAAATTTTAATTAAAAAGTTTTAATCAAACATTGTTAATTTTATTTAGGAAAAAGGAGTAATCCTTGCTATTTAAGCCTTTTCACAGATGCTTACTCTAAACAGATAATGGGATGTAACGTAGCAGCGAACCTCAACGCAGAGAGTAGTTTAAAAGCCCTGGAAATGGCTTTAAAGGAAAAGAAATATAAGGGTTAGGACCTAATACATCTTTCTGACCGGGGAATCCAATACTGTTGTGATGATTATCAAAAGATTACAAGCAAAACCAAAAACTTGTTCTGTAGTATTACTAGTATGATCCGTATTAAAATACTGTAGCAGAAAGAGTTAAATTGAATATTAAAGCAAGAGTTCCTAATCGACTATATGCTAACGCCTATGCCAATGCATCAGCAGAAAGAAATCGAAATGAGGACTTATAAAACAAAAACAGAAGTAGCCTCTTGGTTACTTCTGTCTAAAAATTGCACTTTTATTATTATTAATCCCGTATCGTTATTTTAGGACTAGTAAAAGTTTGGTTTCCCCCTTTTAAAATTTTGTAACTAACTCAAATTATTTAAACCGGAAAATCTTACAATCACAACGCAATACCTGTGCCAAAAATTGTGAAGGCATTGAAAAAAATTTGTAGGAATGAAAAAGAGTCTCAAAGTTCCAAAGTCTCAAAGTTTCAAAGTAGCTACATAAACATTACCGGTTTATTTCAATTCCCACTTTAGTGATTATGTAATGCTGCTCTTCTTTACATCACCCTGCTATTTTTCTACTCTGCTACTTTGAAACTTTAAAACTCTGCCACTTTATGACTTTGCCTCTTTGCAACTCTGCAACTTAAAACTATCTTTGCGCCACTAAACAACAACACTCTAATGAAGAATACACTCATAGCGCCATCGGTGCTTTCGGCCGATTTTGCGAACCTGCAGCGCGACATCGAAATGATCAATAACAGCGAGGCCGACTGGTTTCACGTAGACATAATGGACGGTGTTTTTGTACCCAACATTTCTTTCGGGATGCCGGTATTGGAGGCTATTTCGCGCCATGCAAAAAAGACTGTCGACGTGCACCTGATGATCGTGAATCCCGACCAGTACATTAAAACATTCGCACAGTTGGGGGCCAACAACCTTACGGTACATTACGAAGCCTGCACACACCTGCACCGCACGCTACAGGCAATAAGGGCAGAAGGCATGAAAGCAGGCGTAGCGCTGAACCCGCATACTAATGTGGCGCTATTGGAAGACATCATCAACGATATCGATCTGGTATGCCTGATGAGCGTAAACCCGGGCTTTGGGGGGCAGTCGTTTATAGAGCGTACCTACAGCAAAGTGAAACAACTAAAAGAGATGATTACCCGTAACGGCGCATCGACACTTATAGAAATTGATGGCGGCGTAAGCGATAAGAATGCTGTACAACTGGTGGAGGCTGGCGCCGATGTGCTTGTCGCCGGCAATTATGTGTTCCGTGCTTCGGATCCGGTCGAAACGATTGCAGGATTGAAGAAGCTGGCATCTGTTTAAGAAAAATTATTTATCGAAGTGAGAACCCCGGAAGTAAATTTCGGGGTTTTGTTTTGGGATATTTTTTCCATTTCGAATGTAGCTTGCGGAAAGAGAAATCTCAGATAACAACGTGGATAATTTGAGATCCCTCCCATTAGCTGAAATGGAAACGACTAGGGAATTTCAGTAACAAAAAACTAAAACGTAATATTCCCTGCCAACTCCTTTAATGTAACCTCTGAAATTTTGGCCTGGAATTGTGCCGAATTATTACGGGTAACGGCGTTTACATAATTCAGCTGGGCGGTGCGTACCTCGATTTGCGTGATGCTGCCAATGCGGTATTTTTCCATAGTGATGTCGAGGTTTTGCTTTGCAATTTCAACATTGCGGCCTTCCAGTTCTACCAACTCCAGGTTGGTCAGATACGTTTGGTAGGCTGATATTAATTGGGAATTGATTACCTGTGTCTGCTGCTCAATGATTACTTTACTGTTGTCAATTTGCAGGCGGGCAATGTTTTCATTACGCTTCTGCAAAAAGCCGTTGAAGATATTGATATTGGCCGATATACCGTAACTAAAGCCCCTGCCACTATTCTCGCGTGCAAAGCCAAGGGTGTTTTCACTTTCGGTAAAGATGTAGCCTGTAGTCACCCCGATTTGCGGATAGCGTGCAGCCTTAACCTGCCGGAGGTTAAGTTCGGCGACCCGCTTGTTGATGAGCGCCATTTGTATCTGGGGGTTTTGCGTCCCGGCAGATGACATCAGGTCGACCAGCTTCAGCTTGTTATCTATACCTACTGAATCCACCACCCGGAATTGGGAGGTAAGGTCGCGTGCGAGCAATTGGTTCAGATACGTTTTGGTATTTTCGTACAATTCCCTTTGCCGCAGGAAGTTCGTAGTGTCAGTATTGAGGTCAACCTGCGCATTTAGCACTTCCAACTTTGCCGCCTTACCAATGGTAAAGCGGTTATCGGCAAGGGTTACCCTTTGTTTTGATATTACTACCGCGGTATCCAGCGCCTTCAGTGTTTGCTGTTGTTGCACGAGGTCGTAATAGGTGGTAAGCACATCGCCCACACGTGTAAGGATGGTGTATTTTAATTCAGTGCCTCCAAGCTTTTCCAATTCCTTCAACTGGTCATAGCGCGCAAACATACGGAAGCCGTCAAATATCGTCCAACCCAGGTTTACACCATACTGCATGCTGTTGTTGCGGGCGTTGTCAAGCTCCTGGGCAGTACCATCGGCACGTACCTGGCGGGAATTCTGCACGCTGTTGTTCTGTCCGAAAGTACCGGAAAGGTTTGGCAAGAGGCCCGCATTTGCCAGGCTTACGTTGTTCTCGTCGATCTTGAGGTCGTTGGCGGCCAGTTTAATGTCGTAGTTGTTCTTCAACGCCTGCGCAACGGCTTCTTCGGCAGTAAGAACAGGATATTCGAGCCTTACAATGCTGTCCTGAGCCGACGCGGCAAACGAAATAAGACTGAAAATTATAGCTATAAAAAACCTCATGGTACTACTCTTCAATGTTGTCAAATTCGGGGCGGTGCTTTTTAGGGCGCGACCACATAAAATATATTGCCGGGATAACAAACAGCGTGAGGATAAGCGAGAAGATCGTCCCGCCCACAATCACCACACCCATACCAATACGGCTCGTTGATGCAGCCCCAAGCGACATCGCAATAGGCAGTGCACCCAATGCAATGGCAAGGCTCGTCATTAATATAGGGCGCAGGCGTGATTCTGACGCTTCCAGTATGGCCTCGTACTTATCTTTGCCTTCCTCCCGCAACTGGTTGGCAAATTCGACAATTAATATACCGTTTTTCGTCACAAGCCCTATAAGCATAATAGTACCAATCTGGCTGAAGATGTTCCACGTTTGCCCGAACAGCCACAGCGACAGCAATGCCCCTGCCACGGCCATGGGCACCGTAAGGATGATAATGAACGGGTCGATGAAACTTTCGAATTGTCCGGCAAGTATCAGGTAGATGAGCAATAGCGCAAGTCCGAAGGCGAACAGTGTGTTGCTGGAACTCTCGACAAAATCGCGCGATTCCCCGCCAAGGTCGGTTGTAAAGGTATCGTCGAGTACTTTTTCTTTGGCGCGCTCCATGGCATCAATACCGTCGCTGATGCTCATGCCCGGCGAAAGCCCTGCCGACACGGTTGCCGACATATACCTGTTGTTATGGTACAGCTGCGGGGGGCTGCTCTCTTCCTTCACTGAAACAAGGTTGTCCAACTGGATGAGCTGGCCTGTATTGCTCTTTACAAATATAGAGGTAAGGTCCAGTGGTGCATCGCGGTCCACTTCTTCGAATTGTCCCATTACCTGGTACTGCTTGCCATTCATCATAAAGTAGCCAAAACGTTGGCCGCTAAGGGATAATTGCAGGGTCTGGGCGACATCCAAAAGCGACACACCAAGGCTTTGTGCTTTTTCGCGGTCGATATTCACGTTAATTTCCGGCTTATTGAACTTGAGGTTCACATCGGTCATGGCAAAGGTTGGGTCTTTGCTTACCTCATCCATGAACTCCGGGATTTTTTCCTGAAGCTTTTCGAAATTCGGCGCCTGTATGATGTATTGTATCGGAAACCCTCCCCTGCGGTTCACCGCGATGGTTGGCTGTTCGGATACTGAAACGCGGGCTTCGGGATAACGCTTGGTCCATTTGGTGAGGTTGGCGGCGATCTCCTTTTGCGAACGCTCCCTATCACCGGCCTCTACTAATGCCAGCCTGATACGTCCGCTGTTTACCGATGCCGAACCAAATCCCGGTGAGGTAATAACAAGGCTCGCCTTTTTCTCCTTTATCGAGTCGTTAATGAGCTGCTCCATCTCTTTCATAAAGCGGTCCATATAGTCATAAGAAGCGCCTTCAGGCCCGGTGATGTTCATGCCGACAAAGCTCCGGTCATCATAGGGCGCTGTTTCTTTCTGCAAAGTAGAAAAGAAAAGCGCTATCAGGCCGATACATACAACAAGGATCGGGAAGCTAAGCCACTTACGCTTCATGAAGCTGGTCAGCGCACCCGCGTATCCTTTGTTAAGTTTTACAAAATACGGTTCGGTAAATTCGTAGAACCTTGATTTTTTGTGGACACCTTTTATAAGGTAGGCGTTAAGCATCGGCGTAAGGGTAAGCGATACGAATGCCGAAACCAGCACCGCCGCCGCAATGACGACACCAAACTCCCGGAACAATCGCCCAACAAAGCCCTCCAAAAATATAACCGGCAGGAATACCGCCGCCAATGTTACCGAAATGGAAATGACCGCGAAGAATATCTCGTTGGCCCCTTTTATGGCAGCCTCTATGGGGGTCATGCCCTCCTCTACCTTTTTAAATATGTTCTCGGTTACCACGATTCCGTCATCTACAACGAGGCCGGTTGCGAGTACGATGGCCAGCAGCGTAAGTACGTTTATCGAAAAACCGAAGATGTACATAATGAAGAACGTTGCGATAAGCGACACCGGGATGTCCAGCAACGGACGGAGCGCAATGGCCCAGTCGCGGAAAAACAGGTAAATGATGAGCGTTACCAAAAGGATTGAGATACCCAGCGTTTCCACAACCTCATGCACAGATTTTTTGATAAAAACCGTATTATCAATAACTACGTTGAGTTTCAGGTCGGCCGGAAGTTCTTTCTTCATCTGGTCGTACTGCTCGTAAAAGGCATCGGCAATCTCCACATAATTCGTTCCCGGCTGCGGAATGATGGCAAGACCCACGAGCTGCTGCCCGTCGTTGGTCATTTTGGTCTCGAGGTTTTCGGGGCCCAGTTCGGCGCGACCTATGTCGCTTAGCTTGACGATCTTTTCCCCTTCCGACTTTATAATGATATTGTTGAATTCCTCAGCGGTGCTCAGGTTGCCCATGGTCTTCACCGTAAGTTCGGTATTCGCGCCTGTAAGTTTACCCGAGGGCAGCTCGACATTCTGGCTCTCAAGTGCCATACGTACATCCGAAACCGTGAGGCCATACGATGCAAGCTTCACCGGCTCGATCCATAGCCTCATGGCGTAACGCTTTTGGCCCCATATCTGCACGCTGCTCACCCCCGGGATTGTCTGCAGCCTTTCGGCGATGACGTTCTCTGCATAGTCGCTTAGTTCCAGAGGATTCCGCGAGGCACTCTGCACGGTCATGGTAACGATTGGCTCCGAGTCGGCATCCGCTTTGGAAACCACCGGCGGCGCGTCTATATCCTGCGGAAGGCTGCGCACGGCCTGCGATACTTTATCCCGCACGTCGTTGGCTGCTTCCTCGAGGTTTTTCTCAAGCTCAAATTCGATGGTAATGTTACTGGAACCCTGGTTGCTCGACGAGGTGATATTACGGATACCGTCGATAGCGTTAATGGCCTTTTCGAGCGGTTCGGTGATTTGCGATTCGATGATATCGGCATTGGCGCCCGCATAACTGGTACGCACCGATATTTGTGCCGGGTCAATGGACGGGAACTCGCGCACCCCGAGGAACGTGTAGCCGATCACCCCAAAGAGGATAATGGCAATGTTCATCACGATGGTGAGTACCGGCCGTTTTATGCTTAATGTGGAAAGGCTCATGATTTTTTAGCAGCGGTTACCTTAACCTTTACCGGGGTTTCTTTTTTTAGTGTAAGTACACCTGTAGTCAGTACTGTGTCGCCGGCCTTGAGGCCCGAGAGTACCACGATGTCCTTATCGGTACGTGTAGCGGTTTCCACCATCACCTCATCGGCTTTGCCGTTGCGGGACACGAAAACTTTTTTGCCACCCTGTACCGGCACAATGGCTTCGGTAGGGATGATGTAAGCGCCCTCTATCTTTTCGAGCGGAAGCTCTACATTGGCGAACGTGCCGGGAATGAATTTGCCCTGCGCGTTATCGGCAATAGCCCTGATGCGGAGGGTGCGGGTGGCCTCCTCCACGGCGGGTTCCAAAGCATATATCGTAGCCTGGTATTTCTCTTTTGTGCCGGGGATGCTGAAGTCCACTTTGGTATTAACCTTTACCTGCGAAGCATATTTTTCGGGTAATGAGAAGGTGATCTTTACTTTACTGCTGTTTACCAGCCGCGCTATCAATATGTCCGGTGTCACATAAGTGCCGGGGGAAATATTGCGAAGCCCCACCGTGCCCGAGAAGGGCGCCCTAATAGAGGTCTTGGCTATTTGTGCATTGATGAGCTGTGTTTGTGCCTGTGCGGTCTTGAAGTCGGCGGTGGCAATGTCGTATTCCTCGCGGCTGATGGCTTCCTTTTCGAAAAGCAGCTTGGCACGCCTGGCATTTTCGGAGGCAAGGTTCTGGCGTGTTTGCACCTGTCCCAGTTGCGCCCTCAGTTCGATGTCATTTATTTTGACAAGCACCTGGCCCTTTGCGACTTTTTTGCCTTCCTCAAAATATATCTTTTCGGCGATGCCCGATACTTCACTGCTCAGCTCTATCTGCTCATTGGCTTCGACAGACCCTGAAAGCGACAGTATGTTAGAAAATTCCTCCGGCTGCACCACGATGCCGTTTACACCCATGGCCGGTTTTTTGCCGCCACCCCCGCCTCCGGAGGCTTCGGCTTTTTTGGCGCCGTTTTCAGAAATCCGGTAGTAAATAAGGGCTCCAACCCCGAGGATCAGGAGGGTATATATAATATATTTTATCTTCATTGCAACATTTAAGTGTATGGCAAAAGCAAAGCTAATGTAATATCTAACGCTACAGTTTTACTTTAACATTTTTTTGTTGGGATGTTTTCTTATGTTTTTAGTTAAATGTTTGTTTTTGAATATCTGCTCTGTTGGGGCTAAGCGGAAGGGTGTCAAAAATTTGTATTTCACTTAACATTTATGCGATTGACGACGGTTAGTATAGATTTAATACAGATAATCAATAAATTCTCATATAGTCAAATAGTTTGTATTATGGTTTGCCTATTTTTATCTAATTAAAAAATAATGATTATGAGATTTATAAATTCAAATGATATTGAAGTTTGGGCAAATACTGTTGATTGTAAATATCATTTACCTCATCTTATTAGAAAATTAATTCTTGCGACTGTGTGTAATAACTCCATAAAGTATATTCAATTTCCTTATGGTGAAGACGTTCAAACAGGTGGATATGATGGGGTACTCATTACTGAATTAGAAAATATGTTTGTACCATTAGGGGAAAGTATATGGGAATTTGGAACCACAAATAATAAGAAAGGAAAAGCTGATGAAGATTACGAAAAAAGAAGAAAAGATTCATTAGGTAAGATTCCAAATCAGACAACTTATATTAATATCAATGCCAAAAAGTATCGTGATAAAACTAAATGGGCTGCGGAAAAGAAAAGTGAAGGATTTTGGAAAGATGTTAAATATATCGATGCAATAGATATTGAGCAGTGGTTAGAATTGGCACCTATAGTTGAACTATGGCTTGCCGAAAAACTAGGGAAACCAACGTTAGGAATATATACTTTGGAGGAGTACTGGAAACTTTGGAGTGAGAATAAGTCTGTAAAAATTGTTCCTGAAATATTGTTAGGTAATAGCAGAATTAAGGAAATAGAGATAGTTAAATCATTTTTGTCGGATGAGAGCGGTGTACTATATATTAAATCTATAACTACTGATGAAGCATCTGTGTTTCCTCTAGCCGTTTTTAAACAATTAGGTAATGAAGCCTTTAATGAAAAAATTGTAGTTATCGATAATCGCGATGGATTTAATAGATTAACTCAAATGAATAATTCGTTAATTGTAATTGCAAAGTTTAAACTAGATACTATTGAATTACGAGGAGCTGTCCAAAAAGGGCATAAGTTGATAATTCCTTTAAGTCTTAGTGATGAAGTTAATTCCGAAAACAAAATCCAATTACCAATTGTTTCGATGGAAACTTTTGAAAATGGATTAAGTCAAATGGCAATAGATAGGGAGCAGGCAAGAATTTTAACTAACAGTTCTGGCCGAAATATCTCTGTTCTAAGGCGGTTATTAAAATTTGATGATGATACAAAACCTAAATATTTAAATAGTGTCGGATTTAGAGATATTATTCCTATACTTCTAATTAATCGATTTTCAGAAGAACGTAATGGGGATAAAGAAATCATTGAAAAATTAAGCGGAAAAACTTACGTTGAATATCTGCAGTTCCTAAGAGTTTTAGCAACGTTGGAAGATTCTCCAGTCTATTACATAAATGGTGTTTGGAGATTGGTCTCGCCAACCGATACGTGGTTGTTTTTCGCAAAATATATCACACAGCAAGATTTTGAAAATTTTTACGAAATTACATTGGAAGTATTAAGTGAAGTTTTGTATAAGTATACATTACCTCCGGAAAGGCGGGGTAGTTATTATCAAACTACTGATAACCGAACAAAATACTCATCAAAATTAAGGGAAGGGCTATGTGAGTCTCTTGTTGTAATATCAGTATTTGGACAGAATTATGGTGTAAATTCCATTTTAAATGTATCACAATATATAGACACTGTAGTTCAGAAAATACTTGAAAAGGATGTTATCGTTTGGAGATCATTGTCGAGTAATTTAAAACTTTTGGCAGAAGCTTCTCCGTCTGTATTTTTAAATAATCTTGAAAGAATAATAAAGGATAAGTCAGTTACAGGTTTTTTCGAGATTCACCAAGGTTTTTTAGATAGTTTTAATGATTTGGCCCCATTATTATGGTGCCTAGACATTCTTGCATGGTTTCCGCAACACCTTATGAGAGTTTCAAAAGCTCTATGTGAAATAATAATCATATCACCTGAAAATTTCCCAACCTCAAATACTCCATTAAATAATTTAAAGAGCATCTATAGGACTTGGTATCCTCAAACTAACACAAATGCTGATGACAGGAAGAAAATATTGGAAATTCTTATAAAGAAATATCCAGATATTCTATACACACTTTTATATAGTCTCGTTGGAACTCAATTTGATGCAGCTTTTCATACGTCAAGACCTAAATGGAAATTATTTTCAGAACTTAGAGAAATTCAAGTGAGTCAACATGAGGTAAATTATATGCGTGGTTTTTGCATAGATAAGATTATTGAAATGTCTAAAGACAGTCTTGATAGGACTTTATCTCTTATAGACTTATTGGATAAAATGGATTGGGATAGAATAATTATAGCATTAAATACCATAGAAATAACGGTATACGATGAAAATGATAAGAATAAAATATTTCACAAGTTTAGAAAATTTATAGGAAACCATAGAAGTCATCATGATGCACATTGGTCTTTGCCTATTGATATTCTTGATATAATGGAACAAACAGCGTTTAAATTTAAAGCAGAGAATAATATATTAGATGAAAAATATTTATTTGAAGAAAATCATCCTGAGTTCATAGAGGGCACACAAATCGAAGACTACGAAAAACAAGGAAAAGAAATTTTGTCAAGAAGACTTAAATTTGTCGAGTCTATTGTCGATAAATACGGGATATCAAAAATTTTTGAACTTGCAATGGGAATAGAACATCCTTATTTATACGGGCAGGTACTTGCCTTATCTAATAAAATACGCCCGGAAATTAAATTTGAAGTTTATAAACTTATTGCATCTGACGATGTAAGTAATTTAACTTTAGTTCGAGAATTTATTCGAATTTCTGAGAATACCACAAATTTACTAACACAAATTGAAGTTTTTAAAAATTTGTTGAGTTTAGGAATTTCAATAGATAAATCTGTTAATTTTCTTATTTCACTACGAGGGCAAATTGATTTGTGGAAGTTCATATCAGACTTAAAAAATGAAGAAATAGAGAAACTATACTGGAAATCTCAAAATGGCTTTTTATATACTGAGAATAAACAAGAGCTTCTATATGTCTTGGATAAGTTACATTTATATAATAAGCCATTTACATTATTAAATACATTAGGCTGGGGCGCTTATGTTCACAAAAATAGTTTAACATCAGAAGAAGTTCTAGCAGCACTTGAAAATGTATCTTTTGAGAATTTTGATGATTCTACACGTTTTGATAACCATAATTTTACTAATCTTTTAGATTTTTTATACTCAAAACACGATTACGATATTGAAAGAGGTGCAAAAATTGAATTGAAATTTATATTTGTTTTTACAGGTCGTGCATGTGGGTCAAAGCCAAGAAATTTGCATAAGTTAATGTCGCAAAAGCCGACTGAATACTTTGGAATATTATGCCAACTTTATTTACCAGATGATGAGGACATTAGAGAGGCTGAATTACAAAAAATCCAAGAAAACCCCAATTATCAGGAAATCGGAAAAGCCGCATGGGAAATTCTTAATTCTTTTAATCTGATACCTTCTTTACAAGATGATGGTTCTCTAGATGTTGAAGTATTAAAGACATGGATAGACGAGGTGAGAGAACTTGCTTCAAAAAATCATAGAGTAAGGGTTACCGACGATAGTATTGGAAAGCTACTAGCAAAATATCCTTTTAATATGAAAGAAATGAAGGGGTTCCACACATGTATTTATGATATCATTGAAGAAGGAAATGAAAACATAAGACTTTCTTTCAGAGTAGAAATCTCAAACAAATTGGGTTTTAGTACTAGAGCTGCATTTGAGGGTGGCAATATTGAAAGATTTAAAGCAGATTATTTTAATTCGCTTGTCGAAGAAACAAAATTTACTCATCCAAATGTTTCTGTCATTTTCGCAAATCTTAGAGATGGATACTTATCGCAAGCTAAATGGGAAGATGAAAATGCTTTACTAAGAAGTTTGGAATAGTTTTTCAAGCTCCTAAGATATTGAGCTAATTTAAGTAGCATAAACCCCCAACACAACACCCCCCTTCCCCCCCAGCCCCGATAGAGCCGGTATCCTCGCAGCGCAGCGAAGAGATAAAGGCGAAAGCGGGAACGACGCCTCAAAAAAAGCCCAAGCCCTCCCCCTCCAAATAAAAACCCACCACAACTTTCGTCATGGCGGGTTAGTGCTATGCAGGTTATAACGCTATTCGATTGCTTTTGGCTTGGTCAGGTAATATACCGGAATCCCGGCAAGCATGATGGCTACGCCCCAGCCGCAGGTTTCGGGTTTGTCCTTCAGCAGCATGACGCAGAAGGTCGCCGCCAGGATAATGTAGATGGCGGGCAGCACGGGGTAGCCAAACGCCCTGTACGGACGGTGAGCATCGGGCATTTTGCGCCTCAGGATAAAGATGCCGGCGATGGTCAGGATGTAGAAGATCACCACGATGATCATAACGTAGTCGAGCAGGTCGCCGTACTGTCCGCTCAGGCACAGCGCCGACGCCCAAATGCACTGGAACCACAGCCCCCATCCGGGTACGCTGGCCTTGTTGAGCCCCGCCGCCTTTTTAAAGAACAGCCCGTCCTTCGCCATGGTGTAGTACACCCGCGCCCCGGCCATGATAAGTCCGTTGTTGCACCCAAAGGTCGACACCATGATCATGATGGCAATGATGTAGGTGCCTGTAGCGCCAAATATGGGCTGTGCGGCCGCAACGGCTACACGGTCCTGGTCGGCCAGCGCGATGCCGTCGAGTGGCAGTACGGCGAGGTACATTACGTTGGCAAGGATATAAATGACGGTAACGATAAGCGTTCCGTAAAAGAGGCTGAGGCCTACGTTGCGGTGCGGATCCTTTATTTCGCCCGATATAAAGGTTACGCCATTCCACGCATCACTGGAAAACAGCGACCCCACCATCGATGCCGCGATGGCCGACATGAGTACCCCGCCGCCAATGGCCGTCCAGGATTGGGTATCACCATTCCACTGACGGGCGGTCCAGGCATCGGCCCAGTTGGCATCCCATATCTCCGAATTGAATGCCAGGAAAAAACCAAATACAATCAATCCTGCCAGTGAGGCGATCTTGGCAATAGTAAATACGGTCTGTATGTACTTGCCATTCTTTACCCCGCGGCTGTTGATGAACGTGAGCAGTATAATGGTCGCGATAGATACGAGCTGTGCGGCATTGAGTTTGAAGGCGCCAATTTCGTAGAGTATGTTCTCCGGGCCGAGTGCGGGGTAGAGGTAGGCGGCGAACTTTCCGAAGGCCACGCCTACCGCGGCAATGGTACCGGTTTGTATGACGGCAAAAAAGCTCCATCCGTACAGGAAGGCAATGAGCTTATTATAAGCTTCCTTGAGGTAAACGTACTGCCCGCCGGCTTTTGGGAACATGGCGCTCAGCTCGCCGTAGCTCACCGCGGCGATCATGGTCATGAGTCCGGATATCACCCAGATGAGGATGAGCCAGCCCGCGCTGCCTACGTTGCGCATCATGTCGGCGCTGACAATGAATATTCCCGACCCTATCATTGAGCCGACTACGAGCATGGTGCCGTCGAGCAGGCCCAGTTCGCGCTTTAAGTGTTTGTCTTTGTGTTCGTTTTCCATAATTGGTTTTAGTTTTTGGTTGCCTAAAGATATTAAAAAAGAGTTTGGTACGGCTATTTATTTGGGCATGCCGCTCCACTGCGTTACGCGTCGGGCTTTCGCCTTTATCTGCCTTCGTTCCTCCGGCAGGATACCGGCTCTATCCCTCACGCGGAGGGTACGCACCGTATTCGCTGCCACTAAACAATATATCTCTATAGATATACGTAAGAGTAAGTGGGGTTGAGTGAAGCTCGGGCATCAAATATTTCGCGTAAAAATCAAGGAAGGATTTAGCGTTGGGAGAAGGAGAGCGACCCACGAGCGGCGCGAAGCAAGCCGCGGCTTGGGTCGTGATGGTAAAATCCTGACGTAGATTTTAAGTGAAATATTTGATGCCTTGAATTTTTGCTTCTTTTGTTTCAAGACAAAAGAAGAATGCTTGCTAAATTTTAAGGTTTGAATGATATTAAGTATTAGACTTTAAGCTTACTTTAGTATTCGCCCATGCAATTATCCCCTACCTTTATCTCAAACCTCCTGCAATGAAAAACAACAACAAAGACGGCTTTAAGGTTAATGAGGATGCCAGCCAGTTCGAGCTGCACGTTGATGGCCATATAGCGTTTATCGAATATTACCGCGAAGGCGAAAAGCTATTCCTGACCCATACCGAAGCGCCCCCGGAATTAAGAGGCAAAGGCGCTGCTGCCCAACTCGTAAAGCTCACCCTGCAATGCGCCAAAGACAACGGCTTGACTGTAATGCCGCTGTGCTCGTACATCGCAAATTACGTTAATGATAATCCCGAATGGGGTGATATCCTTTCTGAGGGATACAGGATGTAGGACAGGCAAATTTCGTTTATCTTTGCGGTATGAATGAAAACCTTGACCCTACGAATACTCATTTTAATGCAGAAGAGCTCGACCTTGAAAAGAAATTAAGGCCGCTCTCCTTCGATGATTTTGCCGGGCAGGACCAGGTGCTGGAAAACCTGCAGGTATTCGTGAAGGCAGCCAACATGCGCGGTGAGGCGCTGGATCATACGCTATTTCACGGCCCGCCGGGACTGGGAAAGACCACGCTGGCGAATATCCTTGCCAATGAGCTGGGGGTAGGCATCAAGATCACTTCCGGCCCCGTGCTCGACAAGCCGGGCGACCTCGCGGGACTGCTCACCAACCTCGAGGAGCGCGACATTCTTTTCATCGACGAAATTCACCGCCTTAGCCCTATAGTGGAAGAGTACCTGTATTCGGCCATGGAGGATTTCAGGATCGATATCATGATCGAGTCGGGCCCCAATGCCCGCTCCGTACAAATAAACCTCAACCCGTTTACACTGGTAGGCGCCACCACGCGCTCGGGACTGCTCACTGCTCCTATGCGTGCGCGTTTCGGGATATCAAGCCGCCTACAATACTATACTACCGAATTGCTTACCCACATTGTACAGCGCAGTTCGGCCATACTGAAAATGCCTATTACCATGGAGGCCGCCATAGAGATCGCAGGGCGCAGCCGTGGTACGCCGCGTATCGCTAATGCATTGCTGCGACGGGTTCGCGACTTCGCCCAGATAAAAGGCAACGGCAAAATTGATATTGAGATCGCTAAGTACTCGCTCAAAGCCCTGCACGTCGATGCCCACGGCCTCGACGAAATGGACAATAAAATACTCACGACCATTATTGATAAATTCAAGGGTGGCCCGGTTGGCCTGTCCACATTGGCGACTGCCGTATCCGAAAGCGGCGAGACCATTGAAGAGGTGTACGAGCCATTCCTCATTCAGGAAGGCTTTATTATGCGTACGCCGCGCGGTAGGGAAGTAACCGAAAAGGCATATAAGCATTTAGGTAAAGTGAAGTTAGGCCCGCAGGGCGGGTTGTTTGATTAATTATTTCAGATTTCAGATTGTAGATTTCAGATTGAGCTGCATTCGTAAATAAGGATCTATTTATTTAAAAAGGAATGAAATCTGAAATTACATACTCCGCCTTCATCAAATCCGAAGCAAAACGTCTCGGATTCATTTCGTGCGGTATCTCAAAAGCAGGATTTTTAGAGGAGGAAGCCCCGCGCCTTGAAAAATGGCTCAATGATAACAGGCACGGGCAAATGCAGTACATGGAGAATCATTTTGACAAGCGCCTCGACCCAACCCTGCTTGTGGATGGCGCCAAAAGCGTAATCTCACTACTGCTGAATTATTATCCCTCTGAAACGCAGGAGGAGGGCTCCTATAAAATATCCAAATATGCCTACGGGCAGGACTACCATTTTGTCATCAAGGAAAAGCTAAAAGAGCTGCTGCACTCGATGCAGTCGACTATCGGGGAGATAGGCGGACGGGCCTTTGTCGATTCGGCGCCGGTGCTGGACAAGGCCTGGGCGGCCAAAAGCGGCCTGGGGTGGATTGGCAAGAACAGCAACCTGCTCAGTAAACAGGTGGGATCGTTCTTCTTTATTGCCGAATTGATTGTCGATATCGAACTGGACTACGACCATGCCGTAACCGACCATTGCGGGAGCTGCACTGCCTGCCTCGATGCCTGCCCTACGCAGGCCATTATCCAGCCCTATGTGGTAGACGGCAGCAAATGCATTTCCTACTTTACCATAGAGCTAAAAGAGAACCTGCCGGCGGAGATGAAGGGTAAGTTCGACGACTGGGCGTTTGGGTGCGACATTTGCCAGGACGTTTGCCCGTGGAACCGCTTCTCAAAACCACATTCCGAACCACTTTTCAATCCGCATCCTGATTTATTATCGATGACTAAAAAAGACTGGGAAGAAATTACCGAAGATACCTTTAGAGCCGTATTTAAAAATTCCGCCGTAAAGCGCACCAAATACGATGGCCTACGGCGGAATATTGAGTTTTTGAGGTAAGTTTAAATTAAAAAACCACCCCGCCCTTCAGGCACCCCTCCGAAGGAGGGGAAGCCACTCTTGCCGACTACAAAGCCTCCCCTATCTTCTCGATCTGGTGGTTGTGCCTCATGGTATGGTACGTCACAAAATGCACCATTTCAAGTTTGGTGTATCCCTGCAGCGGGTGTCCTTCGGGCATTGGTGCGAGCTGGGTAAGGTCGGCATCATTAGCAGCGGCAACTACTTTGTCCTTTACTTGCTTTAATGACTTTATCAGTTCCTCTTTGTCATACTCCCTGTCTTCGGGTAAAATAAAATCGGGGGACTTCATTTTGGTGCTGAAATCTAAAAAGATGTTTTTCAGTTCTTCGGCTTTTTCCTCCGGGTCGCGGTCAGCAGGAGTTGCTGGCGCACGGAGGAGCTCATCCATGCCCTTAGCCGCTTTATAAAGGTGGCGGCCTGTTTGCGCTGCTGTCCAGCTTCCTTCAAACGGCACGGCATTCAGGTCTTTTTCGTTAAAAGAAGAAAGCAGGGCACTGGTCCTGTCCATTGCCGCTTCCATTTGGGAAATGATTTCATTATACATAACTGTCGTTTTTTGATTGATTGTTTGAACCCTGATTACTGAGGGCTATAATCCTGTGTGCTAAAACTGATCATCCACTGGATGCCGAACTTGTCGAAAAAGCTCCCGAAGTAATCACCCCAAAACATATCGTCCATTGGCATGGTGACTTTGCCGCCTTCCGACAGGCCGTTGAATATACGGTTGGCTTCCTCGCGGCTGTCCATGCTCACGCACATTGATATGCTGGTGCCATTCACGGCCTGCTCCATAGATTTTGGTACGTCGGTGCCCATGATGACGCTACTCCCCACGGGCAGCGCGATGTGCATGATGCCCTTACGATCCTCTTCGGGCAGGTCATCACAGCCGGGGGTATCTTCATACCTCATCACTGCTGCAAACTCGCCGCCAATAACTGACTTGTAAAAATTGAAGGCTTCTTCAGTATTGCCGTTGAAGTTCAGGTACGGATTGATGAATTTCATAGTCTTTTGATTTTATGGTTATTGTTTGTTCTCTAAGATTTCCCTGAGGGTTACCAGGCTGATGGCTATGTCCTTTTTCAACTGCCCCTTCATCATCGCCGTCATCAGGTTCATGGGATAGTTGCTATTACCCGTCATGCCCCATGTTACCCTTGTACTGTGTTCGCTTACTGCTTCGGTATTCATATACATATGCGCGATGGCCTTAAACGGCCTTTCAAACCGTATTTCAGTAGTGATGCGTTCACCCTCAACAAGCCCGTTTATCTCCTGTTCCCCGGCGCCGGCCCGCTTGTTTCCGTCCCAGGCGTAGATAAAACCTATGCTCCCATCCGTTCCTGTAAAGGTCTTTTTCATTTCCGGGTCGGTCATTACCCATTTGCTGTAGCGGTACTGATTCTTTATCATCTTGATGTAATCGAACACTTTCTGCTTAGGCTTGTTGATCACGATTTCATTTTTCACGCCGTAGTCCTTAGGTATAAAAACTGCAATTATTAAGGGCAGGACAACGATGGCGGCTATAACGAGTAAGGCTGTTTCCATTGTTATTTGCTTTCGAGGTTTTTCTTCAGGTTGGCCAGCCCCTGTTCCAGACCGTCACCCATCATGCTATTGGTCATCAGGTTCATGATATTCAGGGGGTAGCTGCTTTTTCCTGTCATACCCCATTTTACTTTAGTACCGCCCTCCCTGGTATCTTCTGTAGCCATGTAGGCATCTGCCACACCCTCCATCGGCCTTTGAAAGCGAAGTTCCATCTCAATGCGGTTGCCCTCATCAATCTTAGTGATCTCCTGTTCGCCCGCTCCTACATCGCTGTTGCCGTCCCAGGCATATATAAAACCTTCGGTACCGTCAGTCCCCGTAAAGGTTTGCTTCTTATTGGGATCCATCCTGTTCCATACGCTGTAGTTATCCTGGTTTTTAATATATTTTACATAGTCAAAAACCTCAGCTTTCGGTTTATTGATCACGATTTCACGTTCAATCGCGTAATCTTTGCTGACGAACAGTGCAACAATTAGCAATAGCACAATGATTCCGAGTAGTGTAAACAATATCCCTTTTAAGATTTTCATGATTTTACTTTTAATGTTGATATTTCAGGCAATAGCAATCCACCCCGGGTTTCCGGAGGCTGTAACTGCCGGTAATATTATTTGTTATTCTAAAGCTTTCCTCCTGAACAGTATTGCATCCGCGGAGTATTTCCCACTACCCAAAAAGAAGATTACAATAGCGAGGCCCATGAATACAAATG
Source organism: uncultured Flavobacteriaceae bacterium (assembly GCA_942492845.1). Lineage (GTDB taxonomy): Bacteria > Bacteroidota > Bacteroidia > Flavobacteriales > Flavobacteriaceae > Flavobacterium. Next base: position 1,052,166 of record OW818646.1, on the reverse strand, counting down.
ACAATTCTTTTACATAGAACTCATCTGCCCCGTGCACCACAAAGAATGCTACGATCATCGTTATTAGTACCGGTATTGCGGACAGTCGGGTCATAAAGCCAAGTACCAAAAAAATGCCGCATATAAGTTCGCCAAATATGGCCAGTGACAATGAGAGGTCGTTACCCAGCCCAATAGGGTTAAACTCCGTTACGTACTGATCGTAATTGGCCAGCTTTGGCCATCCGTGCATGATCATCAGTCCGCCTACAAGGATTCGCAGTAATAGTGCAGCCAAATTTTTGTCTAATGCGTCAGGGCCTAAAAATCGTTTCATGATGTAATTGTTTATGGTTGATGAAGTAAATGTATCGTTTTTTTTCACAATTACATATACTTCATTGGCTCATAACCCAAAAGCCTTCGCCAAAGCGCGATCTGGCCGATACAGTTGGCCTCGCGGTATATCGTAAAGAGCACATAGTCGTATAGCGGCATCTCCATTCCGGGCATTTTCAGGAGGGTGTCCAACTTTTCTGTAGTTGCGTTCAGCAGGGCTTCCTTTGCAATTGGCGTTATGGTTTCCCAGTCGGCCCTGAACTGCCCTAATGAGGGATAAGCTATCTCTTCCTTAATCCCCTGATTATCCTTAAAAAGTCCATCGGCCTGCTGCTTATGGCTGCTTCCGGAAAGTTCATTTGCAAGTTCATACCGCTGCTGTACCAGACTGCCCGCAAGCCACGCAATATGGTTGGCCTTGGTGTCGAGGCGTTTGTGGGCATCAGTGTCGGAGATCCCATCGAGCACACTTACGAAGAAATCCGTCTGCCAGTCGTAAAGGTTAACCAATGCGATGATCCTGTTGTCTTTTGCTGTCATTTCCATAGTGCTGATTGTTTGCATTACAAAGGTATGGCAAAGGCCTCCGGGGAAAGGAGTGCTTAAAAGTCAACCGAAGGGGGTATTCAGGACAAAAACAACTATATTTGTCAGATCAGCCAACTAAACAGACAGTATATCATGCAAATAGGAATTTTACTGACGCAGGGCCACCGACTCCTTAGTGTGGCGGCGCTGCTCGATGTATTCGAGACCGCCAACCGTTTTTATGCAGAAGAAGGCGAAACGGCACCTTTTATAATTGACCTGCTGCACCTGCCGGAACATAATACTATAGCCTATCCCGGACACAGTGCGAAACAGGCAGATGCGGGCAATCATTATGAACTGGTACTCATACCGTCGTTCAATCACAATGGAATTGCGGAGTCGATGCAGGCCAACATGGGCTGGGTACCGTGGCTGCAAAACCAGTATCGTGAAGGCACTGCGCTGGCCAGCTTTTGCACCGGGGCTTTTATACTGGGCGCCACCGGGCTGCTCGACGGCAGGCCCGCCACCACGCACATTAATGCTGAGGCATCTTTCGCAAAGCTATTCCCTAACGTATTGCTACAGGCCGAAGCCGTGGTGACTGAAAAGGACCGCATTTATACCAGTGGCGGGGCAACCAATACCTTTCACCTGCTAATGCTGCTCCTTGAGGTATATTGCAGCCGCAAGGTGGCCGTAAAGGCTGCGAAAGTTTTTTCCATCGACCTCGACAGGAACAGGCAGACGTATTTTGGCACATTCACACCTTCTGAAGACCATGGCGATGACCTTGTAAAGCAGGCGCAGGAAGAAATAAGGAAGAAATTCAGCACTGCCAATACCATTGAAGAACTGATTACCGATGTGCCCGCCAGCCGGCGTAACCTGGTGCGCCGCTTTAAGCAGGTGACGGGGATCACTCCCATAGAATACCTCCAGAAAACCCGGATAGAGGCCGCCAAACAAATGCTGGAACAGTCGCGCCACAGTATACTCGAAGTGATGCTGGAATCGGGCTACAACGACCTCAAAACATTTCGGACATTATTCAAGAAAACAGTGGGTATGACCCCCAAGATGTACAGGGATAAGTTTAGCGGGCAGATGGTTTAGCGATTTCAGATTTTTGATTTCAGATTTCAGATTGAGCTACACTTGTATGTGCCTACTCATTACTTTTAAATCTGATATTATCAGGTAAGATTGTTGCTACTCCTCTCTCCTTTGGAGAGCGGTCGGGGTGAGGACTTATCTTTAAGAGTGAAGCTTCTCCCCTCTCCTTTGGAGCTACTGTGTACCCACATCTTTTGCCATCATCCATCCTTGGAAGATACTATTAAACTTATCGATTCCATTTTTAATGGTTATGGGCCCGGGTGGTCTTTGCGAGTGGTATCCTGACCAGCCACCGACCCTTGCGATTATCCATGTTGCCCAGTTTAGAGTTGCTTCTTTATGGGGATTTTTTAGCTTTTCTGTCTTTCCCTGATATTTTATATTGACTCGTTTAAGGCATTCTATTTCTTCTTCGTCAAAAGCTATCCCTGCATCCTGTTCTTCTGTTGAACTGTAAGCAATTGCATTACCCGTAATATAGTATGTAGCAATATAATGGTTAGCTTTCTTATTGCCCAGCCAGTTTCCAACTGGCTGTCTTCAATGCGATAGCCTTTCTTTTTTAATAGCCGGAAAACCTCCTCGATAAACCATCGGGCAGCATACCAGTCAATAATCTGTACAGCATCTTCAAAGTTTTCGATGGGATGGGTTGTAAGTAGCCTCCAGCAAATACCATTCTTTTTGTTTTCTTTGGTTTCAACAACCCAAACATCTATTTCTAAAGGCCTGCCATCCTTTTTATTCTCAGGCTTTTTAAGAGTTACTTTTTTAAATTTAACCTCCAGTGTTGCTGTCCTGTTTTGTTGGTTTTTCCGGATATCCCCTAACAGGTCAAGTTCGTAGCTTCCTGCAATAGATGTAAGGTCAAGTGCTTCATAAATAGTACTGTTTTCGGCTAACTTCCTGTTTCCCCTGTTGCGGGCAATGACATGGGTTTGACTTGCGTCAGCTTCAACGAAAAGCTCGTACATATCGCTTTCCCGATCACCCACAACGGTAATGCTGGCTGCATCCTGCAATACTTTTTTACTTTCAGTTATACAACGTATCCACTTATAGGACTCTTTATCCTCAACGGGCATCTTTTTATAGTCCCCATGGCAAACTTGTTTTGATCAGCATCCATTGACCTGTTCCATAAATGAAGACTGCTGTAACCTATTGCCTGATATGTATCTATGTCTATAACTAAACCCAAGTGAGCAAAAAAACCAATGTTTTTATTGTTGCCGACAAGCCCAATCCCACTATCACGCTGGAGACGGCCGGCATGGCTGTCAAGATTTATTTCACTGGTGTCGTTTAATACCAGGACATGCCTGTCTTTGCAAATTGACGAAGTACGTTCAACACAAGCCGATATCAATTCTTCTTCCGATACCTTTTCATTATTAAAGAATCTGTACATACCTTTTTGTTGTGCCCTGCTTGTGCCCACTTGCCGTATGCTGCTGCTAGAACTATTAAAAAAACTACTCATTATTAGAGCCCCCTTTTTGCAAGCCTCTTATCCTGAAACTTGCTGCTAAAGTCTATTATAGTGCCTGATGGTAAATGCATAATATCCTTTTTTTTTCAAAGTTATAATTTTTTCAAAGATGTGGGTACACAGTAGCCGCGGCGGAGGAGCGGGAAGTCTCAGAAACTATCATGAAATTGAGATTTCTCCTGCGTCGAAACAGAAAAATAGCCTGACAATTAAACATGTATAATCTCATCCTCTACCAGCAAATCCTCACGGCGGAAACGCAACAGCACTTGCGCCACGGCAATTACGTCCTTTTCGCAGTAGGTTACGATACGGTCAATGTCTTTTTCTATGTGGTACACCTGCCCCACCTGGCTGCCGTCAATGTCGCCTTTAGGTGAAGGGATGCCTAATATCTTGGTCAGCAGCTTGAGGGATGTAAAGCTTTTATAATCGCCAAATTTCCACAGCTCCATGGTATCGAGGTGCGGCACTTCCCACGGCTTTTTGCCGAAGAGGTTAAGCTTGGGCGGAATGGCAATGTTGTTGATGATCATGCGGCGGGCAATGAACGGGAAGTCGAATTCCTTGGCATTATGTCCGCACATCACGTGCTGCGGCTGGTTGAAATGGTTGTTGAGCAGGTTGGAAAAATCGCGGAGTATCTGCGTTTCTTCGCCACAAAAAGAGGTGACCCGGAAATGCCGGATGTCGCCCCTGAAGGTAAAATAACCCGCGGAGAGGCACACGATCTTACCGAACTCGGCCCAGATGCCGGCACGGTCGTAAAATTCATCGGGTGCATAGTCGTCTTTGCGCTGGTATTGGGTCTTGAGGGCAAAAAGCTCCTGTGTTTCATCATCCAGCAGCCCAAAGTGCTTTTGTTCCGATACGGTTTCTATGTCCAGGAAAAGGATGTTTTCCAGTCGTACTTTCTCGATCATCATTTGATTATTTTCAATTCCCCCTTGGGGTTATGGGACCTTAGTCTGCCTTTGTCATGGACAATGCGTTGCCCCTGCCTTCATTGGGTTTCATCATCCCCATCATTTTATAGGCTTCATCCACATATACATAAAAATCGTTGCTGTGAGCGTCGGTTGCAGTCTGCAGGCCTTTCGTATGTCCCAGCCTCACGATAATGATCTTATCCTCCGGTATTACGATTACAAACTGCCCCAGGTGCCCGCGCATATAGTACATCTTTTTGCCCATGTAATCATTGAGCCACACACCATAGCCATACTGCGGTGAGTCGGGGAAACGTGGCGTTATCATTTTTTGTACCATGGCGCTATCCAGTATTTGTGTCCCGTTCCAGTTGCCCAGATGCTCAAACAATTTCCCGAAACGGGCGAAATCACGTGCGTTGCTCCCGATGCAGCAGTAGGCTTTTTCGATGCCGCCTTCACGGTCGGTCTGCCACAGTGCATCATTTTCTGCGCCCATGGGTTGCCAGAAATGCTTTGACAAATAGTCGGATAAATGCTGCCCCGTGGCTTTTACAATTACCATGGCAAGCAATTGGGTTGCACCGCTCACATATTCGAAATTTTTACCCGGCTCGCTGACTATCGGGACGTTGAGTACCGTTTTTTCCAGCTCATCGCCAAAGTAAGCACGCGTGGTTACCGAAAAGGCGCTGCTGTACTGCTCGCCCCAATCCATACCTGTTGACATTGAAGAAAGGTCGCCAACCGTAAGTTTTGCGGCCAGGCCTTCCTTATATTCAGGAAAATAGTCCGATACTTTTTGGTCAGGGCCTTTTATTTTTCCCTCCATAATGGCTTTGAACATGGCTGCCGTAACAACGGTCTTTGCCATAGAGAAGGAATTGGATTTTGAATCTTTGCCATACCCGTCATAATAGCTCTCGTGCCAGATGCTGTCATTTTTTATGATGAGGTAGGCCACGGTTCCAAGTTCCCGGTGTACATCCTCCAGTCTTTGTGTCGCTTTTACTTTATTGTAATCCTTGTGCATTGCCCATGGCTGTGCTGTGCCTTTCTTTATCTCGCGATTGTCGAAATACGTGTAATCGTCAAGGTAGGCTGTGGTCTTTCCGTTGAGGTACACCACCCGTACCGCCTTGAAAAGGTAATCTACATCAAAAAGGTAGGCGAGTATGATGATAAAGGATAACACGATGGCAAACCCGAGCAGGAATTTTTTAAGGAATTTCATAAGTAGTGGTTAATGTACTGCTACGAATTTAACAAAAAATGGAACACGGATTATAATTTGTTTTTAGGCGTTGAATACGCAAGTTTCACCGTCCGGTGAGGAGTGGAGGGGTTACTCATCAAATACTTCACAGGTGCCCATTCTATTACACATGAAATTGCTATATCTTTATAACGATCTAACCAACCATAACGATGCTGAAAAAGTTTTTAATGCTGATGCTCATCACCCTGCCCTGCCTGATAGCTGCACAGGAACGCTACATTGGTTACCACGCGCATGAAAGGCCGGAAGATGCCGAACACGACAGTATCAGCTGGCTTGGCAAGGATAAAATTCATGAAGAGTTTACATTAAAAAGTAATAATCCGGCAAAGTGCCGACTGACCGTTATGGCGAAAGGTGAAGTTATATTGGAGCAATCTCATCAAAACAAATGGCAGGTGGTAGACACGCTGCCTTATATTGTATTCCCGACAGGTGAGGACAGCTACCTTACGCCACAATTCCGGATTACCGATTATAATCAGGATGGTGTTGAAGATTTTATGTTCCTGCCTATGACCAATATGCATGGTACTATGGGATATTACATTTACCTGCAGGATGGCAATGGTATTTTAACTCCCCTGAAAAATCATTCTTTTGGAGATGATGATGATTCATGGCCTGGTGCCACTTATGATGCTACAACCAAAATCATACGTTGTGAAATGCCCGGTGGGGTATTTGGTTCTTCATGGCAAGGCACTTACAGACTGGACGGCTGTAAAGCTGTTCCATTAGAATTGCATAACGAAGCACGCAATACACAAACGCAATTTGACCAATATTTCAGGGGTGTTGACGGCAAGTGGGTATTGGTCCGCCAGCAGTCGTACATAGCCCTTGGGATGGGATTTGAAAATTATGATACCATGGAAGTGCTTCACTACAGGCTTGACCAGGATGAAAACGGTACTTCAAAATTATACTTTACCGATGGCGAAGAAAACACCGTCTACCAGGAATCGATGGATATTCCCGGATTTGTGGGTGAGCTGTACGGCGATGATTACTATAATTATGTTCCGGGGTTTTTGATAACCGATTTTAACCATGACGGCGACCAGGACCTTTTGGTCTATACCGGAGCAGACATACATGGGAGCCTGGAGGCGCTTATATTCCTGGCCGACCGTAAAACCAAAAGACTGGTAAAGCTGCAAAATACTGCCGAGGGGACAGCTATTTGGGATACCCCGGAATATGATCCGAAAACTAAAATCATTGCCTGCAACCGTATGGGGGGAAATGCTGGGCTATCCTTCACGAGTACCTACAAGCTGCAGGGATTCACGGCACAGCCTGTCACGAAAGACGTGTACGATTTTACCAGCCTTAACGGCGAAACCGGCAAGGGCTATAGTGAAAGCACCTACAAAGGCAAAAAAGGCAAATGGGTGCTGAAGGCTATGGTTAAGGATGAGTAGCACCCGGCATCCAAGGCAACGCAAAATATTTCTGCTTACTATATAGTAAGCCCCGATTGATTATTCCCCCGGGAAGTCCGCTTTCCTTTTCTCTAAAAATGCGGTTGTTCCCTCTTTAAAATCTGCTGTCCCGAACGATTCACCAAACGCGCGTATTTCGGTATTATAGCCGTTCACGCCACTTTCGTAATTAGCGTTGATGGCTTTTATCGCGTTGGCAATGGCTACCGGTGAGTTCTTCATTATTTTGGCGGCAATGCCTTTGCAAAAGTCGATAAGCTCTGCCTGTGGCACCACGTGGTTTACCAGTCCGTACGTTTTTGCTTCTTCGGTATTGACCATACCTGCGGTCATGATCATTTCCATGGCGCGGCCCTTGCCCACCAGTTGCGGAAGGCGCTGCGTACCACCATAACCCGGTATCACGCCCAGCGATACTTCCGGCAGTCCCATTTTGGCATTGTCGCTTGCCACACGGAAATGCGCCGCCATGGCCAGTTCCAGTCCGCCGCCAAGGGCAAAGCCGTTTACCGCCGCGATTACGGGAGTGCCCAGGTTTTGCACCAGGTCAAAAAGGAGCTCCTGCCCCAGCGCTGCCAGCTGTTCGCCCTCCTCCACATTGAAGTCGGCAAACTCGGCAATGTCGGCACCGGCCACAAAAGCCTTCTCTCCGCTGCCGGTCACAATGATTACCTTAATGCTTTTATCTTCGTCAAATGCCTTAAATGCTTCGTGCAACTCCAGGATGGTTGCCCTGTTGAGCGCATTGAGTTTTGTGGGCCTGTTGATGGTCAGTATCGCAATGCCGTTGTCTTTTTCGGCCAATATGTTTTCGTAGTTCATGGTTATATTGTTTTGTCGTTTGTTTCCATTTCGTTGCCTTCAGGGCTGGTAATGGGCAGCTGTACCAGAAAAGTTGTGCCGTATCCCGGTTCGCTGTCAAAGGTTATGGTGCCGTTGTAATTTTCCACAATGTTCTTGATGATGCCCAAGCCAAGCCCCATTCCGCTGTTCTTGGTGGTGAACTTCGGCTCAAAAATACGGTTTTTGTTCTCTATGGTAATGCCCTTGCCATTATCTTTAACGCTTATCATGGCCATGTCGCCTTCACGGTACACACGCACATTCACCATTGGGCTTTCCTTATTCTCATCAAGGGCCTGCGTGGCATTCTTGACCAGGTTGGTAATGATGCGGATAAGCTGCGTACGGTCCATGCGGGTAATGATGTACGGCTCATCGCTGTGGTACGTAATGTAGGGCTCGTTGAAAATTTCCAGTGCCAGCTGTACGATCTTAACCACATTCAGGGTTTCGTTCTGCTGTGCCGGCATTGAGGCGAAGCTCGAGAATGCCGATGCAACCGCACTCATGGTGTCAATTTGCTGTATCAGCGTTTTAGAGTACTCGTCCAGTTTCTGGCGGATGTTGGGTGCTTCCGGGTCAAACTTGCGCTGAAAGCTCTGCACGGTGAGGCGCATGGGTGTGAGGGGGTTCTTGATCTCGTGGGCCACCTGTTTTGCCATTTCGCGCCAGGCCTGCTCGCGTTCGCTCTGAGCCAGTTTTATGGCGCTTTCGTCGAGGTCGTCTACCAGGTTGTTGTAGGCATCCACCAGCAGGCTTATTTCCTGCGGGGAGTCGCCCATATCTATCTTTTTATTCTCCTCGTTCAGGCGGGTTTCCTTGATGCGTTCGCTGATCTCCTTTATGGAACGTGTAATGTAGCTCGACAGGAAATAGGCAATAATGATGGAAATGAGCAGCATGAACGAATATACCTGTACAAAGCGCCACAGGAAGTTGTTGGTTTCCTTTTCGTAATAGCCGTCGTCTTCAATGTAGGGCAGGTTCAGGATACCCAGCGGCTTGAACTTATTGTCCTTGATATAGCTGTAGGCGGACCGGAATTTTTTCCCGTTTTCCGATTTCGGGTCAACATAGCGTTTTTCGGCAGTGGCGCGCAGTACCTTTAATATCACCGGGGGAATGGTGCTGTTGATGGTATCAACCGAAAACGCGGCCTTTGATGATTTCAGCAGATGCCCGTTGAGGTCGTAAATATTGATCTCCATTCCGTGGATGTTCGCCAGCTCGTGGATGCGCTCGCGGAAAATCAGCGGGAGGTTTTCGGAGGTCATGGGGTAGGTGGTGGTAGAAAGCACGTAGTTCATGTGCTCCTTTATGGCAAATTCCTTGCGTTCCAGGCGGTCCTCGTTATAGTCGTTGGCTTCTTTTTTAAACTGGTAAATGGCCACGATCGCGATAAGGAACGACGCAATGAGCGTGACGAGGATCATCGACATGAAAATCCTTGTACGCAGCGACCAGCGTTTTATTTTAAAGCGTTCCTTCATCAGGAGTTGTTCTTTTCGCGAATGCGTTTGTAAAATTTATAGCCCAGCATCAGCAAAATGCTGAAAAGGATAATACCCACCACACCGTAGATCCAATTTACGGCGTTTTTCAGTATCACCAAAAACACGACTGCAAATAAGATGATGGTTGCACCTTCGTTCCAAAGCCTCATGAAGCCTGTGGTGTGCTTTACTTCACCACGCTGCAATTGCTTAAAAATCTGGTGGCATTTTAAATGATACAGGAACAACAGCAATACGAATGCCAGTTTTACGTGCATCCACGATTCGTTGAGCCAACCCGGCATCATGACAAGCAGCGTTACTGCAAAAATAGTCGCCAACACTGCCGACGGCCACGCGATGATGTACCACAGCCGGTAACTCATCAGCTGGTACTGCTTTGTGAGGATCTCTTTGTCGGGGGACGGCTTGCTATTGGCCTCGATATGGTACACGAACAGCCGCACAATATAAAACAGCCCGGCAAACCAGGTTATGATAAAAATGAGGTGGAGGGATTTTATGTAGTTGTAGTATTCCAATTTTCTTATAATCTTATTCTTAAACTAATTCTCAACAGTAAGTATCATATGTGCAGGAATTTCAATCGTATCGTTTTTATTTGGAATTTTAACTTTAAGGTAGACTTGATTATCTGTAGTTGATTTTGGGACAAATGCATAATCAAATTCTGTTTTGTTATTGCTTCCGATTTTAATTTCTTTTGAACCGTTAACTTTATAAATGTCATACTTTGGCAACTCAACTGCAAATGGATGAAATAATAACTTAATGTTATTTTTCCTTCCAACTGTCATTAATGGGTCATCGGGAATTCCTATAAGAATATACGATCTGATTAAATCCTCTTTATAGTTTTCTAATGAATCGGTCAAAAATATGTTTTTCTTTCGTAATTCAGCGTTTTGATTCAACAGCTCTTCATATTCAAAAGATTGCTTGTCTGAACTATTACAGCTTAAGATAAGAAACACGACAATTCCGCCAAACAAATATTTTTCCATATTAATTGTCAATTTTTAATTCCGTCGCCATTTCCTTCTTTAAAAACACCCCGGTCACTATAGTAGAAAGCACATCCGCTATGGGGAACGCCGCCCACACCCCGAAGATACCAAAAAAATGCGGTAAGATGAGTACAAGTGGAATCAGGAAGAAACCCTGCTTGCTCAGCGTAAGCAGCAATGCCTTGGTGGCCTTGCCGGCCGCCTGGAAATAGGCAGCCCCTATCAGCTGCACCGCAATAATGGGCGATGCCGCAAACACCCACCGCAATGCACCCGGCGTATCGCGTATCACTTGGGGGTCGGTAGTGAAAATCGCCGTTATAGGCTTCGCGAAGATGAGTATGACAATAAATATGAGTATTGCCAGCCCACCGGCATATTTCATGGAGGTAAAAATCGTTTCGCGCACGCGTCCATAATTGCCCGCGCCATAGTTGAATCCGGCAATAGGCAGGAAACCCTGGGTGATGCCTAAAACCGGGAACAGCGCAAACATGAGCATCCGGCTGATGATGCCATATACCGTAACGGCATGCTCACCGCCGTAGGAGAACAGCGTATGGTTAAGCAGTACCGCCAGCACACTGATGACACCCTGCCGGGCAAAGGTGACAAAGCTTAGCGAGGTGATCTCCCCAAATATTTTCCTGTGGAACGCAAAGTTGGGCCACGAGAGGCGGAGCTCGCTTTTAAAAATGAAAAACCAGGCAACGTACACGAAGCAGGCAAAAAAGGAAAGACCCGTAGCCACTGCCGCCCCAAAAATACCCATGTCAAACACCTTTATGAAAAGGATGTCCAAAACGATATTGGCAATTGCCGATATGATCATGGCTGTCATGGCATGGCGCGACTTGTCCTCGGCCCGGATCACGTTGTTGCCCATCATACACAGCGCCTGGAACGGGACTGCCAGTAATATGGGCAGGAAAAATTCCTTCGCAGGTTCTTTAATTGCGCCATTGGCGCCGAAAGCGTACAGTATCTCATCGCCAAAAAACAGTCCGAACACCACAAAAAGCGACGACAGCCCAAAGGTCATCATGATCTGGTGCGCAAAAATGTTGAGCGCCTTTTCCTTATCGCCCGCCCCAAGGGCGCGAGATAGTACCGATCCCCCGCCAGTGCCTATCGCAAGCCCCAATGAGGAAATGAAAAAAGTAATAGGCATGACCACCGATAGTGCGGCAATGGCCAGCGAACCGATCCAGCGGCCTACAAAAATGGCATCGATAAGCACGTTCACGGTCATGAACAAAATGCCTATGGATGCGGGGACCGACTGCTTTATGAGCAATCCCCTGATGTCCTTTTCTGCGAGGTCGCTGTTGGATAATCCCATTAACTAACGGGTGTTTCAGCATGAGCCCACTCGTGGATCCAGTTGGCCATAACGGCTACCCATTCATCGCTGTCATTAAGGCAGGGCACCGTATGAAATTCCTTGCCGCCATTTTCTTCAAACTCTTCTTTTGCCCGCATGGCGATTTCCTCCAGGGTTTCAAGGCAGTCGGATACAAAGGCAGGCGTAACCACAGCCAGGTTTTTTATGCCTTTGTTTGGCATTTTGTTTATTTCAACGTCCGTGTAGGGATCGAGCCACTTGTCGCCCGCGAGGCGCGACTGGAAGGTTTGTGAATATTTATCTTTAGGAATTCCAAGCTGTTCCACAACAAGGCGTGTAGTCTCGTAGCACTGGTGGCGGTAGCAGAACTTATGTGCTGCCGACGGCGTTACACAGCAGGTTCCGTCTATCTTACAGTGCGATTTGGTTACATCCGTTTTCCGAATATGGCGCTCGGGTATACCGTGGTAGGAAAACAGCAGGTGGTCGTAATTATACCCTTCCAGCGACTTCGCGATGGAGTTGGCAAGCACCTTAATGTAATCGGGCTTGTCGTAAAAAGCAGGCACATCTGTAAAGGTCATTTGCGGGAATTTCTTCTTCCTGATTTCTTCTGCCAGTACCAATATGGTCAGTGTCGAAGCCATGGCATACTGCGGGTAAAGCGGGAACAGCAGCACTTCAGTAACACCTTTGTCGGCTAACTCCTGAAGTCCGGTCTCGATTGACGGCTTTCCGTAGCGCATGGCCAATGCCACCGGCAAGTCCGTTTTTTGCTGTACTTTTTTATGCATCCTTTTCGAAAGCACGATAAGCGGGGAGCCTTCCTCCCACCATATTTTCTTGTAGGCTTCCGCCGATGCTTCGGGCCTTTTTCGCAGTATGATTCCACGCACCAGCAACGCCCGTAGCAGGAATGGCACATCGATTACATACTTATCCATCAGGAACTGATCCAGGTAGGGTTTTACGTCTTTTGCTTCCGGACTGTCCGGCGAGCCGAGGTTAACTAATAGTACTCCTTTCATGTTTAAATCAAAAAAATTAATTTCAATCGTTTCTTTTCCCGACTTGTCAAAGTCTCTCAAAAATCGTGCGACAAGCGGCTCATTTAATTTATAATCTAAAACTATATATTCTTTTACTTCATCAAGAGAGGAAAAATCCAGTGAAACCTTGTAGTTTTCGTATTCATCCTGAATTTCATGCCAATCTTTATATTGCTTTGAGGAAAGAAGCATTCCTTCTTTCAAGAATATTAGGTTATATTTATTCATATTATTATTATTTGACCTCACCCCCGGCCCCTCTCCAAAGGAGAGGGGAGCAAGCTTCACTCAAATGAATAAAGCATGAGTGCATCGGAATGAGTTCCCCTCTCCTTTGGAGAGGGGTTAGGGGTGAGGTTAAACTTTCTCATTAATACTCATCAAATACTTCTTCGGCGTAGTGCCGTACTTCTTGCGGAACGCCGCGATAAAGTGGCTGGCGGTGCTGTACCCTATCTTCAGGCCAACTTCATTCACGTTATACGACCCGCTGTCGAGCAGCTTTCGGGCGTAGTCCATTTTATAATCGAACAAAAAGCTGTATACACTGTCGCCGTATATCTGGCGGAAGCCCATCTTCAGCTTTTTCAGGTTGATGCCCACCTGGTCGGCGAGTTCCTGCAGCCCGGGCGGCTCGGCCATGTTGGCGATCACAATGTCCTTGGCCTTGCGTATCTTCATTACATTATCTTCGTCTACCAGGAACGGGCAGGCTTCGGTATTGGCATCTTCGGCGCGGTTGAAATACAGGCTCAGCAGCTCATACACCTTGCCTTTAAAGTACAATTTCTTTATCGATGGATGCAGGTTAAAGTGGAACAGCTGGCTTAAAACCACCGACATTCCCGGATTGGTCTTTTCGTCCTTGTAGTATTTCTTGTCAATGTTCTCGGGGCTCAGAAACGGTATGTGGTCGGCCTGTTCCGAAAAGAAGCCGTGGAACTTTTTTATGGAGATGAGAATGGATACGACCCAACTGTGCGGGGCAATTTCAAGATGCACCGGCAGCTCCTTTTGCGGGTTGAACAGGAACAGCGACAGCTCCTCCCGAAGGTCCAGCGCATAGCGACCCTGGTTGAATATGAACTTGGCCCTTCCCTTGATCCCAAAGTGGAACTGTATCAGGTCGGTGTCTACTTCCCTTTCAAAATGCACCGTTTCGTCGCTGTTATTCTCGAACTTCAGCACATAAAAACCGTCCTCTATAATGATCTCTTCATGGGAACCCATAGCGATATTTTTTCGGGTGCGATTGCAAAAACAGGACAGCTCTTTATTTAGAATTGTTCTAAACTAATTTTTTGCAAAGCATTGATATGACCGCAAATTTAGGCATTTTCAGAATTAAAAAGCGTTTTATTGGCGAAATATCCCTGAGCGACATAAAAAGGACTTACAGCGTTACTTTTTAAAAATAGTTCAAATTACTTTTGTGAAACTTTTAAGAGTGTGAAGTAACGAATATGGATAACAGTAATACGTCGAGGCACCAGTATTTTTATGCGGTAGGGTTAAGCTACAGGAAAGCTGATGCCGAGACCAGGGGTAAGTTTAGCCTTGACAGTGCCGGTAAAGCTGCATTGCTGCAGCAGGCAAAGCAGGAGGGCATAACCAGCCTTATCGTGACCTCTACCTGCAACAGGACCGAGATATACGGTTTTGCTCAGCACCCCTTTCAACTGATAAAATTGCTATGCGACAACAGCCGCGGCTCCATTGAGGAGTTCCAGCGGGCTGCCTTTGTATATAAGAACAATGAAGCCATTGAGCACATCTTCCGTGTCGGCACCGGCCTTGACAGCCAGATACTGGGCGACTTCGAGATCATCAGCCAGATAAAAACCGGTTTTATGGAGTCGAAGGCAGCAGGATTGGCCAATACCTTCCTGGAGCGCCTGGTTAACTGCGTAATACAGGCCAGCAAGCGCATCAAGAACGAGACGGAGCTGAGCTCGGGCGCGACATCAGTATCGTTTGCATCGGTGCAGTACATTATGAACAATGTGGCCGACATCAGCAATAAGAATATACTGCTTTTCGGTACCGGAAAAATAGGACGCAATACCTGCGAAAACCTTGTAAAACACACGAAGAACGACCATATAATACTGGTAAACCGCACCCGCGAAAAAGCGGAGAAGGTAGCCGGTAAGTTCAACCTCATCGTGAAAGACCATGACCTGCTGCCGCTCGAAATACCAAAAGCCGACGTGCTTGTGGTAGCGACCGGCGCACAGGAACCGACCATCGACAAAGACATTCTGGTACTCAATAAACCGTTATTGATACTGGACCTTTCCATCCCCAAGAATGTACATGATAATGTAAAAGAACTGCCGGGCGTAACCGTGATACATCTGGATGACCTGTCTACCATTACCGATGCGACCCTCGAGAACCGCAGGCTGCACATTCCTGCCGCTGAGGCGATCATTGAGGAGGTAGTGAAAGAGTTTAACGACTGGACCAATGCCCGCAAATTTGCACCAACCATAAATGCGCTCAAGGAAAAACTGAATTCGATAAAAGACAACGAGCTTGATTTCCAACGCAGAAAAATAAGTAATTTTGATGAAGAGCAGGCCGAGATCATCAGCAGGCGCATCATCCAGAAAATTACGACCCATTTTGCCAATCACCTGAAAGACCGCGATACAGTTGTAGACGAAAGCATCGAGTGGATCGAAAAGGTATTCAGGATCGAAACTCCCATAGAATGAAAAAAACCATACGGATAGGCACCCGCGACAGTGAGCTGGCCCTTTGGCAGGCACACACCGTGGAACGCCAACTGAACCAGCTTGGCTATCCCACCGAAATTGTGGCCGTGAAATCTACCGGCGACCTTATTCTTGATGTACCGCTGTACGAGCTGGGCATCACCGGTATTTTTACCAAAACGCTTGATGTTGCCATGATACGGGGCCAGGTGGACATAGCGGTACACTCCATGAAGGATGTGCCTACCGCCCTGCCAAAAGGCATTGTCCAGGCTGCCGTGCTGGAAAGGGCCAATGTAAATGATATACTGGTACACAAAGGCAAGACCGAATTTTTTACCGGTGCCGCAACCATTGCAACCGGAAGCCTCCGCCGTCAGGCACAATGGCTCAACCGCTACCCGCACCATACCGTGACCGACCTTCGGGGTAATGTGAATACCCGCTTGCAAAAATTGAAGGACAACGACTGGCAGGGCGCCATATTTGCGGCCGCCGGGCTGGAGCGCATTAACCTGCTGCCCGATAATCACATGGTTTTAGATTGGATGATACCCGCACCCGCACAGGGTGCCATGGTAGTAGCCGCAATGGAAACCGACTTTTATGCACAGGAAGCGCTGGCACACCTCAACCATAAACCCTCGGAAATTGCCACGCACATTGAGCGCCAGTTCCTGAAAAAGCTGGAAGGCGGCTGTACGGCCCCGATTGGGGCGCTGGCTACCTATTTTGAGGGTGCAATACGTTTTGAGGGTGTGCTGCTCTCGATAGACGGAACCGAAAAGCTGCATGTCGAGAAAGTGCTGGAGGTCGGGGGCGACTATACTGACTTTGGCAATGAATGCGCTGATGAACTGCTTAAAAATGGCGGTGCGGAACTGATGGAGAGCATCCGCAACCAAATGGATAAATAATGGGTGCCAGGGTACTGTCCACAAAAAAGTTGCTGCCCAACCACAGGCAGTTTCTGCTCAACGCCGGGCTTGCCGTTGTGGAAGCCGACTTCATCACGATACAGTACAACCCCTTTGAATTCAATACCATACACCAAAATCTTATCTTTACAAGCCAGAATGCTTTTAAAAGCTTTTTGCAGCATGAAAAGGCGGGAGATTATAAAGGCCATCCTGTTTTCTGCGTAGGCAATAAGACAAGGGAGGCCATTGAAAAGGCAGGATATAGCGTTATTGCTTGCGCTGAATATGCGGAAGAGCTGGCGGCGATTATCATAAAGGAACATTCAGGTGAAAGCTTTACGTTCTTTTCAGGTAGCATGCGGCGCGATACCCTGCCGGATGCTTTGGCGAATGCTGAAATAATTTGGAACGAAATTGAAATATACAAAACGGTATTATCGCCGTTAACGATGAATGCACCGCTTGACGGGATATTGTTTTTCAGTCCGTCAGGAGTAGAGAGTTTTTTAAAAGAGAATGTTATTGGGAATGCCGTTTGCTTTTGCATCGGTACTACTACGGCAGCGGCATTGAACGGTGTGACAGGGAATATTGTTATCGCCAGTAAGCCCACGGTGGAGAATGTGGTGGTGCAGTGCGTGAATTATTATCGGGATTTATAACACACCCCTAACCCCTCTCAAGAGGGGAAGAGCTTCACTCATACCGAAGCAGGATTGAGTAAGCACGTTTGAGTGTTCCCCTCTTGAGAGGGGTTAGGGGTGTGTCTTTGAATTTAAAACTGAAATAGGAAAACAATTAACATGCAAGGTTTTGGAAACCTTATATAGTAATTGCAAATAAAAAACAATATAAACATTATAATTCAATGCGTTGGGTATTACACAAAGAAACGCAAAGGAACACGAAGATTAATAAATACTGCAAATAAAGCTTTGCGAGTCTTTGGGCTTCTTTGCGGATCTTTGTGGTATAACATATACAATATGATAAAAAACGACCTCTTTTTAAAAGCATTGCGCAACGAGCCTGTAGAAAGGCCGCCGGTATGGATGATGCGCCAGGCGGGCAGGTACCTGCCGGAATTTCGTGCGCTGCGCGACAAATATGATTTCTTTACGCGTTGCCAGACACCCGAGCTTGCCGCCGAAATAACGGTTCAGCCAATACGCATCGTAAAGCCTGATGCTGCCATATTGTTCTCCGACATCCTTGTGGTGCCGCAGGCCATGGGCATCGAGGTGCTGATGAAGGAAAGCGTGGGCCCGTTTTTGCCCAAGCCTATCCGCACCGTGCAGGACGTGGAGAAGGTGATCGTACCGGACATCCATGAAACGCTTGGCTATGTAATGGATGCCATAAAGCTGACCAAGGAAATGCTGAACGATGAGGTGCCGCTGATAGGTTTTGCGGGTTCGCCGTGGACCATCTTCTGCTATGCGGTAGAGGGCAAAGGTTCTAAGAGCTTTGACATTGCAAAGGGTTTCTGCTTTTCGCAGCCGGAAGCCGCACACGTATTGCTTCAAAAAATAACCGACACCACCATAGCGTACCTGAAAGAGAAAGTAAAAGCGGGAGTGAATGCCGTTCAGGTATTCGACAGCTGGGGCGGGATGCTGTCTCCTGTAGATTACCAGGAATTCTCGTGGAAATACATCAACCAGATCGTGGAAGCACTGGCACCCGAGACGCACGTTATCGTGTTTGGTAAAGGCTGCTGGTTTGCACTGGGCGAAATGGGCCAGAGCAAGGCATCGGCACTGGGTGTCGACTGGACCTGTTCGGCACGCAATGCCCGTTACCTATCGGGTGGCAAAATAACCCTGCAGGGCAATTTTGACCCGAGCAGGCTGCTGTCGCCGATACCTGTGATTAAGAAAATGGTACACCAGATGATTGACGAGTTCGGCAAGGACAATTACATCGTGAACCTGGGCCACGGCATACTGCCGCATATCCCGGTTGACCATGCGAAGGCGTTTATTGATGCGGTGAAAGAATACCGATAGTTGTTGGTTGACAGTTAACGGTTAACAGTTGCCACGGTTGCTGCGGTTGCTGCGGTTGCTGCGGTTGCTGCGAATGAAACAGAATATTTAAAAAATGGAAGCACTAAACTGGAAAACAGAACGGATAGCCAATGTAAAACCCGAAGAGTTTTACGCGGTCATCGACAGGAACAGGGAGCACATACGGAAAGGCTTTCCGGTTACGCTGTCGCGCTGTACCTCTTTGGAGAAGACGACCGCTTTTTTCAGGCAGGCTGTTGACAATGAAATGTTTGAAGATAATTATTATTTCTACCTGCGCAGCCTCGACACGAACACACTAATTGGTTACATTGTCATTAAAAATATTGATACGGATATCAACAAATGTGAACTGGCGTATTTTGTCGATAAAGACTTTGAAGGCCGTGGTATAATGACCAAAGCAATTTCGGGTGTATTGGCAGTATGTTTTGGCGAACTTAAAATGAACAAGGTGTGCATCTGCGCTTCGCCGGATAATCCGGCCAGCCAGAGAGTGGCGCAGAAACAGGGCTTCAAACCCGAAGGTACACTACGGCAGGAGTTTAAGAATGGCGAAGGCGTTTTGGAAGACCTCGTTTATTTTGGGTTATTAAAATCAGATTTCAAATGATACACTATTCCGCAGAAATTCAGGACTACAACAACAAGCTTGACGAAAGCGATAAAGCTATTGCTAACGTTTTGGCACAAACCATAACCGAAAACCTGCCTGGCGCAGAGAACAAAATATGGTATGCCCATCCGGTTTGGTTTTTGGACGGCAACCCGATCGTAGGCTACAGCAAAGGGAAAGATAATGTTAAGCTGATGTTCTGGAGCGGGCAATCGTTTGATGAGGCGGGGCTTACTCTTCATGGACAGAAATTTAAGGACGCATCCATCGGTTACACTGATGTAAACGAAATAAATACTGACGACCTGAAACGCTGGCTGCAAAAGTCGGCGGACATCCAGTGGGACTATAAAAATATCGTAAAGCGAAAAGGTGTTTTGGAGCGCCTGAAATAACATACCAATGAAAAACAAATACAACCTGCTTGTGGCGCTGTGCCTTATCATTACATCAACCGCCTTTTCTCAGGATTTGGTGAAGGACAGCATAAGGGTGCAAAAGATTATTAAAGATGCAGGCAAAGGCAAAAAAGGCGAAAAGCTGCTTACCGTAACCGATGCCGCCAGTGTGGCATTCCTGTCATCCTACATTGATGCAAGGGCAAAAGCGGTGGGTGAAATGGAGCAGATGCTGGCTGCAAATAGTGACAAAGCCCTTGGAAGGCGCTACCGGAAAGGAGATACATCGGTTAAGCCGCAGGTATTGGACATATTAAAGAGCAAGGATAACGACAAGATCTCCGGCCTGCTTGACGAACTGGCGCCGGGTTATTTTGATAAGGACAAAACCGTAACCCTTGATGCCGATGTAAGGACCGAAATTTTTAAGTTGCTTGACAACAATGAACTTGAAAGCAATGTCGTGCAGTTTGCAGGCTACAATAAAATTGAAGGGCACGTTCCCGCTTTTGAGGCCCGGCTGCTATCTGGGAAGTCAATGGCAAATACCCGCCTGTTCTATTGGCTGGGCCGTGACGGAAAAAGCATGAAGGCGGTGGACTACTTTATTTCATCGTTTGGCAAAATACCCTTAAATGATGAGGATGGCATCTACTGGTTTACGGACGGGCTGGAAGAATTTATGGAGCACGGTACAGAACCTGTAAAAAAGAAAATCATTGACTTCTCCATTGCATATATGGATAAGAACCCGATCACGATGGCTGACCTTCTGCGAATCGGAGCAGCTGAAGAGAATGGTGAATACCTGGCCGATTTTGAGCCCAAGACGTATTTCATTCAACTGGTATTAAAATCGGATGACGCAAGGGTTCCGGCATTTTCCGCTAAGGTCGAGGCAACAATGGTAAAATTTATTCCTACCCGCGAAAGAAAGGAATTGCACGATGCCATGGAGCTGAACCTGCTGCGGTTTTATGACTTCCCGAAAAAGAAGGCAGCCGCACTGGAATCGCAGGCAGTACAGGATGATTTTATTGATTTTGTGAGCGCGGTGGCCAAAGATAAAGCCCTGCTTAATGATAAAGAGGTCGCCGTACACCTGATGAAGCTGTTTGAAAAAAACGGTTTCACAAAAGAACATGAAGCAGAACTATTTGCGGCGTGGCTCAAAAATATGGATAAGCCGGTTTTCGACGCAGCTTCCGTTTTCATTAAGTCAGCGGGATTGCGAACGATGGTTTCGGAATATTATGCCCTTGAGAAAAAGACCCTTGCCGACAATAACGACTACCTTATTAAAAATGGCCTTATCGCGGCGCCTGTAACCCGTGAACAGCTCAACAAGCGCAAAGAGGATGAAGATTTGTTTTTTGTTGCAGATGACTCCATTTACGAAATACTTGAAATATCGGGCATCAGCATCAACTTTGATGTGGAGCCGGGCATTTACCCTGCCGACCACGATACGCTTTTACTGGAATTTGCTAAGAAGTCGAAAGGAAAGATCAACGGACTAAAAGCCTACCAGCAAAGCCATTATAATGATAACGACGAAACCTCCGAAATTCACCTCATTGCCGTATACAACAATAAGGCTTATATAATGATACCTGAAGACCTGGGCGACTGGTACGATATGGAAACTTTTAGCATTCTTTTGGATGCCATCTTAAAAGACAGCGGTAGTACCGAGCGTTTCGTGCCGTTAAACACCGGCGACCAGACCGCATGGTACATTTTTGGCGACGGCGAAAAAGTAGGCAGGCTGGCAAGGGATTATAAACTTGAAAATACAGAATCTATAGGCGACCAGGAATGAAAGAGCAATTTTATCAATATTTAAAGATTTTACAGGACAACATAACCTATAAGCTGGAGGAAGTAGACGGCAAAGCAAAATTCCGCGAGGACCTGTGGGAACGTCCGGAAGGCGGCGGGGGGCGCACGCGTGTAATAGAGAACGGCACTATTTTCGAAAAAGGCGGGGTCAACATCTCTGCCGTGCATGGTGAATTGCCGAAGGCGATGCAGGCGTACTTTAATGTGGGCGATGTCGACTTTTTTGCCTGCGGCCTGAGCCTCGTAATTCACCCCACAAACCCGTTCGTGCCGACCGTGCATGCCAACTGGCGGTATTTTGAGATGTACGATAAACAAGGCAATGTGGTGGACAGCTGGTTTGGCGGCGGGCAGGACCTTACACCGTATTATTTATTTGATGAGGATGCGACCCATTTCCACCAGACGTGCAAAACTGCATGTGACAAGCATGATCCCGAATTTTATCCCCGCTTCAAAAAGCAGTGCGATACCTATTTTTGGAACGCGCACCGCGATGAGGGACGTGGCATTGGTGGATTATTTTTCGACCATTGCAAGGCATCGGAAGATTTTGGAATGGAAGACTGGTATAATTTTGTAACGGAAGTGGGGAACAGTTTCCTTTCGGCTTATGTGCCGATTGTGGAACGCCGTAAGGATATAACGTGGAATGAAGCCAACCGCACCTGGCAGGAGATACGTCGTGGGAGGTATGTTGAGTTCAACCTCGTGCATGATAAAGGCACGCTGTTCGGGCTTAAGACCAATGGCCGTATCGAAAGCATATTGATGAGCCTTCCGCCGCATGTGCAGTGGGTATATGACCACCATCCGGAAGCAGGAAGCGAGGAAGAAAGATTAATAAAAATATTGAGAGAGCCAAGGGAGTGGATATAATACGCGCCATAGGAATTTGTTTCTTCGTATCGGTTTGCCATGCGCAAAGCGATAATGCACGTTACAAATGGTACGAGGACTATGACGATAAGCTGTCAGTACAGGCATTTGTACTGAACACCTCTAACAGTTTTTCGCTGGAGTACGGGGCAGAAAACATCACGGTTGACCTGGAGCCGAACAAAAAGACTACCCTTGGCATTTGGGTACAATATGACATCGTAGCATTCAGCCTGGGTTTTGCCCCTTCTTTTTTTGCCGACAACAAGGACAACGGCCGCTCGAAAATGACATCGTTCGGGCTCGACCTGTTTCCGGGGCGTTTTGTACAGCATTTGGACTATTACTATCAAAAGGGCATTTCGCTAAACGTTGAAAGCGCCAGTATTTACCTGGAGAACCTGAAAACCCTGAAGATTGGCGGGTCAACAGCTTTTATATTCAACAGGCAATTCAGTTACCGCTCCATAGGGTTGCAAAACGCCAGGCAGCTTACCAGCGTTGGTACTTTTGCCCCAACCTTATCCTATTATTATACGGAACTGAACGGCAACGGACAGGAGGGTTTTGGCAGTAAAGATTACTTTGTAAATATAGCATTGGCCCCAACCTATTATTACAACTGGGTCATAGCCAAAGATTTTATGGTGTCGGCAGGGTTCGGCCTTGGAGGCGGGGTAACGCTTTCTGATGAGAGCAATCCTAAGCTGCTGGCCCAGGCATCGGCATTGCTGGCCCTTGGGTACAACTCGAAGCGTTTCTTCGCAGGGGTAAACAGCCGCGGGCTAGCGTCCAACCACCAGGCATCCGGTGATGTGTCGATGGATGACAGTATTAATTATGCGACCGTATTTGTGGGCTATCGTTTTGATGCGCCGAAATTTTTAGTGAAAGGGAAAGAAAAAATAGAAGAGAGGCTGAAATAGTTTACAGTTTACAGTTGACCGTTGCCACGATTGATTAAAAGATATATTGTTTATGAGCCCCGGCGGGGCGCCATGTTTATAGCAAATAGTAACCGAAACGCTTTTGAGCTCCGGAGGAGCGGAATGTAAAAAAAATGGCTGATACTTACACACAAATATATATCCACGTAGTTTTTGCAGTAAAAAGCAGGGACAATCTTATTTCTTCAAAATGGAAAGAAGAATTATATAAATATATTACCGGCATTGTTACAAATGAAGGCCAAAAGCTTCTCGCGATAAATGGAATGGCGGACCACATCCATATCTTAATTGGATTAAAACCTAATGCAGCTTTATCAGATGTGGTAAGAGATATTAAAGCCAATTCTTCCCGGTTCATAAATGACCGTAATTGGATTGCCGGGAAATTTGAATGGCAAAATGGATTTGGCGCATTTTCATACAGCCATTCACAGTTGACCAAAGTTATTGACTATATCCGCAATCAGGAAGAACACCATAAAACAAAATCATTTCGGGAAGAATACATTGAATTCCTGAAATTGTTTAATATCGAATTTAAAAATGAATTTATATTTGATGAAATTTGACATGCCGCTCCTCCGGAGCTCAATGCCGGAATTGCATCTTAATTTTCTATAAACATACCGCACCGCTGGTGCTCAATAAAATATCAGATTATGTTTCCATTACACCGCAACCGCCGCCTGCGCACCAACGAATCCATCCGTTCGCTGGTTCGTGAAACCATAGTGACCCCCAACGACTTTATGTTCCCGATGTTCATAGCGGAAGGGACGAATGTGGAAATCCCCATCCCGTCGATGCCCGGTATTTTCCGCCGTTCGCTGGATCTTACCGTAAAGGAGGTCAAGGAACTTTGGAGCCTTGGGATTAAAGCCGTGAACATCTATGTAAAAGTAGATGACAAGCTGAAAGACAACACCGGAAAAGAGGCCTGGAACGGTGACGGGCTGATGCAGCGCGCCATAAAAGCGATAAAGGATGCTGTGCCGGGAATGATCGTGATGCCCGATGTGGCGCTCGACCCCTACTCGGTTTACGGACACGACGGCATCATAAAAAATGGAGACGTGGCTAATGATGAGACCGTAGACGCACTGGTACGCATGGCAGTATCGCACGCTGAGGCGGGAGCCGACTTCGCCGCGCCAAGCGATATGATGGACGGCAGGGTACTGCGCCTGCGTGAAGGGCTGGACAGCGCCGGTTTCCAAAACGTGGGCATCATGAGCTACAGCGCCAAATATGCCTCGTCATTCTACGGGCCGTTCCGTGATGCGCTGGACAGTGCCCCGAAAGATGCGGATGTAGAAGTTCCTAAGGATAAGAAGACGTACCAGATGGACTATGCCAACCGCATTGAAGCCATTAAGGAAGCGGTGCACGACGTAGAAGAAGGCGCCGACATCGTGATGGTGAAGCCGGGGATTGCGTACCTGGACATTGTGCGTGAGGTGAAAAATGCTGTGAATGTGCCAGTATCGGTGTTCCATGTGTCGGGTGAGTATGCCATGGTCAAGGCGGCATCCGAAAGGGGCTGGCTGGACCATGACCGGGTGATGATCGAGCAGCTGTACTGCATCAAGCGTGCAGGCGCCGACCTGATCTCGACGTATTTTGCGAAAGAAGCGGCGATATTGTTGAATAAGTAATAATTTAAAATAACACACCCCTAACCCCTCTCAAGAGGGGAACACTCAGACCTGCTTACTCATACTCATATAGCGTTGTTAAACCGGCATGAGTGAAGCTGTTCCCCTCTTGAGAGGGGTTAGGGGTGTGTCGAAGCTCAAAAATGAAAAATCTTTTACTACTCCTGCTAACCCTCTCACTCTTCTCCTGCAAAACAGAAGAGAAAAAAGAACAAATAACCACCGGCAGCGGATCATCTGCTGAAGGTGAAACGGCCAGCCTTACTCCGTCGCAACAGCTGGGGCAGGAAATTTTTGACGGTAAAGGCAATTGCTACAGCTGCCACAAGCCCGAGCAAAAGGCGATCGGGCCGAGCATACAAGACATTGCCAAAATTTACAAAGAGAAAAAGGGCGATATGGTAACTTTCCTGAAAGGTGAAGGCGAACCGATAGTGGATCCATCGCAATATGAAGTAATGAAAACGAACTTCTACATCACCAAAACGTTTTCGGATGAGGAACTCAAGGCAGTTGAGGACTATATGATGAGTTTTAACACCGCCCCATAATCTCCGAAGGGAAGAATCGCAGCGGTGCGGCGGGAATGGTGTTACCCTTTCCGGAAACAGGGGTATTAAGGGGCTACCAGCTTAAATCCTATCCTCGGGATATTCTCGATGCGGATGGTATCGTCGTCCTTAAATATTTTGCGGAGGCGTGAAATGAATACGTCCATGCTGCGCCCCATGAAATAATCATCGGTGCCCCAAAGTGCAGTGAGTATCTTTTCCCTCTTCAATATGGTATTCTTGTTATCGATGAACAGCTTTAGCAATGCCGACTCCCTTTCGGTCAGCGTTATCCTTTCGCTGCCTTTGGTGATGACATAATTTTCAGGGTCGAAAACAAATGTGCCTATGGTACACGCAGCATTTTTCACCGGTGCCTGCTTCTGGCTCCTTTGCAGGAATACTTCTATTTTTAATATAAGTTCTTCAATGCTGTAGGGCTTCACGAGGTAATCGTCAGCGCCGAGCTTCAGCCCTTTTATGCGGTCTTCCTTTAAAGTTTTTGCCGAAAGGAAAATAATGGGCACCTCTATATTTTGCTTCCGTATCGCCTCGGCCAGTTCAAAACCGTCCATTTGCGGCAGCATCACATCCAGTATGCACAGGTCGAAATCCTGGCTCCTGAATGCCTCCCACGCATCCTTCCCGTTAGAAAAATGGGCCACCTCATAGTGCTGCTCCAGGTTGTCCGCCGTAAGGAATGCCAGGGTATTGTCGTCTTCTACATAGAGTATCTTTTTTTTCATAGCATGCTCTTTTTAGGGATATGGAGGGTTACCGTCATCCCCTGTCCGGCATTGTTTTTTATCGATGCCTTCCAACCGTGAAGTTCACAAATCTTTTTCACATAAAAAAGCCCTATCCCGAAACCTTCAACATCCTTCTTGTTTTCGCGCGGCACACGGTAAAAGCGGTCGAATACGTAATCGATATGTTCCTGCGGTATACCGGGGCCGTTATCGGAAAATTGCAGGTCGATGCCGTTGTTTTCATTTATGCGAATCGTCACCTCAGGTTTGTCGTTGCCATATTTCACGGCGTTCTCCACAATGTTATAGGCAATGTTGTAAAAGTGGAACTCATCGGCTTTTACCAAATATTCCGGTTTGTCCGATAGTACCTCAACAGCAGCATGCTCGAATTTAAGCAGGGCATTTTCCTTTACCAGTTCCAGCGACTCTACTATATTGAAGGGTTTCTTTTCCAGCGTGATGATATTGGAATCGGTTTTCGCTACCGACAGTATGCGCTCCACGTGCTGGTTGAGCTTGTTGCTCTGCTCAATAATGATCTTTAGGTATTTGCTGAGCTTGGGGTTGGTCTCGATGGCCTCCTGTTTTACGGCGTAGTTGGATGCGATCAATATTGACGATAATGGCGTCTTGAACTCATGCGTCATGTTATTGATAAAGTCCTTTTGCAGTTCCGTATATCTTTTTTGCTTTAGCAGCAAGAGTACTGAATACACATAAATAACCAATACCAGCAAAAGCACGCCCGTATAGATCCAGTATTGCTGCAGCGAATTCACATAACTGTGGGTAAGTTTGGGGAACCGCACCGCAAAATAGTACACGAGCCCTTCACGTTTGGTAAAGCAGTTTTCACATTGCAACTTGTCGGCTGAAACTTCCTTCCCATTCATGTTTACATACTCACCATACACCATTTCGTCCGATGAGCAATCGTACATGGCATACTCATAATCCATGTCGAGCTTTACTTTCTGGAACTCGGTTTTCAGGTAATACTCCAGCACCTCGGCGTCAAACACATCCTGTACGTCCACCACATAGTAGTCTTCGGACACTTTTTTTATAGGGCTGGCGGCAGGGAGTTCGCTGTCGTTGTCGCGGTATATTTTATTGACCACATCCTGCAAAGCGAAATGGATTTTCTCACCCAGCTCCTTTTTTTCAAAGGTATAGGCCTGGTTGAGCATCACGAGCTGCATGGTCAGCACCCCGATGATGGCAATGAGCCCGATGAAAACGATTATATTTAACTTATTGAATTTCAATTTTGGAACGCCGTTTGCTATTACAGGGATAAAATTAGGACAGGTAACGTAATAAACAACGTTAAGGCACAAGGCGTTAACATGTTATTAACAAGACTTTGAAACGGCTTAACAACTTTGTAGCAATTAGTAAATATATTTGTATCGTTATCAAACCAAAAAAAATTATTAACTCATAAATTATTTAAAAACTATGAAAACCCTTAAACTTTCTTTATTCGCTGTAGCAGGAGCTCTTATGCTTTCTTTCTCTGCAAACGCGCAACAAGCTGTAGCTAAAAAAGGATCTGCAAAAGTAACGCCTGCAAAGCTTGAGTCTAAGCCGGCTGCTAAAGCAGCAGATGCTAACGCTGCTCCAAAAAACATGACCCCATCGGCAATTACCTGGAAAGAGGATAGCTATACTTTCGGTGATATCGAAAAAGGCAAGCCTGTGTCGCATGAGTTCACATTCAAGAACACTACAAAGCAGACTATACTTATTACCAACGTAAAAGCACAGTGCGGCTGTACGGCTACCAACTATACTAAAACTCCTATCAAACCGGGAGAAACAGGTGTTGTTGCCGCTACATATAACGCTGCAAATCCGGGAGCTTTCTCTAAAACGGTTACTGTTACTACAAACGACAGCGACGTGAACAAGATCCTTACCATCAAAGGTAAAGTAATTGCTCCTGAAGGCGATGCTGCACCGGCACCTGCTACGCACCAATAAT
This sequence comes from uncultured Flavobacteriaceae bacterium, assembly GCA_942492845.1. Lineage (GTDB taxonomy): Bacteria > Bacteroidota > Bacteroidia > Flavobacteriales > Flavobacteriaceae > Flavobacterium. The sequence continues at coordinate 1,023,992 of OW818646.1, read as the reverse complement.
TAGTAGCTTACCTACAATACAAAAAGCCATCCTTAACCCGATGGCTTTTTTGTTTTACAAAATGTAAAGTTTATTTGTCATATTGGAAATTATGTTTTACATTCGTCATAACTTTAAATCAATCATTATGAAAACGAATTATTTATTCCCACACCGGCTCAAGTGGATGAGCGGCATCTTATTTGCCATTGCACTAACCGCATTGATTGCTCTAACATCCATGAACAAATTGGAAATCCTGCCACTTAACGCTCCCGTTTTTGCCATAGTTGGCGACAATGACCTCCTTGGCCCAACCGATTATTTCATGGTAACCAAAAACCCGATTTTGGATGAATTGCTCGTACTGTTGATTATTGTATCCGGTATTGTATTCGCTTTCTCAAAAGAAAAGCATGAGGATGAAATGGTGGCTTCCATACGCCTGCACAGCCTGGCCTGGGCTACCATTGCCAACTACAGTATCCTGCTGTTCTGCTACCTGTTCATTTATGGGCTTCCGTTTTTAAACGTACTCATGGGCGCCATGTTCTCGCAGCTTGTTATCTTTATCATCCTTTTCCGTTATAAGATGTACCAATTCTATAATTCGAGGCAGGATGAAGAATAACATAAAAGTACAGCGTGCCATATTTAACCTCACGCAGCAGGACCTGGCGGAAAAAATAGGCGTGAGCCGGCAAACCATCAATGCACTTGAAGCCGGTAAGTACGTGCCATCCACAGTGCTTGCGCTAAAGCTTTCACGGCTTTTCGGGAAAAATGTGAATGAGATATTTGACCTTGAAGAAGGTGATTAATCATTGAAAATCATTGGCAGATGCCTATCTTTGGGTCATGCAAAAAGCCATCATAAATACGCCCGTCGGACATTGCCTCATAGAAGGCGATGCGGTGGGCGTATCTAAAATATGGGTGCTGGATGAACCACAGGAGTTAACAGCGCAGATCCCACATGAACTCAGGGATGCGGTCAGTCAGATCCGGGATTACTTTGCGGGCAGCCGCAACTCATTTGATTTTAAACTGAATCCCACCGGTACCGATTTCCAAAAGAAAGTATGGAATGCGTTGCTGGAAATCCCTTTCGGCAAAACCATGAGTTACCATGAACTTTCGGTAAAACTGGGTGATGTAAAGGCCATCCGTGCCGTAGCATCGGCCAATGGCAAAAACCCGTTATGGATCGTCGTGCCCTGCCACCGCGTTATCGGAAGCGATGGTTCGCTGACAGGATATGCGGGCGGGCTGTGGCGCAAAAAATGGCTGCTGGAACATGAGACACCGCCTGTACAGCAAAGCCTGTTTTAAAGTTTTTATAACCAATTTCCATATCTATTTAGTAACTGCCGCCTAAATTTTTGATTAACCACATAGGCACATAGCATTTATAGTGATTTATTGCTACAGAAGGAGATATATTCGCACATAGTGAAGCGAAGCTTCATACTCTGTGTTGCTTTGAAGAGCCCTAAAATAACCTTGTAAGGCTATGTAACTATGTGGTTAAAATGATTCTTTAAAATTTAGACAGTTACTTAACCTTTACGGATGATAACAAAACTGGGAGTCTTCACTTTCATTGGATATTGTAATTTGCGGGGTGTGGTTAATCACTAACCATGTGATTACTGCGCTATCCAGGTGGCAGGGTTAAGCGGCGTGGTGTTTTGCATTACGCAGAACTTAAGCACTGTTTTGCCGGACGGGCTGGTGGCTACGGTACCTATCGTTTGGTTGGCGGTTACCTTGTCGCCCGAGCTTACGCTGGCAGAGGCCAGGTTGTAGTATACCGTAATGTAGTTACCGTGCTGTATGTACACGATCTTATTCCTTGAGCCTTCGATAAGCTGTACCTGCCCTACTTCCCCGCTATATACTGCCCTTACGGCTGTTCCGGGATTGGTGGTAATATCGACACCGCTGTTGTGTACGGTGAGTTTCCTGTCCAGCGGGTGGGGCTGGTCGCCATAAGGCACCGATACGTAGCCTTCCTTTACCGGCCACGGCAACCTGCCTTTGTTGGCCTTAAAGCCATCGGCGGTAATTTTGCCTTCCCTGGTAAGTACGATCTTGTTGGGGTCGGCTTTCGCGGCGGCAACAATTTCTTTCTTCTCGGCGACGGTAGTGGCCTTAGCTGCTGCCTTCCGGTTGGCTTCGGCGATTGCCGCTTTAATTATTTTGTCGATCTTCCTGTCAATTTCTTTTGCCTCGGACTGCATTTTTTTAATGTCGGCCGCATATTTTTTCTTGTCTTTTTGTATCGCCTTTACCAGCTTCTCCTGCTCTTCCTTGTCCTTTTGCAGTTTTTGCTTTTCCTGCTCGCTTTCCACAAGCAGTTTTTCCTTTGACTTTTTCTGGCCGCCAAGCGTTTGGTTCAGCTCTTCCAGCTGTGTCATCTTGCTGCGGATCTCGTCGCCCTGTATCTTACGGAAGCTGGCATACTGCTTCATGTACTGCATCCGCTTGTAAGCCTGCAGGAAATTTTCGGAGGAGAGGATAAACATGATACGGCTCTGCTCCGAACGGCTTTTGTAGGCCTTTACCACCATGTTGGCATAGTCTTCCTTGAGCACCTTTAGTTCCCTGTGGAGCTTGTTGATCTTTAGTTGGTTCAGGTAAATGTCATCCGTCAGCAGCTTGGTTTGCTTCTGCGTGTTATTGATAAGCTTTTCGCTTAGCTTGATCTTTGCGCTGTTCTCACTGATCTTGCTTACTACGGTTTTTTCCTTTTTGCTTTCACTCTGTACAAGGTTTTGCAGCGCTTTCATTTCTTTAAGGATCTGCGCCTTGCGCTGCTCAAGCTTTTTCTGCTCGGTTTGCCCGTAGCCCAGGGCCGTAAAGCCGATAAGGAATATAGTAAGGAGAAATCTGGTCATTGTGTTGCTGGTTAATCTATAAATAGTTGTTCGTAGCCTTCGGGAACCTCATACGGGAAGGTAAGCTTTTCATCAAAGGTCACTACTTTATACTCAATCTTTATGTTTACCCGGTCTTTTTGCTCGGCCTCTATCTTAATTTCTTTTGGCAGGAGCGCGGCCTGGTATTGGTTGTGCGCGGGGTACTGTATCTCGAGGCTTCGGGGCTGCTGCCCTCCCTGTGCCACCACCTGTTTTTTGAGCAGGTAGTTGGCGCCTTCAAAAAAGAATTCCTTGCTTATGGCTTTGTCTTTGCCTTGCAGTTTGTATTTTCCGTCTTCTACAGAAAACTGGTAGTTTCCTTTTTCAAGGTCGTCCAGCGCTTCGCCAAGGAGCATGTTCTGCACTTTATTGAAGTCAAGTTCCGTACCCAGCCAACGGCTCAGCACGGCGTAATTACCGTCGAAGTACGTACCGTTAATCTTCTCGTAGTAGCTTACGCGCTTAGGCGTAATGAGCGCTTTTGCCATCGTAATGCCCAGTACACGCACGCTCACCAGTATGGTTTCGTCCTTTTTGATCTTTATTTCCAGCGATACGCTTTGCGACTGCTTGCTGTCTTTATAGTTGGCATCGCCCCGTATGTAGAGTGTCTTGAACTCTTTCGGGATGGCGTTGTGCCCGGCGATGACCTCTTTGGCCGATTTGGCCTCGCCCAGCGTTACTGCCTGCTCGCTAACCACGGCCTGCTTTGTCCTGCAGGACATGAGTGAGAGCAATACTGCCGCTATGATTATTATTTTTTTCATGTGTTATTTGGTTTTAGCCATTCCATTTTTGGCTGTAGCCAATTCTTTTTTAAACCCGGCCTCGAGGCCTTTATCGTCTACTATATAATCCATGCCTTCTTCAAGCCATTTTTTTGCTTTGGTAAATTGCCCCGAGCCATTCGCCCCAAGGCCTGCAAAATAGTACAGGCGTGCGTGGGTAGGATACAGGTCGAGGTAACCGGACGCTTTACCCATTAGCTTGTCGAACTGCTTTGCATCGGCGTAGGTGTACAGCAGCAGTTCAATGGCCTCTATGTTGTCCGGCTTGTTGCCAAGGCTCTTTTCAAAATACTGTGCCGCTTCGGCATACTTCTTTTTGTTGTACAGGAATTTACCTACCTCTTTGGCTACATCCACATTTTTATCACCTTCAAAATAGCCTACGGCCTTGTCCAACTGCGGGGCATATTTAGGATTGGCGGCAGCAAATATCAGGAACTCATTGAGCACCCTGTGCTTTATCTTGCCGTCGATCTTTTTGCTTTCCAGCACCCTGAACATCGATTCAGACGCTTTATCGCCGTCATTATTACCGAGGTGAAACTTAAAAAGGCTTACCTGCGCCCAATCGGACCCCGGGATTTCCTTTTCCAGCTGTTTTGCGACAGCCTCTGCCTTTGCCTCCTGGTTACTTTCAGAATAGAGGTAAATCAGCTCGAGGTAGTTGGCTTCCACTTTCGGGTTTTTCTTTATGGCTTCTTCCAGCGTTTCCTTTTGCGGCTTTTTGAACCTGCTGTCGTTCATGATCTGCGCCTTGTACATCTCCCTTTTATCGGACATGCCGATGGTCGATTCCATTTCGTTGATCATGTCGAGCGCCTTGTCAAACTGCTGGGTGTACATGTATAAGGAAACGAGATCCTCCTGGTAGTAGTCCTTTTTCCACTCCATCAGTTTCTGCACGATGGGAATGGATTTGTTGTAGTTTTTGGTTTCGTAATATACATCATACAGCCCCTGCCAGTACCAGCGGTTCTTTGGGTCAAGCTGGGTGGCTTTGAGGTAGGCCCTTTCTGCTTCGGCATAATTTTTAAGGCTGAAGTAATTCTTCCCCAGTTCATGATACAGCACGGGATTATCCGGTTCCTTAACGATGCATTTCTGGATCGACTGGATCGCCTTGTCGTAATTCTCGATCCCTTTTTGCTTCAGCGCCTCGTAAAAATCCTCCTGGAATTCATTTCTGGCCAGTGAAAGCGAGTCCGGCTCCACCTGGGCGTGAAGGATTGCCGGGGATAGTGTCCCGGAAAGCAGTAGCGTGTAAAAAAGGATTTTTTTCATAGTAACCTCACCCCCGGCCCCTCTCCAAAGGAGAGGGGTGCGATAGGGCTGAATTTATTTATTCGTTATTCCAAAACTGAATAATCTCCGATGCTGATGGCGGTAAAATTACCGTCGAATTTGGCATGGTTGCCTATCATGGCGTTATCCAGGTTTGCATTTGTTATTACAGAATTGGTCTGCACCAGGCTGTTCTTTATGGTGCTGTTCTCTACCCTTGTATTTTTACCCAACGATACATTGGGGCCTACGGTGGCGTTCTTCAGCACTACACCTTCGGCAATAAAGCATGGCGGTATAATGGTACTGTTCTCTATCGTTGCCGCGTCGGACACCATGTTCTCGCCATCGGCATGCAGGAAGCCCAGCATGCGGGAGTTGGTTTCCACCGTTACCGGCTTGTTGCCGCAGTCCATCCATTCGTCTACCTTGCCGGGTACAAATTTCATGCCCTTTTGCTTCATGTTCTCCAGGCCGTCGGTCAGCTGGTACTCGCCGCCCTTTACTACATTGTTGTCCAGCAGGTATTGCAGCTCCTCGCGAAGCGCTTCGCCACTCTTGAAATAGTAGATCCCGATGATGGCCAGGTCCGACACAAACTCCGCAGGCTTCTCTACAAAATCCACGATCTCGTTCTTATCATTCAGCTGCACTACGCCAAATGCCGATGGGTCTTCTACCTGTTTTACCCATATCACGCTGTCGGCTGTAGTATCTAACGTAAAGTCGGCACGGAATAGTGTATCAGCGTAGGCCACAACTATCGGGCCGCTCATGGATTCCTTCGCGCTCATAATGGCGTGGGCGGTACCCAGCGGCTGGTCCTGGTAGTAAATGCTGCCTTTGGCACCCAGCTTTTCGGCAATGGCCACAAGGTCTTTTTCTACCTGTGTGCCAAAATCCTTATGTATGATGAATGCAATTTCCTCAATTTCCTGGTTGATCACCCCGGCGATGTCCTCTACAAGGCGGTGTACGATAGGCTTGCCTGCAATGGGGATAAGCGGTTTCGGGATGGTAAGTGTGTGTGGGCGCAGGCGTGAGCCCCTGCCGGCCATTGGTACGATAATTTTCATTGGTGGTTGTTGGAGGTTATGTTTTTTGGTTCTTTATTACTTTACGCCGGTGCTGCCAAAGCCGCCTTCGCCGCGCGCTGTTTCACTCAGGGTTTGTACTGCAACCCATTCGGCGCGCTCGTGTTTTGCAATGACCAGCTGTGCAATGCGCTCGCCATTTTCTACGGTAAACGCTTCATTGGATAAATTTACTAAAATTACGCCAATCTCGCCACGGTAATCGGCATCAACCGTCCCGGGGCTGTTCAGTACGGTAATGCCTTTTTTGGCCGCCAGCCCGCTGCGGGGGCGTACCTGTGCTTCGTAGCCTATAGGCAGCTCAATGAACAATCCTGTTTTTATGATCGCCCTGCCCAGCGGCTCCAGCGTTACGGCTTCGTCCAGGTTGGCGCGAAGGTCCATGCCGGCCGAGGCGCTGCTTTCATAATTGGGCAATGCGTGCGATGATTTGTTGATGATTTTAATGGTAACGGACATTTTATTTTTTTATGAATTTTGAAAGTGTTTCTTTTTCGAGTTTGAAGATAAGCAAAAGATAGCCGGCAAAGGCCAGTATCCCGAAAACATACGTCTGGCGCAGTACGGGAACGTAAAACGACAGGCACCCGAGTACTATCGCGACAAGCGGGTAAAATACCATTTTGCGTATGTTGTAGGGTATGGGGTAGTATTTTGCGCCGAGCTTATACGACACCAGCATCATGGTGCCATAGGCCGCCACGGTGCCCACAGCCGACCCCATATAGCTCCACACCGGTATGAGCGCGATGTTGAAGATCAGGGTAACCGCCGCCCCTGCAAGGGATATGTAGGCGCCCATTTTAGTGCGGTCGCTCAGCTTGTACCATACGGAGAGGTTGGTGTAAATGCCCAGGAAAAATGCGCCCAGGGTTACGAACGGCACCACATCCATAGCCTCCCAATAGGCCTTGTCGCGCAGGAGCATCCATTTGAATACATCGGCAAAAACGAGCACGCCCAAGTATATGACCGACCCCAATATCACAAAGTATTCGGTCACCTTTGCGTAGGTCTGTGGGGCATTGCTGCTCCCGGCCTGGCTGAAAAAGAACGGCTCGATGCCCAGGCGATAGGCCGTTGCAAACAATGTCATGAACAGCGCCAGTCGGTAACAGGCGGAATAGACACCGATATCCGATTCGGATACGTTCATGAACTCCATCAACGGTCGCGAAAAGGTTTCGTTGATCGCGAAGGCAATGCCTGCTACCATAACGGGCAGGGAATATTGCATCATCCTTTTCCACAGCACCGTATCAAAATGCCATGAGAGGCGCAGGTAATGCGGCAGCAGCAGGATTACCGCGGCAAGGCTGGACAGTACATTGGCGACAAACACATAGCCCACTTCAAAACCGGGCGTGTACAGCGTGGCAACAAAGCCTTCGGGGTCGGATCGTGCGATATCCGGCAGCCACAGCAGGAAGAAAATATTGAGCAGCAGGTTGAAGGCTACCGTGCCCACCTTTACTATCGCGTAAAATATGGGCCTGCCCTCGGCGCGCAGTCGGCTGAAGGGTATGATAACCAATGCATCGAGCGCCAGTATCCAAATGGTGAGGGTGATGTATTCGGCATCAATGCCCAGGGCTTTTGCCATGTATTCCCGGCCCAGCAGGGCCAGCACCAAAAAGATGAGCGACGACCACACCAGCGATATGGTCGATGTGCTCATGACCTTCTTTTTATCCTCGGTATGGTAAAACCGGAAGAATGCCGTCTCCATCCCATACGCCAGTACGACGTTGAAGAATACGATCCACGCAAAGATGATGGAAACTTTTCCGTACTGCCCCGTGCCCATTACGCCCGAGCTGGTGTACAGCGGGGTCAGGAAAAAGCTGAACATGCGCGGCACCACAGTGGCAATGCCATATATGGCGGTTTGCTGGAATAGTTTTTTAGAGAGGCTCAAGCGGTTTGTTTAGTTGTAAACAAAAGTAGCAATTTTCGGGGGAATAGGAAATTGCGTGTGGGAAAAGGTGAGGTGTGTAAATTTGTAACCTTCCAGCGGAGGGGGTGCACGCGGTGGGCGGGGTGATTAAAAGTTGCAGAGTGTAATAGTACCGAAATAAAACCTCTTTAAAATTCATATTTAGATGGATGATTTCGATAATTAAACCACCCCGCCCTACGGGCACCCCTCCGAGGGAGGGGAAGAGGGGAGCGTAACACTCTTTCTCTACAATCTGTTTTTATTATCATATAAATTGTATTTGAAAAATCGCTACATTTAAATACTCTCGTTGGCCTTCCCCTCCTCCGGAGGGGTGCCTGAAGGGCGGGGTGGTTAAAAATATGGAGAATGAAATAATTACTTATATAAACGGGAATGCCATTTATGGGAATCCAAAAAATTTCCTCCCTTACAATGCTGCTTTAAAGTCGCGTTCTAAAAAGCTACGCAAAGCCGGAGTTATGTCGGAAGTAGTATTCTGGCGGCAGGTAAGGGCGGGGAGTTTTCATGGAATTGATTTCGACAGGCAGCGAATCATTGGCAATTATATTGTTGACTTTTATGTGAAGAAGCTTAGCCTTGTCATTGAAATTGACGGTTCCAGCCATAATGACAAGGACGACTATGATGCCAGAAGGGATGCCTTTATGCAACATTTAGGGTTAAAGATTTATCGTATAGGAGAGCCTGCGGTTATGAATGACCTGGAGCATACAATGATGGCGCTGGAGAATTACATTATTTCTGAGTTTGGTAAACAGTTCTAATTGTTTAATGAAAACCACCCCGCCCTGCGATCACCCTCCGGAGGAGGGGAAGAGGGAGCGTAACACTCTTGCTCTTTAAACTCTATTTGTAATATGTTGCCATAGTATATTCAAAGTATTAGAAAAACCACCCCGCCCTGCGGGCACCCCTCCGGAGGAGGGGAAGGGGGAGCGTAACACTCTTGTTCCAGTAATCCCGCGCAAATCGAAAATCACACAATCATAAAGCCCATCACTTTCTTTTTATCGGTAAGCAGTCTATATTTGCCGTGCTTAACCCTACCCATGAAATATACCTTTCTATTCTTAGCCTTCTGCGCTGCCAATCTGGTGCATGCACAAAATTATCCCGCAACAAAGAAAACGCCTAAGCCTGTTACAAAGCATGGCATTACGTATACCGATGAGTATGTGTGGCTGGAGAACGTACAGGATAAAGAAACTACAACATGGCTTGCCTCGCAAAATGCCCTTTTTGCCGGACACCTGAAAGAGATAAATACCGTTAAGGCGGTTAACAAAAAGATAAAGGAATATGATGCAGGATCATCGTATGCACTTCCGAGAAAGCTTGGCAAATACTATTATGTCAGGGTCAGGACAAGCCCCGATAAACCGGCACAGCTGCACTATATGGACAAGCCCGATGGCATGCCCCAACCGTTGCCGGATCCGCTGGAGGATTATGATGCAAAAGCCTATCTCGCCAGTTATTATCCTTCGGACAATACAAAGTGGCTGGCCTTTGCCATTAGCCCAGAAGGGGGCGACAGGCAGGAAGTAAGGCTGCTTGACATGGAAAAGAAAAAATTTTCCAAAGAAGTGCTTACCGGACTCCGGCCCGGTGTAAAATGGAACAAGGATGATGGCCTGTTTTATAAGCAGAACACCAATAAAACCGCGTTTGCTGCCGACAGTACGTTCCAGCTGCGCTACCACGCCCTCGGCACAAAGCAGGAGGACGACAGTGTTATCTTCGACTCTTCTGCTTCAAAAACGCATTTCACATTTGGCGTCAATGGAGACTATCTCTTCATAACAGAGAAAATAAATACTGCCGCCAACAAGAACTATTATTACCTGCATACCGACAGCCTGTCCAATGCCCCGGTTAAATTTATTTCGAATGCAGCGGCAGACTTTGATTTCAAATATTACTTCAAAGGCCGTTTTTATTACGCTACGCAACAGTATGACTGGGGCGAGGTGCGTTCGCGAAATCTGGACGGATCCGATGAAAAGGTAGTCATACCACAGTTTTACAACCAGCTGCTCATGAGTACTTTAATGTTTGGCGACTATGTTGTATGCAAGTATAAGACTCCGGGCAAATACCATCTCTCCGTATACGACAAGGATATTAATTTTATCAGGAAATACGACCTTCCGCCAGGCCACGACTGCACGATTTATTTCTATAACAGGGATACCAACTGTATGTACATGACCATCAGTTCCTATACATTAGCAGCTCAGAATTATACCCTAAATTTGGAGACCGGTGAGTTTAAGCCATTCTTTTCACAGGTATATAAAGCCAAGCCCACATTATTTCCCTTAGATTATTTTGAAAGCAAAACCGTTACTTATAAGAGCAGGGATGGTAAGGACGTTCCCATTACCATCGTGCATAAAAAAGGCCTTGTAATGGATGGCAGCAATCCGGCGCTGTTAAAAGCCTACGGAGGTTTTGGATATATCAGCACGCCTGTATATGACACGGGGCTACTGTACTTTTTAGAGCAGGGCGGCGTTTTTGCGTATGCCGAAGTACGCGGCGGCGGTGAAAAGGGCCTGAAATGGCATGCTGCCGGACGCGGAAAAAACAAGATAAATTCGATAAACGATGTTGTTGATGCCGCCGAATTCCTGATAGCGGAAAAATATACATCATCAGCTAAACTTGCATTTAGCGGCGTTTCCCATGGGGGAATGTTGGCAACTGGGGCAATGGTGCAAAAGCCGGAACTGTTCAGGGTAGTACTATCAGAAATGGGCGTCACCGACCTACCCACAGCCATGCAGCAGACCGTCGGAAGCTATCATAAAGATGAATTTGGCGATACGGAAGTAAAGGAGGACTATGCAGCCATGCTGGCTTATTCGCCTTACCAAAATGTAAAGGAAGACGTTAATTATCCTGTGACCTTACTGATAACCGGAGAGAACGATGACAGGCTTCCGCCATACCAATCCTATAAGTTTGCCGCCAAGCTTCAGAACAGGCCTGCCCAAAAGAATCCGGTATACCTGAAAACCATTGCTAAAGCGGGTCATGCCGGCTCAGTAAACTACAAGGCCAATACTAATGATGATGCAGAGTTTTACAGCTTTTTGCTGTACCATTTGAGGAAGTGATGTTATTTCACCGTTGTATCAAATTTGTAGACAATCCGGTATAGTTCAGGCAGCGGGGCATCGCCTTTAAGGCCGTAATCTTTAATGGTGAAGACGGCTCCGGATGAGGTGTGGATTTTTAGGGTTGATGACGGCTGGTCACTCATCGACACACTATAGTTATTTTTGAGTTTTGTGAGGTCGGTCGTTTCCAGCAGTCGGAGTACGGCGGCGATTTCTTCTTCGGTTAACTTATATGCGAAAGGTTTGTAATCGGGGTGATAGTAGGACACCTTAGATAGGGAGGTGGCTTTTTTGAAATCGATTGTCGCATCGATGTTGGGCCAGCGGTCTGACTCCACGCCAAATGCGCTGAGGTGCATTTCGACTTTGCTTATTTTTTGGGCAGTGCAGTTTAATGCTATAATGAATAGCGCGGCTGTAAGGAGGGTCCTGAATTGCATAATCGGATTTTTAACAAAGGTATTGTTTTAACCGAACGATAAACTAAAAGTATAACGATGCGGTTTTATTTTAGTGTATCACACTTATCCTGCTAAAATAATGTACACAAAAGCAAAACAATTTTGGTCTTGTGGTGTTTCATAATTGAGGTGATTGTACCCGATTCAACAGCATAGAAAAACAAAAGTAAAACATACGAATTTTCCCATTTTTTCTTGTGCCTGATCCAGATCATCTTTCGGTTTTTTTTAATTTTATCCCTGTTTGGATAACGGGTATATAAAATCCCATTGAAGTCCTGTAAAGTCACCTGCAGGGTTATATAAAGTCGTACGTTGCGTTATCCATAATCACATGTAATGCGCCAAAAAAGGTGCTTTTTGGTGCAACAAAAAAGGCTCCCCTTACAGGAAGCCTCTTCAACTATGTTTGTTTGTCAATTTTAGTTGTTCAATGCCTCGGCACCACCCACAATCTCAAGGATCTCGTTGGTAATGGCAGCCTGGCGTGCCTTGTTATAGGTCAGCTTAAGCTGATTCCTAAGTTCGGTGGCGTTGTCGGTTGCTTTGTGCATTGCCGTCATACGGGCGCCGTGCTCGGAAGCGAAGGAGTCGCGGATGGCTTTGTACAGTTGGGTCTTCAGCGAAAGCGGTACAAGGCTGCGAACGATCTCTTCTTTAGACGGTTCGAAAATATAGTCGGTTACCGTTGTTTCGCCAGTGTTTGCTGCCGGTTCGAGCGGAAGGAACTGCTCGGTAAGCACGATCTGCGTAGCGGCATTCTTAAAGTGGTTGTATACCACCTCGATCCTGTCGTACTCTCCTGCGGCAAACCTGTCCATAAGGTCCTGCGCCACGTTTGCTACGTTTTCAAACGTAAGCATGTCAAACAGTCCGTTTTCGTTACCTACTATATTACAAGTCTTCCTTAATCCATCGTTGCCTTTCTTTCCAATAGCAAGCACATCCACCTGTTTACCCGCATAGGCTCCCTGAAGGGTCCTGATCTGCTTGATCACGTTGGCATTGAAAGCGCCGCACAATCCCCTGTTGGAGGTGATGGCCACGATAAGCACTTTATTAACAGCGCGCTGTTCGGCAAAAGCGCCGCCGTTGTCACTGTCAAGGGTCGCGCTCAGGTTTTGAAGCAGTTCGGTAAGCTTTTCAGAATAAGGCCTCATGGCAGTGATGGCATCCTGGGCTTTTTTAAGCTTGGCTGCCGACACCATCTTCATCGCGCTGGTAATCTGCATTGTCGATGAAACCGAGGTGATCCTGTTACGTATTTCCTTTAAGTTTGCCATTTTTATTAGTATTGAGATGTGAGAATTTAGTATTGAGCCTTAGCCCATAACACCCCTCTTTATAGTATCAAGTATTGAGATGTGAGAATCAGAGATGGTCCAATCTCACTTCTCAATACTAAAATCTAATATCTAAAATTAATATTTTGCAGCGATCTCGGCAGCGGCTTTCTCAAGCACATCGGTGATCTCGTCTGTAAATTTACCTGCTTTAAGCGCATCAAGAGTATCCCTGTGCGTAGCTTTCAGGTATTCGATATAGTCTTTTTCGAATTCTTTTACCTTGTTTACGGGTACTTTCCTAAGAAGGTTTTTAGAACCTGCATAGATAATCGCTACCTGGTCTTCAACTGTAAACGGATCATTAACAGCCTGCTTAAGGATCTCCACGTTCCTGCGACCTTTTTCAATTACGTTTAGTGTAACCGCATCAAGGTCGGAACCAAATTTTGCAAATGCCTCAAGCTCACGGAACTGTGCCTGGTCAAGCTTAAGCGTACCTGCAACTTTTTTCATCGATTTGATCTGTGCGTTACCACCTACTCGCGATACCGAGATACCTACGTTGATAGCAGGGCGTACGCCGGCGTTGAAAAGATCCGATTCAAGGAATATCTGTCCGTCAGTGATCGAGATCACATTCGTCGGGATATAGGCAGAAACGTCACCCGCCTGCGTTTCGATGATCGGAAGCGCTGTAAGCGACCCGCCACCTTTAACGATTGGCCTTAACGATTCCGGAAGGTCGTTCATGTTTTTAGCGATATTGTCATCAGCAATCACTTTCGCGGCACGCTCAAGAAGCCTTGAGTGAAGGTAGAAAACGTCACCAGGATACGCCTCACGGCCCGGTGGCCTTCTTAACAGAAGCGATACTTCACGGTAAGCAACCGCCTGTTTCGACAAGTCATCATAGATGATAAGGGCAGGACGGCCCGTATCGCGGAAGTACTCCCCTATCGCAGCGCCGGCGAACGGAGCGTACACCTGCATCGGAGCAGGGTCGGAAGCATTTGCAGCAACAATAACCGTATAAGCCATTGCGCCTTTTTCTTCCAGTGTTTTTGCAATACCTGCAACAGTAGAAGCTTTTTGCCCAACCGCTACATATATACAGAATACAGGCTTACCTGCATCGTAAAATTCTTTTTGGTTCAGGATGGTGTCGATACAAACCGTTGTTTTACCGGTCTGGCGGTCACCAATAACAAGCTCACGCTGGCCACGTCCTACCGGGATCATTGCATCAATCGCTTTGATACCTGTCTGCATCGGCTCAGTTACCGGCTGGCGGAAGATAACACCCGGAGCTTTACGCTCAAGTGGCATCTCATAAAGTTCACCTGTTATCGGTCCTTTACCGTCAATCGGGTTACCCAGTGTATCCACAACACGGCCCACGATGCCTTCACCTGTTTTAAGTGAAGCAATACGCTGTGTCCTTTTTACATTAGAGCCTTCCCTGATACCGGTTGAAGGGCCGAGCAATACTACGCCCACATTGTCCTCCTCAAGGTTCAGTACAATAGCCTCTAACCCGTTGTCAAACTGTACCAACTCACCGTATTGTGCGTTAGAAAGTCCGTAAACACGGGCAATACCATCACCTACATTAAGAACTGTTCCCACTTCTTCCAATGTAGCACCCGATTCAAAACCGGACAATTGTTTCTTTAATATTGCTGAAATTTCAGCAGGTTTAATTTCTGCCATAGTGTATATTTAATTATCCTCCTATATTAATATTAATCCCCGATTTTTTCGGCTCTTCTTTTATTATAATTGTATTTGTATATCCCTGGTTAAGCTTGTCAGAAACAGGTGTGCCATATTTCTCTACAATTCTGCTTACTCTTTCAGGATCAAGCTTGTCGTTACTGACAACTTTCCCCTTGTAAAGTATTTCAAGTATTCCTTTTTGAGACTCACTTTCTATCTCAATCTTTTGGTTAGTGCCAACAAAAATTATTTCCTCATAATACAGGATGCCTTTTGAGTTTGATGGCGACGATGGTACTGCACCCTCGACATTTATTGACTTTATAAATATAAGTTCCTCTTCCCCTTTTGAGTCAAGCAACGAACAGGTACTGTCAAATCCGCCACAGCCATCATATTTAAGCCACATAACACCATCAACTAAAACTTCGCCTTTTTTCAGTTTTATCTTTTGGGCTTGTGCTGTAAGACACACGAAAAAAAACAATCCCAATAACAACCTAAAATTTTTCATGCTGAACGTGATTTAGTTGCTAAATTCCCTTTTCAGCGTAAGCAGGCTGTTTGCCACTGAGGCATTATACTGCTTATCGCCTACCCTTATTATAAACCCGCCAATGATGGATGGGTCTACGACGTTCTTAAGGGTTATTTTCTTGTCCGAAAACTCTTTTACCTTCGTAAGAACTTTTGCTTCAAGCTCGGCAGTAAGAGGGAAAGCGGTGGTAACCGTAGCTACTTCCTCGCCATTCATCTCGTCGAACTGTACTTTGTACTCAATTGCAATCTGCTCAAGAATGTTAAACCTCTTGTTTTCATGCAGCAGGTGGAACAGTCCCTGGGTGATGTTCTGCGTTCCCGCGAATACCTCTTTAAGGGCAGCCTCTTTCACATCGGCCTTAATGGTCGGGTTGTTGATGAAGCTTTTCAGTTCGTCGTTGCCTTTAAGCGTTTCTGCCATAAGGGCCATATCTTCGGCTACCTGCACTGCAGTTTCCGAAGCCTGGCTCATTTCCAGTATCGCTTTGGCATATCGTATTGCGGCTCTTGAACCTGTCATACCAATGATTAGTTTAGTTTAACTTCGCCCAGCATTTTCTCAACCAATGCGGTTTGAGCTTCCCTGTTTGATAGTTCGTTTTTCAGCAATTTCTCAGCAATCTCTAGTGAAAGGCCGGATACCTGTGCCTTAAGCTCAGCCATTGCAGCATTCTTTTCGCTTTCGATGGCGGCTTTCGCCTGCGCTATCATTTTATCGCCCTGTACCTGTGCTTCATGCCTGGCATCAGCGATCATTTTTTCTTTTATCTCACGGGCTTCTTTCATCATCGCATCCCTTTCAAGCCTTGCTTCCTGAAGGATCCTCTGGTTATCAGCCTGCAGGTTGTGCATTTCCTTACGGGCAGCCTCTGCAGAAGCCAATGCATCCTTAATGCCCTGCTCGCGGTCGTTTATTGATCCAAGAATTGGTTTCCAAGCAAATATTCTTAGCAATATGATAAGCCCTACAAATAGTATTACCTGCCAAAAGAACAAGCCGAAAGAAAAGTCATTAATTAACTTATCCATAGTATAGTATCTTAATTAAATTGTTTGTTTTTTAATTAAACAATAGTTACAACCAACCGTTGCAACTATTGTTTTACTTTTTTGATTACGATGCGAATAACGCAGCAAAACCAATACCTTCAATAAGAGCTGCGGCAATAAGCATAGCGGTCTGGATTTTACCAGAAGCTTCCGGCTGGCGTGCGATAGCGTCCATTGCTGAACCACCGATTTTACCAATACCAAGACCTGCACCGATTACGATTAGACCTGCTCCTACAATTGTTGGGATTTCCATGATATATAATTAAAAATTAAACATTCTGTTTTATTAATGATGCGCTTTTAACCCATGCTCTTCTTCATGGTGGTGCTCATCGTGGTGATGCTCCTCTACAGCTGCTCCAAAATAAAGCGCTGAAAGCATCGTGAATATATAAGCCTGCAGCAATGCTACAAGTATTTCAAGTATTGACAAAACAAATGCCAGAACAAATGATAACGAGCTGCCTATCCAGTTTTTGAAAACAAACATTAATGCAATGATACTCATCAATACAATGTGACCTGCAAAGATGTTGGCATAAAGACGTATCATTAGAGAGAACGGCTTGATGATGGTACCCAACAATTCAATAGGCGCAAGTATGATCCTCATTGGCCATGGCACACCCGGCATCCAGAATATGTGCCCCCAATAGTTCCTGTTAGCAGTAAATGTCGTGATAAGATAAGTAAGAATGGCAAGGGCTGCAGTTACGGTAAAGTTTCCGGTAACGTTCACTCCCAGTGGCGTAAGGCCAAAAATATTCAGGAACCATATAAAGAAAAATATGGTCAATAGGTAACTCATGTATTTTTTATAGTGCTTATGACCAATATTCGGGATAGCGATCTCATCACGTATATAGATAACCAACGGCTCAAAAAACCTGCCGATACCGGTAGGTACGCCATTGTTTTTCTTGTATGATCTTGCAAGGCTGGTAAACAAAAGGAACATGAGCACAGCTGTTAAAAAGATCATCAGAACACTCTTTGTTATAGAAAAATCAAGCGGCTTTACATTGGTAGGATGGTCATGGTGATCACCTTCATAAGTAAGTGTACCTGCTGCATCCGTCTTGTATATTTTACCGTGGTGAAGTTTATAGTAATTACCATCCGCTTCGGCAACGGCTTCACCATGATGGAATTTTGAAGAAGAAAAAACCTTAAGCCCGTCATCAAACAAAATTACAGGAAGCGGGAAGCCATAGTGCTTACCTTCGGCCTCATCAGAAAAGAATGTGAAATCGTGCGAATCCTGAACGTGGTGGAGAATGTGCTGCTTGTTTTTGGTCTTTACATCAAGTGCCGCACCGTGCTCATCGACATGCACGGAAACCGACTCAACTTTTGTTGTATCGGCATTAGCATGGTCATTATGCTGGGTTGAATTTGCAGAAGTAGTGAACGGAAGACAGGCAACCATAGCTGCCATTATAAATTGAAGTGGTTTATTGGAAATCACCATTGCCTTATCTTAGTTTTATACGGTTCTAAAATTTGGTGCAAAGGTAAACTAATTATTTATATGGTCAACAACCTGAAATTTATTTTTTTTGATTATTGTCGGTGTATCCCGCTATTACTGCTTATTATTTAATAATCTTATCGTTAGAGCCGTTTCAATTACCAAAAACAAAATAAAAATGATAAAGAAATTTATCTTTTCAAACCGGGCCGCATCCCCTCCTTCAAGGATGGGGCGAAGCATCAGGTAACTAAATCCCATCTGTACCAAAGTTAAACCTACGAATATATATCCTGTGTTATCCGGGCTTTTAGAATATGCTGTATGTGATATAAATATTATAAGTGCCGCGCAAACCCAGAAAAAGAAGTATAACGTCCCGAGATTATGGTGGTAATCCAAATATTTTTCGGAATAAGCAGGAAGGGATAGTATGTACCAGTTTGCAGCGTAAAGAAGCAATGCGGTTACAGACATTATAAGTATAGCGCGGTATTTTACCATTATTTTTTCTTGTCGAGATTATTCACCTGCCTGATGACATAATATAATGAGAGGAATACACCCAGCAGCGTAATGATCTTTTTGTAAAGGCCGTTATCATTGGGATATTTTTCATCGAGCCAGCCGCCAAACCACGAAAAGGCAAAGATAACAATACCCATTTGTATGGGCAGGCTTATGAGTACGAGCCATTTGTTGGGGTTCTTATCCGGCTTGTTGCTGCTCATTCTTTGGTAAAGGTTTTACGGAAGTTGCCGTTTTCATGACACAGGAAGCGCTGAACTCGGCGCCAGGCTCTACCGACAACTTGCCCGTAATCACCTCACCCACAATATGAGCTTTCGATTTCAGGTTAAGCAGCTCGTCTACCTCGATCTTGCCGTTAAAGCGGCCCTCAATATCGGCATTCTTGCATTTGATGTCACCGGTTACACTGCCTCCGGGACCAATCACTATCTTCCCCTTTGAAGTAAAATTGCCAACAAGCTCGCCATCCAGCCGGAAATCGGCGTGCGATATGATATCCCCTTTGATGGAGGTTCCTTCGACGATCCTGTTGGTCTTGCCGAGCAGGTCGGTATACGATTTCTGGGGCTTCTCAAACATAGTTCCTTATTTTATGGCTAAAAATCCGGCAATATTCTTCTTGATCTGTACCACTTTATAATCTTCGCTCGATATTACAATTGGCGTTTCGGCGATCCTGTAGTCCTTGTATTCCTTCAGTACCGATGCGGCTTCTTCGGCAGCCAGCTTGCTGTTAAAGCCGTGTACCACCAGGAAGTCCTGGCTCATTGTATATACGTCCTGGTTATCGTAATCCTGCTGTTCAGGCCTTCCTTGATAAATTTTTCAATTTTGGCTCTGAGTGCCGCGATCTTAGGGTCGGACGGGTTATCAAATTTAAAAATAATTTTCCAGCTTGGCGCCGTTTTTCCGAAAGCGTTCTTCTCGAGGTTTGGTATATCCGTTTTCAGTAGTGTTTCAGCCAGCTTACCTTCGGTACTGTTGGGGTAGGTGAGCGCCACATAGTTCAGCGACCTTTTGTATTCCTCAAGCCCCTGCAACCTGCCCGTAACCCTTGCCTTCAGCAATTCGAATTTTGAAACGATCTCTTCGGCCGTGTAGGTCTCGATATGTTTTTCAAGCAATGCATAAACCTCCCTTGGCTGACCCTGTTCGTATTTTTTATACACACCGGCGTATACCGCTTCGGGGCTTTCGTTGTTCACCGTTTCCAGTGTTGGGTTCTTTATGATCTCTGCATACCTGCTATCCGGATACTCCGAAAGCACCTGTTGTTTGTAGATATCTGCCTTTGCAGGGTCGATGATCTGGTAAATTTTATACAGGTTGTATTTCGCCGGGAGCACAAGGCGTTCCTCGGGATTGCTTACCAACAGTTTTTCAAGTTTGTCGGCGGCACGCCTGTATTCCTTAAACTTCTCTTTATATATCAGGCCGAGCTGGTAATAGGCAAAATTCCGGTCGGTAGCCAGGGTATCGAGCGCCCCCTGCGATGTCGGCAATTGCTTTATGTAAAATTCTGTAGTGTAGCGCTCATCGATCTTGTCCGCATCCTTGCTGCCCTCCGGCAGGCTGTCCCCTTCTGTAATTGCAAGCTGCTCGTCATTATCTTTAGCCTTATTGCGCAATTCCGATGCCCATCGCCAGTTATCCGCCAATGGCCTTTCGCCCCAGCGTTTTTTAAACTCAAGCTTACCATAGGAAACGATAGAAGGCGTGTAGAAGTAGAACTTGCCGCCACCCCCGGTTGTTGTACTTCCCGGAACGCTGCTACCCGGCATTGTAGCTGCCTGGGGTGTTCCCGGGGCTGCGGACATTTTGGCGTTTGCGTCCCTGCCGGAAGTTAATGGATCCAGGCGCCCGCCGGTATCATTCCTGCGCGCCGATACAGTTTGTCCAACAGCCATCGGTGCCATGTCATCATCGCCGCCAAGGTTTGCCGATGCCGCGGCCATGTTTGCCTGCCTTTGCGCTTCGGCTTCAAGCCTTATCCTTTCCCTTTCCTCCTGCTCTTTCAGCCTTTTAATATAGTCTTCAAAAAAAGCGACCCTCCCCGATTCTGAAAGCGATACAACGTGCAGTATGCTATCATTGTTTTGGGCAATGGTCTCATATTTTATAACATCTTCAAGGTTATCCCTCTTCTTTTTAATGGATTTATATTCCCTGCTCCTCGCATCCATGTATACAAGCGTACTGTCATAGTACTTGCCGGCCATCGGATATTTGGCATTGTTGAAATGGATCTCACCAACATTCCTGTAGTTGGATGCCATCAGGTATTTGTCGGCCGATTTGGTGCGTAGCGATTTATTGTAATGCTTTATGGCTTTAGGCTTATTACCCTGCTTATCGAAGTAAATGGCCACCTGGTGGTTGATGATGTCAAGATATGGCCTGTTCTCGCGGTCTTCCAGCAGTTCCCTCATATTTTTCATGAAAGCCAGGGTGTCGCCTTTTTCGTAATCAAACTGACCGGCCTGCATAGCGTGTGCCTGTATTACATAGCGCCTTGGCGACTGCCTGTTCATGTCGATTACCGACTGGTAATAGGCATACGCGCTGTCGGGCTGTTTCATTTTTCCGAAAAGCTGCCCCAGTATAAAGCGGTAACGGGCTTCCTTCTCGCGGTCACCTGTAAAGTCGACCGCCTTTTTAAGCACGAAAACAGCGCTGTCCAACACCTGTGTATTGATATAGGCCTGGGCAAGCATGGCATTGGCATCGGAATAGATCTCCTCGTCCATCTGCCCTTCTTTTTCCTTAAGCAACTGGTTCAGGTTCTTTATGGCCGTGCCTTCGTTCTCCAGACGGATATTTGTCTTTTCCCTCCACACCTTCACCTCGTCAATACGGCTGCTGCCCTTGTGCTTGTACAACACATAGTTAAAGGCTTCGAGCGCGGGGATAAAGCGGTTATCATAATACCGTGCCTTGCCCAGCAGCAGGTGCGCCTCGTCCATCTGTGGGTTCCTTTCGGTCCCGCCCAGATCCATAGAGTGCTTCTGTATTGCTTTGGTAGCTTTGGTTTCGGCCCTTTCAAAGTTGGCATTCCTCTTATCTGTAGGTTCCATTTCATCCTTGGCCGGCTGCATTTTTTCTACCGGAAGGATGTCCCAGTAGTTGTCGGCATAGGTAGTCTTCAGGTCGTTGAGGCCGGCCTGCAGCGCGAGTTCGCCATTGTACAATACATTAAATTTGGTATTGAGCGCATGGTGATTGCGGTTTATGAAGGAGTCTTTTTTGGTAGAGCAGGCAATTATAAATCCTACCGTACCAAAAAGAAGAATATATTTATACGTACTGGTTTTCAATGTAAAAGATTTTTTATCCTTAACTTTTAAAATCTCTTTTTAGTATAGAGAGGGGTAAAAATACGCTTCTTTTTGGTATGTGGAGATTTTTTGGCAAAAAAAATACCCCCGATAAGCAACAGTTGGCCAATCGGGATAAATCCTATAAATTATTTGGGCATGGGCAGAATCTTATACCGCAAAGAAAGCCTCAAGCTCTTTAAGTGTCTCTTCAGATGTTTGGATGTCCTTCACGATGCGGCCTTTGTCCAGCGCTACGATGCGGCTGCTCACTTCGGTGGTGTGCATCAGGTCGTGGCTTGATACCAGCACAGTTACATTTTTATCATCGGCCAGGTCGCGGATGATTTTTTTAAGCCTGAACTGTGTGGTGGGATCCAGGTTGGCAAAAGGTTCATCGAGTACGATCACCTCGGGGCTGCCTATAAGGGTAGCAATGATGCCTACCTTTTTCTGGTTCCCTTTGGAAAGGTCGCGCAGGTATTTCTTTTTGTTGAGTATCTCGCCATTGAAAAAGTCCTCGTGCTTTTTCAGCAGCGCGTCTACATCGGCCTTGTTTTGCCCACGTAATTCGCCAATGAAGTAAAAATACTCCTCCGGCGTGAGGTAGCCTATCAGGAAGGTTTCATCCAGGAATGCCGCCGTTACGGGTTTCCATGCCTCACTCTGGTTCACGCGGATGTCTTTAATTTTAACCTCGCCGGCAGAGGGCTCGATCAAATCCAACAGCAGGCTAAAGAAGGTTGTCTTGCCTGCTCCATTGTTGCCTACCAATCCAAGGCTTTCGCCCTTACGGATGTGCAGGTGGTCTATATCCAGTACGGTTACCCCGCCATATGCTTTTTTAAGATTTTGTGCCTGTATCATGGTTGCAGTTGTTTTATGATTTTTGTTTGTAAGCGTCTAATGTCTTGTATTTCTCCTTTTTATATACCTTCTCAATCTGCCTGAACATAATATTCCTGAAAGCAAACCCCAGAATACCTGAGCCGGCCAAAACCGCATAGCCCACTGTTGGCCCACCGATATAGTCGCCAATAATATAGAAGGCAATAGGCATCAGCATTTTCGGGATACTGAGGAGCATGGTTTTCATGTTGAAAGCTT
This sequence comes from uncultured Flavobacteriaceae bacterium, assembly GCA_942492845.1. GTDB lineage: Bacteria > Bacteroidota > Bacteroidia > Flavobacteriales > Flavobacteriaceae > Flavobacterium. The sequence goes on along the minus strand of OW818646.1, from coordinate 1,001,362 downwards.
TTTTATCGCCAAAGGCCTGCTTGCTGCTGGCAAGGTCAATAGGTGTTTTTATAAATGCGCCGCCCAACAGCACCAGGTGCGAGTTGACACCTATATTATATATCGCGCCGGCTACAATGATAAGGTAAGTATCTACCCCGAAGTACAGGTAAAACGAAGCGAGCACGGTACTCACGAGCGTACCGATCACGATAAGCCACCATTTGGACGCGATGTAATCCTTATATTGTATGTTCTGGCTCATCATGAGCGGATAATAAGCACTGTCCCAGCTTGGTACGAACTGCCCGAAGGTGAACAGGAACCCTCCCGATACAAAAATGGCAGCGAATACTTTCCAAAATGTGTTGTCGTACTGCTCTATTGCCCCGGTCATGAATAATAGTCCGTAGAAGAGGAACAGGAAACTCATGATCACGGTGGTCTTGGAGCGCTTATTCCGTCGTATCAGCTTGATGTCATTTTTAAGGAACGTGCCGAGGGTGCCGAACCTGTTGAGCCATGTATAGTCCTGCGTTTCGGCAATATCATGCTTGCCCTTAAGGCCGGTGTCAAGATATAGCGCTTTGCGGAAGTAACGGAATGTGGCCACCCATAAGCCTGCCAATGCGGCAATGGGGATAAGGAACATATAATATGTGGCATAAAACCCGTGATAGAACACCGAAGTTACCATCGTAATGTCATACAGCTGGTAGTATTGCAGCGCTGCAATTCCTGCAAACAACACTATTATGATCATAAATACCCAGTCCTTGTTATTAGCGAGGATGTTCAGGAAGTTGTTACAGTATAATACTGCTGTAATCCCCAACCACCATAGTATTGCGGCAACCGGATCATAACCCCCTGTGAGGAGCATTATGGTAAACGGTATTAAAAAAAATTGGTGCACCAGGTTAAAGAATGACACCATGGTTTTCCCGATGGCGAAATGTACAATGGTACCGCGCTTTATGGGCAGTGCAAGTACCGGACGGATGTTCATGACCGGTATTTTTTGAAGGAAGATCCTTAGGAGCAGATCCACCAGCATATAATAGATCATGTACTTACTGACGATGACCAGTGGATCCTGCCCGTTTTCCTCGATGAGCTTATAGACGAGTATGCCCGAACCTAAGAATACCAGGGAAAAGTAAACGGCTGCAATGATTATGAATACCTTCATGACGACATTGGCGCTAAAGGAGGATGCCCTTGTAAATGCCTTCCATTCGAGGCTTATGAATTTTTTGAACATTCGGTTTGTTTTAAAGTGGTGCGTAATCAGTCACATCTTTTGTGAAAAAGTTACAGTTTTTATGATAAATTTTCCAGCCCATATTCCGGATATACCTTTTGCAGGTACGTTACAGCCTTGCCCGGCATCCTGAACAGTACAATATAATCGTAAACAAAAAGCAGTACAAGCAGTGCTGTCATGACTGCCGCAAGCATTGGAGTCAGGGCTTCCGTTGGCATGTGCAGCGCAAACTGCAACGGCAGGGTCATCATTACCCCCAACCCACCACAATTAAAAATAATCTCCTCTAAAAGCCATTTTTTACCGGTCGCTTCTAGCTTTTGTCGGTAATGCTTTTTAATCTGCCATAATTTATAGGAGCTGACGCCAAAGAAAAGCAACAGTAGCAGTGCATAACTCCATGGGAAGAAAAGGACTGCCATGAAAATGGCCGCCGATGAAAAAGCGATGATCAGCGCCATCCGGATGTCCAGCGCCGACCTGAATTCCTGCCATACCAGCCTGTGATATCTTTTAAACAGCGCATTTTGCCGCTGTTCTACAATGTCGCTGAACCCGAATATGCCGAATTTTTTAAACTCCGCCTGAAGCGCTTCATTGAAGGAAAGGCCGGGCTGCTGCTGCCAGCGTTCCTCAATGGCGTTGGCAAGATGGTCCGCCAGCTCGGCCTGCAGGTCATGATATTCCACAAAGTGCTTGCGGGTAAAGGCAAACAAATCCTGTAACTGCTGCGGGTTTATTTTTTCAGCTTCCATACTACATTTATTAATATCCTAATTTTAAATTAGCGCTTCCAACCAAACTTTGCATGTTTTTTATGAATTCTTCCAGGTCGGCAAGGCGGTTTACAGTTTCTGTTTTACCGCTTTCAGTCAGTTTATAATATTTGCGAAGGCGGTTGTCTACCTTTTCCACCTCTACATCCAGGTGGCCATCGGCTTCCAGCTTGTGCAGTGCCGGATAGAGCGCGCCCTCCGTAATGTTGAGATCACCACCGGTAATTAGCTTTACCTTTTGTGTGATCTCGTAACCATACATCCTGCCGTTTTCCTCCAGCAGTTTCATAATTATGGTCACCAGACTGCCCTTGTACAATTGCGAATTTTTCATAGATCTAAATTTACAATGCTAATATACATAATTTTCTTATGCATAATAATTTTAGGTATACGAAAAAATTTTATTTCCCTGAATGGATTGCGTATTTTTGCAGGAAATATAACCTACATGTCAACATTTCATTCACTTATCATAAAAGATATAAGGCGCGAAACACCGCAAGCTGTTTCGATAGCTTTTGAAATACCCGAAAAACTAAAAGCAGACTATACTTTTACCGCCGGCCAGTACATCAACATCAAGACCACTTTTGAAGGGCAGGAAGTACGCAAGGCCTATTCCATCTGTTCGGCTCCCGGAAGCAACGAGATACGCGTGGCCATTAAAGCTGTAAAGAATGGTGGCTTTTCTGTTTTTGCCAATGAAAAACTCACCCCCGGCGAAACCATGGAAGTGGGTACACCCGAAGGCAAATTTACTTTTGAGCCCAAAGCCGACAGGCAGCGCAATTACGCGGCATTTGCAGCAGGCAGCGGTATAACCCCTGTATTATCTATAATACAGTCCGTTTTACAGGGCGAGCCCGAAAGTACTTTTGTGCTGGTATACGGAAACCGCACGCCGGATGAAACCATTTTCCATGACTTCCTGCACAACCTGCAGCAGGAATATGTTGGTCGCTTTTTTGTGCATTTCGTGTTCAGCCAGGCAAGAGCGGAAGATGCGTTGTTCGGGAGGATAGAACGCTCTACGGTAAACTTCGTTATAAAGAACAAGCACAAGGAAAAGGAATTCGAGAAATTCTACCTGTGCGGTCCTGAAGAGATGATCCTTACGGTGAACGATGTGCTTAAAGAAAATAATATTCCGGAAAAAAATATCAAATTTGAATTGTTCTCTACGCCTATTGCAGAGAAGAAGATCGAGGAGAACCTGGACGGGCAGACCAAAATCACTGTGCTGGTAGACGACGAAGAGGTTACCTTTATCATGTCGCAACAAATGACCATACTGGATGCCGCGCTAAAACAAGGTATTGATGCGCCGTACTCCTGTCAGGGCGGCATTTGCAGCAGCTGCATGGCACGCATTACCAACGGGAAAGCAGAGATGAAAAAGAATGCGATCCTTACTGATGGCGAGATTGCCGAAGGGCTTATCCTTACCTGCCAGGCGCACCCTGTCACACCGGAGGTCTATGTGGATTATGATGATGTGTAGAGGTAATACCATCAACGCAGGAAAATAAATACCAAAAGAGCCCGGAAGTTTGGAAACCTCCGGGCTCTTTTGATAAAAGTGTTTTTTTTATGCTATCTCAGCACTTCCTTTACTTTTCTTATGACTGTTTCAGGCGCTATGGTATTCATAGCGTTTTCGTAGCCATCAATCTTTTTATTACCGTATACCGATGTGGGCAGTAACGGGTACTTTTCCCTGTCGGATGTAAGGGCATAACTTTCGGGCTGGCCGAATGGGGCAAAACCTGTATAAGGATGCGTGGCGCCCCATAAAGTTATTACCTTAACGCCAAACATTGCCGCTATATGCGCATTGCTGCTGTCCATGCTCAGCATGAGATCAAGGTTGCTTATCAGCTTTATCTCCTGCTTCAGGTTAATTTTCCCTGCAACTACAAGAATGTTTTCGCGGCCATCGGCGTGCTTTTTCAGCTGGCTTGTCTCGTGCCTGCCGCCGCCAAACAGCATCAGCTTATAGCCCGGTACAGTAGCCAGACCGTCTATTACCTGCTGCATTTGCTTTTTAGGGTACACTTTGCTGCTGTGTTGTGCAAAGGGGGCAATGCCTATCCACGTTTCGTTTTTAGGGCCGGTATGCTCCAGGACATCGGCGGTAAGCTCCTTTTTTTCAGGAAAGATATGTCCTTTCAGGTCAACCTTAACGCCAAGTGCCTCAAAAACCAGAGCATACCTTTGTGTCATGGGCAGTAGTGGTTCAAATACCTTTTTCCCGGGATTGTGGCTGGTAAGTGCTGCCTTTTCTTTTCTGGCTTTATCTACCGTAGCGGTTTTTTTTCCACGGAAGGCAAAAAGTTTGGTGAGGACTTTTGAACGTAAAACGTTATGCAGGTCGGCCACTCCGTAAACATGGAGTTTGCTCAGGTCTTCATAAAGCCGGAAAAGCCCGAACAGGCCTTTATGCCTGCCCTCGGTATCCGCTTCAAAAAAAGCAACACGCGGGATATCGTCAAAAAACGGCTTGTAGGCAGCCTTCGACACCACGGTTACCTTTACGTTTTCGTGCTGTGCCACGAGGCTGCGCACCACCGGTACTGTCATAGCGACATCGCCCATGGCAGACAGCCTTATGACAAGTATGTGTTTTGTTCCTCTCCCCATGGGAGTTATTTTTTATTCTGGTAAAGTACCGGGTTCAGCTCCTCATCGTTGTACATCTTCATCTGCTTGTACACCTTCATGAACTTGTCGCCGTTCCCAATGTCGGTAAGCAGGTCGTCAATGGCAGTAGAAAGGTCTGCCAGCTGCTCAAGAAGCACATTGAGTTTTTCCTGGCACTTTTGCCTGTGCTCCGGTGAAGCGTCAGGGCGGTAAGCCTCTTCCTTCATGTGGAATATTTTCAGTGCAAGGATAGAAAGCCTGTCTATCGCCCATGCAGGGCTTTCGGAATTGATCTTTGCGCCGGCCTTTGGCTGCACGCTGCTGTATTTCTGTAAAAAATAACTGTCGATATATTCCACCATATCCGTCCTTACCTGGTTGGAAGCGTCAATTTTCCTTTTCAGGACAAGGGCTTCTACAGGGTCAATGGCCGGGTTACGGATGATGTCCTCATAATGCCACTGTACCGTGTCGACCCAGTTCTTTGCATAAAGCAGGTGCTCGATCTGATCTTTGGAATATGGGTTATCAATGGGCTGGTCGACACTGTCAAACTTGTGGTAATCAGCTATGCTTTGCTCAAATATGGGGAAGGCTAATTTTGAAAACATCAGGTTTATTTTTTTTGCAAATATAGTTTTAATACTTTTAACCTGCTAAAACAAAATTTTTCTCAATGCAGATACACTACCTTTCAGAAAACAACAGCATCCTTAACCACTTCCTTGCCCAGATCCGCGATGTGGATGTGCAGGCTGACCGTATGCGGTTCCGGAAAAACATAACGCGCATCGGCGAGATCATGGCCTACGAGATCAGCCGGGAGCTTGCTTATAAGGATCGGGAGGTAGCCACGCCTTTGGGAACAAAAAAAACAACCGCCCTGAAAGATGGCGTGGTGCTGTGCTCTATACTAAGGGCAGGGCTGGCGTTGCATGACGGCTTCCTTAATTGTTTCGACGATGCCGAGAACGGATTCGTTTCCGCTTACAGGCACCACCCGAATAACGATGACTTTTTTGATATTTTGGTAGAGTATAAGGCGGCGCCTTCGTTCAGCGGGAAAAACCTCATCGTACTCGACCCCATGCTGGCCACCGGAATGTCATTGGCAGAAGTGCTGAAAAAGATATTGCCGGGCGAGGAACCGATATCGCTGCATATTGCCGTAGTAATCGCGGCACCTGAAGGCATTGCGCTCTTACAGGAAACATTGCCGGAGCACTGCCATTTGTGGGTTGCCTCGCTGGACAGCCACCTCAACGAGAAAAAGTATATCGTACCCGGACTGGGCGATGCAGGGGATCTGGCGTATGGGGTGAAGTTATGATTCTCATGATAGAAATCCATATAAAACCTTGTCTTACAACTGCACGCTAAAGATAAACACCGCGATAAGTACAATTACCGCAAGGGCAATTTCACGAAACCAGATGTTTTCCTGGCTTTCGAGGAAATTAGCGCCCATGATAGCCAGTGGTGCAAAAGTAAAAGTGAGGAAACTGTTGTTCTTATGATCGGAAAGCACATAGATGCCGACGCCAATAAGGAACGAATACAATATCTTTTTGTGCGACGACTGTAGGTTGAGCGGCTTGCTGCTGATGGAAAAACCATAAGGGATAGCAAACAGCACCGCGATGGATGAGAAAACCGCCAGTGCGATGTTTTGGTAAATATTCTCGAAATAAGTAAAGTCGAAGCTAATGCGTGTGTCGTCGAGCACCTGCTTAAAAAAACCCTCGCCGGCAATTAGCCCTGCCATAACATAAATAGCCCCTACCGCAAAAAAAGCAATAAAGGGAATGATCCAGTTCCGGTAGTCGCGGTATACGTGGAAGATAATGGAAATGAATACCAGCCCAATATAAATAATGCACCAAAAATGGAATACCGCTGCGGCAAATATCCAGAAGGAGGCATCGAATATCTTTTCTTTCGGAGTGATGAGCGACTGTAGCGATATAAGCCTGCGCAGTGCCAGCAGCAGGAAAAAGTTGGCTATGATGATATTGACATTTTCCAGCGTCGTGGGGAAAAGTACCAAAAACATCAAAAACAGGAACATGGCATAAGTATTTGCCTTGCTTAAGGTATTCCTGCGGGTAACAAAATTGGTAAGGAACAGCGCCCCTGCCAATAGCAGCAGGAGTCCGGCCTTCTGTAGGACAAGGAAGTAATTCGCGGTCCAATAGTCGTCCTTAAAAAGGTACAAAAAATAGAATAAAACCAACCCACCCCCTATGAGGGCATAATTTATAGGCCTGGATTTACTAAAAACACTTGCGAGCATGCGATTATTTTATACTTTTGTGACTGTAAATATAATACTTGATCTAAGATGAAAGCATTTTTTGAAGGCCTTGGCTATCTTTTTACTGATATCCTTTTTTTACCGATGGACTTTATCCGTGCGCTTGAGCTGGAAAACTGGTGGGTAGCCAACATTATCACATGGATATTCATCCTTATCTGCTGCGCTGCTACATGGTACTGGCTGAAACAGTTATCTATATTTAAAGAGAACAACGACGACAACCAGGATACCACAGCGCACTCGTTCCTTTCATAAATCGAGTCCGATATCCTTCCTGTAATACATCTTATCAAAATGTAGCTCCGCTATGTTTTGGTAAGATTTTTTTATGGCTTCCATAAAGGTGTCCCCGTAGGACGTTACCGCGATAACACGGCCCCCATTGGTCACCACCTGCCCTTCATGCTCTTTCGTCCCTGCATGGAACGCTATAGAACCTTCTACTTTTTCCAGGCCTGAAATGATGTCGCCTTTCACATATTCTTCCGGATAGCCACCCGCCACTACCATTACGGTAGCCACGCTCCTCTCATCGGTTTCCAGCACTGCCTCATCCAGTTTACCATTGGCTACAGCCAGGAACAGCGCTACAAGGTCTGACTTCAGCCTTGGTATCACCACTTCGGTCTCGGGATCACCCATGCGTACATTATATTCGATGACAAACGGGTCATTGCCTACTTTTATAAGCCCGATGAATACAAATCCCTTGTAGTCTATTGCATCCTTCCTTAGCCCTTCGATGGTTGGCTTCACAATGCGCGTTTCTATCTTTTCCATAAATTCGGAATCGGCAAACGGTACCGGCGACACAGCGCCCATACCTCCTGTGTTGAGGCCGGTGTCACCCTCTCCTATACGCTTATAATCCTTAGCGGTGGGCAGCAGCTTGTAGCTTTTCCCATCGGTAAGCACAAAACAGCTGAGCTCTATCCCGTCTAAAAACTCCTCTATTACCACTTTTGTGCTTGCGTCACCAAATTTTTCGCCCACAAGCATGTTCCTTAGTTCCTGCTGTGCTTCGGCCAAGTCTTGGAGGATTAGTACTCCTTTACCTGCTGCCAGCCCGTCGGCCTTCAGTACGTATGGCGCCTTTAGGGTAGTGAGGAATTCGCAGCCCTGCTCCACGGTTTCTTTGGTAAAGCTATCGTAGGCTGCGGTAGGTATGTTGTTTTTAATGAGGAACTGCTTGGCAAATTCCTTGCTGCCTTCCAACTGGGCGCCGTGTTTCGACGGGCCTATGACCGGAATACCTGCCAATTGGCTGTCATTTTTAAAAAAGTCGTATATCCCTTTCACCAAAGGATCTTCGGGACCAACCACCACCATACCGATATTTTCGGCAAGCACGGCCTTTTTTACGGCTTCAAAATCGAGCGGGCTGATGTCGAGGTTTGTTGCAATAGCAGCAGTACCGGCATTACCCGGAGCTACCAACAGCGTTTCGCAGAGGGGGCTTTGCAGCATTTTCCATGCCAGCGCGTGTTCCCTTCCCCCGGAACCAAGTAGTAAAATTTTCATGTTGTGTAGTTGTTAGTTGTTGTTTATAAAATCAATATCAATAGGCCTGCTCGTCGCCGGTAAAGATATTCACGACCGTTTGTATAATTATCTTGATATCGAGCAAAAGCGACCAGTTCTCTATATAAAACACATCGTACTTGATTCGGAATATCATATCTTCGTCTGTACTGATCTCACCTCGGGCACCCCTCACCTGCGCCAGTCCCGTAATGCCCGGCTTCACCCTGTGCCTGACCACATATTTTTTTATCTTATTGCTGTACTTGTCGTTTATGAGGCCTATGTGTGGCCTTGGGCCTACTACCGACATATCGCCTTTAAGGACATTGAGGAACTGCGGCAATTCGTCAATACTCGTTTTCCGTATAAACTTGCCTATTTTTGTAACCCTTGGGTCATTTTTCACGGCCAGCTGGTCGGTTGGGCTGTTTATCTGCATCGAGCGGAATTTATAGCAAAAAAAGTGATCTTCGTTGAGCCCTGCCCTGCTTTGTTTAAAGAATACCGGCCCCTTAGATTCCAGCCTTATAAGCAGCGCCAGTATGGGTGTTAGCCAGGAAAGCAGCAACAGGATCACCAACAACGAAAACACGATATCAAAAAGCCTTTTGCTGAATTTGGCAAGCGGTTCGTCAAAAGGGGTTTTTTGCATGGACAGCAGTGGTACCGACTCATAATAATCGACCCTGAGATTTTTTGAAAAGATCTCTTTGGCGTCAGGTATAAATTTAATGGTCTTATTATTGGACTCGGCAAATGACACAAGGCTTTTTAGCTGCGTATTGCTAAGGTCGCTAAGGGAACAGTATATTTCATCGATATTATGGACCGTTGCAAAATCGCAAATTTCGGATATCCTGCCCTTTACCGGGTCGGTGCCGTTATGTTTTTTATCAGTAAAGTATCCTAGAAAGTTATAGCCGTAATCTGCCCTTGTTTGAAATAATTCCCTGAGCTTAACTGCCTCGGGGGTGTATCCTGCTATTATAACATTGCGACGGTTACTGCCCGTTGCCATTCGGTAATATTTGAGGTAATAAAACAGCAGTATCTTGAATGTCCCGATTGCAGAAAATGTTACCGAGAGATACAAGGCGACTAATTCACCACTAAAAATGGTCTGCTTTGCAAACGGGAAAAATGCTACGGTAACCAGTAAAAATTTGATACCCTGCTTTATAAGTTTTGACAATATTTCTACCAGTGTCGAATAGCGGTATACTTCATAAAAACCTGAAAAATAGGATATTATTCCCCAACAAACGATTTGGTAAAGCCCGAAATGAATATAATTGAGCCCAAGCCCATTGAGAAAAACAGAGAATAACAGCGTTATGGCCGCTATATCAAATAATATACTGACGGGCCTTAAATACCTCGAATATCTTCCCTTGCCGGACACAATCATTTTTTAGTGTATAAATCCTGAAAAATCTTTATGCTCCTCTTTCAGCAGCTCTTCATGCGATAATGAACGGAAATAGTCGTACGTGATTTTCATGCCCTCTTCGCGTCCTACGGCAGGTTCCCAGCCCAAAAGTTTTTTGGCAAGGCTTATGTCGGGCTGCCTTTGCAACGGGTCGTTTAACGGAAGCGGAAGATAGGTTACTTTTTTGGCAGTGCCTGTAAGCTTTATTATTTCGTCGGCAAAATCTTTAATCGTGATCTCATTGGGGTTTCCGATGTTAACGGGATAAATATAGTCGGAATGCAGAAGCCTGTAAATGCCCTCTATCTGGTCATCTACATAACAGAAGGAACGCGTTTGCATACCATCTCCAAATATCGTAAGATCCTCCCCTCTTAGCGCCTGGCCGATGAATGCAGGTATAACGCGACCGTCATTGAGCCTCATGCGCGGCCCGTAGGTATTGAATATCCTTACGATGCGTATTTCCACGCCATGGAAGGTATGGTAGGCCATGGTTATAGACTCCTGGAAGCGCTTGGCCTCGTCATATACCCCGCGTGGGCCTATGGTATTCACATTACCGTAATAATCTTCTGTCTGCGGATGTACAAGCGGGTCGCCATATACTTCGGAAGTGGAAGCAATGAGTATTCGTGCTTTTTTCACCCTGGCAAGGCCAAGGAGGTTGTGCGTTCCCAGGGAACCTACCTTGAGTGTTTGTATCGGTATCTTAAGGTAATCTATCGGACTTGCAGGCGACGCGAAGTGCAGGATATAGTCCAGATGCCCGGGTATGTTTACAAACTTGGTGACATCGTGATGGTAAAATTCGAAATTCTCAAGTTTAAAGAGGTGTTCGATATTTTTGAGGTCGCCTGTAATGAGATTGTCCATCCCTATTACAAAGTAACCTTCTTTTATAAATCGGTCACACAGGTGTGACCCCAGGAAGCCTGCCGCCCCCGTTATGAGTATTCTTTTCATGATATCCTTTTTCAAAACCTTTCGGCATTAAGCCATTAAAGAGGCAATACAGCACGGTGAAGAAAACCACCCCCCGCTGCCTCCATAAAAATGATTCTGTCAAAAGTAAGGCTATCATAAGAATTGCAAAAGCAATATGAATAAAATCTTTATTCTTCAATGCTTTTTTTAGGTTATACCCCAACAGCACTAACAATAAAATAAGGCCGGCTATTCCCAGGTCGGCAAAGGTTTCGATATACTGGTTATGGAAATTCTGAAGGCTATAACCATAGTCGGCCTCACCCGGGTGCACATTGTGCTCCACTCCTTTTTCGTGCACTTTATCGGGCGATGCGTTAAGCCCATAGCCGGTCCAGAATATTACCGGGTCTTCCCTTAGCAGCTCTGTATACACACGCACCTGGTACATACGGAAGGCCGAGCCGTTAAAATAATCGTTGTGCGAAAATTGCTCCTTCTCCCACGCATCCCTTATGGTAAGGTTGTTTACACCATTGGCCAATGTGGAGCTGGTGGTAAATTCGGTCACAAGCCTTTCTTTTATTTTTCCGTAATATCCCAGTGTTACGGCCAACGCCATGAAAGCCAGGAATAGCACTATCCTTGATTTTTTGGGCATCCGGGCGTACAATAGCATATAGGTGGCTGTGAGCACTACATCGGTAATTATTACCGTTTTTGAAGACAGGAGGAAAATAAATACAAACAGGAACATGAAACAGGCGTAGCCCCACCATGTTTTCTTTTTTACGGTCAGGAAAAAAAACAGCGGTACAGAGAATAAAGCCGAAAGGTATATGGCATTGATGGCGGGAGTGGCCAGCTCGTGATAAAAGAAAACATCGGGATTGCCGGACTCTTTATACCTAACTGCTGCCCTGCCAAGGAAATAAACGCCCGCAAGTACCATGGCTACGCTGTAATTTTTGAGGATGTCCTTTTTAGCCATTCTTATAAAGCGGCTGTTGAAGCAAAATGCCAGCGGGACAAACAGCAACGCAGCTTCTTTGGAGAGTGCCCGGAACGTATTGCTGAAGTCTGTCGACCACATCATTGACAGGGCCATGAGCGCATAAAGCATCATGGGTAAAAGCAGCGCAGTGCCAAACAGCATACCTTCTTTTTTGGCCGACAGCAATGAATATAATACAAAGAGGATAACGGCAATACTGTTGTACGCATAGCCAAGCGGCAGCGTAACCAGTACTGTCGATATTAAAAAAGCCAATAATTTTTTACCCGGAGCAAGGCCTATCCTTTTAAGTAAGGCATCGCTCGAAAAGTTGTAAATATTCCTCATTAATCTTATCCCAGTTAAAATCTTTCTCTATAGCCTTAAAATTGTCTTCTATCTTTTTCGAATTACTGCTTTTTGATAATGTGGCAAGCAGCACTGCGACCTCCTGAGGGTTTGCAAAGTAATAGGCATTATCCTGTAAAACGCTTTTGTTAAAATTATTATTGTGGGCCGCTATAAGCGCGTGCGATGCCATGGCCTCAAGCAGCGAAGGGTTGGTGCCGCCCACCGAATGACCGTGAAAATATATTTTCGAATAATAGCGCAGGCTGTCCAAATGGGCAATGTTGTATACTGCACCTATAAACTTTATATTGGGGTAATCCCTGAATTTGCCTTTCAGGAAGGCGCCGTACCTGGTTTCATGCTTTCCTATCACGAGCATCGTTGTTGTATCGTTGCCGAGCGCCACGCCACTAAGTACCATATCGAGATTGTTCTCGGGCTCAAAGCGGGCCATAATCATATTGTAATTTCCTTTTTCCACCTTGTACAACGCGGGTATACTTTCATCGGGTGAGCGGAAGGGGTGAGCACCATAGGCTATGTAGTCCGAATCTTTTTTATATTCCTGCTTTAGGTAGGATTGTATGCCCAGCGAGTCGGCCACCAGATAGTCGCTGTGCACCGCCGCAAGCCTTTCGGCAAATTTCAGGAAACGACGCATTGGCCATCGGTATTTGGAGCGCTTCCACTCCAGGCCATCCATATTGGTAATAATAACCGGTTTTTTTGGCATCAGGAAATACCATACCGAACTACTGGTGTATCCCAACTGTAAAATGATATCAAAATCCCTTTTACGGGAATCGCGGATGGCGTTATAGTCATAAATGAACTGTCCAAAGGATCCCAGTCTGTATTCCGGGTCATAGCAATGAATTATATGTACCCCCTTGTATTTATTTTGCTTGTACGGATGGTCGTGGGAATTGTATACATACACCTCATGGCCCTTTTGGGCCAGGTATACCGAAAAGTATTCGGCAAACTGCTCAAATCCACCGTAATGGTTGGGTATCCCCCTGGTGCCAAGTATAGCTATTTTCATGTATTAATTATTCCTTTTCACTGCGCGCCAAAAATACATATAAATAGGATATGGTTGATAAAATAGTTCTAATGTGTGTGCGGGTAATTAAATTCCTCTCCGACTAAGTGCCTCATTAAATGCTCCTGCTGACTCATTCCAATTATACCTGGTTTTAATAGCCATTCGCTTTTCTTCTTGATTACTATCCTTATCTGTTTGTAAAGCCCGTACTAACTTATTTTTAAATTCCGTTAGGTTTGATGGGTCAAAGAAGTTGTCACCAATAAAATCAAAATCTCCCATGGAAGTTTTATTTGAGCATATAGTTGCCACATTAGCAGCTATTGCTTCGAGAGGTGGTATTCCAAATCCTTCTGCAGCAGAAGGATAGGTAAATAGCAATGCGCCTCGGAGTAGTAGTAGCATATCCTCAAAATCTACATTCCCTAAATCTGTAATTCTCTGTTTTATTTCTGGAGAAAGGGTTTCGAAATAGGAATTATATAAATTATTTTCGAAAGTATGTCCGCCTACGAATACTAAATTATAATTTCCATATAGACCTGTCTCTACAAATGCTCTTAGCAGTAGGTCCTGGTTTTTTCTAGGTTCCCATCGACTGATATAAATAATGTAGTTTTTCAGCCCGTATTTTTGATTTATTACTTTTTGTACATCGCCTTTATCATAACTCTGATAAAACTGTTCGGATATACCATTTGTTGTGATGAACACCTCTTTAATTCCGAGATGTTGCATTATTTTCTGCTTTGAATATTGCGAAACTGTAAGTACCACTTCAGAATATCTAGCACTCCATTTAAATGTCCAGTAGCTAACATTTCTGTCAATTTTTGAAAAGTACTGTGGGAAATCTTCAAAAAGAACATCATGAACAGTGACAATATATTTACAAAATTTTATTGGCGGCACCCTATACTGAAAATGTGCGGCATCAGCTTTATTTTTTAATATCAAAAAGGGTGCATCCAGCAGCAACCTCATTATCCTGTTCCTAAACTTATATTTTAAGTATGTTACATTGTCGTGTGTACCAAATATATTCTGAAGATTTTCGACGTCAGAGGCCGCAAGTAAAAAATGATATTTCCCTTCCCGTATAAGCACTTTGTATAATCCTTCCAAATATGTCCTTGTCCCCTGGTACTTTCCGTCAAACACATGACAGTCAACAAATATCCTTCTCATTTTTCCGTCATTTACTTAATTCCCGCCTGAAACTGCCCTATTTTATTGCGTTGCTGAAAGCAGATAGCAGCACCAACTATAAAAATAATCATGTCCTTACTGTTATAAATTCCCGTTATCATTATTGATGTCATAAGGAATATTAATCCTCCTGCCGATATAAGCACATTGGCCAGGTTTTGCGATTTGTAAATGTAGGCATACCATCTTAACAATGCAAAAACATAGATTAGCAGTCCCAGAATGCCTGTTTTATAGAACAGGTATACGTACCCGTTGTGCAGCTCTGAAATAAAACGGATACCTTTATTATCGCCTGTCAACTGGGCATAAAATTTTAGATCCACCAACGAGCCATGACCTGTTCCAAACACATAGGATGAAGGATGCTCCTGCATAAGTCCCAACGCCCGTTTTGCTTCATATCCCCGCCAGTGGTCCCAAAGGTCGGCATGGTCGTCCCGGTTTATATTAAAGGTAAACAGCTCTTCGGGTACTATCTTTATCTTGTACAGAAAACCCTCAAATCCCGGTGCGCCCCTTTTTATGTTGGCGCTGTATAAATAGGTGTAAAACAGACCTGTCATCAAAACCAAAATACCAATAGCCCTAAGCCCCTTTTGGGTAATCCTGGTATAACCATTCACAGACAGCCAGAGGACAGCGGCAATAACAATCATTGTCCGTGAAAAATACAAAAAGGCCGAAACAGATAAAATTGCCAGGCAGACCCATTTGTAATATTTGTTTTCGAATAGCTGGCTACCTTCAAATCCGGGATAATAGATCAAAAGGAACAGGCCGAAAATCTCCAGGAAATTATCGCGGGTATATAGCCGTATTACTTCTATGGAGCCCGACGTAAAATCGGTAAACAGTACTATTATTCCAAAGTGTATTAAGGCCGTAACCACGGAGGCAATTACAACGGTACGCGCAAAAGTTTTAAAATCGCCCATCCGTTTAAAAATAGTGTAGCCCAGCAGTAATCCAATTATTGGCTTAATAAAATGAAAAAGATCTTTAAAAATAGGAGACAGTCCATGTCCATGAATTATTGTTCCTATAAAACCAATTAGCAGCACCAGTGTCAGTGTTGCGAGGTGTTGGTACAGCCTGTTTGAAAAACGTACCGGTTCAAGAAATGCACCAACGCCTAATATACCGAGCTGCAAAAACATGTTGACCCTGAACGACTCAACATACAGCTGGCATACCGCTATCAAAATAAACAGCGCAGTGTAAACGGTTTTCTTTTCAATTGTTGCGGCCATACTTTACACCCCTATTATTTTCTTTAGTTTCTTTATCATTTTATTGATACCCAAAGCTGTCATAGTCGCTAATTTATCGAAGCCCGACTTATGCTTTTCTATATACAGCTCATGCCCCTTAACCACAAGATTATCCCTGGATTTATTGTATCCAACAAAATGAATATAACTGAGGCCTGGCATGAAAACCCTCCTGTATCCGGCATCTGCCACCTTTTTGCAGAGGTCTACGTCCTCACCGTACATAAAATAGTCCTTATCGAAGCCGCCAATACTATTGTATACGTTTTTCGGCATAAGCAGGAATGAGCCCCCCAGCCAGTCTACGTCATAAACAGGTTTGGCAAAATTACCACTCCTGAACTCCGGCCCCATCAAAAACATATTTTTTAACCGAATCATATTGAACGGATTGGGGAAGTTGCCCGCCGATATTAAATAATTACTGTTTCCATCCAGCATCAGTATGCCTAGTGCACCAATGGTGTTGTCATTTTTCACAAAATCCAACGCCGGTGAAAGGTGATACTGTACTATGGTGTCATTATTAATAAGCAGCAGATATTCTCCCTTCGCAATTTTCACCGCCGCATTGTTGCCGCAACCAAAGCCAAGGTTTTCCCTGCTTTCAATAAGCCGCACTTGGGGATAATTATGCTTTATGTATGTGCAGCTGTCGTCTGCCGACATGTTGTCCAGAACAATGACCTCAAAATTAATTCCGGAGAGTTTGTCGTACAAAGAATCGAAACACCCTTTCAGGTATTTCATCCCATTGTAATTTACTATGATTACCGACAAGTCCATACGCTCAATTATCTTTTGGTTGTTTGCTTCAGGCAAATGTATAAAACCCGAGTTTCTTTTTTATGTATATAACGCAAATAACATTAAGCAGCACATTAGTGACCAAGCTTGCCCATGCCGAACCGTCTATTCCATACAATGGTATTAGATAATAATTGAGACCAGCATTTAGAAAAAAGCAGGCAATGGAAATATTCCTGAAAATTCGGGCATTGCCAGACATATTCAGTATTTGGTCAACATTGCCCAATGCTGCGCTTACAAATACGCCCATGGCAATAATAATCATCGCTTCCGCGCCCTCAACCGCCTGTTCGTCAAAAAATGACAATATTGTGGGTGCCATTAGTATCAGCCCGGCAGTTACAGGGACAGAAAGCCCTGCAACAATTCGTGTTGTATTATTTACCAGCTTTTTAAAACCGGACAGGTCACCCTGACCGTACATCTCGGCCATTTTAGGCATGATGATAAGGTTAACCGAAATAATGACCAGCGATCCCACACTGCCTGCCCTGAAAGCGTTATAGTATATACCCACCTGTGTTTTATCAACCATAGTTCCCAGGATAAGTACATCTGTCCAATTTAGCAAAAACAAAAAAAGCCCACTAAACATCATAGGGGATGCTGTTTTAACCAACTCTTTGGTGGACAATGTATTCTCTTTTTTTGCAGACTTTAGGTCAAAAACTAAAACTGCTTCTATAAGCACCACTAATCCAATAGACAGGGCAAATGCTACAAAGCTGAAATGCCCTCCGTAACCTAACTTATAAAACAGGTAAAGAAAAAACGCCAGCAAAACATTTGGCAAAACAAACATCAGTATGCCATATTTTATAAATTTTTTTGTAGCAATGAAAAAATACAAAAAAAGTTCATGGAATACGAAAAGTGGCAATGATATGATAAGCATCAAAAAATAGTTGATGAGTTCCTCATCGTCATATAACTTTACGGCGATAAAATCTGACGCAACGAAAAAAAACAATGCGGGAAATGCCGCAAATAACAGCGTGACCCTGAGTCCCTGGATTAAAAGCTTTTTGGCCTGCCCCATATCCAGGTTGTTGTTGCCTACTATCATAACCATAGCATTAGGTATGCCTAACGCTAAAAGCATTGCAACAGCCTGTGAAATGGTAAATACTATCGAATATCTGCCTGAAACGTCAAGGCCAAACAGCTTTACAACCATGACGCTTGTCACGAAAGACATTATGAGCCCGAAAATTCTGAAAAGAAAGTTGATGCCCGATGTAGATATTATTTTTTTGAAATCAGGATTCATTGGTTGGGCATAGGCTGGGACATTAAGTTTTTTTGGCCTTCAGGAAATATTGCACCGAGAAAAACTCCTCAAAAATGCCAAAGGTTACAACATTAATAATTTTGGACACAGAGCGACCCTTATAGTTTTTTATTGAGCCCTCCTGGTAAAGTACTTTAAATGCCGAATCGGCAAGTAACTTTACCATATTCTTCCGGCAGTAAAACCGCATGTGTGTATAATCAAAAAGACCGCTTTCTTCATATTCAAAATCACCTTTCAGAAAAATTTTCCGGAAGGCTTCGTAATGCCTAATATTCGGCATACTTACTAACAATTCTCCATCCTGTGAAAGATACTTGTGGACTTTTTTAAGTACATTTTTCGGTTCGACAAGGTGTTCTAAAACGTCGGGAAGCAATATCAGGTCAAAATATTCGTAATATTCAGGAAAATCCAACTCTTCCATATTACCAAAGATAAACCTGTCAAGTGGCTTGTAATTTCCGGGGTTCTTAGTGTCTTCAAAAATATCAATGCCCACCGCTTCCTCGGCAATACCTTCCCGCTTTAAAAAAAACAGTGTTTCGCCATAGGCAGCGCCAATTTCCATCACCTTAAGCCCTTTTTTACCAGATTCCATAAGATTAATGAGGTCATACCTCACATTGGCGTAATAACTGGATGCTTTATCGCTATAATTCATTTCTAATCTATTTAATCGCCAGGCCCCCTATCCTGAACATAAATGTTAGACCTCCTGAAACAAAAAGCTTATTAAGGAGTGCTAAAGAGGTAAGACGGTATGTAAGCTTTTTTATCAATACACTAAGAGCTGGGTTTATAAAAAAGCCGGCTATAGTAACCGGCCCTTTTGGATGATTGCACTACTATTGAAGGCCTTTCAGGGCCATTATTAACTCTCCTTTATTATGGACAAAAGGATCATACACACCGTTCACTGTTTGAGTTTTAAACGATCCTCCCTGGGTTGGCAGCACATAGTCTGTAATGTTAAAATACTTAAAAAAATCGGATCCTGAAATTTCGAATTCCTTATCGTTTTGCTTAATGATCATTTTATCAACGGTCATCTCTTCCTGGTCGGGGTTTTGCCCTACGTCAAACCTTATACTGGTAAGCTTTGCATCATCCGGCATATCGAACACAATCTCCTGGCTCTCGCTTTTACCCTGCACGTCAACCCTAACGCTTTTGGGGCCAAAATCGATTGATCCGTCTTCAGTATAAAATACTTCAAACACATCATCTTTTTTTACTGTCATGTTTACTACGACTTGTACTGGCGATTCAGCAACTTCCTGTTTTTCTACCGGAAGCTCGTCTATCGATTTTTCATTTTTACAGCTCGCTATTGCCGACAACACTATAAATCCGGCAATAAAATTCTTAAAGTTTTTCATGTTTTCTGGTTTAACTACTTGTTTTAATTTATTACTACTCCTCCAGGCTGTGCAATGCCTGTAGCTTTTTATTTTATGGTAAATGTCTTGTCGGTAGTCATAAACGATTCCCTTACGGTTTTCGCACTGCGTAATAGGATACCAACTTTATACTCGCCTTTTCTTAAGAGCTGATTTGTCAAGCTTCATACTGAACCCGGCCATATCGTACCTGTACTTATTGTTATACGCCGACGTTACATCGGGTCTTAACACTATTTGGGTTGCTACCGCAAATTTATACTCTTTCAGCATAAGTATCACTATTATTTCATTATCGTCAGGTGGCAAAACAGCAACCATGTACCCAAATACTGGAAATCATCGGGCAAAATGGCCGAAAAGGGTTTGAGTATCATGGCCGGTAGTGCCATAGAATCGGTAAAGCCAATATTTGTTCCCGATGGATAACTGTAATTTTCCATCGCTCCCAATGGAAATGTCCAGGGAGCATCCCTGTAAAATGCCCATCCCAAATAATGTGTACCCCAGTCGTGTCGTGCCTCCATCAGCCATCGAATATTGGTAGGAACAATAATATCAAGTCCGTAGCTGATCTTGAAAACTACTAAAACCAAAAAAATGGCTATATAATATAACTTATTTTTATACATCTATATAGTAGCTATTTGCGTTTAAAATCGCCACGTGAAAAATACTTTTCCACAAAACAATACATCAGTATGAAAAAATAGCGGCTGCCCATTTCCTTTATCTTGAGCTTCGATACGCCATACTTTCTGTTAGTCCATGAGTTGGGCACCACTGTGTAGCTGTAACCCCTTATTATTGCCTTTAAAGGCAGTTCTATCGTAAGGTTAAAATGTGGTGCAAGTATGGGCTTAATCCCCTCTATGACTTCCTTTTTATAAAGCTTGAAAGCATTGGTCGTATCGTTATACTTTATTCCCATTACCATTCTTATGATAAAGTTAGCCATCCTGTTAATAATTTTCTTTACAAAAGGATAATCAATCAGTTTGCCCCCTTTCATAAAGCGGCTCCCAAAAACACAGTCGTAATTCCCTTCCAACATCGTGGTGTAAAACCTTATTAGGTCATACGGTGAGTCCGAAAGGTCGGCCATCATAACTGCCACACAGTCGCCCGAAAAACGTTCCAGCCCATAGCGCACTGCATACCCAAAGCCGTTCGGTCCAGTGTTTGTCTCATATTTAACCGACGGAAACCGCTGTGCCAGACTTTCCAACACTTGCAGGGTGTTATCTTTCGAATTGTCATTAACTATGAATATCTCGTGCTCAATGTTAACCTTCTCAAAGGCAGTTTCAATGCCCTCAATGGTCTCAATGATCGATTCTTCCTCGTTATAGGCCGGTATTACAATGCTCAGCTTCATTTATACTCTTCTGTTTTCGTACACGATCTCATAAAAATCACCAAACCCGTGCTTTATTTTAGCGACTTCGGCGAACCCGTTTGTTTCCAGCAATGCCGCTATTTTGTCCTGATTGCCGGAGTTAAGGTACATATCATCATTATGGCTCTCTATCTGTATAAAGCGCACCGGCCATTGTGCATCGTTTCCATTTTGGAACAGGCCCTGCAACGCCTGCAGCTCATGCCCTTCCACGTCAATTTTCAATACATCAAAAAATAAGCCCCGGTGCTGCTCTAGGAACAGGCTAAGGGTAGTAACATCCACCTCATAAAGGGCCGAAATCATATCCTGTGCCGAAACACCAAGCACACTCGCCTTTTTCTTAAGGTATTCCGACTCATAGTTAAGGGCTTCGAACGTAGAGGTTTCGTCCATAATGTTTTCCTGAAATACCAGCCTGCCCTCGCTGCTGCTTATGCCTTTATTAAAAACCTGAATGGCGGCATTGCCTTTATACTTTTCGATAAGTTTATTATACAGCTTTTTGTTGGGTTCAAAGCCATACACCCTTGCTCCATTGTCTATCTTCCTGAAAAAATCGATGCTTTGCCCCTTGTTGGATCCAACATCAATAACGTTTACAGGTCTGCCCTGTAGCGGGCCGCTATAAAATTTTTTCAGTTTCGGATAAAAAATAAGCCTTTCATTAATAGCTATTATCCTTTGGATGATCTTTGTCCTGAGCTGCATTTCTTTTTCTTTAGCTTTTTTATTTGCGGATTATCGCTTCGACATGTTCTCGTATATCTGCGTAAGAATGTCATTAATATTGTATTTCCATGTCCAGTCCTGATAATGGGACTTAAATTTAGACACATCGCTTATCCACCAGATATGGTCGCCTACCCGATTGGTTTCAGAGTATTCGAAGTTCATCGGCTTTCCGGTAATGGCCTCGCACATCTCTATCGCCTCCGCCATCGAACAGTTGCTATGTCTTCCGCCACCTGCATTGTACACTTCGCCGGCACGCGGGTTTTGGTAAAAATGCCAAAACATATTCACTAAGTCCCAGCTGTGTATGTTGTCCCTCACCTGCTTGCCGCGGTAACCGAATATGGTATACTTATCACCGGTAACGGCACATTTCATCAGATACGACAGAAAACCATGCAGTTGAGTGCCCGAGTGGTTGGGGCCCGTAAGACATCCCCCCCTGAACACCCCGGTTTTCATCCCAAAGTACTGGCCGTATTCCTGCACCAGCACGTCGGCCGCAACTTTAGATGCGCCAAACAGTGAATGCTTCGTCTGGTCTATGCTCATCTGCTCGTCGATACCTTCTTTATAATAACGATGGTTCTCGTCAATCTCCCAGCGCTTTTCGCCTTCTATCAATGGCAGGTAGTTAGGGGTATCGCCATATACCTTGTTGGTAGATGTAAAAATAAATACCGCGTCGGCGCTATGCTTTCTTGTCATTTCCAGCAAGTTAAGCGTACCGTTAGCATTCACAGTAAAATCCATTATTGGGTCGTTTGCTGCCCAGTCATGGCTTGGCTGTGCTGCCGTATGCACTACCAGTTTTATGTCGGTGCCATATTGCGAGAAGAGCTTTTCCAGCGCCTCGTAATCCCTTATGTCGACGGCATGGTGCTCAAAATTCGGCACCGTATCCACTAGGCGCTTTGTATTCCATTCGGTAGAAGCATTTTTGCCAAAAAATACTTGGCGCATATTGTTGTCGATGCCAATTACCTTGTCAAATTTTGAGGCAAAAAACATGACAGACTCGCTTCCTATTAGCCCTGACGATCCTGTTACTATACATATTTTCATAGTAATGCATTATTTTATTATATACTCCCTTACCCTAATCTTATCCTTAAAATCATCGCCCGAAGGGTTAATCTTGTAAAATTTAACCCGCTTTGTTCTACTTATGGTGTTTTTCTTCAAAAAAGCTTCAAAATCGTAAGTATTTTCTATATGAACAGTTCCAAAAAAGCCCGTTTGTAGCAATGGCACCGATGTTTTGTAATCTCTTTTTCCATTTTCCATATTCCGCACTTCGAGCTTTACAGGCGGCGAATATTTCAGGATGCCCTCGATTTTATTTCCCAGGCTTTTATACATTTCAACTTCATAGTATATTCCTTCTTTTGGTACAATAGGTGAACTCAAAAGTAATGCATATTCCTTTACGAATTCCAGCTTTACAGGGCTTGCATCCTTATTCTTCTCCAATAGTAAGAAACGCGAACCGTTCATTTCAAAAGCCTCAACCATCGTATAATTATTAACAAGCGCCAGCTGCATTTTAGGCTCGTCAAAAAAAGAATACCTTTGGTCTAGATTTTCGAGGTCATAAGCGTATATAACATATTTTGGAGCCTTAGCTGAATTATAATAATCAAAATTCTTGTTCTCCAAATACTTGGTATATGCTACATAAGACTGCATTACTGGTCTGGGCTGGTAATTCAGTTTATTTTCCAAAAGCATGTACGCATTCCATGGATACATGTCGATGGTGCTATTTCCTATCTTACTTTTCACAGACACCGGGATCTGGCTATTATTGGGATGTATCCGGTACGCTGATTCGGGCGTAAAGGCTGCTATCTCCTTAAAATAGATTGATTTGTCTATCTTCTGCTCCCAACCTATAAAATTACCCTGCCCTAGTTTTATGCCTGCGTACCCAATAGGTAAAAAAAGCAACAGTACTATTGGCAATATCCATTTCTTTATTTTTCCCCCCTGAAAAATGCATATACACAAAATCATTAAGGTACAACATTTAAAGAATTCCAACATATGTCCCGAATCGGCTCTTACAAAGCCCTGCTTGTAGATGACAAACAACCCTGCAGCACAAAGAAAAAGTATGACCAAACCTTTATATAGTTGTTCCCTACGTGAAAATATACCCTTTTCCCAAAATAGTGTATAACCCAGGGTACTAACAAGCAATACCATGAAAAATATTGCCAAAAATGTCATTTGGCCGGTAAGGGGATCTTCAAGGTACATAATCTCATTATAGCCCGAAACCATATTGAACGCGGCAAAAAAGTAGCCCTGAACCGCGACTTTGAGTACTTGTGCCAAAATAACTATAAGTACAATTGGCAACAGAGCATATAGAGATAGCACTATTCTATTGTCCTTTTTGAAAAAGAAGATATAAGATAATGAAGCATAATAGAATACGAAAGATATAAGCCCGGTATTAAGCTTCATGAAAAACAGCATGCACATGATCACCGACTGTAGCAGGTAAAATACCC
This sequence comes from uncultured Flavobacteriaceae bacterium, assembly GCA_942492845.1. Classification (GTDB taxonomy): domain Bacteria; phylum Bacteroidota; class Bacteroidia; order Flavobacteriales; family Flavobacteriaceae; genus Flavobacterium. Next base: position 977,467 of record OW818646.1, on the reverse strand, counting down.
AATGCGGCGTATCCATGTTCTGGCGTATCCAAAATATGAGCAGAAAGCTCCATACCAGTGCATTACCACCCCCAATGTAGGCAGGTGTAATCAAAACCACCAAAATGATAATGATTGCCGCAAGTAGTTTATCCTGTGATTTTTTATAGCTGATAAAAAAAACGGCAAAAAGGTTGAGGAAATAAAACAAATCGTATGTTATAAATGCATATTTACTACATCCCCAGCTAAACCTTGTCGCCAGGTAAAACAATGGGCCATATGTAAAATCAAAATTATCTCCCCAGGTTACACCTATATTTTTGGCATGGTTGAGCCCAAGCAGCCAAGAAGGATCTATCGAATTTATCATATATCCTTCTGTTGGTAGCGGCCCCATGGTAAGGTGGAATATAGGCGGGAAAAGCATAAAAGCACCGGTAAGTGCCAATATAAACCCCATTAGATTTGTCCGGTCTGCAAAGAAATTTTTTAAGGCGCTCATATTGTATTATTTCAGAACGATTTCCAGCTGCTTTTCGTTTTCTTTTATCCAGTTATAAATATCGGTAAAAACCGTTTCCACGCTCCTTTTAGGAATCCAGCCGGTATCGGTGGTAATAGCAGTATTGTCAGTAATAAACATTCTAAGGTCTGCAGGGCGGGTTTCCATTTCAGAGGCAATAGCAATGGTATTGCCGGTTATTTTTTCGCATATCGCCGTCATTTCAAGCAATGAGGCACTGTTTTCCAGCCCCCCTCCCGCATTGAATATCTTTCCTTCAAACTTTTCAATGTCATGTACCTGCATATCAACAAGGTCAATAAGGTCATCCACATGTAAGATGTCCCTTACCTGTTTGCCTGTGCCGCCATAGCCTATATACTTAAGCGATTGCTTCCAGTAATGTTTGGCCATCCACAAAGTTACCACGCCCTGATCCGTCTTCCCCATCTGGCGGGGGCCGGCTATAACGCCAAAGCGCGTAATGGCGGCCTTGAGTCCGTAAAATGCCGCATATTCTTGTATAAATAATTCTGAAGATAATTTGGTCGTGCCGTAAAAAGAACGTGCTCCGTCCAGATTAAGTTTTTCGGATATGCCTTTCTCAGACAGACCCGAAACGTTTTGCCCAGTGGCAAAAGAAAAACGCGTGGGCTCTTCGGTAAATGCTGATTTTTCTATCGTTTCAATCGGGTATACTCTGCTTGTAGAGAGAAATATTAGTTTTGCCCTGTGTTTCAGGCAAGCGTTAAAGCAATATATCGATCCAAACAGATTGTTGTTGATTACGTATGTCGGGTCAGAATCCAGCCCTGCCATTACCGATGGCTCTGCCGACGCCTCCACAAGCACATCAAATACCCCTACCGAGGCAATATCCTCAGGGTTGCGGATGTCTCCGTGAATAAACTCAATCCCGGCAGTACGCAAATCGGCAAGGTTAATCTCAGATCCACGCCTTTTCAGGTTATCAAAAGCGATGATGTTATAGGAAGGGTATTTTTTCTTAAGGCTGATGCCCAATGATGAGCCTACAAATCCTGCACCACCGGTTATAAGTATTTTCATTTTTGTGTTATGTTATCGGATAATGACTGTTGCCAGTCGGGTATTAACAATCCAAATACCTTACTGATTTTACCCTTATCCATCACGCTGTATTCCGGTCTTTTAGCTGGTGTTGGGTAGGCGGTGGTAGGTATTGGGCGTAAATCTATGGCAATATTATTGATCTCAAATATTTTTTGTGCAAAATCATACCATGTGGCGGTGCCTTCATTGCTGTAGTGGTAAATGCCATACTCCTTTATACCGCTGTTTATAATTTCTATAAGAGCTTTCGCCAGGTCGTTGGCGTTGGTAGGCGTCCCTTCCTGGTCGCTTACAACACCAAGCGAGTCACGTTCGCCAGCCAGCCTTAGCATCGTTTTCATAAAGTTATTGCCATATTCCGAATACAGCCAGGATGTCCTTATTATGAAATATTCCTTCAGGGCAGCCTGTATTTTCAGTTCACCCTGCAGCTTGGTGAGCCCGTATACGCCTTGGGGATTGGTTGCGTCTTCTTCTGTATAGGGGGATTTTTTTTGCCCGTCGAATACAAAATCGGTAGATATATGGAGTAAAGTAGTGCCGTGGCCATTGCAAGCCCGAGCAAGGTTTTTGGCGCCTTCCACGTTTATGAGATATGCCTTTTCAGGTTCACTTTCGGCGTTATCCACGGCAGTATATGCTGCCGCATTGATACAAAAAACAGGCTTAACTTTGTCAAAAATAGCTTTAAGGCTTTCCGAATCAGTGATATCCGCTTCCTGCGACCCCGCAAAATAAAAGTGTAGTGTACTATATTTTGGTGCGATAGCCTGCAATGTTTGGCCCAATTGCCCGTTTCCGCCTGTTACCAATACTACCATGCCGGAATGCAGTTATCAATGGTTGGTAAAATTTTATCCTTTTCAGATATGGTGAATTCCGCTTCGGCCATTCCCCATTCGATTCCAATGGAAGGGTCATTATAAATGATGCCACCTTCGGATTCCTTATTGTAAAAATTGTCGCATTTGTAAAAGAAAACCGCTGTATCGCTCAATACCAAAAAGCCGTGTGCAAAGCCCCTCGGCACAAAAAATTGTCGCTGGTTTTCGCCCGAAAGCAATACGGACACATGTTGCCCATAGGTTGCGGAACCCGGCCTTATATCAACGGCAACATCTAATACTTCCCCTTTTAGCACTCTTACGAGCTTAGCCTGTGCATGTTTCCCTGTCTGGTAATGCAGCCCGCGTAGCACACCCCTTGATGAGAATGACTGGTTGTCCTGCACAAAGTGTACCCGGGAGCCTGTACCGGCTTCAAACTTGTTTTCATTGAAGCTTTCCATAAAATAGCCCCTCCCGTCGCTGATGATATTGGGATCTATGATATAACAGCCTTCCAACTTTGTGGGTGTAAACGTCATTGTTACAATATTATACTTAGTAAATGCGTGCCGTACCCGCTTTTCAGCAACGGTTCGGCTAATTTTTTCAATTCATCACCGGTAATAAAGCCCATCTTGTAGGCCGCTTCCTCGATCGCGCCAATCTTAAGGCCCTGGCGCTCTTCGATGACCTGTACGAACTGCCCGGCCTGCATCAGTGAGTTAAATGTGCCTGTGTCCAACCATGCCGTGCCCCTGTCGAGTATGCTCACCTTGAGGCTGCCACGATTAAGATATTCGCGGTTTACATCGGTTATTTCAAGCTCGCCGCGATGGCTTGGCTTTATGTTGGCGGCAATGTCTACCACATCGTTATCATAAAAATAAATGCCCGGTACCGCATAATTGGACTTGGGGTGTTCCGGTTTTTCCTCTATCGAAAGTACGCTGCCATTAGGGTTAAATTCTACCACCCCATAACGTTCGGGGTCATGTACATGGTAGGCATAGATAATGCCCCCGTCCGGGTCGCTATTGGCTTTCATTAAGGCAGAAAGCCCTGTACCATAAAAGATGTTGTCGCCAAGTATCAATGCAACCTTATCATTCCCGATGAACTCCTTACCTATTACAAATGCTTCGGCAAGGCCGTTGGGGTGCTCCTGTACGGCATATTCAAAGCGGCATCCAAGCCTGCTCCCATCGCCCAGTAGCTGCCTGAACAGTGGCAGGTCATGCGGGGTCGATATAATGAGTATCTCCCTTATACCGCTCCAAAGCAATGTGGATAGCGGATAGTAGATCATCGGCTTGTCGTATATCGGCATCAGCTGCTTGCTTACCGCGAGTGTTAGCGGGTGCAGCCTTGTGCCGGAGCCTCCCGCAAGTATAATTCCTTTCATGCTTTTTAGCTTAACTTATGCAAATACCACTCAATGGTCTTTACAATTCCGGTTTCAAAGTTCTCATTTGCTTTCCAGCCCAGCTCACTTTCTATTTTCGAAGCATCAATGGCATAACGGAGGTCGTGCCCCGGCCTGTCCTTAACAAAAGCTATCTGGTCGCGGTAGCTACCTTCTGCCTTGGGCTTCATTTTGTCCATCAGGTCGCATATGGTGTAGGCTATATAAAGGTTGTTGCGTTCGTTCCTCCCGCCTATGTTGTACGTTTCGCCTGTCCGCCCTTTTTTATAAACTAATTCAATCCCGGTGCAATGGTCCACTACATACAACCAGTCGCGCACGTTTTCGCCATTGCCGTAAATAGGGATATTCTCCCCGGCAAGCGCCTTGCGGATGATAGTAGGTATAAGTTTTTCGATGTGCTGCTTAGGGCCATAGTTGTTGGAGCAATTGGTTGTTACCACATTCATTCCATAGGTATGAAAGTAACTCCTTACAACCATGTCGCTCGATGCCTTACTGGCACTGTACGGGCTGTTAGGTGCGTAGGGGGTTTCCTCCGTAAAAAGGCCTTCTGCGCCAAGTGTGCCATACACCTCATCGGTAGAAATATGGTGAAAACGGCAATCTTCATAACCCTCGCGATACTGTTGCGGAGCGCTCATCCAGTGATTCCTTGCAGCGTCCAGCAGGTTGAAGGTGCCTAATACGTTAGTCCTTATAAAGGCTTCAGGCCCCGATATGGAATTGTCCACATGCGACTCTGCAGCAAAATGGATCACGCCCCTGAAGTCGTATTCCGTAAACAGGCCATCGATAAACGCCCTGTCGCAGATATCGCCTTCAATGAATTTATAATTTTCGTTTTCCCCAACCTCTGTAAGGTTCTCTAAAGTCCCCGCATAGGTAAGTTTGTCGAGATTCACAACAAAAGATTCGGGGTTGTTTGCCAGGAAATGTACAATAAAGTTCGACCCGATGAAGCCCGCTCCCCCGGTTATTAAAAGTGGTTTTTTCATTCCGTAATAACAATTTTTCTTTTTTCAGTCTGCTGCCTGTAGTAGGACTTCATCAGAGCGAAAATAACGAACATTATAAAGAACACAAAAGGAACAACTAATTTCATCCTGCCTGCCACCGCGTTTTTGCTCTTTTCATTGAGCATCACGCCACGCTCCTTAAATATTTCGGTAAAATCGGCCTTGCTCAGTCGCAATTTTCCCTGTTCCATTAAAAGCATATTCTTAAAATGCATCATGTCGGCCACATTGGTCGTTTCGTTATAGTATACCGAGCTTGCCGAAGGCTTTCTGCCGGCATCGGTCAGGTAGTCAATTACCCTGTCTACCTGCTTGATTGATGAATCATTAGCCACAAGCTTAAGGTTCACATTATTGATATATTCCGCCTGCCTTTGCTTAAAGTAAGGATTTGCATTAAGGTAGGCCATAACAGGTTCTACAATCTGCGACTGCTTTGCCTTGTCTTTAGACGTGATGGTGATAAGGTGGTTTTCGTAGTTTTTACTGGTTGTAGGGTCGGTAAGGATTTCTTTCATGCTGCCGTTTTCGGCAATTAGCTCAAATATGGCCAGCTTCCTGTCCCTATCCTCTTTTTGCTCTCCTTCTGTTTTGTTCATAAAGTTGTAAATATCCACAACCGGTTCAATCTCAATTTTAGCGATCTGCCACGGGTTGGTGATTCCAATACTCTTTAGGAACAATGTGTCCCGCTGCTTTATCTTCATTTCAATCTCATCCACGGCTCCGTAAAGGTAGTCCACACTTTCAAAGTTAGGGTGTACAATAACCTTTTGCGAATACATCTTCGGCCCGCTGTCCATGTAAAAACCAAGGGCAGCACCAAGAATTACAACAATGGCTATGGCAATGATATTACGCTTAATAAATAATATTCCGTCAAAAAATGAGTCGTTTACTCGTGTTGCATAGCCCCGTACCCTTGCCGATATTTGCGAGAGGTCAATTTCACTGTTCGGATCATTATTGGTTTGGTTTGCCATAATTTATTGAATATTGAATATTTGTTCCAGTATCTTTATAGTTATCAGGTAAGTTGGCTTTACCCCGGTAGTACCCAGCCCGCCCGAGGCCAGCGTGCTGCCGGTTTCCAATGGGTTATCTGATGCGTAGTAGGCGTAGCGTACTTTAACATCAGGGTTAATGCTCTTCCTTATCTTCGATGCGCTTTGCACCGCTTTTTGGTAATAGGCACCCTCCATTTCGAGGCCGATAACGCCCCAGGTAGACTGGTTAAAGAATTTAAGCAGGTCTTTATTTTGTAATGACGTTCCCAGCACCGTAACCATAGGGCCGCTGTATACCGGTATGCCTTCTCCCTCGAACATGGCTGGCGTAAGCTCGTTCTCAAACGGGTAGTTGTCGCCGGTACCTTCATTGATGTGTGCCGACGGAATCATGATGTCGCCCTTGTTCCCTTCCAGGATTCCGGCCTTGCCCATAATGGATACCGATTCCACATTCACCAGCGTACGCACGTCGCCGTCCCTGAACGGCTTGAGCAACTCATCGATGGTTTCGTAAGCCTGTTCGCCAAAAGCATAGTCCATTACTATGATAACCGGTTTGTCTCCCGTAAGTTTTGCCCCCGGGAAAGCTGTTTTGGAAAGGTCAATCTTATCGGTATCGAATATCTGCACATCAATGTTGGTGCCCGAAGTATCCGGCATTGCGATCATACCATTCTTCAGGGCCACTTCCTCAATCTTCGCCCTCATGGCGCTATTGCCCGATTTGCTCAGCTCTTCGTAAATAAAATAATCATCCTTATCTTTAAATTTCGACCTCAGGGCCGGCGTTGCAAACAGGGAGTTCATTACGCTGTGCATGTTGGCGCTGATGATGTGTATCGGCCTTTCGAGCAGGCCGTTCTGCTTCAGTACGTTTTTGATATTGGTGGCCCATATCTCGCCATGGATGTGGTGGCCCAGCCTTTCGCGAAGTATAGGGCTAAAGGTAATGGTCCTTTTTGTACCGCCCAGCGCTTCCTCTATCGCAAGCCTGCCCAAGTGGTAAATAACATGCAGAAACCTGTCCGGCGATGTTGGGGTAGCAAAGGCATCATAAATATCGATAATTTCCGCAAAGGTCCTGCCCAGTACATTCGACACGTGCGATATCGTCTGCTCGCGCTCTTCAAGGGTAAGCTTTTTTTCCTGCTTAATGGCCTGCTCCAACTTGACCCAGTCGCGGCCTATTTCGCCATTATCGTCTACCAGTACCCTGTCCTTGATCTTGTGCGACTCGACAAATATAAAGGTAAGGTGGGTGAGTATGTCATAAATGTCCGAACGACCGCGGGTAATTTCCACGTTCATCTGCTCTTCGTCTATGCGGTAGCAGTTGCGCCTCCTTTTTGGAGGTATGATGGCCTTAAAATGTGATTTTGAATACCCTTCATCTGAAGTAAGGCTGATGAAGCGACATTCCTCTATTCCTGCCGGAAGACGCTCTATCACGTAGAGGAGTCCGTTCAGTTCTGCTTTTTCCTCGGCAATAGAGCCATAAATTTCGGGGCGAAGGGACAGTAGCGCCTCCCTTAGTGTATCTCCGGATATGCCCATCGGCTTGTAGAAGCCCCTGTTGAACAGGTGGCGCATGGTTATATACAGGCGCTCTATGGCCGCGGAAGATTCCTGAGCCCTCGAGCGTGTTATGTTCTTAATCGATTGCATTTTGTTTGTTTTGTTGGCAAATGTAAAGATTTTATTTTTAGTGAGGAAAACGCTTCGTTAAGCGTTTATTACCTGCTTTTATTGTTATTTATTAAGAACATCCGCAATCGTCCTGTCATTACTCAGCCTTGGCAATTTGTTTTGCCCGCCGAGCTTTCCGATGGACTTCATGTATTCCCTGAAGCCGTCTTTTACAACCGGTGTAATGACGAGCGTGCGCAACACTTTCCCAACTATCAGGTCGTCATAGTACACGTTCTGCTTCCGCATGGCGGCATCAATCTTTAAAGCGAAGGCTTCCATGTCTGCCGGTTCATTTTCAAACTCTATAAACCATTCGTGATACGGCAGCCCGGTTTGCGGCGTTATCTGCGGGGCTACCGTAAACTCATTCACCCGCACATCGGTGCCTTCCACGGCTTCGTACAGCGCGCTTTCAACTTCCTTGCCTATAACGTGTTCTCCAAATGCCGAGATGTAATGCTTTATTCTCCCTGTAACGATGACGCGGTACGGGGTTAGTAAAGTGAACGCAACGGTATCGCCAATATTGTAGGCCCATAGACCGGCATTCGTAGATATAATCAAAACATAATTTACGCCCAGTTCCACTCCACCTATGGTATAGCGTTTTGGATTTTCGGTAAAGAACTCGTCAGCTTTAATGAATTCGTAAAAGATGCCCGCGTTGAGCAGCAGCAGCATCCCCATTTCCTTTTGCGAATCCTGGTAGGCAAAAAAACCTTCGGAAGCAGGGAACAACTCGATGCTGTCGACCTTGCGGCCAATGAGGTTCTCGAATTTAGCGCGATATGGCTCATAATTTACGCCACCATATATAAAGAGGTTGAAATTCTTAAAGATGTCGCCCACCTTTTTCCCTTCTTTCTGCTGCAATTTTTCAAAATACATCTGCACCCACGATGGTATGCCCGATATTACCTGCATGTCCTCGCTATACGTTTCCTCGACAATTGCATCGACCTTGGTTTCCCAGTCGTCGATAATGTTGGTTTCCCAGCTGGGCATTCGGTTCTTTTGAAGGTAGGCCGGCACATAATGCGCCACTATGCCCGAAAGGCGGCCAAGCTTAATGCCGTTCTTTTCCTCCATTTCGGGGCTACCCTGCAGGAATATCATTTTACCGTCTACAAAACCGGCATTACCTGTTTCGTGGATATAGGCCAATATTGCGTTCCTGGCGGCCTTTATATGGTATGGCATTGACTCTTTGGTCAGCGGGATATATTTCGCCCCCGAGGTAGTGCCCGAGGTCTTGGCAAAGTATAACGGCTTGCCGGGCCACAGTACATCTGCTTCCCCTTTTACAACGCGGTCTGCATAATTTTTAAGGGCTTCGTAATCGCGTACGGGCACTTTTGCAGCAAAATCCCCATATGATCGAATGCTTGCGAAATCATGGTCCTTACCAAAAGCCGTTTGCGATGCTTTAGCGATAAGCTCCCTGAATACTTTTTGCTGGGTTTCTACCGGGTTATTCGCCCACTTTTGGGTCTTATTATGGATAATGCCTGCAAAGAGCTTTGCTGCAAATGATTTTATGGACATGATTATTTCAGATTGTAGATTTCAGATTGAACTTCACTCCTGCTCTATACTTTGGGTATCTCGGGAAATTGTCTTTTGATTGCCGTTTCGGTAGAAAAAATAATATATACCACCACAGCGATAATCATCGCCAGATCAATGACAAACTTTATAATACTGTCATCCATGAAGTATCCCAAAAACGACACCACGATCAGGGCAATAGCAGCCTTTATCATTTGCCTTGTAGAATAGCCCTGCGCAAAATCCCACCGGTCCTGCGACTTCATGGAAGCGTTGGTACGATAACCATATAGGTAATTGATCTTTCTTGGCGGAAAAGAATAGGTAATCCCGGCCGCTATAAGAAAAATGACACCGCATAAGAGTGATGCTGCAAATGTGTTGGTGAAAATTTGCTCCATATTATTCAAAATCTATAAATTGTGTTGGATTAATAGGATAACCGTCTTTCCAAAGCTCAAAATGAAGGTGTACCCCAGTCGACTGCGACCCTGTTGAGCCAGCCATGGCGATCACTTCACCCGACCTTACAATATCGCCCTGTTCCTTGGTGAGGGATGCTGCATGCTTGTACACTGATAGTATGCCGTCGTTGTGGCGCAACACGATCACATTGCCGTTGGTAGGTGTCCAGTCGGCCAGGATAACGGTACCGGCAGCAACGGCCTTTATAGGGGTATCTTTTGCAAGAGCTATATCTACTGCAAAATGTTTGGCCTTAGCACTGTAGTTTTCGGTAATATGCCCTTTTACAGGGGCAAACAGCACAAGCCCTACCTTTTGCTTTGCTGTTTCAAAAATATTATACTTGTCTTCCTTTGCTACTTCTTCACGCAGCTTGAGGTCGGCATCCGAGGGCTGCATCTGCTCATCTGAAAGCGCAGGCTGGTCGCCCGGCACAATGGAGTCTCGGCTCAGTTTAGTATGGTCAAGATCGCCCGTAAGCACGCGCTTTATGGACGCTATGTATGCGGTATTTTCCTCAAGCACTTTTTGCAGGGAGTCTGATTTTATAGCGTTTTGGGTAGCTTCACGCTTTAGCTTTGTAGAGGCATAGCCGGGGATGTACTCGCGCAGCGGTGTAAAAGCTATGATATAGGTAGTAAGCGCGATCATAACGATGCTGACAGAGGTGATCGCGACGAAAACATTCATGAGGTTGAGCCTCAGTGAAAATAGCTCTTCAAATGAGTCTTCATTGAGTATTACCAGGCGGTTTTTAGTAAACAGCCTCTTTTTGATTAACTGCCTTTTGAGCCTTTTTGCCGACATAATAGTTGTTTGATTGACAAATATAGTAATCCTGTGGCATTATGATATTTCATACTAAGGGAAAACAATGGTGATTACCATTTATAGAGTTAGTTTTTTTTATTTTATTTAACGCAAACCAAAATTAAATAATTGCCGTAAATAGTTTTAGGAATACATTTTATATATAACTTTGTCAGATAATTAAAATTTGTTGTCATGGGAAAATTTGGTTTAACAGAAATTCTTGTCATATTGGTAATCGTGGTTTTGCTGTTTGGGGGTAAAAAAATCCCTGAGCTTATGAAAGGATTAGGTACCGGTATCAAAGAATTTAAAAACGCTGCAAAAGACGGAGACCAACCTGCGACTTCCAAGAAGCCTGCGCAGGAAGAAAATAAATTGTAATACCCGAAAGGTTATTATAAATGGAAACCCCTCTGAAGATTTTTCAGAGGGGTTTTTTGATGTTGATGCACAGGTAATTACTCCCTGCCTATGCTATCCATTTCGTTATTCTTATTGTAGATATACTGGATCGACTTATCGAATGCCATAATGGGGTAGAAAATTACTCCCAGGAATAACAGCCCTAATGTCCAGCCGGTGTCTTTACCAAAGGCTTTAGAAAGCTGGTTTATCATCATAATTGCGAACACAATATTTACTATGGGTATCAGGAGCATTAGTATCCACCACCAGGGCTTCCTAATGATTTCTAACAATACCAGTATACTGTAAATAGGGATTATTACTGCCCATCCCGGTTTGCCGGCTTTTTCATAAATTTTCCATTGGCTTATTATCATTAAAATGCCTATAGCACCAAAAAATAAAAAGAATCCTGTTCCTAAAGTTTCCATGTTAAAAATTTGTTAATTGGTTATCCGGCTAATATATAAAAATAATATAAATACAACAACAATAACTAAGTAACAAATAATTAACATTTATGCTGACAATATCTAATTCTTATAATACCATCGTCAGTGCCACTCTTTTCCGCGCCTCATCCACCTCAACTACCTTTACCGTAACGTGCTGGTGCAGCTTAACTACCTCATTTACATCGCTTACAAAGCCCTCCTTAAGTTGTGATATATGCACCAATCCACTCTCCTTGATGCCGACATCTACAAAGCACCCAAAGTTCGTAATGTTGTTCACAATGCCCGGAAGTATCATTCCAGTGCGGAGGTCTTTCATCGTTTTGACATTCGGGTCAAACTCGAAAATTTTGGCAGATTTTCGGGGGTCCAGGCCGGGTTTTTCTAACTCTTTAAGAATATCTTTAAGGCCTAACAACCCGACATTTGGTGTCACGTAATGCGACATTTCCACCCTTGCAATGGCTTCTTTGTTCGAAACCAGGTCGGACGTTTTTAATTTCAGGTCCTTTGCCATTTTTTCGACAATGGGGTACGCTTCGGGATGCACCGCCGAATTATCCAGCGGGTTTTGCGCGTTCGGTATCCGGATGAATGCCGCCGCCTGCTGATAAGCCTTCTCACCCAGCCTTGGCACCTTCTTCAGCTGCTTGCGGTCTTCAAATGGCCCGTTCTCGGCACGGTAGGCCACGATGTTCTCGGCCAGCTTTTCGCCGATGCCCGACACATAGCCCAGCAGCGACTTGCTCGCCGTGTTGATGTTTACCCCCACCGAGTTCACGCAGCGCATTACCACGGTATCCAGCTCTGCTTTGAGCATACCCTGGTCTACGTCGTGCTGGTACTGCCCCACCCCTATGGCTTTCGGGTCGATCTTTACCAGCTCGGCCAATGGATCGCTCAGGCGGCGCCCGATAGACACCGCGCCCCTTACCGTCACATCATAACTGGAAAATTCATCCCTTGCTATCTTTGAAGCCGAATAGACCGATGCACCGGCCTCACTCACGATGAACACCTGCACCGGCTTGTCCCACGCGATCTTTTTGATGAAATGCTCTGTTTCGCGGCTCGCGGTACCGTTGCCGATGGATATCGCGTCGACCTTGTAGGCATTGACCATCGAGCGGATCTTTTTCATGGCGATGGGCGACTCGTTTTGCGGCGCGTGCGGGAAAATGGTCTCGTTGTACAGCAGGCCGCCGTTCTCGTCCAGGCACACCACCTTGCATCCCGACCGGAATCCAGGGTCAATTGCCATGATGCGCTTTTCGCCCAGTGGCGGCGCGAGCAGGAGCTGCTGAAGGTTAGCCGCGAACACCTGTATGGCTACGGCATCCGCTTTTGCCTTGGCCTCCTGCATTACCTCGTTGGATATGGCCGGGTTCAGCAGCCGCTTGTAGCTGTCGGCAATGGCGAGCTTCAGTTGGGTGGCGGTATCGCGGTTATTCTTTATCACGGTTTGTTCCATAAAATCGAGAACTTCATCGTTATCGACTTCCGTTTTCAGCTTGATGAAGCCTTCATTTTCGGCGCGCAGCATGGCCAGAAGGCGGTGGGAGGGAGCCTTGGTGAGGTTCTCGCTCCAGTCGAAATACTGCTCGAATTTCTTGGCCTTCTCGTCTTCCTTGCCCGCCTTGGTGACCTTTGTCGTCAGGGCCGCTTTGCGGCCGAAAATTTTTCGCAGCGATTTCCGGATGTATACGTTCTCGTTGATCCACTCCGCAATGATGTCGCGCGCGCCCTGCAAGGCCTCATCTTCATTAGGTACCTGGCCGTTCAGGTATTTGGAGGCCAGGAGATCCACATCATCGGCATTTTGCGCCATGATGATCTTTGCCAGTGGCTCCAGTCCTTTTTCGCGGGCCACATCGGCGCGGGTCTTCTTTTTCTTTTTGTAGGGGAGGTACAGGTCCTCCAGGTCGGTAAGGTCGAAGCTGGCGGTTATTTTCTGTTCCAGGTCGGCGGTCAGGGCGTTTTGTTCGCCGATGCTTTTCAATATGGCGTCCTTGCGCTTTACGATGGCCTCATAGGCCTGGCTGAGCTTCGCGATCTGCTCAATAACCACCTCATCGAGGTTGCCGGTCATGTCCTTGCGGTAGCGGGCAATAAAGGGTATGGTGCAGTCCTCGGATAATAATTGCAGTGTGGCTTCGATGCTTTTGGTTTTCGCGGTGACTTGTGAGGAAATGTATTGGAGGTTGGTCATGGGGTAGAATTTAGGAAGGCGACAAACTAAGCAGATTGTCGCCTGATATTAAACTGGATCAATGTAAATGTTATCAGCAATCTGTTATTCAAACTGCTTTTTGATCAGGTCAGCATAATGAACAAAAACGGGTTTGTAAACATCATTGAACTTTTGTATCTGGCTTTTATTAAGTATTTGGAAACCGTAATCGTCGGCAAACAAAACTTTGATGTTTTGTGTACTGCCCTGTGTTACAACAATTCTGAAAGGAAGTTTAAAGGGGTTTATATTAAGCCATCCGCCTAAGGTCGCATCCTCGTTTTTGCCCGTATAGGCAATGATGCCATCCTGTACATTGTCAATTATCCTGAAGTTGTTTTGGGCCAGCACTTCCTTAATTTTCAAAAGTGCAGCCTCACTAAATGGTATAGGAAGGTCAACCTCATAATTGGCTTTGCCCGGCTTCAGCGCGGAAATACTGTCCCTGGCGCTTTGGACCCGGCGCCTTGCCTTGCCCCTTATAATAAAAATAACAATAATCAGTGCGACAACTGCCGCGACTGCGACGTAAGTAAAAATGGCGTTCATAATTTGTTTTTTTGTGTGCAAACTTAATGAAGTTTTTGCATTTTTAGGCCGGACCCATATCCAGTTTTGGATTACAATACGGAGCAAAAGTTTTTTTGGGTGTTCATCAAAAGTTAAGATTTTTTTCTACATTTGATGCAATAACGACGATTAAAAACGATTAAGCCACCTATTGCCAACACTTCCAAACATGAGAAATTTCTTTATCCTTACAAATCTTTTTCTGTTTTTCCTTACTGATGCCGTTGCACAGCAACGTGTAAATGGTGTGAAACCTACTTTTTCGGCAGCATCCGGGATATTGACTTCTGCAACAGGATGGGCCTTTAATGCTGCGGATAAAGACTGGGTGGACTACCCGAATATGATTAATGATAATAAAGACTATAAAGGCAAATATGTAAGCTCAATGGATGGCACTGCACAGTCAATGACCGATCAGAGTTTTTTAAGTATCCAGACTAAAGCACTGACTTATAAAACCAAAAAATATTTTGTTATCCTTGTTGAAAAATGGGCAGGCAGGCAGAAACATTCCCATAGTAGTTATTCTACCCTTAAAGAAACTATTGGCTATGTCTATACCGATAAGGAGTACAATAAAATACTAAACCTTACAAAGCCGGTTAGTATTAAAACGAATATGTGCGTCAGGATAGTATCTTCTGACCTGACTGAGACGGGTTTGATTTCAGAAATACATGAAAAGATCGATGATCCCTACAAATCTTCAGACCAATATACCTTCCATGTAATGAAATCAACTGAAGGCCAGATACGATTCTATTTGCCAAAAAAATTCAGCTATACAGATACCCATGATTTTCAAAAAGAGTACTTTGAAACTGAACCCGAAAATTTTAATAAAATAATTTTAAAGTAAATTAGGTCCGTCTGATGGCGGATTATTTTTTGCTTAGGTGGGTTGCCGGTCATGTCCTTGCGGTAGCGGGCTATGAATGGTATGGTGCAGTCTTCCGACAGCAATTGCAATGTAGCTTCAATGCTTTTTGTATTTGCGGAAACCTGGGTAGCGATGTATTGGAGGTTGGTCATGGGTAATATTTTGGAACGCAAAGATGGAGAAAAAATTTTTTGGGTGCGAGGAAAGTGGGTGGGAGTTTTGTAAGTTTATATAGTAAATGTAAAATCATGGAAGAAGAAAAAAAAGATAATAATGTTAAAGCCACAATTGACGCGATGACAGGACTAGCAAAAGCATTACCTATTTATGACGATGCTATTCAGCCTGCTGCTAAAGAGATTGGAAAATCATTAGCCACCGTAACCAAAACTGTAAATATTGCCCTAGCTCCGATTAAAGCCTTGGTTTGGGGGTATGAGAAAATAGAAGACTATTTAACTAAAAGGGTTTCTGAAAAATTAAAAGATGTCCCTGAAGAAAATATTATAACCCCTCCTCCTCATATTGCCGGACCAGCTGTAGAAGCAATGAGATTTACAGGAAATAATGAACATCTGAGAGAATTGTATGCTAGCTTATTGTCTGTATCTATGAATAAGGATATTTCCGAAAAGGCTCATCCAAGTTTTGTGGAAGTAATAAAAAATCTTGCAACAAATGAAGCCATAATTTTAAAGCAATTTATAAACATTAGAGATATTCCAAAAATAGATTTACAACAGAAATCAACAGACGGACCTGGAAAATTCAACATTACTCATAATTTCACTTCATTATACAAATCAACAGGAATAGATGTTAATATTGTTCCAGTTCATTTAGATAATTTACAACGATTGGGAATAATCAATATTATTAAGGATGAGTATTTTTCACAAGATAGTATTTATGATCCATTACGAAATGATATTGCTTTAGAACACGTATTGGATGAACTTAAAAAGAAAAATCTTGAAGTTTTTTTTAGAAAAGGTATTATAAGATTAACCGCATTTGGAAGTGACTTTGTTAATAACGTTGTTGCGATGGAGTAAGTATTATCTTCCAAGATATCGCAAGCATCGGGGCTATACGAAAGTAACGGTTAAATAGCCGTGCCAGCTACTAAATAAATCTAATGCTCCTCTCCCTCGACCAACTCGAAAAACCTCCTTGGGCGAACAGACCTCACCCCCAGCCCCTCTCCGAAGGAGAAGGGAGCAGCTACACTCTTGCCGTAATTGTTGCTAAAGACATTTAAAGTTTTTATACTTTTGAAACAAACAAATTACGCTATGAATGTGATGAAACAACAATCCGGTGATGAGACCACTTTAAAGCCCTCGACCATTGCAGAACTCAATTCCAGGATTGACAAATCTGAAGATGATTTCAGGAATGGACGGTATAAAACAAGTGCAGAATTATTAGCTAAGTATAAATAATGCTCCCCAACCTATCCCTCAACCTCGACCAACTCTAAAAAACCACCTGGGGTGAACAGACCTCACCCCCGGCCCCTCTCCGAAGGAGAAGGGAGTAGCTACACTCTTGCAGGAATATAATTACGGTAAGGGCAAGATGCCCGCACCAGCGAGGGTGAGAGTGTGAAAAATTTAGTATGTTTGATTTCTAAACTTTAGAATTATGGATCTTCTCGGTATACTTGGTGTAACAGGAACACTTCTTACAATTTTTGCCTTTTTTTTCCCTTTAGAATGGAAAAATAAACGCGTATTTAAAATTGTTTTCTTCACAATTATCGCTTTACTATCCTCAACAATCGTTTATTTAAATTTAAAAATTTCAAGAATTGAAAAAATATCTAAATCTGCCGAAGCTTTAATTCAGCAGAAAGCTCATGGATTTACGGATGAAGGATTTATTTTAGCATCACTGAGTTTTTTAGAGCAGAATAAAAAAGATTTTCCTGATAGTTACGAACGGGCAATAAAAATTTTTGAAAGCTATAATAATAGTAGGGATAAAAGATATGAAAGTTTAGATGTTTCAAGTGAATTAGAAGGACTTTTAAAAGGGATTGCAATACTATCAACAGTTGATGAAGAATAGATAAGACCTTCAACCATTTATTACATAACACGGGCAAGATTCACCACCAATATCAAACATAATGCTCCCCAACCTATCCCTCAACCTCGACCAACTCGAAAAAACCAACTGGGGCGAACCCACGTACGATTCCCACCTGGTGCGCACCTGCCATGCGCTACGTAAAAAACCGTTGCAGGACTTCACTATCGAGGACCTGCGCATCATGATCGGGCAGGACATCTCGCTGGACTACCTCATGCCGCTGGCCATCCTGGAGCTTAGTAAAAACATCCTCGCCGAAGGCGATTATTATGAGGGCGACCTGCTAAAAGTCGTCCTTTCCGCCGAAGGCGGTTTTTGGAAAAAACATCCCGGAATGGGGGAAAGGGTGGCAACGCTATTTAAGCAAAATGAGGCAATTATTAAGGAATCTGCGAGTGGAAAGGAATTGAAAAAAGCGTTTGAGGAGTTTAGTAGCATCCTTTAAACAGGATTTTTATATTTTTGTGTTCATCATGCAGATTCACTATGGACAAACTGAAATCCGAAGAAAATTACAATAAGATTCTTCCGCTTGTACAGGACTTTTGCGCAAAAAAGCTCAACAAAAAATACTTTAAAGAAGGGGAGGGGCTGCTTAAAAAGCTAAACAGGAAACGTACCAAACCCCTGGCTACAGGTAAACCTGAAATCTGGGCAGCCGGTGTAATCCATGCGCTTGCAAGCCTGAATTTCCTGTTTGACAAATCCAATGAGCATTATCTTACGACAGATGAGATCAATTCGTATTTCGAAACCAACAAATCGACCGTAACCGCCAAATCACGGATTATTTGCGACCTGCTTAAACTGAGCCGGTTTGATAATGCCATGGCGCGCTTCATGCAGGAAATGGAAAATTCCCTGATGGACAGCTTTGTAATGGTTGATGATAACCTTGTGCCTATAAGCTCGTTGCCTCCGGAGTACCAGCTTATCGTGCGAAATGCAAGGGCCAATGGCGAGGATGTATCTTTTAGCACAAGTTAATGGGCTACATTATAAAATCAAGATAATTACTCCTGTTGATGACTTCAAATGTAGCATCCGGATAATTATTGGCAAAGGCTCCCGGGGCCTTTGCTTTTCGCTTCTCATTCCATTTAAATTCGAATCCGGCCAGCGCTTCCGCTTTTTCTTCCAGCCAGTCGAGTTCCTGCCGGTCGTAGGTTCGCCAAAAATAATTACGTACCCTTAGCTTTTGGTACTGCTGTTTTTTTACCCTTTCGGAAGCCAGGTAGTTTTCCCACAGTTCGCCCACATCGGTACGATTGTCAAGCCTGTTGAAATTATTAAGGATGCCGTTGCGTATGCCATTGTCATAAAAATACCAACGGCTCGATTTGGTCACTTCTTTCCGCAAGTTGCGGCTGAAGCCTTCAACTTTAAACAATATGAATACTTTGGTAAGGAGGTCCAGGTATTTTTCAACGGTATTTTTAGAAAGTTGCAATTGATTGCCCAATTCGCTTAACGATACTTCTTTGCCTGTTTGAAAAGCTATCAGCCGGAGCAATGCATATATTTTATCCGAATTTTTAATGCCTTCAAATACCAGTATGTCCTTCAGAAGGTAAGAGTTTATTATCTCGAAAATATATTCCTCCTTTTGCTCCCAGCTATCATACTGCTCCAGTTCGGGATAGCCGCCAAAAAGCAGCCTTTGCTCCAGGTTTTCGGTGGTTTGCTTATAATTTTCAAATTCCGAAAATTCCATTTGGGCAAGCGGGTAGAGGTAGAGCGTATTCTTCCGGCCCACCAACGGCTCTCCAAGGTTATTGGTAAGGTCAAACATTGAAGAACCGGTAGCAATGACTTTTATCCTGTCAATACTGTCTACTATAAGCTTTAATATGGCGCCGATATCAGGAACGTTTTGGGCTTCGTCAATCACTAAAAGCTCGATGCCGGCAAGGAGGCGGCTATAGTTTGCCACTGATTTTTCCTGCAGGAGCGCGATGTCGTTGATATCTTCCCCGTTCAATTGCAGGTAGCTTGCCTGCTGTAGGGTTTCAAGGTATTTCTTTATGAGCTGGGTTTTTCCCACGCGCCGTGCACCCAATATAATAAGTACCTTATTGGGCTGTAGCTTGTCTTTGAAATCCTCCAGGATAATCCTTTTATAATAATTTGCCATAATGACAAATATACAAAAATCATTAATTCAGTCATCGTATTGACCCAATTAACGTTAATTCAGTCAGTGTAGTGACTGAATTAACGTTAATTGGGTCAATGCTACACAGAAATTCATCAAATCCGCAATCCTTTTCAGAGATTTCTCCACTCCGCTGCGCTTCGGTCGAAATGACATGGAAGCAGGGTATGTACTAACACGATATCTTATCGACCCTGATTTGGTGCCTGCCGCCTTCAAAGGCAGTATTAAGGAAGGTATCAACCATTTCAACCGCCTGGTGTATCGCGGTAAAGCGTGCCGGTATACTGATGATGTTGGCATCGTTATGCTGGCGCGCCAGCGCCGAAATTTCTTTGGTCCAGCAAAGTGCCGCGCGTACTTTCTGGTGTTTGTTGGCTGTCATGGCGACACCGTTGCCGCTTCCGCAGATGATGATGCCGAAATCGACCGTTCCCTCCTCAACATCGGTAGCTACGGGGTGCACGAAGTCGGGGTAATCTACGCTGTCGAAAGTGTCGGTGCCGTGGTTGATCACTTCGTATCCTTTATCCTGAAGGTATTTTACGATGGCTTGTTTGTAGTCGGGTCCTGCGTGGTCGTTGCCAATGGAAATTTTCATGTGTAATGGAGTTATGTTGTTGTTGGGCAAAGGTAGCTAATCGTACCTTATTGACCAATATAGAACCTTCCCATGATTGTTAAGTGACATATCAGGTGCCACGTTGTGTCCCAAAACAGCAATCATTACATAAATTATTTCATTATATCTACTGTTGCAATAGCACATTCACAGTCAGTTATTTACCGTAACATTACATTCTAACCGCCTATTAATTTAAAACTAAATATGTTAAAATACTACGGTGTTGATAAATTTAAAAATACATTGAAAACAAAGACTTTATAATTTAACAAATGTTGTTAATAACTAAACATGGAAAAAGAGAAGTTTTTTAGGGAGTAAATGAATTTTTTTATAAGGCAAAATCCAAACCACATTTCCAAATTTATTTCTCATGAATTTGTTGGAATGTTATGAAAAGGTTAAGCCACTTTATTAACACAAATTAACAACCTTACTTATTAAGAATGTTACCTACAAAATGGATGTTGACCATTGTTGATAACATTTTACGAAAATTACGAAACCTGTTTACTGCTATCTGTTTACGTTTTCTTAACACTGTTGATACCTTTGTAAAACTTTCCGTAAGTCGCATTTACCATACTATCTTCAAAAAGTTATAGGCACTATTAACAAGCAATCATCATCATCAAAAATTTTAAATTTTTAAAAAATCTTTTTTGTTGTTTTTAATAAATGTTAATAACCTTTTTCGGAATCAGACGATTTTTAAAGTGTCATCGGAGAGGAATTGCTTCAGAATTTCCTTTACAGTTTCGAAATCGTTCGGATGTACCTTCAGCCGGATGCCGCCGAAAGCCTGTGAGTACATCGGGACGATATCGGCCATGGCCTCGTTTTCGAAGTAATGGCTTATGCCTGCGTCCTGTAACAGGTGTTTTATTACTGTGATTTCGTGTGGGTAGGTAAAGACTGCTGCGGTCACAAAATTGTGCATAGTGCTGAGTATTAAGTAAAGCCTGTATAAATTTAGGCATTTAAAAGTTATTATTTCATTAAAGGTAACTGCTAATCTGATTGTTATTCGTAATTTTCAGCCATTATTTAAGAAAAATTATGAACAAAAAGAACGGAAAACCGTCAGTTAAAAAGGAAAAGGACTTTTCCAGGAAGATATACAAGATACTTGCCAAAGATCCTAACAAGTCATTCAATTACAAACAGATTGCCGCAATACTGGAACTTGACGATACACAGAGCAGGAACGAGATAATTAAGGAACTGAAGATTCTTGCATCGCAGGAACAGATAGAGGAAACCCAGCGCGGTACGTATAAAGTGATAGCGAAAGCTGATTATATTGAGGGTACTATAGACATGACGAGCAGGAAAACAGCTTATTTTGTTTCCCCTGAAGTTGAAGAGGATGTATTTATCCCCACCAACAACCTAAACAAGGCTCTGGATAAGGACAAAGTGAAGGTTTACATTTACAACCGCAGGAAGGGGCGCAGGCCCGAAGGCGAAGTAGTAGAGATACTGGAGCGCCATAAAACAGAATTCGTAGGGGTTATCGACATCCAGAAGAACTTTGCGTTTGTGGCAACGGCCAACCCGAAGATGTACACCGACATCTTTATCCCGAAAAACAAATTGGGCGAGGCGGAAAATGGCGATGTGGTACTGGTAAAAATGGACGACTGGCCTGCCAAGGCCGACAGCCCGTTTGGGCAGGTGATCAAGGTACTGGGCAAGCCCGGAGAACACAATACCGAGATCCATGCGATACTTGCCGAATATGGCCTCCCGTCTGATTTCCCTGTTGATGTAGAGGTATTTGCACAAAAGATAGATACCGAAATACACGAAGAGGAAATTGCCAACAGGAGGGATATGCGGAAGACACTGACTTTTACCATCGACCCGCGTGATGCGAAAGATTTTGACGATGCCCTTTCATTCCAAAAGCTGGATAACGGTAACTATGAGATAGGCATACATATTGCCGATGTTTCTTATTACCTTCAGGAAGGCACCATACTCGATGCGGAAGCCTACCAGCGTGCCACATCCGTATATCTGGTAGACAGGGTAGTGCCGATGCTCCCTGAAGTGCTGTCTAACTTTGCATGTTCGTTGCGCCCGAATGAGGAGAAATATACCTTCTCTGCAGTATTTGAAATGAATGAAAAAGCCGAAGTGGTGAACCAGTGGTTTGGCCGTACCGTGACCTATTCCGACCAGCGGTTTGCCTATGAGGAAGCGCAGCACATTATCGAAACGAAAAACGCCACTATACCGGCCGAAATATCTCTGACCGGTACAGAGTATACCGCGAGCGATGATATTCGCGATGCGACGCTTAAAATGAACGATCTGGCTAAAATAATGCGTAGTAAGCGGATGGCAAACGGAGCAATATCTTTTGACAAGGTAGAAGTGAAGTTTACACTCAACGAAGAGTCTGAGCCTACGGGCGTCTATTTTAAAGTTGCTAAGGATGCCAACCACCTTATTGAGGAATTTATGCTGTTGGCCAATCGCAAGGTGGCAGAATATATAGGCAAACAAAAGAAAACATTTGTTTACCGCATACACGAAGAACCGAATGAAGACAAGCTTTTTGCCTTGCAGAACATCATCTCGAAATTCGGGTACAGTATTAATTTCCAGGATAAAAGCACCATTTCCAAGTCATTGAACACGCTGTTGGAAGATGTGCAGGGCAAAAAGGAGCAAAACCTTGTAGACACCCTTGCTATACGGAGCATGAGCAAGGCGAAATATTCGACACACAACATTGGCCATTACGGCCTGGCATTCGATTACTATTCGCATTTCACGTCGCCTATACGCCGCTATCCCGATGTAATGGCGCACCGTTTGCTGCAGCATTACCTTGACGGCGGCAAATCGGTAGATGAGGAAGTATATGAAGGGCAGTGCAACCATACATCAAACATGGAATACCTGGCAGCACAGGCGGAACGTGACAGCATTAAGTACATGCAGGTAAAATACATGATTGACCATAAGGATGAGGAGTTCCTGGGTGTAATAACCGGCGTAACCGAATGGGGAATTTATGTGGAAATCGTATCTAACAAGTGCGAGGGCATGTGCCGCATCCGCGAAATAAGGGACGATTATTATACATTTGACGAGAAGCAATATGCTCTTGTTGGGCAGGTTACCAATAACATCCTTCAGCTGGGTGACGAGGTATATGTGAAAGTAAAGAATGCCGACCTTGTGAAGAAACAACTCGATTTCACATTGTTAGGAAGGAAAGCCCAGGAGTCTGAAATTCCAGATTCCAAATAACAAATACCAAACTTATATATTATAGGCCTGACACGTTTTGAAACCGGTCAGGTCTTTGACTTAAAACTGTAACAATGGTTCAGTTTTTGAGTCTTTATGGAAATATCATTCAAAAAAAAAAGAGTATGAAAAAGTTTATTGTAATTGCGTTTTTAGGGCTGGGGCAGCTGCTTACGGCACAGATAACAAAAACGACAGGGGAGTTTACCACTGTAAAAGCGTTTGACCAGATCGATGTGACGCTGGTTAAATCCAATAAAAATGAAATAGAGATAAGCGGTTCGCGCCAAAATGATGTGGAGATCGTAACCAAGAATGACGAGCTGAAGATACGCATGAAGCTGACAAAACTGCTTAAAGGTGAGGATGTAAGCGTTACCGTATACTATACCGGAAAAATTAACCAGGTGGAGGCAAGCGAAGGCGCAAGGGTAGCATCGCAGGATACTTTTAGCGCTACGGCGTTTGAACTGAATGCCAAGGAAGGTGCCGAGATTAAGCTTACCCTGGACGTTCAAAAGCTGAAATCAAAAGCTAATTCAGGAGGTATACTTAACATTTCGGGTACAGCAGGCAATCATGACGCATTGGTAACATCGGGTGGTATTTTGCGAATGAAGAGCCTTGAAACCAAGCAGACTGCCATCACCATTAATGCCGGTGGCGAAGCCGATATTTATGCTACAGAATATGTGGATGCCAAGACCAGGGCAGGAGGGGATATCAATGTTTACGGCAACCCCAAGCAGGTAGACCAGAAAGAATTTGCCGGCGGAAAGATCAACATCGTTAAAGGATAATTGTTTATAAAACCAATTTAGATCCCGGAAAGCAGCAGTGTTTCCGGGATTTTTATTTTAGTTACAAATTTTATGGGAAGTTTTCCATTTCGAACGGAGGCACGAAGTGAGAAATCTCAAATATGTAACGCAAATGATGTAGATTTCTTCCCACAACTGTAACATTCCTAATAGCACCGAAGTCTTTACTCTACAACCTAAAATGATACTTATGAAAACATTATTTGCAATCGCAGCCGTTGCTGTATGCCAACTGGCCGCTGCCCAAAAAACACAGGACTTTAAGGAACTTAAAAGGATAGCCGTAGGGGGTGATCTTCAGGTAAATATGGTAAAGGACTCTCAAAACAAGCTGGTTTTTTCCGATGAATCGGAAATGGGTGAAATTAGGTACGAAAATGGAACGCTGCACATAGAAGGAGACGGTACCGCTACACTATACTACAAGGATGGACTGGAAAGCCTTACGGTAGGATCTGATGTTAAACTTGCTGCAAACGATGAAATAAAAGCCAAAACTTTTACTTTAAACACAGGTTCTGACAGCCAGATATCTATAAATTTTAATGTGGCCGACCTGAGGGTTACCGCAGGATCTGATGCCCAGATCAAGCTGAGGGGAAGTTCTGCCAATGTGAAATTTACGCTTGGCTCCGATGTGCAGCTGGACGCGCAGGATTTAAGTTCGCAGGATGTTACCGTTACAATGGCTTCCGATGCGCAGGTTTCAATCACGGCCAAAGGGATGGTTAATGCTGTGGTAGGTTCAGATGGACATTTGACTATTTACGGCAATCCTAAGAACGTAAGGGAGACAAAAGGATCTGACGCTAAGATTACACTGGTAAAATAAAGTTTTCTACTCATCTGATATAGAACCCGGAAGCGATACGTTTTCCGGGTTTTTACATATAAAATGGGAGTTATAACTACCCGAAAGAGGAGGTGACTGAACAGATTTCTGATCCTTTAAAATCTCGCGTCATCAGTGTGCCTAAAAATAACTGTTTTCATATAAAATTTAAAATTGTAACTTGCCTTCTTAATCATTATTTAATGTTAGAGGACATTTTAAGTGCCATTCCCCTTGGATTTTTCCTGAGTGTCATGCCCGGCGCCGTATTTTTTGTATTGCTGGAAACCAGTGTGGTCAAGGGCTTTAGGTCGGCCATCGCGTTTGATCTTGGTGCCATAACCTCAGATATCATTTTCATCCTCATTGCATATTTCAGCAGCTACAAATTACTCGAAAAAATTAAGGATGAGCCGGCGCTGTTCATCTTCGGTGGGCTTATCATGCTTACGTATGGCCTTATTTCTTTCTTTAAAATAAGGAAAACATCGAAGAATGAACTTATAGACGATGCCTCCCGCGACATTATCAAAAAAGATTACTTCAGCCTTTTTGCTAAAGGTTTCCTTTTAAATTTCATCAATATCGGGGTGCTTGGCTTTTGGCTGGCCATCATCATTACCTGGGGACCACAGCTTGACCTGAAACCGTCAAGGATGTTCGTTTTCTTTTTGTCGGTAATAGGCACCTATTTCCTGATTGACATCGGAAAAATAATGCTGGCAAAGCAGTTGCGCAGCAAGCTCACGATGCAGAATATTGCAAAGATCAAGAAAGGTATAAGCATTATCCTGATGGTTTTCGGTATAGCATTATTGATACAGGGGTGGTTCCCGAAAGAAAGCACCAGGATGATCGAGCAGTTTGAGAACCAGGCGGCGGCGGAGTAAAAATTTCAGATTGTAGAATTCAGATTAAGCTTCACTCTTTTCAAATTTTGTACGGGCCCTTTGTCGCACCGTCATTCAGATTGTAGTGCTTTCAACCACAACCACCACAAAATCCAATGCAGAATGAAAGAAATAGAATTTGAAAGCATTGTTATACATACAATTAATAAAAAGGAAAAAGAAGGCTTGCTGAAAAAGCATAATGGGATTTTCAATGAAAGCCTCAAGGACACAAAAAAGCTAACGCAAGGCTATGATCTTGATGATGAACGTATTATTTATGAATTGACAGGCATTAAAATCTTTTTATTCAAATCCCAAAAAGACTTGTATTACTTTTTAAAACGAACCAGTGAAATAGCAACTCAAAGCGCAAGAATTGGTATTGAATAGAGGACAATGATTTCCTTATCAAAAAAGATCAATATATTGAAATGTTCATCAGTTCTTTTGATATAAGTCTTGATTTCAGCAATTTGGAATACTTAAAACAAATAGATGCGGTATTTAAAAGGAATGGATTTACTACTATCATACCAAAATACAATTATTCACTTGCGGCATTATTAGGAGAGTTTTTAAAGAACAATATAGATAATGCAGTTTGGATTAAACTGTTTGTCAACAAAGTTTTTTCATATAGGTACTTGATAAGTATAGATAATAAAATGGAACATCCTTCTGTGATATTGGAGAAAATATTAAATAAAAATGGGCAATATAAATTTTATACAACTGTAAAAGATATAGTTTCCAGTTACGGTTAAAACACACCCCTAGCCCCTCTTAAGAAGGGAACAGCGACACTCATAGCGGATTATAAAATTAGTGGAATTTGTGGCAGGATTTTTTTACTGAGATTTCTCCACTCCGTTGCGCTTCGGTCGAAATGACACAGGATTTTCGGTACATCATAAAAACAAAAAAGCTGCCTTTGCAGACAGCTTTTTGGAGGCATCTAGCGGATTCGAACCGCTGTAGCAGGTTTTGCAGACCTGTGCCTAGCCACTCGGCCAAGATGCCATAATATATGGTTGGCAAATTTACATATATTTTACACTAACGCAAGAAAAAACGCGACAAAGTGCAATAAAAATCAGGTGCGGTATTCTTCCAACTGGATAGTTACAGCTTCCACATCACCGCCAATGGGCGGGTTAAGCTTTGAAACTGAAAGCACTATCCTCGAAACTTCGGGCAATTCGCCAAAAATTCTTTTCACAATACGCTGTGCCACATGCTCCAGCAGGTTAGAGCGCGTGGCCATTTCTTCCACGACGATCTTATTAAGATGTACGTAATCTACAGTATCGGCCAGCTCGTCAGTTTCCATGGATTTGCGTAGGTCGGCCTTTATTTCGAGGTCAACGCGGTAGTCGGAGCCAATTTTGCTTTCCTCGACAAGGCAGCCGTGGTAGGAGAAGGTGCGGATGTTTTGGAGTTTTATGATTCCCATTTTCTTTTGAGTTACAAAGTTTCAGAGTAGCAAAGTTACAAAGTTTTGAGTAGTTTCGGGTTCAGTTTTTCGTGTTTCGGGTCGCCCCTCAAAATACTCAATGCCCAACCCGAAACTTTTGTTACTTTTGAAAAAGCAACATACCAACCAATATGCAATATAGTTCGATTATTAGCCTTTTTTTAATTTCTATACTTGCAGCATCCTGCGAAGAAAAGTCTTTGTATAACTCTTTGACCGAAAGTGAATACATTGCCTTTAAAGCTAATGATACTGTAATCAACACGCCGAAATTACTGGTAACCTGTACCGGAAATGCCGGGAGTTACAATGATATGGAAACGATATTAGTACGAAAAGCTACAAATGAAGAGGTTGACTATTTTAAGCTTGCCCCGGATGTATATTTTGAAAATAATTCAACCCTGATTGAATACCAGGGATTTTTTTCGAGTGGGGAAGATGGCCCATTCCAGAAAAACGGCATTTGGGTATATACCGATTTTTATAAAGAAACCTTTCATAGCGGAATGCGCTTTGCTGTAGATTCAATGCCTTCCGGCTATAATGATGTGAACCGCCCCGCAAATGAAGGTATCTATTTCTATGAACACGGCAGTCTGAAACGTATTTCTAAAACCCAGTCGGATGAAGCATTCCAAAAATTTGGCAAGGATGGTTTCTATTTTATCCCGAATTCAGGACGCTTTTTTAAAAGGCATAGCGTTGATATGATAGAATAATCATTAGTTTTTGAACTCAGCCACTAAGTCCCTAAGCACCTCAGAAACTTTTTACTACTTTTGCCATTCATTACAAAGAAAACTATGTCAACTGAAGAAAGGTCGCTCAATTTCATAGAGCACATCATTGAAGAGGATTTAACCAACGGATTGCCGAACGATAAGCTGCGTTTTCGCTTCCCGCCGGAGCCTAATGGCTACCTGCATATAGGCCATGCCAGCGCCATCTGCCTTAATTTTGGTCTGGGGCTAAAGTACAATGCACCGGTAAACTTGCGTTTTGACGATACCAACCCCGCCAGGGAAGAGCAGGAGTATGTAGATGCCATCAAAAAAGATGTGCAGTGGCTGGGCTACGAATGGGCCGAGGAGCGCTATGCATCGGACTATTTCCAGCAGCTGTACGACTGGGCGGTGGAATTCATCAAAAAAGGT
Source organism: uncultured Flavobacteriaceae bacterium (assembly GCA_942492845.1). GTDB lineage: Bacteria > Bacteroidota > Bacteroidia > Flavobacteriales > Flavobacteriaceae > Flavobacterium. The sequence goes on along the minus strand of OW818646.1, from coordinate 949,233 downwards.
GTGGCATATGTTGACAGCCAGTCGTCCGGAGAGATGGCCAAACAAAAAGGTACCCCTACACAACCCGGTGTTGACGGCCCATACAGGAATCGTTCGGTTGCCGAAAACCTCGATCTTTTTGAGCGAATGAAAAACGGCGAATTTCCTGAAGGAACCCATATACTAAGGGCTAAAATAGACATGAAATCGACCAATATGCTTATGCGTGACCCAATCATGTACCGCATTTTGCACGAAAGCCACCACCGTACCGCCGACCAATGGTGCATTTACCCAATGTACGACTGGGCACATGGTGAAAGCGATTATTTGGAACAGATATCCCACTCGCTGTGTACGCTCGAATTCCTGCCGCACCGTGAACTTTACGACTGGTTCCTGGACCAGATATATGACAATACTAAAGTGCGCCCAAAACAGCGCGAATTTGCCCGTCGCAACCTGAGCCATACTGTGGTAAGTAAGCGAAAACTGCTGCAGCTGGTAAAAGAAGGGCATGTAAACGGATGGGACGACCCGCGGATGAGTACCATTTCCGGAATGAGGAGACGTGGCTATACGCCTGCTGCCATTCGCAATTTTGTCGATACCATAGGCGTTGCGAAGCGGAATAACCTTATTGATGTTTCGCTATTGGAATTCTGCGTAAGGGAAGACCTGAACAAGACCGCACCCCGCGTCATGGCAGTACTTGATCCCGTAAAGTTAGTTATTACCAATTACCCGGAAGGGCAGGAGGAATGGCTTGAGGCGGAAAATAATCCGGAGGATGAAAGTGCCGGCTTCCGCGAAGTCCCTTTTTCGCGCGAATTGTATATTGAGCGTGAAGATTTTATGGAGAACGCCAACAGCAAGTATTTCCGCCTGACACTAGGTAAGGAAGTGCGCCTCAAAAATGCGTACATCATCAAAGGGGAAAGCGTTATTAAAGATGATGAGGGCAACATTACCGAAATACATTGTACTTACGATGCCGATAGCCGCAGCGGAAGTGGTACCGAGGCCAGCATGCGCAAGATAAAAGGAACCATTCACTGGGTATCAATGCCGCATGCCATTACAGCTGAAGTAAGGATATACGACAGGCTTTTTAGCCACGAAGCGCCGGATGGTGATAAGGATGTAGACTTTAAGAGTTTCATTAACCCGAATTCGTTACAGGTGATTACCGGTTACCTGGAGCCAGGCCTGAAAAGCGCCGAAGCAGGGGAGCATTACCAGTTCCAAAGGCTTGGTTACTTCTGCGTAGACCCGGACACGAATGCCGAGAAGATTGTTTTCAATAAAACGGTTGGCCTGAGGGATACCTGGGCAAAAGTGGAGAGTAAAGAATAATTTGTACTATATACAAAATGAAAGCCGATAGTTTAACGCTATCGGTTTTCTATTTTTATGAAGGTGTAGTCGCTGCGGGCAGGAAGCAAGCTTTTAATTTTCTTATTATGTAGGCAGTTTTAATTGATTCTCACTATTATTTAAAATTCTTATAGCTTTTGTTTAATCATCAATTATTACTATCAAAACCGGCATCACCAGATCAATTCTCACGCAATATTTTTTGTAAGAAACCCAAACCCATATCTGTCGTGATAAAACCGCTTTAAAACGCCTTATTTTCGGCTTTCACATAGTTTAGCGTTCAATTAACTACACATTAACACCTTACAAATGTTAAAGGGAGTATCTTTATACTTATTAATCAAAAATTACATATTATGGCTGGTAAAACAGGAACAATAGTAGCTGTACTTGCAGGTGCAGCGGTTGGAGCGGCATTGGGTATTTTATTTGCCCCGGACGAAGGTGCCAAAACAAGAAGAAAAATTAAAGATGGCGTTGGTGCCAAAACCGATGAGCTAAAAGACAAGATCAGCGACCTTACGGAAGCCGTTAAAAGCAAATTCGGCACTGCAAAGCAGGACCTTCAGGGAACGCTTGACAATCTTGTAACCAACGTAGAAAGCAAAAGGGACGAGATCATAGATACCCTTGAAAGGAAACTTGAAGAATTGAAAGGCAGCAAAGCAACCACTAATGGTGGTGGCGGTGTTGGTAACGGATAATATAGAGCAGTATGGCATTTGAAGAAGTAAAGGACAATGTGGAAGATCTTAAAAATGAGGCAAAGCGCGTTATAGACGCCAACTTAAGGTACTACAAGCTGTGGGGCTTTAAGATACTCATGAAGTCGACCACCATGATGCTGAAGCTTTTCCTGCTTGCCGTCATGCTGATGATCGTAACTGTATTTTTCTCTATTGCCGCAGCATTGGGCATTGGGTACTGGCTTGATAATTTTGCCTATGGCTTCCTTATCATCGGTGTGCTCTACCTCGTGATGGCAATAGTGATCTATTATGTACAGGATAAGATCGTGGAAGGCCCGATGCTGTCGCGCTTTTCAAAAATATTCCTAAAAAAATACTAGCCATGAATACAAGGGTATATAGCACATATGCAGAGATCAACAGGGACCTCGAGATACTTAAGGTTGAAAAGGACCTTGCATACGAAAGGTTCATGAAAGACCTGGAAGAAACCAAGGAAAGCCTGGAACCCATGAACCTCATTGGCGAAACACCACGAAAAGTCCTGGGTATCCTCGGCCTTTTGTCGGGACCGCTTAAAAGCGCCGCTCTTACATGGCTGTTTAAAAAAGTATTTTAAAGGAATCAATATATATAGAAAGCCGCTGATGTGATGTCAGCGGCTTTTTTGTTATTCCGGAAAGGCTTTTTCCCATTTCGATAGCAGGTGAGATCTCAAATCGTTGTAATCCAGAGATTTCTCTCTCTGCAAGCTGCATTCGAAATGGAATACACCTCCCGTTATTTCTGCCTCTTAGGCCTGTCTTTTTTCTTTTGTTCTCTATAGGCTTTCAGCTCTTCTTTGTCAAGGAAGGAATCTTTATTGGTGTCGATGGCCGTAAAGTTTTCCGCGAGTTTCCCTTTGGGCGCTTTTTCGGCTTCAGCCATGCTTATTTTTCCGTCGCTGTCGGTATCCAGCTTAGCGAACATTTCGCCTTTCCCTTTTCCATCGTGCTTTTTCCCTTTTTCCTGGGCTGTTGCTCCTGCGGTGGTGAATAATGCTGTGAGCATCATCATACCTAAAAATTTCATTTTCATAATTTAAATGTTTTTTGATTTGGGTATAAGACAGGATTTTAGGGTTTTAGTTTAATTGGCTGGATGAATTTAACATAGATCATAATTTTGCATCGACTACGCCCCATGTGACAACTGTGTATAGCAAAAAAAAACCGCCGTGATTACTGGCGGTTCTACTATTATTCTGTCGGACTTTCATCCGGCATCTCTGTTGCCGGTGGCTGCTGTCGGTTTTTCTTCCTTTCCTCTTCTTCTTTTTTGCGGTTGCCCTTCTTAATCGCTTCGCCTACCTGGTTGGACGCGCTAAATGATGCTACCATGTTGTTGAGCATATCGCTGCCAGCCTGAGGAGAGTTAGGCAACAGGATAAGGTTGGAGTTACTGTCGCTTCCTATGGCCTGCAATGTGTCGTAATGCTGCGTAACCACAATAAGGGCAGAGGCTTCCTGGGAGTTGATGCCTACTTTATTTAATACATCTACGCTTTCTACAAGGCCCCGTGCGATTTCGCGTCTTTGGTCGGCGATACCCTGTCCTTGCAGCCTCTTGCTTTCGGCTTCAGCTTTTGCTTTGGCAACAATGCGTATGCGCTGTGCTTCGGCTTCATATTCGGCGGCCGATTTTTCACGGTCAGCGGCGTTAATACGGTTCATGGCGTGCTTTACCTGAGGGTCCGGATCAATATCGGTAATCAGTGTATTGATGATGTCATAACCGTAGCCTGACATGGCCTCGTTAAGTTCGCGCTTTACTGCAATGGCGATGTCATCTTTGCGTTCGAATACATCATCAAGCTTTAGTTTAGGTACTTCGGCACGCACTACATCGAACACGTACGAGGTGATCTGGTCGTGTGGGAATTCCAGCTTGTAAAAGGCATCATATACCTTGTCCTGTATTACCTTGAACTGTACCGACACCTTCATTTTTACGAATACATTCTCCTTGGTTTTGGTCTCAATGATAACATCGAGCTGTTGTATCTTGAGGTTGACCCTGCCGGCAATGCGGTCTACGATAGGTATCTTCAAATGAAGGCCTGCCTGCCGGATGCTGTGGTACTTCCCGAAGCGTTCCACGATAACCGCGGTTTGCTGCTTGACGGTAAAGAACGACGAGAAAAAAATGACTACTGCAAAAAACAGTAATACATACAATAAGATGTTTTCCATGATCTGATGTTTTATTGATTTTCGGTAAGATACAAAATTTACGTAAAAATACAAGGGATCGCCCCGATGGCATAACTATAGAAAATAAAAACCGCAAAGCTTCCGATTAAAAAACTTTGCGGCCAAGCCAGTAAATAAGAGCTTCTTAATCCAGATAAATAAATCTTCCAGTAAGGGTGTACTGTGGATTAATATAAGTATCGCAAAACGTAAAGGTTATATAGCCATTGGTATTTTCTACAAAAAGAAACTCACCGTTTGGTGCCAGGTGGCCATTATTGGCAGTTCCATTGTCGCTGAGGTATATTTTGACCTTTCGGTCTGAAGCAGGATCAGAATTCAAAAAAATCTGTGCAGTTGTGTATATACCTGTCTGTGGCAGCTGCTGTTGTGCTTCATTAAACTGGAGTGTAATGAGATAATTACCTTGTTGCTGGGTTATGAACTGGACATTTCCGTTGTCGTAATTAATCCACCAGTTTTGTTTCACAACATTTTCAACTTCAATGCCGGCCGGCCCTACATTAACAAAGTCAATTACGGCAGGGTCGCAAGCCGAAGGCAGGGTGGTAAACGAAAATGCTTCACCATAGCCTGTGCCTGTAGCATTGGTGCCAAACGCCCTATAATAGTAGGTGGTATTATCTTCAAGTCCGTCATAAATTCCAAAAAACTCGCCTTCACCGGTACCTGATAAAAGTTTTGTATCGGATACGGTAGGAATTGCAGACGATGTGCTTATTACAACGCCACGCTCGGTTACATCGGTTCCGCCGTTGTTATGTACGTAGCCCCCAATTGCGGCATGAGTGTCCTGGATATCCTGAGGCTCATACGTAAAAACCATAGGGGTTGCCGTAATAATATGTTCAACTGAACAGGAAACGGACATTGCCAGTATAGGCAGGATAAAATAAATTTTTTTCATAACATAAAAAGTTGCCCAAAAATAAAGATATTTGTCCTGCAAAACAGCATTATGAAAAAAATTTTATTTTTAGTTACCTGCCTTCTGAGCCTGTCACTTTCCGCTCAGGAAGACAGAAGTTTTGGAATCACTGCGGGTATAAATGAGTATTATGCAAAACCATCCATTGCCAGTGCAAAATCGGGCACAGGTTTTTCGATAGGTCTGTTGCAGGGCTTTGAAATTACTAAAAAATCTGACCTCGTATTTGAAGCCAATTTTATCAGTTTCAATATGCAGTTTTTTGGAAAAGATATCAGGAAGAGTACCCCTGAATGGATCGATTTTCATAGTAATCGTATAGGTCTTTCTGCGCTTTATTATTATGATGTCCTTCATTTCGATGACAATAACCTTGTTGTTGGCATTCATGCTGGTCCAAGCGTTACGTACATTAATAACTTTACAGCAAAAGGTGACACTAACCCAAATTATGAGGTGGGGCCTTATGGAATTGCCGGCTTGTATATGAAAATATCAAAGTATCAAAAGGGATCGCCGTTTAATACTTTTGCTGCTGCCGGACTTAATGTACAATATAAGGCTATTGAAATGAATCTTCGCTATCATTTGGCAATCAGCAGCCCATATCGAAATTTAAAGTTTTATGACATTCGGGAGCAGCCATCCGGTAAGGATGATTATCTTTCGCTAACATTCAACTATTACATTGATCTATAAAACAAAAGCCTTCCGGAACGGAAGGCTTTTTAGTTAGCTTAATTTTTCAGATGCCGTTCGTATCCTGGCAATCGTTTCCTCTTTTCCAATCAGCGAGATGATATCAAACAGGTGCGGACCCTTCATGGCTCCTACAAGGCTCAAACGCAGTGGCTGCATGACCTTGCCCATCCCAATGCCGTTTTCTTCCATCCAGGCCTTTACAACGCTTTCTACATTGGCAGAAGAGAAATCCAGTGTATTATGTAACACGGCAATAAGCTGTTCCATGACTTCACCGGTATCCGGCTTCCAGTTTTTAGTAGCTTTTTCATCGTAGGATGCCGGCGCTTCAAAAAAGTAGTCGGTCAGGTCCCACAGTTCACTGGCGAAGGTAGCGCGTTCTTTAACGAGGCGTACGGCTTCGGTAACATACTCAACAGGCTTGTTGATGCCTTTCTCCAAAAGCACCTGAGAGAGTTCTTTGGCCAAAGCCCCATTGTCCTGCCTGCCAAAATACTGGTGGTTGAACCATTTGTTCTTCTCCGGGTCAAATTTGGCTCCTGCCTTGTGTACCCTTTCAAGGTCGAACAGGTTTACCAGTTCGTCAAGGGTAAAGAGCTCCTGGTCGGTGCCGGGGTTCCAGCCCAACAGTGCAAGGAAGTTGATTACCGCTTCCGGCAGGTAGCCCTGCTCACGGTAGCCCGACGATGTGGTGCCGTCGGGATTTTTCCATTCCAACGGGAAAACCGGGAAGCCCAGCTTGTCGCCATCGCGCTTGGAGAGCTTGCCATTGCCTACAGGTTTTAATATCAGTGGAAGGTGCGCAAACTGCGGCGCCTCCCAACCGAATGCTTTATACAACAGCTCGTGCAGTGGGAGGGAAGGCAGCCACTCCTCACCACGGATCACGTGGGTGGTTTCCATGAGGTGGTCGTCTACAATGTTAGCCAGGTGGTAGGTGGGCATGCCATCGCTCTTGAAAAGTACTTTATCGTCGAGCAGGTTGGTATCAAATTTTATATCGCCACGGATGATGTCCTTCAGGTGTAATGTTTCGTTGACAGGGGTCTTAAAGCGGATCACGTAATGCTCACCGGCATCAATGCGCTTTTGCACTTCTTCCTTTGAAAGGACAAGCGACGTGTCCAGCTTTTCCCTGTTGGTATGGTTGTAAATGAATGTCTTCCCTTCGGCCTCGTCCTGCTTGCGGAGTTCGTCCAGCGCTTCAGGGGTATCGAAGGCATAGTATGCCCATCCGGAATTAATCAGTTCGTCTGCGTAGGCGCTGTATATCGCTTTCCTTTCGCTTTGGCGGTACGGCCCGAAACCGCCTTCTTTGCCAATGCCCTCATCAAACGGAATGCCCAGCCAGTTGAGGGCCTCAATGATGTATTCTTCTGCTCCCGGAACAAAACGGTTTTGGTCAGTATCCTCTATCCGCAAATAGAAAACGCCGCCATGTTTCTTGGCAAACAGGTAATTGAAAAGGGCGGTCCTGACACCACCTATGTGTAATGGCCCGGTTGGGCTCGGCGCAAAACGCACTCGGACTTGCTTTGGCATTGTTGTTTAATTTTGGGTGCAAAGATAGGGGAAAGAAGTTGCAAAGTTGCAAAGTCTCAAAGTCTCGAAGTCTCAAAGTCTCGAAGTCTCAAAGTAATTTGTTATGCGGCAAGAGTGTTACGTCACGTCACCCTCTCCTTGGGAGAGGGCCGGGGTGAGGACTAAAGGACCACGGATGAAGTCTGGCCTGTTCCTTGGGAGTGAGCCGGGGAGAGGACTAAAGGCAAGAGTGAAGCTTCTCCCTCTCCTTTGGAGAGGGTCGGGGTGAGGTCTTTTCAGGGGTTATCAACAACCAAATTCCTTTGCGAAACTTCTTGCTCCTTTGCGTGTCTTTGCGAAACAACTCCTAACTATCTGATAGTCTAACGATCTATTAATCCTCCTCCATATCATACAACCACATTTTTAACGTTACTTATCCAACGGAATTTGTATTTTTATCGGTTATTAACAATTGTCAATATTTTGGAAGCAAAAAACATCATATACGCCAAGCTCGAAGCATTCATCAAAAAGTATTATACCAACGAGCTCCTGCGTGGAACAATCTTCTTCATTGGCCTTGGATTGCTCTATCTCATCTTCACGTTGCTGGTCGAATATTTCCTGTGGCTCTCGCCAATGGGCCGTACCGCATTGTTCTGGATATTCATCGGGGTAGAGGTATTCCTGCTGGCAAGGTTTATCTTATTCCCGATTTTCAAACTCTTCAAATTGCAGAAGGGCATCGACTACCGCCAGGCTTCCGACATCATAGGGCGCCACTTTAGCGAGGTAAGCGACAAGCTGACCAACTTCCTGCAGCTCTCCGGGCAAACCCAGCAGTCAGAACTATTGGCGGCTTCCATCGAACAAAAAGCCAACAGCCTCCAGCCGGTACCTTTCGCGAATGCGGTCAATTTTAAAAAGAACCTGAAATACGTTCCCTATGCGGCCATTCCACTATTGCTGATACTGTTTTTCATGATCAGCGGGAACTCGTCGGTACTGACAAAAAGCTTCGACAGGGTGGTGCATTACAGCAGGCATTACGCCCCGCCGGCGCCATTTGAATTTGTAGTAACCAACAATTCCCTTACCGCACAGCAGGACACCGATTTCCTTTTGCAGGTAAAAACGCAGGGAACGGTCGTGCCCGAGAATGCCATGATAACCATTGGCGATGAGAACTATTACCTGGAGACCGTTAAGCCGGGCGTGTTCCAATACCGCTTTGAGAAGCCAACAAAGAACCTGGAATTCCAGCTAAAAGCCAATGACGTTACCTCCCAGCCATATGAGCTGAATGTGGTGGCCGTACCAACTATTGCCAACTTCGAAATGGTGCTGAACTTCCCGGGCTACCTGGGCAAGAAGGCGGAGGTTGTGCGTGGAACAGGCAATGCCGTGGTACCCGAAGGTACTAAAGTTACGTGGAGGGTGGAGGCTTTGGCCACTAACAGCATTGAATGGAACAGCAATGGGGCGGTAACTGCCTTTAATCCGGGGGAGAATGGCTTCTCATTATCAAAAACCATCCTTCAGAATACCGACTACCAGATACTTACTTCGAATGCCAAGGTGAAGCACCATGAAAAGCTGCAATACCAGATATCAACCATCAAAGACCAGTACCCGTCTATCAGTGTAGAAAGCGCGCCGGACAGCCTGAAACTCGACCGCCACATTGTACTCGGCCAGTTGAGCGATGATTACGGGCTTACCAGGCTACAGATCGTATACTACCCGCAGGGCAACCCCAATGCCGCCAAACGCCTTAACCTTGCGGTGAAGCGCGAGCCGGTGGACCGTTTCTATTATTCGTTCCCAACGGGTCTGGACATTAAGCAGGGCGTGAGCTACGAATACTATTTTGAAGTATTCGATAACGATGCGGTACACAATTACAAGAGCACAAAATCGTCTGTATTCTCCCATAGGGAACTGACCGAGGAAGAGAAGCAGGAGAATGCTTTGCAGGAGCAGAACAGCAACATCAACAGTCTTGAGAAAACCATCAAGAACCAGGACAAGCAGCTTAGCGAACTGGACAAGCTCCAGAAGATGGGCAAGGAGAAAACCAACATGGACTTTAAAGACCAGAAGAAGGTACAGGACTTCATCAACCGCCAAAAACAGCAGGACGAAATGATGAAGGAATTCTCTAAAAAGCTGAATGAAAACCTGGAGCAATTCAACCCGGAAAAGAAAGACGAGTTTAAGGAAGAGCTGATGAAGCGCCTTGAAAAGAACGAGAAGGAAGCTGAGAAAAACCAAAAGCTGCTGGACGAACTGAAGGAGCTTACCAACAAGCTGAAGGAAGAGGAGCTGTTCGACAAGATGGATAAGTTCAAGCAGAATGCCAAGGACAATTCGAAGAACCTGGAGCAGCTGGTAGAACTTACCAAGCGTTTTTATGTAGAGAAAAAGGCAGAGCAGATTGCCGAAAACCTGGAGAAGCTTGGCGAAAAGCAGGACAAGCTTTCGGAGGATAAAGACAATAATGCGGAAAAGCAGGATGCCATCAACAAGGAGTTTGACAAGCTGCAGGAGGAGATGCGCGAACTGGAAAAACAGAACGAGGAACTGAAGAAGCCCATGGATATCCCTGCCAATGAAAAGCAGGAAAAAAGCATTGAGGAGGATATGAAGAAAGCTTCGGAAGAGCTTAAAAAAGAGAATAAGGACAGCAAGGAGAAGAAGGATAAGGCCAAGCCGAAGCAGAAATCGGCTGCCGAAAAAATGAAGCAGATGGGCGGCCAAATGATGGAATCTATGGGTGGCGGCGAGATGGAGCAGATGGAGGAGGATGTAAAAATGCTGCGCCAGATACTCGACAACCTGTTGGCCTATTCGTTCTCGCAGGAGGATGTAATGGGGCAGTTTAAGGCTACCTCGGGGCGTTCGGCTTCCTACAGCAAATACCTGAAAAAGCAGCAGGACCTAAAGCAGCAGTTCCGCCATGTAGACGACAGCCTCTTTGCGATGTCGCTGCGCAACCCGAGGATAACTGAGGAGATCACTAAAGAGGTAGGCAATGTGCATTACTACGTGGACAAAGCGCTGGCCGACCTTGCTGAGAATGTGGTGCCGCGCGGCATATCCAACCAGCAGTATGCTATTACTTCGGCCAATAAGCTTGCCGACTTTTTAAGCGATGTGCTCAACAACATGCAGATGCAATTGCAGGGCATGGGCGAAGGTAAGGGTGAAGGAAAAGGTATGGGCAAAGGGCAGGGCAAGGGCGAAGGAATGCAGCTCCCCGACATCATAAAGAAACAGGAAGGGCTTGCAAAAAAGATGCAGGACGGCATGGAGAAGGGCGATAAGGGCAAAGGCAAGAAACCCGGCGAAGGCGAAGAGCCCGGCGGCGGCAAGAAAGGCGGCAAAGATGGTAAGGGCGAAGGCCAGGGCCAGCAGGGCGAAGGCGAAGGAGAGGGCGGCGAAGGCGATGCCGGAAAGATATTGGAGATATACAAGGAACAGCAGCGCCTGCGTGAAGAACTGCAAAAGGCGCTCGATAAGGAAGGCATGGGCGGCAACGGCCAGAACGCCATGCGGCAGATGAAGGACATCGAGAAGCAATTGCTCAACAAAGGGATGAACAAGCAGACCATGGAGAAAATGCAGAACCTGAAGCACGAGCTTTTGAAGCTCGACAAGGCGATGCAGCAGCAGGGTGAAGAGAACAAAAGGCAGTCGCAAACCAACAAGAAAGACTTTAGCAACGCGCCAAGGGAACTGCCTGAGGCACTGAAAGAATATTTGAATAGCGTAGAGATATTAAACCGACAAAGCCTACCTTTGCGCCCAAATTTTAACCAAAGGGTGCAAACCTATTTCAGGAATAATGATAAGCTTTAATTACGAAACGGATTTTGAACTGGCCGATGCCCCGAAGCACGAAGAGTGGCTTTCGGAAGTTATCGAATCAGAAGATTTTGAGGAAGGGGAGATCAACTATGTGTTCTGCAATGACGAGGATCTGCTGAAGAAGAATATTGAATTCCTTGACCACGATACGCTGACGGACATCATCAGTTTTGACTACACGATGGGCAGCCTTATCAGCGGCGACATCTTTATTTCGGTAGACCGCGTAAAGGAAAATGCCATTGATTTCGGTGTTCCTTTTGAGGAAGAACTGCGCCGCGTTATGGTACACGGCATCCTGCATTACTGCGGGTACAAGGACAAAACTGAAGCCGACGAGAAGGAGATGAGGGAGAAGGAAGAGGAGATGATGGCGTTGTTCCACGTGGAACCACAGCCTTAAAAAACCCTTTTTTGTATGACAATTAAGGCTGTTGTATATGATTTAATGTGAGGGTATCGTATGACTTTATAGGACTTGCGGTATGGGTTTTCAGGATATGCAGTATGACTTTTAGAATAAGGCAGAACAGCGTTTCATTGAAGCGTTCCACGTGGAACTATATATAATACTTGCCGCACGATTCTGTTTTAAAATTGTATTTTCATTGTCGTATGTGATGGGTGAAAAATAAAAAAATAAATTATCAATTCTGTGTTCCACGTGGAACACGGAGAAAGGAAATAAAATGTTTAACGAGGTATATGATGTGATAGTAGTTGGGGCCGGGCACGCAGGAAGCGAAGCTGCGGCCGCTGCTGCTAATATGGGGTCGAAGACCTTGCTGGTGACAATGAGCCTGCAAAACATCGCGCAGATGTCCTGTAACCCGGCCATGGGCGGGATCGCAAAAGGACAGATCGTGCGGGAAATTGATGCGCTGGGAGGCTATTCGGGGATCGTAACCGATAAGACCGCCATCCAGTTCCGGATGCTCAACAAGTCCAAAGGCCCTGCCATGTGGAGCCCCCGTGCCCAGAGCGACCGTATGCGGTTTGCTGAGGAGTGGAGGCTTATGCTGGAGCGTACCCCGAACCTCGATTTCTACCAGGAAATGGTGTCGGGGCTGCTTATTGAGAACGGCAGGATTACAGGCGTGCGCACGTCGCTCGGCATCGAAATAAAGGCCAAATCAGTAGTGCTGACCAACGGTACGTTCCTGAATGGCCTGATCCATATTGGGGAGAAACAATTTGGCGGCGGCAGGGCAGGGGAGGGTGCTGCCTACGGCATTACCGAAGACCTTGTGCGTAACGGATTCGATGCCGGGCGTATGAAAACAGGTACGCCGCCACGTGTCGACGGGCGCTCGCTGGACTACTCTAAAATGGAGGAGCAGCCCGGCGATGAGAACCCGGAGAAGTTCTCGTACTCCAACGTAACGCAGCCCCTGAAGCAGCAGCGTTCTTGCTACATGACGTACACTTCGCAGGAGGTTCATGATATATTGAAGGAAGGTTTTGACCGTTCACCGATGTTCAACGGGCGCATCAAAAGCCTTGGGCCACGCTACTGCCCATCCATCGAAGACAAGATAAACCGCTTTGCTGATAAGGACCGCCACCAGCTGTTTGTAGAGCCGGAAGGATGGGATACGGTAGAGGTATATGTAAACGGCTTCTCGACATCGTTGCCGGAGGACGTGCAGTTTAAAGCGCTGCGTTCGGTGGCTGGATTTGAGGGCGTGAAGTTCTTCCGTCCCGGTTATGCCATCGAATACGACTACTTCCCGCCGACACAGCTCAAGCATACGCTCGAAACGAAACTGGTGGAGGGATTGTATTTCGCGGGCCAGATAAACGGTACTACGGGGTATGAGGAAGCCGCCTCACAGGGCCTTATGGCGGGTATCAACGCCCATTTGAAGGTACACGATAAGGATCCGTTCATACTGAAGCGTAACGAGGCCTATATCGGTGTGCTGATTGACGACCTTATCACGAAAGGCACTGAGGAGCCGTACAGGATGTTTACCTCCCGTGCAGAATACAGGACACTTTTGCGCCAGGACAACGCCGATTTCAGGCTTACGCCGATGTCGTATGAAATAGGCCTGGCCAGAGAAGACAGGATGCGCCGCATGGAGCTGAAACGCGATAAGAGTGAGGCGTTCGTCAACTTCTTTAAGGAAACGAGCGTGACGGCTGCCGAAGTAAATCCGGTACTGGAAGCTAAGGATACGCCGGGCGTAAACCAGACCGACAAAATGTTTAAAGTATTATCCCGCCCGCAGATCGATATGGAGGATATGCTGAAATTTGAAAAGGTCAGGAACTACATTGCCGAGCACGAACTGGATACCGAAATGATCGAGCAGGCCGAAGTTCAGGTAAAATATTCCGGCTACATAGAGAAGGAAAAGAACAACGCTGATAAGCTGAACAGGCTCGAGGATGTTGCCATACCGGAAAGCTTCGACTTCGATAAGGTAAAATCCCTGTCGCATGAAGCCCGTGAAAAGATGAAGAAAATCAGGCCGGTTACCATATCGCAGGCATCGCGCATCAGCGGGGTATCGCCAAGCGATGTATCGGTGCTATTAATACACATGGGACGCTAATGAGACTGTTCCACGTGAAACGATTTGTAAAAACCCTTTCGAGTAAAGGGTTTTTCGTGTTTTTGGTGATGGCCCTGGCCACGTCGTGCATCACACCGCGCCATACAGTAGAAATAAAAAACTATGTGCTGATGGAGAACGGCAAGGAAGTGTTGGGCCGCGACAAAGGGCTTACGGCATTTATCTTCGAGAACAACCAGGCCAAAATGCCGTTTGCGCAATTTCTGGCGTTTAAATATAACCTGGGTTCCTACACAGACGTATCCTATGCGGTGGATATCGACGGGCACAAGATGAAAGTATTCCTGTACGAGAATGCCGAACTCGAGAAGTATTTCGATGTGTCGCAGTTCATGGTTACGAGGGTAGAAACGAATGCGAACATCGTAGGCTCACGGGCGAGGTTTTTGGCGATGTCGGTTCTCAGCGAAAGCAATGAAGACTGCCTGGAGGAAACTTCGCTGTACAGGAATATTACAATAAACTATCTGGAAGGATTAAAAGAAGAATACAATAAAACTAATGGATTTTAGTAACGCGACAACCTATATAAAAGTTAAGGACCATTCGGTATCCGGGGAGGAATTTGAATTGCTGCTGGACGAGAACCTTCAATTGCTGAAAACCCATCCGCAGCCGTCGACGGAAAATCTTGGCCGCTACTACGAAAGCGACGATTACATTTCGCATACGGATGGTAAGCGCACGTTGTTTGAAAAGCTTTACCATGCGGTGAAGCAAAAAGCATTACGCGATAAAATAACACTCATAAAGGGTTTCGCACCACAAAAGGGCAAATTGCTGGACATTGGCGCCGGTACTGGTGATTTTTTGGCTGTAGCCAAAGCAAACGGCTGGGATACTACAGGCATTGAACCCAGTGAAAAAGCCCGTGCGATTGCCATGAGTAAGGGTGTAGCATTTGGAGGTAACCTGTTAGAAGTTAAAGACCACTCCTTCGACGTAATCACGATGTGGCATGTGTTGGAGCACGTACCGGATGTAGAGGCAGAGATCACCGAATTGAAAAGGATACTAAAGCCTGACGGTGTAATTGTAATCGCGGTTCCGAATTTCAAATCGTACGACGCGAAACATTACGGAATTTTTTGGGCAGCATACGATGTGCCGAGACACTTGTGGCATTTTTCTAAAACGGCCATTGAAAAACTTTTTGCACGACAGGGCATACAGCTCATAAAGATACTGCCAATGAAATTTGACAGTTTTTACGTGAGCCTGTTGTCGGAAAAATACAAAACCGGAAAAATGAGTTTTGTAAAGGGATTTTTGGCCGGATGGAAGTCAAATCGTAAAGCTGCACGGAATTTCGAGTATTCCTCCCATATTTACGTCCTCAAAAACGCTAAAACTTAAATAGAAGTAATTTCTCGGCAGTTTTATTCAGGAAATGTGTGATAAGGTGTCGAAATTTAGAAAATGCTTTAAATCGCCTTATTTAAAGCCGGTTTTGATTGCGAAAGCTTATAGTTATATAAATTGTCATAGCAAATTCTTATACCTCTCTATTCTGAGTGTCGGCCGTCTATCATCTATCATCTATCATCTATCATCTATCATCTATCATCTCATTTGAAATGCATTTTGGCAGATAAAAACTAATTACTACTTTTACGCGAAATTATACTAATCTAAAATCAGGAAATGAAAAAATCGTTATTGATATTCAGCTTTGCACTAGCACTACTTTCATGCAACAAGGAGCAGGCAACCGCCACAGGATTTAAAACGGCTTATGTAGATACTTCGAAGCTTTCAAAAGACTACGAAGAGTTTAAAGACCTTGAGTCGCAAAGCAAAGTCAAAATGGAAGAGATGGGCAGGGAACTTGACGGTAAAGTGCAGCAGTGGAAACTGGAAGCCGCAAGTTTCCAGGAAGAAGCTAAAACAAAAGGGCCACAATGGGCACAGCTTAAAGGCCAGGAACTTCAAAAAAGAGAGCAGGAATTAAATATGCTTCAGCAAAGCATGATGAAGCAGCTACAGGATGAATTTGGTGTGAAGAACGATTCAGCCGTAAGCAAAATGAAAAAGCACATACGTGATTACGGCAAGAAAAAAGGCTATGATTATATTTACGGAAGTGGCGAAGCAACCAACAGTGTACTGTATGCAAAAGACAGCTACGACATCACCAACGACGTGCTTAAAGAATTGAATTCCAATTACAAAGGAACTGCCAAAACAGAAGCCCCTGCGGAAAAGAAAGAAGAAACGAAATAGTTTTCATGCACAATAAACACCAAAAATGCTCCTCATTCAGGAGCATTTTTCGTTAATGTTCCACGGGGAACAATTTGTGTCGCTCTTCCGTGAATATTTTTTGTACCGTATCTGTAGAGACGCAGTGCCTGCGTCTACCACAATCACGAATCACACGGCAATAATTTTATATACCTACCCTGTAGAGACGCAGTGCCTGCGTCTACCACAATCACGAATCCACACGAAACAACTTTATATCCCTATCCTGTAGAGACGCAGTGCCTGCGTCTCACGTATTGCGAATCACCTGTAGAGACGCAGTGCCTGCGTCTCCCATCGTGTAAAATTTATAACCGCAACCGTAGAGACGCAGTGCCTGCGTCTCCCTGCATCTCCGTATGCGAATCCCACCTGTGAGACGCAGGCATTGCGTCTCTACATCACGGAGATAAAACACTAAGATTTTTTCTTTTATATAAGCAAAATTTGTAATTTTCCACAATATTTTATACGCCAATGGAAACACTCTCTACCGCCGCATCGTACGCCCTCCGATTTATAAACCAAACCAGCCGGTCAATCTTCCTTACCGGAAAAGCCGGCACGGGCAAAACCACGCTCCTCCGCGAGATCATCCGAACCACGCACAAGAATACCATCGTGGTTGCGCCCACGGGCATTGCCGCGCTTAATGCAGGCGGCGTAACCATCCACTCCATGTTCCAGCTCCCGTTCGCGGGTTTCATACCGGAACATAACCTGCCGTTCCAGTTCTCGGATACAGTAAAATTTGAAACTAAAGACAGCCTCAGGCGCCATTTCAGGATGCGCGCCGACAAGAAAGCGGTACTGGAAAACCTTGAACTTTTAGTAATCGACGAAGTGAGTATGCTCCGCGCCGACATGCTGGACGCCATAGACTATATGCTCCGTACCACACGCAGGAAAGACCAGCCATTTGGCGGCGTACAGGTGCTGTTCATAGGCGACCTGCTGCAACTCCCGCCGGTAGTGCGCAATGAGGAATGGGAAGTGCTCAAAAAATACTACCGCGGGAAATTTTTCTTCCATTCCCATGTGGTGCAGCAAAACCCGCCGCTGTACATTGAGCTTGACAAGATATACAGGCAGACCGATGCGACCTTTATTGATGTGCTTAATAACCTGAGGAACAATGTGATAACCAACAACGACCTTGCCGTACTCAACAGTTTTGTCAACCCGGCGTTCGACGTCAAGAAAAATACGGGCTATATCACACTGACCACCCACAATGCCAAGGCCGATGCCCTGAACGATGTTGCGCTGGAGGAACTTGAAGGGAAGCAATTTACGTACCGGCCGGAGATTGTGGATGATTTTCCCGATAAGATCTTCCCGGTAGAGGAGGAGCTGAAGCTAAAGATAGGCGCGCAGGTAATGTTCATCAAAAACGACCTTTCGCCAGAAAAGCAGTATTTCAATGGTAAGATCGGCGTGATCAAATCGCTGTCGGACGAAGAGATCTTGGTGCATTTCCCGGAGGAGAACGTAACCATAGAGGCCGAAAAGTACGAATGGAAGAATGTGCGCTACTTTGTGGATAGCCTTTCCAAAGAGATAAATGAAGAGGTTTTGGGTACTTTCGTGCATTACCCGCTGCGGTTGGCATGGGCCATTACCGTACACAAGAGCCAGGGACTGACGTTTGACAAAGCTGTGCTCGATGTATCGCAGGTTTTCATGCCGGGGCAAGCATACGTTGCCTTATCGCGTTTGCGTTCGTTAGAGGGGCTTATTTTGCTTTCCCCGATGCAGATGAACGGCATTTCTAGCGATGCGGATGTCATGGACTACGCATCTGCAAAGGCCGAAGAATCCCACCTGGAAGACTCGCTGAAACGTGAAACCCAAAATTTCATTTATAACTTTTTGGTAAACAGCTTTTTATGGGGCGATTTGGCCACCGAATGGCAACGGCACAAAATGAGCTACCTGCAGGAAGGCCCCAAAGCGCTCAAATCGCAGTACAGGGAATGGGCCGCACGCCAAGAGAACCATATTCACGGCGTATTGGATGCCTCTGGAAAATTTGTGAGCCAGCTGAACAAGCTGTTCGCGCAACAGCCGGCAGATATGACATTCATCAGCGAGAGGGTCACTGCCGCCGCCAATTACTTTTTCCCTACGCTCGACAGGATGGTGCAGGGTGTGCTGGAAACCATGGAGGAGATTAAGCGCCAGCGTAAGGCAAAGCTGTTTTTTGAAGAGCTGGCCGAACTGGAAGAGATGCAGACCGCCGCGGCCGTGCGCCTGATGAAAGCCAAACTGCTCATGGATATCGTGCTGGCAGGGGAGGACATCAGCCGCGAAAACCTCATATCGCCCGAAATACAATCCTACAAAGCCAAAAAGCTCGGGGCCATACGCGCCGTACAGCGCAACAAACCCGCCTCGCTGATGGATGAACAGGAGGAAGAAGCAGACCTTTACGTAACAGAGCGCTATGTGCCGAGGAAGAAGAAATCTGCCGAAACGAAAAAAAGCACCATTGAGGAAACCTTTGAGTTCTGGCAGCAGAAAATGTCCATTGCAGACATTGCCACCGCGCGGAAACTGACCGAAAACACCATAGAAGGCCATTTGGCGAAGCTTATTGAGTCCGGAAAAGTTGAAATAACCGATGTGCTGCCCAACGATAAAATTGAAGCGCTAAAAGAAGTTTTCAAAGACTTCGACGGCGTATCGCTTGGCCCGCTGAAGGAAAAGCACGGCGATGCGTTTTCGTATGGCGAATTCCGGCTGTACAGGGCAAGCCTGGAGGATTAGCATCAAAAAACCACGTGAGCTGGGTTATCATTTGAGCACTGTATAAAAACAAAAATGGCGAAGAAAAATCTTCGCCATTTAACATGCATCGGGGGTAATTTAGTACGCTATTTTTTTGCTGATGGATGCACCATTCACTGTCGTAATTTTTACAATAAGCACCTGTTGCTGTGCCTGTAGGCTGGTTATTATGTTTTCAGCTGCGTTAATGTTATCCTGCCGGGAAAGCAGCCTGCCACGCATGTCGTAAACCGATACCGACTCCATTTCTGCATTCGCTGAATTGATGTGTATGGAATTGCCCTGCCTGTAAACAATGACACTGTTTGCCGTAACAGCCGGATTATCAGAGCTCAGTGTTTCTGCATATACGACCCTGAAGCGGTCATTAAACGTGCCTGCTGCAGTAATAAACGAATATCCACCGTCGCTGATATTATGTCTAATGCCCAGATAGCTGTCTTCCAGGAAAATGTCCTGCCCGGCAAACAGCCCGTCGAATTTGTCCAGCACGATCATGAGTGTACCCGCTTCGGTACTCCGGAAACCCAGCGGCACGATATCGTCTGTGGTAAAAGGAAGGCTCCGTGCCTGTATGGCCAGGCTGTTCTCGCCGGAAAGTGAGTACAGCTTTACACCGCCATCGTTTACACGGGCTTTGCCATCCATGCCATAATCAATGCCCATGGTGGCGCCGGTCCGGTAATTCACGAGGGTTTGACCATAAAAGTCGCCATCTTTCGAAATGTTGAGCCAAAAGCGGTTGCTCTCCGGCTGGCTTTCAGAATCCATGGCATTACGGAAGAACCTGTTGCTGTTGTCGGCCTCCCGAAGGCTGTTGTTAAATATGATGCTGCCCGGTGTAGAAGAGGAGGCCTGTACAAAGAAGCCCTGCCCGGTACGGATCACGCCCTGGGGGTCGTAAGCCTCACTGTCTGCCAGGTCGCCGTTGCCAACATAATCGCCATTGGCCATAACGGTACTATAGCTTGAACTGGCTGGGTTGTTCGTTTTCCTCCAAAACCACAGCTGACCGTTGATGTTAACCGAATTACGGTCTACAAATTTTTCGATGCTGATGGCCGAAGGGTAGGGGTTGCCTACAAGGGTGTAACGAAATGCCGGGTCGTTGCTGGTATACATGGGTACCGATACCGTACCGCTGTTTGGGAGGCCCTCAAATTCGCCCTCCCATACTTCAGGTGTTTCGGGGTGGTTGTTCGAAACGCGGATCAGATAGCCGTGCCCCTTAGCGAATGCAGTTTCAGATTCCGGGCCGAGGTCCGGTATACTGCTGTAAAGGTTGGTAGCCGATGTATAGGTATAAAAGCGGTTTGCCACCGTTACGGGAGAAAACCCAAACAGGTTTTGCCCTGTAACAGGCGAGGACCACAAGGTATAGTCGAACCTTTTTATGGCCGAGCTGTTCCTGTACACCTTCACTTTGCCTGTATTTTGTACGTTATCGATCTGGATAAGGTTGGCGTTGTTTTGCACCTCCATCGAGGCTGTCGGGGCAACATTGACCACATTGGCCACGGTAAGGTTAACGCCCGTTGCTACGACAACATTTGCCGTACCGCTAACAAGCAGCGTACACATTTCGAGGTCTTCGCTTACTGTCAGCGTACCCGATGCTACGATTGCTGTTTTGGTAATGTCCGGTGTTCCATCGCTCCAGGCCGACCCGTTCCAGGTGGTGCTCTCGGGGCACCGCCTTTCTACCAGCAGGTTATTGAAATAGATCCTGTTTTGGGGACTATCACTGTTGGTGCTGCCTGCGTACAGGCTAAAGCCGCCTATTGTACCTTCCTTTTCGCCGGTAGTTACCATTCCGCCGGTATCGCTGGTCAGCCTTATCTCACAAGTTGTGGCGGTAAGCTGGAAGGCCTCTACGGTAAAGACCGATGTTGTACCGGGGTTAATCTCATCATTCACGATTACAAAAGTACCGTCATCTTCGCTGCCAAAGCGGTAATTGCCCAAAGCGATCCCAAAGGTAGCCAGCCTTTCGCTTCCGTTATCCGTGGTGATGTTGATGCCCTTGTAGCCGCTGCCGTTGCCGGTTGCGATCTTTACCGAGAACACCTGTCCGGGAAGCAGGTAGGACCTCGCATCGCCCGGATCGGCTATCGAGCCGGTGCCACGGAAATACCGCGCAGCCGAAACCCCCTGGCCGTCATAGCCATACAGTATGAAAGCCTGCCCGTCGGTATTCACGTTGCCAAGCCCCACCGCGGTACTGCTCCCAAGGGAAAAGCCCGAAGTAGCGCTGCCACCCTGCAACTGCCAAGGCACAAAGCCCATGCCTCTGCCGGATCCGTATGTAAATTCGCCTTCCGCGTAGTTGGAGGCTTCGTCATGACTCGTGGGGTTTTGGGCGTTCATCTGCCCGCTTAATAATGCTAATGACAGTATCGAGGCTGCCTTAATGCACTTAAAGTAATGTTGGATCATAAAGAATTTTAGTTGAATTGGCGGCAAAAGTAGGCTACAGGTCAGCTCTTACCAAAATTTTAACATTTGTTGAACATTTGTTGTGTATTGTAAATCAATAAATTGCAGCTATATATACGTATTTGATTGCTGAATGGATTGCTTAAACAGGTTATCAGTAGAAAGCATGCTGCAGTACTGTACGAGGCCTTGCCCGGGGAAACGTAACTACATAAAAAAACCGGCACAAAGGCCGGCTAATGATTTTTATAGTAGACCTCATTTAAACTTTTTAGATTGAAGCGAAAAATGAGGATTTTAGTTTTAAATTTTAGCTTTTTCGCACTGCATAGCAGCGCTACGGAGTAAAAAAAGGTGAAATTTGGGACGAAAAGACCATTTTGCAGCCAATTGAAAAAAGTTTAAACGAGTTCGTAGTCTGTTTTATAACAACTGCGCGGTTTGCAGCCAATAAATAAGCAGTATCGTGGGGATAAAGTAGATTACGATAGTACGTGCGCCATCATAATCTTTAGCCATGCGCTGGCCCAACAGCAGGAACAGCAGTGTTATGGCCGAAAGCACCCCCGCCAGCATAGGGAACTGGTCGCCGCCGTTTACCAATATCTCAATTATGCCTATCACGGCAAATGCCCCCGAAAGCACTTCAAGAACCAGGATGAGGAACAGCGACTGTGGCACCATGTTCCTGATCACGGTTTTAGAGAAAAGGCCTTTCAGCCACTCCAGGTTGCCTTTCCAGTCGGTTACTTTGTCGTAGCCCGACTGTATGAAGGTGATTGCCAAAAATGCAAGAAGGAGGATTATGGCAGGCTGTGGTATCATGGTTTTATTTTTTATGGATTAAACGTGTGAGTTTTATCGAGAGGTCGGTAAGTATGATCCTGGCGTTCCCGTTGCGCTCTATGTGGTACAGCGCATCGCTCAGTTCCTTAAAGATGTCGTTGATGTTGCTGCCGTTTACAAACGGGGCAAAATTCTCCAGTTTGAATTTTTCTACCGTCGGCTCCAGGAACACCAGTTCGCCCGCACGGTAATTGAGCAGCAGTGCCTGGCGGAACATATCGATGCAAAAATGCAGGAACTGTTTTTGCGGCTCACGGCCAATGCCAGCAATGCTTTCGCTCCAGGCGATCAGGTCGTGTATCGCGGCGGCGTTGCCCTTGGCGCGGAAGGCGGCGCGCACCCATTGCACGAACCACTCTTCAAACGGGTAGCCGTCATCATCGCCGTGTAGCAAATGTAGCGCTTTATTATAATTGCCCTGCGCCTGGTGCGCGATTTTTGTAGCCGTATTCTGCGGAATGCTAAGCTGATTGGCCAGCCGGTTGGATATTGCATTTTCGCTCAGTGGACCAAATTGAAGCAGCTGGCAGCGTGAAAGTATGGTTTGCAGGAGGTCGTCCTCGCTTTCGGCGATCAATATAAAAACCGTTTTTTGCGGCGGCTCTTCCAGCAGCTTCAGCAGCTTGTTGGCGGTAGCGGTATTCATTTTGTCGGCCATCCAGATGATCATCACCTTGTAGCCGCCCTCATAGGCCTTTAGCGAAAGCGCTTTCACGATCTCGGTCGCTTCATCCACGCCGATCTGGCCCTGCTTGTTTTGTATGTCGATCTTTTTGTACCAGTCGAAAATGCTGCCATAGGGCGTTTCGGTGATGAACTCGCGCCACGGTTTCAGGAAGTGGGCGCTTACGGGGTGGCTCTTTACCTCGCTGTTGGCCGCGACGGGGAACACAAAATGCAGGTCGGGGTGCGAAAAGTTCCCGAATTTGAGGTTGCAGGCCGCATTGCCACCGGAGTTTTCGCCCGCCTCATTGCCGCAAAGAATGTACTGCGCATAGGCAATGGCCATGGGCAAAGTACCCGAACCCTCAGGCCCGATGAACAGCTGTGCATGGGGAATGCGGCCCTGTGACGCGCTTTTGGTCAAATGGCTTTTGATATGGCCCTGGCCGATGATCTCTGAAAAAAGCATGGGCAAATATAGAAAATAGTTTGGGAGTTTCGGGTTCGGGGTTTGGGGTTTTGGCGGACACCTGTCAGAGCTGACACACCCCCTGGCCCCTCTCGAGAGGGGAAGAGCTACACTCATGCCGGCCAAACGCCCCTGATTATGGCTTGAGTAAGCACGTCTGAGTGTTCCCCTCTTGAGAGGGGTTAGGGGTGTGTTACACGCATTTATTCAATCACATATAAACCACCAACACCTGCACCGCTTTCTTCCTGTATGGCGTTGCGTTTTTTACGATCACGTAAGTGCCAATGCTGTTTTCCAATATAAAAATGTCGCCCGCCTTGTGTGCATTGAGCGCCGTAATGATATCATCCATCAAACTCCGCTCCGCTGTTTCATATTTGGCCATTTTCTTTGTGTCGCCTGAATAATAATCTGCAATAATGGTTTGGAAAGCAGTACCTTTTTTATAATCAGCAATCGCGGCTTCTTTATATTGCGTTATCTCGTCGGCCGACCAAATTTTCGGATTCAGGAACAGGCTCCCATACCTGTGTATTATGTCATCTTCGTATCCTGTGACCTTGTACAGCCTGCTCCCCCTGGTCATAATGTCGCCCATTTTGACTTTCATCAGGTCGGCGAACATAGGATCATCTTCGGGAATAGTAAGCTTAACGGGATTTTGTGCTGCCAAAAAAACTTCCTGAGCCTGTTTTTGGGTAAGGTCCTGCGCGTTGGCAGACAGTGTCGCAAGGAACAGGAGGGTCAGGTATTTTTTGAGCATTGCCATATAGATGAAGTTTATAAGTTATTACGACCAATTAAAATATGCTAATATCTCAGATACAGTACCTGAACCGCTTTCTTTTTGTAAGGCTCGCCATTTTTAACGACCACGTAGGTGCCAACACTGTTTTCCAATAAAAAAACGTCGCCTGCCTTGTGTGCTTTGAGCGCCGCAATGATATCGTCCATCAAACTCCTCTGCGCTGTTTCAAGGTTTGCCATCTTCTTTTGGTCGCCTGTATAGTACTGTTCAATGATGGTTTGGAAAGGAGTACCCTTTTTATATTCGGCAATCGCGGCTTCTTTATATTTCGCTATCTCGTCGGCCGACCAAATTTTCGGATTCAGGAACAGGCTCCCATACCGGTGTATTATGTCATCTTCGTATCCTGCAACCTTGTACATCCTGCTCCCCTTTATCACGATGTCGCCCATTTTCAATTTCATCAGTTCAGCGAACATAGCGTCATTTTCGGGAATAGTAAGCGTAGGGGGATTTTCTGCCGCGCGGAAAGCTTCCTGCGCCTGTTCCTGGGTGGGCTCCTGTGCGTAGGTGGTGAGGGTTATGAAAAATAAGATCAAAGCTAACTTGTTCATCGGATTTGAATTTTCGACGAATATACGAATTGGTTACAAAAAACTCCCTCTTCATTACAAAACAAAACTTTAACACGTACGTAAATCGCTGTAGGTCATATTTTTGCAACAAATCTGCAAATGTTTGTGAACATTTTTTTGGCTATTTATTAACAGAAACGCCTATATTTGCCTTTCCTCAAATTCACAACAGACTAAAAACACAACGGGATGAAAACACTTTCTGATATTGATTTTAAAGATAAAAAGGCAATAATAAGGGTAGATTTCAATGTCCCGCTCGACGAAAATTTCAACGTTACCGACGACACAAGGATCGAAGCCGCAAAGCCGACTATCGATAAAATCCTGAAAGATGGTGGTAGTGTGATACTGATGTCGCACCTCGGCAGGCCAAAAGGCAGGGAGGACAAATATTCGCTTAAGCATATTGTAGCAAAAGTATCGGAATTACTGGGTGTGGAAGTAAAATTTGTGGACGACTGCATAGGCGACAAGGTGGAGCAGGCCGCTGCCGACCTGAAGCCCGGCGAAGTGCTGCTGCTGGAAAACCTCCGTTTTTACAAAGAAGAAGAGGCAGGCGACGAAGGGTTTGCCAAAAAACTGGCCGGACTCGGCGACATCTACGTGAACGATGCGTTTGGAACCGCACACCGTGCACACGCTTCTACAACGATAATAGCAAATTATTTCCCCGAAAATAAAGTATTTGGCATGCTGCTTGCCAAGGAGATCGAAAGCCTTGACAAAGTATTGAAAAATAGCGAAAAGCCTGTAACCGCGGTATTGGGCGGCTCGAAAGTATCCTCCAAGATCACGGTTATCGAAAACATCCTGGATAAGGTAGACCACCTGATCATTGGCGGCGGGATGACCTTTACCTTCATCAAGGCGCAGGGCGGCAAGATTGGCGACTCCATTTGCGAGGACGATAAGCAGGAGCTTGCCCTTGACATTTTGAAGCAGGCTAAGGAAAAAGGTGTACAGATCCACCTTCCGGTAGATGTGGTTGCTGCCGATGGCTTTAAGAACGATGCCAATACTAAAATAGTTGACGTAAGGGAGATCCCGGACGGATGGCAGGGGCTTGATGCCGGGCCGAAGTCGCTGGCGAACTTCAAAAAAGTAATACTGGAGTCCAAAACCATACTATGGAACGGGCCACTGGGTGTATTCGAGATGGAAAACTTTGCCAACGGCACGATCGAGTTGGGCAATTTTATAGCTGAGGCTACCGAAAAAGGTGCGTTCTCCCTTGTGGGCGGCGGCGACTCGGTTTCGGCAGTAAAGCAGTTTGGCCTTGAGCCGAAGATGAGCTACGTTTCCACAGGCGGCGGCGCCATGCTGGAAATGCTGGAAGGAAAAACACTGCCCGGCATTGCTGCCATACAGGGATAGGTGTTAAAGTTTGCAATAGATATCAATATTTCAGGTTATATACCACAATGCCGTTATAACGCATTGTAATTTAACTCGTTAAATACGTAAATTATGATTAAAAAAAGAGCATTGCCAATTGTAGCCGCGCTATTTTCCCTTTCGGGTTTTGCCCAGGAAAGCGCCGATGCAGGCATCACTTTTAAAACTGAAACAAAATTATCATACCTGGATTCCATCAAGGCGTCCTTTACCCACCACTCCGAAATGGCCTGCATCGACAGCTTGTGGCTCAAGGAACTGGCTAACGAAGACCTTTTTGAAGGCATGCAGGACGACCTGAAGAACATCAACCCTGATGTTGAGGTGGACTATGACCTTTCGACCGACCTGTTGAAGAAAAGGCTTGCCGAAATGGATGCCAAATCACCTTTCAATATCGAATACAGCAAAGGCCTTGAAAATATAATCAAATCGTACCTGAAGAACAGGCCGCGTTCGTACGAGCGCCTCATGGCCATATCGGAATTTTACTTCCCGATGTTCGAAGAGCGCCTTGCCAAATATAATGTGCCGATCGAAATAAAATACCTTGCCGTAATCGAGTCCGCACTCAACCCAAGGGCGAAGTCGAGGGTAGGGGCAACGGGCCTTTGGCAGTTCATGTACCCAACGGGCAAGCAGTATAACCTTGAAGTGAACTCGTATGTTGACGAACGCAGCGACCCGTTGAAGGCTACTGAGGCCGCCTGCCAGTACCTGTCGAGCCTGTACAACATTTTCGGCGACTGGGACCTGGTGCTTGCATCCTATAATGCAGGTCCGGGCAATGTGACCAAAGCGATTCGCCGCTCCGGCACCTACCACAACTACTGGAACATCAGGAAAAATTTACCGAAGGAAACTCAGGCCTATGTGCCCACCTTCCTGGCGACGATGTACATTTACGAATATGCCAAAGAGCACGGCATCAACGCGAAAAGAGCGCCGATGTCGTACTTTGAGACCGACACCATCATGGTAAAGCGCCAGATATCGTTTAAGCAGATATCCAAACTGCTCGACATGCCGGTAAGCCAGCTGCAGTTCCTGAACCCTATCTACAAACTGGATGTGGTTCCCTATACTACAGAGAAAGCCCATTTTATAAGGCTTCCGAAAGATAAAGCGGCCATATTCGCTTCTAACGAAAGTTCGGTGTATGCCTACATCGATTATGAGGATAGCCTCCGCGAAAAGCCATTTTTCGTAAACAAGCCGGAAACCGCTTATGCTTCAAGTGATTCGGCTACGCCGACAGCGCGGAAGAAAAAAACAACATCGACATCCGTAAAATCATACACCGTTAAGCGCGGCGATAACCTTGGCGCCATTGCCGGGAATTATGGCGTATCGGTTGCCGAACTCCGCAAGTGGAATAAAATAAAAGGCAACAACATCATGGCCGGGCAAAAGCTGAAGATCCAGAAAACGATAACGGTAAGCGTTCCGGTAAGGGAAGAAGCCATTGCCGCCAAAGAAACGAAAGAGCCTAAAGAAACTACTGCCAACAGCAAAACTGCCGTGGCCGAAAATTCAAAAGATACTGAAACAACAGTAGAGCCTGCAACTGAGGTGGCTGTAGCCGAAACCAAAACTGCCGTGGCCGCCAAAGAGCCAAGAAGGTCAAGGGATACAAGCTATGAGGAGCAGCGCCTGTACATTGTGCAAAAAGGCGACTCATTGTTCAGCATTGCCAAAAAGCACCCCGGCGTTACTGTTGAAAACCTTAAGAACTGGAACGAGATAAAGGGCGAAAGCATCCAGCCGGGCATGAAGCTAAAAGTTGGTGAGGCCAACTAAATACAACTGCCTTATGGGAAAAATAAAACAATTCGCTTGTTTTGTTTTTATGCTTTGCTGCATGGCCTGCAGAACCGGCGAAGATGCCAATGGGGATGCTTCGGCCGGCAACATCAACGAAATTTCAATAGTCATTGACGATGTGCTCTGGAACGGCGAGGTAGGCGACAGCCTGCGCAAAAGGTTTGCTGCGCCACTCGACGGCCTTAGCCAGGAAGAGCCGCTGTTTACCCTCAGCCAGTTTAACGATACCTCTTTTGAAGGCGGCCTTACCAAACTGCGGAACATTATTGTAGTGGAGAAATCCGAGAAAAAGGATTTCGGATTTAAGCAAGACGGTAACTGCAAGCCACAAAATATATTTACCATCAAAGGACGGTCCATCGATGAACTGCTCGAGCTTATCGACATGCATGCCGATGAGGTGATAAGGATGATAAAACATACGGAGATTGGCGAAAACCAAAAGCGCAACGAAAAAGCGGGACTTTTGGACGAAGCCCAATTTGGCACACAGTTCGGCATTTCCATAAAAGTGCCGAAATCCTATAGCATTCCCGTCAAAAATGATAAATTCCTCTGGCTGAAAAAAGACATCCCGAGCGGCAATACCAACATACTGCTGTATTCGGTGCCTTATGATGTGCTGGAAAAAAATAAGGACATCCTCAACGACATCATCAAAATGCGCGATTCTATGGGCAGGCTCTACATCCATGGTACCGAAGCGGGAACGCACATGGTAACCGAGGAAGCCTATTCCCCGTATTTTTTCATGACCGGCTTTAATGATAAAAGGGCTTTCGAGACCCGTGGCAACTGGGAAATGGAAGGCGATTTCATGAACGGCCCGTTCCTTAACTATGCCATCCGCGACGATAAGCACAACTGTTACCTGGTGGTCGAAGGGTTCATCTACAGCCCGTCTTCACCCAAAAGGGACCTCATCATGGAACTCGAGTCGATAATCAAGTCCATAAAATTCTTATGACCCCCGAATTCAAAATAAAGCGATTTAACGAACTTTCTGTCCCCGAACTATACCAAATATTGCAATTGCGCAGCGAAGTGTTTGTGGTGGAGCAGAATTGTGTCTACCAGGACATTGACGGTAAAGATGACAAAGCATTGCACCTGCTGGGCACTTACGAGGGCAACATCGTGGCCTATACGCGACTGTTTGCACCCGGCTATTATTTCGATAATGCCTCAATAGGCAGGGTGGTAATCAGCCCGAAGTACCGTGACCGCAAATGGGGGCACAGCCTTATGAAAGCATCCATTAACGGGATAAAAGAGCATTTCGATACCGGCAACATCACGATTTCCGCACAGCTATACCTGAAGAAATTTTATGAAAGCCACGGTTTTGTACAGGATGGGGAGCAGTATTTAGAGGACGACATACCGCATATCAGGATGCATGCCATTTCAGATTTTTGATTTCAGATTTCAGATTGAGCTGCACTCTTGCCGCTAATCCCGAAAGTGAGTGCTTAAGAGTATGAGTGTAGCTCAATCTGAAATCTACATTCTGAAATCTGAAATTCCTCAAGTAACTCAATCTGAAATCTGAAATTCCTCAAGTAACTCAATCTGAAATCTACATTCTGAAATCTGAAATTCCTCAGGTAGCTCAATCTGAAATCTACCCTCTGAAATCTGAAATTAGATCTTCGTAATCACCAGCTCCACGCGCCTGTCGTAATCGCTTCCTTTGCCCAGTGGTTTGGTGTTGCCGTAGCCTTTGTAGGTCATGCGGCTTTTGGGGATGTTTTTCAGGGTAAAGAACTTATACACGGTTAACGCCCTGTTAGTCGAGAGTTCGCGCTTTTTGGTGTCCTTGTCTACCGCTTCCTTATGGAAGCTTGGCGTACAGCAGATATGTCCCTGGATCTCGAACTGCAGGTTTTTGTATTTCTGCAGTAACCGTGCTACTTTTTCAAGTTCGGCTCTCGATTTGCCTGTAAGCTTACTGCTTCCGCGCTCAAAAAGTATGTTTTCGAGGTAAATGTGGTCGCCCACAACCATGTCTTTTTTGATGGTGTTGTAAAAGCCGGGGTCCAGTTTTGGCGGCGGTGCAGGCTTAAAGTTGACCACAACATCCACACGGCGGTTCTTGGAGCGCGCCTCGCTAACGTTGTCTATATCCTCTTCAAGGAGGATACGGCCCTTGCCTTCAATGGTAACAATGATCTTGCTCCTGATGCCACGGCCGGTAAGCGTATCTTTAATGGTATTGGCCCTGTTGGAGGACAGCTTGTAATTGTATTCGTCCTTTCCGCGGTCGTCGCAATACCCGAATATCTGTATGGTTTCGATCCTGGTGGTGTCTATTGCTTTTATAAAGGCCACAACGTTATTGCCCTGCTTGTCGTCAAGGTTAAATTTGTTTACATCGAAGTAAACAGAATATACCGTTTCCTCCTGTGCGAGCAGCGGCTGTACCAGAAATAGTGCCGCTAAAAATAAAAGTTTTTTCATCAGTTTTGAGGCTGTGTCGTGTTGTTTTCATCTATCCGGGCGAGTACCATATCTTCCGGCGGATGTATCACTATAGGGAATTTCTCCACTTTTACGGAGCTGCTGTCAAGCCCGAATGCGCGGCCTTCGGAAAGGCTCACCTGCTTCAGTATAAAGTAAATATCAAGTACGATCCTTTCATACCATGGCAGGTCGTTGTCATAGGACAGGAACTTCTCAATAAGCACAAACTTAAAGTCACCGATTACGTTATTTCGGTTCAGCGACTCATAGCGGCTGGTAATGTCTACTTCGCCCTTCTGCACCATGTCGCGTACTACCTGTTTGAACATCAGGTTGATCCGCGGTGCGACCCTGAATCCAAGGTAGAAGTCTACCCTTATAACGTCATCTTTCATGATTTCGCGTACACGGTACTCCATTTTGTAAGGCTCATCCACCACATTTACATGGACGAACCAGTAAATATCGGCTCTTTTCGGCCTTTTTTGCAGTATCGAATAAATGATCTTCGACTCAATTTCGTCGCCAAGCTGGGCGTTGGTCATATACACCAGGTGGGTAGCGTATTTCGGGATGGATTCATCGTTGCTCAGTTCCGAAAGAACCTGCTTGTAGTTGGCTATCTTCGTAAATTCCGTGTATTCGCTTCGGATCTTCTTAGCCCAGAACCAAACGACCATGATGGTTGCCAATAGCCCCGCGATTGCAAGGGAGACATAACCACCATGGTGAAACTTGCTCATATTTGCTATCAAAAAGGATATTTCAATCACAAAATATATTGCAACGACACCAATAATAAGGAAAGAATTATACCTCTTAAGAACCATGTAATATCCAAGCAGGGTAGTTGTCATCAACATACACAGCACGATGGCAAGGCCGTATGCCGCCTCCATATTTCCGGATTCACGGAAATGAAGTACAATGAATACGCAGCCAAGAAAAAGGAGCCAGTTAATGGATGGTATATACAATTGCCCTTTAAGTTCGCTGGGAAATTTCACAGATACCTTTGGCCAAAAGTTGAGGCGCATGGCTTCACTTATTAGTGTAAATGATCCGCTTATCAACGCCTGTGAGGCAATAACGGCAGCCGACGTAGCTATAGCTATACCGAATGGAAGGAACCACTCCGGCATAAGAAGGTAAAAAGGGTTGCCCGGATTCTCGGGGTTTCCGCTCAAAGTGCTTAATGTTTGGCCGGAATGGGATATTAAATAAGCCCCCTGGCCAAAATAATTGATTACCAGCATAGCCTTAACAAATGCCCAGCTTACACGGATATTGCCCCTGCCGCAGTGCCCCATGTCGCTATATAATGCTTCCGCTCCGGTAGTACAAAGGAAAACAAAGCCCAGGACATAAAACCCTTCATGATGTATTGACAACAAGTGTATTGCGTAATAGGGGTTAAGAGCTTTTAGGACAGCGAGGTTTTCAACAAGTGGTATGAATCCCAATACGCCCAGCATACCAAACCATATTAGCATCATAGGCCCAAAAAATTTGCCTATAAAAGTGGTGCCAAAACGCTGTATGAAAAAAAGTCCGAACAATATGCCAATAACAATAGGCACGGTATCGATGTCCGGATTATATATTTTAAGACCTTCAATAGCTGAAGAAACCGATATAGGAGGTGTTATTATACCATCGGCGAGCAACGCACTTCCACCAATTATAGCAGGCACAACGAGGCCTTTTTTCTTTAGCCTCTTAACGAGTGTATACAAGGAGAATATACCTCCTTCACCATTGTTATCGGCTTTAAGTGTAAGATACACATATTTTACTGTGGTTTGCAGTGTAAGGGTCCAGAATATACAGGATATTGCTCCCAGTACAACATCTTCTTCGATTGGTACAGCTCCCATTATAGCTTTCATTACATATAATGGCGAGGTTCCGATATCTCCGTAAATAATCCCTAAGGTAACTAGCAGGCCCGCATAGGTTACCTTGCTCATGTGTTTGTGATTGCCCACTTTATATTTAATTAAAGGGCAAAGGTATATGTTTTTTGGAAATCAGGTTATTTGAAGGCATTATATTTAACTGTCGCTGTAGCAGGTTGCAAATATCCTGTAGTTAAATGATATTTTTCCCGACAGGTTTGACGTTGCGGGACCATTCACTCCAGGATCCGGTATATAATTTCGGGATGCCAAGCCCGGCATGATCCATCGCCAGCAGCGTATGGCAGGCCGTTACGCCTGAGCCGCAATGAACGATCACGTTTTCGGTCGTAATTGTGCCGAGAGCTTTGGTATAGTTCTCTTTCAGCACATCCGTGGAAAGGAAATTACCATTAGCGTCAAGGTTTGTTGAAAAAGGTATATTGATCGCGCCCGGGATATGGCCTGCTATGAGGTCGATAGGCTCCGTGATTCCGTCAAACCGTTCTTTGTCACGGACATCGATTACCAAACGATTGCCATCGGAAGCAGCTGTTTCCACTTCAGTTATATCGGCAGTCGGCAAGTGCCAATGGGTAAAATTATAGGGTTGTAAGGGCGGTGGTGTATCAATTGCATCTGTAACGGGGAATCCTGCCTTTTCAGCAGCCTGCATCCCGCCGCTGAGTACCTGAACTTTATCGTGTCCCGCCGCCCTCAGCATCCACCAAAGCCTTGCGGCCGGGTTGGCGCCGTTTTTATCATCATATACGATCACATGGCTTTCCGCCGATATGCCTAGCTTTCCCAATACTTTCCCGAAATGTTCCCGGGCTGGCAGCGGGTGCCTTCCGCCATGGGCAGCATCTTCGGGTACGTCGGCAAGGTCAGTGTTGAGGTCCGCGAAGGCCGCCCTTTTCAAATGCCGTTCCATGTAGCGCTCACGCGAAGGGCCCGCATCAATAAGCACGTAATCACTTTTATTCAGAAGCGCCAGATCTTCCGCCGCTATTACAGGGGGTAATGCTTTATCCATAGCCAAAAAAAATCCCGGCATTGCTGTCGGGATCGGGGGTTATTTTACAAGAATTTTATTGTATTGTGCCGTATTGCTTAGCAATGCCGCCGCTTTTTGTATCTCCGGATTGCTTGTGGTATAGTATTTATAAAGACCTTCCTTATACTGGTAGCGCTTAATAAGCTCATCAAGGAGTAGCTGCTTTATTTCATTCTTATGCGTGTTCAGTTCCTTCTCTTCGCTTTTTTGCAGCGCGGCCAATAGCTGGTTGTATTCGGCGGCTATGCTGGCATCTACCTTTTCCTTTTTGGCCACCTCCAGGGTTGCCTTAAGCGATTTTTCGGTTTCGGTATCAAACTCGAACTTCTCTTTTTTCAGGTAAGCTTTAAAGGCTTCGAATTCCGCATCCGAAACATTCGGTATCGCAGTGCCTACGTTCGGGTTCTTATAATAAAATACGGTCGCATAATTAAAAATGCCATCCTTACGTACCAGCGCATCGGCTATGGCGCTTTGTTTTGACTCCTCAAGTTCTACGTCGGGCAGTATGCCGCCGCCGTCAAATACCGTCCTGCCCTTGCGGGTCTTAAAGGCATTATAATCTTTTTTATCGATGCGTATGGCCTTGCCGTCTGCGTCCTTATGCGTGTAGTCCAGCGCCTGTATGCCCCGCCCGGAGGGGGTGTAGTAGCGTGAAATGGTCACTTTTACCTGCGTGCCGTAGGTAAGGTCCAGCGGGCGCTGTACAAGGCCTTTGCCAAAGCTCCTGCTGCCCACGATGACGGCACGGTCAAGGTCCTGGAGGGCGCCGGCCACGATTTCCGATGCCGAGGCGCTCTTGCCATCTACCAGTACCACAAGCGGGATATCAAGGTCTACAGGCGGTTTTTGGGTCTTGTAGGTGTTGTTGTACTTTTCGTTTTTCGATTTTGTTGTCACAATGATCTCGTCCTGCTTCACGAACAGGTTGCAGATGCTTACCGCCTCGTTCAAAAGCCCGCCCGGGTTGCCCCTCAGGTCGAGGATGATGTTTTTGGCGCCCTGCCCTTTAAGGTCGACGAGAGCGGCCTTGGTCTCTGCCGTTGCCTTGGCGTTAAACTGTGAGAGTACAATATATCCGGTTTCCTTGCCGACGAGCGCATAGTATGGTACTGCCTTCAGGTCTACCTCGTTCAGTATCAGCTGGGTGCTCATCGGCTTGCCCTGGCGCAGGTATTTGATGTCGATCTTTGTATTTCGGGAGCCTTTCAGCAGTTCGCTGGCATCTTCCTTAAAATCGGCCAGAACAATGTCGCCTATCTGGATGATCTCGTCACCGGCTTTAAGGCCCGCCTTGTCAGCCGGGTAATCCTTGTAAGGTTCCTTGATGATCAGCTTGCCTTCCTTGTGGGTTATCTGGGCACCGATGCCGGTATATTCGCCGGTATTGTTGATCTTGAACTTCGCCACATCCTGCTCGTTGAAGTAGTTGGTATACGGGTCCAGGTCCTCCAGCATGCTTTTTATGGCTTTATCCATCAGCTGGGCCGGGTTGGTCTCGTCGACATAGTTATTGTTCACGGTTTTGAACAACGTGGTGAATATCTCTATCTGCTTGGCGATCTCGAAGAAATCGTCCTTAAAGCTCACCCCTACGAACAGAAACCCTGCGGCGAGCGTGGGCAACACATATCTTTTCTTTAGCCTGGTAAACATATTTTATTTTTTTATTTTGATGATGGTAATGCAGTTACGAAAATAAGGATTAAAGGCTTACGCACAGCCAATAGCCGGGAGAAACTTCCCCAATCCCTGAATGTCAAACGAAAAAAGGCTTAGATTAGTACAGCTTAGATATTTTCCTGCGCGGCAAATTTTTCGAAAAGCTGCACCGTCTTGGTATTGATCTCCTCAAACGAAAGGCGGTCTTTTGTCTGGTACAGGAGCATCATGGCATAGGGTTTGTCTGTGGCTGCCGTGAGGATATGCTTGTGGTGGCGGTAGGTTTCACGAAGCACCCGCTTAAAGTAATTGCGGTCGTGCGCCTTTTTGAAATACTTTTTGGAAACCGAAACCCCCATTTGCATAATGGCGCCTTCTTCAGGCTGGGGTACATAGACCAGGCGCAACGGATACTTCGACACCGATTTTCCTTCTGTAAACAAAAGGTCGATCGTGGTGTGGCTTTTCAGCTTTTCGTGTCGCGGATATGTATGGGGCCTGTTTTCCATCGTCGGCAAAGGTACAAAGTAAACATTACAAAAGCCGCCTGTTGTCCGGCCATCTGCCTGCTTCATATTCATCAATATAATATTCCGTCTCCTGAGATGTACCGAAATCAATGATATTACCGGTCAGATTTTCAACTAAAAAAGGAGCATTTCCCGCTACTGCATATTTAATGGCGCCGGTTTCCCAATACATCTTGCTTGTGTAGAAAAATATTGAACCATATGGTTTTTTTATAGTTGATTGATGAATGATCACAACATCAATTCCAGTGCTTTGTCGAATTTCACTTACATAGTCATCCGCAATTTTTAAAATTTGGTTTTCAGTATGCATTTCAAACTTTTACCCAAAAGTAATTATTCGGAACGAAAATATATGATAAAGATTATTTTCTATTAAACTATTTTTTTCTTAGATTTGCGTTTCAATTCTTCACTGAAAAAAATCTTTCATTATGGTATCACTTAGGGTAGGGGAATATATCGAGGCAAAAGGGATCAGCTATTACGCGTTTGAAAACAGCCTTGGCGCAAGCCGTGGGAGCATTTCCAAGGCCGTAAAGGATGGCAAGAGCATCGGGTCGAATATGCTGGAAAAAATCATTGCCACCTATTCTGACCTGAACCCTACATGGCTGCTTACCGGCCAGGGGTCTATGTTCCTGGAAGGACAGGGAGGAAACGTTAAAACCTACCGCCTTAAAACCGATACCAGTGTAGATAGCCAGCAAATACCACTATACGACCTGGAGGCGGTTGCGGGCCTTGTGCCGATATTTGCCAACACCAACGTCCAAAAGCCGGTAGACCATATTTCCATTCCACACCTTCCAAAATGCGATGGCGCCGTATATGTAACCGGTGACAGTATGGACCCCCTCCTGAAAAGCGGCGACATCGTGATGTACAAGGAAGTTCACGACATCCTCAATGGTATCTTTTGGGGCGAAATGTACCTGCTCGGCATCGACATGGGAAGCGGCGAGGAATACATCACCGTAAAATACATACAGCGTTCCGAATATCCGGGCTGTGTAAAACTGGTAAGCGAAAACCCGAGGCACCAGCCCAAAGATGTAGAGCTTGAAAAGATAAGGGCGCTCGCACTGGTTAAGGCCAGCATTCGAATGAACGCGATGCATTAAAAAACAGAGGTAGAATTGTGCATTTCAGACCTGACAGGTTTACAAATCATAGGTGTTTGGAAGAGTTTTTAATAATCATATACCGCTCCTCCGGAGCTCCAATCCTCTCATACTTATTATTTCTATAAACATTGCGCCCCTTTGGGGCTGCCACTCATGAGTCCCGAAGGGACGGCATATTTATAGCAAAAAATATAAACGGGGTCCATTTGAGCTCCGGGGGAGCGGCATATAAAACATTACAGGCCAGATCCAAAAACCTGTCAGGTCTGTTGTGTAAATAGTACTGAAATACATCCATTCTCCACACAATTTTCTACAGCTTTCCCCAAACCTCTACAGTGCATTACGCATTACTAACAGGTATGCAGTTCTAGATATAAATTTCTTATATTCTTGTATATCAGCATTTTGATATGATTGTTTTGTAGTGATGTATACCTTATGTTTTTGGGGCACCGGTTTTGCATTATGTAGTGGCATAAGACATAATCTAAATCAAAATATAGTATTTATGAAAAATTTATTTATAGCTGCCCTACTGCTTTCAGGAGCAATGGCAATGGCCCAGGAAACTACAACTAAAGCCGACACGACAAAAACTATGACTATAAAATCGCAGCCGGCGCAAACAACACAAGCTACGACTACTACAAAAACGACCGCAATTCAGCCTGCTGCACAGCCGCAAACCGCCCCGGCACAACAGCCTGCTACCGTAAAGAAAACCGAAGCTACCAAAAAGGAAGAAAAAGCAACGGTTAAAAAAGCGGAGCCTGCTAAAAAGGCGAACTAACTCTCTTTTATTAGAGCCTATATATCTCCATAGCAAAATAGGTTTTATCTATTTTATCTGTTTTCTAAAACCTCCGGTCCGCAACAACCGGAGGTTTTTTTATTGTGTTTTTCCGTGTTTTCCATTTCGAACGCAGTTTACGGAGAGAGAAATCTCAAAAAAAGCATTAGCTGAGATTTCTCCTGTCTTCGAAATGGAATAGTGCATTTTCCATTTCGAAAGGAGTTTACGCAGAGAGAAATCTCAAAAAATGCGGCGCCATTATCCGGTACTGCTTTTGTGATTTGGGATTTCCAGTTTTTGGAATTTTACTTCGCTCCCATAATAAACGCATTGTTTTCCTTATTCACATCAGCCATCAGCTCCGTAGGGTCAATAACAAATACCTTTATCGTAGCTTTCGGTTTATTGATGGTGAACTCATACGTCTGGTGGCCCCAGTCCCATGCATCCAGCACCGTGCGTTTCAGGTTAGGATAGGGATTGTCTTTAACGTACCGCATCATTTGCAGCGGGATGTAGTAACTTTCCTGTGTACCGTCTTCAAACACCACAATAATATCCATCGGCATCGGCATGCGGCCTATCCGTTCCAGCGTTATCTTGGTCGAGTTCCCGGATTCTGCCATTTCCTTAATGCCGTAGTCAATGGTATTGGTCGTCTGGCACCAGTCGGTCAGGTACCAGTCCAGGTGTGCGCCGCTCACTTTTTCAGCGGTACGCTTAATGTCCATCGGTGTAGGGTGGGTAAACTTATAGTCGGCATAAAAACGCTTCAGGGTTTCAGCCAGTTTGTCCTGCCCGATTAGGTAACCCAGTTGCGCCAGGAAAACCTCACCTTTGCTGTAAGAAGCAATGCTGTACAGCCTGTTCGTGTCAAAGCGGTCGGCGTGTGTGGTCAGGGGCTGCTCCTTACCACTCTTCACCATGGCAAAATAGCCGGAATACGCATTTTTGAACGGGTTCGGCTCCTCTTCGCCCTCCTTTACCACGGGGGGCATCACGGCCTCCATAGCAAGCGCCTCAATGTACGATGTAAAGCCTTCGTCCATCCAGCCGTGCTTCGACTCGTTGGAGGCAAGTACATGCTGGAACCACGAGTGCCCAAATTCGTGCGCTGTAACCTCTACCAGTCCCTCAAATGAGCGCCCGGTGATCAGCGTACACATGGCATACTCCATACCGCCGTCGCCACCCTGTATCACAGAGTATTGCTTGTACGGGTAGTTGCCAATGGTCCTGTTGTAGAATGCCAGTATCTCCGCCGTTTTGGGCTGTAGTTTTTTCCATCCGTCCACAGTTTCAGGCGTGTTTTTGTAGAAAAAGTGCAGTTCGGTATTGTTATCCCCCATTAGCTTGTCGTGGGCAAAATTGCTGTCGGCAGCCCACGCAAAATCGTGTACCATCGGCGCTGTAAAATGCCAGGTAAGGGTCTTCGCTTTTTTAGGATATTCCACTTTTACGCCTGCATCTTCATACCCTTTGCCTATCTCATTCTTGTTTTGCAGATAACCCGTACCGCCTATGGTGTAGGCCTTGTCTATGGTGATTTTCACGTCAAAATTGCCCCATACCCCGTGGAATTCACGCGCAATGTACGGGTTGGCGTGCCAGCCTTCAAAATCATACTCGGCCATTTTTGGGTACCACTGCGTCATAGAGAGTGCCACGCCCTCGGCATTGTTTCTGCCGCTTCGGCGTACCTGTACCGGCACCTGTCCTTCAAAATCGAGTGTAAAGGTGGCCGATTTGCCCGGATATATCGGCTTGGCAAGGTCTACTTCAAGTACGGTACCCGCCACTTTGTTGCGAAGTACTGTGCCGTCCTGCTTCAGGTTGGTTATTTTCAGGTAACCGATTTCATTGGGCTTTAATGCGCTTATGCGGCTTTCCTTTACCGTTTTCTCGGCGGTCTTAAAGGTTTTCACCATTCGTCCATCCGGATCGGGAATGTGCTTTAGCCGGGCATCCATCTCGCTGCCGGGTTGGAAGGCGTTGTTATACAAATGGTAGAAAACGCGGTAGAGCGTGTCGGGCGAATTGTTGGTATACACCAGTTCCTGCTTGCCGGTATACTTGTAGGTTTTCACGTCCATGGAAACATCCATCTTATAATCCACATGTTGCTGCCAGTAGCCGGGGTTCGGGTTTTTCTGCGCAAAGAGGCCTGAAGCCGAAAGCAATGCTGCTAAAAGTAATTTTTTCATGGGTTAAAAATAAAAAAACGGAAGGGATTTCGCCCTTCCGTCAAGTTGTTTTTTTGTCAGTATTATTTTTTTGCGGCCATCTTGTCGGCCAGGATGATCGCATTGTAGGCATTCACGATCCTCCCCGACTTTGAAAGTTCTTTAAACGGGCGTGTTTCGTCCGGTGCCTGAGGGTCGTCCTTGCTCAATTTTACATCAAAGCCTACCGGAAGCCCCGAATCCATGATGATATGCTTTACCTGCGTTGCCGTAAGGCTTGGGTAATACGAACGGATAAGCGCTGCAACCCCGGCCACATTAGGCGATGCCATCGATGTTCCCTGAAGGAATTCATACTTGTTGTTCGGCGTAGTAGCGTAAATGCGCACTCCGGGACCAAATACATCCACATCATTCTTGCCATAGTTCGAGAAATCGGCAAGAAGGTCCTCGTTAAACGGATTATTGATAGCTCCTACTGTAAGCACATTGTCGGCAATTTCCTTGCCGCTTAGCTTGTCATCGTTCGGAAAACGCTCCACACCACCCGGCGCGTTCAGGTCCCTGCTCTCATTACCCGCCGCAAATACGATCAGTACGTCTTTATCAGCGGCATATTTAATGGCATCATACACCCACTCACTATGCGGGGAGTAGTATTTTCCAAAGCTTCCGTTGATCACTTTCGCGCCATTGTCTACCGCATAGCGAATGGCCAATGCCACATCTTTATCGTACTCGTCACCGTCCGGCACTGCACGAACAGCCATTATCTCTACATTGTTGCTGGCAATGCCGTCGCCGCCTATGCCGTTGTTCCTTACCTGCGCAATGATGCCGGCCACGTGGGTTCCGTGCTTGGCGCCTTCCCTGTCAGGGCCTATTACATTGTTATTGCCATAGTTGCGGTCGTTAAGGTCTTCAGGGTTATCGCCTACAACTTTACGCCCGTCAAATTTCAGATTGAGGTTGTAGTTCACCATGTCGTCAAAATGCTCTTTGGCGCCCTGTATTTCTTTATTGAACTCTTCCCTTGGCACATTGGTGAAAATTTCGATGAAATTCTCCTTTACGGCATTCAGTCTTGCGTCGGTCGTCTTGAAATTCCTGAGGTCTTCCACGGTATAATCCTTTTTGCCTATCTTTTCCTGGAAGGTTTTGTCCACATCGGCAATAAAGTCAATTTTCTGCTTTTCTGCCTTTGCTTCGCGAAGTTCCTTATCAAACTCGGCTTTTGCTTTTTTATACCGTTCCGAGCCATCATCGCCTTTTTTCACAATGCGCGTATACTCCAAATTTTCGTGATGCGCCTCGCCAAGAAAGTTCCATCCATGCACGTCATCAATATAGCCATTGCCGTCATCATCCTTGCCATTAGCGGCAATTTCCTTAGGGTTGGTCCATATTACGGAGGCAAGGTCTGGGTGCTCGATATCCACGCCCGAATCTACTACGCCAACGATAACTTTCTTCGCTTTTTTATCCTTCAAAATTTCGTATGCCCTGTCTACGCTCATCCCGGGGATGCTGTCCTTTACAAGATCGAGGTGGCTCCAGCGCTGTTCCTGGTTGTCTGTTAGGGGTGCTTTCTTGGCAACAACTGTTTTGGTTATGGCAATAGGCTCTGCCGTTATTGTCCTGGTTGTGCCGCAGCCTGCAAGGAATAATGCAATAGCTGCCGACAGGTAAAGTGACCTGAATTTCATATTCTTGAATTTACAATTTAATATTTGACTAAATTACTCCTTGTAGGTTACACCACACAGGGATTTTAACATTATGTTGTGATATACAGATGAGAACCTTACTGCTTCACCGTCAAAAATCAGGGAGCAATTGGTCATACATACCATCCGTATTGCATTAAAAAATATCACTACACTTCAATACCTCTTTCAGCCGCACCCCTTTATCGGTATGCTCTACAGTAATGATCTCATTATGAGCATCGTGTTCCAAAAACAGGTAGTAGCCTTTGTCAGCAGCGGCATTCAGG
The DNA here is from genome assembly GCA_942492845.1 of uncultured Flavobacteriaceae bacterium. Taxonomy (GTDB): domain Bacteria; phylum Bacteroidota; class Bacteroidia; order Flavobacteriales; family Flavobacteriaceae; genus Flavobacterium. The sequence goes on along the minus strand of OW818646.1, from coordinate 907,559 downwards.
AATTTTGCTTTTTCGTCCAGCGTCAATAGCGGTCGGGTGTCATAGCCCATAACATACGGCAGCGGGATATGCCCCGCGGTAGGGAGGAGGTCGGCCATGAACACCACGGTTTTGCCATTATAATTGATGTGCGGTATCATCTGTTTTTCGGTGTGCCCGTCGGCAAAAAAAATACCGAAGCCGAGTTCGCTTTCATCCAGGTAATCGCCTTCCGGCCTGGTAATGAACTTCAGTTGTCCGCTTTCCTGCATCGGCAGTATGTTTTCGGTAAGGAAAGAAGCCTTTTCCCTTGCGTTCGGCTTTGTGGCCCACTCCCAATGGTTTTCGTTGGTCCAGTAATTGGCGTTTTTAAAGGCAGGCTCGTATCCGGTGCGGTCGTTATTCCACTGCACGCTGCCCCCGCAATGGTCGAAGTGCAGGTGCGTCATGAATACATCGGTAATATCATCGCGATGAAAACCGTGCGCAGCCAGCGATTTGTCGGTAGTATGGTCGCCCCAAAGCGAATAATACCCGAAGAATTTGTCGCTTTGCTTGTTGCCCATACCGGTATCGATGAGTATGATGCGGTTACCGTCTTCTATGAGCAGGCAGCGTGCGGCTATGTCTATCAGGTTGTTTTCGTCGGCAGGGTTGGTTTTTGTCCATAAAGGCTTTGGCACCACGCCGAACATCGCGCCGCCGTCGAGCTTAAAGTTTCCGGTTTCTATAGGGTAGAGTTTCATTTTTTAGTTTGTTTATAGTGCAAATTAAGCTTATTTTGTTTTACGGCAAAAGGATGAAAACTGAAATGTATCAAATATGGAAGAAGTGTCACTAAAGAAATGGGACTACATACTGTACCGCGACGGCGCCGACCTTATACTATCTGTGGTATGCGGCACCGTGGGCATTTTCGAAATAAATATAAAGCTGGACTACATTGAATGCAGGCATTACGAAGAGCAGGGTGACACGTATCTGGCGGCACTTGCCCAACAGGTGCGCAATAATCCGGACGAGTATTTAAACAGGCATATAAATTGATTTTAAGCATTTTACACTGAGACACTCATAACTGTCGCTTATAACACCATAATCATAAAAAAGGGTGCGATTATTGCATTCTGTAAACAATGTGGTATCTTTGCCCTTTAATTCGATTAATTTAGTTAAGTGAGCTATGATAAAAGTTTCTGATACAGCAAAAAAGAGGGCTGTCATGCTTATGGAGGATGACGGTTTTGACGCGGCTACCGACTATATAAGGGTAGGCGTGAAGAGTGGCGGATGTTCGGGCCTTTCATACGAATTGAATTTTGATAAGGCGCTGGGCGAAAATGATAAAGTATTTGAAGACAACGGCATAAAGATAGCAGTAGATAAAAAAAGCTTCCTTTACCTTGCAGGCACGGTGCTGGAATTCAGCGGCGGGCTTAACGGCAAGGGCTTTGTTTTCAATAACCCTAATGCGCAGAGAACCTGCGGGTGCGGGGAGAGTTTTTCTTTATAGTTATTGAAAGATTGAAGATTTAAAAATTTAAAGATTCAACGGATGACCAAGTCCTTTACAGAGTTTGAAGTTTATCAAAAATCAATAATTCTTGCGAAAGAAATATTTTTATTAATGGATAAGCAAAATATGGAAAGGGAATACGGATTCAAGGATCAGATTAAAAAGGCAGTATTATCAATAAGCAATAATATTGCGGAAGGTTCAGAATATAACAACAACAAACAGTTCATCAGGTTCCTCAGGCATTCCAAAGGAAGTTGTGCAGAAGTAAGGAGCATGCTTATCTTGTCAAAAGAATTAGGTTTTTTTACTTACGACGAAACAGTTAGGGGAATAGAATTAAGCACAGAGATTTCGAAAAGTCTCTCAAAATTTATAGAGTATTTAAAATCAAGAGTTTGAGGAAGCAATCTTTGAATCTTTAAATTTTAAATCTTTAAATTAAAAAGAATGAGCAAATACACTGAAGAAGAATTAAAGATCGAGCTCGAAACCAAAGAGTACGAGTACGGTTTTTATACTGATATAGAAGCGGATACATTTCCTATAGGGCTTAGTGAGGATGTCGTGAGGGCGCTTTCTAAAAAGAAGGATGAGCCGGAATGGATGACCGACTGGCGCCTGGAGGCTTTTCGTGCCTGGAAGGAAATGACCGAACCCACCTGGGCCAATGTGCATTATGAGAAGCCGGATTTCCAGGCGATCTCGTATTATTCAGCGCCAAAGGCTATTGATGCCAATAAGACGCTGGACGACGTAGACCCCGAACTTCTGGCGATGTACAAAAAGCTGGGCATATCGGTAGATGAGCAAAAGATGATGAACAATGTCGCAATGGATATTGTTGTTGATTCTGTGTCGGTAGCAACCACATTTAAAAAGACACTTGCCGAAAAAGGGATCATATTTTGCCCCATTTCAGAAGCGATAAAGGAGCATCCGGAACTGGTTAAGAAGTATATAGGGTCTGTAGTTCCGCAAAAGGACAATTTTTATGCAGCGCTGAACTCGGCCGTGTTTTCCGACGGGTCGTTCTGCTACATCCCGAAAGGGGTACGCTGCCCGATGGAGTTGAGCACGTATTTCCGTATCAACCAGGCGGGCACCGGGCAGTTTGAGCGGACGCTTGTTATTGCCGATGAAGGCAGCTACGTGAGTTACCTCGAGGGCTGCACTGCACCAAGCCGTGACGAGAACCAGCTGCACGCCGCAGTGGTGGAGCTTATCGCGATGGATGATGCCGAGATAAAATATTCAACGGTACAAAACTGGTTCCCGGGTAATAAAGAAGGCAGGGGCGGAGTATATAACTTCGTGACCAAGCGCGGTATATGCGAAAAGAACGCGAAAATATCGTGGACACAGGTAGAAACCGGATCGGCAGTGACATGGAAATACCCAAGCTGCATACTGAAGGGTGATAACTCGGTAGGGGAGTTCTACTCCATTGCCGTGACCAACAACTACCAGCAGGCCGACACGGGTACCAAAATGATCCACCTTGGCAAGAATACCAAAAGCACCATTATATCGAAAGGTATCTCTGCGGGAAAATCGCAGAATAGCTACCGTGGACTTGTGCAGATAGGGTCACGGGCCGATAATGCACGCAACTTCTCGCAGTGCGACTCGCTCCTGATGGGCAACAACTGCGGCGCACATACCTTCCCGTATATTGAATCGAAGAACACTTCGGCCAAAATTGAGCACGAGGCTACGACAAGTAAAATTGGCGAAGACCAGGTGTTTTACTGCAACCAAAGGGGCATCCCTACCGAGAAGGCTATTGCGCTTATCGTGAACGGCTTCAGCAAGGAAGTGCTGAACAAGCTGCCTATGGAGTTTGCAGTGGAAGCGCAGAAATTGCTGGAGATTTCACTTGAGGGATCGGTTGGTTAATTATTTTTTTAGAGTTATGAAAACACAGGAAAAAAAGAAAAGGACGACAGATGAGGTTATTGCTTATCTGCTTCAAAGTAAAAAAGAATTGCAGGAAGAGATAAAGAAAGATGTGCATACCCAGGAATTTAAGGTCGCATTAGCTAAATTAAGGGAGTTGAACGGAGGTAAGTAATGTCATACACATTCTCATTTATCGGTGGAAAGAATAACAGCTATATCTTCGAAACAACTAATGGAATTGTTTATGAAATTAAATTTAAACCATCCCCTTACCTGCTTCCGGGAAACGTGTTTTCTGAACTGATTTATGAATTTGTCATTGAAGTTGCAATCAATGGATTGGGTAAAAACCCACCGCTTGATAACAAAATTAGCATTACAATTGCCGAAATATTTCGGGAGTTTTTTAATGCCAGTTCAAAGAATGTCTGTATTTACATTTGCGATTCATCAGACAACAGGCAGGACATACGGCGAAAGAAATTTGATCAGTGGTTTTATAAACATCAGAATGATTCGTTTATAAAGATAGATGAGATACTAATAGATTCTAATCAAAATCGTTATCCTGTATCAATGATAATTTTAAAGAGAAACCCTTATATAAAACAAATAATTTCGGCCTTTATAGAATTGTCAGAGGGCGAGTCAGAAAAAATAAAAACTAAAAATGTTATCAATAAGAAACCTGCACGCACGTGTTGAAGATAAAGATATCCTGAGGGGCATCAACCTTGAGGTAAAAGCCGGCGAAGTACATGCCATAATGGGACCAAACGGTTCCGGTAAGAGTACGCTTTCCTCGGTAATAGCCGGGAATGAGAACTACGAAGTCACTGAAGGCGCCATCTACCTTGAGGGCGAGGACATCGGCGAGCTTGCACCCGAAGAAAGGGCGCACAAAGGCGTGTTCCTGTCGTTCCAGTACCCTGTAGAGATACCCGGCGTATCGGTAACCAACTTCATGAAAACGGCTATCAACGAAAGCCGCAAAGCACAGGGCCGCGAAGAAATGCCCGCCAACGAAATGCTGAAGCTCATCCGTGAGAAATCGGAGCTGTTAGAGATCGACCGCAAGTTCCTTTCCCGCTCGCTCAACGAAGGCTTTTCGGGTGGTGAGAAGAAGCGTAACGAGATCTTCCAGATGGCCATGCTCGAGCCGAAACTCGCCATACTTGACGAGACCGACTCAGGCCTTGACATTGATGCATTGCGTATCGTGGCCAATGGCGTGAATAAGCTCCGCAGCGAAGACAACGCTGTGGTTGTAATTACCCACTACCAAAGGCTGTTGGACTATATCGTCCCTGATTTTGTACACGTACTTTACAATGGAAAGATCGTGAAATCAGGAGGCAAGGAACTTGCCTATGAGCTTGAAGAAAAAGGATACGACTGGATTAAATCGGAAAACTAATTTTAGTCCAAAGTCGTAATGGTCTAAAAGTCTTAAAGGATAATGGGAAAGTTTAATTCGTTTGAAGAGATAAATTCCTGGCAAAGGGCACGGGCTCTTAATAAAAGAATTTATCTTGTAACTGAAGGTGAATTTTTCAGAAAAGACTTTGATATTGCACGGCAAATAAGAAGGTGTTAGGTATCAATATCTTCAAATATTGCAGAAGGTTTTGAACGTCATACTGATAAGGAGTTTATACACTTTTTATATATAGCAAAAGGATCTGCAGGTGAGGTACGTTCACAATTGTATTTGGCTTCAGATTTGAATTATATTTCGCAGGAAGTTTTTGAAGATCTTCTTGCAGAAATTACAGAATTATCAAGGCTGCTTAGCGGTTTTATAAAATATCTCAATAAATAGAGTTTTCTAAGGTCTTTATGACTTTAGACATTAAAACTTTAGACAATTATAATGGAATTAAAAGAAAAACTATTATCCTCATTCATGGCTTTTGAGGAACGTGTAGATGTCACTACCGAACTGCACGATATTCGTACTGAGGCCATTAAGAACTTCGAAATCAAAGGTTTCCCAACCAAAAAGGAGGAAGCCTGGAAATATACATCGCTCAATGCGGTACTCAAAAACGACTTTACCGTATTCCCAAAACAGGAAAATACCATTAACTATCCCGATGTTAAGAAGTATTTCCTGCACGAGATCGACACCTATAAAGTAGTGTTTATCGATGGGGTATTCAGCTCGTTCCTGTCGTCTACAACACACGACGGGCTGGACGTTTGCCTGATGTCATCGGCGCTTACTAAGCCGAAATACAAGGAGGTTATGGACAACTATTTCAACAAGATAGCCAATGCCAATGACAGCCTGACCTCACTGAATACGGCCTTTGCCATTGAAGGCGCCTACATCAACATCCCCAGGAACAAGGTAGCCGACAAGCCCATTGAGATCATGTATTTCTCTACCGGCAACGAGGCCGCGCTGATGGTGCAGCCCCGCAACCTTGTAATCGTAGGCGAAAACGCTCAGGTACAGATCATTGAGCGCCACCAGAGCCTTAACGGCAACCCGGTGCTGACCAACTCGGTAACCGAAATATTCGCACAGGAGCGCTCCCTTGTAGACTATTACAAGATCCAGAACGACCTGCAAAGCGCTAATCTTGTGGACAATACCTTCATCGCGCAGAAAGGCCAGAGCCATGCCTCGGTACATACCTTCTCATTCGGTGGTAACATCACCCGCAACAACCTGAACTTCTACCATCAGGGCGAGCGCGTGGAGAGTACGCTGAAAGGCATTACCATCATCGGCGACAAGCAACTCGTTGACCACTATACACTTGTGCGCCATGCACAGCCGAACTGTGAGAGCCACCAGGACTATAAAGGCATTTTTAACGACAGCTCTACCGGGGTTTTCAACGGGAAGATCTATGTGGAGAAGGAAGCCCAGAAAACCGATGCCTTCCAGCAGAATAACAACATCCTTCTTAGCGAGAAAGCCTCTATTAATGCCAAGCCGCAGCTCGAGATCTTTGCCGATGACGTAAAGTGTTCCCACGGCTGTACCATAGGCCAATTGGACGAAAAAGCCATGTTTTACATGCAGTCGCGTGGTATTCCGAAGAAGGAAGCCAAGGCACTACTGATGTACGCCTTCAGCAATGAAGTGATTGAAAGCATCCGGATACCGGAACTTAAAAACAGGATCACCAAGCTCATCGCCTCAAAATTGGGCGTGAACATGGGCTTCGACCTTTAGTGACCTAATTTTACAACGGGCCGCGCATTTTATAACACCTGCAATGCGACTTTTAAGGACACGTGGGCGGATTTTTGGTGCCTGGCCATGTGATATTTGTGCCGTCAGTTTATTAAGTAAATTCCAGGCCTTTTCAACGGGGGTGATGCCCCTCATTCCACATTAAAAATTCTTATTTAGAATTAATAAAAATAATTTGCATATAAAATTTTGAGGGTGTAGTTTTGCAATTTAGAATTAATCTAAGTTAAGCCGGAATGCAAAACGGGACGAAAGCAGTACTCTTCATACTCCTCACTACAGGTTTCCTTTCCACTGCGCAGGAAACGGTCACCGATACCATTAAAACCGAACAATTGCAGGAGGTTGTGGTAACCGGCCAGATCGAACCGCAGTCCATCAAAAAATCGGTATTCAACGTAAAGGTCATTAGCCGCGAGGACATCCAGCGCCAGGCCGCCAACAACCTTGCCGATGTACTCAACCAGTACCTCAATATCATGGTGCAGCCCAACAGTGCCGAAGGGCGCTCCACCGTCTCGATGTTCGGGCTTGACGGCCAGTACCTCAAAATACTGGTTGACAACATTCCGCTGGTGAGCGATACCGGCCTGGGCAATAACATCGACCTCACCCAGATCAACCTCGACGACATCGACCACATTGAAATCATAGAAGGCTCAATGGGCGTTACGCACGGCGCCAATGCCGTTAGTGGCGTAATCAATATTATCACCAAAAAATCCATCCTTAATAAGTGGGAAATAAACGCCACAGTGCAGGAAGAGACCATCGGCGATGAGTATGCCCCGCTTTATGACAAAGGCCGCCACATACAGGCGCTGAGGGCCGCACACACCATAAACGACAACTGGTTCGTTTCCATCGGTGGCAACCGCAACGACTTTACCGGATTTAAGGATACCCGTGGGGGCCGTGATTACACCGACTACGACTCCGCAACGCCGTGGCTCAACCGCGGCTTTAGCTGGCTGCCCAAGGAGCAGTACTTTGGCAACGCGCTTATCCGTTATCAAAAGGACAATTTCAGGTTGTTCTATAAATTTGACTACTTCAACGAAAAGATCGACTTCTATAATCCCATTGTCGAAAGGCAGGTAGTTCCTGATACGGGCATACTGCTGTTTTCGCGCGACCGCAGGTTTTACACAGAGAAGTTCTACCACCACCTTAATGCCGTGGGCAAGCTGATGGGCACGCTTGATTACAACGTATCGCTTTCGCACCAAAGGCAAACCCGCGACCTCGAGCAGTTCAATTACTACATCCAGACGGAACAGGAAACCAACCACACCGAGGCGCCTTACCAGGACACCGAAATACTCTATTCTACAGGTACTTTAGGCAACTTTTTTAAGGATAAAAGCTTCGACCTCCAGGTGGGGTATGAGTTCGTGAATACCAACGGCTACAACGCTGCCGCATCGGGCCTGTTTGTAGGCGGTGGGGCAGGCGAAGGCAACATCAAGCAAAGGCTGGAGAACTACGACGTGTTTACCGCGGCTGAATTTGGCGTTACCGAAAGTTTTTCCTTCCGCCCCGGCTTCCGCTACTCGTTCCAGTCGAAGTTCGACGACCAGTGGTCGGCTTCCATGGGACTGCGCTATTTGTTTGACCATGATATCGAGGCAAGGGCCTCCTTCGGCAGGTCGTACCGCACGCCGAATTATGACGAACTGTACACCTATTTTGTAGATTCCAACCACAACGTGCAGGGCAATGAAGACCTGATGCCCGAAACCGGCAACTCCTACGAGGCGAGCATTAAAAAGACAACATCCTTTGGTGCCGATGTGCGCCTGATGAACAGCATCTCGGCGACGTACATCGGCATAGATGACCGCATCGAGCTGGTGCTTACCGAAACAGTACCTTCCTGGAAGTACGAGTACATCAATATCGACAAATACAAAATGTACAACATTGCCACCACGCACCAGCTGGAATATTACAACTGGCAGGTAAAGGCGGGTGTGGCGTTCCTGGGCATATCAAAAAAGATCAGCTCGGGCACGGCGGTATCGGACGACAAGTTCCTTACCACCATGCAGTTCAATACCAACGTGGCCTATACAGTGCCTAAGTGGAATACGACCTTCTCGCTATATTATAAGATCAACGGAAAGCAGCCACAGTTTATCGAGACATCGGTCAATGGCCAGTCGCAGTTCATATTGCAGGAAATCGAGTCGTTCGGGCTGATGGATGCCTCTGTAAAAAAGAGCTTCTTTAGTGGAAAACTCGATGCCGTGCTGGGCGGAAGAAATTTGCTGGACGTGGTGAACATTCAGTCGAACGTAGCCTCCGGGGGTACGCACGACGTGGGCAGCACCAGCATACTGATGGCCTATGGGCGCTCGTACTTTTTGAAACTTACGTATAATCTCAACTTCTAAATACTCCATATTATGAAAAAGATATTCTTGCTTCCCTTGGCTTTCCTGGCATTCGCGTGCAGCGATGAAGATACCAACGTGGCGCCTATCGAGCCGATCTCGGAAGGGACGGTATTCGGTACGGCCCAGCATCCGCTGAATGTGGGCGGCCCGAGCCAGCAGAACCAGGTATATGTTGACCTTAGCGAGGAAAGCGCCGCTGAGGTGTCCCGCAGCAGCTGGGACCTTGGGTTCTATTCCGGCGACGATTTCAGGGTAGTCCTCAACGGATCGCTTAAAATGGCCGTAAAACAGCTCGAAACGACCGACATTACCCTTGTACAGCAGGAGGACCAAACCGTGGCCGTAGGAACTTTTGATGCCGGCAACATGGCCTATATCGACCATCCCAACGGCAGCCTTTCGCAAACCGCTTTTGGAAACATCGCTTCAAGTGAGGCTACTGCCAAAGTATATTTGGTAAACCTGGGCAGCCAGGTACCCACCACAACGGTAGATCCCGGCGTATCCAACGTGGCCGGTGACCCGCGTGGCTGGAAAAAAGTAAAAGTGTGGAGCGAGGGCGGCGGCTACAAGCTGCAGTATGCCAACCTTGAAGCTACAACGGCAACCACGGTAAGCATTGCCAAAAATGCGGCCTACAACCACGTCTTCTTCAGCCTTACAACCGATGCCACCGTACAGGCAGAGCCCCAAAAGGACAAATGGGACATGAATTTTACCACCTTTACCAACGAAGTGTTCCAGGGCACGGAATCGTTTGGGGCCTATTTCTTTTCCGATTATATCGTAACCAATACCAAAGCCGGAGTGAAAGCACAGGCGGTACAAGGCGACAGCGCAGCTTATGAAGCATTCACGCTGCAAAGCCTTAATACGGGCAACTTCAGCAGCGACCAACGGGCCATAGGCGCCAACTGGAGGAACGTGCTGCCGGTGCAGGTGTACAACAACGTATTCTTTGTAGTGCAGGACGGCGACGGCAACTATTACAAAGTTAAATTCCTATCCATGCTCAGCACAGACGGCCACAGGGGCTTCCCCGTGTTCCAGTACGCGCTGCTGCAATAGGTGCATTAGTTTTTGTTTTATTTGAATCCCGGTGGGCATGTGCCTTGCGGGATTTTTTTTGTTTAGTGACGCCCTGCTCCCCTACTTCCCCTCCTTCGGACTATCGTGTGGAGACATCTTTTTGCATTGCAAATACATAAGCGCATAGTTTAAATAAAAGTCACGCAAAGGCAAAGTTTTTTCCCACGATCCTTCCCCTCCCTCGGAGGGGTGCCCGTAGGGCGGGGTGGTAAAAAAAAATGAAATTAACCACCCCGGCTTTCAGCCACCCCTCCGGCGGAGGGGAAGAGCTTCATTCAAACCCATCATAAAAGTATGTAACACATCACGTCAAGTTTTAGCCCTTATTCATCTTCATTCCGCAAAGATGCCCCAAGAAGCTCAAAGGGTCGCAAAGTTTTAATAATCTTATTGTATGACTGTTTGTGGAACTTGGTGCTACTTTGCGAATCTTTGCGAAACAGCCTTCAAGTTTTAACCTTACTCTTTTCATTCCACAAAGACGCGCAAGGAGCTCAAAGAGTCGCAAAGTTTTAATAATCTTATTGTATTCTTTGCGAAACAGCCTTCAAGTTTTAACCTTATTCTTTTCATTCCACAAAGACGCGCAAAGGAGCTCAAAGAGTCCCAAAGTTTTAATAATCTTATTGTATGACTCTTTGTGGAACTTGGTGCTCCTTTGCGAATCTTTGCGAAACAGCCTTCAAGTTTTAACCTTATCCTTTTCATTCCACAAAGACGCGCAAAGGAGATCAAAGGCGCGCAAAGTTTTAATAATCTTATTATCTGACTCTTTGTGGAACTTGGTGCTCCTTTGCGAATCTTTGCGAAACAGCCTCCAAGTTTTAACCCTTATTCTTTTTCATTCTAAATAAAAATAATAAATTTGCCGTAATTTAGAATAAATACAAACAACAGATTTATACCAATGAAAAAAATAAACCAATTACTGGTCATGGCATTTATTATGCTGGCGACCGTTTCGTGCAAAAAAGAAGAAAAGACAACCGAAGAAACAACTGTAAAAACTGATAGCACGATAGTAGCAGCGGGGGCGCGCATCATATCACTGAACGGCGCCGTAACCGAAGCCGTTGCGGCACTGGGCCATGAAAAAGAAATTGTGGGCAGGGATGTGACCTCAACCTACCCGGAAAGCGTTAAGGCCTCTGCCAAAGACCTGGGCCATGTAAAACGCGGTATGTCCATTGAGGCGATCATGGAACTGAAGCCTACGCTCATTCTCGGTACAGAAGAAGACATTACACCGGAACTGAAATCGAAAATTGAAGGTTCAGGCATAAAGTCGGTGATCTTCAAACAGGAATTTACACCTGAAGGCGCTAAAAAGCTGATAGCTGATGTAGCCAAAGCCCTTGACCACAAAGCCGACATCAAGCCGATACAGGACAAGATAGATACCGATCGCACCGGCCTGGTTGCCTTCAAAAAAGCGCCAAAAGTACTATTCATCTATGCCCGTGGCGCCAACATGTTGATGGTGAGTGGCACAGGAACCCCCATAGAAAGCATGATACAACTGGCAGGCGGTACCAATGCGGTGACTGACTTTGCCGACTTTAAGCCACTGACACCCGAGGCGCTTATAAAAGGCAACCCCGACGTGATCCTGATGTTTGACAGCGGCGCGGAAAGCGTGAAAGGAATTGACGGCATCCTGAAAATACCGGGCGTGGACAAGACCAATGCCGGAAAAAATAAAAGCATCATAACTATGGATGGCGGTTTGCTAACCAACTTCGGCCCACGTACGGGAGAAGCGGCTAAAGCACTGAACCAGCTGCTTGCCCAGGATGCGAAATAAGCTCTTTTTATACCTGCTGTCCAGTTTCATACTGCTAATCACATTAGCGGTATGGTCGCTGTACAGCGGGGTTTTTGTATTCGAAAAACATTCGTTCTTAGACATATTCAGCGGGATATTGGCCAACGACGGCAGCATCGACCCCTCCGAACGCTTCGTGCTGATGGACCTCCGCCTGCCGCGCATCGTTATGGGCATACTCATCGGGAGCGCACTGGCGGTTTCGGGCACCTGCCTGCAGGGGATGTTCCGCAACCCTTTGGCAACCCCCGACCTGCTGGGCATCACCGCGGGTGCATCGGTATTTGCGGCCATTACCATCGTACTGGGCAGTTACATCAAACCGTACATTCCGGAGGTGCTGCACTACTCGCTATTGAGCATTATGGCATTCCTTGGCGCACTGCTCACTATGGTCACGGTGTACAAGCTTTCTACACAGGGAGGGCGCACCAACATTGTCATGATGCTGCTTAGCGGTGTCGCCATCACGGCCATAGGGTTTGCGGTCATGGGATTGCTGATTTTTTTCAGTAAAGACGAAGAGTTGCGCGACCTCACCTTCTGGAACCTGGGCAGCCTGGCCGGGGCTACGTGGGCCAAATGCGGCATACTGGCTGTGGTGGTTGGCATATCGTTTAGCATGCTGCTCAACAAAGGGAAGGCGCTCAATGCGATGATGCTTGGCGAAACCGACGCGCAGCATCTGGGCATCCCCGTTGAACGAATAAAAAAACAAATTGTGGTACTTACCGCGCTCATGGTTGGTGCCTGCGTGGCGTTTGCCGGGACCATCAGCTTTATGGGGCTTATCGTCCCTTACATATTACGGCTGTTGTTTAAGAGTAAGTACAACATCATATTGCCGCTCGCGGCGGTGTGGGGCAGCATACTGATGCTTACCGCCGATACCGTGAGCCGCACCATCGCCCCGCCAAGCGAAATTTCGGTAGGGGTGCTTACCGCCTTTATGGGCGCACCCATATTCATGATCATACTGTTACGCAACAGGAAACAAATGTAAACCCATGCTGCAAGCTGCCAACATATCGTACGCACACCGCAAGTTTAGTATACTTGAGGGCATCGACGTATCCGTCAATCCCGGGGAGCTGCTGGTGATCGTAGGGCCCAATGGCGCCGGAAAAAGTACGCTGCTCAGCGTGCTTTCCAACGAAATGGGCAAATTTGCCGAACCGGTGGTTTTCAAAAAGAAAACCTTTAAGCAATGGGACGACAGGGAGCTGGCGCACAATAAGGCTAAATTCTCGCAGAGCAATACCAGTGACATACCGCTTTCCGTAAGCGATGTGGTCATGATGGGACGCTACCCGTACTTTAGCGCAACTCCTTCTAAAACGGATAAAGATGCCGTACAAACCGCCATGGAAGAAACGGATGTAGCTGCATTGCAGGGCCGTGACTACAACTCGCTGTCGGGTGGAGAAAAGCAGAGGGTGCACTTAGCCCGAGTGCTTTGCCAACTGGACAATGAGGTATCTGAGAAGCTCGTGTTTATAGATGAGCCCCTCAATAACCTCGACATACTGCACCAGCACCGCATACTGAATACCATAAAAAACTTTACCAAACGCGGCAATACCGCCATAATGGTACTGCACGACCTTAACCTCGCCGCGCAGTTTGCCGACAGGGTAATGCTCCTTAAAAAAGGAAAGATCGTGGCGCACGATGTACCCGGAAATGTATTTACCCGCGAGATTATCAGCAGGGTCTACAACTTTCCGTGTACGATATGCCCCAACCCCGTAAACCAGAACCCGTTAATAATTTTTGGAATTTAAATACACATACTATGGATACCACCACAAACACACTGAAATCGCAGTGGGAGAGCCTGAAAGCCGAAAACCCGCACCTGAGGATACGCAATGCCGCCGAACAGCTTGGCGTTAGTGAAGCCGAACTTGTCGCTACGAGCGCCGGTGAAAACGTAACACGGCTTCGCCCGGAGTTTGCCGCCATTCTTACGGAAGTTGAAAAACTCGGCAAAGTAATGGGCCTGACGCGCAACGACGAGTGCGTACACGAACGCAAAGGCGTATACCTCAACCCCGATTTCAGCAGCCCGTTTGCGGGATTGTTCGTGGGCGAGGATATCGACCTTCGTATATTCCTGATGCACTGGGAAAAAGCTTTTGCCGTATCGGAAACCAGCGAACATGGCGACAGGAAAAGCCTCCAGTTCTTCGGGAAGGACGGCCTGGCCATCCACAAGATCTACCTTACAAAGGACAGCAATGCAGAAGCTTTTGATGCTTTGGTAGCACAATTTAAATCGGACGACCAAAGCCAGGATGAAACATCTGTGGAAGTGCCGTTTATCGTTGATGAAAAGCCGGATGCGGATATTGACGTGGCGGGTTTCCGGGAAGCGTGGAGCGGCCTGAGGGATACGCACGCGTTTTTCGGGATGATGAAGAAATTCGGCGTTACCCGCACGCAGGCGCTTCGCCTTGCGCCAAATGAACATTTTGCCAAAAAAGTGGATAACAATACGGTAGTGAAAATGCTTGAAGGCGCGGCGGCACAAAAGCTGCCCATCATGTGCTTTGTAGGCAACCGCGGCAACATCCAGATACACACCGGACTGGTGCGCAAGACCATGTGGCACAATGAATGGTTCAACGTGATGGACCCCGACTTTAACCTGCACCTTGACACCAGCAAGATCGCGCAGACATGGATCGTGCGCAAGCCGACGGAAGACGGTGAAGTGACCGCCATTGAGGTATTCAACGAAATGGGCGAGATCATCGTGCAGTTTTTCGGCAAAAGGAAGCCGGGCATCCCTGAACTGCCGGAGTGGAGGGAACTTGTTGCTTCGCTGTAAATTAGCAAAGGTTATATAATTCAGATAAGGCCGTTCCGGAAGGGGCGGCTTTTTTTGACTTCACTCCCAACCCTTTTCCGAGGGCAAAGGAAATTTCACAGAGGAGGCACAGAGGTACACAAAGATTTAAATTTTGCGCATTTGCGCGAGTACACAGAGCCGGGGCTGATGCAGTCCTGCTCAGTATTCTCACACCATTGGTGTTTGTCTCATTACTCCGTGTATCTCTGTGCCTCCTCTGTGGAACTCTGTGGTATAGCTTTATAACACTATAAAATCAACACACCCCATCCACATCGCAGCTGTCACCTTCAATAACATCAAGGGGGGCATTAGCCTGCTGCCATTCGCCGTAGGATTTTTCCAATACGTCTAAAAATGCGTCGGATTCCTGTGCTCCACTAACAGCATACTTGCGGTTGAATACAAAAAACGGGACTCCGCGTACGCCTATGTTGCGGGCTTCCTGTATGTCCATCACCACATCCTGGAAGTAGGCTTCGCCACCCATGGCTTTGCCCAGCAGTTCGGTATCCAGCCCTACAGACCCGGCGATTTCGGTTAGCGTGGCGGCATCGTCGATATTTTTACCATCGGTAAAGTAGGCTTTAAACAATGCTTCCTTAGCCTCGTTTTGCCTGCTGTGCTCCGCGGCAAAATGCAGCATGCGGTGGGCGTTGAAACTGTTGGCCGGTATGGTCTTGTCCAGATTGTATTCCAGGCCGGTGTCCGCGGCCATTTTAGCTACGTGGTTATTGAGGTCTTTAGCTTCTTCTAAGGATATGCCTTTATGTTCGGCGAGGAACTCGTGCAGGTTTTTAGTGGGTTCGGTCACCATTTCGGGCGAAAGCAGGTAGCTTTTCCACTCGATCTCTACCTTCTCTTTTCCCTCAAACTTTTCGAGCGCCTGCTCAAAACGGCGTTTTCCTATGTAGCAGAACGGACACATGATGTCGCTCCATATCTCAATTTTCATGGTGTTGTATTTTATGCAAAGTTAGGATAAAAGGAATGTTGCCAGTGGTGATGTGCATACTACGCATACGAAGGTTTAATTTTGCCACAAATTTTAATTGGAATTTTACGTAGAGACGCAGTACGTCTCAGTCCTGGTACACACAGTATGTTAGACTCAGGCACTGCGTCTAACATATAGGCCACTGTAAAATTCATTAACCACCTCATCATTTACAATAGTGTCAAGAGGTTTAAATAGTATTATATCCGGAGTAGATTCGGTACTATTGTTTTTCTTACTATCGCATGAAAACACAAGTAGGGATATTGAGAAGATAATTGGCTTGATGTACATGGCTACGATTTTTTAGCCACAAATTACGCTAATTCCACAAATTTTGATTAGAATCTATCGTGTGGACACAAATATAATTTGCATTTTCCAGAGCTTTGCGTTTTTTTTGGACATGATTTTCACGCAAAGCCGCCAAGACTCATCCCGACGTACCGGCGAATTCAAGCCGCAAAGTTTTGCTTCGTACTATATGAACCCCAACTTTGCCCGCCTTTGCGCTCCTTTGCGCATCTTTGCGTAATAACACCAACACTCAAACTTTAGCCCCAAAAAACCATTATTACAAAAACATCCCGTAAATTTGCATTGCATAAGGTTATGGTATCATAATTGCCTGTAACCATAGCTATAATCAAGGAGGAAATACCATGTTAGACATACAAAAAATAAGGGCCGATTTCCCGATACTGAACCAAAAGGTAAACGGAAAGCCCCTTGTTTATTTTGACAATGCCGCCACATCGCAAAAGCCACAGCAGGTGATCGATGCGATAGGCAGCTATTACGGCACCATCAATGCCAACATCCACCGCGGGGTGCATACCCTCAGCCAGCTGGCCACCGATGCCTACGAAGCTTCACGCAAAACCATCCAGACACATATCAATGCGAAGCACGCTTATGAAGTGCTGTTTACCGCCGGCACCACTCACGGTATCAACCTTGTTGCCAATGGCTTTGCGAAATTCGTAAAAGAGGGCGATGAGGTAATGATCTCGGCCATGGAGCACCACAGCAACATCGTGCCATGGCAAATGCTTTGCGAGCGCACCGGGGGGAAACTGGTCGTGATCCCCATGAACGAAAAGGGTGAGCTTGTAATCGATGAATTTGAAAAGCTGCTTTCGGAGCGTACGAAGATCGTTGCGGTAAACCATATTTCGAACTCATTGGGCACCATCAACCCCATTAAGCATATTATTGACAAAGCGCATGCAGTAGGAGCAGCCGTACTGATTGACGGTGCCCAGGCCGCGCCGCATTTAAGGCCGGATGTACAGGCGTTGGACTGCGATTTTTACGCCATATCGGGGCATAAAGCCTGCGGGCCAACCGGAAGCGGGATACTGTACGGCAAGGAAGAATGGCTCAACAAGCTGCCGCCGTACCAGGGCGGGGGCGAGATGATAAAAGAAGTGACCTTTGCCAAAACCACATACGCCGACCTGCCCCATAAGTTCGAGGCCGGTACACCCAACATAGCGGGGGGCATTGTGCTTGGCACAGCGATTGATTACCTTACATCGGTAGGTTTTGATAACATTGCCGCTTACGAACAGGAACTGCTGGATTACGGCGTGCAAAAATTATCCGAAATAGAGGGAATGCAATTTGTGGGTACTGCCGCCAAAAAGGCATCGGTAATTTCATTTAATATAAATGGCATCCACCCGTACGACATTGGTGCAATAGTGGACAAAATGGGCATTGCGGTGCGCACGGGCCACCACTGTACGCAGCCGGTCATGGAGTTTTTCCAGATCCCCGGGACAGTAAGGGCTTCATTTGCCTTTTACAATACCAAAGAAGAAATCGACGCACTGGCCGAAGCCGTGAAGAAGGCGCAAAGAATGCTGTCGTAACAGATAAATTAAATTATTAACTTTAAAATAAAATAATCACCAATTACGCCGAACATAATCGGCATGAGTGTAACTCCTCCCCCTCTCTTTTGGAGAGGGGGCCGGGGGGTGAGGTAAAACAAAACACATGAAAAAAATTGCTGTAATCGTCTTAGTAGTCCTTCTGGCCGCCGCAATGGTCTTTGGCTGCTCGTCGTCAAAATCATCATCCAAAATGGCAGGTAAAGAAATTACCTTCGAATACAAAGCCTACACACGGGGCTCCAACCTTAGCTATGTGGTTACTAAAGATTCGGTTGTGCACAAGGAAGAGATGAGGGGCGAGATAAATACCTATAAGGATAAAATGGACGCTTCAGAATGGGACGACCTGCTTGCCGCGACCGAAAAGGTCGACCTTGAGAAGCTTGAAACAATGGAGGTGCCGAGCAAAAAGCACCAGTTTGACGGAGCGCTTGCCGCCACCCTGTTGATAACTGTTGATGGGAAGGAGTACCGCACCGCGACATTCGACCACGGTAACCCGCCGGCAGAAATAAAAGATTTGGTAAACGACATTACAGGATTGTAAATAATGAAGATAAAAGAAATACAGGACGAGATCATTGACGAATTCGCCATGTTCGACGAGTGGGACGAGCGCTACCAGTACGTAATCGACCTGGGCAAAACGCTGCCACTTATCGAGGACGGCTACAAATCGGAAGAGAACATCATAAAGGGCTGCCAGAGCAAAGTATGGCTGCACGGCGAACAGCAGGACGGCAGGATTGTGTTTACCGCCGACAGCGATGCCATACTGACCAAAGGCATCATTGCGATACTGATACGCGTATTCTCCAACCAAAGCCCTGCCGACATCCTCGAAGCCGATACCGCATTCATTGACGCCATAGGGCTGAAGGAGCACCTTTCGCCCACGCGCGCCAACGGACTCGTATCAATGATCAAACAAATTAAAATGTATGCGCTGGCTTTTAGCACCAAAAACTAAAAATATTATGGAACACCAAATAGATACCGCTCAGCTGGGCGAAGAGATAGTAAAGGCATTGAAAGGCATTTACGACCCGGAAATACCTGTCGACATTTATGAGCTTGGGCTTATATATGACGTAATGGTAAATACCGATAACGAGGTAAAGATCCTCATGACGCTTACATCACCGAACTGCCCCGTGGCCGAAAGCCTGCCGCAGGAAGTGAAGGATAAGGTGGAAAAAATTGAGGGAGTAAAAGAAGCTGAGGTAGAGATCACCTTCGACCCGCCGTGGAGCCGCGACCTCATGAGCGAGGAAGCCAAGCTGGAACTGGGAATGTTGTAGTTCATGTTCAGTAGTGGTCCGTAACCGTAGAGACGCAGTGCCTGCGTCTCCCTAAAGATGCGTTTCACTTTAAAAAATTAAACAATGGAACAAGAAAACGAAATAATAAACCGCGTTGCCAATAGCGTCCTCCAGGTATTCGACCTTGAGGATTACTATCCCGAAGGGGAACGTGTGGCTATCGACATAGCACAATGGTTGTGGGAAGGATTCGTGCTTAGGGAAAAAGATTTCCGCGAGGCATTAAAAAACCACGACTGGCAGCAGTATGATGGTAAATACGTGGCCCTGCAGTGCAGTACCGATGCCATAGTACCCGCCTGGGCATACATGCTCATTACGGTACACCTCCAGCCTTTTGCAAAAAAGATCGTACAGGGAACTACCGAAAATATCAACGTACTTGTGTACCAGGAACTACTTGACGGACTGGATTATACAGAATATACCGGCAAACCCGTGATCATAAAAGGATGTTCGCGCAAGCCCGTACCGCAGGAAGCATACGTAGTAGCGGCACAAAAATTGATGCCGTTCGCAAAAAGCATCATGTTCGGCGAGGCCTGCTCATCGGTGCCATTATATAAAAAGAAATAACCGTCCCCCGGAAGCCACTAAACCTAAACACTATGAAGAAGATTTTATCCGTACTGTTTTTAATCGCCGGAACTATTGCCGCAAATGCGCAGGATGACGATAATCCCGCATCTGATAACGACACCATTGGCCCATGGACCAAAAAAGGCAATGCGTCATTGCTTTTTAACCAGTCAACATTTGATAACTGGCTGGCGGGTGGCGAGAATAATATTGCCGGTACGATCGGGCTCAACTACGACTTTAACTATGCCAAAGACGACTGGTCATGGGACAATAAGGTAATCGCCTCCTATGGTATCGTAAAAACAAGGACCAGTGCCTTCGCCAAAAAGACCGACGACCGCTTTGAGTTCAATTCGGTAATAGGGAAAAAAGCAACCGAGAGGTGGTACTATTCGGGTTTCCTTAATTTTAAGACCCAGTTTACCAAAGGTTATATGTATGACAAGAACGAAGATGGCGGTGAAACCAGGGAGGAATATACCAACTTCCTTTCTCCGGGATACCTTCTTGTAGGCCCCGGGATGCTGTATAAAAGAGATGATAATTTCAAGATCAACCTTTCCCCGGCAACGTCGAAGCTTACTTTTGTCGACCGGGCATTCACGCTGCCCGATGAGGCCTATTTTGGGGTAAAGGAAGGGGAGTCGATGCGCTATGAGTTCGGTTTCAATGCTTCAATGTATTACAAGCTTGACATTATTGCCAACGTAACCTTCGAGAACATCATCAATCTGTATTCCAATTACCTTGAAGACCCGCAGAATGTGGATATTGACTACCAGCTGAACATCGTTATGAAAATCAACCGTTACCTCACCACCAACCTGTCGTTCCAGACCATCTATGATGATAACGCCTTCCAGGGCTTCCAGATCAGGCAGGTATTTGGCGTTGCGGCCAATTACGGGTTTTAAAAGGAGTTTCCGTTAGCTGATTTAATACTATACATTTCAGACCTGACAGGTTTTAAAAACCTGTCAGGTCTGTTGTGTTAACAGTAGAGCAGGTAATAAATTATATTTCTACAGATTTAGCAGGTGTTATGGGCATTTCCTGCACCGGCCTGCTTTTTATCATGCGGCTTACACGGTACAGCAGGAAGATGCTCAATAACGTAATCCCCGATACGATATAGCCCAGTGTTTCGTAGTGCTCCAGCGGGCTGTGCTCTGTTTGCTGAACAACAATGGTTCCCGCAAACGCCGCGGCAATGCCCCCTGCAATTTGCTGCAGCGAGGAGTTCACGCTCATAAAGGCGCCACGGTCGTGCAGTGCAGGTACGGCTGTTACCAATGCCGTAGACGGGATCATCCGGGCCGTAATGGCCGACATCATCAGGACATTGAACAGCATCACGATCCACAGTGGTGTTACAGAAAGTCGGGTATACATCAGCACTATCGCAATCATCCAGAGGCAGGCAATGGCAAATAGTTTGAATTTGTCCATTTTATCACTGAGCTTCCCTACCAGCGGCATGAAGATCAGTGTGCTGATACCGGCAACCATGAACACTGCCGGAAGTTGGTCATGGGTTATCCCCAGGTTGTTTACCGCAAAGGCACTCCCAAAGGGCATCATCATAAATCCGCCGATGGAAAGCAGGGCAGTGGCGGTAAAGCCCACGCGGTATTCCTTATTCATCAGGGTGTGGAAAAGGTGCTTTAGGGGCGATTTGTCCTGTTTTACAGACAAATGCTGTGTTACAGGCTTCATTTTAAACACAATGAGCAGCGCGACAATAAATGCCATGGCGGCGATCCATAAAAAGGGGGTGTGCCAGTGCCATTTGTTGGCAAGGTAAAGCCCTATTGGAATGCCGAGTACCTGGCTTGCGCCGAAGCCCATCTGCAAAAAGCCCATAACCCGGCCCCTTTGCTGTATGGCGAAAATGTCGGCTACGATAGCCATGGAAATCGAACCTATAACCCCACCGAAAATTCCGGTAAATATGCGTGCGGCCACAAGCAGTTCGTAGGTATTGACCACACCGCAAAGAATTGTACCTATAATAAAACCGGTGTAGAAAAACACGAGTAGTTTTTTGCGGTCGAATTTATCAGCAAAGCCTGCGGTTAGCAACCCCGATGCCCCGGCGCTCAGCGCGTATGCGGAAACAGCGATGCCAAATTGCCCCGGACTCATTTTCAGCGTTTTCATAAGGATATCACCCAACGGCGACATGACCATGAAGTCCAATATCACCGTAAACTGCGTAATGGCCAATATGAAAATCACGAACTTTTGATAGCCGGACAGGGCAGGGGCGGTGGTTTCCATTAATTAATAGATAATATAATAAGGTGCTAATCCTCCGTATTGTCTTCCATTTCCTTCTCCTCAGCCATATTTTCTTTATAGTCCGGATACAGAAAGTTATTATACGGGAAGCGTGATATATGTATCGCCCGTACCGCTTCATACACGTTCTCCCTGAACTCCTCAAAATTCTCCTTATTGGTAGCCGAAATAAACAATGCATTCTTTTCGCCTACAGTCCCCATCCAGGTGGCCTTCCATTCCTCAAGGGTATTGTGGCGGTTGGTCTTTTCGGTCATCAGGTCGTCTTCGTCAATAGTAAGCGGCTTGTAGGCATCTATTTTATTAAAAACCATAATGGTCTGCTTGTCGGCGCTTTTTATATCCTGCAATATCTGGTTTACCGATGCGATGTGGTCTTCAAACTCGGGATGCGAAATATCCACTACGTGCAGCAGGAGGTCGGCTTCACGCACTTCGTCCAGCGTACTTTTAAAGGAGTCCACCAGTTGAGTAGGCAATTTACGGATGAAACCAACGGTATCCGACAGCAGGAACGGCAGGTTTTTGATGACCACCTTGCGTACTGTGGTATCAAGCGTTGCGAAAAGTTTGTTCTCTACAAACACCTCGCTTTTGCTGATCACGTTCATCAGGGTCGACTTGCCTACATTGGTATAGCCCACGAGCGCCACCCGGACCAATGCCCCACGGTTGCCGCGCTGCACTGACATTTGCCGGTCTATGGTCTTGATCTTTTCTTTAAGGAGCGCAATGCGGTCCCGCACAATACGCCTGTCGGTCTCGATCTCCGTTTCACCCGGTCCTCGCATCCCGATACCCCCGCGCTGGCGCTCAAGGTGGGTCCACATACCTGAAAGCCTTGGTAACAAGTACTGGCATTGCGCAAGCTCTACCTGCGTACGTGCATACGACGTTTCGGCGCGCTGCGCAAATATGTCAAGGATGAGGTTGGTCCTGTCAAGCACTTTAATGTCGAGTATCTTGGTAAGGTTCTTCTGTTGGGCAGGGGAGAGCTCGTCATCAAAGATGATCGTCTTGATGTCGTTCTCCTTTATATATAGGTGTATCTCCTCTATTTTTCCGGTACCCAGGAAGGTTTTCGGGTTGGGGCGTTCCATTTTTTGCGAAAAGCGGCGCACCACCTCCCCGCCTGCGGTATAGGTAAGGAATTCCAGCTCATCTAAATATTCAGTGAGTTTTTCTTCACTTTGGTTTTGGGTAATAACACCTGCAATAACCGTTTTTTCAAAATTGATTGTTTCTTTCTCCAGCATAGTAGTATATAAGATTACAAAATTAAACAAACAAAATGTTTAAAATTTCCATATTCTTATAAAAAAATGTGAAAACATATTTATTATGTTAAAATTCCAACTAACGTTAACCTTTAGTTATATTTTTTTAAATTTGGAAATTAAATTTTACTTAAACCTAAAATAACTATGAAAAAAATTACTTTGATTGTTTTCATGATTCTCATGTCATTGTGCGGTTACTCGCAGCTGGCTCTTGAGAATTTTGGAACCAGTGGTAATGCGCTCCCTGTAGGGTGGTCCCGGATCAATGTTGCCGGGCCAGCACAGCAGTGGGTAATTGCTACCCACAACACTGTGCAAACACCTGCCTTTGAAGGAAGTGGGCAGGTTGCCTTCCTCAACAGGGAAAACGTATCTACCGGTACAACGGAAGACTGGCTTGTTACGCCACAGTTCCCGGCACCGGCTAACGGGCAGCTTCACTTCATGTCGAGGCTTACCAATTTGGGCGATGACGGCAGTACGTACCGCATCATGATGCATACAGGTAATACGCCAGAAGACGAAACAACGTATACCGAAATTGCGGCATGGACGGAGCTTACCCTTAACCCGGACCCGTTCCAGCTGGATTATCTGGAAAAGATCGTTAACATTCCTGCCGGTACAACCGGACAGATCTATCTTGCCTTTGTAATGAATGGCGACAACGGCGACCGTTGGCTTGTAGACAATGTAGTGGTGGCAGCACAGTGCTTTCCACCTGTAGGGCAACCTACAACATTTATCGGGACCAATACGGCCACGCTCAACTGGACCAACCCTAACGGCAATACCGAATGGGAGATTGATATCGTGCCGTTTGCATCGGCTCCTACACAGGTCGGGATATTGCACACAGGCGGACCTTCTTACGTGGCCACTACCCAGAGTTCTGGAGCGCCACTACAGCCTGCTACACAATACAAATATTATGTAAGGGCCATTTGCGACAGCGGACTTGCCAGTACATGGGCAGGCCCGTATAACTTTACAACTGTAGTGCCCGGCACCAACTGTAGTGCACCACTTGTAATAACCACAGATACGTACTCCCATACATCAAACACCAACCTTTATGGTGATGACATCGAGGGTACTGTAGGCGCTACGGGATGTAGTACATCAGCCAACTACCTTAACGGTGATGAGGTGGTATATTCGTATACCCCTACCTATACAGGAACAGCCGGTTTCAGCATGACCAATAACGGTGCGAACTCCGGTATGTTCATATACAACAACTGCGCCGACATTGGCGTAGGCTGTGCTGCGGGTGGTATCGGAAATGCAACGAACCCCGTAAACATCAACCTGCAGGTAACTGCGGGCCAAACCTATTATGTAGTAATCTCGACTTCGGGTACAACCCAGTCGACCCCATATACATTAACAATACAGCGCATCAACTGTGCCCAGCCGGTAGGGCTTCCTACATTAGGCGTGGATGCAGACTCTGCCAACCTTTCATGGACCAACCCAAGTGGTGCATCTTCATGGCAGGTAGTGGTGCAGACAGCAGGTACCGGTATCCCTACGGGCGCAGGTACTACAGCTACGACTAACACGAACTACGTTGCAGGCCCTCTTGCAGATGGTACGGCTTATGAATATTATGTAAGGGCCGATTGTGGCGATGGTACGTTCTCTGCATGGGCAGGCCCGTATACATTTACTACAACGCAAATACCTGTTAACATTAATGGCTATGTGCAAAATTTTGAGGGAGCACACGGATTTGCGATTTCCAACGGAACACAAACCAACAAATGGATCGTTGGCACTTTTGTGAGCAACAGCCCTACGCACTCGCTATATGTTACGAATGATAATGGTGTGGCGAATAACTATACGACTAATGCTACTTCGGTAGTACATGCGTACAGGGACCTTCAAATGCCTGCTACCGTTGACCAGTTTACGCTTTCGTTCGACTGGAAATCGGGTGGTGAGGTGATCGGAACCACATTCTATGACTATTTCAGGGTATGGTTAGTGCCGGCAACCTTTGTCCCGACACCGGGCACTCAGATTGCTGCTGCAGCGGACAGGGTACAGATAGGAGCCAACTTCCTTCTTACACCGGCCTGGACCACATCAAACTTTACGGTAAATGCCGGAGCCTATGCAGGCACAGTGATGAGGCTTGTATTTGAGTGGAGGAACGACGGAAGTGCAGGTACTATGCCGGGAGCCGCTATTGATAATATCAATATCAACCTCGTGACATGTCCTTCGCCAACCAACATCGTACTTGGTACGCCGTTTACAGCCAACTCGGCTATTGTAAACTTTACCGGCCCAACATCGGTAAGCCCAACTTTTGACTATGTATTTGGTACTACCAATACAGCGCCAACAGTGGGTACTGTACCTACAGGAAACGTAACTGCGCCTACAGTGCCATTTAACTCCCTGACACCTTCTACAACCTATTACTTCTGGGTAAGGAGCAATTGCGGAGGCGGTTCGACGAGTACATGGGTGGGGCCATTTAGCTTTACCACACCGCAAATTCCTGCGATACCAAACTTTACGCAGGATTTTGAAAACACAAACCACCAGTGGACGCTTAGCAACGGTACGCAAGTCAATCAGTGGCATTACGGTACCGCTGTAAGCAACAGCCCTACACATTCATTATACATCAGTAACACCAACGGTACTACGCATAACTTTGCTACAGGCTCAACTTCGGTAGTACATGCTTACCGCGATATCCAGATGCCTACGCCGCTGGATCAGGTTGTGTTGCAGTATGACTGGAGAAACCAGGGTGAAAACAATTTTGACTATATCAGGGTATGGGTGGTACCGGTAACCTATGTGCCAATTCCCGGAACCCAAATAACAGTTGCCAACAGCGGCGGCTTCCAGCTTGGAGGCAACCTTCAGCTGAACAACAACTGGACAACCGCAACCCACATCATCAATGCCGCGCCTTATGCCGGTACTATCGTGAGGCTTGTATTTGAATGGAGAAACGACGGCAGCGGCGGAACGCAGCAGCCGGGCGCGATAGATAATGTAAATGTACAGATCGTAACGTGTCCTTCGCCATCAGCGCTTACCCTGGGTACTGTTACCCAGAATAGCGCAGCGATCAGCTGGACGGGGCCAACATCGGTAACACCAACGTTTGACTATTATTATTCTACTACCAATACTGCTCCGGTTGCAGGTACTGTACCTAGCGGAAACGTGAACCCTGCGAACGTTTTGCTTCCGGGACTTTCACCTTCTACCAACTACTTCTTCTGGGTAAGGAGCAACTGTGGTACTACAGATGGAAACAGTATCTGGGTTGGGCCACTGGCTTTCACAACACCACAGATTCCGGCGATACCGAATTTCACCACAGATTTCGAAACTACGAATCACCAGTGGACGCTTAGCAACGGTACACAGGTAAACCAATGGCATTATGGTACGGCTGTAAGCAACTCGCCTACACACTCCATATATATAAGCAATACCAACGGTACCACGCATAACTTTGCTACAGGCTCTACCTCGGTAGTTCATGCATACCGTGATATCGCTATGCCTACGCCTCTTGACCAGGTTGTACTTCAGTTCGACTGGAGGAACCAGGGCGAGAACAACTTTGACTATATCAGGGTGTGGGTTGTACCGGTAACATATAATCCTATTCCGGGCACGCAGATTACAGTGGCCAATAGCGGCGGCTTCCAGCTTGGAGGCAACTACCAGCTGAACAACTCGTGGACAACCGCTACGCACATCATCAATGCCGCAGCCTATGCAGGCACGACCGTAAGGCTTGTGTTTGAATGGAGAAACGACGGCAGTGGAGGCACGCAACAGCCCGGCGCTATAGATAACATCAATGTACAGATCGTTACATGTCCTTCGCCAACAGCGCTTACGCTTGGCCCAGTGACAGAAAATACAGCAGCCATTAGCTGGACAGGCCCTACATCGGTTACGCCAACTTTTGACTATTACTACTCTACTTCAAACGTGTCGCCAACATCGGCTACTGTGCCAACAGGCAACGTAACTCCGGCCAACGTTCCGCTAAGTGGACTTACACCTTCTACAACCTACTATTTCTGGGTGAGGAGCAATTGTGGTTCAACCGATGGAAATAGTGTATGGATAGGGCCATTGACCTTTACCACTACACAGATACCGGCAACATTGGAGTATACTGAAGATTTTGAGGATGCAGATCATGGATGGTCACTATCTAACGGTACACAAACCAACAAGTGGGTATATGGTACTGCTGTAAGCAACAGCCCTACGCACTCCCTTTACATCAGTAACACTAATGGTACTACGCATAATTATGCAACAGGTAACACATCTGTGGTACATGCGTACAGGGATATCCTGATTGAAGACGAAGTAAATATGATCAATGTGGCCTTCGACTGGAGGAACCAGGGAGAAAATAACTTTGACTACATAAGGGTGTGGCTTGTGCCTACATCATTCGTTCCGACTCCGGGAACACAGATAACTGTAGCGAACAGCGGTGGTATACAGCTGGGCGGCAACCTCCAGTTGAATAATACATGGACAACCTCCAACTTCAACGCCGTTACAACAGGCCCAACGGGCATCAGGAGGCTGATATTTGAATGGAGAAATGATGGCAGCGGCGGTACGCAGCAGCCGGGTGCGATTGATAATATCAACATCACGATCATTACATGTCCTCCTCCTACCGATATTAATGTAAGCTGTGTGTCTTCAAATGGCGCAAACATTACATGGGAACCGGGTGGAGTTGAAACAGCGTGGGAATATGCAATCCTTCCGGCAACATCTCCTGCTCCGGCGAGCGGAACGGAAACCGATGAAACTACAGTAATAAGCGAAACCCTTACCAACAATACGGCCTATACATTTTGGGTAAGGTCACTGTGCAACAACCCTGACGAATCGAGTCCATGGTCGTCGGCTAACTTTACTACTACCGATGTTTCGATTGTTGATGCAGAACCATTCTGCGCGTCAGCGGATGGATCGGGAATAATTTTCGACAACACTTTTGGCCAGGGCGCAGGCTCAGGTTACGGCCAGGTAGCATGTTTAGGCTCTACGCCAAACCCGGTTTGGTACTACCTTCAGGTAGAAGAAGGCGGCCAGCTTGACTTCCAGATGGTACAGAATACACAATTCAACAACGAAGGTGTTCCTATTGGTACCGGGCTTGACGTTGACTTTGCCGCTTTTGGTCCGTTTGAATCACTTACAGAGGCATGTGCGCAAATCGAGCTGATTGACTGTCCTACATGTCCGTTCAGCAACGTTGGTTCTGATTTCTATCCTTTCGGAAACATCATCGACTGTAGCTACTCCGGTGCTGCTATCGAGAACTTTACAGTGCCGAATGCCGTGGAAGGCCAGATATATGCGGTACTTATAACGAACTTTAATGGTGCCCAGGGACAAATACAACTACAGCAGCTGGATTCAAGTACAGGTTCTACCAACTGTAACATCCTGTACAATGTAGCGTTAGGCCCGGACAAAATACTTTGTGGCCAGCCAAATACTACTATTACCGCTACGGTTGAAACTCCGGGTA
Source organism: uncultured Flavobacteriaceae bacterium (assembly GCA_942492845.1). Taxonomy (GTDB): domain Bacteria; phylum Bacteroidota; class Bacteroidia; order Flavobacteriales; family Flavobacteriaceae; genus Flavobacterium. Next base: position 878,841 of record OW818646.1, on the reverse strand, counting down.
ACGGACAGGGACCAAGCTACCAGTGGTTCATGGATGGTTCTACAACACCATTCACGCCTACCATTGTGTCAAGTACAGCGCTTACACAAACGATACAGGTATCAGCTCCGGGAGTACACACCTATACCGTTGTGGTAACTGTACCGAATGCTGCAAATACCGATCCTATTACAGATACGGTAACTGTAGCTCTTGGTCCGGACGTAAACGTACCAAACCCTGCCGAGGTTATCCTTTGCGGTGTGGATGGCGAAACGTCTATCGACCTGACTACGCTTGATGGTGCTATTCTTGGCACATTGCTTCCTGCAGATTATGATGTAACATACTATCTGACAGAGCAGGATGCCATAGACGGTGTAGATGCTATTGACCTGACTTCACCATTTGTAACGGAAACCGTTACGATCTGGGTGAGGGTGAACAGCACTGTTGTGGACATTTGTTTTGATGTGGTGCCTTTGACCATAACTGTAAACGATGCCCCGAGCGCAACGATTGCTTATGCAAACTCGCCATACTGTACCAATGCAGGTACAGCTACGGTTACCCTTACAGGTGACGCCGGAGGTGTATATAGTTCTACTACCGGACTTACCATTGACAGTGCTACAGGTGAAATTACACTTGCAACTTCTGCCCCTGGTACATATACCGTAACGTATGACGTAGCGGCTACCGCGCTTTGCCCTGCATTTACAACAACTACACAGGTTGTAATTGAGGAAGCTCCGCAAGCTACTATAGATTATGCAGGCCCATACTGCGCAGGCAGTGGCACAGCTGCTGTAACGCAGACAGGAAATACAGGCGGTGTTTATTCGTCAACGGCTGGTCTTGCAATAGACCCGGCTACTGGTGAAATAGACCTTGCTGCAAGTACTGCAGGAACGTATGACGTAACATATACCATTGCTGCAACTACTGCATGTGCTGCACTCTCGGTAACTACCCAGGTAGAACTTGCCGACCAGTTTACGGCAACCATTACCTATGGTACTACACCATTCTGTTCTAACGGCGGCACTGCTGTTGTAACGCAGACAGGCAATACCGGAGGTACATATTCGTCGGATGCGGGTCTTGTTATAGATCCTGCAACAGGCGACATCGACCTTGCTGCAAGCACGGCAGGCACTTACACGGTAACGTATACTCTGGCTGCTACAATTTCGTGCCCCGAGTTTACAGCAACAGCAACCGTTGTGATCGAAGCAGCGCCAACAGCAGCAATTGCTTATGACGCTACTCCGTACTGTTCCAATGGCGGTATTGCAACTGTTACAGCTACAGGTACTACAGGTGGAACGTATACTTCTGACGCAGGTCTTGTGATTGATCCGGTAACCGGAGATATCGACCTTGCTGCAAGTACGGTTGGTACACATACCGTTACCTACACTGTTCCTGCGACTACAGCGTGTGCATCCATAGCGGTAACTACAGAGGTGGTAATTAACCCGCTTCCTGTTGCGACTATCGCTTACGCGGCAACTCCTTACTGTTCTGACGGCGGTACAGCTACCGTAACGCAAACAGGAAACACTGGAGGTGTATATGCATCAGGCGCAGGACTTGTTATTAATAGTGTTACAGGTGATATTGACCTTGCGGCAAGTACTGCAGGCACATACAATGTAACCTATACTATAGCTGCGGCTAACGGCTGCCAGGAGGTTGTTGCAACCACATCGGTTACAGTTACTGCACTGCCTGTTGCTACATTCACCTATGAAGTTGCTGCTGTTTGCCAGAATGCTGGCGGCACAGAAGCTCCAACATTCGCTACTGGCGCAGTAGCAGGAACATTCACTTCCGATGTGGCCGGACTTTCAATTGACCCTGCAACAGGTATAATTACACCGGCAACAAGTACCGAAGGAACGTATATTGTTACCAATACGATTGCTGCGGCAAACGGATGTGGTGTGGTATCGCACAGCGTTACGATTATAATCAATCCAGCGCCTATAGCCGATTTCAGCTATGATGCAACGGCTTACTGCCAGGACGCGACTAACCCTACGCCAGCTCTTGCAGGCGGTGCCGGTACCTTCAGCGGTTCTGCCGGACTGGTAATTGATCCGGTAACGGGTGTTATAAACCTTGCGGCAAGTACGCCTGGTACCTATACAGTAACCAATACTATACCGGGTACTCCGGATTGTCCTTCGGTTGCTGCATCAGTTCAGGTTACGGTTACTTCTATACCTGTCGTAGCAGTACTTCAGGGATGTGAAGGCCCATCGTATATGCTTGAGGTGAATTTCGACGGAGATGAGATCTATACAGTTGATACGGTTGACTTTGTTTGGACAGACGCCGCAGGAGTGGTAGTCGGTTCTTCTGAGAAGTTACAGGTAACTACTCCGGGCACTTACCACCTGAGTGTAATACCACAGGCTAACGGCGAATGTAACCTTGAAGTAGATGTACCGGTTACAGATACGGCTTGTGATATCCCAAGGGGTATCTCTCCAAACAATGACGGTAAGAACGATACGTTCGACCTTACAGTTCTTGATGTGAAGAAAATAAGCATCTTTAACCGTTACGGACAGGAAGTGTATACCCGTGGAAATGGCTATACTGACCAGTTTAATGGTAAGAGCAGCGGTGGCGATGAGCTTCCGACAGGTACCTACTTCTACATGATAGAGCGTCGTAACGGCGAATCTAAAACAGGATGGGTTTACATCAATCGTGAGGAATAATTGATAATCAGGTAGTTCCCCCGCACAGGCGGGGGATCATCCTGTATCGTCAGTAAACACTTATTTTTTAGCATAAACATTTCATAAAATTCATACGAAATTCAAAAAAATTTACTTGCTTTGGAAAGCTGAATAAGCGCTGAAGTAATTAAATAAATAGAAACCACACACATGAAGAAACTATACCTTGCAGCATTATTGGCTCTAGGTGGGTTGCTGGACGCTACGGCGCAGCAGGACCCGCATTACACGCAGTACATGTACAACATGAATGTGATCAACCCGGCGTATGCAGGCTCAAAGGAAAACCTTGCCTTTGGACTGTTGTACCGCAAGCAGTGGGTTGACATCCAGGATTCCCCGAGCACGGGCACCTTTTCGGGGCACAGCCCGGTTGGTAAAAATGTAGGCCTTGGCTTATCTGCGATTGTCGATGAGATCGGCCCGGTACAGGAAACCAACCTGTATGCCGACTTCTCCTACACCCTGAACCTTGGCGGCGAGCACAAGCTTGCCCTGGGATTAAAAGCGGGACTCACGTTCCACGATGTAGGATTGTATGACGATATTGGCAACGGCTATGTGCCTGACGAAGGCGACCCTGCCTTCCAGGAAAACGTAAACAACACCTATTTCAATGTGGGTACAGGCGTTTTCTACTACACCCAAAACTATTACTTAGCTTTCTCGGTTCCGAACATGCTCAAGAGCAAGCACCTTAACGTAAGGTCGGACAACGGCCAGGACCTGGAGTTCGGCTCGGAAGTGTCGCATTACTTTTTAACGGGTGGATATGTGTTTGAGATCGGCGATAACTTCAAGCTGAAGCCCTCGTTCATGGTGAAGTCGGCCTTTGGCGTAGACCCGTCCATTGACGGCTCGCTGAACGCTTTGTTCTTCAACAAGTTCGAAATTGGAGCGACGTACAGGCTGGACGACTCTTTTGGCGGAATGGTAAACTATGCCATTACCCCGAATCTGAGGATAGGCTATGCGTACGACCACATCGTATCGGACCTGAAAGTGACCACCCCTGCCTCGCACGAGGTGATGTTGCTGTTCGATGTGAACTTCCCGAAAAAAGTATCACGTTCACCACGTTATTTCTAACCTAAAGCGACATAATAAGATAAGACATGAAGAATTTATATATTACCCTTAGTTTTATGCTCGCCAGTATGGCAGTAACGGCGCAGACCAAAGATACGGAGGAGGCCGACAAGCTTTATGCGCGCTTTGAGTATGTGGAAGCGGCAGAGGCTTACCAGAAGATCGACAAGAAAGACCCTTATGTGTACGGTCAGATTGCAGACAGCTACTACAACGTGTTTAACAGCAAGGAAGCGGTAAAGTGGTATGCTAAGGCTACCGAGACCAGCCAGGATGCCGAAGTATACTACCGCTATGCACAGATGCTCAAAGCAGAAGGCAACTATGAAGGCGCCAATGCGCAGATGCAGAAGTTTGCATCGATGGCCCCGGGCGACCAAAGGGCGGTGGAGTTCAAAAAGGACCCCAACTACCTTCCCAAGCTCAGGAACCAGGCAAAACTCTTCGATGAGAAGGCCCTTGACATCAACGACAAGAAATACGGATCGTTCGGGGCCATGCTCCACGACGACAACACGCTGTACTTTACCAGCGCCAGGAACACCTCAAGAAGGACCTATGGCTGGAGCGAGGAGCCATTCCTTGACATGTATACGGCAACCTACAACGCCAACGGCACCTACAGCGAGGCAGTAGCCCTTCCGGGAATCAACTCCAAGTACCACGACGGCCCTGCGGCAGTAACAGCCGACGGCAACACCATGTACTTCTCGAGCGAGAGCTTCAAGGAGCGCAAGGAATACCAGAGGGATGCCGAGAACAACCTTAAAGTAGGACAGGTATGGCTTTTCATGGCAAAAAAGAAAGACGGCAAGTGGGGCGATATCGAGCCGCTTCCGTTCAACGACAAGAAATGGTCAACCGGTAACCCATCGATCAGCAAGGACGGCAAGACGCTGTACTTCTCTTCGGACAGGGAAGGCACCCTTGGCGGCAATGACATCTGGAAAGTGGATGTAAACGGCGACAGCTACAGCGAGCCGGTAAACCTTGGCCCGAAAGTGAACACCGCAGGCCGCGAAAGCTTCCCGTTCATCACCGATGAGAACCACCTGTACTTCTCTTCCGACGGACGCAAAGGCTTCGGCTCACTGGATGTATTCAGGATCGACCTGAAGAAGAATGATGAGGCCATCAACATTGGGGCCCCTGTAAACGGCGAGAAAGACGACTTTGCCTTTACCTTCAACGTAAAGAACAACATCGGTTTCTTCTCCAGTAACCGCGACGGCTTCGACAAGATCTACAGCGCTACCCCTGTATGCGGCGTAGAGGCTATAGTACAGGTAAGGGACAAAAAGACCCTTCAGCCCCTTGGCGGCGCCAGGGTAGCGATACTTGACGATAAGAACAACGTGATCGAAACCAGGACAGCCGATGCACAGGGTATGGTGACCTATAACATTGACTGCGACAGGCCGTTCAGCCTACAGGGAAGCAAGGAGCAGTACAGCAACGGTACGGCTAAGATAACCGCAGGCAAAGGGCCACAGGCCAAAGTATTTGTTGACCTTGACCCTATCATAGTAGTTCCGGACCAGCCGGTTGTAGAGCTTGGGGATATCTTCTTTGAATTCAACAAGAGCAACATCACCAAAGAAGGCGCTTTTGTACTGGACAATTTAGTGGAAACGCTCAGGAAATACCCTGACATGGTGATCATGGTAAAAGCGCATACGGATAATCGTGGCAGCGACAAGTACAACATGGCGCTGTCGAACCGCAGGGCGAAGTCTACGGTGCAGTACGTGATCTCCAAAGGCATCGCCAAGGCGAGGATCTCGGGCGAAGGATTTGGTGAGAGCCAGCCTAAGACAGACTGTGGCAAAGGATGTACAGAAGAGCAGCACGCACAAAACCGCCGTTCAGAGTTCATTATCGTGAAGAAATAAGGATCTTAACAAACCAATTTCTATAGTAAGCGGCCCCAATCGGGGCCGCTTTTTTTGTTATGATAAATTACCGGTTGCATGAAATCAACCGCGATGCTGTAGCTGCGTGAGCGATGGGAGCGGCACCCCCCGCTTTTTCTGCGGGGGATACAGCGGACAGCGCGGCCCCGAGGTGGCCTCTGCGGTGGGAGGGACACGCCAAAAAAAAGTGTATATTTTTGATACTCCTAAAAATCAAAAGGAAGGATTGCACCACAACCCTTCCTTTCCTGGGAAATAAAACATTACTGATTCGATTTTTGATCTTTTATAAGATGCAGGAAATATCCTATGGTTGCGTCACTGATTTTAATTTTGCCATTTGGCAAAAAGCATCACACTACCAATGCTTACCTTTATCGCATGGACGAACTTATAAACAAGCTGCTGCAATACGGTAACCTCAATCTGCAACAGATCGAACTGATTAAACAGCATGCATCGGAACTGACCGTTAAGAAAGGCGACTATTTCCACGAGGCTGGTAAGGTCGCAAAACAGGTAGGCTACCTTACAGAAGGTGTATTCCGCCTGTGTTATTACGGGAAAGGCGGAGAAGATTTTACTCGTTATTTCATGGTTGAAGATTCTTTTATAGTAGACCTTGACAGTTTTTACAATGAGATACCATCGTCTGTATATACAGAAGCGGTAACCGACTGCACCCTCTTCGTATTTGAGAAAGAAGACTTTCACCACCTTGCAGGCACGATCATTGGCTGGAACGAGATCTTTTCGAAGATAGCCACGCAGGCACTTTCTTCCAAAGCCGGTGCAAGTGCCGTCATGCTCACACAGGACGCAACCGAACGCTATGAAGCCTTCCTGAAGCGCTGGCCCGGCCTGGCCAACAGGATATCCCTGTCGTCGCTGGCTTCTTATCTTGGAATTACGCAGTCGTCGCTGAGCCGTATACGGAAGAATATTTCTTAGCTTCTTTTGTCAGTAAATCACTTTTTGCCAAATGGAAAAATTTAATCCCCGCCGCTGCCCCAACTTTGTTTTGAAATTATAAAACAAAATAAAATGAAAAAAACAGCATTGATTACCGGTGCTAATAAAAGCATCGGTTTTGAAACGGCCAAACAACTGCTTATGCAGGGCTATAAAGTGTTTATTGGAAGCAGAGATACTGAGAGAGGGGAGAAGGCCGTAAATGAGCTTAAAAGCGCAGGGTATGACGATGTGGAGTCCCTTCAGTTGGATGTGACCGATGGCGAATTAATACGACTGGCGGCAGAATTGCTCGCGAATAAACTACCACAGCTTGATGTACTCATAAACAATGCCGGGATCCCGGGGATCTATCCGCAGGAGGCGGGCAGCGTTACACAGGACAATCTCCGTACCGTATTCGACACAAACTTCTTTGGTCTGATAGCAGTAACGCAGGCATTCCTTCCACTGCTTAAAAAATCCGATGCGCCCCGCATTGTAAATGTGTCCAGCGACCTTGGTTCGCTTGGCCTTAATACCGACCGCGAGTACCGCCATTATGAGGTAAAGCCTGTTGCCTACAACGCTTCCAAGGCTGCACTTAATATGTATACCGTTATATTGGCCTATGAGCTTCGGGATACCAATTTTAAAGTGAATAGCGTAAACCCGGGCTATACCGCAACCGATTTTAATAACCACACTGGTTATAAGACCGTAGAGGAAGCCGCAGCTCCCATTGTAAAATATGCCACAGTAGGGGAGGAAGGTCCGACCGGAAAATTCTTTAGTGATTATGGGGATACGCCATGGTAGCAGGCAACGTTATGCATAAAGATGAAAATGCCCGTCTTACTTTCTAAGACGGGCATTTCTATATAATATCGATTGCTTATTACAAGTCAAAACGGATACCCTGTGCCAACGGCAGTTCCTTGCCATAGTTGATGGTGTTGGTCTGCCTCCTCATGTAGGCTTTCCATGCATCCGATCCGCTCTCGCGGCCACCGCCCGTTTCTTTTTCGCCACCAAAAGCGCCACCGATCTCAGCGCCCGATGTACCGATGTTCACGTTAGCAATTCCACAATCGGATCCTGCCTGCGAAAGGAATAGTTCCATCTCGCGCATATTGTTGGTGAATATCGATGATGAAAGCCCCTGCGGAACACCATTCTGTAATTCGATTGCCTGCTCGATGGTGCTGTATTTCATGATATAAAGGATTGGTGCGAAAGTTTCTTCCTGCACAATGTGGAAATGGTTTTCCGCCTCAATGATGCACGGCTTCACATAGCAGCCGCTTTCGTAGCCTTCGCCTTCCATCACACCGCCTTCCACGATGATTTTTCCGCCTTCCTGCTTCGCTTTTTCAATGGCGTTCAGGTAATCCTGTACCGCGCCTTTGTCGATAAGCGGGCCTACGTGGTTGTTGCTGTCCAATGGGTTGCCTATTTTCAGCTGGCCGTAAGCATTTTTCAATACTTCAGCCGTTTTGTCGTATACACTTTCGTGGATGATCAGCCTGCGGGTAGAGGTACACCTTTGCCCGGCAGTACCTACCGCACCGAATACCGCACCAACCAATACCATAGAGATATCGGCATGTTCTGAAACGATGATGGCATTATTACCACCAAGTTCCAGTATGGTATTGCCAAAACGCTCGGCAACGGTTTTTGATACGTGGCGGCCTATCCTTGTAGAACCTGTGAACGATACCAAAGGAATGCGCTTGTCATTGTTTATAAGGTCGCCCGACTCGTTGCCGGTTACAAGGCAGCTAACGCCTTCCGGAACGTTGTTTCTTTCCAACACATTTCTTATGATGTTCTGGCAGGCAATACCGCACAGTGGTGTTTTTGAGCTTGGCTTCCAGATGCAAACGTCGCCGCATATCCAGGCAAGCATCGAATTCCAGCTCCACACAGCAACCGGAAAGTTGAATGCCGAGATGATGCCTACCACACCAAAAGGGTGCCATTGCTCATACATACGGTGCATCGGCCTTTCGCTGTGCATGGTAAGTCCGTACAGCTGGCGTGACAATCCTACGGCAAAGTCGCAGATGTCGATCATTTCCTGCACTTCGCCAAGGCCCTCAGTAAGGCTCTTGCCCATTTCGTACGAAACCAGCTGCCCAAGTGGCTCTTTGAATTTACGAAGCTCATCGCCCATTTGGCGCACAATTTCGCCACGCTTTGGCGCAGGTACCAGCCTCCATGCCTTAAAAGCCTCTTCGGCTTTGGCCATTGCTGCCTGATAGTCGTCGGCAGTCGATGCCTTTACTTTCGCTATAAGCGAACCGTCAACCGGTGAGTAAGATTCTATTATTTTTCCGTTGGCAAAGCTGTTGCTCCCGGTAGATGTACCTTCATTAAGTTCCTGTATGCCTAATTTTGCTAGGGCTTCCTGTATGCCAAACTGGTCTGTAAGTGTTGCCATTGTAACTTTTTTGTAGTTTAATGTTATTTTGGACCAAAGATAAAGCTTTTTTGTGTTTTGTGCGGATAGCAGTCGGGTTTATCGGCGATTAAGTAATTGTTAGATAATTATTTTAAAATTTAAATCTTTTTACCAAAAAGTCCATCATCCATCCTTACAGCAGGCTTCAAAACCTTTTCGGGCTACGATATATTTTACAAATGAGTACCTTTGCGGCATGACAGGAATCGACATCATACTCGGCGGGTTGCTTATTTACGGACTCATAAAGGGTTTTTGGAAAGGGCTTTTTGTAGAGCTGGCATCGCTGGCATCGCTAATTGCCGGGATTTTTATCGCTGTAAAATTCTCCCAGCTTACTGCCGGTGTACTTGAAGGCAGTTTGTCCGATGACCCCGCTACGGCAGGTGTTATCGCTTTTGCCATTACATTTTTAGCCGTGGTGATAGGCATTACCCTCTTGGCGAAAGTTTTTACCAAGCTGGCCGATTATTCGGGATTGGGGTTAATGAACCGTGTACTGGGCGGCGTATTCGGATTCATGAGGATGGTACTTGTAGTTAGCGTACTACTCAACTTCTTCCTTAAACTGAATTTCGAAAATAACTTTGTCAAAAAAGAAACGCTTGACGGGTCGCTGTTCTTTTACCCGCTGCTGGAAGTATCAGCGTATATTTTTCCTGTGTTCGAAGCCTGGTTCCGGGAGTAGTTCCGAAGCAGGAATTCCCACAACCGCACCCTGACTTCGGAGATCGGACAAAAAACCTTAATTATTACAATATTTTCCCCTATTTTTGCGCCTAAAATTCTGCAAATGTCTTTAAAGAAAGCCTATCTTATCGTCATTCTTATATTGATCATCGACCAGGTGTCCAAGATATATATCAAGACCAACATGATGCATGGCGAATGGTTTCGCGTGCTTGGGTTGGACTGGTTCAGGATCAATTTCATCGAAAATGAAGGAATGGCATGGGGCGCCGAACTCCCGTCATGGCTGGGCGGTAAGCTCACGCTGACACTGTTCAGGATACTGGCGGTGGGCGGTATTGGCTGGTGGCTTTGGGATTCGGTCAAAAAGCAGCAGTCCCCATACCTCATCGTTTCCATAGCATTAATACTGGCAGGCGCATTTGGCAATATCATCGACTCGGTTTTTTACGGCGTGATATTCGACCACAGCCACGGGCAGGTAGCTACGCTTTTTTCAGACAAGCCGTATGGAACATTATTCCACGGAAAGGTAGTAGATATGCTTTATTTTCCGCTGTTCAGTGGCGAATGGCCATCGTGGTTCCCAATATGGGGCGGACAGCACTTCTCATTCTTCAATGCGATTTTCAATATTGCCGATACCGCGATCTCTGTAGGTGTAGGTATACTTATTGTTTTCAATAAAAAAGCTTTCGCTAAGCAATAGTTGATTTGTTTATGGTTATTCGTTGATTTTAGGCATCGCTCACGGGCGCTCCAAATACCGAATAACCAAATTACCGTATAAACTTATAAACCTATAAACTCATAAACTTTTTTCGGTGTAACACAATAATCCAGAGCCACATCGGTATCATTGTGTTCAATAACCTCTTCTTCAGCTTCAAAAAAAGATAAACCGACCTTGATGACATCCGGTCTGCATTCGTTCAGGAAACGGTCGTAAAAGCCTTTGCCGTAGCCCACGCGGTGGCCGGTATGGTCAAAAGCCAGCAGGGGAACAAATACCACGTCCATTTTATGGGACGGCACCTCAATGCCATCTATCGGTTCGGGAATGCCGTACTGGCTTATCATGAGTTTGGTGTTGTCCGTTAGCAGGTAATGCACCATGGTCATACGCTCAAAATCCGACCGCGATACAATTACTTCCTTATCCTTTCCGGCAAGTATATTCAGGATGAAGTCGGTATGCACTTCCTTTTGGTTCTCCATGGTCAGGAACAGGTGGAAGTAGGTCTTTTGCCAGATATCCAGCTGCAGCAGGCGGTTGGCAATGGCCAGGCTTTTTTCGTCGGCTTCTTCGGGAAGCATGGCCTGTCGGAGGTTTTTGTATTTGAGGCGGAGGTCTTTTTTATTCATGTGTATGCGTTGATGGGTGGTTTGGTTATTTGGAACTTCATTGATGACGTTACTGAAACCGGACAACGGTGCGGAAAGTTAAGAAATTCTGTACGCCACACCGCTTTCATCGAACAAAAAATAGCCGAAAAAGAAAAAGGCAGGTCGTAAGAACAAGATTTCTCCTGCTGTCGAAATGGAATATAAGAGATTTCTCCGCTGCGCTACGGACGAAACCTAACGTAGTGGTTCAGCGAAGCTAAATGACACGCCCCACGACAACCCCGAACCAAATAACCCCATCAACAAATAAACAAATCAACCGCTTTTAAACCATCCGTTGCGAGATATGAAAAATCGCATCGCCCTGGTACACGATAGGCGAATCGTTTGAATTGATGATGTATCCTGTATTGGGCGCTTTGACTTTCTTTTCGAATTTCCCAAACGGATCGGTGATGCAGGCGATCACTTCGCCTTTTTTTACAAATTCACCGGCCACAGTCTTGTTTTGGAAGAGTCCCGAATTACGCGCACGTATCCAGGTGGAATTATCAATATAAATAGACGGCCTTTCGGCGACGGGGACTTTTTTATTAGGGTCCAGCATCCCGAAGTGGGCGAGGAACCGTTTGGCGCCGCGTACCCCGTGTTGGGTAATGTCGTCATTAATGTCCAGCGATTTCCCGCCCTCGAACAGCAGCATCTTTACGCCCAGCTTGTCGCATGAGTTACGGAAAGAGCCGTTGATGTTTTTGGAGTACAGCGTAAACGGGGCGTTGAAAACATCGGACAATTCTTTGAGTTCAGGATTGTTCGGAACAATGCGTACCTGCGGCGCGTTGAAACGGCTTGCACCGCCCGCATGGAAATCGACGCAGTAATCTACATTAGGGATAACCTCTTTTAAAAGGTAGTAGGCAAAGCGGCTGGCCAGCGACCCGTTTTTACTCCCCGGAAAAACACGGTTAAGGTCGCGCCCATCAGGAAACTCCCGGCTCTTATTCACAAACCCGAATACATTGATGACAGGAATGCAGATGATGGTGCCTATTTTCGGCTTGTTGATGTGCCGCACGATGAGCTGCCGCACGATCTCCATCCCGTTGATCTCGTCGCCGTGCAGCCCTGCTGAGAAAAGTACCACAGGCCCGTCGATATTGGAGCGCTCCACGATTATCGGGATCTTCAGCTTGGTCATGGTGTATAGGCGGGCAATTTCCATATTGATGGTTTTGCTCTCGCCGGGCATTATCACTTCGTCCAGTATTACAAGTTTACGGTGCTCCATAGGCTTTAGGGAAAGGATAAAAATAGTGAAAGTTATTGGAAATGTAAAATCGGCCTTAGCGGGAAGTCCAAAAGATGATCGCTTCGTTGCGGTAGGGGGAAGGAGGTGAAGTTCTCAAAAGAAATTAAACAGCTAACCTTCATGTAACAATCGTCACACCAAAACATTTGTTTGCTAACTTTGCAGCATGCATACCCCTTTAGACCTACAGATACAAACATTGCCCGACAGCCCCGGCGTTTATCAATACTTTGATAAAGACGACAAGCTGCTGTACGTCGGCAAGGCGAAGAACCTGAAAAAGAGGGTGATGTCGTATTTTAATAAGATGCACGATTCGGGGCGCATCAACGTGATGGTACGCAAGATCGTGAACATAAAGCACATAGTAGTGCTTACCGAAAGCGAGGCGCTGCTGCTGGAGAACAACCTGATCAAAAAGCTGCAGCCACGCTACAATGTACTCCTTAAGGATGATAAGACCTATCCGTGGATATGCATCAAGAAGGAACCATTCCCAAGGATATTCAGTACACGTAAAATCATTAAGGACGGGTCGGAATACTTTGGGCCGTATACTACGTTTAAAGTGGTTTACACCCTGCTCGACCTTATCAAAGAGCTGTACCCGCTGCGCACCTGCAACTACGACCTGAACGAGCAGAACATCCGTTCGGGAAAATATAAAGTCTGCCTGGAATACCATCTGGGCAACTGCAAAGGACCCTGTGAAGGGCATGAGCCGCATGACGTATACCAGCACCATGTAGATGCCATTCGCGAGATATTGAAGGGCAATTTTAAAGAAAGCCTGAAGGACTTTAAAAAACGCATGCAGGAATTTGCGATGGAAATGCGTTTTGAGGAAGCCCAAAAGATAAAGGAAAAGATGGAAGTGCTGGAAAATTACCAGTCGCGCAGTACGGTTTTCAACCCGAAGATATCCAACCTGGATGTATTCACCATCATTTCCGACGAGAGTATGGCCTATGTGAATTTCATTCAGGTATCGCACGGCGCCATCATTCGCAGCCATACCATGGAAATAAAGAAAAAGCTCGACGAACCGGACCAGGAACTATTGGAGCTGGCTGTAGTGGAACTCCGCGAACGCTTTAATTTGCGATCGAAAGAGATACTGGCGCCGTTCCCTATCGAACTCGGCGAAGGGGTGAATGTCTCCGTGCCAAAGCTGGGCGACAAGAAAATGATACTCGACATGAGCGAGCGCAATGCACGCTATTTCCGCCTGGACCAGCTTAAGCAGATAAAGATCGTAGACCCCGACAGGCACACTACCCGCATCATGGCCCAGATGAAAAAGGACCTGCGACTGCCCGAAGAGCCGCGCCACATCGAATGCTTTGACAACTCCAACATTCAGGGCACGAACCCCGTGGCCGCCTGTGTGGTATTCAAGGATGGCAAGCCAAGCAAGAAAGACTACCGCCATTTCAATATAAAAACCGTGGAGGGCCCCAATGACTTTGCTTCGATGGAAGAAGTAGTTTTCCGCCGTTACCGCAGGCTTTTGGACGAAAACGAGCCGTTGCCGCAACTGATAATAATCGATGGGGGCAAGGGCCAGCTTTCATCGGCGTTAAAAAGCCTGGACGAGTTGGGGCTGCGTGGAAAAATTACTATATTGGGCATTGCCAAAAGGCTGGAGGAAATTTTCTATCCCGGCGATTCGGTGCCGATGTACCTCGACAAGAAAAGCGAGACGCTGAAGATCATACAGCACCTGCGTAACGAAGCCCACCGTTTCGGGATTACCTTTCACCGCGACAAGCGGAGCAAAGGCGCACTTCAAACGTCCATGGAAGGGATTCCGGGGATAGGGGAAAAAACGATGGTCACGCTGCTTACCCATTTTAAGTCTGTTAAGCGGCTTTCAGCAGCCCCCGAAGCGGAAATTGCCAGGGTCGTGGGCCCAAGCAAGGCCAAAAAGATTACGGAATTTTATAAGGACAAGACAAAATAATGAACAAATTTTTCCTCCTGCTTTTGTGCACGCTTGTTTTCGGCTCCGTTATGGGGCAGGAGAAGAAGGAAGGCAAGCCTAAAGTAGGCGTTGTGCTTAGCGGCGGCGGGGCAAAAGGCCTGGCGCACATAGGGGTGCTTAAAGTGCTTGAGGAAGCAGGGGTGGAGATATCCTATATTGGCGGTACCAGCATGGGCGCTATCGTGGGCGGACTGTATGCGGCGGGCTATTCAGCCAATGAACTGGATTCCATTTTCCGCGGGCTTGATGCCGATGCCCTGCTAAGGGACTTTACCCCGCGGGGATCTAAGAATTTTTTTGAAAAGCGTAACGATGAGCTGTATGCGCTTAGCCTCCCGTTTAAAAATTTCCGCATAGGTTTCCCGACAGCGCTGTCCAAAGGCCTTTATAACTATACAACGGTTAACCGCCTTACCGACCATGTGCGGCACATCCGCGATTTCGACAAGCTCCCTATACCTTTTGTCTGCATAGCAACCGATATAGAAACCGGACGCGAAGTTGTACTGCGCAGCGGTGTCCTGCCCGATGCCATACTGGCCAGCGGTGCATTTCCGTCGCTCTATGCCCCTGTGGAAATTGGCGGCAGGGTACTCATTGATGGCGGGGTATCTAACAATTACCCGATTGAGGAAGTAAAAAATATGGGTGCTGACATTGTTATTGGCGTAGACGTGCAGGATCCGCTCAGGACCCGCGACCAGATCAGGGGCGCCACAGGGGTGCTCATCCAGATCAATAATTACCAGATGATCCAGAAAATGGAGGGCAAGCGGCAGATGACCGACATTTACATTAAGCCCGATATATCTGGATTTTCGGTAGTTTCGTTTGAAGACGGCATCGACATCATCAAAAAAGGGGAGGAAGCCGGAAGAGCGATCATGGATAAGCTGCAGGCGCTGGGAGTGGGCCACCCGATTATAAAGGGGCGGATACCGGCGCAGGATTCGCTGTACATCGAGCAGATAAGGGTGGATGGGCTCAACAATTATACACGGTCGTACGTAATAGGTAAACTGAGCTTTAAGCCGGGCAGCAGGATTACCTACGACATTTTTAATAACGGTATCACCAACCTCAATGCCACGCAGAACTTTACAGGCATATCCTATTGTTTTGACCCCGGCACACGGGGTGAAATTTTAAACCTGAAGCTGGCCGAAAACCCCATTAACCGCTACCTTAAGTTCGGGCTGCATTATGACGGGCTGTATAAAAGCGCCATACTTGTCAACCTTACCCAGAAGAACATGATACGCCGCAACGATGTGGCTTCGGCAGACATCATACTCGGCGACAACTTCCGGTATAACCTGGATTACTACATCGACAATGGCTTTTACATCAGCTACGGTTTTCACTCGCATTTCAACAGCTTTAACCGCAATGTATCTTCAGACTATGTAGTTGGGGAGTTTACGGACATTTTCGGTATGGAATCTATTAATGTGGATTATTCCGACTGGACCAACCAGATCTACCTGCAAACAATTTTCGCGCAGCGTTTTATGCTGGGCGGAGGTGCAGAATTTAAGCATGTGAAGATAAAATCGGAAACCATACAGGATATCGACCCGGTATTTGACGACAGTGATTACTTTTCCCTTTACAGTTACCTGAAATTCGATTCCTATGACGACCGGTTCTTTCCTTCGCAGGGATATTATTTCTCGGGTGAGGCAAAGGCTTTTCTTTACTCATCGGACTATACGGGAGATTTTGACCGTTTTACCCTCATTAAAGGTGAAATTGGTACTGCCAAAACCCTGATGGAAAGGCTTACGCTCGAATTGCAGTCGGAAACAGGCTTTTCACTGGGGGAAAACGAAGTGCCTACTTTCGATTTCATGCTCGGAGGCTATGGATATAACATGACCAATAGTTTCCGGCATTTTTACGGCTACGATTTTCTTACCATTTCCGGCAACAGCTACCTCATGGGCCGTGCTACGCTCGATTATGAATTCGCAAAAAAACACCACCTTAATTTATCTGCCAATTATGCCAATGTTGGGTACAACCTGTATGAAGAGGGTGAGATGTTTTCGTGGCCCAAATTCAGCGGGTATGCACTCGGCTATGGCATGGAAACCATCATAGGCCCATTGGAGCTAAAGCACAGCTGGTCACCCGAAACCCATAAGCACGTAACTTGGGTGAGTGTTGGGTTTTGGTTTTGATGTATTGTTAATTTGTTGATATGTTAGTATGTTTATTTGGTTATATGGAGCTGCACAGAACCTAAGTATTTCCGTAAAATTTATATTAAATTAATAGCTTTTGGTTTGGCACGGGTTTATCACCAAATCCACACATCTAACATTCTCCACAAGTAACCAAATCCGCGAATAAGCAAATCAACTTCCTGTTCTTTACTCCAACAATCGAATAAACAAATCAACCCATCAACAGATAAACTTCCTTACAACAAACATTTCGTTAAAAACTTCATAATTTTATTAAAAACGCTATATTTGGGACTTTATAAAACAAATCTATATGTCTAAGTGGAGAGTTAAACCCGTTTCTGCCTTTGAGGCAGATATGAAAAAGAGTGAATTAAAGCGAGTACTCGGCAAATGGAGCTTAACGGCTATAGGTATCGGCGCTATCATTGGCGGCGGTATTTTTGTACTTACCGGTACCGGAGCCTACTACCATGCCGGGCCCGCATTGGCAATCTCTTTTGTAATTGCCGGCATAGCATGCGTATTTGCCGCATTGTGTTATTCTGAATTTGCTTCGATACTCCCTGTAGAAGGTTCGGCTTATGCGTATGCCTACGGGACTATTGGTGAAGTATTTGCCTGGATAATAGGCTGGGGGCTTATATTGGAATACGCGATGGGATCGATGACGGTCGCAGTATCCTGGTCCGGATACTTTAATAAAATGCTGCACATGTTTGGCATAGTTTTGCCGGATTACCTAACCACCGACCCTGCAAGCTATACCGGCGAAGGATTCTCAATGAACCTTCCGGCATTCCTTATTGTACTGTTGGTAATAGGTATCCTTACAAGAGGAACCTCAGGAGCTGCAAAAGCCAACAACTTTATTGTAATACTTAAAGTTTCTGCGGTTATCTTCGTTATTGTTGCCGGCCTTTTCTTTGTCAACATGGAAAACTGGACTCCTTTTATTCCGGAGGCAACCCAAATCGTTGAAAAGGATGTGACGCATGAGGCCTACGGGTACGGCGGTATCGTATCGGGTGCTGCGGCAATCTTCTTTGCTTATGTAGGTTTCGATGCCGTATCAACGCAGGCGGGCGAAGCCATCAACCCTAAAAAAGACGTCCCCTTTGCCATTATAGCCTCATTGCTGGTATGTACCCTGCTATATATCCTTGTTTCGCTTGTACTGACAGGAATGATGCACTACCAGGACTTTAACCCGCTTGGACAATATCCTGAGGCGATCAAGGCTCCTGTAGCGTACGCATTTGACATAGCAGGACAGGCATGGGCAGGTTACATTATTACGATTGCCGCAACCATAGGCCTTATCTCTGTACTGATGGTAATGATCATGGGCCAGTCGAGGATATTCCTCGGGATGTCCAAGGACGGCCTCATACCTCCTGTTTTCTCAAAGATTCACCCAATCTCCGGTACCCCGAAACGCAACCTGATGATATTAGGAGGATTTATTGCTGTCGTAGCAGCGTTTACACCCATCAATAAACTGGCAGATATGACCAGCTTTGGTACGCTGTTCGCCTTTACAATGGTTTGTATCGCGGTTTGGATACTGAGGGTTAAGCAACCGGAACTGGTACGTACATTCAAAGTTCCCTTCCTGCCTGTAATTGCAGTTTGCGGTATCGCGATCAATGTGTACCTGATGATCAATCTTAGCGTCGATGCGCAACTGCTATCGCTATCATGGCTGGTAGTTGGCGTATTAGTATATTTCTCTTATGGAAAACGCAAGAGCAAGCTGGGCAATGGCCCCGGTCCATCGGATATCGTATAGCTTTATAACAAACAAACACACCCTGACTCCCGGTAGCGCAAGTTGCCGGGATTTTTATTTTAACTCCTTAATGGCTTCAGAGGGAATCCACCCCACACTGTAATCGGGCAATTGTACCTTCTGCCATTGCTCTTTGGTTTCAAGCACATATACCTTAACGCCGGCATGGAGCATAAAAGCGTCATCCGACTGGGCAGAGGGTTGCGCCTTTACCTGTACCATATCACTGAAAACTATTGCCGGGCGCTCGCCGGCAGTTTCTGATTTGCTATAATAGCCCGCCACAAGGCTTATCAGCAACACAATTGATATTAGGGATGCTCCCGCAAAAAAACTGCGTTTAAGGGCCGTTTTCCGTGCCAGGTAATAGCCCCCGAACAGCAATAGTATTAAGAAAGCGCATACTACGGCTATCCACGCCCAGGTATCGTAATGGTACATCCCGGAAAGTCCGTCCATAAATCCTGCAAATCCCGGCTGCGCAACAGGTTCGATGTTGTCGGTAATCAGCTCGCGGGCATACCCGAGGTTGATCTCGATATCCTCATTCCCCGGGTCGAGCAACAGCGCTTTTTCGTAGTTGTATATGGCAGGCGCCACTTTTTCCTGCTTAAAGTAGGCGTTACCAAGGTTAAAGTACAGCTCTGCCGACTCCTTGTTTTCCTTCAGGATGCTTTCATACGTGGCCGAAGCCTGGCCATATTGCCCCTGGCGGAATTGTTCGTTGCCCTTTTCAAAGGCTGATTGCGCGAACAGGGCCTGCGATAGTACTAATAGTAGGTATGCTAAGTTTTTCATTCTAAAGTTCCGTTAATAACCCTTTTTATCCCATTTTTAACCAGGAGGGTATTAAAATTAATCAATAGTCCCAATTTACAACCGGACAATTTCAAATAAGTCAGTAGTTGTGCTAAATGAATATCATGTAATTCTTCAACCGATTTAACCTCAATGATAAATTTACCTTCAATCATTATGTCAACCCTATAGCCTATATCAAGTTTTATTTCTCCATAAATCAAAGGCAGTTGCTTTTCTTTCTCAACATATAATCCGGACTTATATAACTCATAGCATAAGCACTGGCAGTAAGCACTCTCTAAAAGGCCAGGCCCTAAAGCTTTATGAACTTTAAGCGCGCAGTCGTAGGCTGTTTTTGCTATTTCGTTTTCAGTCATTTATTTATTTTTTACCACAAAGTGCACAAAGTTTTTTCACAAAGGACACTATGATAATTTTTAACCTTTAATGGGTCACAAAGGTTACGCTTCGCTTTGTGATCTTCTCCACAAATTATTCGTACAGCTTTGTGAACCTTGTGAAAAAACTCAGTGCACTTTGTGGTGAAAACCTAAAATCGCATGTGGTTAAAATCACAAGGGAAAAACAAACCAAAACTTACATCTGCTTCTCCAGCGCCGTTAATACAGCCACCGCATTATCATAATCCTGCTGCATCGCCGAGCCCGACGAAGGCGCATACCGTGCGAACTCGCAACTGTCCATTATTTTCATGAAATCATTTACTGTTACACTATCCGCTTTGCGCGAAAGCAGCAGTTCCCGTACGTTCTGCCTGCTCATCTCGGCGGTCTCTATATTCAGTTTTGCTTTAAGGAAGTTGTGTAGCGCTTTCTCAAGGTGCATGTAGAACGCTTCCTTATTTCCTAAGTGGTTCTTAGCTTCTGCAAGGTATTTTTTTGCAAGTTTATTGGTTTCCCTTATCCTATTGCCTTTCACATCACCCTCATACGCTTCTTTCTTCTTTCTTGCGAAAATAACCGCCGGTATTAGCAGGAAAGGGACGATAAGCAATATCCAAAACAATGCCGACCCCAAAAAACCGCCACTGCCAACGGGCTTCAGCGACGTGCTGTCAGCAATGGTACGAAAAGGCTCACGTGCTTCCGGCACTCCTTTGCCGCTTCCGGATCCGCTTTCATTATCACTTGACGAAGTAACAGGTACACTCAGTACATCGACCATGATATTGTCGAATGCCATGGTGCGGTATGTCTTCAGTTTCGGGTCAAACCAGGAAAATGACAGCCCTTTTATGGCAAATTTCCCTTTTTTGTGAGGCACAATAGTATAGTTGTCGGACATATTGCCTTCCATGCCACTAAGGGGTACCGCAATATTTTCAGAATGTTCGGGATCGAATACCTCAAGTTCCTTAGGTGCAGAGGGCTTAGGCAGCCGGAAAAGTTTCATGTTCCCCTTACCGCTAACCGATACCTCCAGCTTCAGTGATTCGCCGTTGGCCAGTGTGGTCTTGGATGGCGTGGCTTTAAATGTAAAACTTCCCACGGCTCCGCTAAAATTCGCAGGGCGGCCCTGTTCCGGCAGCGGTTTTACAGTAACGACCGTATTCCCTGTAGAAACCATCCTGTTCTCTACCGTAAAGGCATCATTGCCAAAACGGTCGACACGTCCTGTCGGTATTTCTAAAGCGAGCGAGGTTGTCATGGGGTCAAGTTCCAGTTTCCCGCTTTTCTGCGGGTAAAGCACTGCCCTTCGCAATACGACAAAATTATACATCTCCCCTTTAAACATGCCCTGCTGTACCGACTGCCTGTCCTTGGGTATATCTTCCACCTGGCTCCAAAAGTCGGGATACTGAGGGTTGTCGGCTTTGTCCCACGACCTTACGCCCGTACCCACGCGCACATAGAGTTTGTACACCACATTTACAGGCTCGTTGATATAGGGGTTCGGGTTGCTCACCTCGGCTACAAGCTGCACATTGCCCAGGGCTTTCTGCATTTGTTTGCCATTTGTGGTATTTGGGTTGCTGGCTACACTGCCGTTTTGCACGGCCCCGGTCACCGTTATTTTAAAAGGAATGGTCTTGTAAACCTTATTCCTGATCTCGATGGTACCCTGGCCGATGGTAAAAGTTCCCCGCGCAGTAGGCTGAAGGAAATAGGTATACACCTTGTTGTACACCTGTTTTTTGTTTATCCAAAGGTAATTGAACGACTGTATCGGGCCTGATACCCTGAAACCTTTGAAAGAGGGCGGATTGAAATTATCGCCGTCCTCGTTCATGGTGAACTCCAGTTTCACGGTTTCGTTTATGCCAATAGTGGTCCTTTCGGGTACAGCCTTAAACTCCACCTGGGCATAAATCCCGTGGATACAAAAAAATACTATAAATGCTATATATCTCTTCATTATTTAAAAATACAAACCTCAATTTGTTGTGATGACACACCCCTAACCCCTCTCAAGAGGGGAAGAGCTTCACTCATGCCCGATAAGCGTTTCGTACTAACGGGTTTGAGTCAGTACGTCTGAGTGTTCCCCTCTTGAGAGGGGTTAGGGGTGTGTTCTTCATACTGAATCCCCTACCAGTCCTTCTCCTGCTTCTTGGGCTGGGCCTTAACCCTTACACCCTTTACCCTGTCCTGCACTTTTTTCTCCTCGTTGTTCATCGCGTCAAGGAGGCTTTCCATCCGTTGTTTGGATGGGTCGTCCTTAGCCGGTTTGGGGTCGCCTTTCTCATCGGCACCACCTTTGCTTTGCTGGGCACCTTCACCGCCGCCTTTCGGCTGTGGGGTATCTTTGCTTCCGCCGCCATCCGCTTTTTCCCCACTGTCGCCGCGGTTCTTTTGTGCGTTGCTTTTGTTATCTTCTTTATCGTCTTTTGGGGGGTCTTTGCGTTCGTCTTTTTTGGGCGGCTTCGGCGGGTTCTTATCTAACATGTCTTTAGCCAGCGCATAATTGTAGCGCGTTTCATCATCCAACGGATTGTTCCGCAAGGCATTCTTATAGGCCTCTATAGCCTTTTGGTACTCTTTTGCCTTCATGTACACATTGCCCATGTTATGGTACGCCTTGTGTTTCTCCGGTTTGGTTGCCGCGTTTTCAATAGCCCTCGCATAGGCCAGCAATGCTTCAGTAGTATGCTTTTGCTCGTACACGGCATTGCCCAGGTTATAATCGGCCGACGCCTTTGCCGGCGATTTCGACTTTGCGATCCTGTAATCGGCTTCAGCTTCACGATATGCCTTTTTCCCAAACTCCTCGTTGCCCCTGGCCATGTCGTTATCAGGCTTTTGCGCGAAGGCCAAAACCGAAACAAGTAACAGTAATGCCATTATCAGTCCCTTCATGATTCTTTCTCGTTAAAAAGGTTCAGTTTCCTTATCCATGCTGTCTTGCGTTCTAACAGGAACATATCCAGTACCAGCAACAATAGTGCCGCACCCAGAAACCATTGGTATTGCGAATCGTAATCCGATACCTGCCTTGAGGCGAATCCTTTCTTGTCGATATTCTCAAGCGCTTTAGCTACATAATCGGCTACCTCGCGGCTATCGTTGCCCGATATATAGCCGCCGCCGGTAATTTTAGCCAGGTCTTTCAATGGTGCGGGATAGAGTTTTGTCGTTACGATCTGCCCTTCGCTGTCGCGTTTAAAGCTTTCGGTCACGCCGTTGCGCTTCAGCGGTATGTTGCCGCCCCTTGCGGTACCGATGCCCACCGTAACCATTTTGATTCCTTTTTCTGCCAGGTCTTCAGCTGCCTTAAAGCTGTCCTCACCATGATCCTCGCCATCCGACAGCAATATCACCATCTTTCCGGCCTTGGGGTCGTCAAAATAGGATGCCGACATCATCAGGGCTTCATTGATTGCAGTACCCTGCGATGATATCATATCAGTATCCATGCCTTCGAGCAGCATCTTTGCAACGCTGTAATCGTTGGTTATGGGCAGTACCGGAAAAGCGCTCCCCGCATAGCCAATGATACCCACCCTGTCGGCGCCCAACCGGTTCATGACCTGCGAAACGATTTGCTTACTCTTCTCCAGTCGGTTGGGCGCAATGTCCTCGGCCAGCATACTTTTGGAAACGTCCACCGCAAAAACGATATCCGCCCCCTGGGTCTTTACGATTTCTTTACGCATGCCTGCCCTTGGGTTGACCAGGGCCAAAACCAGCCCGGTTATTACTAACAGCAGGATGATGAACTTTAACCCCGACTTGAATGCCGAGCGCTCCGTCGAAAGCCTGCCTACCATTTCGGGGCTGCCAAACTCGCGCTGCTTTTTCTTTTTCCAGTACAGGTCATAAAGGTAAAGCCCCACCAACACAGGCATGATGGCAAGAAGATAAAAATATATGGGTTTGTCCAGTACGTACATGTTAAATAAAGCTTCGGTATAACGTCCTGCGCAACACTGCCTCAAGGACTAACAGCCCCAGTGCGGCCCACACAAAAATGCGGAATTTTTCTTCGTAATTAAAATATTTCAGCTCGGGGATCTCGCTCTTTTCGAGCTTGTCGATCTCCTTGTAAATTTCCGACAATTTGCTGTTGCTTGTCGCACGGAAGTATTTGCCCCCGGTCTCTTTGGCAATGTCCTGCAACAGCGGCTCGTCTATCTGTACGGGCGCTGTGCGGTATATTATTTCACCATTGGGCAGCTGTGTCCATGGGAATTCGGCATTGCCGTTGGTGCCTATGCCAATGGTATATACCTTCAGCCCGAACTCTTTCGCAATTGTCGCTGCGGTTTTCGGTTCTATGAATCCGCCATTGTTCACGCCATCGGTCATCAGGATAATGATGCGGCTTTTGGCCTTGCTTTCCTTCAGGCGGTTCACTGCAGTGGCAAGTCCCGTGCCTATGGCGGTCCCGTCTTTTATCAATAGGGTATTAAAATCGATCGATTCTATTGCCTGCTTTACCAATTGCTTATCGCTGGTAACGGGAATTTTCGTATAGCTCTCGGCGGCATACAGCACCAGCCCTATGCGGTCATTAGTGCGGGCCTCTACAAATTCGGCTGCGGTTTTTTTAAGCGCTTCAAAACGGTTGGGTTTCAGGTCGCGGGCAAGCATGCTGCTCGAAACGTCCACCGCCATGACAATGTCGATACCATTAACCGAACCCGCTTTGCTGCTCACATCGGCAGTGCGGGGGCGGGCAAGTGCCACGATCATGCAGGCCATAGCCAAAAGGCGGATGATGAACAATGCCGGCTTCAGCTTTGCTTTTAACGATGGCGCGGCCTTAAATCCTTCAACAGAACTGATGCGCAGGGTGGCCGACTGTTGTTTCCTCTTCATGAAATTCCAGACCGCAGCCAACGGAAGCAATAGCAGCAGCCAGAAAAAACCGGGATGTAAAAAGGTTATTTCGCTCATGGTTGCTGTTGTTGACCGGGTTGTTGCTCATCCTGCTGTTGGCTCTCTTTTTGTCCCTCCTGCTTCACTTCGGTAAACTCAACCGATTTTTTAATGCGCTCCACAATGTCTTTGGCATAACGGTCACCTTCTTCGTGAAGTATCATTACCTGCTGTATGCCCTGCTGCTGCTTAAAGTACATTATCTCATATTCTGTCCTTTTCTTTTCTTTGGTAACCGGGTCGGGTATCGTCATGGTTCCGTAAGCACGCAGCCCTTCGGTGCCGTGTTCTGTTTTAAAGCCTTCCTGTTTCTGGAGGATGCCGCTCGCCCCTTTGGATTCCCACTCTTTTGCGGTGGCATCAAATGCTTTGAGTAAATCAATTTCAACAGGCTGTTTGAATATTGTTGTCGCCACCCCGATATGGAAATTATCGAACAGCGAACCATATTCGAACAGCTGCATTTCGCTGATATTTTGCGCGGCCTGTTTGGAAAGGTATTTATAAATATCAGGATTCCTTTTCAGCACCTTAGGGGTTTCAATGGTAACAGAGGGTACACCATACTCACTCTTAACCCACTCGGCATCGAGCAATTCTTTAGTAGGATGTCCTACTATATTGTCTTTCAGGTAGTCGAACCCTTTGGTAATGCCTATGTATATGGCCACGCCCACAATTAGCCCAACAAATGCCCCACTGATGGCAAGCACGCGCTGCCTTTTTTTCTTTTGCAGTTCCATTGCTGTCTGCCTTGCTTTCTCTTCGTCCGATGGCTCGATGGGCTCCACTTCTGCCGGAAGGCTTTTATCGATAATGGCGATGGCCTGTTCGGTCCTGCTCCTGTCCTGCGTTATCACGTAATCTGCCGGGCGCGAAAGGGCAAATTTGGCCATGTCGGCATTGCGGAGTACTTTTTCCAGTTCGTCGTACACGGTTTCGTCGAGCTGCATATTTTTACGCGCTACGGCTTCGTGCATCGCATGTATCAGCTCTGTCGTGGTGCTTTCCATGGCGGGGATGCGGATAGTCTCCTCGAGGTAGGCACGGGCAATGTTCGCCAGTTCGCTGTAGTATTCTTTTACTTCGCCTTTGGAAAGCAGGTCCTGCCTCTCAAGGCGATTAAAGCTTATCCGCGCTTTTTCCTTTGGCGAAACATATTCCTGCTTTACCTCTTTTATGGGCTTGTGCTTTTTAAGGTAGCGGAATACCAGGTAGCCAATACCGCCCAATATGGCAGTTCCAATTAGGGTGTACAGCCACAGCCAGCTGCGCGATTCGGCGGCAATAACAGGCTTGATGTCATACATCTTTTGTTTCAGGGTATCGACCACAATGTTGTTAACCTCAATGGTAAGCGGCCTGGTCTGGAAAGTTTTGTTGTTGATGATTACCGGCAGTTTGGGTATCTCGTACCTGCCGGAATCGAACTGCGTGAGCCCGTATTTTTTTACCAGCTCATACAGTCCGTCCTTTTCGATGGTGTCGGTGGGGTAGGCCTCCAGCACTTCCAACTGGCCGAAGTTCTTCCCTGCGGGGAAGCTTACCTTCGCGCCTTTGTTGGCGGTGGCCTTCAGCGTAAGGTTAAACTGCGACCCAATTCGTATTTTAGTCGAATCGATGCTTGCCTGTACGCCCGGCTGCTGGGCAAATGCCGTAGTGGCAGCCAGCAGTAAAAGCCCGATGTATATTTTTATCTTTTGTATCCTCATATTCTCTTAACCCCTGCTTTTAAAGTAGCCCAGCAGTTTGGTCACATACGATTCCCCCACCTGTGCGCTCACCGTACCGGCACCGCAACGGCTGAAGGTTTCCTTAAAATATTTTACCCTTTCGGCATAATGTTTTTCATAGTGTAATCGCACCGACTTCGAGCCGGTATCTACCGATATCACTTCGCCCGTTTCGGCGTCCGCCATTTCTACAAAACCGACGTCGGGCATTTTTTCCTCACGGATGTCGTGTACCCTCACCCCGGTAATATCATGCTTTTTAGACGCTATCTTCAGCGTATGCTCGTACCCGGCATCCATAAAGTCGGATATCAAGAACACGATTGCCTTTTTCTTCTGTACCCCCGAAAGGAACTTCAGCGCCTGCGAAAGTCCCGTCCGCTGGCTTTCGGGCTTAAACTCGATCAGCTCGCGGATGATACGCAGCACGTGCGACTTGCCTTTTTTGGGCGGCACATACAATTCAATTTTATCCGAAAACAGTATCAGGCCAATCTTATCATTATTCTGAGTAGCTGAAAAGGCCATGGTAGCGGCAATCTCGGTCACTATATCCCTTTTGAACTGGCTTTGCGAACCGAAGCTTTCCGAACCGCTCACATCCACCATCAGCATCATCGTCAGCTCGCGCTCCTCTTCGAACACTTTTATATAGGGCTCGTTGTAGCGTGCGGTTACGTTCCAGTCGATAGCCCGCACGTCGTCTCCAAACTGGTACTGGCGCACCTCGCTGAAGGTCATGCCCCGTCCCTTAAACGACGTGTGGTACTCTCCCGAGAAGATGTGGTCGCTCAGCCTCCGGGTCTTGATCTCTATTTTGCGGACTTTTTTAAATATCTCTTTTGTATCCATTGTGAGTCGTAAAGTCTAAAGGTTGTAAAGTCATAAAGTTTGGGCGGCTGCTTTGGACTTTATGACATTCGACCTTATGACGATCTATGGCACCTCTACCTCATTGATAATCCTATTGATGATATCCACCGATGTGATGTTCTCGGCTTCGGCTTCGTAGGTAATGCCTATCCTGTGGCGGAGTACATCGTATACCACGGCGCGAACGTCTTCGGGTATCACGAACCCGCGGCGCCTTATAAAAGCATAACACTTGGCCGCCATGGCAAGGTTGATGCTTCCCCTTGGCGAAGAGCCGAAGCTTATCCACGGCTTGATTTTTTCGAGTTTATATTTTTCGGGGTAGCGGGTCGCGAATACAATGTCGAGGATGTACTTTTCGATTTTCTCGTCCATGTACACCTCTCGCACGGTTTGCTGCGCACGGAGTATCTGCTCTACAGAAACCACCTGGTTTACTTTTTCATAGGATCCCTTCAGGTTCTGGCGGATCACAAGGCGTTCCTCATCCATTTTCGGATAATCGATAACAGCCTTCAGCATGAAACGGTCCACCTGCGCTTCGGGCAATGGGTAAGTACCTTCCTGCTCCACCGGGTTTTGCGTGGCCATTACCAAGAACGGCTGCTGCAGCTTGAAGGTCTCTTCGCCAATAGTCACCTGCTTTTCCTGCATGGCCTCCAGCAGCGCGCTCTGCACTTTTGCCGGGGCACGGTTGATCTCATCTGCAAGTACGAAGTTGGCGAATATCGGGCCTTTCTTTATGGTAAATTCATTTTGCTTTATGTTATAGATCATCGTCCCCACCACATCGGCAGGAAGCAGGTCGGGCGTAAACTGTATCCGGCTAAAGCTGCCATGCACTGCCTGTGACAACGTGTTGATGGCAAGTGTTTTGGCAAGTCCCGGCACGCCTTCCAGCAGGATGTGCCCCTGCCCGAGAAGCCCTATGAGCAGGCGCTCGATCATATATTTCTGGCCAATGATGACCTTATTCATTTCCATAGAAAGCAGGTCGACAAAAGCGCTTTCACGTTCTATTTTCTCGTTGATCGCCCTGATGTCTAAAGCTGCGGTATTTTCATCCATATCCTGAAATTTTTTGGAGGTGTGAATTTAGTGATGTAAAGCTAACGAAACAAATAGACTTTTAATATATTTCTCCTTTGTTAACGACTTGTTAAACATTTGACCGAAAAGAATACGCCTGGCACTTTACAGATACTATTTTTCCTATTTTTATGGCGCTTAAAAAATAAAATGAAAATATGAGCATAAACCTGTCCCCTATAATTGCGGGAACGATGAACTGGGGCGTGTGGCAGGCCAACTTTAGCACTGTCCAAATGATACAGCTAATGCACGAATGCATAGGCTATGGCATAACCACCTTTGACCATGCCGACATATACGGCGGCTACACTACCGAGGCCGATTTTGGCAGGGCATTCGCCGAAAGCGGTATTGCGCGCGAAGCCATTCAGCTGATATCCAAATGCGGCATCCAGCATACTTTGGGCGACCGCGAGAATAAGGTAAAGCATTACGATTATTCAAAGGAATATATTATTTGGAGTGCAGAGAACTCATTGAAGTTCCTGCAAACTGATTATCTTGATATACTCCTGCTGCACCGCCCGAGCCCGCTCATGCAGCCGGATGAAATTGCCGAAGCCGTGGAAAAGCTGAAAAGTGAAGGCAAAATAAAGGCATTTGGCGTATCGAACTTTACCAATACACAAACCGACCTCATCCGATCGCGCACCGAAGTGTTTTGCAACCAGATCGAATTTTCGGCCACCCATTTTGACCCGATGCTCGACGGCAGCCTGGACTATATGCAGGTGAACCGCATAAAGCCATTGGCCTGGAGCCCTATCGGTTCGGTATTCAAGGCGGAGACCGAGCAATCGGAGCGGCTGAAGGTGCTGCTGTTGGAATTGGTCGAAAAATATGAAGTGACAGCCGATGTGATACTGCTCGCCTGGATCACGCAGCACCCTGCCGGCATAATTCCGGTAACCGGTTCCACAAATACCGACAGGCTGAAGCAACAAATGAAAGCCGTCAACCTGAAACTGGAACTACAGGACTGGTTCGCGATATGGACGGAAAGCATGGGTGCGAAGGTGCCTTAACTCTGTCGGAAGTCAGAGGTCCGGAGTCGGAGGACAAGCCAGAACATCGGACTTCCGACATCGGACAAAACACAAAAATCTGAAATTAAAAATGAAGACAGCATTAATAACGGGCGCAACAAGCGGCATAGGCAGGGCAACGGCAAGGCTTATGGCCAAAAACCACTTCAGGATCATCATTTGTGGGCGCAGGGAAGACCGGCTGGCCGAATTGCAGGATGAGTTTTCGACACTGACCCAAGTACATACCCTGAATTTCGATGTGCGCAAAAAAGACGATGTTGCACAGGCCATTGCATCGCTTCCGGAAGAATTCAGGAATATCGACATCCTTGTCAACAATGCCGGCAACGCCCATGGACTCGACCCGATTGAGAATGGCGACGTGGACGACTGGGATGCGATGATAGACATCAACATCAAAGGCCTGTTATATGTATCCAAGGCAGTAATATCCGGTATGGTGGAACGCAGGACCGGACATATCATTAACATAGGCTCCATTGCAGGCAAAGAAGTGTACGCAAACGGGAATGTGTACGCCGCGACCAAGCATGCCGTAGATGCCATTAACCAGGGAATGCGCATGGATCTCAACCAGTACGGCATCCGCGTAGGCGCGATAAACCCCGGAATGGTGAATACCGAGTTCTCCGAGGTCCGCTTTAAAGGGGATACCCACCGTGCAGAAAACGTATATAAAGGGTTAGAACCCCTAAAGCCTGAGGATATCGCTGACATTATTCTATTTGTGGTAACAAGGCCATATCATGTCAATATCGCGGATCTTTTAGTATTACCAACCGCGCAGGCGAGTGCTACCATCGTTCGCCGCGAAATCTGAAATGGTATGATTAACAAGCGCCTCCTCATAAAAAACCTGCTGGCTCACAATGATGAGAGCAGCTTTTATGATAAAAAGCGTCAACTAAACCTGCATACCAAAGAGGGCAAAGGGAAATTCGTGAAGCATATCTGTGCGCTGTCGAACTCGAATCCCTCCAACAACTCCTATATAGTGGTGGGCGTTGAAGACCATGACAATGCCATAACCGGCACCGACTTTTACGATGACAGCCGCATCCAGAATTTGGTGAATGCCTATCTTGAAAATCCGCCGGCCATACAATATGAAAATGTACCTTTCCCAAGCCTTTCTAAAGATAAGGTGGTGGGATTGGTAACCATCAAGCCAAAACAAATCCCGAAAGCTTCATACTTTAAAAAGGCAGTATATACCATTCCGGCAGGGGCGGTGTTTGTGCGGAGGGGCAGCAATTCCATGCCGGCAGAAACAGAAAATGTGTACAACGAAAGCCTTGCCAATGCCGGGATTGTAGCGCAGATAGAGAATGGGTCGCGCAACAGCATCGAGCATACACTTGAGGGTGTGATGGACTTTGTAACCAACCGCCACAAGGATATGACGGCGAAATACAAAGTGTTCCAGGAACTGTTCATTGTATGCTGGGCAGGCCATAAAAAGGTAGTAAGGGGAAAAACCTATTTTTCCAGGGTGGATATCGAGCTCATCAACGAGCAGGTAAAACTGTTTTATTCGGCGCTGGATGAGGTAAGTATCGACTATGACGCGGAGACTTTTTCGATAACCGAATATGTGGCTTTGGGCCTGAATGACAAAACGAGCTATTACCCGCTGGAAGAGGTAAGCATCCGGTTTCGGGAGAATGGCTATTATACCATTGATACCCAGCTGCTTTTCAATCCGCCGCAGTATAACCGCAAGATGTTGTTCCATATTTATAACTCGAACATTGCGCTGTTAGCCGGGCTGGAAAAGGGGATTGCATTATCCGAACGGGAGCAGAAGGATATTTACAACCTGCCCTCCACCCTGATGATATGCCACCTGAACGGTTTTACCGATGCCAAACGCAGGCTGGGGGAGGCCAAGTCGCTGCTGAAAGCGTACCCGGACCCGAACGTGTATGTTTCTTTTAAGGAAGCCATGCGGGTATTGCGGAAGATGAAGTATGACAGTGTAGAATAAATTTTGTATTTTGACTAAATATTTAGCACAGCATGAGCAGAACCTTGGTTATTGGCGACATACACGGAAGCTACAAAGCCGTAAAGCAAATATTGGAGCGTGCGGACGTTAGGGAGTCCGACCGGCTGATATTTTTAGGCGATTATGTAGACGGCTGGGGGCAATCGCCTGAAGTGATCGACTATCTGATAAAATTAAAGTCAGGTCAAACCTGTGTTTTCATTCGTGGCAATCATGACGACCTGCTGATGCGGTGGCTGAAGACAGGCGAATATACCGAAGAATGGTTCAATCATGGCGGGTGCATTACCATGGAGCGTTACAACACCCTCAGCCCTGAGAAAAAACAGCTGCATATTTTATTCCTGGAAAGCCTTACCGATTATTTTCTGGACGACAGCAACCGCCTTTTTGTGCATGCAGGGTTTACGAACCTGAATGGTGTAAAGAACGAATATTTTAGCAGGTTGTTTTATTGGGACCGCACCTTGTGGGAAACCGCGCTTTGCCTGGATCCCTCAATAGGCCATGATGACCCGCGGTATCCTAAAAGGTTTACGCACTATAAAGAAATATTTATAGGGCATACGCCGGTAACGCGCATCGGAAAGACCGTACCCGTACAGATGGCCAACATTTGGAATGTGGATACGGGCGCGGCATTCAGGGGGCCACTAACCATTTTGGATGCCGAAACCAAGGAATACTGGCAAAGCGATCCGGTACACGAATTGTATCCCGAAGAAAAAGGGCGCAATTAAACTATAAAACGCTTAACTACAAACCCGCAACGTACAGCTAAACCGTATATCTTGGGTCAGTCTCCATTACATGTCCGCATTTGTCACAGGTGCGCAACGCTTCGGAATTATAGAAATGCTGATAGTGCGGCAAAAAGTCTTTTTCGATATCTTTTAATTCAAAGAAAACTTCATAAAGTTTGTGGTTACAGTTATCGCAAAACCATAGCAGGCCATCAGTAAAGCCTTTGCCGGCGCGTACCCGTTCAATTACTAAACCAATAGAGCCTTCGCTCCTTACCGGCGAATGCGGGACACCGCCCGGGTGCAGGTACATGTCACCGGGATGCAGTTCCATCTCTTTGCGCTCACCGTCGTGCTGCACGATTACCTTTATGCTGCCCTCGAGCTGGTAAAACAGCTCTTCCGTCTCGTTATAATGATAATCCTTGCGGGCATTGGGGCCTGCTACCACCATAACGATATAATCGTCGGCGAGTGGGTAAATGTTCTTGTTGCCCACCGGCGGTTTAAGGAGGTGGCGGTTATCGTCTATCCATTTATTAAGGTTGAAGGGTTTGAGCAGTGCCATGGGTATAAATTTAATATGCACTAAGGTACGGAGATAATTGATGCAAAAGAAATGATTAAAATCATTAGGAAAGAGAACAAAAAAAAGCCGGCTCAGTAGCCGGCTAATATTCTTATTTTATTTCCTTTATCAGGTAAAGGTACACCGGGAAGTGGTCACTAAACCCTACCTCCCCATTGGAATTACGCAACGGATAGCCTTTATACTGGCCTGTAGGCTGCATAAGAAATTGTTTATTGTAAACCCCTGCCTTCCAGAAACGGAACGACGAATAGTCCTTTTTTATCAGTGGCTCGGTAACTATCATCTGGTCAAAAAGGTCCCAGGCATCACGGTACGCCAATGTGCCTATACCTCTTTCCGACATTTCTTCCATCGGGTTATAAAGTCCGCCCTGCTTAACCTCTTCTTTAAGGCCTTTAGCTCCCAAAACCTTCTTGATGCTCTTGTTGTACGGACCGTCATTAAGGTCGCCCATAGTGATCAGCTTGGTATTCGGGTTAATTTTGTACAGCGAATCGATTATCTTTTTGTTAAGCGCCGCTGCGGCTTCACGGTTCGGTGAGCTCTTCTTTTCGCCGCCTGATCGCGATGGCCAGTGGTTGATGAGAAAGCTTACCTCTTCGCCGTCAAGAATGCCGGTTACCAACAGTTGGTCACGGGTAAAGATCCTTCCGGTATATTCGGCAGTTACCTTGGCATCGCCACTTTCTTTAGTGGCATCGTTTTGCTCTACCTCGGCAATATAACCATTGCGTATAATGAGCGGGATGTTTTTATAGCTGGTAGGCTTAAAGTGCTTTTTCTGGTAAAGGAAGCCCACATCGATACCCCTTTTGTCGGGAGAGTCGAAATGGACAATGCCATAATCCTTATTAATAAGCGCAGGCTGCTTGATAAGGTCTTCCAGCACGCCGCGGTTCTCAACCTCACCCAATCCTATAATGGTAGGCGATTCCTTGTTTTCGCCAGTTCCTATTTCGGCAAGAACCCGCGAAAGGTTTGCCAGTTTCTTTTTGTATTTTTTAGTTGTCCACTTCTGCCTGCCCGTCATGAGCCATTCCTCATCATTTATGGTTGGGTCATTTATGGTATCAAACAGGTTTTCAACATTGTAGAATGCAATAGTATGTACCTGATACTTCTTTTCCTGTGCAGAGGCAGAAAATAACCCCGAAATCAACAGCACCATCCAAACCGCTCTTTTTATCATTTTTAACATATATTAATTTAACGTCAAGTTTTGTAACAAATCAGGTGCCAAAAGTAAATAATATTTCCAAATGATGTACATTTGCGCCCGTTAAGAAATATTTAACTTGACAGAAAAGAGAATTAATCTAAATTTATTTATGAAAAAACTAGTAATCAGTCTTTTATTCGTAATGCAGGTTTTTTGTGCTTGGGCGCAGCAGACGGCATCGGTACAAGGTAAAGTAGTCGATTCTAAGTCGCAAAAGCCGCTTGAAAATGTGGTAGCGACGCTTCAGGGCACTAACCAGACCGCCCTTACCAATGCAGAAGGTGTGTTTGTTTTTGCAAGCGTACCGGAGGGCAACCAGGTAGTAACGGTAGGTTCTGCCGGTTTTGTAACGCAAACTTTTACCCTTGAGGTCGTTGCAATGCAGCCGCTCGACCTTGGCGTGGTATCCCTTGATGAGGATATTACGACCGAAAGGCAGCTGAGCCTCATTACGCTAACTGAGAATGACCTTGGTGACGACAACGGCGGATCTGAAAGTACAGCCGGACTGCTCCAGGCATCACGCGATGCATTCATGCAGGCCGCAGCTTTCGATTTTGGTCAGGCACGCTTCAGGGTTCGTGGTTTGGATAACGAATACGGAAAGACGATGATCAATGGCGTATCGATGGATAAAATCTATGACGGAAGGCCGCAGTGGAGCAACTGGGGAGGGCTTAACGATGCTACGCGTAACCAGGAATTTACCATTGGTTCTGCACCGTCAGATTATACTTTTGGCGGCATCCTGGGTACACAGGAAATCAATACCAGGGCCTCTATATTCAGGCCGGGTGCACGTGTGTCTTTTTCAGGCACCAACACCAACTACAACTGGAGGGCAATGGCTACTTATGCCTCAGGCCTTGACAAAAACGGATGGGCTTATGTAGTTTCAGGATCAAGAAGGTGGGCCGAAGAAGGTTATTTTGAAGGCACGGATTACGGCGCAAATTCTTTCTTCGTAGCTGTTGAGAAAAAAATAAATGACAAACACAGCATTAACTTTACAGGCATATATGCTCAAAACAGCAGGGGCAAGAACTCTCCCAATACACAGGAAGTGACTGACCTGGCCGGTGAAGAGTACAACTCCTACTGGGGCTGGCAGGATGGCAAAAAAAGGAACTCTCGCGACAAAGATGTTGAAGAGCCAATCCTTATGCTGAGCCACTACTGGAAGATAAACGAGAAGAACACGCTTAATACCAATGTGGCCTACCAGTTTGGTACTATTGGCAACAGCCGCCTTGACTTTAACTTTACAAGGAACCCGGACCCTACGTATTACAGGAACCTTCCAAGTTTTTACACAACAGCGTATGACGGGGATGTTTATGTAGGCGGAAATGCCGAAAATACAGCTTTTGCAGCACTTGCGAAGGACAGGTTCCTTGCCAACAGGCAGATAGACTGGGACAAGCTTTACAGGGATAATGCAGAAAATGGCGAGAGCCTTGCGGTACTGTATGAAGACAGGACAGACGACAAGATGTTTACAGCCAACTCTATCCTTCACTCACAGCTGAATGACAACATTACCCTGAATGCAGGTGTAACATACAGGAAACTGAACTCGCACAACTTCCAGAACCTGCTTGACCTATTGGGTGGTAGTGGCTACAGCGACATTGACCCGTTCCTTATTGGCGATGCAAGGCAGTCTGACCTTAACAATCCCGACAGGGTTGTAGGCGTGGGCGACAGGTTTGGCTACAACTACAAGTTGACTGCCGATGTGATTGATGCTTTTACACAATTTAAATTTACATACAACAAGGTAGATTTTTACCTGGCGCAAAGCTTCTCAAGGTCAGAATACCAAAGGGAAGGTGTGTACAGGAACGGAAATTATGCCAACAATTCATTTGGCAAGGGTAAAGAGAAGATATTCGAAAACTTTGGCTTTAAAGGAGGTCTTACCTATAAAATTACAGGCCGCCACCTGCTTGACATTAACGGTGTATACATGACCAAAGCGCCTACGTTAAGGAATTCGTACTCCAATGCAAGGTCGAACAACAACTTGGTGCCGGACCTTCAAAACGAAAGGATATTCAGCGCTGATGCAAGTTACATCATCAGGGCGCCAAAGCTTAAAGCGCGCCTTACCGGTTATTACTCAAGGATTACCGATGCTACAGATATTTCATTCTACTTTAGCGAAGGCCTTGGGGTGCTTACTGAAACAGGAGAGCAGATATCTACAAACGGTAACGCATTCGTTTCGGAAACCGTAACAGGCCTTTCCAAAAAGAACATGGGCGGGGAGCTCGGCGTTGAATATCAGCTTACCTCTACCATTAAAGCTACGGCAGTTGCCGCTTACGGACAGTACACGTATGACAGCAACCCTAATGTAAGGCTGAATATAGATAACATCCGCTCGTCGGTAAACTTTGGCCAGGCTACGCTGAAAGATTACAAGCAGTCGGGCATGCCGCAGCAGGCTTACTCATTTGACCTGGAGTACCGTGACCCTAAGTTTTGGTGGGTTGGTGCAAGTGTGAACTATCTTGCCGATAATTACGTAGATATTTCGCCGCTGTTAAGGACGGATAACTTCTTCATTAATTCGGAAGACATCGACGGCTTCCCTGACCCTAATGCAAATGAAGCTTCGGCAAGGGCGCTGCTAAAACAGGAAAAACTTGACCCTGCGACAATTATCAACCTTACAGGTGGTAAGTCTTGGAGAATTGGCACGAAAACTGTAGGTTTCTTTGCGAGCATCAATAACCTTTTTGACTTCTCGTATAAAACAGGTGGTTTTGAGCAGGCACGTAATGCCAACTTTACCCAGCTTAGCAGGGATATGTCAGGCCCTACACGTTCATTCGGCCCTAAATATTTCTATGGTTACGGAAGGAATTACTTCGTAAACCTTTATATCAACTTCTAAAAAAACAAAAATTAATATGAAAGCAAATTTTTTAAAACCAGTCTTATTTGCAGTTTTTGCAGCAGGTGTGCTGACAAGCTGTGTTAATGATGATGATTATGGCATACCCAACCTTGAGTGTATTGACCAGGATATTGCTGTGACCAAAACAGTTCAGCAAATTTACGATCAGGCAACAGGATCTGCCGTGGAGTATACAGCGGACGATATTATAGAAGCGTATGTGGTATCGAGCGACAGGGGCGGTAACTTCTACAAGACACTTTACCTTAACTCCCTTGACGGAGAGGTGGCATTCTCGCTACAGGTAAACCAGGCGGACCTATTCTCTGACTTTGGAGTGGGCCGTAAGGTATACGTAAAGCTAAAAGGACTTTATACACAGGTTAGAAGCAACACGCTTCAGATAGGTGCACTTTACAATGGTAATGTTGGGCAGATTCCTACAGAGCTTTACAGGGACCATATTATCAGGTCATGTGACGTAGTTGAGGAAGAAACGCTTGTAAACAGCATTACCCTTGCTGAA
Organism: uncultured Flavobacteriaceae bacterium; assembly: GCA_942492845.1. Taxonomy (GTDB): domain Bacteria; phylum Bacteroidota; class Bacteroidia; order Flavobacteriales; family Flavobacteriaceae; genus Flavobacterium. The sequence goes on along the minus strand of OW818646.1, from coordinate 841,495 downwards.
GTGAACGACAGCTACATTGGTAAACTTATCGAATTTGACGCGGTTCAGTTTACTGATGCTTCATTGAACCAAACGTACTATAATGCTGCCAACCTTGATGCGGGCGGACAAACACTTACTTACATCACTGACTCTGCAGAAGAAACACGCCAACTGCCTTTCAGGACAGGTTCTTTTGCTGACTACGCAGGTATTCAGGTGGCTTCTAAAAGTGGAAAAATAAGGGGCGTACTTACAAAATTCAACACTACCTACCAGTTTGTATCGCGTTACAGCACCGACCTTAACCTTACTGAAGAAAGGATCGATGACGGCGGCACTGAGCCTGTACCGGGAGAGAGCGAAACTGCAGTTGGCGGTACTGACATTGTATTCTCCGGTAACTTTACTGAAGATTTTGAAGACTTCGATGCACCACCGGTTATCAATTACGGCGCTGAACAGTCTACCTATGCTGAGTATGTAAACGATGCTGTTTCCGGACCAAGGTACTGGGCGATCACTGCATTTGGGGGTAACAAATACATCCAGATGTCGGCACATAACACCAATGCTACAGCTAAAACGTACTTTATAGTGCCTGTAGATTTCGCAGGTGGCGCTACACTTTCATTCAAAACTAAGGATGGTTACAACAACGGAACCGTGCTTAAAGTATACTACTCTACCGACTATACTGCCGGATCTATAGTTGCTGAGGCTACGCTTACAGACATTACGTCTAACTTTACGATTGCCAATTCGGCCCCTGCTACAGGATATGCTACCAACTTCACTGCAAGTGGCGCTTACAATATCCCCATAACTTCGGGAACAGGTTTCATTATTTTCGAATACACCGGAACCCACCCCGCAGGCCCAACTACAACCATGCAGCTTGACGACATTGTTGTTAACTAATTAGTTGGATAATACTGAAAACGGGGCCATTGTGCCCCGTTTTTTTTGTTTCGCTGTTTTGGTTAGATTCATTCTAATTCCAAATTACGCCCAAAGTTTTGTTTATTCAGAAATTCCTTTACATTTGCACCGGATTAATAACAACAACAAAATTTAAATTCAGCACCAATGCGTTTTACACAATCAACATATGAGCTTAAAAATGTGGGAAGCATCCCTCATTATGGCCCGGGTTGTGCGTGCCGAAATTTTGGATAGGTGTATCTGAATATCAAAAATAGCAACCCGGGACCTGAAAAGGCTCCGGGTTTTTTTATGCTTATGAAATACAGTTCGCATAACATACAAGACAAATCGCTGATGGCTGCCCTATGGCATACCCGTCAGGCAGGACCGCACATTCCCTTGTGAAAGGAGGAATATTGCCTATTCGCAGGTAAAGCCCGGTCCCATTATGGAACCGGGCTTTTTTATGTGCGAATAGTGGGTTTGAGTGCAGCTATTCCCCTCTTGAGAGGGGCCAGGGGTGTGTTGACCACAAGAATATAAACTAAAAGAATTTAAATGACCAAAACATAATCGGGCAACCCATGTTGCCGTAAAAATGAAAGGCAATGGAAACACAAAGCACAGCAATAAAAGCAGCCGCCGCACCAAGCTTCCGGGCAATGGTGGAAAGGCTGTATGCAGAGCAGCCGGCATTGCAAAGTTATCAGGGTACGCTGGAAAGCGCTATCAGGGTACATTTTGCCCTTATGGGCCAAACGGAGTGGAAGCGTGATGCCTTCCGCACGTTGTTGCTGCACCTGCATTACAAAAAATGCTACGCTGTGCTGCGTAATCCTGCCTTCATAGAGATTGTGGCTAATATCGCCGCATTTGGCAATAAAATGGTGCGGCCCATAGACGAATGGAAAAAAGACAGCCTTACCGCCGACGGCCAGCTGGCATCACTAATACGGCACTGCTTTGCAAAATACGATGTGCCGGAGTTCATGGAATATGCCTTTGCGGGCAACAACCGGATCCACATGTACTGCTACGTGAAACTGGGCCGTGGTGACAGTGTTCAGTCGTTGGGTATACTTCCGGCCGGCTTTACTGCAAAGATGGCCCACGCGTTCCGAAACACGCCTAAGCAGTTTACCATAGTGCAGGCTATACGGCGGGCACAGGCATTGGGCAACGGCGCTACTCCTGCAAGGGCCGAAGCCATAGCCTGGGCACATGAGCTGGAGCAGTTTCAAAACCCGGTGTTTGCGCTTGCCGTAATACAGTTTGCGGCAAAGGTAGAGGAGCACCTTGCTTTCGACCAGCTGCAAATGGTATTGGAATACCTGAACGCGATGTACGTTGCCAACAATGCCTACGGCTTTAAAGGCAGGACATGGGCATCGGTAGCAAAAAGAGCTGCTGAGTATCATGCGGAACTGGCCAAAAGGCGTGCGGCGGAGCAGTTTAGCGACTGGGAGCTGTGCGGTGTTAAGGACTATGAGGTTGAAAAAGAAAGCGGTATCTTTAGGATAATGCAGCTGGGCACCTCGCAGGAGCTATATGATGAAGGTGCCGAACAGTCGCACTGCGTAGCCGATTATGCCTACGATTGTACGATAGGGACCTGCGCTATCTTCTCATTGCGTAAGTATGTGCCGGGTTCTGAAGGCTACGATACACTGGCTACGATAGAAGTAGCTGTTGAGGCTGCCGAAATCGTACAGGCGAAGGCAAAATTTAATGAAATGCCTGGCGATGAGGCACTGGCTATAATGGCTGAATGGGCGAATGTTGAGAAATTGACAGATACCACTTTTTACGAAGAGGAATATGTTGCGCCTCCACCTGCGGCAGTACACTACCAGGGTGGCGATCCTGTACCGCAACCACAGTACCGTGAGCCGGTATATTATGACAGGCCTTCTACTACAGGTATGCGTGACGATGACAGTTGGAAATACATTGTCTTTTTTATAATAAAGATGATTGTATTGATTGCAAAATGCAGTAGCTCAACATAGCTGCTGCATTGCTTAAAATTAAAAATTAAAGTTATGGCAAAATTAAAACTAAGAGGGAAAGACCTCATTGATATAGGATATCCGCAGAACAAGTCGGTCAGCATTGCGATAGATATTATGCAGAAGCACTTTAAAAAGGAATCGAAGCCCAAAGCGCTTGCGATGCTAAAGGAAGTGCTGGAGAATCCTGAAAAATTCAAAGGCGATGGCACTTTCGGTAAGATAGCCGAAGCGCTGCTGGATGCCAGGAAGACGGAATCCAGGCAACTGAATGCTACACGGGCACCATTCACCATATTTGGTGAGAATGAAATTGAGGCAGGTGCCAAAGAGCAATTGTTCACTGCACTGAAGCTTTCCATATCCAAAGCGGGGGCACTGATGCCGGATGGGCATTCGGGTTACGGCCTCCCGATTGGAGGCGTGCTTGCGACAGAAAACGCTGTCATTCCCTACGGTGTGGGCGTGGACATCGGGTGCAGGATGTGCCTGAGTATATTCGACATAAGCACTTCGTTCATCGAAGGTCATAAGGACAAGTATTTGGGCATTCTCGAAACACATACGAAGTTCGGTCCCAACGAAGTGCACCGCAGCCCTAATGACCATGAGATATTCGAACGGGATGCCTTCCGGGAGATCCCGCTGTTAAAAAGGATTAAAGACAAGGCATTCCAACAATTGGGAAGCTCGGGCGGCGGGAACCACTTTGTCGAGTTTGGTATTGTTCAGGTGCCGGGCGATGAGAATGAGTTCGGCGTGCCGCCGGGTAACTACGTGGGTGTGCTTTCGCACAGCGGCTCGCGCGGGCTTGGCGCCAATATAGCCAAGCAGTACACTGACCTCGCCATGAAACAGACACCGCTACCGAAAGAAGCGCGGCATCTGGGATGGCTGGACCTTGATACCCACGACGGGCAGGAATACTGGATCGCCATGAACCTCGCGGGGGATTATGCTTCGGCATGCCACCACGACATCCATAAGCGCATTGCAAAGGCCTTAGGCGAAAGGCCGCTGGCCATGATAGAGAACCACCACAACTTTGCGTGGAAGGAGATCGTGAACGGGCAGGAACTCATCGTGCATCGCAAAGGGGCTACCCCGGCACAAAAGAACGTGCTGGGCATCATTCCTGGGTCGATGACCGCGCCGGGGTATATTGTAAGAGGCAAGGGCAACCCGCTGTCGCTGAACTCGGCGGCACACGGGGCAGGAAGGCAAATGTCGCGTACTGAAGCAAAGCGTTCTATCACCCAAAGCGAGCTCAAAAAAGTGCTGAAGGATCATGGCGTGACACTCCTTGGCGCAGGCCTGGATGAAGCGCCTATGGCCTATAAGGACATCAGTAAAGTAATGGCGAACCAAACTGAACTGGTGGATGTGGTGGGTATCTTCCTCCCTAAGATAGTACGGATGGACAGGGGGTAGATGGCCTCTCCCTTCCAGGTAGCTATCGGGACTCAAAACCTTTTGCGATGCGTTTGATCGGCAAGAGTGTAGCTCTTTCCCTCTTGAGAGGGTTAGGGGTGTGTCTCATGAGAATCAATTTAATAAAAATCAAACCTGCAAGATCTCGCAGAGCTTGCAGGTTCAAAAAAACAATAACAATGGGAATTAACAACTACGAAGTGATGTACATCCAGGCAAGGGATAGTTATCCTTATAATGTGGACGAATGCATCGAAAAATTGCAATATGTGATCGCGGCCGACAATGAGCATACCGGCGCGCAGTTCCTGATGGGCAAAATATACGAGGAGCAGCTAGAGGACTATAATCAGGCTGAATTCTACTACAGGATGACACTGTACCTTGACAGCGAATACCTCCCTGCGTATTACCAATATGCAGAAATGCTAATCAATCGGGACAGGATCGATGAGGCGCTGAAGATCATAGGACTCGGGAAGAATGTACAGGGAGCGGATATGGCGCGATTTGTGCCTGTCGGGAATGTTGTATGAGAAGTATGAAATGTACAGCACGGCCATTGATTATTATACCGATGCGAAGAAAGCTGCCATGAACACATATTACATGGATGCTATGGACGGCCACATAAAAAGGGTTAAGGACAAAAAGCGCCTTGATAAAAAATCTAAAAAGAAGGATGCCAAAAGTAAAAAAGAGAAGGCTTCATAAAGCAAGGGCTGTCCAAAAGGGCAGCCCTTTTTATTGCCTGCCGGATTATTGTAACGCAATGGCCGGTAAATTTTAAAAAGAAGTTTATGCCGGCATTTTTAACGGTAACCTGTAAACGCGTGAGGGACAGAAGCGGCATCCTGCGGACCCGCCGCGGCGAGGGAAGCAGATACAGCGGATGGCCCGACGGCGGAGGCACGGAGCCGGCACGCCCAAAAAAAATATTAAATGTCAGGTTTTAGAGTGTACCTGACTCCGTCCGATTTGCAGGCAAAAACACTTTGCAACATTAATTTTCAAGTCACTATCTTTGGGGCTTAAATTTTTAAAATGTCAAGAGACGAACAACTGAAAGAACGCTGGCAACAGCTTGTAACGATACTATCCGACCGTTTTGCCGACGGCGATACCCTGGACCTCGATGCTATAATTTATCTTATAGGCGTGCAGGAACTGGGGCAATTCAATAAAAAATTCAAGAAGGACGAAAAGCTGAACCTGATGCACATTGCCATCTGCCGTCTGCTGGAGCCTTATGGCTATTATGAATTTGAATTATTCGACGAGGACGGCTGGCCGCATTATACCGTTAAGGAAGAGCTTCCGCCACTAAAGGCAGGGGAGCAGAGCATACTCATGAAAGGCGCAATTGTGGATTATTTTTTGGAAAAGGGACTGATAAAATAAAAAGAACCTGCGCTTCCCACGGCGCAGGTTCACCAATTAAACCAACCAATTTCTGACGAAAGTCATATGGAAGATAACGGCATCCGGGGGTAGATATTTAAAAATTGAGGTGAAGGGTAGGGATTTATAGGTAAACAGAAATTCTGTTTGCAATGAAGGTAAATTATGGTTAAGCCGGCTATTAATTTTAAGTTAATTATAGCCGAAAAATCTGTGCATTTAGCGCTTAAAATCCCTAAATTTGCGCACTTACTGAAACACTGATGATTGACAAGATAAAGGGCTACATAGCCGAGGCAGAAGCATTTAAAGCACACACCAAAGAAGAGTTGGAAGCCTTCAGGATCAGGTTCCTGGGTAAAAAGGGTATCCTGAATGACTTTTTTGCGGAGTTCAAAAATGTGCCGAACGACATGAAGAAGGAATTCGGGCAGGTAATCAATAACCTGAAGAATGCCGCGCAGGACAAAGTGAACGCCATACAGGAAGATATGGATAGCAGGGCGGAAACCAAAAGCCTTTACGGCGACCTTACGCGCCCCGGAGAGCCGTTCCAGGTGGGTTCGCGCCACCCCATATCGATCGTTAAGAACCAGATCATCGATATATTCTCAAATATAGGCTTCAACGTTTCCGAAGGGCCTGAAATAGAGGACGACTGGCATAACTTTACCGCGCTTAACCTTCCGGAATACCATCCGGCAAGGGATATGCAGGATACCTTCTTTATCCAGACCAACCCCGATGTACTGCTGCGTACGCACACCTCGTCGGTACAGGTGCGCTATATGGAGAACAACAAGCCGCCCATCCGTACCATTTCACCGGGAAGGGTTTTCCGTAATGAGGCCATATCGTCGCGCTCACACTGCATCTTCCACCAAGGTGGAGGGGCTTTACATCGACAAGGACGTTTCGTTTGCCGACCTTAAGCAAACCTTGCTATATTTCACGAAAGAGATGTTCGGCAAGAGCAAGATACGCCTGCGCCCGTCGTATTTCCCGTTTACCGAGCCAAGCGCTGAGGTCGACATTTACTGGGGTTTGAAGACCGAAATCGACTACCGCATCACAAAAGGTACCGGCTGGCTCGAGATTATGGGCTGCGGTATGGTCGACCCCAATGTGTTAAAAAATTGCGGAATCGACGCGTCAAAATACAACGGATTTGCATTCGGGATGGGTATCGAACGCATCGCCATGCTCCTGTACCAAATTAGCGACATCCGCATGTTTTATGAAAATGACGTGCGATTTTTGGAACAGTTCAAGGCGACTATATAGGACTCCCAATATTACTTTGTGGCACCTTTTTGGTGATTAAAGCAGTCCCGTGAGGGGAGTGTTCGGCAACACGCCGGCTTCTTCTGATTTTGACGTTTTCCAATCCGCAGATCCGGCCCAAAGTGACGCCACCCCCGCCACTTATTCCACCCTTTTCAGAAGGTAGTTTTCCTGTGGGGCACCCTGTTCGGGATCGCCGAACTTATCCAGCTTTTTTAGCGTGCCATCCTGCACAAGGAATTTCAGGTGGTCGCCTTCCGCGTCGAGCGTAATGATGCTTTTTGCTGTATCGAAATGGAAAGTGCCATTAAAGATTCGCGGCTTGTCTTCCTGCCCCAACGCCTGCGACGAAAGGGTATAGGTGCTGTCGGTGCGTACTTCGACTTCCGTCTTCAGGCCATCGCAGTCGTTCCAGCAGGGGAGGGTGCCGGCATACCTGCCCATCCACAAGGCCCCCGGTTGTGCAGCGGTGGCGTCGGCAGCAGTTGCTGTTTCAATTGTGTCGCCTGTGGCAGTATCTTGCGTACCTGTGGGTTTTTTGCCATCTTTGCAGCCGGTTAGCAGCAGTGCGGCAAACAGGCACAGTAGTTGCATACTCTTCATAACATTTTTTATTAAAGGTACTAAATGCCTTGAGGGTATTATCTTAAAGAAATATGAAAAAAGACATCATCATCCCAACAGTGGAAAACGTATATATGGCGGCAGTGCAGGAGTGGAACGACGACTTCATGCAGAAGACATGGTACGCCTATCTGGTGAACGACAGCGACTTCACCCTCGAAAGCGGCCTGGTGGTTTCAAGCGCCTCCGGCATCATTGACGGCGAACAGCGCAAAACATCCCTGCTGCGCCATGCCTTTGCGGAGATACCGCCTGTATCGGCCATAAAGATCGAATTGATTGAGGATAGCGTACTGGTACTCGACAACCAATTCATGGTGACATTCTTTATCGGCAATACGCTCTACGATAAAACATACATTTTCAAAGCGAATACCATTAGCGAAGACAATACGGAGGAAGTGCCGGTATTGTTCAAGGATGGTGTGATGGTGGGGTAAGGCCTCTCCCTAACCCTCTCAGGTCGCGTCGTCATTCTTCCTCGCGATGACAGAGGGAGCGAGACGTGCCCACAGCACCTGGCTAACTTATTCCCTAATTCAGCACAGGTTGTCCGTTTCTATTGGCAACCTGAAACCTCAAACCTGAAACTTTAAACTAAATTTAAAGCTCCGGATGCTCCAGCAGGTAATCCTTCAGCATTTCGTTGAGGGTCTGGTAGTATTTGGCCAGTTCGTCGGTATCTACATGCGGATGCTCCTCTGCGGGCAGCGTTTCCTGAACCTCGCCCAAATACTTCGACAGCTCGGGGTATTTTTCCTGTATCAGTACCGTAATCTTCAAAATCTTATCGGTAAGCTCGTGGCGGGTTTCCATGGTGTGCGGTTTCATATCATAATTTATACTAACGAATAAGTTTTACTTGGCGGAAAAAGAAGACCTAAACTATTTGGGCTAATCTTAAAAAACGGACCTTTCTCAGTCACTTGACCATTAGGCCTCATTTTTATTGAGTGATCTAGAGTAATAATTCCTTGTTCCAATAAAATGTCAAATTGTGATACAATTGGCTTCTGAGTATGCTCAACCGTATGATAACGGAAGTGTTCCAGCCCTCCGATAGTTTTACTTTCGGCAGCGATCCAAAATGTTTCATTGTGTTTTTCCAGCAAGCGCTTGTGTAGTTTATCCAATGTCCAAGTTATGAAATCACCAATATTTTTTTTATCCGAATTTTCAAAGAGTAGATCTGAATCTTTATCAACTCTTAACATTAAACTTTGTGGATTTCTACTTCTTGCTGAAACAGTACAATATAATTTAAACTCCCCGTCAACATTAAAATATCCAAAACGCTCTAGAATTTCTCTAGAACTTTTAAAATCGCTTATTTTCCAGTCAGGAACTTGAGCAAACAGTGTTTTTCTATTACCTCTTTTTTCTCTATAAGATTTTAGCTCTATCCCTTTATAATCAGGTTCTTTTGATGAATTAATACTTATCCCTAAAGCCATTTCCAGCGTCCGTCCCACTGCCGTGTCGGCACGTACAGATGATTTAATAAATCCATTTGAACAAATCTGTTTTAATTTTAGCAATAATTCATTAGCAATTGCATTTTCCTCTTTAGAGATTGCAACGACTAAATCCTGCAAAGGATTTACTATAGGAGAATTTACTAATTTTTCTAAAGGCAATTGAGTCAAATTTATAATATATAATTTTGAATTAAATCCTATAATTCCAAGTATATCATTGGCATTAGCTACCTGTTTCAAGCCTGTAAACCAAATTCTAGGATCACCTTTTTTTGTAGTTGGACGATATAATGAAGCCGTTGAAGAAATTGTTGAAAATTCATTCATAATTTCGGCTGACATTAGCACTTTATCTATTTGCCCTTGTTTTTGAGTGGAGTAGTCGTGAAATCCTTTATCACGAAGATATATCCTGACGGTAGCTGTGGCATCCATTATAGATTTTTTTAAACCAGTTTCTGTTGGCTCAATTAGCACAACTGAAACGGAATTTTTAGTTAGGATTTCTAAACGTGTTTGTTCTATTTTAGTTAATACTCTCAATCTTATTGTATGTTTTTTAATATTTCCATAGCAACTGCTCTAGCCATTAAAGGTGGCACAGCGTTACCAACAAGAGTGAATTGTGGCACCTCAAATTTACGTTTATTTCCGCCAGTTGAACGTTTACCTTGAAAAACAAAAGAATCATCAAAGGATTGAAGTCTTGCCATTTCCCTTACAGTCAATGCCCGGGGTGAATTATAATGGACATAATCGTCTGGGATAGTCATAACTGTTGGGCTCTGTCCACTAGGTTTTAAGACATTATAATTACGTTTGTCAGATGTCAATCCATATTCAATTAGTTTATCTTGTGCAGCCCTATAATCTCCCTCCTTTAATATAATATCTAATCGCTTAATTACATCATCATTTTGTTTGCTAGTCTTATGATTATGTAATACATCATATTTTTTTTCACCATTTGCCAATGCTTCGGCTCCCCTTACATAAAATGGTGATGAAGGATTTATCCTTGAATTAAGCCTTCCTTCTTTGCTCCATTCAGCAAAAGTTTTCCCTTTAGAAAAGGTTTTGCCGTCGACATCCCTCTTTTTTAAAAGGCTTTGCATTTTCTTGGCACTGCCATTATATTGTTTCGAAATATCTACAGTTTCATAATGAAATGCTTCTTCAGCATTTCCTATGAAATCAAGATCATATAACGCTTCAAAAACGGTTACTTTTTCATCTTCAGATACAGTTGCTGGGATGCCAGAGATAAACTTTTGGTCTTTCCTACAGCCAATAAATAAAACTCTTTCCCTGTTTTGGGGAACCCCATAATTTGATGCATTTGCAACAAATGGAGCTTCAATCTTATATAGGCGAATACTGGATATTATACTACTTAATTGCTCTATTTGTTTTTTGTCGCAGAAAGATTTTATTCTCTGTACACAATCCTCAAAAGAATGAGTGTATATTTCTAACGCTTCTATAATATCATTGCTTTCTTTTTGGTGTTTAACATCAATACTTAGGTCATCAAATGCTCTCCTGATTTTGGTAATAATTTCTGAAGTATCTAATTGGGCAATGAAAGCATTAAAATCATCTACAAAATAGTCATTGTCAATATTGCAGAAATCTTTTTCCTTTATAAAGTCCCTTTTTAATTTTTCCAGTTCTTTTGACCGTAAAAGTAAATTTAATCCATGCCTTATTGTGCTTATCCTTTTATCTGTTTTACTATCCTTGTAATTAACGAGTTTTGGGGTTAATTGCCTAAATTTATTCTCAACTGATTTTAAATATTCCTCACGGTGGTTATCGACTTTTGAGATTTTTAAACTTTCTATCTCAATCCTTTTGATTATACAGTCAATAACAAACGCATCATGTTGGGTTGATTTTTTTATTTCTTTAATGAAAGTAGTCAACCTCGGGATTTCTTTTATATCAACTATTGAGTTTATTTCATTAATAATCAAATCTTTAATTTTCCCGCCTTCTTTTGTCAGTATTCCTTTTACATTCTCCATGACAAAATATTTCGGCTGGAGGATTTTAATAACATCAAGATAATGGGCGAATAAATCATCTTTCTTGTCAAATTTTCTTCTTTTTCCCGCTAGGCTAAAACTTTGGCAAGGCGGCCCACCGCAAACAACATCTATATTTCTCCCTTTTACTTTCTCAAGTAGGTTGTCCAAAAAGTCCGGTTCAGTAATATCTTGTTTGAGAAATTCAGCATCAAGATTCAATTGATGGTTATATCGCACGATATGGGTTAACTCACAATTTTCATTAATATCACTCCCAACCAAGAAGTCAAAAAACTTATTATTTTCTTCAGCTTGTAGAAAACCTTCACTAAACCCTCCTGCGCCAGCAAAAAGATCGACAAATGTAAATGCTTTGCCATATAAGTAAACTTGCTCCCGGACAACATTTACTTGGTTTTCATCTTTGTAAGATAAAACCAAAGCATTTAATTTCTCCTTAATTTCTGATAAGGTAAATACTTTCTTTTGGGAATTATTCAAAAGTTCATTTGCTCTATCCTTGAGGTAAGACAAATAAAAATTGATAGATATTGAATTCTCTGCATAAGAAGAAACTGTTTGTGTGTCTTTTTTAAAAAATTCAGGCTTAACTTTTTCGCCAGTAGTTATTTTTACCTGTTCACCGCTACAATTCAATCTTAAATGAATAGGTGAAAACCCTTTTTTATCTGCTTTGTCTAAATAGAAATTTATAGTTGCCATAATATTAATGTGTGCGGACAGTTTAACGGACACGGACAAATCTACGGACAAAATAAGTATTATAATAGTCGCGAAAAGTTAAATATTAACAATTACACAAACTTTTATATTTTTTTTAAAATTAAATCATGAGTGATATTTTATCTTTAAATATGGATAACCTAACCCCCGAAAAACGCAGTAAAATAATGCGTGCTATCAAAAGCAAAAATACCAAGGAGGAAGTCCTTTTGGCTAAGACTTTATGGCAATTAGGTTATCGTTATCGCAGGAATAGTAAATACATTAAGGGTAAGCCGGACATCTCTTTCAAGAAATATAAAATAGCAATTTTCGTCGACGGCGAATTTTTCCATGGGAAAGATTGGGGTATCCTGAAGCAGCGCCTAAATACAAATCCAATGTTCTGGCATTCAAAAATCGAACGAAACATCCAGCGCGACAAAGAAGTCAACGAATACCTTACCGCCAACGGGTGGACCGTACTCCGCTTCTGGTCCAAAGAAGTCAAAACGAATTTAGACGGCGTTGTGGCCGTCATAAAAGAAGCGATAGAAAAAGCAAAAGGAATTCCTACTGCACCTCCACCCTCAGCTTATTAGCGGCAAAAGCCTCGATAGAGGTAGTGTAGTCCACTTCATCCCAGTCGGTGTCCTCGTGGATGGCTTCGAATTCTTTTCCCCAACGAATAAATTCTGCAATATCTTCCCTGGAATCGCCCGAGAAAAAGCCCTTTTGGCCGGCAATAAAAGCGATGTCGGCAATGGCCTCAAATAACTTAACGTCTTCTACAGTGTGGTACAATGTGTTCATAGTGTGGATTTTGATTGATTATTACAATGTTATAAAATTTTTCAATACAAACCATTAACAGGATATTAACTTATCAACTTTTTATGCATGCATACTTTCCTACAACTTTCGGTTTTCAAAGCATAAAACGAAGAAATTCCCGGTAACAAATCAGAAATCCAAAATAGAAAGGCAAAAAATGTAGCTAATTTTGTATTTGCTTCAAAAATGGAGGGGTGAAAATTTAATAGTAATTAATTTTATATTTTTACCCCTGTAAATTTATAGGGGTATTATGGAAAAGAAGTTAGAAAAACGCTGGATAGCCGCCTTTGTCATCACTACGGCCATTGCGATCACGGGATTATTCTGGGAACACCAAACGGTGAGCGGGCCAACGGCGCAGTTCAATTCCACCGATGCCATAGTACCGTCCGACGTTGCCTGGCTGCTCACGGCTTCCTGCCTCGTTCTGCTCATGACCCCCGGACTGTCGTTCTTTTATGGCGGAATGGTCGGCAAAAAGAACGTCATTTCCACCATGCTCAAAAGCTTCATCTGCCTGGGCGTCATCAGCCTCCTTTGGGTGGCGGTGGGCTTCAGCCTCTCCTTTGGAGACCCGATAGGCATCACGATCGACGGGACGCACTACGGCCTTGTCGGCGCCCCGTCCGATTTCGCGTTCTTCGACTTTGTCGACGAGCACCCGCACGCCAAAATGGCCACGACCATACCCTTTATACTCTTCGCCCTCTTCCAGATGAAGTTCGCCATCATCACTCCCGCCATCATCACGGGCGCTTTGGCGGAACGTATCCGCTTTATCTCGTTCCTGCTGTTCATCTGCCTGTTCTCCATATTTATCTATGCGCCGCTTTGCCACATGGTGTGGCACCCCAACGGACTCCTCGGCAGCTACTTCGGTGTGAAGGATTTCGCCGGCGGGACGGTGGTACACATGAGCGCCGGGTTTGCCGCCATTGCAGGCGTATTGGTATTGGGCAAACGCAAAAACCTCGAATACATACCTACCAATATTCCTTTTGTACTGCTGGGCACCGGGATGCTCTGGTTCGGCTGGTTCGGCTTCAATGCCGGGTCGGCGCTGGCGGCCAACCATACCGCTGCCATGGCCTTTGCTACTACAACAATTGCCTCAGCTTCGGCCATGCTTACCTGGGCGTTCTTCGACAGGATCAACGGGCGCAAGGTGTCGGCGCTGGGCTGCTGCATTGGCGCGGTAGTTGGGCTTGTGGCCATCACACCCGCGGCAGGTTTCGTATCGGTGCCCAAGAGCATCTTCTTCGGGTTTGCCGCGGCCATTGTGTCTAACATCATGGTCAACTGGAAATCCCTCAAAAAAATCGATGATACGCTCGACGTATTTGCCTGCCACGGCGTGGGCGGTATCATGGGCATGATCCTCACCGCGATATTTGCCGAGGGCGAAAACGCCAGCCTCCTGCACGGCGGGTGGAATGTCTTCGGCCACCACATGATGGCGCTGGTATTGGTAGCCGTGTTCTCGTTCTTCGGGGCAATGGCGCTGTATAAGGTCACCAACTTCTTCATCCCCCTCCGTGTTTCGGAAGAAGCCGAACACCAGGGCCTCGACCTCTCGCAGCACAACGAGATGCTGGGGTAAGTCTCAATCAATTTTACCACAAAGACCACGAAGATTTACACAATGTTCACAAAGCTTTTGTGTTCTTCATGTAAATATTTATTGCCTGTAATCCTTTGCGAATCTTTGCGTCTCCTTTGCGGATCTTTGCGGAATAACTTCTTTGCGTCGCGAATACCTTTAAATTTATATCTTTATAAAAAGTTATTCCCATGAAAAAGATATACCTGCTATGTATCGCGTGCGTAGCCATTTCTGCAGCCTATTTTACAAGAAAGAACGACACCCCAAACACAGCCGACGAAACAAAAGCCATCAATACCCTCCTGAACGACTGGCATGCCGCTGCCGCAAAAGCCGACTACAATGGCTACTTCGGAAAGATCGCCGACGACGGCATTTACATAGGCACTGATGCCACCGAAAATTGGGACAAAAAGGCATTTGAAGCTTTTTCAAAACCGTATTTTGACAGGGGCAAGGCATGGGACTTCAAAGCGTTGGAGCGCCATGTCTATTTCAGCAAGGACGGCAAAACGGCCTGGTTCGACGAACTGCTCGACACGTGGATGAAAGCCTGCCGCGGTTCCGGTGTCCTCGAAAAAGTGGGCAGGGAGTGGAAAATAAAACACTATGTCCTTTCCATGACCGTACCCAACGACGCCACACAGCAGGTCCTCCCCCTGAAAGGCAAATACGAAGACGCCCTTCTCGAAAAAATGCGCAAAGCCCCGAAACCGTAATTACTGTCACACGGGCGCAGCCGAAATGTTATCTATAATTAACAGTCTAATATCCGTCAATCCAATAATCCAACGATCTAATAATCCAGCGATCCAACAATCTTTTTTTTGGGCGTGCCGGTTCCGTTGCTCTACACCGTCGGGCTATCGCCTATATCTGCCTTCGTTCCTGCGGCAGGATACCGGCTCTATCCCTCACGCGGACGTTCACCATCATGTTTACGTTCATCTGTGTGATTTCGACCGAAGCGCAGCGGAGTGGAGAAATCTCAAATAACGCAAATATCCTTCTTTCTGTCCTGCTCCTCTCAGTCATTGCGAGGAAGAATGACGAAGCAACCAGAGACGGGCCGGGGGTGAGGTCTGCAGGAGTAAGCAAGCCTGGGTGAAGGACTAAAACGTTAAACTTCCCTCAAACCTTAGTAAGAAAACAGTACACTTTGTAACTTTATAAGCCCTGTACCAAAAAGTTATGAAACAACCCCTCCTGGCCTTCAACGATAAAGGCATTTACTGTGCGCAGGCCAACGTGTACCTCGACCCATGGAAACCCGTAGACAATGCCATTATAACCCACGGCCACAGCGATCACTCCCGCTGGGGGCACAAGCACTACATTACCCACCACATGAATGTGCCCATCATAAAGCACCGCCTTGGCGACATCGTGGTAACCGGCAAGGACTGGAACGAAACGTTTACGATTAATGGCGTGACGTTCTCCTTTCACCCTGCCGGGCACATCATAGGCAGCGCGCAGATCCGCGTAGAACATAAAGGCGAGGTATGGGTATTTACAGGCGACTATAAAACCGAGGACGACGGCATATCCACACCCTATGAGGTAGTCAAGTGCCACACCTTCATAACCGAAAATACCTTTGGGCTTCCTGCCTTCAAATGGACACCACAGGCAGAGGTCATGGCCGATGTAAACAACTGGTGGGCACAGAACAAAGCGGACGGCCGTACCTCGGTGCTGTTTGGCTATACCCTCGGCAAGGCCCAGCGCTTATTAAAATACCTCGACCCTTCCATCGGGCGCATATACACCCACGGCGCGGTAGAGAACATGACCGAAGTACTCCGTACCATGGTCGATTTCCCAGAAACCACCCGCGTTACCAGCCTTGTAAAAAAGGAGGACTTCGCGGGCAGCATTGTACTTGCACCGCCCAGCGCCCACGGCAGCACCTGGATACGGAAAATGACACCCTATGTTACCGGTTCGGCCAGTGGCTGGATGGCGTTCCGCGGGGCAAGGCGCAGGAGGGCCATCGATAAAGGCTTTGTGCTGAGCGACCACTGCGATTTCCACGGACTGCTGGAGAGCATCACGGCCACGGGAGCAGAGAAGATCATCTGCACGCACGGGTATAGCGATATTTTCTCGGCTTACCTGCGGGAACAGGGCTACGATGCACGCACTGAAAAAACACAGTACGAAGGTGACGAAGGTGAAGTCGAAACAAAAACCCCGGCAGAGATAGCGGATGAAAATGCAGAAGAATAGATGAAGAATTTTGCCGAACTTATAAAAGCGCTCGACAGCTCCAATAAGACATCCGTAAAGGTGGATGCGCTTACGGAGTACTTTCGCAATGCCGGCGACAAGGACAGGGTATGGACCATTGCGATCCTGTCGCACCGCCGCCCGCCGCGCCCGGTAAATACTACGCTACTACGCATTTGGGCCGCCGAACTGGCCAACATCCCGCTATGGCTGTTCGAGGAATCGTACCACATAGTCGGCGATTTGGCTGAGACCATTGCACTTGTAATTCCCGCTTCAAAAGAGCATTCGGAGCGGACACTTACGGAATATGTGGAGGAAATGATCATCCTCAAAAAGAAAACCGATGAAGAAAAACGCGAGTATCTCCATAGTAACTGGCTTGCATTGAATTACTATGAACGCTTCGTATTTACAAAACTCATCACGGGCAGCTTTCGTATCGGCGTAAGCCAAAAGCTGATGACCCGTGCGCTATCAAAGGCTACCGGTGTCGATGAGGATTTGCTCGCCTACAAGCTCATGGGCGAATGGGATCCTAACCGCATCACATTCCAAAACCTCGTAATGGAGGAGAGGGCGGAAGATTACTTATCGAAGCCCTACCCGTTCTATTTGGCGTATGCCATTGAGGGCGAGCCCGAAACCCTGGGCGACTGCACAGATTGGGCCGCCGAGCACAAGTGGGACGGCATACGTTCGCAGACAATCATCCGCAGTGGCGGGTTGTATGTGTGGAGCAGGGGGGAAGAACTGGTCACCGATAAATACCCGGAATTCAACAGCTTTCTGGGTGTTATCCCGGATGGGACTGTCATTGATGGTGAGATACTCCCATGGGTAGACAACAACATTGGCAGCTTTAACGATTTGCAGACACGCATAGGACGCAAGACGGTTTCGGCAGCTTTGCTTAAGAAAACACCAGTAATCATCAAGGCCTACGACCTGCTGGAATGGAATGGCCAGGACATCAGGCAACGGCCGTACAAGGAGCGCAGGGAGCTTTTAGAAAGCCTGTACAAAGGGGTGCAGGATTATCAATTGCCCTTGCAGCTTTCTGAACAGGTGGACTTTGGATGCTGGGACGATGTACTCCTGGAGCGGCAGCGCGCACGCGAAATACGCAGCGAAGGCCTGATGTTTAAGCGCAAAGACTCGCCCTACCTGGTAGGCCGCAAAAAAGGCGACTGGTGGAAGTGGAAGCTGGATCCCTTTTCTATTGATGCCGTACTTACCTATGCCATGCGGGGAAGCGGACGGCGGGCAACACTATTCACCGACTACACCTTCGCCCTTTGGGACACGAAGGAAGATGGCACAAAAGAACTCGTCACATTCGCGAAAGCCTACAGCGGCCTGACCGATGCCGAATTCCGCATGGTGGATGATTTCATCAAAAAAAACACACTCGACAGGTTTGGCCCGGTGCGGAGCGTCACGCCAAAACTGGTATTCGAGATAGGCTTTGAGGGCATATCCCTTTCGGGAAGGCACAAAAGTGGTGTGGCAACGCGCTTTCCCCGCATTCTCCGCTGGCGCACCGACAAGACCATTGAGGAAGCGAACACACTGGACGACTTAAAGGCGATGATACCGAAGTAGAGGCCTCTCCCCAACCCCTCTCCAAAAGAAAGGGGGCAGCTTCACTCGAATGGTCTAAGCTGTCTTAAAGCGTTTGAGTGAGCGGGCGTTGGCTCCCCTCTCCTTTGGAGAGGGGCCGGGGGTGAGGTCAATGAAAAATAGAACATAGTCAATAATCAATGAACAGAGAACAACTTTTCGACATAGCAAACGCCTGGTTTGAGTCCCGGAACTGGAAACCCTTTCCGTTCCAGACGCAAACCTGGACCGCCTTCCTGCAGGGGAAGCATGGCGTGCTCAATGCCCCCACAGGCAGCGGGAAAACCTATGCCCTCTGGATGCCCATTGTACTCGATTACATCAAAAAGAATCCTGATTATAAGACAAAGCACAAGCCCGGCCTTAAGGCCATCTGGATAACGCCTTTGCGGGCCTTATCCGTCGAAATAAAGCAGGCTGCCGAACGTGTGGCCGATGATCTGGGCACACAACTGACTGTGGGCATCCGAACCGGCGATACCTCATCCTCCGAACGCAGCAGGCAAAAGACAAAAATGCCCGACCTGCTCGTCACTACTCCCGAGAGCATGCAGCTGATGCTGGCTTCCAAAGGGTATGATGCGGTATTTAAAAACTGCTCGGCGATAATTGTCGACGAATGGCACGAACTTTTGGGTACAAAACGCGGCGTACAGACCGAACTCGCACTCTCTCGCCTGAAAGTCATTGCTCCAAAAATGCGTATCTGGGGGATATCGGCTACTATTGGCAACCTTCAGCAGGCTATGGAGGTATTGCTTGGGCCCAACTCCGAAGCATTGGAAAATTCCGTCATGATCAAGGCGCACATCAACAAGCGCATCAATGTCATCTCGGTGCTTCCCGAAAAAATGGATGCCTACCCCTGGCGCGGCCACATGGGGCTGCACCTGATACATGAGGTGGCGAAGATCATAAAGAAAAGCAGGTCGACACTGGTATTTACGAACGTCCGCTCCGCCTGCGAGATATGGTTCCGGGCCTTATTGGAAAAATACCCGGAGTTCGCCGGCGACATGGCCATGCACCACGGCAGCATCAGCCGGGAAACGAGGCAGTGGGTGGAACAGGCCATCCGCGACGACCAGTTAAAAGCTGTGGTATGTACCTCGAGCCTTGACCTTGGCGTGGATTTCGCCCCCGTGGAAACCGTGATACAAATTGGCGGGCCCAAAGGGGTGGCGCGCTTCCTGCAACGGGCGGGGAGGAGCGGGCACAGGCCGGGGCAGGAGAGCAACATCTATTTTTTGGCGACCCATGCCATAGAGCTGGCCGAAGCATCTGCCCTGCGCAGGGCGGTGAAGGAAACGGTTGTGGAGGACCGCGTGCCCTACCTGAACAGCTGGGATGTATTGGTGCAGTACCTCGTTACATTGGCAGTATCAGACGGTTTTTATCCTGATGAAATATTTAAGGAAGTCAAAAGCACCTTCTGCTTCCAGGGAATGAATGAGGAGGATTGGCAGTTTTGCCTGAATTTCATTTCCAAAGGCAGCCAGAGCCTCCAGGCGTATGACGAATACAAAAAAGTGGACATAGAGGCCGATGGAAAGTATAAGGTGAACAGTAAGGCCGTAGCGCTGCGCCACCGCATGCAGATGGGGACGATAGTGGGCGATGCCACCATGGTAGTGAAGTTTTTAGGTGGTGGCTATATCGGGACTATCGAAGAATGGTTCGTTTCGAAGATGAATCCGGGAGAAGTGTTTATCTTTGCCGGGCGTAAGCTGGAACTGCATCGCGTGAAGAACACCGAAGTTATAGTGCGCCGTGCCGATCCGGGAGCCAAGGCCCGCCATGCCACCTGGATGGGGGGAAGGCTGACGCTTTCGGCACAAATGAGTGAACTGCTCCGCGAAGAACTGTATGCCGCCAATACCGATACTATGTCGGCAGAGATGAAGGCCCTGGCGCCACTGTTCAGGCGGCAGCGGAAGGAATCCATTGTGCCGGATGCCGGTGAGTTTTTAATAGAAACGTTCAAAACGCGTGAAGGCCACCATGCCATTTTTTATCCTTTTGAGGGGCGCTTTGTACACGAGGCACTGGCAAGCCTGATGGCCTACCGAATCAGCCTGCTTACGCCCATAACGTTCTCGCTGGCGTATAACGATTATGGGTTTGAATTACTGTCCGACCAGGAGATCGACATGCAGCAGGTGCTCGACAACAACCTGTTCACGCCGCAGCACCTGCATCACGACCTGCAGGCAAGCCTTAACGCGACCGAGATGGCACGCCGCAAGTTCAGGGATATTGCGGTGATCGCGGGACTGGTATTTACCGGTTATCCCGGAAAGGTGGTTAAAACCAAGCACCTGCAAAGCAGCTCGCAGCTTATTTTTGAAGTGTTTCGCGATTATGAGCCTGACAACCTGCTTTTCCAGCAGGCGTACAGGGAAACCTTTGAGCACCAGTTGGAGGAAGGACGCCTGATCCTGGCGCTGGAGCGCATACAGAAACAGGAGATTGTGTGGAAGCAGTGTGAAAAGCCTACGCCGCTCAGTTTCCCTATAATCACCGACCGCCTGCGCGAAAGGCTCTCCAGCGAAACACTGGCCGAAAGGATAAAAAAAATGACGGCGAGTTATATGAAATAGAATTGAGATGAGAGATAATAGATGACAGACCGCGCACGCGTACTAACAAATGACCTTAGAAATAGTAATTAACAACCGGGCTTTTGTACTGCACTGCTCCGGTGCACTTTATTGGGTGGAAAAACGAATGTTGCTGATAAGCGATGTACACCTGGGCAAGATATCGCACTTTCGTAAGCATGGGTCGGCGCTGCCGGGCAACGCTATTTTTCGTAACTTTTTGAAGCTGGACAGTGTTGTTGAGTACTTCAGCCCTGAAAGTATCTGCTTTTTGGGCGACCTTTTCCATAGCACACTAAACAACGAATGGCAGTTATTTGAGGAATGGGTGGGCCGTACGCAATTGCCTATTGTACTCGTTGCTGGCAACCATGACATTATCTCCCCGTATAAATATGAGGAACTGGGCATTACTGTGGTAAGTGAGTGGCTCCTCGACGGCTTCCTACTCACGCACCATCCTGAAGAGCGGGAAAATTACTTTACGCTTTCGGGGCACATACACCCGGCGGTAGTGCTGGAAGGCATGGGGAGGCAGTTTCTCAAGCTGCCCTGCTTCTTCCGTTCGCCCGGCCAAATGATACTGCCTGCCTTTGGGGAGTTTACCGGTACTTATGTGATGGAACCCTCGCAAAACGATATGATTTATGTAATTACAAAAGAAGATGTTGTGCTAATAAGCCAAAAAGAACACACATAATCTGTTAATTATATTGAAATTCAAACTAATGGCACTATTTTAGCGTTTATATATAATACTTCAACAAAAAAGAATTCGCTGCAAAATGATCGGTATTCCGTCACAGCAGTTCTTATAAAAAGCTCATAATCATACCGATTGGACAGCAATGATGTTGCAGCTTTCCAA
Organism: uncultured Flavobacteriaceae bacterium; assembly: GCA_942492845.1. Classification (GTDB taxonomy): domain Bacteria; phylum Bacteroidota; class Bacteroidia; order Flavobacteriales; family Flavobacteriaceae; genus Flavobacterium. The sequence continues at coordinate 819,846 of OW818646.1, read as the reverse complement.
TACTATGGTTACATTAAAATTCAATAATGCTGCCCGGACACCTTTCCTGGCAACCACCCGAAAGAGGGTAAACCAATATTTTAAGGATACAGAAACGTCCCCAAATGCCAATTCAGGTATGTGGACGAAGACCGCTATATTCCTCACCGCATTCTTTGGGTTATATGCCCTTATCATTTCTAATGCTTTTACGATATGGCCAATGTTTGTTTTGGCAATACTGCTCGGAATGGCCAAAGCCTTTGTAGGTTTCAATGTGTGCCACGATGCTATACACGGTTCGTTTTCATCGAACAAAACTACCAATAAGGTATTCAGCGCCATATTCAACCTTTTAGGCGCGAGCCCTTATGTATGGAGCATTACGCATAACGTTGTACACCATACCTATACCAATATTCCCGGGCACGATGAGGATATCGATGTTGCGCCGGGACTCATACGCATTTCTGAAGAAGAGCCTATAAACCGGATACAACGCTACCAGCACTGGTATGCTTTCCCGCTATATTGCCTGGCTTCCATATCATGGGCTTTCCGTAAGGATTATAAAAAATTCTTCCAGGCGAAGGTAGGCCAGCAGGAAAACAACCATCCGAAAGTGGAGTACTTCAACCTGTTTTTTTATAAAGGGATTTACTATTTCCTGTTCATCGTGCTTCCGCTGCTCGTGCTGGACATCACCTGGTGGCAATTTATCATCGGGTTTTTGGTAATGCATTTTGCACAGGGGCTTACCATGGGCCTGGTATTCCAGTTGGCACACGTTGTGGAAGGAACTGATTTCCCCACACCCGACAGCACCGGAAACATGGAAGAAGCGTGGGCCGAACACCAGATGCGTACTACGGCCAATTTTGCTTCGGGATCTCCCCTTGCGGCATTTTTCCTTGGCGGACTGAACCGCCAGATAGAACATCATTTGTTCCCGAAAGTATGCCACATCCACTATCACGAAATTGGAAAGATCGTAAAGGAAACGGCTTTGGAATTTGGTTTGCCGTATACCGAAAATCCAACATTCGTCTCGGCCTTAAAGTCGCATTACAAAATGCTGAAGAAGTTTGGTAAAGAAGCAGCTTAGCTTATTTGTTGCCTTCTTCCCTCAATTTCTGCCGGTGTTCCATTCCCCAGTTCCCTAATGCTTCCAGCACGCTTTTCAGCGTATGGCTGTAGGGCGTAGGCAGGTATTCCACGATAACTGGTATATCGGCAGTAACACGGCGTTCTACCAGGCCATTCACTTCCAGGTCTTTTAATTCCTGCGAAAGCACCTTTGCCGAAATGCCGTTGATCACGCGCTGCAATTCGTTAAAGCGGTTATGCCCTTCGTTCAGTGCGATAATGATCCGCAATTTCCATTTCCCTCCAATAACATACAACGCGTCGCCTACGGCATTCAGCCTCCCCTGGCATTCGGTAGTCGATATTGATTTCATCTTGAGCGGTGCCTCTATTGTTTCCATAATTTTGATGTGGTTACTAAAAGGTAAGTGGTTACCTTTTGTATAGTACTTACTTTTGGTTATCAAAGCTACTTAATTTTGGTGAAAATAAAAAACCTCAATTATGAAAAATATCCTGCATGTTATTTCGAGCCCAAGCGGTGAGAATTCGATAAGTATAAAACTCGGTAATGCTATTGTAGAAAAATTGGTGTCAGAATATCCGGGCAGTACCGTAACCGAAATTAATGTTGCTAAAGACCCGTTCCCGCATCTTGAGGAAAACCTCATCAAAGCTACCCGTACAGCGGCAGCTCCTTCGGACAGTGAAGCACTGAAGCGCTCCAATAACGCGGTGCAACAGGTTCAGGAAGCCGACATAATCGTGATTGGGGTGCCATTATTCAACTTCGGGATACCCTCGACCCTGAAAAGCTGGCTCGACAATATCGTACGCCCCGGTATTGCTTTTACGTATAGTGAAAAAGGCGTCCAGGGACTCATAACGGGCAAGCAAGTGTACCTTGCCGTGGCATCGGGTGCGATTTATTCGGAAGGGCCTATGAAGGACTTTGATTTTGGCGCGCCCTATCTTGAAAAAGTCCTCAACTTTATTGGGATAACCGATATTACGACAATACGTGCCGAGGGGGTTAACATTCCGAACCTTAAGGACATTGCACTCCAGAAGGCGATTGACAGTATCGCGGTTTAATAACGTCATTGTTTGGTAAACCCCATTTGTGTGAATAAGGAAAAAAAATGCCGCTTTCCAAAACCTGCTGACATAGGGTTGTCACAACGCACCAATACCTTTGCTTCATAAACCAGTTAAAAGTAAATATCATGGAAGCAATTGCAACAGCCACAGTTATCACACCGGAAGCATTTTTAGCCCTTTGGCAGGGGCACAGGGGGCTCACACGCCGTGTTATAGAAGCATTTCCCGAAAAAGAGTTATTCACCTTCTCCATCGGCGGGATGCGCACCTTTGCCGTACTGGCCATGGAAATGGTTGACCTTGCCAACCCCGGCATGGAAGGCATCGTGACCGGCCAATGGAAAGATATGGGCAGCCTGCCGCACAGTTCCGGGCAGGGAATGCCGGAAACCAAAGAAGAGCTCCTGGCGCTTTGGGATGAAACTACAGCCAAGGTAGACAGGCTTTACAGCAAGCTTGAGCCAAATGACTTTTCGAAGCAGATCGTAGCCTTCGGGGCGTTCCCCGGAACGGTAAGCAGCACCATCCAGTATTTTATCGATAACGAGATCCATCACCGGGGGCAGGGCTATGTCTACCTGCGGGCACTTGGTATCGAGCCGCCTGCCTTCTGGGACAGGTAAAAAAGTGATAAGCCTCATATTTTGGGGCTTTTTTTATGCCTTGTAACCATATGATACCCCCTTAATTTGCGAGGCTGCATGACGCGCATCATGTTATAGCCTGTACTGGTTGCCGAAATTTGAACCATAATTCAAATACAACAGGTTATGAGCTACTATCAAAAAAATTTAGAGGGATATATGAGGGGATTTATGGGCTTTAACGCACTAGCGGTAATGGTACAAAGCTGTATTGGCGGTATTGCCGCCATGATGGTGCTGCAAAATGGCTCCAGCCCGGCCCAAATGGTACAATTGTTTTTTGTGGTGATACTTGCCAGCGGCTTTAATGGCGCGGTGCTGTCACAGCAAAAGCCCAAGCTGGTATTCGACCTGCTGCTCCTAAGCGTTATCGGCAACAGCCTTATAGCAATAGTAAATGCCTTTATATAAGCATACTTTTTGGAGCATTTCTAACTGAAGCCGTACGGGGAGTGCGGCTTTTTTACGGGTTATGGCTGACGAAGTGCAGCGTAAGCGGACTCATTAAATTGTTCGCAAAGGGATGCTTTACCCGAAAGTATATCTCCGATTGCCGTGAATAATTCATTGGTGCTTGAAATTCCGGTATTAATTCCGATGCTGGTATTGCAATATGGCCTGTACGTTGCTATATTGCTAACTGAAAACAGCCCTACAGTCGGCGTATGAACCGAACTCGCAAGGTGCATGATGCCACTGTCTGCACCTACAAATAACGCGGCATTCGCTATCACTGAGCCTATTTCTCGTACATCCTTGCTATAAAATGATGGTATCCTGAATTCAAGTTGCGAAACATTTTCTACCGGAAGGATTTCAATTATGTTGTAGTTGGGATATTCTTTTTCAAGGCGATCGTAAAATGATTCCCACCATTCCGGCGAATAGCATTTTCTTCCGGTAGCATAAGTAAAGAGGGCGATAGTTTTCTTTTCGTTTCCAACAATATTGCCCAACAATTTTTTACCGTTTGCAATCTCGTCTGGTGCAAGTTTCAGGTCGAGTTTTGCAATGTGGCTTTTATTGGGTGCAACGCCTATTTTGCCTAAGTATTCCCGCAGGTTGTATACAGGATTTTTGGCAATGTGGCTGTAATGGATGTATTTCAGCCGGACATCTTCGCCTGCATCCCCGAAGAATTTGGATTTGGAACGCGCAAACCTTGTTGACAGCCTTCCTGAGGATGAATAGTTAACGACATTGACTACAAGATCGTAATGGTAACGCTTTAGTGCAATCCATTTCCAGATATATTGCGGCAGCTGCCTGAAAGGTTTTTTAGGCAGCTGCAGGATACGGTCCACATTACTATAGTTTTGGAATAAGACAGGGGCAAGGCCGCCTTTTACGAACAGGTCAATTTTGCAGTTGGGGAATGTGGCCGAGATTTCCTGCACCAATGGAGTAATAAGCAACAGGTTGCCAAGCCTGCCGTTGGGCCTGCTAATAAGGACACGTTTTACATCTTTAGCCGAAAGCACACTATCCACACCTGCTTTTTGGCCGCCAATATTTCCTGCAAGCCTGCGCATGAACTTCATACGAAGGTGGTTTATATTTGAGAAAATACCCATGTCCTTGAAATTTCATGTAAAATTAGTGGGCACGGACACATGACTTCGTTAAGGTTATCCTAACGAAGTGCAAATGTTATGTTAGAAAAGTTAAAGACATCTATAGGATTTACGATGTAAATGCCAGCCTGTAGCCACCCAAGGCTGATGGTTTTGACATTCGCCTAAATGCCGGAAGTCAAACTTGATAATGAGACCACGGCGAAAAGGCATCTCGACATCAACCCGGCTGTCCACGTGATTTTTAAGTTGTCACACGCAGATGAGCTTTTGAAGCAGTCGACCTGAATGAGATAATCTTTACCATCCGCGACGATTTTGAATTCCTCATCCAACAAAAAAAATGTACAATTGGAAAAAGCGCAGCTGCCTTTGATATAAGGCATCCCGATACAGCTCCACCAGCTTTTTGCCAACCTCGTCAACAATGCTATACCGTTGCCTGTGGGGTAGAAAATTGCAGGCAATAATACCTTGTCTGCCAGCGTTATAAATGCAACCAACCAAACCAAATGAAACACTCTCTACCCATTAAGGCACTGACATTGTTGTTCTTCGCTTTTTCGATAACTGCTTTTGTTTTATACAGCGGCGGTTATTTCAATAATGACAGCCATAATTCTTTCCAGGGCAGCCACAACGGTGGCGCCATCATCACTAGAGACAGCATTTACCAAAAACGGAAGGATTCCCTTAAGCACCGGATAATGTCATCATCCAAAAGCATTATAATTGACGATGCCCGGTTCGATTCCCTCGTTGACGTGCGATTGCAAAAAATCATGAAAACAGAACAGGAACAACAGGCGGATAAAGAAGCAGTGATAATGCCATCCTCCAAAGTCATGATCATCAGGGAAAAGAAAGCTAAAATTTCCGACCCACCATTGGCTAAGGACACCCTAAAGTCTTTCAAACAGCGAAAACCTAAAAAACAACAATAATGGAAATCATTAGCGCGCTGCCCATTACCGGCCTGAGCCTTGTTTTCCTTGCGGTGGTTTTTATCCCGATGGAAAAGGTATTCCCCGCCAGGCCCGGCCAAAAGGTATTCCGAAAGCACTGGGCGCTCGACCTGTGCTTTTTCTTCGGACAGTACCTGCTTTGGAGCGGGCTGGTGCTGTGGGTACTCACCTATTTTAGCTACTGGCTCAACGGTATTGTCCCTCAGGATATAAGGGGAGCGCTGCAAAGCCAGCCACTATGGGTGCAAGGGTTTGAAGTGCTTGTGTTCAGCGACCTGCTCATCTATTGGGGGCACCGCCTGCAGCACAAGGTCGATTTCCTGTGGCGGTTCCACAAAGTACACCACACCTCCGAGCACATGGACTGGCTTGCCGCGCACCGCGAGCACCCCTTGGATTCCATATACACTATAGGTATCATCAACCTGCCGGCGTTTGTAATGGGCTTCGACCTCAACGTGCTGGCTGCCGTGATCGCGTTCAGGGGCATTTGGGCGATTTACATCCATAGTAACGTGCGCTTACCGATAGGGCCGCTGCGCTACATCATCGGTGCACCCGAACTGCACCACTGGCACCACGACATCGAACGCGACCGCGGCAATTACGCCAACATCAGTCCGATTATGGACCTGGTATTCGGCACCTATACCTGTCCGCCGCACGAGCCGGAAGCCTTTGGTATCAAAGAGGAATTCCCAAAAAATTATGTGGGGCAAATGGTTGCACCGATGCTGCCGAAGAAGGTGGGAAAACGAATTACGTAAAATTTTACCTTTTTACCTTTTAAACAAAAATAGAATTTCTATATTTGCACCTCGAAAATAATGGCCTCGTAGTTCAACGGATAGAATGGGAGTTTCCTAAACTTTTGATCCAAGTTCGATTCTTGGCGAGGCTACAGTAAAGCAGTACAGCGATGTGCTGCTTTTTTGCTATATATAAATCGTATAGGATTATTTTGATATATTTACATTATGTGTATGGTTACAAGATATTGGATTGAATAATACTGTAAAAGCTTGCATCGAACATTCAAAAGGTTTTAATTAAATGAATAATAAACACATTATTGATTACTTGGATTATTATGTCACATCTGAAAATGTAAATTTTGCAGTTCTGATAAAAGGGAGTTGGGGATCGGGAAAAACATTTTTTGTAAAAAAAATGATTGAAAGTTGGTCCAAATTTAATATTGATAAAGATGAATTTATAATATTGAATCCTATATATGTTTCTTTAAATGGAGTGAGTTCAAAAAGGGATATACTTGAAAAATTAAAGGCGAAAATTAATCCATTTTTACATTCTAAAGGAATAAAAATAACTAAGGCAATTTTTAAGGGATTTATAAAATCAACTTTAAAAATCGATTTTGACTATGACCAAGATGAAAAAAACGACGGAAGTATCAATGTAAACTTTGATCCAATTTCGATTTTCAAAGAAGAAAATGAGAACATAAAAGGAAATCGGATAATAATATTTGATGATATTGAACGATGTAAAATTGCGTTAGATGAAATCTATGGCTTTATAAATGACTTTGTAGAACATTCTATGTGTAAAGTTATACTAATTTCTGATGAAGATAAAATTTTAGAAAATGAGGGCAAAAATAAATATCCTTATTCGTCATTTAAAGAAAAAGTAATTGGTCAAACTTTCGAAATTTCCCCAAATGTTGATGATGCTATTAAATATTTTATAAGTCTCATAGATGAAGATATCAATCCCCATCTTACTTTTCATAAAGAATTAATTATAAAAATTTTCAATACTTCTGAAAAGAAAAATCTTAGAGTATTGCAGAGATCTTTGTTTGACTTTGAAAGACTAGTCAAACTTATAGATAAGGAATTAAAAAAGGATACTGAAAAATTTCAATCACTATTTAAAAGCTTATTAGCATACTATTTAATATTTTATTTAGAATATATTACAGGGAATTCAAATATTGAAAATTTTCAGCAGCTTTTTATAATTGACGATAAAAAATATGAATTTCAAAATTATGAAGAGGCTATTAAGTCTGAGGATTTAATTCATTCGACCAGATTATTTTCTGCATCGAATTTAATTAATTATATTAACAAAGGTAAATATGAATTTTTAGTCAATGAAATCAATAATAGTTTTATCTACAAACCATCTGAAGAAAAAAATTGGGAAAAATTATGGTATTGGAAATTTTTAGAAGATTCTGAATTTATTTACCTATCGGTCAATGTAGAAAAAGAATTTTTTGAAGAGAATGATTTACAAATTACAGAAATTTTACATATCGCTGGAATATATTTTAATTTAATAGACAATAATTTATATAAAAATAAAACCAAAGATGAGATTTCTATAAGAGCAAAATTTTTAATCTCAAATTCTAAATATTTAGATACAATTAAAGATTTGCACATAATTTTAAGAAGTTCTTGGAGGAAAAGCTATGCTTCAGAACACACCACTGAATTTAAAGATATTATCTCTCATTTGAAACACACCGTACAAGAAACACAAAAAGATAAGGCGCAAAATTATATTAACAATATATTTTACGGATTAAATGATGATAATATTGATAATTTATATGAATCATTGAAAGTATATGACGATTCAAGCAACAATATATTTGAAAAAACTTCAATATTTAAAGAAATAATACCCTCAAGATTTGGGAATATTGTTCTTAACTTAAAAAATAAAGGAATTTACGATTTGAATATGTATTTTAATTATCGATATTATCCTGAAAAAACTTATGCAAATAGGAGTATTGAAGATTATCACAAGAATGAATTATCCTTTATAAAAGAATTTAAAAATGAATTATTTTTAAAGAGTTCTGGGATAATAGATGCACCATTAAAACTTTCTATTATTAATAATTTCATCAGTGATTTAAAAAATATTGCGTTACGTTTGGAATAAAACTTCTTACAAAAATAGCCCTCACCTCACCCTATTCCTTACTCATTGAGATAGATGAAATAGTTCAACAAATTGGCAGAATAAGCCGCATATAAAGATGAAACTGGCTACAGGCTATTTAGCGAACGCTTTAAGAACAAATTTTACAGACAGGAAATTTTGCCGCGAATTATCTATATTTGGCAGTTACAATCCGATAAATGAAAAGGATAACCGCACTGCTTGCCTTAATCTTCTGTATTGGCCTTTCCGCTCAGGAAACCGACTCGCTAGTCGTTGTTCTTGAGAAAGACATGGCAAACCGGGAAACCTACGTGGCCGCGAAAGAGCAGCGCATAAAGCAATTGAAGCAATTCCTTGCCGAGCCCGGCCTTCCGGATGCAGAAGCCTGGAACTACAACAACAGGCTGGCCAAAGAATATATCCCTTATCAGCTCGATGCAGCGCTGGCCTCATTGGGCGCCAACATTCGCCTTGCCGGAAAAATGGGTAGCATACCGCTCCTGTATGAGGCGAAGATACAGCTGGCCGATGTGATGTCGTCTTCGGGGAATTACATTGAGGCCGATGATGTGCTGTCGCAGATCGACCGCCGCCGTCTGCCTGAAAACCTGCTTAAAAAATACTACTACGCCCAAATGTGGCTCAACTACCGCCTGCGATTTTACAGCCCCCTTGAAGAAACTAAGAAAAAATATACGCAGTTGTACATTGCCTACGCCGACAGCCTTGTAACGGGCCTGGAAGCAACATCGGAACTCTACCTCTCGGTTGCTGAAACGCGGTTCCGGGAACAGGGCGCTTTTGCGAAAGCACGCGAAGCCAACCAGCAGCGCCTAGCCATGGCTAAACCCGGCGAACGCAATTACTCCAGCATCGCCTTTTTTTTAGCGCAGAGCTACCTGGCAGAAAAGAACACGGACCAGTATAAAAAATACCTTACCCTCTCGGCTGTTTCGGACATCAGGGCGGCTGTAAAAGACAATGCGTCACTCGCCGCGCTGGCCATACAGCTGTTTAAGGAAGGTGATATTGAGCGGGCACACAACTATATCAACTTTGCTTTTGAGGATGCTTCATTTTACAATTCGAGGCTGCGGCACATTTCCATTTCCAATGTGCTGCCCATCATCAACAAGGCGTATGAAACCGGCATACAGCAGCAAAAGGAAAAGCTGCAGGGCTACCTCATCGTTATCAGCCTGCTGTCGGTGCTGCTGCTTTTTACGGTTTTTTATATCGTCCGCCAACTGAAAAGCCTTTCGCGGGCGCGCAAAAACCTGCAGGCCGCCAATGACAACCTTAGCGAACTCAATAATAAGCTGCAAGCGGCCAACACTGAGCTTGGCGGCCTCTACAGCGAACTCAGCGAAACCAACCGCGTGAAGGAATACTACATTGGCAACCTGCTTAACCTTTGTTCCGAATACCTGGACAAGCTGGATACCTACCGAAAAACCGTCAAAAAGATGATCGTGGGTAAACAGGTGGCCGAACTTTTCGAAAGGACAAAATCATCACAGCTGATTGATGAGGAGCTTGAGATTTTTTATAAGAATTTCGATGCCATCTTCCTGCATATTTATCCCGATTTTGTCGAACAGCTCAACAGTATGCTCATTCCCGAAGAGCGCATTGTTTTAAAGAAAGGCGAACTGCTTACCACCGAGCTCCGCATTTTTGCGCTCATCCGCTTGGGGATCTCCGACAGTTCAAAAATTGCAAAGCTGCTTCGCTATTCGGTAAACACGATTTATAATTACCGCGTAAAGATCAAAAATAAGGCCGCCGAATCCCGTGAAGATTTTGAAAATCGGGTGATGCAGATAGGCTCGTTTAAGGACAATAATTGATTTTTTTCGCACTGGCTAAAGTCATATTTTTCTTCAAAAATACATAGTAAACCTGTTTACAGGAATAAAACTTCCACTTTTTTATGCTGATTAATAAATTATAATCATTTCATTTAAAGTATTTTAAATAAATATACCGGCTCATTTCGTCCACTTATTTGCCACTACAAAAATAAAGTGCGTATCTATGGTGTTTCTTCGCAAACGATTTAGTGTCACCAAACAAAATACTTTATGAAGAAACTAGTACTATTAGCAACCCTCGCATTGGGATTTGCCAATATGCATGCCCAGACGCTGGAGCAGAAAATGTATATTGACTTCGGGTCGAATGCGGGAACCAACGGGCTCATTACGCCGAGCCCGGACGTGAATGGCAATTATTGGAACAACCCGATTGTTGCGAATGTTGGAACAACAATGAATATCATGAACGCTACCAATGTGGATACAGGATATGACATGGAAGTGACCAACAATTTTATTGTGAATTCGAGCGTGAATTACGGCCCAACCACAACCAACGCTACAGCGCTTGGTGACCTGGCCATAAGTACCGCTACCATGGACTACTGGTTTTTGGAAACCGCAGCATCCGGTAATAATACCGGTGCGGTAGCATTTAAAAACCTTGACCCTGCAAAGCTGTACAAGTTCTACGTTTTTGCGTCCAGGCCTACGACAAATACCAGGAAAACCCTTTTTGTCTTTACCGGGGCCAATACTTTTACCGGAGAAGTGCAAACCAGCAACGGGACTACAGGTAACATTGATACCCTGTTGGAAACGACAATGCTTTCGCCAACGGCAGCCGGGCAAATTTCCCTTGATGTATCCATAACGCAGAATGGCTTCGGCTACCTGAACATCATAAGGCTGGAGGAATACAGTGTAACAGCGGTTGACGCCCCTGTTGCCGCGGCGACGCAAACCTTCTGTTCCGGCAGCAACCCAACCGTTGCCGGCCTTACCGCAACCGGAGCTACAGGCGCTACCCTGAACTGGTATGAAGAAGCTACAGGCGGAACTCCCCTTACAGCAACTACAGCCTTGGCAGCAGGCAATTACTTTGTATCGCAGGTAATCGACGGCAACGAAAGCCCAAGGGCAGAAGTGACTGTGGTGATCAATGCCACACCGGCGGCGCCAATCATCGCACAGGGTGCAGTGGTAAGCTTTTGCGAAGGCGGAAGCACTGTACTACATGCAAGCGCGGGAACAGCCTATACCTGGTTCAAAGGGACTGAAGCAATAGGGTCGGCTACTTCATCGAGCTTAACCGTAACCGAAGAAGGCGTATATACCGTAATCATTTCTGAAAACGGATGCACCAGCCCTGCCAGCGGCGGAACTACCGTTACAATAAACGCCGCTCCCGAAGTTGACGCCATAACAGGCCCGGCAGATGTGGCAGCAGGCCAAACGATACAATTGGCGAATGCCACAAGCGCGGGCACATGGTCATCTGAAAACACGGCTATTGCAACCGTTAACGCAACAGGCCTCGTAACGGGCGTAGCGGCAGGAGCAACTACTATCACCTATACCGTAACACAAAACGGGTGCAGCGCCACAGCTGCATATACTGTAACCGTAAATAACGGCGAGGTACTGGAGCAAACGATGTACATCGACTTCGGGTCGAATGCAGGCACCAACGGGCTTATTACCCCAAGCCCCGACATGAACGGCCATTATTGGAACAATCCAACCAATGGCGCTGTGGGCAGCATGACCGATATCGTAAACGCCAACAATGCCGACACCGGCTTTGATATGGAAGTGACTGATAACTTTATCGTAAACACTTCTATCAACTACGGGCCAACGGCTCCAAACGCTGCACTATTGGGCGACCTTGCCATAAGCACCGCTACCATGGACTATTTTTACATTGAATCGGGCGGTTCCGGCAACTCGACCGGCGCGGTGAAATTCAAAAACCTTAATCCAACCAAGGGTTATAAGTTCTACGTTTTCGCGTCAAGGCCAACGACAACGATCAGGAAAACAGCTTTTGCCTTTGCAGGGCTTACTACCTTTAACGGGCAGATCCAAACAAGCAACGGAACTACCGGCAACATCGATACCGTACTTGCCACAACAATGCTGATGCCAAATGCGGCGGGCGAAATCACCGTAAGCGTTTCGATAGCACAGGATGTATTCGGCTACATGAATACCATGAAAATAGAAGAATATGGCAACCTGCCAATAACAGAAGTAGCTTCGGTATCGGTTGATGGTGCAGACATCACGGCAAGCGGGCAGACATCGCAAATGACCGCTACCGTGCTTCCTGCCGATGCAACATTTGCAAACGTGTCATGGAGCGTGGACAATACAGATATTGCAGTGATCAATGCAGCCGGCATCCTTAGCCCGGTAAGCAACGGAACGGTTGTGGTGAAAGCTACCAGCGCACAAAATACGTCGATATTTGGAACGAAGTCCATCAGCATTACCAATCAGGCTACGGCGCTTTACTTCAGCGGGACAGCTACTGAAAACGGTGATGCCATTGCAACGGCCATCCCGATGCACATGGTAACCGGTACGCAGGGCACGGTGAGCAACGTCTTCGAAATATATACTTCGCTTAGCGAGGCAGGGACTTTCAATTTTTACACTTCACAGGATGCCGGGGCAACCGTTTATGGGGGCACTTCACCGCTGGGAAGCCTTGCGGTAAATGGGGCGGGCATTGACCCAACACAAACAGGCCCGGTACTCATTACCGTAAACCTTACTACAAATACCTATACCATTACCCCGATTAACTGGAGCGTAGTAGGCAGCAGTATTGCCAACGGATGGAGCGGCGACGCACCCCTTACCTACCAGGGCGGCGGTGTTTGGAGCGCAACGTTGGACATGACGGTGGTTACATCCGATAGTAACCCGCGTTTTGTGTTCAAGGCGAACCAGTCGTGGAACTACACAATGAAAAAAGTGGCGGGAAGCCAAAGGAGCGTGATCATGGAAGCGCAGGCTACAGAATTTGGCATTGCAATGCAGGATATCGACCTGAGGTATGGCAACTTTATCATTACGCTGGACCTTTCTGACTATACGTACGGCATCGAGTGCGTTGCTACCGATGATTACAAAATATCCTTCATGGGCTCATCGGGCATGAACGGTCAGGGCGCTGTCAACATGCAGGGTTATGCCTACCAGTACAATCAGCTGCTTATGCAAAGGGCAACAGAAGGAAGCTCACCTTTCTACAGGTCGAACATCTCGGTAAACGGCAACAACACGACAAGCGTACTGAACCGTTTTGAAAAAGACCTTCACGGCGATTGCGGTAAGTATGTGGCTTTCGGCCTTGTGCTCGGTAATGAGGGCGTGCACGAAACCGGGCAGGTGGCGTACAACTCGTACGAAACCAATCTTCAATTGCTTATCCAGATGGCACGCGACGAAGACAAAGTGCCTGTTGTAATGAACAACTATTCAAGGGCAGATTATAACCTTACCGATTACAATTTCATCAAGCAGATGAACCTGCAGATGGCGCAGTGGGATGTACCGAGCACCAACCTGCTTGGGGCTCTCGACAGCGGCACAGGAACATGGGCAACAGGCTACCAGGACGATGCACTGCACCCGAACACTGCGGGTCATACAGAACTGTTTTATGCGATAGTGCCATCATTATTTGATGCGCTGGAGGCAGAAAAGCCACAGCCGGTATTGTCATCAAATACGTATGTTACTCCGGATCCTGTTACAGGCGGCGGATCACTCTCCTTCGACCCGGATGCGATGATCCACCCGTTCACTGTTTCATTTGACGTGCAGACCACGGGAACAGGGAATGTTATGGCATTCACAACCAACACCACATCCGGTACTGTTGCCATAGATGCGAACGGCTTCGTGAAATACACATCGCCATCAGGCAGCACGATTATGGGCACAACAGCCGTAAATGACGGCGCATGGCACAAGGTAACACTGACCCATTATTATGCACGCGGCGCAACCATCCTTTACCAGGATGCCACGGCAGCAGGCAGCGTAAACGAGAACCTTGAAGCGCAGGTATTCACACTGCACGGAACGGGCGCACCGGCCAATGTTAATTACAGGAACTGGTTCTTCTACCGTTCAGGTATGAATGAGCTGGAAATTGAGGCTATGAACAACGGAGCCATGCTGAAATCGAGCCTTGAATTGTATGCTCCGATGGACCGCGAGGCCGGAACGCCAGAAGCTATGTTCACCAACCTGGCACAAAGCACCAGCACCATCGATGCTACGGCTTTTACCCCGGCGCTTGGAAGAGGTGAGTTTTCGCAGCCTTTCAAAATGGTGGCGCACCCTAACCCGGTAAAGGAAATTCTTACACTGGACGTGAAAGATTCTGTAACCATTGAAAAAATTGAAGTGTACAACCCGCTTGGCATGGTGGTTACGTCTTCGGCGAATGCCAAAACCATCAGCCTTGGTTCGCTACAGGCCGGTATTTACATTGTAAAAGCCTACACTCAACAGGGATCGGCTTCTATCAAAATTATTAAAGAATAAGCTATTTTATATTTCCTGTAAAGAAGGGCCGCGCAGTGATGCGTGGCCATCGGGAAAAGTGTTTATTAATAACAGTACTCTTAAACGAGCAGAAAATTAAGTTTTTCCGCTCGTTTTTTTATTTGGAGCGAGGTGATTAAACGTATTTCGATTGGCTGCAAAATGGTTTTTACTGCCCCCTTATTTTTAATGTTATAACAGCCCCCAGCCTGCTATGCAGTGCAAAGATCCAATAGCTGTAACAAAAATTAGGTTGTGTCACGGCATAAAAAAACTCCCAACGATGGGAGTTTTGATCAAATCTCTTAAACCTATATTTTGAACAATTTCAAAAATTTGTCTTTCGAAACTTCATAGTAAGCCTCTGTAATATCTCTTTCGACTATAGCATTAACTTCGCTTTCCCTGGCCGGTTTGATCACAAAACGGATATCATCTTTATAAGGCCTGATTTTTATAATAAGATTCCTGTGAAATGGTTTTTCATTTTCGCCAATCTCTTTTGCCAGGTCTTCTTCAATCCTTTTTGTCACGGAAAATTCTGTCGCACTAATAGGAAGATTTCCACTGTATAATAGATTGATAGATACTGTAGTGGTTTTATCGGCTTCCGGATTTTTTAATTTTTCCAGTTCCTTGCCATCAAACACGAAATATTTGATAGCTATAGTCTCATGCCATCCTTCTTTTATGTTCGGATACTCATAATATCCGGTGGTGTATTTTTGGATTAATATGGAATGGTTTGTGCCTCCTATGGTCACATCGTGGAGTTCATAATATAAAAAGTTGTCATCTTCCAATTTGTTGGTTCTGTAATCCCATTTCCCTGCAGTGTTTTGAGTCCACCCTTTTGCAAGGTTAAGTTTCCCAATAACCGTTTTGTTGATCTTGGGTAAAGCAGCATCTACCCTGTCCTGTGCATTGCCGATGATCATTATAAAAAGCATTACGGCAGATAAATAAATTTTTTTCATGGTATATAATGTTAATTGTTAGGAGACAAATGTAAAAAATTTTAAATTCCGTGCAACGAAATCGTTATCATTTTCACATATTTTCCCAATTTCCCCTTTACATAAAAAAAATCGTTACTTTCGCAAATTGATTTTTTAGAATGTACGACCAATGAGTAAGAAGTTTACTGAATACAAAGGACTTGACCTTGCCGGACTGGCAGGGGAAGTGCTTGATTTCTGGAAGAAGGAGCAGATATTTGAAAAAAGCGTAACGACCCGCGAAGGGAAGCCGCAATATGTGTTTTACGAAGGCCCGCCAAGCGCGAACGGCCTTCCGGGCATTCACCACGTTATGGCGCGCGCCATTAAGGATATTTTCTGCCGTTACCAGACGCAGAAAGGCCACCAGGTAAAGCGTAAGGCAGGCTGGGATACGCACGGCCTTCCGGTAGAGCTGGGTACCGAAAAAGAACTGGGCATCACCAAGGAAGACATCGGCAAGACCATCTCGATAGAAGAGTATAACGAGGCGTGCAAGCGTACCGTGATGCGCTACACCGACGTGTGGAACGACCTTACCGAAAAAATGGGCTACTGGGTCGATATGGAAGACCCGTATGTAACCTACAAGCCGAAATACATGGAGACCGTTTGGTGGCTCCTGAAACAGATATACGATAAGGGCCTCCTTTATAAAGGCTATACCATACAGCCGTATTCGCCAAAAGCGGGTACCGGGCTTTCCTCGCATGAGGTAAACCAGCCGGGTGCGTACAGGGATGTGACGGATACGACTATCGTGGCGCAGTTTAAAACCATTGCCGATACATTGCCGGATTTCCTTAAAGGATTTGGCGAGGTAGATATTATGGCATGGACGACTACCCCTTGGACACTTCCGAGCAACACTGCACTGACCGTTGGGCCGAACATCGACTATGTTTTGGTACAGACATTCAATCAGTATACTTTCCTGCCGATTAATGTGGTTTTGGCAAAGAACCTTGTAGGAAAACAGTTTGGTAAAGGCTATTTTGAAAGCACCGATGATGCCGACTTTACCAATTATAAAGAGGGTGACAAAAATGCGCCATATAGGATACTGGCAGAAGCAAAGGGCAAAGACTTAGTAGGCATCCGCTACGAGCAATTACTGCCATTTGTATTACCGCACCAAAATGCAGAAAATGCTTTCCGCGTCATAGCAGGTGATTTCGTAACGACTGAGGACGGTACAGGTATCGTGCATACCGCGCCGACTTTTGGCGCAGATGATGCCAAGGTGGCGAAAGAAGCCAAACCGGAAGTGCCGCCAATGCTGGTGCTGGATGAAACCGGCAACGCTGTCCCGCTTGTCGATATGCAGGGACGATTCACTTCGCATTCAGGCAGCCTTGATAACCCGAACGGGAAGCCGCTGGAGCTGGCAGGCAAATATGTAAAGAATGAATATTATGATGCCGGCACCGCACCGGAAAGGTCGGCCGACGTAGAGATATCCATATACCTTAAAGAGAACAATAAAGCCTTTAAGGTAGAGAAATACGTACACAGCTACCCGCACTCCTGGAGGACGGATGAGCCGCTGCTGTACTACCCGCTCGACAGCTGGTTCATAAAAATGACCGATGTTAAGGAGCGTATGTTCGACCTGAACGACACCATCAACTGGAAGCCTAAGGCAACCGGCGAAGGGCGTTTTGGCAACTGGCTGAAAAGCGCTAACGACTGGAACCTGTCCCGCTCCCGTTACTGGGGCATCCCGCTCCCGATATGGCGGACAGAGGATAAAACCGAGGAAATGCTTGTCGGTTCGGTAGAAGAATTGTTCAACGGCATTGAAAAAGCGGTTGCAGCCGGCCTTATGGCAGAAAACCCATTCAAAGGGTTTGAGCCGGGCAACATGAGCGATACGAATTACGACCTTGTTGACCTGCACAAAAATGTGGTGGATAAGATCGTATTGGTTTCGCCGTCGGGTAAGCCGATGCACCGTGAGAGCGACCTGATCGATGTTTGGTTCGACAGCGGCGCCATGCCGTATGCACAATGGCATTATCCGTTCGAAAATAAAGAACTGATCGACAACCACGAGGCCTTCCCTGCCGATTTCATTGCCGAAGGGGTAGACCAGACCCGCGGATGGTTCTATACGCTGCATGCTATTGCGACACTTGTTTTTGATGAGGTCGCGTATAAGAATGTCGTATCCAACGGCCTGGTGCTCGACAAGAACGGGCAGAAGATGAGCAAGCGCCTTGGCAACGCGGTAGACCCGTTTACCACGCTTGCCGAATACGGCCCCGATGCTACCCGCTGGTACATGATAAGCAATGCCAACCCGTGGGACAACCTGAAATTCGACATCGAAGGTGTGGCCGAGGTGCGCCGCAAGTTCTTCGGTACCTTATATAATACGTACTCATTCTTTGCGTTATATGCTAATATTGACGGATTTTCTTACGCTGAGGCGGAAGTGCCGCTGAATGAGAGGCCGGAGATCGACCGCTGGATACTGAGTGAACTCAACACATTGATAAAAGATGTAGACAGCTTCTATGCCGACTATGAGCCTACCAAAGCCGCCAGGGCAATATCTGACTTTGTGCAGGAAAACCTTAGCAACTGGTACGTGCGTTTGTGCAGGAGGCGTTTCTGGAAAGGCGAATATGCGCAGGATAAGATTGCTGCTTACCAAACGCTTTACACCTGCCTTGTGGCCGTTGCCAAGCTGGGTGCGCCGATAGCGCCGTTCTTCATGGACAGGCTTTATAAAGATTTAACACAGGCTTCACAGGCCGAAAGCAGTGAAAGCGTACATTTGGCCGATTTCCCTGAATATGGTGATAACTATGTTGATAAATCACTGGAAAGCAGGATGCAAAAGGCGCAGACCATTTCGTCACTGGTACTTTCGTTAAGGAAGAAGGAGATGATAAAGGTACGCCAACCGCTGCAAAAGGTAATGATTCCGGTACTTGACGCGAAACAGAAGGCTGAAATAGAAGCTGTTGGAGAGCTGATAAAAGCCGAAGTCAATGTGAAGCAAATCGAACTGATGGACGATGCTTCGGGTGTTTTGGTGAAGCAGGTGAAGCCGAATTTCAAGGCGCTGGGACCACGATTTGGGAAGGATATGGGATTGATAGCCAATGAGATAAAAGCGATGTCGCAGGAGCAGATCAACGCCATCGACAAGGATGGTAGTTTGGATATTGCAGTTTCGGGAAAAAGTATTACTTTAACCTCTGCAGACGTCGAGATATCATCGCAGGATATCCCCGGATGGCTGGTAGCCAATGCAAATGGCATAACTGTTGCACTGGACATAACGCTGACCGATGCGCTGAAGCAGGAAGGTATAGCCCGCGAACTGGTGAACAGGATACAAAACATCAGGAAAGACAGTGGTTTTGAAGTAACCGACAGGATAAAAGTATACCTTCAGGAGAATGTTGCACTTCAGGAAGCTGTAAAGGCAAATGAAGACTATATAAAGAGCGAAACGCTTACAGACGAAATGATATTCAGTGCATCTGTAGAAAACGGAACCCTGATTGAATTTGACGAAATAACAACCTTATTATTAATTTCAAAATAGATAGAGAAATGGTAGATGAGCAAATACGATACTCTGACGCAGACCTGGCGGAGTTCAAGGAATTGATCACAAAAAAAATAGATAAAGCAAAAGCGGACCTGGACCTGATACGCAGCGCTTATATGAACGACCTTAATAACGGTACCGACGATACGTCGCCTACGTTCAAGGCATTCGAGGAAGGCAGCGAAACCATGTCGAAGGAAGCAAATTCACAGCTGGCCATCCGCCAGGAAAAGTTTATCCGCGACCTTAAAAATGCGCTAATCCGCATTGAGAATAAGACGTACGGCGTATGTAAGGTAACCGGAAAACTCATCAACAAAGACCGCCTGAAGCTTGTGCCCCATGCCACCATGAGCATCGAGGCCAAGAACATGCAACGATAAAATTTTAAACCGCCTGATGGCGGTTTTTTTTTGAAAGCGGTCAGCGGGAAGTTGGACGGTTAATTGTAGGATGAAAAGTTGAATGGCATCACAGCGACATCAGCTTCGACTTTTTTTCTCAATAATTCAGCCAAAAAACTAATTTTTTCCGATATTTGTAATATGAACATGCAATGGGCCGGTTTATTAGGATATTTAAAATACCTCATTAAGAGAAATCCGGAATGAGGCAGTAGTGGTATGCGGACTATTGTTTAATACTAATACATTTCAAATATGCCTATATATCATAAACTCGGGGACTTTCCCCAAAAACGCCACACGCAGTTCGAAAAGCCCAATGGCGGCCTCTACTATGAGCAGCTGTTCGGCACCGAAGGCTTCCACGGCCACTCGTCGCTGCTGTACCATGTACACAGGCCCACGCAGGTAAAAGAGATTGTAAAATCCTATTCCGTTGAGCCAAAAATTGCCATTGACAAGAATATCAAGTCGTTGCTTTTTAAGGGTTTTGAGCTGAAGCCGGAAGATGACCTCCTGGACAGCCGCAAGGCGATGCTCGTAAACCGCGACTGCATCATCGGTCTGGCAGCGCCACGCAAATCCCTCAGGGAATATTTCTATAAAAATGCCGATGCTGATGAAATGATTTTCATCCACAGGGGAAAAGGAAAGCTGCGTACCTTTATGGGCAACATCCCGTTTGAGTACGGCGATTACCTTATCATTCCGCGCGGCATGATCTACCAGATCGATTTTGAGACCGAAGACAACCGTATTTTCTATGTGGAATCCATCGCGCCGTTCTACACGCCGAAACGTTACAAGAACAGCAGTGGGCAGCATCTGGAGCATTCGCCTTTTTGCGAACGCGACTTCATTCTGCCTAACGAACTGGAAACCTACGATGAGAAAGGCGACTTCCTTATCAAAATAAAAAAAGAAGGCATGATGCACGAGGTGGTGTATGCCACACACCCGTTCGACGTAACAGGGTGGGATGGCTACAACTTCCCGTACGGCTTCAGCATCCATAATTTTGAACCGATTACAGGGCGCGTACACCAGCCGCCTCCGGTACACCAAACATTCGAAACGTCTACTTTCGTAGTGTGTTCTTTCTGCCCGAGGCTGTACGACTACCACCCGAAAGCAATACCGGCGCCTTACAACCACAGCAACATCGACAGTGATGAGGTGCTGTACTATGTAGATGGTGACTTTATGAGCCGCAATAACATCGAGCAGGGCCATATTACCCTGCACCCGAAAGGCATACCGCACGGGCCTGCACCGGGCGCTATGGAGCGTAGCATAGGCCATACCGAAACCCAGGAGCTGGCAGTTATGGTAGATACCTTCCGCCCGCTTATGGTAACCGAAACAGCCATGGGCCTTGATGATGGGAAGTATTATAAATCGTGGGTGGAGTAAATCTCAACCTCTCCTAATGAGAGGGGTAGCAGGGCTGTAGTGCATCGAAAATATTCACAACGGTTTCACGTTCCGATTCCCCTCTCCTTTGGAGAGGGGGTAGGGGGTGAGGTCAAACAACAACACAACAACAGCTGACTCCTTGTCAGCAATTTAAAGCATAAAACATGGAAAAAGAAGTTAAAAGCGTCGAGTACGGACTCGAAAAGATATTTGAGGGCGCGCAGGATTTCCTGCCGCTGATGGGTACCGATTATGTAGAATTTATCGTGGGCAACGCCAAGCAGGCGGCCCATTATTATAAAACCGCCTTCGGGTACCAGTCGTTGGCGTATGCCGGGCTGGAAACTGGATTGAGGGACCGTGCATCGTATGTGCTGGTGCAGGACAAGATCCGCATTGTGCTTACTACGCCACTTACAGCTGATTCCCCGCTGAACGACCACCTGGTAAAGCATGGCGATGGCGTGAAGGTAGTGGCCCTTTGGGTGGAAGATGCCCGCCAATCGTTTGAAGAGACCACAAAGCGCGGAGCCCGGGTATTTATGGAGCCAACCGTGGAAACCGATGAGTTTGGCGAAGTGGTGCGTGCGGGTATTTATACCTATGGCGAAACAGTGCACATGTTTGTGGAGCGCAAAAACTACAATGGGGTGTTCCTTCCGGGGTACCGCAAGTGGGAGAGCGACTACAACCCGGCGCCGACCGGCCTAAAGTATGTAGACCACATGGTAGGCAACGTGGGCTGGAATGAAATGAATACCTGGGTTAAATGGTACGAGGAAGTAATGGGATTTGTAAACTTCCTGTCGTTTGACGACAAGCAGATCAATACCGAGTATTCGGCGCTGATGAGCAAGGTAATGAGCAACGGCAACGGAAGGATCAAGTTCCCCATCAACGAGCCGGCAGAAGGAAAGAAGAGGTCGCAGATCGAGGAGTACCTTGATTTTTACGGAGGCCCTGGCGTACAGCACATTGCCATTGCGACAGACGATATCATCAAAACCGTTTCCGACCTGAAGTCAAGGGGCGTTGAATTCCTTTCACGTCCGCCGCGTTCGTATTATGAAGCGATACCGGAACGCCTCGGGAAGCACATGGGCATGATGAAGGAAGACATGCTGAAGTTGGAGGAGCTGGCAATTATGATCGATGCGGATGAAGAAGGCTACCTGCTGCAGATATTTACCAAGCCGGTAGAGGACAGGCCAACGCTTTTTTATGAGATAATACAGCGAATGGGCGCCCGCGGATTTGGTGCAGGAAACTTTAAAGCGCTGTTTGAGAGCATAGAACGTGAGCAGGCATTGAGGGGAACGTTATAAAAGCATCTGTTTTTTGAAAGATGTATAATTTTTAAATCAATCAAGGCTTGTTTTTTGAACAATATATGTTAAAGTGGATTTTTAGCAAATTATTTTTCAACAAACGGTTACCTTTGCACTCGCAAATCGGGAGGAGTTCATAGGCCCCCGGTATGTAATGTAAATTTTTCATAATTTATAGTTTTTTGGTTGGTTAATAGCATAAAAACCCGGTCATTATTTTGACTGGGTTTTTTTGTTTTAGTATTTTTGGAACAGAAATTGCATTTTGGGTATTATACACACAAAAAAACAAAAAATTACCATGAAAAAACTGATAGCAATGATATTGCTTCTGACGGCCTTTAATGCATTTTCACAAGGTGCCTTCACGACTGGGGAATACTTTAAGTTCCGGATACACTACGGCGTTGTGAACGCGGGCTATGCCTCCCTGGAGGTAAAGGAAGCATTGAGGAACGGTAAGAAGATCCACCATGTGGTAGGGAAGGGGTACACCTCGGGAATGACTAAGTTTTTCTTTAAGGTTGATGATACCTATGAAAGCTATTTTGATAAAGTCACAAACAAACCCTACCAGGCGCTGAGGAAAATTGATGAAGGGGGCTATACCAAGCACCAGGAAGCTTTTTTTCAACAGGCAAGCAATACTGTAACCGTAAAAGACAGGAAGAACAAAAAGGAAAAGACCTATTCGGTTCCTGAAAAAGTACAGGATGTAGTTTCTGCGTTTTACTACCTGAGGAACCACCCCGCCATCAATACCATGAAAGTTAATGAATACATTGCTTTGGATATGTTTTTTGATGACGAGGTCATAAAATTTAAGCTGAAATTCATTGGCAGGGAAGATTTAAAAACTAAATTTGGAACCGTTTCCACAATGATATTCAGGCCTATGGTACAATCCGGCCGTGTATTTAAGGAAGAAGAGAGTTTAACCGTCTGGGTTTCAGACGATGAGAATAAAATTCCGCTACGGATAAAAGCAAGTCTTGCCGTGGGGTCGCTAAAAGCAGACCTCGAATCGTACAAGGGGCTTGCACACCCGTTCACGGTTAAAAAGAAATAAGCAATGGAGTTGAATGACCCGATACTGGAAAAATTAAATGACCTTGACGAAAAATTCCGGGCGATAAACCAAAAGACCGAAACCCATCTCGAAGGGCTCCTTTGGGCTAAGCCAATAACCTATTGGGACTACATACAGACGGATGCACTGCTCAACCTGCAGGTACAGCGGACCACACTCCCCGATGAGATGGTGTTCATCATGTACCACCAGATCAATGAGCTGCTGTTCAAAATGATACTATGGGAAGTGGAGCAGCTTTGCCACAACGAAGCGCCTTCCACCTCTTTTTTTACAGAAAGGCTCATGCGTATCAGCCGCTACTTTGATATGCTGACCACATCGTTCGATATTATGGGCGATGGTATGGAGGTGGAGCAGTACATGAAGTTCCGCAACACGCTTACCCCGGCCAGCGGTTTCCAGAGCGCGCAATACCGCCTCATTGAGTTTGCCAGTACTGACCTTATCAACCTTATCGATTACCGTTACAGGGAAAATATCGACCGCAATACACCGTATGAGCATGCACTTGAGCACCTGTACTGGCAGGCAGCAGGCAAGGATTACCATACGGGAGAGAAAAGCTACCTGCTTGCGGAATTTGAGCGCAAGTATAAGGGTGAATTCCTTCGTTATATGGAGGAATATAATACCATTAACATCTGGCAGAAATTCAGGCATCTGCCCGAAAATGACCAACAGGACCCAATGCTCATAAAAGCCATGCGCCATTATGACTATACGGTAAACGTGACGTGGGTGATGGGCCACCTCAACGCCGCGAAAAAATACATTGAAAGCGCTTCCGGCCCACAGGAGGCAACCGGCGGGAGCGACTGGAAAAAATACATGCACCCTAAATACCAAAGGAGGATATTTTTCCCGGAGCTGTGGAGCGGGGAAGAACTCAGGACCTGGGGAGAAAATGTATAATCGATAAAACAAAATGAACACAATTGAAGTACGTAACTGCCATACTATTACTATTTACGCTATTTGCCTGCAAGGAAGACGAAACTGTTAAAAAAGCCATACCTGTTGCCAAACCTGCTCCCGTAACCAAAGAATTCGGTTTTACGCTTGAAGAATTTAAGGTAGTGCGGGATACCATCCAAAACGGTGATACTTTTGGCAGGCTTTTGAGCGAAGAAGGGTATGACGCCGCACAGGTGCATAAGGTTACCGAAGCCATTAAAGATTCCTTCGACCTTAGGAACATCCGTGTAGGCAAGCCCTTTACGATGCTTAAGGATAAGCAGGCACCCAACAAATTACAGGTGTTCATCTACAAGCCCGACAACATGAGCTACTATGTAGTCGACCTGCGCGACTCCATCGCAAAAGCGTATAAAACCGTTAAGCCTGTTACCATAAAGCGCCGCGTTATTGCCGCCGAAATTGAAGGCTCGCTGGCCGAAACGTTGTCAAAGGCCGGGGCAACCCCCGCGCTGGCACACGAACTTTCTGAAATTTACGCCTGGAGTATTGACTTCTTTAAAATACAAAAGGGCGATAAGTTTGCCGTAACAGTAAACGAAAAATACATTGACGGTACCGAATATGCCGGGCTCGACAATATAGAGGCCTCGTATTTTGAATACAAAGGCAAAAAGATATACGCGTTTCCTTTTAAGCAGGATGAAAACTCCAAGAGGTACGACTATTATGACGAGGAAGGCAAGGTGCTCAAGAGCATGTTCCTGAAGGCGCCGTTACAGTTTAGCCGCATCAGTTCAAGGTTCTCGCCAAAGCGGTTCCATCCCGTGCAGCAGACATGGAAGGCGCACAACGGCACCGACTATGCCGCGCCGCACGGCACACCCATCATGACCACGGCCAATGGCGTTGTGGAGCGTACAGGTTACACCTCTGGCAACGGCAATTTTGTTAAGGTAAAGCACAACGGCACCTATTCGACCCAGTACCTCCACATGTCTAAAATAAAAGTAAGGCAGGGGCAGCGTGTAAGCCAGGGCGACGTAATAGGGCTTGTAGGCAGTACCGGCCTTGCCACAGGGCCGCATGTATGCTACCGTTTCTGGAAAAATGGCGTACAGGTAGACGCGCTCCGGCAAAAGCTCCCAAGCTCCGAGCCGATGTCGGCGAAGCACAAGCCGCGCTTTGTTGCTTTCATGACCCCCCTCAAAAAGGAGCTGGACAGTATTTCGAACATCAAATTCAAACAATAAATTCACATGGCACTACAAAACATTAATCCGTCCGGTACCGCCGCATGGCAGGAATTGCGCACGCATTTTGAAGAAATGCAGCACGCCTCCATGCCGGAAATGTTCGCCGCAGACAGCGGAAGGGCAGAAATATTCCACATTAAATGGGAAGATTTCCTGGTAGATTATTCCAAGAATATCGTTAACGAAAAAACGCTCTCCCTGCTGCAAAACCTGGCGAAGGAAGTGGATCTTTCCGGGGCTATAGAAAGCTATTTTGCCGGTGAGGCCATTAACCGTACCGAAAACAGGGCAGTGCTTCACACCGCATTGCGCGCCCCTGAAAATGCCGATGTAAAGGTAGATGGGGTGAATGTGCTTCCGGAAATATATTCGGTTAAAAATAAGATAAGCCAGTTTTGCGATGCGATCATCAGCGGAAGCAAAAAAGGGTATACCGGCAAGGCATTTACCGATGTGGTGAACATAGGCATCGGCGGATCCGACCTGGGCCCGGCCATGGTAGTGGAATCATTGAAATTCTATAAGAACCATCTTAACGTGCGTTTCATATCCAATGTTGACGGCGACCACGTAATGGAAAGCCTGAAAGGGCTTGACCCGGAAACTACACTTTTCGTTATCGCGTCGAAAACATTTACCACACAGGAGACGCTTACCAATGCAGAAACCGCAAGGGACTGGTTCCTGGCAACGGCTAAGCAGGAAGATGTGGCGAAGCATTTTGTGGCGGTGTCGACCAACATCCAAAAGGTAACGGCATTCGGGATAGCCGAAGAGAACATCTTCCCGATGTGGGACTGGGTTGGCGGACGCTTTTCGTTATGGAGCGCGGTTGGGCTTACCATTGCGTTAGCAGTAGGGTTTGATAACTTCGACAGGCTGCTGAAAGGCGCTAATGGTATGGATGAGCATTTCCGTACCGCCGATCATGACAAAAACCTCCCGGTTGTGCTGGCATTGCTGAGCATTTGGTACAATAATTTCTTCGGGGCCGAAAGCGAGGCGCTGATACCCTATACGCAATACCTGCAAAAACTGGCACCCTACCTGCAGCAGGGCATCATGGAAAGCAACGGCAAGAGCGTGGGTCGGGACGGCAACCCGGTAAATTACCAAACGGGTACCATCATCTGGGGTGAGCCGGGTACCAACTCGCAG
Source organism: uncultured Flavobacteriaceae bacterium (assembly GCA_942492845.1). Lineage (GTDB taxonomy): Bacteria > Bacteroidota > Bacteroidia > Flavobacteriales > Flavobacteriaceae > Flavobacterium. Next base: position 793,044 of record OW818646.1, on the reverse strand, counting down.
CACGCGTTTTTCCAGCTGATCCACCAGGGAACGAAATTGATCCCAACCGATTTCATAGGCTTTATAGAGCCACTGCATGGCAATAAAGACCACCACGACAAACTGATGTCGAACTTTTTTGCACAGACGGAGGCATTGCTCAACGGCAAGAGCGAAGCGCAGGTAAAATCAGAATTTGAAAAACAGGGCGTAACTGGGGAAAAGGCCGATTACCTGCTGCCGTTTAAAGTATTTGCGGGCAATAAGCCGACGAATACATTTCTTATCAAAAAGCTTACACCGGAGACCCTTGGCGCGCTTGTGGCGCTGTATGAGCACAAGATATTCGTGCAGGGTGTTATATGGAATATTTTCAGCTACGACCAGTGGGGCGTGGAGCTGGGGAAGCAATTGGCGAACTCCATACTTGACGAAATAAATACCGGCGAAGTAAAGCAGCATGACGGGTCGACTACCCTCCTTTTGAAAACTTTTTTGGGGAAGTAATATAATAGATAAACCCTAACGGTTTTAGTAATCCAGACCTGACAGGTTTTAAAACCTGACAGGTTTTTTTGCGTAGACACAATACGTGAAAGGCAGGTTTTTCATGTTGGAAAATATGCGCTTTATTTGATATAAAATGTTCTTAGACAGATTCTAAACAGTCGTTAACAACTAATTAACAGGACTTTTTGGGTTGACTTTCATACGTAATTCGTTATATTTGCTTTTCCAAAAAACAAAGAAACTATGTACGAAGGCGTTTTAGACCTCCATTCTTATTGGGCTTATGCAGTTCTTGTATTACTGCTTATCGCTATCCTGAATGCCTTTGCGGGCATGGCCTCAAAAAGGCAATTTACGGCTAAGGACAGGCAGATATCAATGATCGCATTGATATTTTCGCACACACAGTTGGTATTGGGATTGGTATTGTTGTTTTTGTCCCCGGCCATGGCAGCTGCAAAAGCTATCGGCATGGGCGAAGTAATGAAGGATAGTCAACTGCGTTTGCTGCTTGTAGAGCACCCGCTTGTAAATTTAATAGCGATCATTCTTATCACGATAGGATGGTCCAAACATAAAAAGACCCAGGATTCCATCAGGAAATTCAGGAGTATAGGGATTTTGTATGCTATAGGATTAGTGCTGCTTTTGAGCAGGATACCGTACGGACAATGGTTCGATTAAGTTAACTTTAGAAGCCCTCAGGGGGCTTTTTTAGCCTATGGCATATTATTGTTTAATAAAAGGACCAAAATAAATTATTATGAGGAATAGTAGTCTTATTTTTAGTGCCGCTTTATTATTTTTAATAATAACTGGCTTTGCAACAATTACACCCGTTGCCAAAAAAGAGAATGTAAAAACAGTTGCCGCTATCGTAGCGGATACTACAGAAGTAGCAACCGCTACGCCTGAAAAACCGGAAAGCCCAAAACTGACCCTTTACAAAAAGAGCGCACTGGCTACCTATTATGCCGATAAGTTCAATGGCAGGAAAACCAGCAGCGGCGAGCGCTTTCACAATAAGCATTATACTGCGGCCCACATGAAGCTTCCTTTCGGAACCATGCTGCGCGTTACCAATGAATCAAACGGTAAGTTTGTAGACGTTAAAGTTAACGACCGCGGGCCTTACAGCAAAAAACTTGAGATCGACCTTACAAAAAAAGCTTTTATGGAGATTGCATCCAACAAAGGAAGCGGATCATTTAAAGTGAAGATGGAGATCATCGAAAAGAAATAACCTCCTATGGCTAAAAGAGCCGTTATCCTCCTTCTTTTTGCGTTTATAGCGTTTGGATGTTCGTCGTCCAAAGGTGCATTTGGCGTGTACGATAAAAATGCCGTTGCCTGCTACTATGCGGATAAGTTCAATGGCAAAAAGACGGCAAGCGGCGAGAAATTCAGCAACAGCAAGTATACCGCCGCACACAAAAAGCTGGCTTTTGGTACCAAAGTGAAAGTGACCAACAAAGCGAATGGCAAGTCGGTGGTAGTGATCATCAATGACCGTGGGCCATTCTCCGCCGGAAAGGACATCGACCTTTCCAAAAAAGCGTTTATGGACATTACGGACAATAAAAACCACGGGAATTTAAAGGTTACGCTGGAGGTGGCGAAGTGATTTATAACCAGAGAGATTTCTCCTTTGTCGAAATGGAACAGCGCGTATTCCATTTCGACGAAGGAGAAATCTTTTTTTTATTCACAGTAGAAGTACTTCCTGTCTTTACATCTTACATATACAACCGCAGTAATGCAACATCTTACACAATGGTTAGCTTTGGATTGGTTGGAGCGGTTTTGCAGGGAGGGGTTGCTTTGGTGGTTATAGGGTTTATGGGGTTGCAATGGTGTTGAGGAAATAATAATTCTGTAATATATCGAACCACCAGAAGCGCAATGCGCCCGCACTGTCCTATCGCTGCCATGGAGTTGGTTGGGGCGTTTTAAAGGGATATAAAAACACGATCCGAAGATTGTGTTCTCTATAACTTTTTACTATTCTATTATTGCTGCTCCTTCAGGTATAATGCTAAAATAATAAGTATCAAAATGAAAACATCCATTTCCTGCAAACCCTTCATAGGTTGGATTTGAATTTTTATTTATCGGCATTCTATTTCCAAATTTAAATCGGGTTGAATCAAGTTTATTTTCAATTATAATGGCATCATCAATTATAATGCTCCATTCATATAGGTCATTCTTCCAACAACAAGCAATTTCTTTGCCTAGCTCAGGCACCTCACGGACATCAAGTTTAACATAGTTTGCTTCAGGTATGCTGGTGGCATATCCATCAAAAATGTACTGAAAATTACCTTCTTCGATAAAAGTTATACATTCATTTTTATCAGGAGAATATACGTGATAAGTGTACTTACCGCAAGCAGTAAAAACAAATATAGAAAACAATAGAAAAAAACTTTTCATATACATAATTATTTAATTTTTTTTAAATGATTATTATTCCAGCCGTCTGCATAACTAGCTCGTTCAGCTTTTTCAGTAGAAGGCCCCTCAAATTTTGGAGGAAATACTGGTATTGGAAATATTCCAACCTTTATAAATCTCGTTCTTTGAAAAGTTTCTAAATTGTCAAAGGCGGCTCTTGCTTCATGCCAAGAATAGCTTCTCATTCCAGCAATATATCCTGCTGTATAATTTCCAAATCTCTCCTTGAACCAAAATCACCAATCGCAGGGTCATAATTCCTTGCACCATAATCGTACATATTCAGCCCCAGCTCGTCCTGCAATTCCTTGCCGTTGTACTTATACTTCTGTAAAACTCCTGCGCGTGTACGACCTAATCCATCCTGTACACCCTTACATAGTCAATCAGCGTGGTGCAGGGGAATACCGCATCGGGTACGATGGCGCCACCGTAGGTCATATTATCGTTGCCACCCACGCCTGCCGAGAGGATGATGTAAAACTTGTGGTCAAATGGCGCCCATTCGGCGCAGTGGTGGGAGTACTCCGACTTGAATACCCGCTTGCCGTTTATCAGTACGGTAGCATCGGCATCCTGGCCGTCGGGTGCGTTGGCAAAGGCATCGCCGTCATTAAAGTAGTTGATGTGGTACACGTGCTCGTCCACACTGAACTCGATACGGTCGGCAAACCAGTCGATGCGGTACAGGTGGTAGCCGCCGCTGCCTGCATTGTGGTCGTTAGCGCCAATCGGCCAGCCGCCATACTCCGGATTGGTAGCCGGTTTTTGCTGCTGCTCATAGTTGTAATAGGCGCCTTTGTGGCCGTGGTTCCAGCTTTGGAACTGGTTATTTTCCCAAAACCAGGCATAATGTACACTGCCGAGGTTGTGGTACGGTATCGCGCCCACATATTCCATAATGTCGATCTCGCCGCCCTGGGGCCACATGATGTGCGTCTGGTCGGCGGGCTTTTCGGCGGGCATCATCCAGAAGGCAAACCCCTGGCCCTTGTATTTCACGTCGCGCGCCCATACGCGTGCCTCGATGCGCGTGCCGGGTCCGCAGGAAAACTTACCCTGCGTATTGATCCTCCCGCTGGTATAGTCACGGTCTACAAATTGTTCCCTGCGCGTTGTGATGGAAAGTTCGCCGGGCGCGGTGACTGTACCTGTGCCAAGGCTTACATTTTCTGCCCTGTTGGTTGCCCGGTCGAGCTGCCCTGTGCCGAAGTCGCCATTTACGCCGGTGCCCGACTCATAATTCCATTTGGTGAGGTCCAGGGAAGTGGCAGTAAACTCGTCATTCCACAGCAGGGTATAGCCGTCGTACTCGGTAATTACGGGATCGCCTACAGGATCCGGATCGGGGTTTACAGTGTCGGGTTCGTTGGTTTTGCCGTCGTCGGAGCCGCATCCGGCCAGGGCCAGGAGCAGCATTGCGCTGATAATGTGTTTCATGACAGATGTTATGTTGGGTTGGAATGGTAAATATATTTAAAATATTGATAGGATTAGTCCTCACCCCCAACTCCCTCTCCAAAGGAGAGGACGCAGCTTCACTCAGATGTGCCCTCTCTAATAAACTTAACTGATGTTGAATTAATATTCGAATGGTGTTTAACGTCTCAAAACAACTTCAATTGTTCCCCTTTTGTCCCATCAAACAGGTCGGTATTCAGGCGGAATATCTCATCTTTATCCTGCGAAAAATACTTTTGCTTCCCTATCCGGAAGGTGGTATGGATCATCTCTGCAATGTTGCCTTCGCCCTTGCGCCGTTTAAAGACCTGCTTTTCGCCAAGCTTGCCGCCGTGCATGGAGGCGATCTGGTGCAGGACTTTGTCTTTCCGGTCGGGGTAGTGCTGCTGCAGCCATTCGATGAATATGGGCTCTACCGTGTCGTTCAGCCGTACAAGGGTGTAACCAAAGCTTTGTGCGCCTTTTTCGGCAATGGTCTTCAGGGTGGGCAGTATTTCCATGCTGTTGAGGCCCGGGATGATGGGCGCCACCATGATATTGACCGGTATGCCATTCTGCGAAAGCGTTTCTATCGCCTGCAATTTTGTGTTTACCGACGACGTACGGGGTTCCAGCGTCCTGCGCAGTTCTTCATTGATGGTGGGGATGCTCAGGGAAACGGTTACCAGGTTCTTTTCGGCGAGCTGCACCAGTATGTCGAGGTCGCGGGTTACCAGGGCGTTCTTGGTAAGGATGTTCACGGGGTGGCGGTAGTCCAGGAAGGTTTGCAGTATGCGGCGGGTTATCTGTAATTTCCGCTCAATGGGCTGGTAACAGTCGGTGTTGCCGGAAAGTAGTATAGACTCGGGTTTGTAGCCCCGCTTTTTGAAGAATTGTTCCAATAATTCCGGCGCGTTTTTCTTGACCATGATCTTACGCTCAAAGTCGACGCCGGCGCTGTAGCCCCAATATTCGTGGGTAGGCCGGGCAAAGCAATAGGCACAGCCATGCTCGCATCCCTGGTAGGGGTTCATGGAGTAGGCCATGGAAAGGTCGGGGCTTTTTACAGGATTGACAATGGTTTTCGGGAATACCTCAATGATCTCTGTCTTCGCTATATCCTCTTCATAATCATCCTGGTATATGCTGGTTTCGTACCTGTTTTTTATAAAATGGTTGTGTACATTGCTTACCGCGCCCTGTCCCTTAATTTTCTCCGGCTTCATCTTCCACTGCTTTTTTGTAAAGATAAACATCGCGATAAGATTATTTTCTTATATATGATTAAAATTATCAACAAAAAAAGCAGGCGTGACTATTATCACACCTGCCTGACCAAAAAAAACCAACTAATTTAGTTCCTGACAAGCTTGGTTACCTGTGTTTTGGACCCTGAGGTAATATAGGCCATGTAAAGTCCCACAGGCAGGGCGCTTATGTTTATACTGGGCGATGAAGTTTCCGGCTTATGGCTCAGTACGAGCTGCCCTGAAATATTGTATAGCACTATCGAGTCAACAGGCAGTGTGCTTTGTATGTTAACCCTGTCATTTGCGGGGTTCGGAAACAGCGTCACTTGGGTAATGGCATTATCATCGGTGCTCATAACACCGAAGGCCTGAATCTCTATGTCGTCCATATACAGCAAGCCCTGGGTACCACCGGATGTCGCTGAAAAGTCGATATAATAAACACCGGTTGCCGGGGGCGTAAACTCTGCCGAGATGTAATCTGTCGCCACCGCCCCTGTTATATTTTCGATCACATCGAGCTCAACGTACGCACCTTCCGCACTCGCCATGTAAATGCCCAATGACCCGATAGCACTGCCCGCGTCGCTGTTGGCGTAGCGGAAGGACACTTTATATGCCGTGCCCTGCACCATTTCGAACGGGGGCGTTATAAGGCTCGACCTTACCGGAGCATTGGCAGGCATACCAAATTCGGTGTTAACGGTAGTATCATACGCCAGGACACGGCCCGTGAATCCGGGTATCGGGCCTTGCACCGTTTCGAACACTTCCTGTGAGGCAAAGGAATCCCAAGAGGTAACCATACATTCGGGAACTGCAGGAGCAGCTGTACTTTCCATGTTTTCAAGGTAAGGCAAAATAGTGGGCGCCTGGCATTGTGCTATTGCTTTTGGAGCTATCGCTAAAAGCAGCAGTGGTAAGATAATTTTTTTCATGACGTAGATGTTTTTAGTTATACATTCTCTGGTCATACAAACTTACGCCACCGGTTTAGCGAAGGAGTTATGAAAATGCCGTTATAACTTATGAATATTCAGCTTTTTGACCAAATCGTTGAAATATATTCCAGGTTTTATGATTATGACGAAAAAAAACCGCCCGTTGCAGTATTGCAACGGGCGGCCTACATAAAACAAACAATTAATCTAAAATAATCGAAAAGTCGTGATTATACGGTTAACGCCATCCGCCCCCAAGGGCTTTGTATAAATTGATGATGGCGAGGTATTGCTGGTAACGGTTATCGATGAGCTGGAGCTGGCTGTTCAGGGCATTGTCCTTGGCGGTAAGCACCTCAAGGTAGTTTACCAGGCCATACGTAAGCAACTCGTCTGAATAATCTGCGGCTTTGCCCAATGCGTCCACCTGCTTTTCGCGAATGGTTATCTTGCGTGTTTCGTTTTCATAATCGGCAAGGGCGTCGCTCACTTCCTTGCTTGCGGTAATCAGGGCCTCCTGAAACCGCACATACGCCTGTTCCTGCTCCGACTGCACCACCTCATACCTTGTGCGTATCTGGCGGCCATTGAAGATAGGGGCGGTAAGCCCGGTTACCACATTCGCAAAAAGCGAGTTGGTGTTAAACCAGTCCTTCAGTTCGATGCTTTGCAGCCCTCCTGTAGCCGATATGCGGAACTGCGGATAAAAGTTGCTGCGTGCCACGTTGGTCAGTTCGAAAGCATTCACAAAGCCAAATTCGGCAGCCACCACATCGGGGCGGTTGCGCAGCAGTTGTGTTGACAGCCCCAGCTGAATTTGCGGGTTGAGCTGCTGTGCGTCAAGCGTACCGCGCTCAATGGCCCGGGGCTGCTCGCCCAGCAGTATGCTCATGGTGTTTTCGAGCTTTATAATGTTATTCTTCAGGTCTTCAATAATGAGCTCTGTCGTATATTTTTGGGCTTCGGTCTGCTTTACGCCCACCTCGTTCACACTGCCGGCATCTTTCAGGGCCAGTATCGTCTCGATGCTCTGGTCGCGGTTGATGAGCGTTTCCTGTGCCACCTTCAGCTGTGCGTCCAGCGAAAGCAGCTGGTAATATATCGCGGCAATATCGGTAATTACCTGCGTCTTTACAGCCTGGTTGGCGGCAATGGTTTGCAGGTAGGCCGCACGGGCCGCACGCTTATTGCTGCGTATTTTGCCCCAAATGTCGGCTTCCCACCCTAGGGTCCCGGTTACCTGGTACTGGTCTACATTGGTATTCCCGCCGCTCTGGCTGATGATGCGTCCAAACTGCGTGTTTTTGGACAGCTCCTGGTGGGTCCAGTCGGCGCCGAGGCTAAAGGTGGGGAAATAGCCCGCCCTGCCTTGTTTCAGGTAGGCTTCGGCTGCGACGATGTTTTGTATCGCGATCCGAATGTCAAAGTTGTATTGCAGCCCTTTGTTGATGTGCCCTTGCAGCACAGGGTCGGTAAACATCTTGTCCCACGAGGTATCGGCCATCGAAACGGTGTCGGTGGCTACAATTTCGGTACGGTACAGGTTTTCGGCCTTTATGTCGGGCTTGCTGTATTCCTTTGCCGAAAAGCACGACTGCAGCAGCAGTCCGCTTATGGTAATTATCAGTACTCTGTATATTGTGCGTTTCATCTTTTTTTCCAATTTATTCTTCAGTGGTTTCATGCGCTGCTTCCCTGGCCACGCGCTTCGCGGTCATTTTTTCCTGCAGGCTCTGGAATATTACAAACAATACCGGTATTACAAATACCCCGAATAATGTCCCTATAAGCATCCCGCCTACAGCGCCCATACCGATGGAACGGTTACCTACGGCGCCCACGCCACTGGCAAAGGCGAGCGGCATTAGTCCAAATATAAAGGCGAACGAGGTCATGAGGATCGGCCTTAAACGTGCCTTAGCACCGGCTATGGCCGCTTCCATCAGTTCCATGCCCTGTTTTCGCCGCTGTATTGCGAATTCCACGATAAGGATCGCATTCTTGGCCAACAGCCCGATGAGCATGATGAGCGCTACCTGGAAGTAAATGTTGTTTTCCAGCCCGGCCAGCTTCACGAAGCCAATGGCCCCGGCAATACCTACAGGGAGCGACAGCAATACGGCAAGCGGCACCACATAACTTTCATACTGCGCGCTGAGCAGGAAGTACACGAACACAAGGCTCAGGAGGAACACCCCGATGGCCTGGTTGCCCGCAATGATCTCTTCCCTGGTCATGCCCGAAAATTCGTAGGTGTAAGTTTTCGGCAAGTGCTGCGCGGCAACCTCTTCGATGGCCTTTATCGCGTCGCCCGAACTGAAGCCCGGCTTCGCCTTACCGTTCACGTTTACCGCCTTAAGCATGTTGAAGCGCGCTACGGCTTCCGGCCCATATATCTTTTTAAAGTCTATGAACTGGCTTATGGCTACCATTTTGTTGTCGGCGTTGCGCACATAAATGTTGTTGATCGATTTTTCGTCGGCCCTGTCTTCGGGCTTTGCCTGTATCATGACGCGGAACTGCTTCCCGAAACGGTTGAAGTCGGTCGTATACAATCCGCCATAATAGCCCTGCATGGTGTTGAAGATGTCGCTTACCGATACCCCTGCATCCTTGGCCCTTTCGACATTAATGTCCATTTGGTACTGCGGGAAGCCGGGGTTAAAGTTGGTCATCGCATACTGGATCTCCGGACGCTTCATTAACTCGCCCAAAAACTCGTTGCTTACCTTGCTCACGGTGGCCCAGTCGTCGTCGCCGGTGTCCTGAATCTTAAATTCAAAACCGTCTGCCGTACCAAAGCCCTGAACGGATGGCGGGGTAAAGAAGAGTATCTTGGCATCCTTAATCCCGGCGGTGCGGCCAAAGAGTTCGCCCACTACGGCATCTACGTGCTGGTTAGCGTCTTTACGGTCTTTCCAGTCCTTCAGCTTCATGATGGTAAAGGCATACGAACCCCCATTTACCCGGTTAAGCAAACTGAAGCCCACTACGCTCATCCTCGCCTCTACAATCGGCATGGAAACGAGTATGGAATCCAGCTGGTTTACGGCTTGCTGCGTTTTTTCGAGCGTAGTACCCGGCGGCATGGTCAGGTCGACCATGATAATTCCCCTGTCTTCGTTCGGAATGAAACCTGCCGGTGTTGTGCTGAACAGCAGCCACGTAATGCCCGTGAATACCAGCAATGCAATAGCGGTAATCCATTTTTTCCTTCCGAGGAACTTCAGGGAGCTGGTATATTTATTGTTCATCGAATCGAAACCGGCATTGAATGCGGTAAAGAAACGTTCTTTCAGGTTTTTCTTTTTATGCTCCCCTTCCTGCTCATGGTCGTGTGGCTTGAGCAGCAGCGCACACAGCGCCGGGCTAAGCGTTAACGCGTTTACTGCCGAGATAAGGATGGCGACCGCAAGGGTGATGGCAAACTGCTGGTAGAACACGCCCGATGGCCCCTGGAGGAACGATACCGGGATGAACACCGCCGCCATTACAAGCGTTATCGATACAATGGCGCCTGTTATTTCGCTCATGGCCGACAGGGTTGCCTTGCGTGGCGACCGTTCGCCCTCATCCAGCTTGGCGTGCACGGCCTCGACGACGACAATCGCATCATCCACCACGATACCAATGGCGAGTACCAATGCAAACAGCGTGAGCAGGTTGATGGAGAAGCCAAAGATGTTGAGGAAAAAGAACGTACCCACAATGGCTACCGGAACGGCAATGGCCGGGATGAGCGTAGAACGCAGGTCCTGAAGGAACAGGAATACCACGATGAATACGAGTATGAAGGCTTCGATTAGCGTGGAAACCACTTTTTCTATCGAGGCATCCAGGAACGACTTTGTGTTAAAAGGTATTACATAGTCGATACCCTCGGGGAAGGTAGCTTTGCTTTCCTCCATGATGGCCGTTACCTCTTCGATGATCTCGTTCGCATTGGAGCCGGATGCCTGGAAGATACCCATGGCCACACCGTTGTTGCCCATACCAAAGTTCTTCTGCGCATAGTTGAAGGCGCCCAGCTCAATGCTGGCGACATCCTTCAGCTTGAGGAAGTTGCCGTTTCCGGTCGATTTTATAACGATGTTCTCGTATTCCTCGACTTTAGAAAGGCGGCCTTTGTATTTGATCACGTATTCATACACGCCTTCGGCATTCTCGCCAAACTTGCCCGGCGCAGCCTCTACATTCTGTTCCTGCAGGGCAGCCTGAATGTCCTTTGGCGCAATGTTGTAGGCGGCCATTTTTTCGGGGTCGATCCATATACGCATCGAGTAGTCCTTACCACCAAACACGTTTACCTGGCCCACGCCCTTTACCCTTTGCAGCTTTGGTACGAGGTTGATCTTGGCGAAGTTCTGTACGAAGGTACCGTCGTAATCCTTATTGGTCGAATATAGCGAAAGGAACATCAGCGCGCTGGTCTGGCTTTTTACGGTAGTTACACCGGTTTGCACTACGGCGGCAGGGAGCTTGCTTGTGGCACGCGATACGCGGTTTTGCACATTTACCGCGGCAATGTCGGGGTTCACGCCCAACTCAAAGTACACGCTTATGGTAGCGGTACCGTCGTTTGCGGCAGTAGAGGTCATGTAGGTCATGTTCTCCACACCGTTTATTTCTTCCTCCAGCGGTATTACCACCGAGTTGAGTACGGTTGTGGCATTGGCTCCCGTGTAGGTGGCCGTAACCTGTACGGTTGGCGGGGCGATCTCGGGGTACTGCTCTATCGGCAGCGCCATGAGGCCCAGTACGCCCATTATGGTTATCAATATCGAAATTACGGTACTCAGTACCGGCCTTTCTATAAATACTTTTAGCATCTGGAATTATTTCTTAGTAACGGTTGTAGTCTTTGTCTGTGTCATTTTTGTGGCAGTAGTATCGGCTGCGGGTGCGGGGGCTTCTTCACTCTTTATCGGCTGTGGTACTATGGCCATGCCGTCCTTCAGCTTCGATGCGCCTTCGGTTACGATGGTTTCGCCCTCTTCCAGGCCTTCGCTTACAATGTAGTTGAGCCCGGTGGTACCGCTTGTGGTTATGATCTTCGATTTTACGGTGTTGTCCTTGTTCACTACATAGATCATCTGCTTGCCCTGCATGTCGAACACGGCCATTTGCGGTACGAGCAGCGCGCCCTTATACTCGATGGGTATGCGGATCACGCCTTTGCTGCCACTCCTAAGCACCGCCTGCGGGTTGGCAAAGTCGGCCCTGAACTGCGATGCGCCGGTAGCCTCGTCGGCCATTCCGTTTACGGTTTGCAGCGTTCCTTTCACTTCATACTCGCTGCCATCTACCAGCACCAGGCTTACCTGAGGCGCTTTTTTCAGTTTCTCCTGTAAAGTCGCGCCATCGAACCTCCTGCTGAAATCGATCAGCTGCTTTTCATTCATTGAGAAGTAGGCCCGCATCCCCTTAGTGTCGGATACCGTAGTAAGCGGCATCTCGCTGGTTGCGCTTACCAGGCTTCCCTCCTTATACGGGAGGCTCCCTATCACGCCGTTTACCGGAGATGTAATGGTACCGAAGCCAATGCTCGCGGCAACACCACTATAGGCGGCCTTAGCCTGTGCCAGCCTTGCCTTTGCGGTTTCCAGCTGCACGTTGGATATGATCTTGCGGTCTACCAGCGGCTTTAGCCTGTCTACCTCCACCTGTGCGGCAGCCACGTTGGCTTTTGCGGCAGCGGCATCCTGGTTGAGGGTTTGGGTCTCCAGCTTAAAGAGCAGCTGGCCTTTGCGTACCACCTGGCCTTCGTCTACATATATCTTTTGGATAAAGCCGTTTACTTTGGGGCGTATCTCCACATTTTGCTGGCCTTCCAGGTTGGCGGTATATTCGTCATATACCAGGGCATCCTGTTTGGCAAGCGTTTGAACAGGAAACGGCATTGGTGGCGGGGCGGCCTGTGCGGCCTGATCTTCTTTTTTGCCACATGAGGCTATCAAAAATAAGGCGGCCATTCCGCCGGCTAAAAATCGCTTCTTCATTGTGTAACTATTTGTTATTTGATTGATGATTATTGGATTTAATGGATTCTATTTCCTTGAATTTGTTGATGGTGCTGGTAAGGAGCTCTTCCATCTGGAGTACGTGCTCCTTGTAAGCCCTGGTACGCTCGAGGTCGCCCAGCTCCGCGGTACACGAGGCGGTTTTTTCGCGGTAGGCCAGCATCCGGTCGATGATGATCTTCTCAAATTCGATCATTTTCATGTAATTGCTAAAGCGCTCGCTGAAGGGGGAGGGCTTAAAATATTTTTTGCGGTCGCCGGGCAGGGTATAGTACGTGATCTTGCCCAGCTTGAGCAGCAGGTTGAGGTTGGTGGATACAGAGCTTTTGCTTGCGCCCATCCGTTCTACGAGGTCCTCAAAGGTGATTCCGGCGCCGCAGGCATCCAGAATGACGGTAGCAAAAATTCGCGCACCCAACGGCGGCATGTTATGGAACTGTTCGAAATGGATCCCGAACATTTCAATCAGCTCTTCCTTCTCTTTTTTTATCTCTGACATTATTTCACTGAAATTTGACGCAAATGTAGAACTTAGTTCGTTACCAACCGAACCAACCGAACCAACCGAACTAAAATTTACGTTAAAAATTTGTTAAGAAAAAAATGTCACAGTGTGAGGTGGGGGAAAGTATTGTTGGAGGTCATGGAAAATCACATCGTGTGTCACCTTTAATCCTATTGCCTGTCACCAATACTCTGCATGATAAGCTTAGCATGCACCCTGGAATTCTCTATAAACCACTTGTGGGTTTCCATGCCTCCGCAAACCACTCCGGCAAGGTAAAGTCCGGGTACATTTGTCTCCATGGTGTCGGGGTTATACTGGGGGGTACACAGCTGGTCATTGCTGATATTTACCCCGGTTTTCCTGAGGAAATCAATGTCGGGGCGGTAGCCGGTAAGAGCCAGTACGAAGTCGGCTTCCAGTGTTACCTCGCCATCGGGAGTAAATATAATAACTTCATTTTCAGTTATTTCGGTAACCCACGAATAGAAATAGGCTTTGATGCTGCCCTCGGCAATGCGGTTCTCGACATCGGGTTTTACCCAGTATTTTACGCGGGGGTTTATTTCGCCCTTGCGGATAATCATGGTAACGTCGGCCCCCTTGCGCCAGCACTCCAGCGCGGCATCTACCGAGGAGTTGTTAGCCCCTATGACCACTACCTTTTTGAAGGCATACTCGTGGGCCTCCCTATAGTAATGGCGCACGTGCGGAAGGTCCTCGCCAGGTACATCAATGGTAATAGGGATGTCGTAAAACCCGGTCGCAATAACCACGTTTTTAGCTGTGTACCAACCCTTTGCAGAATGCACTACAAACTGCCCGGACCGCTGTTTCGTAACAGATTTCACAGCCTCAAACAGGTTTATATTGAGGTTGAAGTGGCGCATCACGTTGCGGTAATACTCCAAAGCCTCCTGCCGACCGGGCTTGGGCGCAATGCAGCTAAAGGGCAAACCGCCAATCTCGAGCTTTTCGGCAGTGGAGAAGAAGGTCATATAGAGTGGGTAATTGAACAGACTGTTAACCAGGGCACCCTTCTCAAGTATAAGGTAGTTAAGGCCTTGTCGCTGTGCTTCAATGGCGCAGGCCATCCCGATTGGGCCGCCCCCCACGATGATGAGGTCGTATGCGGTTACTTCTTCCATGTGTTGTAAGGATGGTTGCTCAGGCAGGCATTGTAATAGCGTTCGTCGCCGGTAACTTCCTGCCCGAGCCACGCCGGTTTTTCAAAGGTTTCGTTTTCGTCATCCAATTCAATTTCAGCGATGACAAGCCCTGTATTTTCGCCAAAAAATTCATCTACTTCAAAAATATGGCTGCCGTATTTTACCTCATAGCGCACTTTGTCAATGGCGCCGCTTTCGCAAAGAGCCAGCAATTGTTGGGCATCGGCAACGGGTATTTCCTTTTCCCATTCCATGCGGGTAGTGCCGGATTCATTGCTCTTTCCTTTGATAGTCAGGAAGCCGGCATCACCCTTTATGCGTATGCGTACAGTGCGTTCGGGGTGGGAGCTGAGGTAGCCCTGGGTAATCCTTTTTTGCAAATGCGCCTCCTGTTTATAGCTATCGGAGAACACGAGAAACTTGCGTTCTGTTTCGGTCATGGTAATTCAAAAATCTACTGCAAGGTAAGGAAATATGGGAAGATGTAGCATGCGAAAAATGCTAACGTTTGTTTAAAGTAATGCCGCCTGTGTAATGTATTGACAATGATTTGTACATTTACAGGATAACCATTATTAGATGAAATTCAGGAAAACAAAGCATAACATAACGGTTGAAGAATTTTTCGCACTGAATTTTGACGGTAACAACCTATGGGAATACAAAGCCGACGAGACCGACCTGCTTGCGGAGTTGGTAGACCTTTTCCGCCCAAAAGATGCGCAACGTGCAGTATCGGTCAGCCTTGAGCCGCTTTTGGAGCTTCTTCGGGACAATGAGCGCTACTGCACAGGCCTGTCGCTTTATTTAAAAGGCATTCTCAAACATAAAAGATTCAGCCGGATCCTTACTGATGCCGGCATACTTGGCGATGCAGTATTTTTTTCGGAAGTCCGCAAGCGCCTTTTCGCCAAGCTGTTGCCCGACCAGCCAAAAAAAGATACGTTGGAGTATGTGCTCAACCAGGTATTTTACCAAAAGACCGATCCTGTCTGGATTGATAAAATACCAGATGGGCAACTTGAGGAATTTTACAACCTGGTTAAATTCAGGTCGCTATATGTTTCGGCAGAATCCAAAAGCCCGCTTGCCGAACTCGTTTATGCCATGGACGTGCTTATTCACCGCATTACAGGGAGGGCGCTCGAAAGCGAGGTGATCGAGATGGCCCCGGAGTATGAAGGCCTGGAAAGCCCTTTTCTTGCCATCCAAAAAGAGTTTGCCCTACTGACGGCGAGGCTACTGGATGAAAATATCAACTATGTAACTCCCGGTGATATCGGCTACCGCCAAATGCTCGTACTCCACCAACAATGTACTGATTACGTGAGGGCTGCTTTTCGCAATAGCGAAAAATACGGCATATCTTTGCGGGTAAACCAAAGCCTGCTCCGCATTCGCCAGCAACTCGAAAGACTTGGGGTATTGTTGCCTCTGCTCGCCATTGAGCAGGACAGAGAGACCGCACAGGACACTATTGCGCTCGGCAAAAGCCTGATAACCTATAATTGCGATAAGAATAATGTTCGCAAACTCGTGAACGAAAGTACGCAGCTGCTCTCTTACGAAATTACAAAACATACTGCAGATACCGGCGAGCACTACATTACCAGGGACCGCCGCGATTACCTGAAAATGTTTTGGGCATCTGCGGGGGGCGGTCTGATCGTGGGCGTGTTGTGCATCATTAAGGCATTCCTCTCTAAAATGGATACCAGCGCTTTTGGGCATGCGTTTTTCTATAGTCTTAATTATGCACTGGGTTTTATAACGATATATGTGCTGGGTTTTACACTTGCCACCAAGCAGCCGGCCATGACGGCATCGGCATTGGTAAGGGCATTGGAGAGCGGCCGCAAAGACATAGGCGCCGAAGATGAAAAGCACCGTGCCTTTGCTGAATTTTTCGCACGGGTATTCCGGTCCCAGTTTATAGCTTTTGTAGGAAATGTACTTGCCACCTTTGCCATGGCACTGCTGTGCGTATGGCTTATCGACCTCATTTTTCATTATAATCTTGCCCTGACCAAGTGGTACCGACTGGTAACTGACCAAAGCCCTGTACATTCACCGGCAGCGCTGCACGCGGCTATAGCAGGCATATACCTTTTCCTGTCGGGCATTATTGCCGGTAGCGTGGCCAACCGCGACAAGCATGAACATGTGTATTACCGCATTCAGGAGCATCCCCTGCTTAAAAAGAGCCTGGGACGCGTGAGGACCAAAAAACTTGCAGGCCTGTATAAAAGGAAGTGGGCGGGCATCATTTCGAACTTTTGGTTCGGTGTGTTTATGGGTACTACGGCCTCGATAGGCATCTTCATAGGATTGGACATCGACGTGCGCCACATTACCTTTGCTACGGGCAATCTGGCACTTGGGTTATATGGTGCCAACTGGAATGTGTCGAATGAACTGCTTATCTGGGCCATAGTAGGTATAGGCATTATAGGCCTACTGAACTTTTTGGTAAGTTTTGGCCTTTCTCTGGGGCTGGCTTTCCGTTCGCGCAATATGCCGCTGTCAGAGCTGCGCCCTATAGCCAAGTCAATATGGAAGCATTTTAAACGGAAGCCAGGATCGTTCTTTTTTCCGGCTTTCGGAAGACAGTCGCAGTAAGATTGGTTTTCAGTTTTTGGAAATAAAGGCTGTATAATCGTAAATTTACGGTATGGAAGAAGATGACCTCCCCGGTATACGCCAACGCAAAATCATCCACGTGGACATGGACGCATTTTATGCATCGGTGGAAATGCTGGACAATCCCGAATTGCGGGGTAAGGCAGTTGCTGTAGGTGGAGGGTCGAGCAGGGGAGTGGTAGCAGCGGCAAGCTATGAGGCACGGAAGTTTGGCGTACGCAGCGCCATGAGCGGTTTTTTGGCAAAAAAGAAGTGTCCGCACCTCATATTCGTAAAACCGAGGTTTGAACGCTACACCGAAATATCACGGCGCATCCGCGAAATTTTTCATGAATATACCGATATGGTGGAACCTCTCTCGCTGGATGAGGCGTATCTCGATGTGACCGTAAACAAAAAAGGGAACCCCAGCGCTACGCTCATAGCAAGCGAAATACGGAAGCGCATTCTTGATGTCACGGGGCTTACGGCTTCGGCAGGGATTTCTATCAATAAATTTATTGCCAAGGTTGCCAGCGACTATAATAAGCCGAACGGGCAAAAGACGGTGAATCCTGATGAGGTGCTGGATTTTTTGGAAAACCTCCCTATAGGTAGATTTTACGGCGTAGGAAAAGTGACCACGGAGAAAATGTACCAATTGGGTATTTTTACAGGGAAAGACCTGAAAGAACAATCGGAGGAATACCTCGCGGAGCATTTCGGGAAGTCGGGGAGTTACTATTACCATGTGGTGCGGGGCATCCATAACAGTGAGGTGAAATCGGACCGCATTGCAAAATCTGTTGGTACAGAGCATACCTTTTTTGAGAACCTGGTTTCGGAAGTGTTCATGGAGGAGAAACTCAACGATATTGCCAATGAGCTGGACCGTCGCCTCAAAAAGAAGAAGATCGCGGGGAAGACCGTTACCCTAAAGATAAAATACAGCGATTTTACGGTGCAGACCCGTAGCAAAACGCTGCAGTATTTCATCTCCGATAAAAGCCTGATCTATGAAACAGTGAAGGAACTCCTGTACCAGGAAAAGCCCAAGGATTCGGTAAGGCTGCTTGGCATATCCTTATCCAACCTCAATACTGATACCGACAATGGCAAGCCAAACAAGACCGTTGCAGTACAATTGAAGTTTGCGTTCTAGAATCCCGTAAACCCCATGGGGGAATGGCATTGGCACCTACATCTTCTGCCCTTCCTGCTCATAAAATGAATCTACATTGAGTTTTGGCTGTGTTGCCGCCATTACGGCCAGCTGGTCGCAGCGTTCATTTTGCGGATGGCTGTTGTGGCCCTTTACCCATTGGAAATCGACTTTATGTTGGCGGTATATTTTCAGGAAGCGCTTCCAGAGGTCGGGGTTTTTTTTGCCTGCAAAGCCTTTTTTCTCCCAACCGAGGACCCAACTCTTGGTTATCGAATCGATTACGTATTTGGAGTCGGATACTACAAGTACTGAAGTATTTGGCTTTGTAAGCTTTTCCAGCCCGACAATCACGGCCAGCAATTCCATGCGGTTATTGGTCGTAAGCCGGAAGCCTTCATAAAATTCCTTGCGGTAGCCGGTGCCTACTTGTTCCAACACAACGCCATAGCCACCCGGTCCGGGATTTCCTTTTGCTGCGCCGTCGGTATATAGGTGTACTGTGTGCATTTTTATTTCAGATTTCAGAATGTAGATTTCAGATTGATGTACATGAGCTTCACTCAAACTAAGTAAAAATTATGTTGAAGAATCTTCTATGGCTACTAAGTACCAGCAGCCGTCAATAAGAGTAAACTTGATGTCCGCATGGATTCCGTTGTCAACACCCCTGGCCTGGTAAAATACCGAATCTTTTTGCTTTTCAATCCCGATTGTGAAAGCGCCATTTTCCATAGCTGCAGCTTCCTTATCACCTGTAAAATCAAGAAATTTATACTTTAAAATAGTTATATCCTCCCTTACTACTTCATAATCACCATTGCTGTTAAGGTAGGTATTCTTAAGAGGGAACTTAACATGACTCCTTTGGAATATGCTGTCGGATTGGAACTTTTTGAAGAAGGTGTCAAAATCGGTGTCGCAGATTTCTTTTGCTACTATGGCATTATTACCGACCCTGGCTTTGTTGCAACAAGCAAGAATCATTAAAAGTATAATCAGGAGTATATGCCTTCTACTATTTTTTTGCATTGATATTGGTCAGCGTTATTGTTTCAGCAAGTTTATTATATAGGGCCGAATTATCTTCTTTACCCACTTCATCAATAAAGGAAATCGAAATATAAGAACTTCCTCTGTATATATATAGTTCATGATTTTTAAGCCTTACACCTTTACCTGTAGTATCGGAAAAATCATATTCTGCTTTTACCTCCCATACTTTGTTTCCGTTTATCACTCTTACTGATGGTTTGGTCGCCGTAAAATTTTTCAAAAGACCTTTTGCCTGTTCCTGCGATTTTTCTATAGTACGCCGGAAATCTTCAAAGCTTTTTCTTTTTGTAGAAGACACAACAATATTTACTGTAGGGATAATACCGTTTGTTTTCAGCGGATCGTATTTATAATAGGATATTCGCTGTTTGTTTGAATTGATGTTTTTAGACATTACGGAATGAAGCGTATCCTTAACCGGAAATCGTTCAAGGTTTTTTAGCAGTTCCTGTCGTCCGCCTTTAATCCACCCCTCAGGCTCTTGAATGGAAAAACCCAGGTGCTTTAATTCAAGCCTGTTTTGTGCACCTGCCAGATGAAATACAAGCAAGAGAAGTACTAAATATTTATATGTTTTCATTACTCTGCTCTAATAATTCTTCTATCACTTTTGGAAAATGCTCATGCTCCAAAGTCAATACCTTTAACGCTACATCTTCCGGGCTGAGGCATTCCTCTATGGCAATTGCCTTCTGGAAAATGACGTTGCCCTCGTCATAATTATCATTCACATAATGAATGGTAATACCGCTTTCGGGATCTTTGTTTTCATGCACGGCGCGGTGCACATTCATGCCATACATTCCTTTTCCGCCATAATTTGGTAGCAGCGCCGGGTGGATATTGATCACCTTATGCGGATATGCTGCAATGATATCGGCAGGAAACTTCCATAAAAACCCTGCAAGCACGATAATGTCAGGAGCCTGCTTCTTCAATTCATTCAATACGCTACCGTTGTTCAGTTCTTCCCGGGTAAAGATAACCGATGGGATATTGTGCGTGTCGGCAATCGCTATGGCTCCTGCACTTGGGTTGTTTGTAAACAGAGCCTTAACGGTGTAGCCCTGCTTTTGCCCGAAGTATTCCATGATGCGCTTTGCATTGGAGCCGCCGCCGGAAGCAAACAAAATTATATTTTTCATCAGGGCAAATTTTTAATAGTGTAAAAATGATTAAATAATCTGCAAAATAACACCGATTTGCTAAAATTGTAAAATTAATTTTTTATTTTAGTGGTCACATTTTTGGGCTAACACGCGGTTATAAGATAAGTTTTTTTATTTTTGCCGTTCAATTTAAATTCTAAAATTAAAGATTATGTCAGACATTGCATCAAGAGTAAAAGCGATTATCGTAGACAAATTAGGTGTTGACGAAAACGAAGTTGTAACAGAAGCGAGCTTCACAAACGATTTGGGAGCGGATTCCCTGGACACTGTTGAGCTTATAATGGAGTTTGAAAAAGAATTTGACATTCAGATTCCGGACGATCAGGCAGAAAACATTGCTACTGTTGGTCAGGCGATTTCTTACATCGAAGAGGCAAAAAAATAATAAATGATAAACATCCATGCGGTTGTTAAATTGCATGGATGTTATTATTTATTGTCCTTACATCACCAAAAAAAATGAACCGCTTTTTTTGAGAGCAGTCATAAAAATATTAAACGATGCCCATGTTTCCTTACTAATACAATTAGAGACGCATGGGTATTGTTCTATAAATTTGAAACTATAAAAAAGACCTTATGGAATTAAGAAGAGTAGTTGTAACAGGACTTGGAGCACTTACTCCCATAGGCAACACAGTACAAGAATACTGGAACAGCCTTATAAACGGTGTGAGCGGTGCAGCCCCGATTACATACTTTGATACTACCAACTTCAAAACTAAATTTGCCTGCGAAGTAAAAAATTTCAATGTTGAGGATTTTATAGACAGAAAAGAGGCAAGGAAAATGGACCGTTATGCCCAGTATGCACTTGTTTCTACCGATGAAGCCGTAAAGGATGCCAATTTTGACTTTGACACTCTCGACAGGGACAGGGTAGGTGTTATATGGGGTTCTGGCATAGGTGGGCTTGAAACCTTCCAGGAAGAAGTTATGAATTTTGCCGCCGGTAATGGCACGCCAAAATTCAACCCATTCTTTATCCCAAAAATGATCGCCGATATTGCGGGAGGCCACATCTCTATAAAATATGGTTTCAGGGGGCCTAACTTTACAACAGTCTCTGCCTGTGCATCATCGACAAATGCGCTTATCGATGCGTTCAACTACATTCGCCTGGGCCATGCCGACGTTATGGTAACAGGGGGTAGCGAAGCAGCCGTAACCATTGCAGGAATGGGCGGGTTTAATGCCATGCACGCCCTCTCTACCCGCAATGACGATCCTAAAACCGCATCAAGGCCAATGGATAAAGGCCGTGAGGGCTTTGTGCTGGGAGAAGGTGCGGGCTCACTTATACTTGAAGAATATGAGCACGCCAAAGCAAGGGGTGCCAATATATACTGCGAAATTGGCGGCGGCGGAATGAGCGCCGATGCCCACCATATTACTGCGCCCCACCCGGAAGGGCTTGGCGCACGCAATGTAATGATCAACTGCCTGCGCGATGCAGGATTGAAGCCGGAAGACGTTGATGGCGTGAACATGCACGGAACCTCTACGCCGTTGGGCGATATTGCCGAATCCAAGGCAATCCTTGAGGTATTTGGCGATCATGCCTACACACTGAACCTGAACTCAACAAAATCGATGACAGGCCACCTGCTGGGCGCTGCAGGCGCTATAGAGACAATAGCCTCAATATTGTCTATCAAATATGGCATAGTCCCACCTACCATCAACCACTTTACGGATGATGAGAACATCGACCCTAAACTCAACTTTACCTTTAACAAAGCCCAGAAAAGAGAGATGAACGTGGTGATGAGCAATACCTTTGGATTTGGAGGCCACAATGCATGTGTACTGGTTAAAAAACTTGAAATGTAATCCTATATGGGTTTCTTAAAAAAGATATTTACTAAAAATGCCCGCCTTCCCCAGGAAGGCGGGATTTTTTTTGAGGAGATTAATAAAATGCTTGGGTTCGTGCCACTGAACCTGGAACACTACAGCAGGGCCTTTACACACAGGTCCTCCAACAAACTAGATGAGAATGGCCACCCCGTAAATTACGAGCGCCTTGAATTTTTGGGTGATGCCATGCTGGGGTCGGTCATAGCGGCGCATTTATTTAACGAAGTACCCACCGGCGACGAAGGCTACCTGACGAAGATGAGATCGAAGATTGTGAGCCGAGAACACCTTAATGAGCTTGGCCGCGACCTTAACCTTATAAAGTGGGTGGAAAGCAAGGTGTCGGCACAGCATTTCGGCGAAAACATCCATGGCAATCTTTTCGAAGCGCTCATAGGAGCCATTTATCTGGACCGGGGCTTTGACTACTGTGAAAAATTCATTTACAAGAAAGTCATCCTTCCTTATGTGGACATCGCAAAGCTGGAAGGGAAGGTAATCAGTTACAAAAGCCTTGTGATTGAGTGGTGCCAAAAGGAAAAGAAGCAATTTACCTATGAGGTATATGAAGATAATGGCAAGGAAGGGCAGAAGCATTTTGCAGTAAAACTTACCATTGGCGGTCGGGTAATTTCCCGAGCCAGGGCTACATCTAAAAAGAAGGCAGAAGAGAAAGCCTCGCAGAGGGCGTTTTTTGCATTTCAGGAAAAAATTAACAAAAAATAACGTAAGTTAGTCGTTTACTCAAACGTTTTCGTAGAAATATTTACGTAAAGTTTAATTTTTCTTCACATATTTTGGGTTATATACATTATATTTACGGCTTATTTGTATACTCCGTATGGCAATTCACAAACTACTGATCGACGATTTTATTACAATCGATTATGGATTGATCGCCATACATTCCCCACTTGAAGATTATCGCCTTGCCTATTTCATCAACAGGGAATTGGCTATCCTCCTTGAGAAAAGCCCCGGAGACATTACCTTTACCATTAATGAAGGTGAAAGTGGCTTTTCACGGTTCGTATATGAAGATGCCAATGATACCTTTTGGAACCTGGTGCAGAACCGGAACAGCATTGTGAGTAACGAAACCGAGATCGCATCCTTATTTGGCCAGACAGGCATGGATGTTACGACTAGCGCTTTCCTGCTTCCCGAATTTAAAAAAGTGGATTATATACTCAAGATAGAAAATACACCTGATGTTTTTGCGTTGGATACTGTTGTAAGCAGCCTTTTGTCCGTAAAGCATATAACTACAGCCTACACGATTGACCACAAGAAACTAAAATCGAAAAATAACTTAATTTTTTAAGAGAATGCCAACAAACAAAAAAACTAAAATTGTCGCCACATTAGGACCTGCGTGCAGCACAAGGGAAGTGATCAAGGATATGATTGAAGCCGGGGTAAATGTTTTCAGGATCAATTTTTCGCACGCCGACTACACCGATGTACAGGAACGCATCGACATTATAAGGAGCCTTAACGATGAGTTTGGATACAATACTTCGATACTTGCCGACCTGCAGGGGCCAAAGCTTCGGGTAGGAGTTATGAAAGAAGACGTTGTAGTGAGTAAGGGTGATGTGGTTACCTTCCAGACATCGGAAGACGTACCGGGTACTGCCGATAATGTTTATATGAACTACAAGGCATTCCCGAATGATGTAAATCCGGGCGAAATGGTTTTGCTTGACGACGGTAAATTAATGTTCCAGGTTCTTGAAACCAATAAGACCGACCGTGTAAAAGCTTTAGTAGTGCAAGGTGGCCCATTAAAATCAAAAAAAGGGGTGAACCTTCCCAATACAAAAGTTTCGTTGCCGGCACTGACAGAAAAAGATATACGTGATGCCATTTTTGCTATTAACGCAAATGTGGACTGGATCGCACTTTCATTCGTAAGGACGCCGAAAGACCTTGAAGAGCTACAGGACCTTATCGCCAAGCATTCGGACCATAAAATTCCGATTATAGCTAAAATAGAGAAGCCGGAAGGTGTTGAAAATATTGATAAGATTGTTGCTTTTTGTGACGGCCTGATGGTAGCCCGTGGCGACCTTGGCGTGGAAATGCCTGCACAGGAAGTACCGCTTATCCAAAAGAAACTTATCAACCGCGCTAAAACCGCACGCATACCGGTAATTGTGGCTACACAGATGATGGAGACCATGATCACCAGCCTTACGCCAACCCGCGCCGAGGTAAACGACGTAGCCAATTCAGTTATGGATGGTGCCGATGCTGTGATGCTTTCGGGTGAAACATCGGTAGGTAACTATCCGGTAGAGGTTATCCAAAAGATGACCCAGATCATCGAGGCAGTAGAAGATTCGCCCCTGATCACGGTTCCGCAAAACGTTCCGCAGGTAAGAACCAAGCGCTTCATCACAAAATCGATTTGCTACCACGCTGCTCAAATGGCCAACGTAATAAAAGCGAAAGCCATAAGCACACTGACAAACAGCGGCTATACAGCATTCCAGATCTCTGCCTGGAGGCCAAATTCCCACATACTGGTATTTACTTCCAACAGGAGGATACTTACGCAACTTAACCTTCTTTGGGGTGTAAGGGCATTTTATTATGATGCGTTCCTGAGCACTGACGAAACGGTTGAAGATGTAAACAAGATAGCTCACGAAAAAGGCTTTGTAGAGAAGGGCGATATCCTTATCAACCTTGCCGCGATGCCTGTTGCCGACAAAGGAATGGTAAATACGCTAAGGGTATCAGAGATAGAGTAATCTGGCACTTGTTTTGATATAAATAAGCTGTTTTAGTTGTCAACTTATTTTAGGACTAGTCATATTAAGAAAAAACTATATTTGGATAAATTTATTACACTATGAGATCAAGCAATCCATTCTTCAAAAACAAATCATTTTCACCTACATCACGCGTGTATGGCGCAGAACAGGATGTAAGCGTTATCAGTCATAATGATACGATGACGGTTAAAGATACCATCAACAAGTCAATGTTTCTTTTCGCATTACTGGTTACAAGCGCTTTTTTTAGTGGATATTTAATGTTGTTCCAGGGGGTTAGCCCCTATGCACTTATACTCGGCGGCGGGATCACAGGATTTATAATTGTGCTAATTGCCGGCTTCAAGCCTGCCTATTCGGGAGTGTTGGCACCTGCATACGCAGTTCTTAAGGGGTTATTCGTAGGAGGCATATCTGTCGTACTGGAGATGATGTATCCCGGGGTGGTGCTAAAAGCAGTAGGAGGGACCCTTGTTACGTTCATGGTGTGCTTCCTGCTCTACAGGTTTCGCATAGTTAAAGTGACCGAGCAATTCAGGTCGGTAGTTATTGCTTCCGTGCTTGCCATCATGACGTATTACCTTATATCGTGGGTCGTATCCATGTTTACGGGCGACTACCTTGTAGGCCATTCATTTCAGGACAGTTCGCTAATGAGCATCGGTATTAGTGTTTTTGTTATTGTGGTAGCTGCACTTACCCTGTTCCTTGATTTTGACATGATCGAGCAGGGCGCTCAAAGGAAATTACCAAAATATATGGAGTGGTTTGGTGCAATGGGCCTGATGATCACATTAGTATGGCTGTACATGGAATTCCTTAAGTTGTTCGCTAAAATATCAGGAAGGGACTAATCCGGTTAAGAGTTTAGGTTTACCTGTTACATAAATACATACATAAGGCCGTCCGTAAGGATGGCCTTTGTGTTTAGGTGGGTGTTTAATGTCCTGTCAGGGCCTTTTCAATTTCGATAAAGTTTCGTGTTATTTTGGGAAATTATAAATCAGCCAAACCAGGAATCCGCCTGTCAGGGCAATAGCTGTAAGTGATCCATATAGTATGCCCCATCCAATATCAGCGACTGCGGGCTTATCTTTTATCCTTGACAACATGTATCCTGTTAAGGTAAATACAATCATTATAATAAAAGTATTATAGAGGTTATCCAGTATCTTAATGGTAAAAGCCATTATTGACAACAGGACAGTAGTAGCTAAGAATGATATGGCACGCATAAGGAGCTATTCTATATGGTTAAATTGAATCGTTACCTAAAAATCCCACGAGAACGACCCGAAGATAATAGCTGTAAAAACGATGAACACCACCACCTGTGCCGTGATGTACCGGCCAATAGGCTGCTGCGTTTTACGTTTGGAAACCAATTTTATGATATTGAGCAGGGTAGGCGGTATCAGGATAAGTCCGAGGTAAATATAGAAATTCGTCATGGTAAACATGAAGCTGCCTGCGGCATCCCCGAACGCCTCCATAGAAAAGACGGGGTAAAAATTATGCACGATGAATATCCATACCACTTCTAGCAGGATGATGCCCCATCCGCCAACATAGTCTTCTTTTTTTCGGATCTCGGGTTTGCTTTCCGCCTGCTCCTCTTGTGGGTTTTCCATTGTTCAGTTTTGGAGTATAAAGATACAAAGATCAATTAAAGAAGCTTTTCCTTTTCTTCGCTCAATTCGATCCCTCCGTTTTTATCAATTTTTCCCTCTTTATAAATAACAGTTGTAGTGACCGGGTCGCCTTTTGGCAGGTCATCTTCGTCGCATTCAAGCTTCTGCATGGTGTCTGCAACATGAATGGTCAGGTCATTACTTATGTGTAAAACCTCTTCGCACTTGTAGCATGGCCCATCAGAACACTGGCCTATAGCAAGGATTTCAGAATCTATTAGCTTTCCGCTTAAATTATACGTAGCCAGCACAGGCAGGAAACAGTCGGCAGCTGAAAGTGTAATTACTGCTACATGGTTTTTGCCAACGGTGAACTTGCCATAAGCATATTGCCCACCGTCTTTATTAAATGGGCTGCTCGTAGTTTGATCCAGTATGATCAGGTCTTTTATTTCACTGCACCCTTTTATTTCCAATGGTAATGAAACATCCGGAAACTGGTCCAGGAATTTTTGAAACCCGTCATTAACGTGGGCTATCGCCACAACTGTTTCAGGTTGGCGCTTCTGGCCATTGCAGGCTGTCAGCAGCAGCATAGGCAATAAGAACAGGACTTTTTTCATGGCAGTGTTTTTTTCAAAAATAAGGAAATTGCCTTTATGAAACTTTGCAACTTTGCAATGCTGTCACTTTGCAACATAAACTTGCACTGCTCCAACTTATGCCTTATCTTTGCGCCTTCAAAATCCTACCCTTTTATGAACAAATTACTGATCGTTGGCACTGTCGCTTATGACGCTATTGAATCACCTTTCGGCAAAACCGATAAAATACTCGGAGGCGCTGCAACATACATCGGCCTTTCGGCTTCATTCTTTAAAGTGCAGTCGGCCATAGTATCTGTAATTGGTGAAGATTTTGAGCAGGAGCACATCGACCTCCTGAAAAGCAGGAACATCGACCTTACCGGTCTTGAGACAGTGAAAGGCGGCAAAACGTTCTTTTGGAGCGGCCGCTACCACAACGACCTGAACTCACGCGATACGCTTGCAACGGAGCTGAATGTATTGGCCGATTTTAATCCTGTGGTGCCGGAACATTTTAAGGATGCTGATGTAGTGATGCTGGGCAACCTGCACCCATTGGTACAGTCGGGCGTGTTGGACCAAATGACCGCAAAGCCAAAACTTGTGGTGCTTGATACTATGAACTTTTGGATGGACTGTGCATTACCGGAGCTGCTTGATGTAATGAAGCGCGTGGATGTGATCACGATAAATGACGAAGAGGCCCGCCAGCTATCGGGGGAATACTCGCTGGTAAAGGCTGCGGCAAAAATACATACTATGGGGCCGCAGTATGTGGTAATTAAAAAAGGGGAGCACGGTGCGTTGCTGTTCAATGGCAAGCAGGTGTTTTTTGCGCCGGCGCTACCGCTTGAGGAAGTATTTGACCCTACAGGGGCAGGCGATACCTTCGCAGGAGGGTTTGCGGGCTATATAGCGCAAAGCGAAAATATTTCTTTTGACAACATGAAGAATGGTATAATTTATGGTTCTAACCTGGCATCGTTCTGCGTAGAGAAATTCGGCACGGAGCGAATGGCAAATCTGCGGAAAGAGGAGGTGCTGGAACGCCTGCAACAGTTCAGGTCATTAACGCAGTTTGAAATTGCGCTTGAAGAATAAATATAAAGGCCTCATTATGGGCCTTTTTTTAATATAACTACACAACACACAACAACTATGAGTGACGCTTTGAAACACGAATGCGGCATCGCAATGTTAAGGCTGCTGAAGCCTTTGGAATATTACAAGGAAAAGTACGGATCGGCTTTTTACGGTATACAGAAAATGTACCTGCTAATGGAAAAACAGCATAACCGTGGCCAGGACGGCGCAGGATTTGCCAGCATAAAGATGGATGTGAAGCCCGGCCAGCGCTACATCAGCCGCGTTCGCTCCAACCAGCAGCAGCCTATACAGGATGTATTTGCCCAGATAAACGAGCGGATTAACGAGGAGCTTACCGTCCACCCGGAGTATAATGACAGCGTTGCTCTCCAGAAAGAGCACATCCCTTACATAGGCGAATTGTTTCTGGGGCACGTGCGTTACGGTACGTTTGGAAAGAACAGCATAGAGAGCGTTCACCCGTTCCTGAGGCAGAACAACTGGATGCACCGTAACCTTATCGTGGCTGGTAATTTCAATATGACCAATGTAACGCAGCTGTTCAATAACCTTGTAGAGCTTGGGCAGCATCCAAAAGAACTTGCCGATACCGTGACCATCATGGAAAACATTGGACATTTCCTTGACGATGAGGTTTCCGAGCTTTACCGCGACTGCAAAAATGAGGGTTACACCAAGCAGGAAGCCTCTGCAGTCATATCCGAAAGGCTGAACATAGCGCGTATATTAAAGCGCGCCTCCAAACAGTGGGATGGCGGCTATGCCATGGCAGGGCTTTTGGGCCACGGCGATAGCTTTGTGTTCCGTGACCCCGCAGGCATACGGCCGGCTTATTATTACCAGGACGATGAAATTGCTGTAGTGGCATCCGAGAGGCCTGTAATACAAACAGTATTCAATGTGCCCTTTGAAAAAGTTCAGGAGCTGGAGCCCGGCAATGCCATCATCATTAAAAAGAATGGTGATGTAAGTGTACAGGAAATCATTCCGCCGGTAACCAAAAAGGCATGTTCTTTTGAGCGTATCTATTTCTCCAGGGGAAGCGATGCCGAAATATACAGGGAGCGAAAAGAGTTGGGAAGGCTTGTGCTTCCGCAGGTGCTTGATGCCATAGAGGATGATACCGATAACAGCGTGTTTTCCTATATTCCGAATACCGCCGAAACCTCATTTTTCGGGATGGTTGAAGCTGCACAGGACTTTCTTAACGACAGGAAAAATACCGATATACTGGAGAACAGGCATACCCTTACTGCCGAAACACTGAAAGAGTTGCTATCGGTTAAGATACGTACCGAGAAGATCGCGATTAAAGACGCGAAGCTGCGCACCTTTATCACCGAGGACAGCAGTCGTGACGACCTTGTCGAGCACGTTTACGATGTAACTTATGGCGTGATCAAGCCGGAAGATAACCTTGTAATCATCGATGACTCCATTGTACGGGGAACCACGCTTAAGAAAAGCATCATCAAAATGATGGACAGGCTAAATCCTAAGCGTATCGTGATCGTGTCATCGGCTCCGCAGATACGGTATCCGGATTGCTATGGCATCGACATGGCCAAGCTTGAAGGGCTGGTGGCTTTTCGTGCGGCACTGGAACTGCTTAAAGAACGGGGACTCGACCATATCATTCAAGAAGTTTACCAAAAGTCTAAAGCACAGGAAAATTTAGAGGACAATGAGGTGGTCAACCACGTTAAAGAATTTTACGCACCATTTTCCGACCAGGAAATATCCGATAAGATAGCACAGATATTAAAGGAAGACCATATTAAAGCAGATATAAAGATCATCTTCCAAACGGTAGAAAACCTGCATAAGGCCTGCCCTAAGAACCTTGGGGACTGGTATTTTACCGGCGATTACCCTACTCCCGGAGGTAACAGGGTAGTGAATCGTGCCTTCATCAATTTCTACGAAGGTAACGATGCACGTGCTTATTAATACCTGTTTTATGTAAAAGAGTGCATTTCAACGGGTTTATTGCGCATTTCGTCTAAAAGAGTTGTCGGCACAGAATATGCGCGTTATATTTGTATCAGAAAATAGCATTAGTAAATTTAATTTTACGGTATTTTTGGGGGCAAAAAAAGGGAAAACCAAACGGTTTTCCCTTTTTTATTTTTTAAGGCCATCATTCCGAATGGTAGCATTTTTTATCAAAAAAGCGTGTATAATTCCTTTCAGGAAGTTAAAAAAAGAATGCGCGTGCATTTCAACGATTTAAGGAGTATTTCAACTGATTTGTTTGGCAGTACCGATAATCTGCCTTATGTTTGTATCAGAAAATAGCATTAGTAAATTTAATTTTACGGTATTTTTGGGGGCAAAAAAAGGGAAAACCAATCGTTTTCCCTTTTTTATTTTATACCTTTTGTGTTTGTTTCGTATTACTTCCTTTGGAATATAAAGCCTACATTTCCAAACTGCGTTTTGAACGTGTTACAATCATAATCAAATACCGGGCTCCTTAAACGAAAATCAAAACCTTCCACACTTTTATAATAGTGGTTTAGGTAGCCCTCTTCCAAAGTAACATACGTTTGGCGTACTGCAAATTCCCGCTCTTCCCTCGTTGTATAGTCGCACACCTTTACCAGCCATGTGGACATGTAAAACCTGTCGTCGTATTTAGTAACCGTGAGCCGTACACGTGAGCCTAAAGCCATAAAATCGGTCATATTATAATTGAAATCAAGCGCTCCGGTTTCGAACGTTGAAAACCATTCGCCCTCCAGGTCCTCAATCCCGATATCCGCAAGTACATAAAATGAACCCTTTTGCAGTGCGTGCAGCAACACCTGGAAATGTTCTTTAACACCAAAGGAATCATCAAAGTAAATATTGTCTGATAAAAGCTTTTCTACTTTCTCCTTTTCAAATTCTTTCAGTTTTTCGCTATGGGCTACTTTCGTTCGTATCTCTTCTTTTGACAGCGAATAGCTTGCAAGTATATCGGCAATAACTCCTTTAAAAGCCTCAATATTGCCGTCATTGAGGAATTCATCCAGGTTAAAGCTATTGCCAGCCAGGCCGCCATAACCTAAATGATAATCCCAGAAAAAATTATTGGCGATAGCATCATATGCTTTCGGGAATGCTTCCCGGAATGTGCTTTCGGACAAAATATAAAATTTCATCCAGACAATAATAGCTACGGGCGTAAAATATGCCTGGTACTTAAATAGTATTGCTGTTTGTTTTGCCATAGTTAATGCCGGTTTACTCCCCGAAATTATTCAAGTAAATTCAGTTAAATAAAAAACGGAAGCTTTTCAGCTTCCGTCATATAGTGTTTGAATACTTTCTATTTTTCAATAGCAAAACGCCTTGCTACTTCCTCCCAGTTTACCACATTCCAGAATGCCTCAACATAGTCAGGCCTCCTATTTTGGTAGTGCAGGTAGTACGCATGTTCCCATACGTCAAGGCCAAGTATTGGTGTGCCGCCACAGCCAACCTCCGGCATTAGTGGGTTATCCTGGTTAGGTGTTGCGCAAATGTCAAGCTTGCCACCTTTTTGCACGCAAAGCCATGCCCATCCTGAACCGAACTGCGTAGCTGCTGCCTTCGCAAATTTAGCCTTGAACTCTTCGAAAGAACCAAAAGCCTTGTCAATCGCTTCTTCAAGTTCGCCAGTAGGCTCGCCGCCTCCTTTTGGTGAAAGTATCGTCCAGAACAGGTTGTGGTTGTAGTAGCCACCGCCGTTATTCCTCACGGGCTTGTTGCCCATGTCCAGGTTGATAAGGATATTTTCGATAGTCTTGCCTTCAAGGTCGGTGCCGGCGATCGCCGCATTCAGGTTGGTCGTGTAAGCATTATGGTGCTTGCTATGGTGTATTTCCATGGTGCGGGCATCAATGTGCGGCTCCAGGGCATCGTATGCGTAAGGAAGTTTAGGTAATTCAAATGCCATAAGATGGTTTATTTAAAAGATTAGTACTAATTTTAAATCCAAATTTACAGATTTAAAGCTTCTTACGAAATAAGAATTTGTGATAATTTAGTTAACGGAATTATAAAACCTTCATATTAAGTGGCTAAAACTGCATTTTCCATATACAACGCCTCGGCAGGCTCAGGCAAAACCTATATGCTGGTAAAAGAATACCTGCTCATATTGCTGCAGGCGCCCGCTGATGATGCCTACCGGAAAATCCTTGCCATCACTTTTACCAATAAGGCAGTTGAGGAAATGAAGGGGCGCATTATCCGGAACCTCTCGGATTTTGCTTCAGATGACCCTAACGACGGGGTGCTGGCACTGATGTCGATCCTCGCAAAAGAAACGGGGCTTTCATTGGCAACCATAAAGGACAAAGCGAAATCCATTATTAAGCACATCATACATAATTACGCTTCATTTGATATTTCCACTATCGACAGGTTTACCCACAAGGTGATACGCGCCTTTGCACACGACCTGAACCTCTCTCTTACGTTTGATGTGTCGCTGGAAACCGATATCCTCTTGCAGGAAGCCGTAGATGCGATCATAGCCAAAGCGGGGGAGAACGAGGTGCTGACCTCGCTGCTGGTGGATTTTTCACTGGACAAGACTGACAACGACAAAAGCTGGGACGTGACCCGGGAGCTGTTTGAGACCGGAAGGCTGCTCATAGATGAGAACAACCGCAACGAGCTCCACCAGTTTAAGGACAAAACCATTGAGGAGTTTATTTTTATCCGCGAAAAGCTCAAGGAAACTGTAGCATCCCTCGAGCAGGAATGCAAAGCGATAGGGGATGACATGAGCGGGCTGTTACAGGGCAGCGGCATTGACCCGGCATCATTTTCGAGGGGAACATTTCCCAACCACATAGGATATATCCGTGAAGGCACTTTGACCAGCGCCCATAAAAAATACTTCACTGCCGAAGATGTGCAGATCAATAAAACGGCAAAGGACCGGGGCGCTATCGAAGCTTTGCTGCCTGATCTGCTGCCACTTTTGGCGAAAGCCTATAAAAACTACGAGAAACGGAATTTTTACCAGGCATTCCTCAAAAATATTACCCCGTTGTCGTTGCTCAACTCGATAGGGCAGGAACTGGAGCGCATCCAGAAGGAACAGAACGTACTATCAATATCCGAATTCAACGCTATAATCCATAAGGAAATACAAAGCCAGCCCGCGCCTTTTATATACGAAAGGCTTGGAGAGCGGTACAGGCACTTTTTTATAGACGAGTTTCAGGATACTTCGCAAATGCAGTGGCAAAACCTGATACCACTGATTGACAACTCGCTTGCATCGGAAGACCTTCAGGGCGTTAAAGGGTCATTAATGATCGTAGGCGACCCGAAGCAGTCCATATACCGTTGGCGGGGCGGTAAGGCAGAGCAGTTCATTGCGCTGGCAAAAGGCGAAAACCCGTTTTCCAATCCGGACCACGGCAAAATCGAATTGGGCACCAATTACCGGAGCTATAGCGAGGTAGTAGATTTTAATAATGAATTTTTCAGCTTCCTTTCTGGTGAATTTGCAAATGAAGATTACCACGCCATGTATGCCTCAAGCGCACAGGAACACAATACTAAGAAGGGAGGCTATATAAATATTTCTTTCCTGCCTGAAATACAGCAGGATCCGTATGAAGAAATGGATAAAAACCAACTATATCTTGAAGCGACCCTCACAACAATAAACAAGCTGCGTATGCAGGGCTTTCAATATAAAGATATTGTACTGCTTACCCGAAAAAGGCAGCCGGGGGTATTGCTGGCCAATTACCTTACCGAAAATGCCATCCCGATCCTCTCTTCCGAAACATTGCTGATAGAGAATGCTACCGAGGTAAAGCTCATTATCAACCTGCTACGCTACCTGAAGAGTAATGCCAATATAGAGGCGAAGGCACAGTTCCTGTATTTTGCAGCGGGTAACCAAAACATTGCAGGTGGCATTCACGATTTTATAGCTGAAGGTATGAAGCAGCCGGATGAGGAAGCGCTTGAGGGCTGGCTGAAAGGGCACGGCATACCCATTTCCTTTAAAAATTGCAGGAAGCGCTCCCTATATGAGGCCGTAGAAACTATTGTAGATGCATTTATTAAAGATAAAAGCAACCAAAGCTATGTACAATATTTCCTTGATTTGGTGCTCGAAAGGGACATCCGCACCCAGTCGGGCATTGGCGACTTTCTGGAATACTGGGATAATAACGGTTCGAAATTCAGCATACCGTCGCCGGAAGGAAACGATGCGGTGCGAATTATGACGATACATAAGTCGAAAGGCCTCGAGTTCCCCGTGGTGATTTTCCCCTTTGCAGAAGAAGACTATGCGCGTTCCCGCCGCGATAAGCTATGGCTCGAACTTGATGATGAAACCTTTGAATTTCAAAAAGCCCTCATTGACAGCAGTAAGGCCGTGGCTGAATATGGCGAAAAGGCGGCAGAACTTTATTTTATCAAATCGCAGGAGGAGCTGCTTGACAACATTAATATATTGTATGTGGCGCTTACCCGTGCCGAAGAACAATTGTACATTATATCCAACCGCAATTTTACATCGAAGGGCGAACTGACAAACAATATGTCGTCATACTTTATAAAGCACCTTACTAATAAAGGTGTTTTTGATAATACCGTGGCGGAATACGGCTTCGGCGATCCGGGAAAATTGTCGGCGGAAGAACGTTATTCGGAGCCACAGCAAACCATAAAGGTAGTGCAGGAGCGCCTTAACCCACGCGCTGTCAGGATCGCGCAACGCGAGTCGCTGATGTGGGGTACAAAGCAATTGATGGCAATTGAATTCGGTAACGTTATGCACGAAATATTATCATTTGTAAAAACGGCAAATGACATTCCGCTTGCCATCATGAAGGCCATTGAGAACGGCCTGATTGTACATTCGCAGTCGGAAGACGTGAAAGCCATCCTTAAAGAAGTCGTACATCATCCTGAACTGGCCGATTTCTTTACGGAAAATGTTTCTGTCTTTGGTGAGCAAAGCATTATTGCCAAAAATATGCCAACCATAAAGCCTGACCGCGTAGCAGTGCGTGACGGCATGGCGTGGTTACTGGATTATAAGACAGGGGTTCACCTGCCGAAATATGAAACGCAGCTGACACAATACCAGGAAGCATTAGAGCGCATGGGACTGCAAGTGGTAAAGAAAGTGCTGGTGTATATAGGAGGCCCACCAACCCCCGACGGCGATACGGGCTTCACTCATTCAGTCCGGCCGAATAACGAAATACTTTATATACATTTGCAATATCCATCCTATGAAAGGCATCCCGATGAGAGTTAATCAGGATGTATTAAAGCTCACTTCATGTTGGAGAGGCGCTGAGGGTTAGCAATAAACAAACTAAACAACTATAAAATGTACGGAAAAATCAAACAGCACCTGGAATCGGAACTCGAATCCATTAAAGAAAACGGCCTTTATAAAAAAGAACGTATCATCGCTTCGCCGCAGGGCGCGGAAATCACACTTGACAGCGGGCAAACCGTACTAAACTTCTGCGCAAACAATTACCTCGGCCTGTCCTCGCACCCGGAGGTGATACAAGCGGCAAAGGACGCGCTCGACACCCACGGTTTCGGGATGTCGTCGGTGAGGTTTATTTGCGGGACGCAGGATGTCCACAAAAACCTCGAAAAAGCCATTGCCGATTTTTACGGTACCGAAGACACTATATTATATGCAGCTGCTTTTGATGCGAACGGCGGCGTATTTGAACCGTTGCTTGGCGAAGAAGACGCAATCATATCGGACAGCCTCAACCACGCTTCGATAATAGACGGGGTCCGCCTTTGCAAGGCTGCGCGCTATCGCTATGAGAACAGCAACATGCAGGAACTGGAAGAGCAGCTAATAAAAGCAAATGCCGAAGGCAGGCGCTTTAAGCTAATTGTGACCGATGGCGTATTCTCTATGGACGGCCTTGTGGCACCATTGGACAAGATATGCGACCTGGCCGACAAATATGACGCAATGGTAATGGTTGACGAGTGCCATGCTGCCGGTTTTATTGGCCAAACAGGCAAAGGTACGCTTGAGGCCAAAGGTGTCATGGGCAGGGTAGACATTATAACAGGTACATTGGGCAAAGCACTGGGTGGCGCTATGGGTGGCTACACCACAGGAAAAAAAGAAATCATCGAGATATTAAGGCAGCGGTCGCGCCCGTACCTGTTCTCGAATTCACTCGCGCCTGCAATTGTTGGGGCATCTTTGAAAGTATTTGAACTGCTTAAAAAGGACACCTCCCTGCGCGATACGCTGGAATGGAATACCAACTATTTTAAAGATGGAATGAAGAAGGCGGGATTTGACATTATTGATGGCGACTCGGCAATTGTACCTGTAATGCTGTATGATGCCAAACTATCGCAGGACATGGCAGATGCTTTGTTAAAGAAAGGTATTTACGTGATTGGCTTCTTCTTCCCGGTGGTGCCCAAAGGCAAGGCAAGGATAAGGGTACAGCTTTCCGCAGCCCATACACAACAGCATTTGGATAAAGCAATCTCAGCTTTCACCGAAGTTGGCAAAGCTTTAACAGTGATTTAACTACAATTTAGGCGAATTAGTAGGATAATTAGTAATAAAACGTTTTGCTATTCTGTTTTAACACAGTAAATTTGCCCTATATAACCTTTCGTAATTAAAACAAAAAAAAGTATGAGACATCTTAACAAATTATTCGTGGCTGCGTTACTAGCTATGGGACTTACTACCCAGGCGCAGGACGAAGACAACCCTTGGGCAATCTCATTCGGTGTCAATGCGGTTAATACTCGCTTTGGCGCTGCGTCAGAATTTCAGGACCAGTTTAGCCAGTATTTCCAATTCGATGACTGGAATATCCTTCCATCGATATCTTACATCAATGTGTCCAGGCACATAGGCGACGGATTCTCTTTTGGACTTACAGGATCTGTAAACAAAATTGACAAAATAGTTACACGTACCCCGGGTACGCAGGACTATACAACAAACAGTGTAGATGACCTAACTTACTATGGCGCTGATGCCATGATCAAGTATGGCTTCCTTCAAAAGAGCTGGTTTAACCCGTTCGTTCAGGTAGGCGGTGGTTACACATGGATCGATGACATGGGTAACGGTACTGTAAATGGTGGTATAGGTGTTAACTTCTGGTTCTCAGAAAATGTTGCCCTAACATTACAATCTACTTACAAGCACACATTTGAAGACCAGGCTGAGGCTAACGTACCAAGGCATATCCAGCACTTTGCAGGTCTTACCTTCAAATTTGGTGGTAAAGACACTGACAAGGATGGTATCTATGACAAAGATGACCTTTGTCCTGAAGAACCGGGTCTTGAGAAGTTCCAG
Organism: uncultured Flavobacteriaceae bacterium; assembly: GCA_942492845.1. Classification (GTDB taxonomy): domain Bacteria; phylum Bacteroidota; class Bacteroidia; order Flavobacteriales; family Flavobacteriaceae; genus Flavobacterium. Next base: position 755,468 of record OW818646.1, on the reverse strand, counting down.
GGATGTCCTGACACTGACGGAGACGGAATTCCTGACAAAGACGATGCATGTCCGCAAGAGGCTGGCCTTCCTGAATTCCAGGGATGTCCTGACCGCGATGGCGATGGCATAGCTGACAAAGATGACGCTTGTCCGGATCTTGCAGGTTTGGCACAATTCCAGGGATGTCCTGACGGCGATGGCGACGGTATAGCTGATAAAGATGATAAATGCCCGGATGTTGCAGGTCCTAAAGAAAACGGCGGATGCCCATGGCCAGATACTGATGGCGACGGCGTACTAGACAAAGATGACCTTTGCCCTAACGTAAAAGGTACTTCTGCAAACCGCGGATGCCCTGAAGTAACTGAAGAAGTTATCAAGCGTCTTAACGAATTTGCAAGGACTATCCTGTTCAACAGCGGTAAAGCAACCTTTAAAGAAGAGACAATGCCGGTACTTGCTTCCATGCTTGCTATCTTCAAAGAATATCCAAATGCTGATTTCAGCATCGAAGGACACACTGACAGCGATGGTAGCAACGCACTTAACCAGTCGCTATCTGAAAACAGGGCTGCAGCAGTTAAAAACTTCCTTGTGGAGAACGGAATTGCTACTGAGAGGTTAACATCAACCGGATTCGGTGAAACTAAACCAATCGCTACCAACAAAACTGCTGCCGGTAAGGCACAGAACAGAAGGGTTGAAGTAAAACTTGTTAAAAGGCAATAGTTTTCTCAAACCTGAAAATAATTAAGGAACGCCCCCGATATATCGGGGGCGTTTTTTTATTTTTATACCATGGAGGATGACACAACTTTTCTTGATAAGCTCAGCAGTGAATTGGTAACAAACTATGGTGATTCACTTTCCAATATTGTTATTGTCTTACCCAACAAGCGGGCAAAGGTTTTCCTTATTGAAGCGCTCAAGCGCAAGCTAGGCACCACAATATTTGCCCCGGAAATCATAAGCATAGAGGAGTTTATACAGGATGTGGCGGGCATACGCTCAATAGATGCCATCGAATTGCTTTTTGAGTTTTACAACATCTACCTGGAACTCACGCCAAAGGAAAAACAGCAGCCCTTCGAAACATTTGCCAACTGGGCAAAAACCTTGCTGCAGGATTTTAATGAAATAGACCGGTACCTGCTCGACCCAAAATATGTCCTTACGTACCTCGAAAACATCCAGGAAATAGAGCATTGGGCTGTTGATGTGGACAAACGCACGACCATGATTGCCAACTACCTTGAATTTTGGAAGTTCCTGCCCCAATACTACGATACACTATACAGCCATCTTTTGGGAAAAGGCACTGGATACCAGGGACTCATATACCGAGAGGCGGTTGGCAACATTCTCCATTTTTCGAATGCCTTTAAAAAAGAGCAGCTCATATTTGCAGGATTTAATGCCCTGAATGCTGCTGAGGAAAAAATTATCCAGCACCTGCTGTCCATGGGGCAGGCACGGGTATACTGGGATATTGACCATGCTTTTTTCAACGATCCTTACCACGATGCCGGGCTTTTTATCCGCCGTTTCCAAAAGGACTGGAAGCAATATAGCGTACACCCGTTTGAATGGATTGTGGACGAATTCAGGCAGCCGAAAAATATTAAGATCATCGGGACCCCAAAAACAGTGGGCCAGGCAAAGATAGCAGGTGAACTTATAGAGCAATTGCAAATAGAAGGCCACAGCCTTGATAAAACAGCCCTGGTGCTGGGCGAGGAAAACCTGCTTATACCATTGCTGTACAGCCTTCCTGCCAGTGTAGGCAGCCTGAACATTACTATGGGCTACAGCAGCCGCAACAACCCCGCACAGATACTGGTGCAAAAGCTATTTAAGATGCATACCAATGCCATTAACCGCAACGAAAAGAGCTACACCTTGTACTACCGCGAAGTACTAGACATACTAACACACCCATTGGTGGAACCCTACATTGGCGCTGATACGCTCGTTGATATTATCAACCGGAATAACTTTACTTTCTTCTCGTTGGCCAAGCTGTTTGAGATACATGGTGATGCCACGCCATTTTTCAGGTTGCTGTTTGAAAGATGGGACAATAATGCGGGACAGATTTTAGAAAGACTTTCGGAGGTGCTGCTGCTGATTAAATCATTCCTTGCGACCGACGAAGAGGAAGACAAAATTACCAAGGCATTCCTTTATTCTATCTTTAAAGTCATCAATAAGCTTATCAATTATAATCAGGCGCATCCTCAAATGGACAGCATCCCGGTGTTGCATGCTATCTATAAACAGGTGACCGAACTGGCCGAGGTTTCTTTTGAAGGCGAACCTCTTTCTGGCTTACAGATCATGGGCGTGCTGGAAAGCCGGGTTCTTGATTTTGAGAATGTTATCATTACATCGGTCAACGAAGGCAAATTCCCTACAGGCAAGGTGCAAAACTCGTTCATCCCGTATGATGTGAAGCGTGAACTGGGATTGCCGACGTACAAGGAAAAGGATGCCATTTACAGTTACCACTTTTACCACCTTCTGCTTAGGGCAAAGAACATTTACCTGCTATACAATACTGAAAGCGAAGGCCTTGATGCCGGTGAACGCAGCCGTTTCCTGACCCAGCTTGAGATAGAAAAGAAACCCGCCCACAATCTGGATAGCGTGATATACAATGCCTATCTCCCCGACAAGGCTTATACCCCAATGACCGTTCCTAAGACACCAGGGGTAATGGAAAGGCTAAAGGAGATAGCCACTGTAAAAGGCTTTTCACCATCGGCGCTTACGGGCTATATACGCAACCCTATGCAGTTTTATTACCAACGGGTGCTGCGCATTCGCGAAACCGAAGAAGTGGAGGAGAGCATCGCCCTGAATACACTTGGTACCATTATCCATGGTGCGCTGGAGGAACTCTATAAGCCATATCTCGACAGGTTCCTTGCTGTGCATGATGTGGACAATATGAGTACCCTTGCTGATGATGAGGTGATGCGGCAATTTGGATTGGTCTACAAGGAAGGCGAGATAAGTAAAGGCCGTAACCTGCTGGCTTTTGAAGTGGCCAAGCGCAACGTGCACAACTTCCTCAAACAGGAAAAGCAGGGTTTAAACAATGGCGACGCTGTAAAAATCCTGGCACTCGAGCAACGTTACGAACGCTGGCTGCAGGACGAGAGGCTGCCGTATCCGGTACTAATATCGGGGAACATTGACCGCATAGAGCAGCGAAACGGAAGGCTCCGCATAGTAGATTACAAGACCGGTAAAGTGGAGAAGGGCAACCTGGTTCTTAAGTCCTGGGAAGGCCTTTGTGGCGATATAAAAAACGAAAAGATAATACAGCTGCTCACGTATGTTTTTATGTACGAAGAGCTTGCAGGTGGCCTGGAAACCGAAGCGGGCATCATATCATTTAAGAACATGAAAGGCGGGTTTATGAGCTTCTGCTACAAAGACAGTTATGATAAGTCGACGCCCGTCATGGAATTTGTAGACGGTAAACTTTTAGCGGAATTTAAAACGCAGCTGATCGTGCTTATCAATGAAATATTGAATGAAGAAGTTCCGTTTGTGGAGAAGGTTTAGACTGCAACACTGATGACAAAGATTTTGTACAGATAAACATTTGGCTGTCTGTGTAATATGCTATCCGTGTTCCTCTCTCAGCAACCTTTAAAAAACTCCAAAACCACTTTCAGCAGTGCATCCCGGCTTTCAATATGGCTCATGTGCCCGTGGGGATAAGCCAAAAATTTTACATCCGTCCCTTCTGCCTGGCCGGCATGTTCCTCATATATAAGGCTTTGGTCTTTTTTGCCTAAAACCAACAGGATAGGATAGGGCGTAAAATGCAGGATTACTTCGCGGTCCTTGCGTACTTTCATGCCCTCCAGTGCCGCAACAATACCCTGAAGCGGTGTTTTGACCGCCTCATTGCGCAAGGCTTCTATTTCATTGGCAAACTTCTCCCGGTTCTCTTCGCTGAAAAGGTTGGCTATTGACATACGGACAAAAGCGGTGTAGTTTTGCTTTACGGCTTTAATGGCGCGGTCACGGTTGGCTTTGCGTTCCTCGCTGTCGGCCAGGGCGGTAGAATTTTGCAGTACGATTCCCTTAACCATGTCCGGATATAATTCGGCGAAGGCCAAAGCCACATATCCGCCCATCGAATGCCCCATGAATATTGCTTTGCGGATGCGCAGCTCATGCAATACGGCGTGTACGGCATCCGCCATGTCTTCCATGCTGTGAACATAGCCCAGGCATTCCGTCTGTCCATGCCCGAGCAGATCAATAGTGATCACGCGGTACTTTTTGCCAAACTCGCCTGCAAAAAAGTCCCACATGGTACTATTCTCTAAAAAGCCGTGCAATAGCACTATAGCAGTACCTTTCCCGGTATCGGAATAGGCAATGTTTATATTCTTGTAGTTTAAAAGTTTCAAGTTTCGGGTTTAAGGTTGCTCACTCTTCTGCACAGTGGTTATAGTGCAAAAATAAAGGTTACGGGAGACTTTTTTGCTATAATAAACAAAAAACAGCCTGCAATTTAAAGGCCGAATATTTATGGAGGATATAAATCTAAATCAATCCTGCCATCCGAAATACTTTTCATCATTTGAAATCAATTCCCGGACCGAAGTCCCTTCAACTACTTTCCATTCGGCCATGTAGGTACCGGCACCATCCGAGAAAAACGCATAAAGCCTGTAGTCATGACCTTCGTTTTCAAGCTTAAACTGTTCGGTGCCAAGACTTCCGTCGAAGCTGGGATTAAACATATTCACTGTTTCAAGAGTGATCTTCTTTCCACTGAGTTCCAGTTCCAGTTTTACCAGTTGGTTTCGGGGCATATCCATACCCGCATCGCTGCCGTACCAAGGCCTTCCGTCGATTGTGCAGATGTAGCTGTCGTCATTTGTTTTGCAGATGCCAATAGTATGCTCCTTTTCTTTAAAAGTGCTTATCGTCCAATGAACGAAAGTGTTTCGGGCCAATTCTATCTTTCCCGATGTTGACTGGCCAAAAAAAGTCAGCGGATAAAACAAAAACAGGAAAAAATATTTCATAATACTACGGAATTAACTGACAAATTAACCAAGAGTAAGTAACTATAAACTCTAAACCCTAAACCCGGAACTACACGTTCATCAAGCTCTCAATCTCCTCAACCTCAATAGGTATGTTCCCCATCAGGTTGAATGGCTCGCCGGAAGCCTGTACCACCACATTATCCTCCAGGCGGATGCCAAATCCTTCTGTAGGGATGTAGATGCCAGGCTCTACGGTAAATACCATATTGGCCTGCATAGGTTCAGACAATAGTCCGTAATCATGCGTGTCAAGGCCCATGTGATGGGAAGTGCCGTGCATAAAGTACTTTTTGTAGGCCGGCCATGCAGGGTCTTCATTCTGCACATCGGCTTTGTCAATAAGGCCCAGGCCAAGGAGTTCGGAGGTCATGATTTTGCCTACCTCTATGTGATATTGTTTCCACAATGTGCCGGGAACCAGCATTTTAGTTGCCTCATTCTTTACCCTCAGCACGGCATTGTACACGTCCTTTTGCCTTTGCGTATAGCGCCCTGAAACCGGGATGGTACGGCTCAGGTCGCTGGAATAATTGGCATATTCGGCGGCCACGTCCAGTAGGATCAGGTCGCCGTCCTTACACTGCTGGTTGTTCTCTATATAGTGCAAAACATTGGCATTGTTGCCCGAAGCGATAATGGGGGTGTACGCGAACCCTTTAGAGCGATTTCGCACAAACTCATGGATCAGCTCGGCCTCTATCTCATACTCCCAAACGCCCGGTTTCACAAAGCCCAGCAGGCGGCGAAAGCCCTTTTCAGTGATGTTGCAGGCGTTCTGGATCAGGTCGAGCTCCTCCTGCTCCTTTACCGAGCGCAGCCTTTGCAGTATTGGGTTGCTTTTGGCTACCTGGTGCGCCGGGTATTTCTCCTTCCACCATTTAATGAAGCGGTCCTCGCGTGTCTGTGTTTCTACTGCTGAGCGGTAGTGCTCATTGGTGTTAATATACATGGTATCGCAGTAGGTCATCACTTCAAAAAGCGTTTTTTCGAAGTCCTTTAGCCACATAATGTTCTTAATTCCAGACACTTCTGTTGCGCGTGCCTTGGTCAGCTTTTCGCCTTCCCATACCGCAATATGCTCGTTGGTTTCGCGCAAAAAGAGTACCTCGCGCAGGTGTTCATAGGGCGCATCGGGGCAGAGTAACAGGATGCTTTCCTCCTGGTCGGCGCCGGTAAGGTAAAAAATGTCGCGGTGCTGCTGGAACGGCATGGTACTGTCGGCACTAATGGGGTATATGTCGTTGGAATTGAACACAGCAACGCTTTTCGGCTTCATTTCGGCCATGAACTTTTTACGGTTCTTGCTAAAAAGGCTGCCGGCTATAGGATGGTATTTCATGATGTAGCTTTTATTTGTTTCAACATCAAAAATAAGGAGATTATTACGATTTGCGTAAAAAGATGAAACAGAATTGTGAATTTAGCGTTACCTAAGTGCATGCCTGTAATATACTGTTTACAGGCAATGAACCGTATGACTTAAGAGACTGCTTAAGGTGATTTTTGGTAACACTGCATGCGACATTTCAGGATCATTCACAGTACTTATAAGACCTTGCCCCTATCAGATTTGGATTTTCGGTTTCAATGCGGTCTAAAACCCATTCTTTTTTTGGTTGGAGTACATTTTTTTTCAACTCTCTTTTATGCAGTTGCAGGTAGGTTTCAAAACTGATCTCCTGGCTTTCGGCCAATAGTTCAAATAGCTGCGTTTTCGCAACAGCCGTTTTCCAGCCGGGCTGAATTGTCCCCTCAAATACCTTCGACTTTGATCCGCTGCCGTATGCCAGGAACCCGAATTTCTTCCCTGAAAGGTCAGCGTCATTTTGGGCATATTGGCTTAGCGCCGAAAGCAGCCCCATGAATATTGACTCCGGTTTACAAAACGCTTTCGGCTTCATTTCGGCCATGAACTTTTTACGGTTCTTACTAAAAAGGCTGATGTCTATATGATGGTATTTCATGATGTAGCTTTTTGTCCGGACATCAAAAAATAGGAGTCTATTGCGAATTGTGTTAAAACCTAAAATAGATTTGTATTTTTAGGGCTTTAATTTAAATATATGATCATAAAGTATTTTGTCGGCATGATGTGTATACCTTTCGTGATGCAAGGCTGTAAGCAAGAGTCTAATCAACCCGGTAGAAGTTCAGAGGGAAACTCCCGAACCGGCAGCAAAAGGCGGCTACACAGTGTATGAGCCTTTAGAAAAAGTTATTAGAAAAGAAGGGATAGTAGTCTTTGAAAAGGATACTATGGAAGTTGTCGGAGAGTATACAGATGGAATCGCTTTCAAAATGCCCGTCAAAAGCCCTGATGGCAGGCCTGGTTTTATGAATTTTCGCGACCTGCATTTTCATGTGATCAATAAGCGTACTAGGGATACGGTAACTTTCCGGAAAGAGATGTTTAAAAAGCACATCCACCCTGATAGTTATGTGTCGGATATTATGCAGGCAGCATTATTTAATGTGCCTTTAAAAAATGGCGTTGTTCCTTTAATGGTTAACATTTGCATGCCGGATAGTGACTCCTGCTCCTTTTTTGATATCAGGATTAAAGACAATGGGAAATTTTCTATAAGAGAAGTATTGGAGGATGATATGGAATAGTCCGTAGGGTATTACTCCGCCCATCTGTAATACCTCGCACCCACTAAATTCGGATTTTCGGTTTCAATGCGGTCTAAAACCCATTCTTTTTTTGGTTGGAGTACATTTTTTTTCAACTCTCTTTTATGCAGTTGCAGGTAGGTTTCAAAACTGATCTCCTGGCTTTCGGCCAATATTTCAAAAAGCTGTGTTTTGGCAATTGCCATTTTCCAACCGGGCTGAATTGTCCCCTCAAATACCTTCGACTTTGATCCGCTGCCGTATGCCAGGAACCCGAATTTCTTCCCTGAAAGGTCAGCGTCATTTTGGGCATATTGGCTTAGCGCCGAAAGCAGCCCCATGAATAGCGATCCCGTATACAAATTCCCAATCAGTGATGATGCCTTTTCTGCATACTCAAGGCGTTGGCTAACGAACTCCCTGTAGGTATCCGACTTCGCGATTTCTTTCACCTTAGTCTGGTAATCGGAGGAGGCTTCATTTCCGGTAAGTAACGGGGCATCCGCGTCAAGCCCGTAAATTTCGGGGAACATCCGTCGCCCCTGGTAGGCGTAGGGCAGGTGCATGTGGAGGGCTTCCCAGCTTTCGTAGAGTGAACCTTCTGTTTTCGTCATTTCCTTGTACCGGAAGTAGGCCTCTTTCACGCGGTCGGTATAGCACTGGTTCGAATACTGCCCGTCGAACACCGGCTGGTCTTTATGTATCTCAATTTCGGCCTCCAGTACGCCAAACCAATCTGTATTGCCGGGAATTGAGGTAACTTCACTTTTGGCAACTGTGCGGTACGGCTTGAAAAAATCGAAGACCCCTTTGGTGCTTACGGCAAAGTCGCCAGAAAAAGCAATAATGCGGGGGTTAGCGGTAATGAGCATCGCCAATGCACCCGCTCCCTGAGTGTACTCGCCGGTAGACTCAAGATCGTATTTGGCAATGTCGGTAGTGACCACAATGGCTTTCTTCGTTGGATTGAGCCTTATAAAGTCGAGGCAGGTGTGCAGCGCATCGACCCCGCCGATACAGGCAAAGGTAATATCGAGCGTATCGCAATGGGAGAGCATCCCCTCGCCAAACTTCTGCTCCATGAGCGCAGCCAGGAACGATCCTATGGGCTTGGAGCTGTCAATGCCGCTTTCAGTGCCCACATAAATACGGTCGATTTCCTTCAGGTCAATTGCATTTTGGACGATAAGCTTCGTCAGGGCATTGGCGCCGAATACCACCGTATCCTGGTGCACATCGGGCAGGGTCATCCTGAGCAGGCCAAGCCCTTTTTTGAGTTTTTCGGGGTCGATGCCACGGGCATTGGCTAAAGTGGTAATGGGCAGGTGCAGTTTTGCCACGTCAAAAGCTATGGCGTCAATTCCGAAGGTCATGTTTGTTTCGTTTTGTAGTGTAAAAGTATAAAGGATGATTGGGAAAAAGGCTAAAGAACTTACAGGTGTCCTGTGTTTTTAAGGATTATCGAAAAAACCGGAGTTAAAATTTTATATTCCTCAGATTTTTGGTGCAGAGACGCACTGCGTGGCTACGTGGCGGCTACGATTGAATTTTGGGTACTGTCGTTCCATTTCAGCTTTTCAGGACATCCAGGTAAAAGCTCAGGCTGCTGTTGAACGAGAGCCATTTGTCCATCCCTTTTTCGCGGTAATAAAACGTGTCGAACGGCGACATGGCAGTTGATAGCGCAAAAAACTTACCGGTTTCCGTTGTCTTCGTGCTTTCGAGCCATTGGATCGTTACCGCGACATCCCCGAGCTCTTTCGGGAGGTAGAGGTCATACGGCTTCAGGTCGACGGCAAACCACCCCAAATACCCGTCCTTTACCTCGCAGGTGATCTCTTCTTCAAACATAAGCCCTGCCGGAACGCCACCTTCAACCTTATAAAAATTAACGCGGAACTTTATTGCCGCAAATTCGTTGGAAGTGATGTTGAAATTCAGCGCATTCACCCGGCAATTGCCCCCGAGCTTCAGCTTCATCCCCATCTCCTTACCCAGCCGGTCGTCGATTTCCGCTTCGGAAGCACTGTAGAAATTCTGGTGCATCAGGCTCAGGCCAGTCGCAGAACGCCCCAGCTTGCGTTTTTTCGGCGCTTTGAGGTTGAGGGTCACACCCTCCAGCACTTCTGCTTTGGGGTGCAGGGCGATGCGGTTCTGTTTGTTGAGGAGCGATGCTATGTTGTACTGCTGCGTTTCGTACCCAATGTGCGAGAAGGTAACCATACCGTCGGGGTTGTAGCTTTCCGGTAGTTTCAGGGTAAAGGCACCCCTGCTGTTGGAGATGGTCCCTGTCGGGGTACCTGCTATGCCTATGTTGACATACGGGAGAATGCTGTCGTTTTCGGTGGTTGCGGTACTGCCGGTTATTTGTGCCTGCTGGCCGAAAGCCGCCGCCGCCACGCACAGCGCTATCATGCTAAGGAATTGTTTCATGGTTGTAAATTGGTTGGGATAATAACGCAGATACCAGGGAAGTAGTATATCAGGCTTTGAATTTGCGGAAGGCCTGGATCATTTCGTAGATGCCGAAGGCGATGACGATTTTGCCGAGGATGAAGAGGAACCAGCCAATTGTATTAGAACTATCAATGTATGTTCTGCCTTCAGTTAAAGGGTTATAGAAGTCAGTAACTATCAAAAATCTAATGTAACCCGATATAAATTCTTTCCAACAATTTATATTTAATTGATATAAATTTTCTGAGAGATAGAATAGGGAATAAAAAATTAATCCAAAGGCTAATGTGATTCCAATAGCTTTCCTCCAACTATTATCGAAACCAGTGAAAAGTAGTGTTGAAGCAAGAATAAATTTATCTTTAAAATTCCCACACCATTTCAATTCTCTATAATATGCTGCTAACTCATATGACCTAAAGCGATTGTAATCAATTTTATTTTCAGATTTTTGAAGTTGTAACTTTATATTTCGGAATGTCTTTCTATCACACTTTGAAATGCTTTTAATTCTTAAATCCTCAAATAACGCACCTTTCTCGAAAATTGTTTTATCTATTTCAACTATATCTACAAAGGTTTCTTGAAATGATACTATTTCATTAAATTTTATATTTTCAAGTTTAAGTTTCTTTATTTTAGCCGAATTAAATTGTACAAATTTTTCGAATGTGCAATCCAAAAACATCAATATGGAATTATCACTTTCTAATTCTTTAAAACTCGAAACTTTTAAGAAAGTACATTCTGAAAATCTTATATTAATGGGAAACTGTGTTCCAAAGAAGCTTGTTTTACCAAAATTACAGGCATGATAGGATTGCGTTCCATTTGGCTTAAATTTATTTGATATGAAATCAAAATATTTTACAAATGTACAGTGATTAAATTCCATATTTGAAAAGTCCGATTGACTCACTGAAAAAAAATCAGAAAAATCAGAATTGTGAATTGAAAAAATCCCACAAGACTGTATAACTTCAAAATTACCATACTGAATTGTTACTCGTCTAATTTTAAAGTCCTTCTCAATTTGACAATTCTTAATATTTAATTCATCTATATTACAATGTCTGAGATATGTGTTATTATGGAATGACGAATTTTCAAAAGTTAAATCTCCAAGTGTTACTTTTTGAAATGTTAATGGACAATGAAATTTGCAATATATAAATCTTACGGCAAGGCTTTCATTCACATTCTTATCGCCATTGTTAAATTTTATGCCTGTGCCTTCAAAATGTATATTGTAAAAATCCCCCTCATATTCTATTTTGTTTAAATCAATTACACATATTCGAGTTATAATAACTTTTAAATTAGAAATCTCAAGTGTTGCAGAGTTATTCAAAAGAGCTCTAAATTCATTTCCTGTTATTTCTTTCATATCTAATCTCATAAATATTATTAAATCTACAAAAAAACCCGTAACACTGCTGCTACGGGTCTCACATCTATTATCTCTTATCTAAAAGTCTAAAAAGACTAATCATTCAGCTTCAATACCGCCATAAAGGCTTCCTGCGGGATCTCTACGTTGCCTACCTGGCGCATACGCTTTTTACCTTTTTTCTGCTTTTCGAGGAGCTTACGCTTACGGGAGATGTCCCCGCCGTAACATTTGGCGGTAACGTCTTTGCGGAGGGCCTTGATGGTTTCGCGCGAGATTACCTTTATGCCAATGGCCGCCTGGATCGGGATGTCGAACTGTTGCCTTGGGATCAGTTCCTTTAGCTTTTCGCACATCTTTTTGCCGATGTTGTAAGCGTTGTCTGCGTGTATTAGCGCCGACAGCGCATCCACGATCTGGGCGTTGAGCAGGATGTCGACCTTTACGAGGTTCGACGTGCGCATCCCGATGGGGGAATAGTCAAATGACGCGTAGCCTTTGGATACTGTTTTCAGCCTGTCGTAGAAGTCGAATACGATCTCAGCCAGCGGCATGTCGAAGTTCAGCTCCACGCGCTCGGTGGTCAGGTACGTCTGGTTGGTGATGATACCGCGCTTTTCGATGCACAGGCTCATTACGTTGCCCACGAAATCCGACTTGGTAATGATGGTCGCTTTGATATACGGCTCTTCCACATGGTCCAGCCTTGATGGCTCGGGCAGGTCGGAAGGGTTGTTTACTATAAGTGCCTTTTCAGGGTCTTTTTTGGTGTAGGCAAGGTACGACACGTTGGGCACCGTAGTGATTACCGTCATGTTGAACTCGCGCTCCAGGCGTTCCTGTATGATCTCCATGTGGAGCATGCCCAGGAACCCGCATCGGAACCCGAAGCCTAATGCCGCGGAGCTCTCCGGCAAGAATACCAGTGACGCATCATTCAGCTGCAGCTTTTCCATGGAGTTGCGCAACTCTTCGTAATCTTCGGTATCCACAGGGTATATACCCGCAAAAACCATCGGCTTCACGTCTTCAAAGCCGCTTACCATATTCTGCGTAGGGTTTTTGGCATCGGTAAGCGTATCGCCCACCTTTACCTCTTTTGCTTCTTTTATTCCCGATATAAGGTAGCCTACATCGCCGGCGCTTACGATCTGCTTGGGCACCTGGTTCAGTTTCAGCGTACCGATCTCGTCGGCAAAATATTCGTTGCCGGTCGCCATGAACTTGATCTTCTGGCCTTTTTTGATCGATCCGTTAATGACCCTGAATATAACCTCGATCCCACGGAAGGGGTTGTATACCGAGTCGAATATCAGCGCCTGCAACGGCTCGTCCGGATTGCCTTTCGGGGCCGGTATGCGCTCAATGATGGCGGCCAGTATCGCTTCTACGCCAAGTCCGGTCTTTCCGCTGGCGGGTATGATATCCTCCAACTTGCAGCCCAGCAGGTCTACAATATCATCGCTTACCTCTTCGGGGTTGGCGCTTGGCAGGTCGATTTTATTCAGTACGGGGATGATCTCAAGGTCGTTTTCCAGCGCCAGGTACAGGTTGGATATCGTTTGTGCCTGTATGCTCTGGGCGGCATCCACGATAAGCAGCGCGCCCTCGCAGGCGGCAATGGAACGGGACACCTCGTAGGAGAAGTCCACGTGGCCCGGGGTATCGATAAGGTTGAGGATGTACTGCTCGCCCTTGTACACATACTCCATTTGTATGGCGTGGCTCTTTATGGTAATGCCGCGCTCGCGTTCCAGGTCCATGTTGTCCAGCAGCTGCGCCTGCGATTCGCGGGCAGTTACGGTTTGTGTGGCATCGAGAAGGCGGTCGGCCAGTGTGCTCTTTCCGTGGTCAATGTGTGCAATAATGCAGAAATTCCTGATGTTCTTCATCTTCGTCAGTTATCATGTTTAGGCATGTCTCCCTGCCTGTTCCGGCAAAACCATGCAGCATACCCTAAAGGTAGGCAATTAATCAGCAAATATAGTTAAAGTTAGCAAGTAGCAAACAGCACGGGCCCAAATAAAAAACAGTGCATAAAGGGGGGCTTCATGCACTGTTCATAGCTTTAGTAATTTTACGGAAATCCTATGCTCAAATAATAACCAAGGGGACAGTGGCTACTACAATCATTTATTTCGCGAAAAATTCTAAAACAAAGCTAACAAATTAGATTTAAAACAATTATCTCAACAAATGTTAAAAAAATATAATTCACAAAATAGCCCTACTATATCGTTATCGACAGCTGGTAAAATAGTGTGCACAAGTCTGTTCAGGCACTTTTTTCATGACCCCTTAACTTATTTACATAGTAAAATACTTACAGTGAAATTCCGAAAAAAGCATACTGCCTATTCTTCTTCATTCATCGCGTCCCATCCCCTAGCCTTTAGCGGAATTTTAGTATTGGCACGGGTAATGAGGTGGATGCCTTCGCTCTCCTGCGTCATGTGGCCTATTATGGTAAAGTTCGGGTTGCCTTTTATCTTTTCGAAATCCTCCATGTTAATGGTGAACAGCAACTCATAGTCCTCGCCGCCATTGAGCGCCACGGTAGTGATATCGATGTTGAATTCCTCGCAGGTGTTCATCAGCTGCGGGTCGACCGGGATTTTCTCTTCATACAGGTTGCAGCCCACGCCACTGTTTTTGCACAGGTGTATGATCTCGCCCGACAATCCGTCGGAAATGTCGATCATTGCCGTTGGCTGTACCGCCAGCGCTTTTAGGATCGCTTTAATATCCGTTCGCGCTTCGGGCTTCAGCTGGCGTTCTATCAGGTAGCTGTAGGCATCCAGGTCGGGCTGGTTGTTGGGGTTTACCTCAAACACCAGTTTTTCGCGTTCCAGCACTTTGAGGCCGAGGTAGGCCGAACCTACATCGCCGGTTACCACAAGCAGGTCGGTACTGCCTGCGCCCTTACGGTAGGCAATGTCATCCGCGTTGACCTCGCCTATCGCGGTAATGCTGAGCAGCATCCCTTTGGTGGATGAAGTGGTATCGCCCCCGATAATGTCTACGCCATACCCTTTGGCTGCCAGCTTGATGCCATCGTACAATTCGTCCAGCGCCTCCACGGGGAAACGGTTGGAAACGGCGATGGACACGGTAATGTGTGTGGGCTTTGCGTTCATGGCACAAATGTCCGAGAGGTTGACCACGACGGCTTTGTAGCCCAGGTGCTTCAGGGGCATGTAGGCGAGGTCGAAATGCACGCCCTCGATTAGAAGGTCGGTCGATACGACTACTTTTTTATCTTTAAAGTCGAGCACTGCGGCATCGTCGCCAATTCCGGTGAGTGTGGACGGCTGGCTGATTTCGATGTTTTGGGTAAGGTGTTCTATAAGCCCGAATTCGCCCAGGTTCGAAAGGCTGGTACGCTGCTGGTTTTTGTCTTCGATCATTTTTTTGAGGTGCTGAGGAGCTTAGTGCCTTAGCTACTGAGGCACAAAGGTACGGGATTTGCCACACCACGCCAAACCCGGGCGTACAAGTGCCCCCGATCATACGGATATAATTCGTGGGTTGTTATTATTCCGGCACCTTGGCTGATTTCCAGTACTCGATGATCTTTTTGATGACGTCTTTGTACTCCCTGTAATCGGTAATCTTTGTGAAGAATCCCTGGGCCGCCTTTTTGTAAGCCATTTTTATGGTCTCCGGATCGCTCGCGGTACTAAAGAAGATGTAGGGAACCGTTTTGTCGTGCAGGTTGGGGTCGGCAAGCACGAGGTCGCGCAGTTCATAGCCGCTCATCTTCGGCATGTTAATATCTGAAAAAATAAGGAAAGGCGCGCTTTCAGGGCGGCCCAGGAACTCCATCACAAGGGTGCTGTCCGGGAGGATAACGACCTCGTTGGCGTAACCAAGGTCCTCGATTACTTCCTTAAGGATGTCGCCATCTTCTTTATCGTCTTCAATTATGATTATTTGTCCGTCCTTCTTCATAAAAAAATATCTTGTAGTAAATATACGAATTTAGTAATTATCCAGATTCTATTAAGGGTAATTTAACCACATAGGCACATAGCAATACAAGGTGATTTTAGGGCTCTTCAAAGCAACACAGAGTATGAAGCTTCGCTTCACCATGTGCGAATATGTTTCCTTCTGTAGTATAAATCGCTGTAAATCCTATGTGTCTATGTAGTGAATTAAAAATTTAGACAGTCACTTAAGTTCAGTTATTTCGTAAGGTAGAGACGCATTGAATGCGTCTAAGCAAATTATGTAAACTATTTGAGACGCAGGCACTGCGTCTCTACCGCTACGGCTTTCCGACAATAGTCCCCAGGTGGTTACTATCATTTTTTCAATTTATACAGTCACTAAAAAGTTTTCGTCATGTCCTCATCTACCACGATGATAAAGTCGGCCAGGTCCAGGTATTCTTTTTCCAGCTTTGAAATGTCCTTTTGCGAAACGGCGGCGATGGTTTATAGTAAATTTGCGCTATGCCATTCTTCAAGCCTCATAATTATGTTCTTTTCAAGCTCGTCGACATTACATTTTAGTATATGGCAGCTTATTATTATGGGGGTTTTGTAGTATTTTTGATTCATTTTTAAAAGCCTGGTCCTGAAAAATCCTGTTGCATTCGAAATATAATTCTTTGGATCACGAATATCAATCAGTATAAATTTATTCGACCCTACTTTCGCCTGGCGGATACCTTTGACATCTCTCCATGGAATAAATTCCACACTGTAAATATGAGCATTGTTATAAATACCGGCAGTATCAATTACCAGCCTGCGATTTCCAAATAAAGTCCGAAATCCAATTATAAGGCACAGTCCGAAAAACAGCAATGCTATCACACCTGTAAGCCATATCCGTTCGGGATTTCGATAACGAAATGACACAAGACTCTGAGGATCGCAAATCATTTTTATTGAAAGAGCTACAAACATCAATGCGCCTAGCACGATCAAAATAGTTTTCATTTTACTAACCTTAATCGTAATGCTTTCCATAAGTTGAAACAGTAATATGCTAAAAAGTTTTCGTCATGTCCTCATCTACCACGATGATAAAGTCGGCCAGGTTCAGGTATTCTTTTTCCAGCTTTGAAATGTCCTTTTGCGAAACGGGGGCGATGGTTACAACCTTCACACCCGGTTTTGCTTTTTTAAGGTACCAGTTGATGCCCTCGAAGTTGTCGCTGTGGTAGGTGCCGTTGTAGTGTACGAAAATAGTGCCGGGCTTTGCATTCTGTGCAATGAACCAGCCCATCGTGGCATCTTTTACGGCCTGTGCTTTCGGAAGGTTGTCCCCACCGTGGCCGCCAGCCATCTCCAGCATTTTCACGTAGCCGGGCAAGGTGGCATCGTACGCAATGGGCATAGGCGCGATCCATGTTTTTTCCTCCGCGGTAAGTCCGTCCAGCGCTTCAAAACCACCTTTGTACACGTTGCTGGCAAAACGGCGGGGAACGTTGGTCGCTATGAACGGGTACTTTTTGTCTTTGGCAAAATCCACCAGCGGCTTGTAGTCAGTCTTGTGGTTGTTCCACAGGCGGGCCAGGGTGTCGAATGCCTTTTGGTTGATCTCCCCATTCAGGTATTGGTCCAGCTGTTTTTGGTTGTCGCGCTCGATCATTTCGGCACCAAGCACAAGGGGCCTGATTTCCGAAAGGTCTTTCGTAAGTTCCAGCTGCAGCCAGTGGATAAGTGAATTGTCGTGGTGCTCGCCAAACAGGACGACTTCTGTTTCGCCGGCAGCTTTCAGGAGTTTTTTATAGGTCGTCTTTTTGCCTTCTTTAGTGTAAAGCTGGTAGGGCTGGCCTTCCTGCGCCAGTGATACTCCGGATATGAAAAGTGCAATGAGCAGTAGGTGGAATTTCATTGTGGGTGTTTTTAAAAGATGGTGCAAAAATAGGGAATATTGTCGGATAACCGTAGCGGTAGAGGCCCAGTGCCTGCATCTACAATAACGTTCAACCATTTCTTTAGACGCATTCAATGCGTCTCTACCCTATGAAATAACTGAATTAAGAGTACGCGAGTTTTTCGCGTAAGTTCGTCAGACGCATTCAATGCATCCCTACTATCAATTCAAAACAACACACCGATTACGACATTATAATCAGGAAACGTGTCGCTGCTATACAATCAGCAGCAAACCATATTTACCACCCTTCCCCTAAACCTTTGATTTTTTTTAAGTCATTGGGCTTTAAAAAAATGCAGAATATAATTTTTGACGCAAAAGACATTAAAAAACACACCACTTTATATTCATTATAAATAAGCCGAAAAGGTTGTAGCTGTCCTGTTTGTCCCTTAAATTTGTTTGAATTTTCAAAACTTACCTTCTTTAAACAAACATTATGGCAAAATCTGCACTTTTGAAGTCTTCCATAGCGAAAAAATACTGGATGGCTTTAACAGGTTTATTTCTCTGCCTGTTCCTGGTCGGGCACTTACTTGGCAACTTACAGCTCATTTTCGCAGACGCGCTCGCGTTCAACCAATATGCGCTGTTCATGACCACCAACCCGGCAGTAAAAATACTATCGTACGTTACCTACGCCTCTATCCTTTTCCACGCTATCGATGGCATCATCCTTACCGTGCAGAACCAAAAGGCGAGGCCGGTATCTTATGCTATGAACAGGCCTTCTAAAAACTCAATGTGGGCATCAAGGAACATGGCGGTTTTAGGCACTGTGATCCTGATCTTCATTGTAACGCACATGATCAACTTCTGGGCAGTAATGCATTTCCAGGAGGATATGCCATTGCAGACCATCACACTGAAAGGCCAAATGCCGGGAATGGAGCAGAAGCTGTACATCACAACAGGCACGGGCCAATCCCGATTCCTTGCCGAAAACGCTGTCGACGGTAAGAATATGATAAAGGAAGGCAACAAGTTCTACGCGCTTATTCCGAAGGATGCCAATGATACTGCCGCAAAAGGCACCGGCGATAAAATGGAAAAAGTATTCTTCGCCGAAGGATACAAGGACCTCCACAAAATCACGGTAGCGTTCTTTCAGGATCCAAAATACGGGCTTGTCGCTACAATACTCTACGTGCTTGCCATGGTAGCCCTGGGCTTCCACCTGTTCCACGGCTTCGGCAGCGCCTTCCAGTCCATGGGCGCCAACAACCCTAAATACAATGGCTTCATCAGGAAATTCGGCTATGCGTTCGCCGTAATCGTACCGCTGCTGTTTGCCATCATTCCGCTTTACATTCACTTTTTACACAAATAATCAACATCAGTAAATATGTTAGATTCTAAAATACCCGCAGGGGAAATTTCCCAGAAATGGACAAAATATAAAGACCACCTTAAGCTTGTTGCCCCAAACAACAGGCCGAAGATCGACATCATCGTGGTGGGTACGGGCCTTGCAGGCGCCTCGGCTGCCGCATCGCTTGGCGAAATGGGCTACAATGTAAAGGCGTTCTGCTTCCAGGATTCGCCACGCCGTGCGCACTCCATCGCCGCACAGGGTGGTATCAACGCCGCGAAGAACTACCAGAATGACGGTGACAGTGTTTACAGGCTTTTTTATGACACCATAAAAGGAGGCGACTACAGGGCGCGCGAAGCAAACGTGCACCGCCTTGCCGAAGTTTCCGGAAATATCATCGACCAGTGTGTGGCGCAGGGCGTTCCCTTTGCACGCGACTACGGCGGGATGCTCGACAACCGCTCTTTTGGCGGTACACAGGTACAGCGTACGTTCTATGCCGCAGGGCAAACAGGGCAGCAGCTGCTTTTGGGTGCGTATTCGGCATTGTCAAGGCAGATTGGCCAGGGCAACGTACAGATGTACAACCGCCACGAAATGCTTGACATTGTAAAAGTAGGCGGCAAGGCACGCGGTATCATAGCACGTAACCTTATTACCGGCGAACTCGAGAGGCATTCGGCGCATGCCGTGATCATCGCTTCGGGCGGGTACGGAAACGTATATTTCCTTTCAACCAATGCGATGGGCTCTAACGTAACCGCAGCATGGAAGATACACAAAAAGGGCGCATATTTTGCGAATCCTTGTTTTGTACAGATCCACCCTACCTGTATCCCTGTACACGGCGAGAACCAGTCGAAACTGACCCTGATGTCGGAATCACTGCGTAACTCCGGCCGTATCTGGGTTCCTAAAAAGAAAGAAGATGCCGAGGCTATCCGTGCAGGAAAGCTGAAGCCTACAGCAATAAAAGAAGAGGACAGGGATTACTTCCTTGAAAGAAGGTATCCTGCCTTTGGTAACCTGGTGCCGCGTGACGTAGCATCGAGGGCCGCGAAAGAGCGTTGCGATGCCGGTTTCGGTATCGAGGCAAACGCCACCAACGAAGGTGTGTACCTTGATTTCTCGTCCGAGATCATCAGCAAAGGAAAACAATCCGCTTATGCCGCGGGTAACCACAATCCTTCAGAAGAAGAAGTGATTAAACTGGGTAAAGCATGGATCGAGGAGAAATACGGTAACCTGTTCCAGATGTACCAGAAGATCACCGACGAGAACCCGTATGAAACCCCAATGAAGATATACCCTGCGGTACACTATACCATGGGTGGCGTTTGGGTAGATTACAACCTTCAGAGCACCATACCGGGCTGCTTTGTGGCGGGTGAGGCCAACTTCTCCGACCACGGGGCGAACCGCCTTGGGGCTTCGGCGCTGATGCAGGGGCTTGCCGACGGTTACTTTGTACTGCCGTACACCGTGTCCGATTACCTGGCTGATGACATCCGTACAGGGACGATACCTACCAACTCACCTGAGTTTGATGAAGCAGAGAACAGCGTAAGGAGCATGATCGATAAGTTCCTGAACAATAACGGTACTAAGACGGTAGACCATTTCCATAAAAGGCTGGGCTACATCATGTGGAACAAAGTTGGGATGGGCCGCAGCGAGCAGGGACTTCGCGAAGCGGTTGAGGAGATCGACGCGCTGAGGGCAGAATTTTACAAAGATGTCTATGTACCGGGCACTGCCGACGAACTGAACCCTGAACTGGAGAAGGCGCTTCGTGTAGCCGACTTCATGGAACTGGGCCAGCTTATGGCAATGGACGCGTTGCAGCGTAACGAGTCGGCAGGCGGACACTTCCGTGAGGAGTACCAGGATGCCGAAGGCGAAACGCTCCGTGATGACGAAAACTTCAACTTTGTGGGCGCATGGGAATACAACGGCAGCGACATCAAGTCCGAAACCCTCCATAAAGAAGTGCTGAACTACGAATACATTAAGATCGCCGCAAGGAACTACAAATAAGATATAGTGCAAAAGGAGAGATTAGTCATAAAGAATTTTGGCCCGATCAAGTCAGTCGATTTGGAGTTGGGCAAAATGACTATTATTATTGGTGAGCAGGCAACAGGCAAAAGTACGATTGCTAAGGTACTGGCGGTGTGCAGGTATTTTAGTTATATAGTTAATTTTTCAGTTTCTCAAGAAGGACGTTCGAGATTTTCTACAAATGATCAATTCTATCAAGGCTTACGATATTGGGATTTAGATTTTTACATTAACAAGACATCTCAGATTATTTATCAAAATGATTTGTACAGGTTTGAATATGAAAATAAGCACGTAATTGAACACGAGAGTTTAGGTGACGGCACAGATTTGAAAGAAGAATTTTACGACAGCGTCACCAAAATTTCTCATGAATCGACTGAATTTAAACGATTACTTTCAGAATTGTATACTTTGCGTGATCAGGAATCAGTCCAAACAAAAACTATGGGAGAAATACTGCAGTTTTTCAGTTGGACTCCTAATGAGAATTTTTATAGACTTAATGTGAAAAAGATAATGGATAACCCATTATACATTCCCACAGAAAGAAATTTGGACAATGCTTTATCTGTACGTATAGAAGCCTTACAAGAGGAAGTGAATAAAATCAATAATATTGTTAAGCGGTATAAGAGCGAAACAATCATTTCCCCCTTATCCCTTATTTATAAGAACCAAAATGGAAATGGTTATGCAAGGAAGCAAGAAAGTACAGAATTTTATCCTGTCTACAATGGAGCAAGTGGTTATCAATCGACAATTCCAA
The DNA here is from genome assembly GCA_942492845.1 of uncultured Flavobacteriaceae bacterium. Classification (GTDB taxonomy): domain Bacteria; phylum Bacteroidota; class Bacteroidia; order Flavobacteriales; family Flavobacteriaceae; genus Flavobacterium. The sequence continues at coordinate 733,905 of OW818646.1, read as the reverse complement.
TTGTTCTTGCTATAAAATATTATAATGAAATTGAAAACAGGCAGCGAACCTTCATTGTTGAAGAACCGGAATTAAATTTATTTCCTAAAGCCCAAAAAGCACTTGTTGAGTTTTTCGTAGAATCTGTTAATGAACATAGTAACAAATTTTTGCTGCCAACCCATAGTCCGTATATCTTAAGCTCTGTAAACAACCTGTTATATGCCTATGTGATTGGGCACTTAAATGACGGAGAATTTAAAGAGCAGGTAAAGGACATCATCCCGGAGAAGAAGTGGCTGAACCCCGAAGATATCTCCGTATATTATCTGGAAAATGGGGAAGCAAAAGATATTTTCGACAGGGACGAGAATTTAATAAATACAGATTATATTGATAGTGTGTCACAAATTATTAATGATGAGTTTGATAAGCTCTTAGCTATTGAGGTTTCACATAGTAATATTCATGATAATGATTAATTGTGAAGCAATTGAAGCATGCAGAGTAAGAAAAAATAATAAAAAAGAAACTCTGATTGATAAGGGTGCTGAATCTGACAGCAAATGTCTTATTGAGAATACTAATCAGAGTGATTATAATGTTGTTGAGTTTGAAAATTGTGTTTTTAAAAAAATACAATCTGAATATGAGAAATGCGACTTTGGTGTGGAGACGGATAATGAAATATTCTATATTGAGTTAAAAGGTTCTAACAACAATAAAGGGTTAAAGCAGATACTGGCAACTGTACAAAGTACAAAACATTGCTTTGTAAAAGTTGACAAAGACAATAAACCTGTTCAGAAGAAAATGTTTGGCATTTTAGTAGTGTCAAAAAAAGAAGTGCCGAGAGATTTAGATAAAATCACATTGAGAAAGTTGTCAAATTTACTTGGCGCTGAACCTATTATAGAAAAGAATAGTTATACAATAAAAATATAATTTAAATAGAGGATTTATTATGGCTTCTAATAAAAATATAAACATCAACCTGAAAATATGGCGCCAGAAAAACGCCAAAACAAAAGGTAAAATAGAAACATACAAGCTCGACAATGTGTCAACAGACAGCTCTTTCCTTGAGATGCTCGACCAGTTGAACGAACAGCTTGTAAACAGCAGGCAGGAACCTGTGGCATTCGACCATGACTGCCGCGAGGGTATCTGCGGGGCGTGCTCGCTGTACATCAACGGCCGTGCGCACGGGCCAGACACGGCTATCACTACCTGCCAGCTGCACATGCGTTCCTTTAAGGATGGCGATACCATATTTGTCGAGCCGTGGAGGTCGAAAGCCTTCCCGGTGATCAAGGACCTTGTGGTAGACCGCAGCGCATTCGACAGGATACAGCAGGCGGGTGGTTTCGTTTCGGTAAACACTACCGGGCGTACCATAGATGCCAACGCTACCCCGGTACCCAAGCACGATGCCGACAGGTCATTCGAAGCCGCGGCGTGCATAGGCTGCGGTGCGTGTGTAGCTAGCTGCAAGAACGGTTCGGCCATGCTTTTCGTAGGCGCCAAAGTATCGCAGTACGCCTTGCTTCCGCAGGGAAAAGTTGAGGCAACAAACCGCGTGCTCAATATGGTAAGGCAAATGGACGAAGAAGGATTCGGTAACTGTACCAATACCGGTGCATGCGAGGTAGAATGCCCTAAAGGCATCTCCCTTGAGAACATCGCCAGGATGAACAGGGAATACCTTTTCGCAAGCATAAAATAAGAAATTTATATCTATTTATACAAGCATCTGTCGGACGGCAGGTGCTTTTTTGTTTTACCACAAAGACCTCAAATAATTTTCACAAAGGGCACTATGACTAGTATTGCTTTCAGAGTTCAAATAGTTTTGGATACAGCTTTGTGAACCTTGTGTATCCCTGGTGCCCTTAGTGGTAAAAATCTTCTGGTAAATTATACATATTTATCGTAATTTGCTGTTCCAAAACCATCAAAAATTCTACTATGGTCAAAACCAAACACATAAAAACCGGCATCTCCGCGTTAATCATCGCCGGATTACTGTCAGGCTGCGGATCGGCCTCGAATAAAAAATCACCGGGCGCGGGATTATGGGCCACCATGCCGGACAAATCGATGCTGCTGCAAAAACTACCTGTGTCGAATAATACTTCGGCCGATCATGTAAAGCTTACTATCAACCCCAATATAAAATACCAGGAAATGGACGGCTTCGGCTGTACGCTAACGGGAGGGTCTGCAATGCTGATAACCAAAATGGACAGCCAGTCAAGGGCCGATCTTCTGCAGGAAATTTACGGCACGGGCACTAATGATATCGGGATGAGCTACATCCGCGTAAGTATCGGGGCTTCCGACCTAGATGAGCTGCTGTTCTCCTACAACGACCTTCCGAAAGGCCAAACCGATGTCAACCTGGAGAAATTCGATCTGGGCTATGATAAAAAATACCTCATTCCGGTTTTGCAGGAGATACTAAAGATCAACCCGAAAATAAAGATACTCGGTTCGCCATGGTCGCCACCGGTGTGGATGAAAACCAACGGCGATACCCGCGGGGGCAGCCTCAAACCGGAATACTATCCGGCCTACGCCAAATACCTCGTGAAGTACGTTCAGGAAATGAAAAAGAACGGAATCGTGATTGATGCCATCACGGTCCAGAACGAGCCGCTACACCCCGGCAACAACCCGAGCCTACTGATGGAGGCGAAAGACCAAAAAGTGTTTGTACGCGACCACCTTGGCCCGGCCTTCAAAAAGAACAGCATTAAAACGAAGATCATCCTTTATGACCACAATGCCGACAGGCCCGACTACCCGATCTCTATTTTAGATGATAAAGAAGCCGCAAAATACATAGACGGTTCTGCATTTCACCTGTATGGCGGCACGATTGATGCCATCTCGAAAGTACATGACGCGCACCCTACAAAAAACCTGTACTTTACCGAGCAGTGGGTGGGCGCTCCCGGCGATTTTGCAAAAGAGCTGAACTGGCATATCGAGAACCTGAGCATAGGCGCGCCCCGCAACTGGTGCAAAACCGTACTGGAATGGAACCTTGCCGCCGACGAAAAGCAGGACCCGCACACCGACAGGGGAGGGTGTGACCGTTGCCTTGGCGCTGTAACCATTACCGGCAACAAAGTAACCCGCGAACCTGCTTTCTATATCATTGCACAGTCGTCGAAGTTTATCAGGCCGGGTTCGGTAAGGGTGGAATCGAATACCGTGGAGGGATTACCTAACATAGCGTACAAGACCCCTGACGGAAAGATCGCAGTGCTGCTGCAGAATACCTCAAAAGAAGATAAAACTATCGATGTAGCGGCAGGAAACAAGAAAGCTACAGTAACCCTGAAAACAGGCATGGTGGGGACGCTGGTGATGGAGTAATTCAAAACAGATGTGAATTCTTTAGGTAGATTTTACCACAAAGAACACAATGGAATTACAAAAGGCTCACAAAGCTGTGCGGCCAGCATTGTGTCCTTTAAACGTTCACTCCCCGCTTTGTGATCTTAGTGAAAAATCCTGGTGCCCTTTGTGGTAAAAAAAATAAGTGCAAAAAATGAAAATATCCCTCATACAAACCGCCCTCATTTGGGAAGACCCGCAGGCCAACCGCGCCAATTTTGAAAAGCTCATCAATGGCATTTGGGAAACCGACCTCATTATCCTGCCGGAGATGTTCGCCACAGGGTTTACCATGAAGCCACAAGCCGTAGCCGAAACCATGCAGGGTGATACCATTGCCTGGATGAAGGTAATTGCCGCCACAAAAGACTGCGCCATAACAGGCAGCCTTGTAATATCTGAGAATGGAAAATATTACAACCGCCTGCTGTTTGTTTGTCCCAATGGCGAAATAAGAACCTACGACAAGCGCCACCTGTTCTCACTGGCAGACGAGGACAAAGCCTACACCGCCGGGACCGAAAAACTTATAGTGGACTATAAAGGCTGGAAGATATGCCCGCTGGTGTGCTACGACCTGCGATTCCCCGTATTTGCACGAAATGTGGAAGAATACGACCTGCTGCTGTATGTAGCCAACTGGCCGGAACCGCGCATTTTTGCATGGGATACATTGCTTAAGGCAAGGGCAATTGAGAACATGTGCTACGTTGCCGGGGTGAACCGCATAGGTGAAGATGAAAATGGGAATCCGTACCCCGGGCATTCACAGGTTTTGGATTGTCTTGGCGCAACGGTTATCGATGCTAACGGAGATGAAGGTGTCTTTACCATAGAATTAGACCGCGAAAAAATGTTGGAAACACGCAGGCATTTCGGGTTTTTAAACGATCGCGACCGCTTTACCCTCCAAGGTTAAAAGGCTGCTCCACGTCCCAGTTCTCCCGAACGTCAATAAGGTCGTCACTCCCGTTGGTATACCAAATGATCTCCTCCGGCTGGCGCTTTTCGAGATAGCTTCCCGTGTCCCACTCACGGTTTTTATTATCATCATAAATAACCCGGAGGTGGTATTTATCAGGCAGGATCGCATCAAAGTTGATCTGTGTTTCCCCTTCCGAATAGTAGGAAGCCTTAACCTCCCCCTTGGCGTTGGTCAATTCGAGTATCAGCGGAAAGCGGTTCGCGTTCTCCAGCAAGATCCGCATATTGCCATATTCGCCGTAAGTTTTGGTGGAAAGAGCATACTTGAGGGTGTCGTTGGATTGACCGTAGAAATCGGTTAATGCTCCCGGATACATCAGGAAAGTGTACTTCTCACTTTCTTCTTTCGGGAAGTCAAACTCCAGTTCCTGCCGGAATGCATCGTAGGCATACGTGTAGCGCACAGCCAGCGAATCTTTATTCACGAGTGTTATTTTGGTGCTGTCTATGGTAACTATCGGCGTAGACGGCCTCAGCATGAATTTTTCCCGAAAGTGCAGCCCGCCCTTTTGCACCGCCTCAACAGTAAGCGAATCGGCCGCTTTCATTTCCTTGAATTTTACCGTAAAATCTTTTATGGAATCGCGATGGCTTACCTGTACTTTCAGTGAGTCGGCAACAAGGCCGCGCGGCAGCCAAACGTTGAGCGAGTCTTTGTCGCGTACCCTGGTCAGCATCGATGTAATGTCTTCGGTACCGGCGCCATTGCGTACCCTTACCTTCATTTCCTTCGGATCTCCCTCATAGCCCGCAAACAGCCTGTTGGATGACACCTGGGATGGCTTTATCGCTTTAAATACAGGTTTCTCCGTAAAAAGTTCCAGTTGGTAGCCCGTAATAAGGCTGTCGGGAACATTTACGGTTTCGTTCAGGAATGCTATTTTATCCGTCTTTGGATCAAATTTGTAATTGTTGTTTTTGTCCTTGAGCGCGATAAGGTGGTATTTGCCTTCTTTAAGGTTCTCGAGTGAAAAGTTGACCATGCTGTCCAGCGTATTGGTCACATACCGCGGGCGTTCTTTATAGATAGTCGAATCGTTAAAGGTTTCGTTGGCCTCGTACATCATTACAGTTACGAAATTATCCGTCTCGCGGGAGTAGGCATCCTTAATGCCTCCCCTCAGCATGAGCGAATCGATATATGCGCCGGTTGAAAATATAAACTTAAACTGTGAGTAGGGGTTACCTTCATTATTATCGGTAATGCTTTGCCCGAAGTTAAAGCTGTAGGTGGTATTTTCCTGTAGTGTATCTTTTATTTTAATACTGATGAAACGGCTGGCGCTTCCCATCGGGATGATCTCCGGCTGGGTCGTCATCGGCGGGGAAATGATGAGCTGTTTGTTGATGTCCTTTATTTTGATGTATTCATTAAAGTCGATGCGTATTTCCTTCCCTTTGAACTCCGTACTCATGTTGCGTGGCGAACTGCCAACGAGAATGGGTGGGATGGTATCTTTCGCGCCGCCGGTAATGCTGCCGCGCTTGGCGCATCCGGTTAAAGCGATGGAAATAAGTAATATATAAAGGAAAAATCTACTTTTCAGCATGTTGTGTTCTTTGACTGCACAAAATAACGATTATATTCAGTGTAATTAAAATGTTTTTGGAAAATCTTTACGAGTGCGCAAAAGCCATTGTCACGATGCTCACCCTTGCGCCGGGTATCTTCAGCAGCTCCCTGCCACAGGCTTCCAGTGTTGATCCCGTGGTAATAACGTCGTCAATGAGCAAAAAGTGTTTGTCATGGTCAGCATCGGTAAAGTTCACGCCAAATGCCGTTGCTATCGCGGCACGTGCGGCAAGGTTTTTCTTCGTTTGGGTTTGGGTGTGGACGGTCTTTACCAAAATTCCGTCACTATAATTCGTGTTTAATCCTACGGCTAATGCCTTCCCGAATTCCGTAACCTGGTTATAGCCGCGCTGGCGCAGTTTCTTTTTATGCATCGGCACCGGTATAATGTCGGTAACAGATTGAAGCGCTCCCACCGTCTTCAGGTCATCTACATACCATTCGCCCAAAAGCCGGCCTACATCCTGCTGCCTGCGGTACTTGAGATTGTGTATCATCTGCTGCACCATCCCTTCTTTATGGAAATATACAAATGCCGAAACGTGCTCCACCGGCAGCCGGCCATAAAACTTTTTGTACGCTTCGTTCTCCGGGTTCAGGTGGTGCAGGGTAAAAGGCATGTCGTGGCGGCAGGCAGTACACACCACGTCTTCGCTTTCCAGCAAAAGCCCGTTACAGCCGTTGCAGGTTTTCGGGAACAGGAGGTTGAAGAGGGAGCGGAGCATGGGTATGATTTTATAAATGCTAATATAAAAACTTTTTTACCACAAGGAGCGCAAAGAATTTCACGAGGAATACAAAGCCTTATGTACAGCTTTGTGCTCAAATACCGATAAAGCCATCTAAACTTTGTGAACCTTGTGTAAAAACCTTCGTGCCCCTTGTGGTTAAATTCAGGCGTACGGCAAAAAAGAAGCCCAACGCGACTTTATTTTCTGTAATACTTGTATTTATAAATAGCAGGTTTTCCTATTTTTGCACCACTATGGCAAAACAAGAAGATCAATTTAAGAATGTTATCTCGCACGCTAAGGAGTATGGATTCATTTTCCAGTCCAGCGAGATATACGACGGATTAAGCGCGGTATATGACTACGGGCAAAACGGCGCAGAGCTAAAGAAAAACATCAGGGAATACTGGTGGAAAAGCATGGTGCAGATGCATGAAAATATTGTGGGCATTGATGCCGCGATATTCATGCACCCTACCACCTGGAAGGCCTCCGGCCACGTGGATGCGTTCAACGACCCGCTCATCGACAATAAGGATTCCAAAAAACGATACAGGGCCGACGTGCTTATCGAGGATTATGCCGAAAAGCTGAACCAGAAAGCCCAAAAGGAAATAGAAAAAGCACGCGCACGTTTTGGCGATGCCTTCAATGAGGAGGAATTTGTTACGACCAATGCCCGTGTGATGGAATATAAGGCCAAGCAACGCCAGATACTGGAGCGTATGGCTGCATCATTGGGCAGCGAGAACCTGGCCGATGTAAAAGCCCTTATCGAGGAGCTGGAAATCGCCGACCCGGAAACAGGTTCGCGCAACTGGACCGAGGTACGGCAGTTCAACCTGATGTTTGGCACCAAGCTGGGCGCGGAGGCTGCCAATGCGATGGACCTGTACCTTCGTCCGGAAACGGCACAGGGTATTTTCGTTAACTTCCTGAACGTGCAGAAAACGGGCCGTATGAAAATCCCGTTCGGTATCGCACAGACGGGTAAGGCATTTCGTAACGAAATCGTAGCCAGGCAGTTCATCTTCCGCATGCGCGAATTTGAGCAGATGGAAATGCAGTTCTTTGTCCGTCCCGGTGAAGAAATGAAATACTATGACTACTGGAAAGAAACCAGGCTGAAATGGCACCTGTCACTTGGGTTAGGTAAAGAAAACTACCGTTTCCACGACCACGAAAAGCTGGCGCATTATGCCAATGCCGCTGCCGATATCGAGTTCAACTTCCCGTTTGGCTTTAAAGAGCTTGAGGGCATCCATTCGCGTACCGACTTCGACCTGAAAGCGCACGAGGAACATTCAGGCAAAAAGCTGCAGTATTTCGACAATGAACTGAACGAAAACTATGTGCCATACGTAGTGGAAACGTCTGTTGGATTAGACAGGATGTTCCTTGCGGTATTCTCCACTGCATTAAAAGAAGAAACACTCGAAGACGGCTCTTTACGTACGGTACTAAGCCTGCCATCGGTACTTGCACCTACAAAAGCAGCAGTACTACCGTTGGTTAAGAAAGACGGTCTTCCGGATGTAGCACGTAAGATAATCGAAGACCTCAAGTGGGACTTCAACGTGGCGTATGACGAGAAGGACGCAGTTGGCCGCCGTTACCGCAGGCAGGATGCCCTGGGCACGCCTTTCTGCATCACGGTAGACCACCAAACGCTCGAAGACGAGACCGTGACTATTCGCCACCGCGACACCATGGCACAGGACAGGGTTAAAATATCAGAATTAAGAGGTATCATCAACGAAGAGGTTTCGGTACGGAACTGGCTGATGAAGATGTAATACTATAGCGCCTCCGTAAGGGGGCGTTATTGATAAATACTGCTATGAATAAATTACTTTTACTCGTTGCCCTTATTGCAAGTTCTTTTACTGTGAGTGCCCAAGATGTCGATGGCCTTTCCTGCAAAGAGGGGAAAAATACTGTAAGGCTTGAATTTGAAAACAATGCTTCGGAACTGGAGCTTAACAAGCCCACAAAATTTAAGGTATTTGTGGAGAACATTGACCTGAAAAGATCTGCTATATCAGGAAAGGGGATACGCCCCCTTAGCAACAGTCGCCCTGATGAATTTGCCCTGTTCGAAGTCACTGTAAGCAAGGATAGTGTTACCGACGGCCACTTTAAAATGATATTCAGCTATACCCCAACAAATGGCGGAGACCGTAAAGTCTGCACGTTCATGATACCGGTAGAGCAATAACATATATTTTATACTGATCAGTATAAACAACAAAGCGGGGCCATTGGCCCCGCTTCTGCATTCAAATAATTGTCACTTATAAAACCTTCGATTCACGCCTCAGTACTACGTATCCAAGGCCGCATCCTGCAATAAGGGTAAAGGCCATATAATTGTTTATTGGAGCCTCAGGCTGGACTTCATCATCCACATCGTCGCCATCTCCATCACCTTCCTCAAAGTCCTGGGCCATGGCAAGTGCGGGCATCAGCATTAATAAAAACAGGGCTGTCGGTTTATATAGTTTTTTCAATATCTTCTTTTTCATGCTTTTTATTTTACAATTAATTTTTTTGTCACTGTACTGTACCCATTGCTGATCTGCACCATGTATATCCCGTCAGACAGTACTGTATCCGGTGCTACTTTTACCACATTGCTTCCTTCAGTAGTTACCCTTGCGCTTATCTGCTGTCCTACCGTATTGTATAGGGCGACGGTCGCTTGTCCGGTCATCGACGCTGGCATTTCTACGAAAAAGGCGCTGCCTTCAGTCGGGTTCGGGTATACTTTGAACGAAGCCCCACTGAAGTCGCCATTGCTCAAAACAGTAGTCTGGAACACGATGTCAAAACGGTTTTCAGCAGTGCTTAAAGGGTTAACGGCATCAATGCTGAAGTTATAAGGTGTCTCCATGTCGTTTGCGAGTTCGGTCATGGTATTGTTAAACTTGTCATGAAGGTAGGCTGTAAGGCCATTCTCCATACCGGTTACCTCCACCATATAGGTATAGTCTGTTTTCCTGTACTGGTTGTTGAAAAGCTGGATCACGTCGGTAAGTACTGGTGTTGCCCTGCGTTCCACGCTGTAACGGTTCGTGCCGTTCAGTACCGCCACATTCTCGTCCTGGTTACCCAGTTTAGGCGCATCCATTGTATCAATTTCGTTGGTGTGCGTGTCAGCGAAGTCGATTATAAGTCCGTCAACCGGGGTGTCATTCTGTGCCAGTGCGCTTTGGTCGTACATTTTGAGCCATATACGTGCCTCGCTGGCTTGTGCATTCCTGTATACGTTTGGCGTAGTATTGGTAAGCAGTGTTTTATGGCTTTCCCTGAAGGTTAGCGATGCCGGCCCGTTTGCAAGGGTTTGTACAAAAACGGCCTGGTTGGGCTGGATGTATTGGTTGGCAGCAGAATTGGCAGTATTTGTGCCGCCCGGCAGCAACACGGTAACATAGGCACCGCGTCCGCCCTGCTGGCCTACTGTTGGCGCACCGCCAAGTGTTGGGTCCCACATATAGTAAAAACCGGTGTTAACATTGGTAGCCTCGGCCATTACACTGTTCATGTTAACAGGCGCCTGGTACGGGTTGCCCACAAAATTGTTCTTTCCTGCCTCCTGGCTTAAATTGTTTACAGTCACATTCCCCGTTTTAATAGTACCTGTAGATCGCAACGTGGTAACTGTTGGTACTGCATAGTTGGATGCCTGGTTTATGGTCCTGTCGCCCCTTACGAGCATTCGCATCGGCTGCCCCGCGATGAGGTTGTTGGTCAGCGTGCTCGTTACTGTGTTCCACGAGGTGCCTCCCGTATTGTCGAAGGTAAATAATGAAGGGTTGTTGCTTCCGGACACGTCAAAACCGTTGGCTGCACCCCCCGGGCCGGTAATGTCAGTACCCCAGCCGGGAACATCCGATCCGCTTTGCTGCCAGTTGGCATAGATAGACGCGCCGTCTACCGGTGAGCTGATCAGCCTGAATGCCCTGCGTGCCGGGATGTAGCGCTCTATGGTCATGCTGCCGCTGATACTTCCTGTTACCGGCGCTATCATTGCGGTTTGCACGGCGTTGCTTTTCAGTGTGAGCTGTTCGCCTGTAGTGAACTGGCCTGCGGTAAGGTTAAGTATCCCTGTAAGGTTAAGCTCGCCTGCAAGTACAAGGCCGTTAGTGTTGTCTACAGTAAGATTCCTGACATACTTGTTGAAGAACGTATCTCCGCCAACAGCCTGCGCTCCGCTGGTTCCCATGAATACCACAGTACCATCCTGTGCGTCAAAAACGCCATTATTATTTATAGCCCCTGCGATGCGGAAAGTGCCCTGCCCTGCATTAGCAACAACTATATTGGCTCCGGTTGCAATAGTCACGGTCCTTACATCGGCATTGCCGGTAGCGCCTGTTATCCTCGGGTATACGTTGGGAGATGTAACCACCGGAATCTGTGCATCAGTAAGAAGGGTAGGCACCACGCCGCATGCCCAGTTGCCTGCCGTGTTCCAGTCGTTGCTCACGTCACCTTCCCAAATTGCCGTTGTTGCTATCGTTGCTGATCTTACAGCCGATACAGATGTACAGTCGCCGCCGCCGGATGTTGTTATTACCCTGTAGTAACGTGTTGCTGTGAGGGCAGGTGTAGTGTAGGTTTGGGTGGTACCGCCTGTTCCCGTGGTCACATTGGACCAGCCATTTGTGCCGTTGGCTGAATCCTGCCACTGCAATGATCCCGTATAGCCGTTTACGGTAAATGCTGCACTTGATCCCGGACATATCGTTTGGCTTGCCGACACCGTACCCGCATTTGCTACTGCTGTTACGGTCATTGGCACAGCACTGGTTAGTACTGCGGTACATTCTGCGGTAGTGGTTCCGGTATTGTATACCCTTGCATAATAATATTTTGTTCCCAGCGTGTTAGTTGGCGGGTAATAGGTACTCGACGTAGCGCCGGGTATCAGTGTGCCACCGGTATTACTGTTAGTCGTACCGTTGTCATACCATTGGTAGGCGAGGTTAATGCCCTGAGCGCCGGCTTCTGCATAACGGGTAGTGTTGGTTCCGGGATTGATGCATGCAGAAGATCCGGTTGCCGATAGTATAATGGTGTTCAGGTAGGCCGCATTGGAGAACGCCGCACCTGCATTATTGGTTACAAGGCATCGGTATACACCGGCGTCTGATGCCGTAACATTAGCTATTTGTAACGTAGGCGAAGTAGCGCCGCTTATGTTTCCTCCATTGGAAATAGCAGTACCGTTCTTTTCCCATTGGTAAGTAATTTCGGTACCGCCCACGGTTACAGAGATGGTGAACGAAGCATTGCCGCCGGGGCATACTGCCCGGCTTACAGGCTGTGTATTGATTTCCGGCGCAGGAATTTCAAAGGTACTCCTGTTATACGCCATGAATGCCGGGTCACTGGTTCCCGATGGCATTACCTTGAAGCTGGCTACACTGGCTTTGTTGGTTGCCGTAATGCCAAAATCCGACAGCTTGTATCCTACCATGCGTATTTCGCGGGTATTTGAGCCAATTGTAGTCCATCCCGATACGGCGGCATTTTCAAGCAGCGCACCTGCTGTCATTGTAAAAAGGTCGATCTTGTTGGAGCCTAAAACACTTGAACTCGCACTGCTGAAGCCTATCTGTACCGGGTTGCCCACGATATTCCCATTGGCATCAATAAAGCAAAAAACGTCAAATTCACCGCTCGGCGAAGCGATCTGCGATACCAGGATGTCCGGTATGCCATCGCCCAATACGGTGTTATCATTCACAATATTCCCCGACTGGAAAGTAAGTACCGAGGTAGAAGGCAGGTTGGTTACACCGGAGCCTATACCCATTCCGCGGATGCCGTCAATAAGAACATCCCTCGGCGAGAGGCCGGCAACAGACGGCGCTGTAGGGACTGCAGTAGTAGAACTTCCGTCGGTTTTGTTACCCAAAACGATCAGGCATGGATTGGTGCTGGTAAGTGCCGGCACCGTGCCCGAAATGTTTTTAACAGGCAGCGCCCTGAAGTTGCCCGGAAAGTAGGTGTTTGCAGCCGTGCCGGTGCCCGACGCAAATCCGGCAGTGCTAAGCACACTGGTAACCGCGGCTTCGCTTCCAGTACTGTAAAACACGCCACCATAACGAAACCCTACAACACTGTGGCCGGTATCGGGCTGTACCGAGTTTTGGTTTGCAGTAGTCGTGTTCCATGCACCATTGTAATTGGTGATAATCTGCGTGATGCCCGAACCGGCAGGCGTTGCGATCGGCGCTATATACGTATACGATAAAGCGGTGGGTGAGGGTGTGCTGCCGTTGTATACCCGGAGCGTACGTGTTGTACTTCCGCTGCCGGCAGCAAATATGGCTGGGATTATCACCCTGAGCTGCGTTGGCGAATCTAAAGTTACCGATCCTGCCGGTAAATTGGCATAGGCACCGGTTGCGCTGTTGTCGGCAGTAGTGTAGAGCCTTACAGTTGATGAGGCGGTAAAGCCTGAACCGGTAATGGTCATAAATGACCTCTGTGTGACAGATGATGGAGAGATCGTGCTGATGGTTTGTGCAAATGACCCGGAAGTTATAAGCATAAACAGTACGATCAAAGAATTTTTGAAGGTAATTGTTTTAATCATAAATAGTTATTAATTGAATATGGAAGTGCAAAAAAAATAAAAATTGGTTTTTAAAAATTGTAACAAAATGTTAAATGGAAACATCTTAATAGTCGGATCATCGTTTGAATACCCGCTATTTAACTGGCATTTTAGGGATAAGACTTACTAATTATCGGGTGCAAAAATAGCAGGCATATTTATATAATCAACACACGATATTAACTTTATATCTATAAAGTGATTGATTTTATCTATACTATTATTACTCTCAAAGACAAGTGTCCAAATGATGATTTTTTAACAATTTTGAAAAGTATTTCAGATTTATTTTGGAGGAATAATTGGACTGGATTATAGTTGTGAATACTCTTTTGCACACGATAATCATCAAATTTGCCGACGGAAAGGCATATCCTGCCGTCAATTACCATTTTTAAGTTACGGTTGAATAGTGTAATTTTGCACAAAATGAAGAAGATGGTAAAGATCGGAACTATAGAATTGCCCGAATTCCCGCTATTGCTCGCGCCAATGGAGGATGTAAGCGACCCGCCTTTTCGCAGGCTGTGCAAAACCCATGGTGCCGACCTTATGTTCAGTGAGTTCATATCGTCCGAAGGCCTTATTCGCGATGCCATGAAAAGCAGGCAGAAACTCGACATATTTGATTACGAGCGCCCTGTAGGCATCCAAATCTTTGGAGGCGACGAAGAGGCTATGGCGCTATCTGCCAAAATTGTGCAAACGGTTAACCCCGATATTGTAGACATCAATTTTGGATGCCCGGTTAAAAAAGTAGTATGCAAGGGCGCCGGTGCGGCAGTACTTAAGGATATCGAACTGATGGTACGCCTTACCAAGGCAGTGGTAAACAGTACCCATCTGCCCGTTACCGTAAAAACACGATTGGGGTGGGATGACGATTCCATCAATATCGATGAGGTGGCCGAGCGTTTGCAGGATGTTGGCATTAAGGCATTGAGCATTCATGGCCGTACCCGCGCGCAGATGTATAAGGGCGAAGCCGACTGGAGCCACATTGCCCGTGTAAAAAACAACCCACGCATAAACATCCCTATTTTTGGGAACGGCGACATCGACAGCCCCGAAAAAGCATTGGAATACAAAAACCGCTACGGGATAGACGGTATCATGATTGGCCGTGCCGCCATTGGCTACCCGTGGATATTCAACGAAATAAAGCATTACATGGCAACCGGCCAGCACCTGCCCGCACCAACTATTGAGGACAGGGTAGAGGCCGCACGCAACCACCTGCAATGGGCCATAGAGTGGAAAGGCGAAAGGGTAGGGGTATTTGAAACAAGGAGGCACTATACCAACTATTTTAAAGGCATCCCCAACTTTAAGGAATACCGCCAGCGCATGGTGACTCACGATGCCGCCGCCGATGTATATGCGGTGCTGGATGAGGTGACGGAAAAGTTTGCCGGATATACCGTATAAAAAAAGGCTGCGCGATGCAGCCTTTACTTTGTTATTTCACAGCCGTGGGCCGTTTCCTTATTGCTATATAACCTATCAGGGCTGCACCGGCAACCAGTACCGGAATGTACAGGTCAATTGGGGCTCCCGGCTCTTCAGCCACCACTTCATCATCAACATCGTCTTCAAATTCCTGTGCTATAGCAAGCGAAGGGGTTAGAAGGAAAGCCATTGCCATTACAGCAGCCGTTTGTTTAATTATCATCATCATTTTCATAGTATTATCAATTTTTTTGTTGTTGTTTGCGCACCCTGTGCAATAGTCACCATATAAATGCCCGCTGCCATGGTGCTTTGCGGTACCACTTTAAGCAGTGTACCCGACTGTATTTCGGTAGTCGAATTTACGGTTTGGCCAAGCGCATTATAGATTGCAATTGTGGTACTGTCTGCGGTACTTCCCGCTTCAATGAAAAACGCTTCTCCTGCTGCAGAAGGGTTGGGGTAAAGCCTCAGTGCGTTCGATAAAGCATTGCTGCCCGTACCCAGCGCTTCCTGTGAGAATACAATTTTAAAACGGTTAGGATCAACACTGGCTGTATCCTGCGCATTTACGCTAAAGTTGTACAGCGTTTCGCTGCCATTTACCAATTCTGTTGAAGCCGATGTATAGTTGTCTACAAGGTAGGCAGTGCTACTTTCGAGTCCGTCGACTGCAATGGTATAGGTATAATTGGTTTTCCTGTACTGGCTATTGTGCAGTTGGAGTACGTCGGCAACAACCGGCATAGCACGTCGCTCTACGCTCAAAAGGCCGTTTCCTGCTGACAATGCTACGTTCTCATCCTGATTAGTCATTTTGGGCGCATCCATACTATCAATAGTATTCGAATAGGCATCTGAAAATTCAACGATAAGTCCGTCGGCAGGTGTGTCATTCAGCGAAAGCGAATTCGCATCATACAGTTGCAGGCTTACAGAGGCAGAGGCATTGCTGCCTGAAGTCCTGTATACATTGGGTGTTGTATTGGTAAGCAGGTCTTTATCCGATTCCGAAAAAGTAACCGATGCCGCGCCATTAACAAGCGTCTGTACAAATGCCGCCTGGTTGGGCTGAAGGTATTTATTTGCTGCGGAATGCGATGCATTCGTGCCCTGCGGCAGCATCACCGTAACATAGGCTCCCCTGCCGCCAGGCTGGCCTACTACCGGTGTACCACCCAGCGTAGGGTCCCATACATAATAAAAGTTAGGGTTGACATTCGTCGAATTCCCAATTACAGAAACCATGTTCACAGGCGCCTGGTAGGGGTTGCCGATAAAGTTCCACTTTCCTGCCGCCTGGTTAAGGCTGTTGTCGGTCACTGTGCCGGTTTTTATGGTACCCGTCGAGCGTAGTGTTGTATGGGTTGGTGCAGCCGAATTGTTGGTCTGGTCTACAGTCCTGTCGCCCCTTAGCAAAAGACGGTACGGCATACCGGCAATCAGGTTTGCGGTCTGCGTACTTTGCACGGCATTCCATTCGGTAGCGCTGTTGTCGAAAGTAAACAGGGAGGGATTATTGCTCCCCGATGCATCGAAGCCGTTCGCTGTGCCGCCTGTGCCAGTAATATCGGTGCCAAGGCCTGCTGCTGTTTCAAAATCTTCCTGCCAGTTATCATTGATCGTACCGCCATCTACAGGTGAACTGATCAACCTGAACGCCCTCCTTGCGGGTATGTATCTCTCTATTACCATCGTACCCGCGATTGCTCCTGTCACCGGCGCTATCATGGACGTAGTGCCGGCATTGCTTTTTAGCGTCAGTACATTATTCGTCCGGAAGGTGCCATTTGCCAGTGTAAGTACTCCCGTAAGTTCAATAGGGCCATCGAGGGTTACACCTGCCGGGTTGTCTATGGTAAGGCCGTACAAAGTATTTGCCTGGAAATCGCCTTCCGGAATGATCTGGGCGGTTGTGCCCTTCATGAACAGCGTTCCGTGTATCGCATCTATAGCCCCGTTGTTGGTTATGGTCCCGGCAATTTTCAGGATTCCGGCGCCATTGCCCGTAACCAGTACATTAGCATTGGTAGAAACGGTTATGTTTCGCGTATTTGCAATGCCATCGCTGCCGTCGATCACTGGATAATTCTCCGAACTTACCATGGGTATGTAAGCATCAGTGGTAAGTGTGGGTACCTGCCCGCAACTCCAGTTTTCCGGAGTGTTCCACGCGGTACTTACAGCTCCTGTCCATGTGTTTTGGGTGCCTACATGTACCGCCACCGCATCCGATGTTGTGTTGGTACACGCCAGGTTGTTATTGTTAATCACAACATAGTAGTATTTAGTACCTGTCATATCCACAGGGGGAGCGTAGGTATCGCTAGTGGCTACAGGGATAGGGGTGCCGCCCGTATTTGAATTTGCAGTATTTGCGTACCATTGGTACATAAGCCCCGCGCCATTTGCAGTGACATCAAGGCTAATGGGTGCGTTTTGGCAAGTGGATGCCGAAACGGGCTGTACCGTAATTACTGTGTTGATATAGGCATAATCGCTCAGTGCAGTTCCGCCCGAATTGCTTACCGTAACACGGTAGGTTCCAACGTCTGATGGCTGGATATTGGTAACCGTATATGAGGCTGAGTTTGCGCCCGCGATATCCATTCCGTTTTTCTCCCACTGGTAGTCCAGCTCACTGCCGGTTGCGGTAACGGAAAAAGTAACGTTGTTATTAGCGTTGGTACAGGCTGCCTGCGAAACAGGCTGCTGCGTGATTAGCGGTGCCGGAATATTAAAGGCATCCCTGTTATATCCCATAAATGCGGGGTCGCTTGTGCCTCCGGGCATTACTTTAAAGTAAACGGCATCATCTTTATTAGCGTCCGTTATGCCGAATTCGGATAGCTTGTAGGCAACAAGCCGTATGTCGCGGGTATTGGCGCCAATGGTGGTCGACCCGCTAACAGCCGCGCTATTCAGCGGCGCGCCTATTGGTAACTTAAAAAAGTCGGTTTTATACCTTCCGATGGCAGGAACCGCATTGATCGATACCATGATGGGCACGCCTACAATATTGCCGTTACTATCGGTAAAGGCGTAGATCGACGGTGCGCTGTCGGTAGGTTCCGCTACCTGCGAAACCAATATGTCCGGAATGTTATCGTTAATACCCGCAGAAAGAATGTTGCTTGCATTAAAAAGCAGCACGGCGCTTGCCGGAAGGTTAGTTACTCCGGTACCAAGGTCCAGTCCGCGGATACCGTCAATAAGTACGTCGCGTATGGTTGTCCCTGCAACTCCCGGCGCAGTAGCGACCTGAGTCGTGGCACTGCCGTCTATTTTGCTGGCAAGCACTATGAGGTTTGGCCCTGTTGCGGGTACATTGCCTCCCAGGTCATTGATGGGCAGTGCACGGTAATTGCCGGGTGTGTAGGCTACGCCATTAGAGCTAAGGGCAGCCACTGCGGTTGTGGATCCGGTAGAATACATTGTACCGCCATATTCAAAGCCCAGCATACTGTGGCTGGTGTCGGGCTGCAATGCTACGTTGGTACTTACGGCATTGGAGTTCCAGTAACCGTTAAAATCGGTTACCACGCGGGTTATTTTCGCGGTGTTTACCACTGTGGCTGCGGGGGCAACATAAGTAAGCCCTCCCACAGTTGCGGTACCTGCATTACTGCCGGTATTGGTAACGGTTACATTCAGGTTGGTTCCGTTTGTTCCTTCCGCAAGCGTTGCCCTGATCTGCGTAGGTGATACCACGGTAATTGATGCTGCGGGGACACCGCCAAATTTTACATTTGACGCCGTTACTCCCGTAAAGTTGCTGCCGTTTATGGTAACCGAAGTACGCAGCGTTACTTTAGTGGGTGAAAACGAACTGATAGTGGGTGCCTGTGCGTGCAATAGTGCCGGAAATGCCAGGATAAGCATTACCATCCATTCAAAAATAATTCTCTTACATTTCATCATCTCTAATTTTAAGTTTCTGGTGGGATGCAAATAGACGGTGATAAAATGCGAAAGCTCCGAAGATTAAGTTAATTTATAACTAAACAGTTATTATTTGAATATGCTTAGTATTTTGGCACTGTGGTAGGGGTATAGACAAAAAACCCGCAATAGTGCGGGCTTATGTATTTCTATTTAACGGGTATTAACAGTCCTGCTATTTCATTTACGAAAAATGTTTAGTCAGATTATACTTCAACTTTCTTCCAACGGCCTTTTTTGAACAGCACAATGCTCACAATTGTCATGGCTGTCTCGGCAATGGGTATGGCGAGAAATACTCCGGTTGGCCCCATTTTGAGCTGTTTTGCGAGTATGTATGCCAACGGGATTTGCAACACCCAAAACCCAAACAGGTTAACCCATGTAGGTGTTTTCGTATCGCCTGCACCGTTAAAGGCATTGATAAGCACCATCCCAATGCCGTAAAACACGTATCCGGCGCTCAGGATGCGTATGGCTTCCACACCTATTATATGTACATCAGGGTCAACCGTAAAAAAGCCCATCATCGGCTCGGCGGCTAAAAGCGTTATGGCCATGATAATTCCCATATATATCGCGTTGAATTTTGCCGTTACAAATACCGAACGTTCGGCACGCGCAACGTCTTTAGCTCCCAAATTTTGCCCAACCAGCGTTGCCGCCGCACCACTCAATCCCCAGGCCGGCAGCATGAAAAACATCATGATTCGTAGTGCGCTCTGGTAGCCTGCAGACCCTTCGTCGCCACCGGTTTGTGCCACCACGCGCGCCAGGAAGATCCAGCTGCATGAGGCGATTACAAACTGTAGTACACCCGGGGCCGCGATCTTTACGAGTTCTTTTATCTGGCCGAAATTTGGTTTAAAGTAAGATACAACTACCCTTAGCATACCCTTGCCGTTGAACAAATTATACAGCTGGTACAGTACGCCCACACTGCGTCCGATTGTGGTAGCTATTGCTGCTCCTGTAAGCCCGAATGCCGGTACAGGCCCCCAGCCGTTGATGAGGATGGGGCAGAGAATGATGTTGCAGATGTTGGCGATCCAAAGGCTTTTCATGGCAATGGCAGCATTCCCGGCCCCACGGAAGATACCGTTGAAGAGGAACAGCAGCATGATGACAAAACTGCCGCCCATCATGATGCGCACGAAGTCGGTGCCATATTCCGCCGACTGCACCGAAGATCCCATTAGGATTAGTATATCGGTTGCATAAATTAAACCGAAAACGGCAATAACTACATTTACCGCGACGGCAATGATTACGGCCTGCATCCCTGCCTTAGCCGCGGCCACGGGGTCTTTCTCGCCAATGCGCCGCGCTACCACGGCAGTGGCAGCCATGCTCATACCAATAGCTATGGAATACACGACAGCCAATACCGACTCTGTCAATCCGACCGTTTGTACGGCAAAGCTGCTGTTTTCCAAATGGCCTACAAAATACAGGTCGACCAATGCGAATACCGATTCCATGGCCATTTCCAGCATCATGGGTATGGCCAGCAAGAGCACTGCACGGCGGATGCTTCCTTTTGTAAAGTCGATGTTTTCCCCATTGAGGGATTGTTTCAGCAATCTGTAAAAGCGTGATAAGGCACTCGAGGAATTTCCTTTTTGTGTCATGATATTTTTATTTGGATACGATTAAATGATGAAGGAAGGTGCATTGCATTATACAAATGCCCGTATGATTTTCGGTAAAGGGTGTCCAAGCTTAGCGTGTACGGACAGCGAAAACTATCATATGCGTGAAGTTAAAGCGCAAATATAAAAGTAAAATTTTATGAAAATGATAATTCCTTACGAATTTTCAAGCAGCTTTTTATTAACCCTGCCTGCCGCGATAAAGGAAGCGAATATCCCGAGGATGAATATGGTAGCGAGAACGATCAGTACGTTTTCTAAACGGAAAGCGACCGGATAGGCCATTTGGTCCGTGATCATGAACAGTTCATAATGCTGCTGTACCAGTATGAGTACGGAGGAGATAAGCAACCCGAAAAATGTACCTAGGGTGGTGATAAATATACCCTGGTATAAAAATATTTTGCGAAGGCTGCTCACCTCGGTGCCAAGGCAGTACAGCGTACGGATATTTTCTTTTTTGTCGAGTATCAGCATGATGAGCGCCCCCGCAAGGCAAAAGAGTGTAAGCACCACCACCAGGGAGCAGAAAAGGTACGTCACCAGATTTTCTGCGTTGAGCATCTTATAAAGGGAGTCGTTCAGCTGTGCCCTGTTCTTTATGATGACTTTATTATTGAAAATAGTTTCAAGCTGCCTGCGCACTTCGGCCTCATTGGCTCCCGGCGCCATTTTAAGCTCCAGCGAAGTGATGCGGCCCGGCGTAAAGTCGAGCAGTTTTTGGGCAACATCGATAGTGCAGAAAACGTATTTGCTGTCTACGTCGTCATTGATGTTATATACTCCCACAACAGACAGCCCGCCTTTGTTGAAGGCCTCTTCGGGGGTGTTTATAGGGCCTTTCCCGGGTTTTGGGACATACACCTCAAGTACGCGGTTATAGTCAAACAGCCCCAATGATAATTTATTAAAGATTCCCGCGCCTGCTACCGCCTGTGTGGTTTCGGTCAGGGGCCATTGCCCGCCTGCCAGTTTGGTATTCATGGTGCTTACCTGCGTAAAAAGGCTGTCTACCCCTTTCAATATGGCTACCTGTTCTTTTCCGTCAAAGTAAAAAAGCACACGTTCTTCGGCGACCTTGCTGTATACCGAAATTCCCTTCAGGTTTTTCAGTTGTTGCTCCTGTTGTGGGGTGAGGAGTATGGTTTTTCCGTTTGCGGGCGACAGCTTCAGGTCGGGGTCGGTGGCATCGGTAAAAGAAAGGCTGAAATCACGCAGCCCGCTGAAAGCCGACATGATAATAAACAGCGCGGCGGTACTGGCCAGTATTCCCACAGCGGCAATTGCGGTAATGATATTTACGGCAGTGCTTTTGCTGCGGCTGATGGTGTAGCGGCGTGCTATGTAAAACGGGAAGCCCAAATTATAATTTCTTGCGTCGGTCTAATAATTCCGGATTGGTAATGGGGTTGTTTTCCCCGCTTAGCTCGCGGTCTATCTTTTCGATCTGGTCCAGCGAGTCATCAATATAAAATACCAGGTTGGGTACTTTGCGAAGCTGTAGCTTAACGCGTTGCGAGAGGTCGTGCTTTATGAGCGGCGCGTTCGATTTTACGGCAGCCAGTATCTCGCCGCCCTTTTCAGACGGGAATACGCTGAGGTATACCTTCGCGATCGACAAGTCGGTTGTCACCACCACTTTGGATATGGAAATAATGAGGTTGGAGATTCCGTTTTTCCTTATCTCACCCTGCAATATATCCACTAAATCATTCTGGAGGAGTGCCCCTATCTTTTTTTGCCTGTTTGTTTCCATGGTACAAAGGTAGCAATTTATTAATGTGTAAATGTGACAATGTGCCCGTACGGATGAATATGGTGCTAAATGTAGCTATGTAACCGTGCTGATATACCAATTGCTACATTGAATAATTGTTACACTGATTAATCAGCTATTTCCTGGCACAACTCTACCAAGACCCCATTGGTGCCTTTGGGATGCAGGAAGGCGACCAGCTTGTTGTCGGCGCCACGCTTTGGTGTTTCATTCAGTACCGTGAAACCTTCGGCCTTCAGGCGGGCTATTTCGGCAATTATATCTTCTACATCAAAAGCGATATGGTGTATGCCTTCGCCCTTCTTTTCAAGGAATTTCGCAATGGGGCTGTCGGGGTTCGTTGCCTCAAGCAGTTCGATCTTGTTAGGGCCGTTCATGAAAAAAGATGTTTTTACGCCCTCGCTGGCCACCTCTTCCTGTTTATAGGCCGGTGCACCGAATAATTTTTCAAAAAGCAGGTTAGATGCCTCCAGGTCTTTTACCGCGATACCTATGTGTTCTATTTTTCTCATGGCCCAAATATATTCAATATTCCTTAAAAACATACGCGGCGGCAAGGTAAGAAAATACCCCTTGATAGGTATTTTTTGGCTTTTCACATGCAGTTATATTTGCCCGTAACGTAATTATTATTAATCAACTACCACAAAATGAAACCAACAACTGCACTCAAAAAATTATCGGCACTTGCCCTTGTATGCCTGCTTCTTATAGTAGCGTGCAGCGAGGACGATTCTTCGGGCGAATCAAACACGCCTTTGACTGAATTTGAATTCTCCGGGATATTTACCGGTACAATGAACAATAACGGGACCATGCACGACCTTGAAGGGTATGTCACGATCGACGATGACGGCGATACCAACCTGAACCTGCTTACGGGAAGCATGCGGGGCTCATCGGTAAAAGCCGGTACAAGCTACAATATCACGATTTCTGAAGCAGAGGGTATGTTTTCCGGAGTTGAAAACATCACAGGAACCATCGACACGGTTACCAGGACTATTTACCTGAGCGGCACCAATCCCGACGGTTCGCAAATGACGGTAGGGGGCAACGCTGCAAATCCAAACCTTGTAAATGACGGAGGATGGACTGCCCTTACAAAGTCGGCCGTTGTGTTTTCGCATCAGGAGCAATGCCTGGCATCGGTGACGCTAAACGGAATTACCTACAGTGGACTTAATCAATTTTACCAGCCGGACGGATTGTGTTCCAACTACTACTTTTCGACGAACCAGCTGCGTTTTAACATGGAGGATCAAACCTCCTATATGTATTGTTATGACATCACGCTTTTAATGCTAAACGGACAGTATGAGACCCATACTTCCTGCCCAACCATCAAGTATGTGCTCGAAGAAAACACAGAGTACGACTATACAGTGGTTTGGGAAGATGGTACGACTGAGTCGGGAACCGTTACCACTCCTGATGGCGGATTTACCGAGTATATATGCCTGGAAAAGGATGGTCCTGCCTGCGAAGGCGGCGGACTTGACGGAGAGGACGGTAACCCGAGGTTCAACCTGCAGTTTAGCAATAGCGGCAATGTCGACCTTGACCTGTATGTGCAGACCCCGAACGGCTCTGTTATAAGCTATAGCAATAGCAGTGCCCAGGGCGGGACGCTTGATGTCGATTGTGCATGCGGCGATGGCTGCGATGGCGAAAATGTATTCTGGGATAATGGCCCCTCCGGGCAGTACACTTTTTGGGTAGATTATTATGGCGATTGCGGCAGTGGCAGCACAGCATCCAGCTTTACCATAAAAGTAATGAACAATAATACGGTTGTCCAGACCAAAACCGGTACGCTAAGCAGCGGCGAATCGACACACTGGACGTACAACCACAATTAATGATATTGAGTTTGGGTTAGTTACGGGAGGTTATCCTGAAACAGCGGTAGCGAAAGTTGCCGCTGTTTTTATTAAGGCCTTCAACAAAAAAACCCTCCACACGCTGTGAAGGGTTTTAAAAACCAGTGGTCCCACCTGGGCTCGAACCAGGGACAACCTGATTATGAGTCAGGGACTCTAACCAGCTGAGCTATAGGACCGGTTTTGAGGTTGCAATATTACTACTATTTTTTGTTGCATCCAAATATTTGGAAGGATTATTTAGTGCTGCCTTTTATGGTCTTGTCTATCAGGGCAAAATGTTTTGTCATGTACTCGCTGCTGCTCTTTTTTGTCCTGTACACCACTGTCGTCTCTGAAGTAAGAAGATCAATTCTGCTAATCCCGGTATGTATCAGCTTTTCAAAATTTTGTTTCATAACTTCCGGATCGCCATTCCGGGGCATCAACGCGAACGACGCATAATAGGCATCAGCGTCGCAATCCGTATCGGAAATTTGAAAACACTCCATTTTTGTGCCGTCGTCAAGAAAAAGTAGTACACTGCTTTTCAGTTGCTCTAGGCATCCAAGCCGGTTATCGTGATGCACAATGTTGAGGTCAATGTAGTAGGTCTCGATACTTTTTGTACCTGCCTTAGAAGACTGGTATCCGGCAGAGAAAAAAATAACGCCTCGTTTAACGACACTATCGTCAAAGCTATGCTCGGCGCCGGTTATGTTATTCGTTTTTATTATGCGGCTGCCTGTTGCAGTGTCGGTTTCGTTAATGGCAAGCGTTTGAGACGATACACTAATACACAGCAGCAATACACTTGTCAGTATCGTAAATTTTCTTTTCATAATCGTGGGTTTAATCGTGGGGGTAAATGTACACACATTTTCATTTTCCATTCAACGCCTGGGCATTTTTTTTAGTGCCTTGGTTACCAGGTGCTGTAATTAGCCTAACCACCCAATACCACCTCGCTTACCGGCGAAAAATGTCCCGTGCTGCCGGCAACCCGGCGTAGTATTGTAATGCGTTCGCACAGCCATTCATCGGTATAATCGAAAGTAGTTAAATCCTCAATGCGCTCAAAGTCGGCAGTTGCAATGTTACGGGCAATGGTAATATGTGGATAAATGGTTTTTTTGGCACGTTTCGGCTTGTCCAGTATGGTTGTCTGGCGGTAGCTGCGTTTGGGTTGGGGTGCGGGGTTCAGCAGTGCCATGAGGGTACTGATGGGTTCCGGATTTTCAATCTTCAGGCACAATGTACGCGCAACGCTGCCATGCTTAAGTACCTCATGCCCGGAAAGGCTAACGGTAAACGGCTGCACACCGGCTGCAACTTTTTTCACCAGTCTTATCACAGGCCCATTATCCGCAGCCTCTGTCGTAAATAAGGATACATGCGCTATAGAATTCCGGTTATAGCCCTCAAGCCCTATCATGCCGTGCAGCACTTCCTTCATGCGGTCCACTTCTTCCTTTATCGCATCGGAAGGCGACAGCAATATGAGGTACTCATATACGGTTTCTGTAAAAAGGCTTAATTGCGCGGTATTCTTTTTGGCCATTTCCGGGTATTGTGGTGCAAAAATAAGGTTTTTAGAACAGAGAAGGTACTGTTCAACGGGTTACAAAGCAAAAATAATACACAGCCAATTATTGTTTGCAAACTTGCGGTAAACAGTAGGCAAAACAGCTAATTATTTAAATGCATTAAGCATGTAAATGAAACTGCTTCGGATCAGATTAGTAAATGTTCGGCAGCAACTTTCCATTCCTCCCCGTTGTGCTGCAACAGGAAAAAACGGTCTGCCTTAAATGCTGCGCGGTATTTTTTATGCTGGTATACATCCATGGCGCGTGCATATTGCCCGGGGGTAAGGTCGCGGTATGCAATGGTCATGTGGGGGTGAAAATTCCGCTCCACATAATGGATTCCTGTTTCGGGGTAATTGTTTTCGAAAGCATTAATAACCGACAGCTGGAGCGCCTGGAGTTGTGGTGTCAGCAACGGCTTTACATAAATAACAGGATTGTCCTTATTGTCAAAACTGCCAAAATCTTCCAGTTCCACATTGAATTGGCCTACATTCGGGCGAATGCCACTGAACCACTCAAGCAGGGTTTTGTGTTCGGAAGCATCAAGCTTGAAAGGAGCTTTCAGGGTAATGTGCGGCATGTTGCGAAGTGCGCGGCTGCTATTATAGTTCTGCGCAAAATCATTCCGGAAAGCCGTGATCTCATCCGAAACGGCAGCATTAGGCAGCAGCGCTATAAAGTAGAGGTTTTGGCCTGGCATACTACAAATATAAGAAACTGCCACGACGTAACAGAGGTAAATAAGTCAAGGTTTGGCGGTAACTATAAAACCTTAGTAATGTAAACGCTGTTGGGTTCAACGGTAACGGTGTAATTGGCTTTCCTCATAAATCCGTGTACCGTGAGCTTAAGGTCCTTTTTAGTGTCCGGACGTACCAATACATACCTGGCATCAAATGTTTTTTTGCCGTCAATATCATAATATACGGCATTGGTAAACCTGTACCTGATGATAAGCGTATCGCTGCTGTCAGCGTCAGGCACGTGGTTAAAATACAGGAGTTTTATTTTCTTCTTTCTTTTTGGGAGTATCCGTAGTGTACGCCGAAAAATCTGCACGCGAAGGGACAGGTTGTTTATTAAAACAGTCATTGGTAAGGTGGATTAGTAGTGTTTTAGCTGGATAGCTACATGGTTGCAACGGCGAATTTAGTTTATGCTATTGGAAAACCAACCCGAAAAATGCGCTTGTCTATACTTTGTCTATCCTTTAAAGCCATAATTTTTACAGATAGCCCTGTATTCGTTGCTGTTAAATTTAACAAAGATTAGGGTCTTTTACATTTCCTGATGTGTAATTTTAATGGCTTTGCCCGCTTATAGGCAAATATAAACGAGCGTATGAGGGAAAGATTTACCGCATTTAGAAATTTTATGTCCAGGATCGGAATGCCACGATGGGCCCGTTGGGTTATCCGTGGCGTATTGGTTGTTTTCCTGTTTATGGTCGTGGCTTACGTTTCAATGGCATGGTACATCAATACCCACAAGCAGGAAGTACTGGCCTCTCTTACTGCCGAATTAAATGAGGGCATTGCGGGCTCGATCGAAATAGGGGACATGGAACCCACTTTCCTGGCCGGATTTCCGCGTGTTGCATTGCGGCTGGGAAACGTAGTCATTAAAGACAGCCTGCACCATTTGCACGGAAAAACCCTCCTGAAAGCGGGAAGCCTTAATGTTTCCGTGAATGCATTGGCCCTGATGCGCGGTACGATCGAGATTAAGAAGATAGCAATTGCCAATGCGTCCGTAAACCTGTACACCGGCCCTGACGGTTATAGCAACACTTCGGTATTTAAAAAAAGTAAAAAAGCAGCTGGCGAAGGCGGCGGCGGCAGTTTTCCGGAACTGAGAAAGCTAAGCCTGGATAATGTAAGCTTTGTTATTGATAACCAAAAAGGTGGTAAACTGTACAACTTCTTTGTGGAAGAGCTTGATGGCACAATTGATTATACCTCTGTCGGTTGGGAGGCGGACATAAGCCTGAACACGCTCGCAAAAAGCATGGCATTTAGTACCCGCAAAGGCAGTTTCATAAAAAACAAAAGGATTGAAGGTAAATTTGATATTGATTTTAATGAAGCAACGGGAGTATTAACATTCCAAAAGAACCGGCTGGATATTGGTGGCGAAAAATTTTACATCGGGGCGACAATAAAAACAGCCAGTCCCGATGCCGACTTTGCCATCAACATCGAGAACAAAAGCATATTATGGAAGGATGCCGCCAACCTGCTTTCGCCCAACATCACTGTAAAGCTCGAAATGTTCCGGATAAAGAAGCCTATTTTAGTAAAGTGTGATATAGCAGGCGGCTTTAATGTACAGGGCGACCCTCTTATCCGGGTGAATGCCGAAGTAGATGACAACACGCTGGATACGCCGGGCGGCATAGTTGATAATTGCAGTTTTTTTGGTGTTTTTACCAATAATCACGTAGAAGCCAAGGGGTACAACGATGCCAATTCGGCCATTAAGCTTTACAATTTTAAAGGCGATTATTCGGGAATACCTATTTCCATGAAAAAGGTTTTTATCCTCGACCTTGAAAAGCCCATAGCTGTAGGCGATTTTTCCTCGAAATTTAAAATGGAAAAGCTCAGGGCCCTTGTAGATGACGACCTGCTTAAATTTTCAAAAGGTACAGCAAATGTTAAACTGGATTTCAGGGCGGATATTGTTGACTTTCAACTATCAAAACCTTATGTGAGCGGCGTGGTTGAGGTACAGGATGCCGATGTGCGCTATGTTCCGCGAAAGCTTGATTTTAAAGATGTATCGGTGGCGCTTAATTTTACAAAAGATGATCTTTTTATCAGCCAAATCATCCTCAAAAGCGGAAAAAGTATTGTGAATATGGAAGGTAGCATCAAAAACTTCCTCAACCTTTATTATACCGACCCCAAAAAGATCGTCCTTACCTGGAACATCCACAGCCCGCAACTCCATCTGGGGGAATTCATGGGCTTTTTGGGCAGCAGGCAGCGAAATCAGCAGGTCGTAAATAAATCACGCAAAGGCAACATGACCGAAGAACTTAATATCCTTTTCGAAAAAAGCAATGTAGACATGAAGCTGCGGGTGGACAAGCTGTACTACAACCGTTTTTTTGCATCGGATGCTACAGCCGATGTGCTGCTTACAGATGAGGGTGTGGTTGTAAAGAACGCCGGCCTGAAGCATGCGGGGGGCAGCCTCGTAATAAATGGAACCCTTGCGCAGAGCGGAAAGGTGAACCGGTACGACCTCGATGCCGTGATCAGCAATGTAGACATCAACAAATTCTTTTATGCCTTTAATAATTTCGGTATGGAAACACTCAGTTCCAAAAACCTAAGGGGCTACATTTCATCAAAAGCCAACCTGAGCGGCAGCATTACCGATGCAGGCGCTATTGTGCCAAAGTCGATGGATGGAACGCTGGCATTCACGCTGAAAAGAGGCAGGCTAATCGACTTTGAACCATTGCGGAATGTGGGCAAATTTGCATTTCCGTACCGCGACATGAACAATATCGAATTTTATAACCTCGGCGGACGATTTGATGTTAAGGGCGAAAAAGTAACTATACATCCGATGAAGGTCAGTTCCAGCGTGATTAATATGGATTTGGAGGGCATTTATTCTTTTGGTAAAGGCACCGAATTATATGTAGATGTGCCGCTTCGTAACCCAAAAAGGGACGAGGGGATTACCGACAAACAGGAGCTTGCAAAACGCCGCAACCGCGGAATCGTGATCCACCTTAAAGCAGTAGATGACAAAGACGGCAAAGTAAAAGTAAAGCTGGGAGGAAAGAAGGATTAATAGAGTCCAAAGTCCAAAGTCTAAAGTTGAAAGTCTAAAGTTGAAAGTCTAAAGTTGAAAGTCTAAAGTTGAAAGTAAATAAGGTCCACGCCCCAATTTCTTTAAGACTTTCAACTTTTTGACTTTTCGACTCTGTCGTTCAGAAATCAATTTTTCCCCTCCTTTTCATTCAGGTATTTC
The DNA here is from genome assembly GCA_942492845.1 of uncultured Flavobacteriaceae bacterium. GTDB lineage: Bacteria > Bacteroidota > Bacteroidia > Flavobacteriales > Flavobacteriaceae > Flavobacterium. Next base: position 704,341 of record OW818646.1, on the reverse strand, counting down.
CAGTACCGCTTTGGTACGTGTTGTATGTGCAGCTTCATGTTTTTTCGGGCCGGTATGTTGGTGCTGTTAAAATAATCTTTCCAAAGCATGGATGCCAGTTCCTCTTTCTCATCAACAAATTCTGAGGGAAGCTGTACTTTACGGGTATCTACATTGGCAACAAACTCATACGTGATTTCCGCTACGGTTTTCAGGTCATAATACAGGCCGTATTTCCTCTTGACATCATAAATGATCCATTGCTGGTCGGCATAACGGTCCCTGAAAAATTTCGAAATAAGCGGTAGTACATTGAAGTCGGGTTCAACCGGGCAATAGTAAATACCATCGGCGGTCTGCTGGAACCTGATAAACGCCTTCATGCGGTGCCGCTCCCGACTTACGCTCCGTTCCATTTTCGATACGGCCATAACATAGGCATTCCCGAAATTGTTATAGGCACCCGGTGCATTGTCAAAAATATAGCATGCGAGACCAAACAGGTTATTATAAGTCGATGCATCTTCGGAAAGGTAAGCCCAATAAAATTTTTTCTGCCATTCAGGGGGCAGCTTTTTCTGCAGGCCGGCCCATACGCGCTTTGCCTTGACTTCGTCGGTTATTACATCAAGGGTATCCTCCAGCATTCCGGGCACATACGCACTTTGCACTACCAGCTGTATTGGTCCGGCTTTACGGTCATAAAACTCGAATATTGAGGTGAGCAGCCCCTCAAAGGAGCCATCAAAAATATAAATCGTCATGGCAGTTATTTTAAAAAAGGCTCAGTTGGTTGAGCGGCACCTTCAGGTATTTGCTCGTGCTTTCGGCCAGGATGAGGCTCTTGAGTTGTGGGGCATCGGGTTCGTTGAGTACATAACCGCTGTCGGCACAACGTATAAAATGCTTTGCCCTGCTGTAAGCTATGCCAATTTTTTGAAGCTGGTCGCTCCGCAGTCTCCCAAACCGCCGTGCCTGTACGATCTTTTGCGCCGACCGTACGCCGATACCCGGCACCCGCAGTATCATCCGGTAATCTGCCGTGTTGATATCTATGGGAAATTGCTCCAGGTTGCGCAGTGCCCAGCTTAGCTTGGGGTCAATGTCGGTATCAAGGTGGGGGTTTTTGGGGTTGAGGAGTTCCTGCACGCCAAACCCGTAAAACCGCATGAGCCAGTCGGTTTGGTATAGCCGGTTCTCTCGTAGTAGGGGAGGCTGGCTGCCGATTACAGGCATACGGGTATCGTAACTGATAGGTATGTAGCCGGAATAATATACCCTTTTCAGGCTGTAATTTTTATAATACTGGTCGGCGCTGTACATGATCTCCATGTCGGTTTCGGGCGTTGCACCAATGACCATCTGGGTGCTTTGCCCGGCGGGGACAAATTTGGGTACATGCTTTATAAGCCCTGTCTTTTTCTCGTCTTTAAACTGAGTGATGGTATCTTTTATAAAGCCTAATGGCCGCTTCACATCGTCGTGCGATTTATCGGGTGCCAGTAATTTCAATCCTGCTTCGGTAGGCATTTCAAGATTAATGCTCATCCTGTCGGCATACAGCCCGGCTTCGGTAAGCAGTTCCGGGCTGGCCCCGGGTATGGTCTTGAGGTGGATGTAGCCGTTGAAACGCTCCTCGAGCCTCAGCTTTTTGGCAATGCGCACAAGGCGTTCCATGGTATAATCGGCATTCTTGAATATGCCCGAACTCAGGAATAACCCTTCAATGTAATTGCGGCGGTAAAAGCCCATTGTGAGCGACACCACTTCATCTACTGTAAAAGCGGCACGCTTTACATCGTTGCTCTTACGCGAAACGCAAAAAGCACAGTCGAATATACAATGATTTGTCAATAATATTTTTAAAAGGGATACACACCGCCCATCTTCGGTATAGGTATGGCAAATACCATTACTGCTGTCGCCAATGCCTTTATTATCATTCTTGCGGTTACCGCCACTGGAAGAGCAGGAAACATCATATTTTGCCGCATCTGCCAATATCGTCATCTTTTCCCTAATCCTCTCATTCATATTTGATTTTTTTCTTCAAAAATATAAGAAAAAAATTGTATTATCAAATTTAACAGTGATATTATTAGGGTATAATAGGGTATAATTGTTATTAATGTAACAGCCCTAAAAATAATAAATATATAAAAAGCCAAAATTTTGTTAATATTTACAGTTCTGATTCTTAAGATTTACTAAAAATGCAGGTTTCAAGTTTTGTATTTTAACAATTAAGATGTAAATTTCACCGTAATTGTGCTGATTACTCAAACAATTTTAAACAATATTAAAAAGTGGTAAACAGCTTGTAAATTCTTATGTCATGGTATAAATTGAATTACATTTAAGATTATATTTGCCCGCGGAATTAAGACGCTGTAAACGAAGTTATTAAAACTGAACAAAGCCCCCCTAATGCGATTAAGCTGGAAATTATGAAGAAAATTTTATTTTTTACGATTCTGTTGTCATCTATAGCAGGATTTGGCCAGGTAATTACGGTCAATACAACGCAGACACCGAACCAATTGGTGAACAGTGTTTTGGTCGACAATTCCTGTTTAGTGCAAATATCTAATATCGTTACAAGCACAGGCTCAAATTTTGGGTCTTCTAACGGTATCGGCTCCTACCAAAATACCAATCCGTCCTTTCCTGCAACATCGTCCGGCTTGCTGCTTACCACAGGCCAGGCATCATTGTCTCCCGGACCTAACAGTACAATCCTGAGCAATGGCGGTTCCTCTGCAACATGGCTTGGAAATGCCGAATTGCAGGCGACGCTGGCTGCTGCGGGTGTCACCATGCAGTCTAAAAATGCGACATTATTCCAGTTCGATTTTATACCAAATTCATCAAACTTTGGATTTGATTTCCTTTTCGCTTCAGAAGAATATGGAGCGTTCCAGTGTACCACCAATGATGCATTTGTGGTCCTGCTGGATAACCTTGATGATGCTGCACCACCTGTTAATGTGGCGCTTGTGCCTGCTACGAACACCCCGATTACTGTTGCTAATATCAGGAACTTCCTGTTTAATTCAGATTGTGCATCGCTTAATGCCGACTGGTTTGGACAGTTTAATGGTGGTTCTAACGCGGCGGCGGCGGCAATAAACTATAACGGCCAGACCATGCTGATGCATGCCGGTGGTACACTTGTACCTAATGCCAATTACCGCATTAAGTTCATAATTGCTGATGATGCAGGTACAGATGGGAGTGATGGCGACTATGACTCGGCAGTATTTATTCCTGCAGGAAGCCTTAACCTTGGCCACCAGGTTTTTGAACAGGATTTTACGCTGGCAAACGGGAATGCCCTTTGCAACGGTCAGGAATATGTGCTTGATACCGAACTTGACCCGGTTCTTTACAGCTTTGAATGGAGGAGGGGTTCTACAGTGCTTACAGAAACAGGCCCTGCACTTACTATAGATCAGGCAGGTACCTATTCGGTAACCATAAGCCGGCCTTCACTGGGGTGTGTAACCACACAATCTATCATAGTCGAGTATGCCCCTGAAATACCTGCTGCACAGGCAAACAACCTGTACAGGTGCGAGAACCAGTCGGGAACCTATGTTTATGACCTTTCGGCCAACACACCTGTTTTAACGCAGGGGCTTAACCCGAATACTATTGTAACGTACCATGCTGACCAGGATAATGCAAATGAAGATACGGGTCCATTGTCGCTAACGTATAACAGCCCGAGCGGTGTAACGATATGGGCAAGGGTTGAAAACCCTGATACCGGTTGCTATACGTTAAGGTCGTTCCAATTGCTTACATCGGCGCCCCCAGTAGCCACACAGCCGGGTAACCTTGTGCTTTGCGAAACCACACAGGGATCAAATAGCGCTGTGTTTAACCTTAACCAGCAGGATGCCATCATACGTGGTGCGCAGCCAATAGGGGAGAATGCGATAAGCTACTATACATCCATGCAGGCAGCGACACTTGGTACACCGGCTATTGATACGCCTGCAAGCTTTACCGGCACTAACCAGACAATTTACGCAAGGATACAGAAAACATTCGACGAAGAGTGTTACTCAATAACTACATTTACAATTACTGTAAACCCGCTTCCCGCGCTCCCTGCTTCGGCTACGGTCAATGCATGTAACAGCTACACGCTGCCTGTTATAGCGGGCGGCAGTTATTATACAGGTATTGGCGGTACCGGCACAGAAGTTCCGGCCGGCACGGTACTTACTGCATCACAGGTGTTATATGCCTATGCACAATCGGGAGGCACGCCAAACTGCTCGAACCAGTCTACGCAAACAATTAACATCATAACGGCATCTACAGCGCCTGCAGATGTGACGGCCTGCCAAAGCTATACGCTGCCGGACCTTAATCCGGGCGAAGAGTACCACAGCGCCCCTAATGGTGGGGGCCAGTTGTATCCTGCAGGGTACGAAATTACCAGCACGCAAACCGTATATTTCTTTATCCCGGCAGCGGCATCATGTACCCAGAACAATAGTTTTGTGGTTACAATTACCAACGCGCCTACAGTTGTAGAACAGCCCGATGTTACGCAATGTACACCATTTGTTTTACCGACACTGCCAAATGGACAAAGGTATAAGACCGGCCCCAATAATACTGGTGCGACTCTTCCTCAGGGCTCTTCAGTATCAACCCCGCAAACTATATATATCTATGCTAATAACCCGGCCAACCCCGGATGTACTGCACAGAGTGAATTCGTTGTAAACATCAATGTTGTAGATGTTCCGGATTTTGATGACGTACAGGCTTGTAATAACTATACGTTGCCGAATCTTACGGGAGGGCATTATTTTACAGGACCGGGAGGTACAGGTACACAATACAACCCGGGCGCCAGTATTACTACTTCCATGACACTTTATGCTTATTGGCAAGGAGATACCAATCCTGCCTGCGTTGATGAGGATAGTTTTACTATAACTATAAATCCTTTACCAGCGTTGGCGAATGTACCGGGTGTTTCGGTATGCGACAGCTACACATTGCCGGCTCCTCCAGCCAATGCGCAGTTTTATTCAGGACCGAATGGTGTAGGTCTTCTACCTGCAGGAACGGTAATAACCAGTACACAAAGTATCTATGTCCTGACAGAGCCAAATGAATTTGGTTGCAGGAGGCAACGATTGTTCACAGTAACAATAACCAGCCTTGAAGCAATTGAAGCAGACAATGTAGCTGCCTGCGACTCTTATACCCTGCCTGCGCTTAGTATTGGAAGCTACTATACAGGGCCGAACGGTACAGGGACGTTGCTGTCCGCAGGGACTGCAATTACCACTACACAGCTTATATACATATATGTAGGACCGGGAAGTGGATCGCCTTGTACTGTACAGGACAGCTTTACAGTAACAATTACCCCAAGGCCTGTTATCATTCAGCCGGCCAACGTTATTGCTTGCGGAAGTTATGCATTGCCGCCGATATCAGGTGTTACAGGCGGCACAGCTGCTTACTATACTGCTACGCAGGGCGGAGGCACGATGCTGCCGGTAGGAACAATAATAACCAGTACACAAGGCATATTCGTCTATGCCCAAACCGGAGGCTCACCAAACTGCTGGCGCCAGAGGTTGCTGTCTGTAACAATCATACAGAATAATTCAATAGCCCCTGATAATGTGGTGTCATGCGGCACCTACACCCTTCCGGCATTAACAGTAGGAAATTATTATTCTGCTCCCAATGGCAGCGGCCCGCAAATACCTGTAGGTACTCCAATTACTACGAACCAGACCATTTATACCTACGTAACCACAACGAGTGGCGCCAACTGTACTGGTGACGACAGCTTTACAGTAACCATTAACCCTATGATTACTGCCGACGATCCTGCCGATGTGGTTTCGTGTACACCTTATGCACTGCCGGCACTTACCAATGGTAATTACTTTACAGGTCCCGGAGGTACCGGCACACAGCTCCCTGTTGGCACTGTAATTACCGATAGCCAGACAATATATGTATATAATACTGTGCCGAATACCGTCAATTGCGTCGCGGAAAACAGTTTCGTAGTTACCATTGAGGATATAGACATAGATGACCTGCCCGATCAATTGGTATGCGGTGGATATGTGCTGCCCGAACTTCCGGTGGGTAATTATTATACCGGCTCAGGAGGTACGGGTACTCAGCTTAATGCCGGCGACCTTGTCGATACTGACATGACAATATACATTTATGCCGCAACAACTACTACGCCTCCATGTTCTGATGAGGAGTCCTTTACTGTAGAGATCAAACCTTCACCGGTAATTGATAATCCGGGCAATGCAGGTGCGTGTGGACCGTATACATTGCCGGCGCTTACCGGTGGTAGTTATTTTTCAGGTCCGGGCGGTACAGGTACCCAATATTTTGCAGGCCAGGTTATAACCCAGACTACCCAGCTTTACATTTACGCAGCTACAGGTGGTACGCCAAACTGTACTTCTGAAAATCCATTCCTTGTGGTTATTAATCCTGCAGCTCCAGAAAACGTGTCGGAGTGCGGTGAGTATGAACTTCCAACACTTGATGTAGGGAATTACTTTACCGGTCCTGCAGGTACAGGGCAGCAATTATCTGCCGGCGACATTATAACAACCACACAGGATATCTATGTATATGTAGACCTTGGTACTACGCCAAACTGTACAGATAATAACTTCTTTACAGTGACCATTACGCCATATCCTGTGCTGGCAGCTGTTGGCCCTGTGGAAATATGCGACAATTACGAATTGCCTGCAATCGCAGTAGGTAACTACTATACCGGCCCGAACGGAACCGGAAATATGCTTACAGCAGGAAGTTTTATTACCGAAACACAGCCTATATATGTTTATGCAGCGAATGGCTCATGTGTAAGCGAGCAGAGTTTCCTTGTAACAATATACAATACACCTTTGGTAGATGCACGTTCTGATGTTTTGGCGTGCGAAGAGTTTACACTGGACCAGCTTATCGTGGGTAACTATTTTACGGAGCCGGACGGCGGGGGAACACCAATGTTTGAAGGAGATGTAATTACCGAGACTATGACGGTGTACATTTTTGCCCAATCGGGTACCAACCCGAACTGTGTAGGGCAAAACAGCTTCCTTGTAGAGGTATTCGATGCCAATGCGGATAATCCCGATGATGTAGAGGTCTGCGACAGCTATACCCTTCCTGCGCTTACTGAAGGAGACTATTATTACAATACGGGAGGCCCTGATCCTAACGACCCGACAGCCAATCCTGCTATCCCTGCAGGAACTGTGCTAACGGCTCCTTTTGACGATGATATTTATGTATATTCCCAAACAGGCGGCAACAGGATCAACTGTAATGATGAGAATGCTTTCCATGTCCTTATTAACGAAACTCCTGTAGTTGATACCCCTGCGGACGTTGCACAATGTGAAGCATACGCGCTTCCTGCTCTTACGACGGGGACCTATCATACACAGTCGGGAGGCCAGGGCCAGGTTCTTGCTGCAGGTTATTTGGTTACATCCCCGATGACAATATACGTCTATGCCGCTACCGGCACAGATGATATGTGTTCTGACGAGCACAGTTTCTTTGTGGATGTGAATATTGTAACAGTTCCCGAAAGGCCGGATGTTACAGCCTGCGGACAGTTTCTACTTCCTGCATTGCCGGCAGCACAGGGTAACTACTTTACCGGGCCAAACGGAACCGGTACGATGCTTGCCCCGGGCGCTGCAATAACAACACCTGGAATCAATACAATTTATATATACAAACAGGCAGGAACTACAGTTATATGCAGTGCACAGTCACAGTTTGAAGTAAATATTATTGAAGCGCCGGTGCCACAACCTACCGATCCGTTAGTAGTATGTGCTATAGACGATCTTGGCCACGGCATATTCAACCTTATACCTGCAATGGAGCAAGCACTGGGAGGACAGCCGAATGCCAACGTTACTATTCACGAAACGCTTGCCGACGCCCAGTTTGATAACGAGCCGATATCAGAAGATCCTTTGGAATTGGTGAATACAGGTGAGTACAGAAACGTGACTGCCTTCAGCCAAACGCTTTATATCAGGCTGGAATCTACAATTACCGATTGTTATAACATTGGTACAGTACAGCTTATTGTGAATCCACGACCTATAGCAACCGAGCCTGAGCCGTATGAAATGTGCGACAACGGAAGTAATGATACAGATGGGGAAGCAATATTTGACCTTACCACTATGGAAAGTGAGATATTGGGTACGCTCAATCCGGCACAGTTTACCGTTACTTTCTATGATGCCGACGGGCTAATACCAACTCCGGTAAGCTACCCGAGCGTAAGCCAGGTGATTACAGGAAGGGTAACGAATGGTGCGACAGGATGTTATGACGAGGTGGATGTAGAGCTTATCGTGAACCCGCTTCCGGTAGCCACACCGCCAACGCCTTACACGCTTTGCGACCTGAACGATCCGGGTAATGAAATCGAGGTATTTGACCTGAATACGAAAATAGACGAGATCATCGGTACACAGGACGGCATCATAGTAACGTACTTTAAAGATTATGACGAAGCTCTTGCGGGTACTGGCCCAAGCCAGATACTGAACCCTGAGGCCTATTCGAATACAAATGCAGTAGAATCTATATTTGTAAGGGTAACTATTGAGACAACCGGTTGCTTCAGGATTGTGCTTCTTGATGTTAGGGTAGAGCCTGTACCGCAATTGGTAATGCCAACTGCTGATGAGCTTACGGTATGTGATACCAACGGAACCGGTTTCGGTGTATTTGACCTTGCAGCCCTTGTAGAGGATATGGTAGATGGCGCTCCAAACCTTGACGTTTCATTCCATTATACGTACCAGGATGCTGTGGATGGCAACAACCCAATAACCGAAGACCTTGCCAACTACCACAATGTAGACGCAGGTGTACAGATATTATATGTAAGGGTAGAGAATACAGTAACTGAGTGTGTAAGGCAGGAGCCTTATACTATCACATTGATAGTTGAGGAAGCTCCACAAGCGCCGGAAGACCTTGAGGATATCAGGCAGTGTGACGACCAGGATAACAACGGCCAGAATAATCAGGCTATTTTTGATCTGACAGTGCAGGATGCGGTAATTAACAATGCACTCGATCCAAGGGTTGTGGCAATAACGTACCACACTACCCTGCAAAGCGCTAACGATGGAATGCCGAGGATAACTAACCCGGCAAATTACCTTGGTACACATGAGCAGATAATATATGTAAGGGTGGAAGACCCGGATACGGAGTGTTTCAGCGTAACATCGTTCCAGCTGTTGCTTGACCAGCCGTTGCTGCTGACACAACCGACTGTTTTGGCGCTGTGTAATGAAAGCCCTACTCCGCCGGATGAGGTAAATAACGACGGCAGAACCGAGTTTGACCTTACTGTAAAAGATGAAGAAATACTTGGGCCATTTGGTATAGGGCAGGGAATGCTGGTGCAGTACTTTGTAACAGATCCGCGCATAGACCTTACAGCTCAGGCAATACCGAACCCATCAGCATATACGAATATCGGTCCGCCACTAAATAACCCGCAGACGCTATACGTAATGGTAACTACCCCAAGGGGATGTAAGAGTTATACCACGCTTACCATTCAGGTGCTTCCGCTACCGGTTCCGGATACAGATGCTGCGCCACTTGTGAAGTGTGACGATAACAGTTCGCCTGACGGTATGGAGGTATTTAACCTTAATGATGCTGCGGCAGACATAAGGAATGGCGATGCTACCATGGTGCTTACCTACTACGAAACGGAGCAGGATGCCATAGACAGGGTAAATGAAATAACGAACTACACGGCATACAACACCATAAGCAGGACAATTTGGGTAAGGGCAGAAGCCAATACAACCAACTCAACGCATCCGGTATGTTTTCAGGTGGTGAGCTTTGAGGTGATCGTGAACATGCTTCCGGAACTTGGCCAGGCAGGTGTGATTGAACCTTATGCGATATGCGAGCAAAACACAGATGGTATTGCTACCTTCGACTTCAATACGCACATGGATGAAATACTTGGCGCGGGTGTAGACCCTGCTGATTATACGATCACGTTCCACAGGAACGAAGCTGACCGCCTTGCCGGAATTGCAATGCCATACATCTATACCAATACAAGTTCGCCAAACGTGCAGAACATTGTGGTGCTGGTGATTAATAACGACACGGGATGTAAAAACTGGGCGCCGCTGACGCTATTGGTAGAAGAAGCAGCCATTGCAAACCCGATAACAACCACATTCTTTGAGTGTGATTATGACGGTGACAACGATGGCGTATTTGAATTTGACCTTACGGTGGTGGAGCCTGAAGTACTTGGTTCGCAAAGCCCCGCTACTTACAGCGTAGCATATTATACTACCCTGGCAGATGCAGAGGATGGCATAAATGCAATAGCTAACCCGTCAGCTTATGAAAACACACTTTCACCGGATTACCAAATGATTTGGGTAAGAGTAACGAATGAGTCTACCGTGAGCGGATGTAACGACATCACCACATTGGAGCTGTTTGTTGAGCGTATCCCTGAGCCGGTACTGACCGCAGATCATACTACCGTATGTATCAATTTTGACACTAACGTAAATGAACGCGAAGCTGTAATAGATTCCGGCCTCGATGCAACCCATACTTTTGTATGGTACCAGAATGGCGCTGTAATGCCGGGCGAAACCGGCCCAACACTTACCGTTACGGTTGCGGGAAGCTATAATGTAATTGCTACGAGCGCTACAGGGTGTGTGTCCGACCCTATCGCACCATTTGTGATCGAAAGAAGTGGTGGTGCAAGCCCTATAGGCATAGGTTATGTGGTAGGCAATCCGTTTGGCGAAAATCAGGTGATCACCGTGCTTGCACAAGGTTATGGCGAATACCAGTATAGCCTTGACAACGGCCCATGGCAAAACTCGAATGTATTCGAGAATGTATCCGCATATCCTGTAAATCCTGATCAGGTTGGACATATAATCCGAGTAAGGGACATTGCTACCGCAGACCCATGTGACGACCTTGAATTGATACTTGATCTTGAAGGGGTAAGCCCGATTGACTATCCGAACTTCTTTACGCCAAACGGCGACGGTTACCATGATTACTGGCAGCCATTCGGATTAAGCAACCAGCCTGCGATAGTGTACATATTTGACCGTTATGGCAAACTGCTGAAACAAATCAGTACAAGCAGTGAATCGAACGGATGGGATGGTACCTTCAACGGCAACCCAATGCCGGGTGACGACTACTGGTTCACTATCGAGTACGAGCATGATGGCATTAAGAAGGAATTCAAAGGCCACTTTGCCCTGAAACGATAATCATATTACTGAATACTAAAAAGGCATCCCGAACGGGATGCCTTTTTTGCTTTTATGAAGATTGCCCTTTTCGGACGTCCATTTTCTTATGACATTTGACATTTGACTTTTCGACTTTATGACTTTATGACTTTCAATCTTTACTCCCTCATCCCTTGCAGCCTCGCCACATATTTCCCTATCACGTCAAACTCAAGGTTTACTATCGTGCCCGGCTGGATGTTCTTAAAATTGGTATGCTCGTACGTATACGGTATGATCGCTACGCTGAACTCGTGTTCCTTTGAATTCACCACGGTAAGGCTTACCCCGTTTACGGTAATTGAGCCTTTCTCAATGGTAATGTTGTTCTGCATTTTATCATATCCAAAGGTAAAATACCAACTGCCGCCCGCTTCTTCCACCGAGCTGCAAATCCCGGTTTGGTCCACATGCCCCTGCACGATATGCCCGTCCAGGCGGTCACCCAGCTTCATGGCACGCTCAAGGTTTACAATGCCACCTACATGCCAGCCCTTCAGGTTGGTCTTGTCCAGCGTTTCTTTTATGGCAGTTACTGTGTAGTTTTGCCCGTCGATGGCTACCACGGTAAGGCACACACCATCGTGCGCCACGCTCTGGTCGATCTTCAGCTCATGGGTAATTGGCGATGAAATGGTTATATGATAATTGCTGTTATCGTGTACTATTTCTTTTATAGTTCCCGATGCTTCGATAATTCCTGTAAACATGCTGATTTATTTTGCTAAATTTGTAGCTTCAAAATTAAGCAATAATCAGCATCATGACAAAAAAGGCAGAGAATGTAATTGTGGGCATATCGGTGGGCGACCTTAATGGTATCGGGAGCGAGGTGATCCTGAAGACTTTCGAGGACAGCCGGATGCTCGAATTTTGCACGCCGGTGATCTTTGCCAACGTAAAAGTGATGTCATTCGTAAAGAAAACGCTCGAGCTAACCTGTAGCCTGCACGGCATCGACAATTTGAGCCAATTGGTTATTGGTAAGATCAATGTGCTTAACGTTTGGAAAGATCCATACAATATTGAGTTCGGGAAAAATGACGAAGAAGCCGGTGCCTATGCAATTAAGTCGTTTACTGAAGCAGTAGCAGCGTTGAAGGAAGGTGCTATTGATGTGCTGGTTACCGCCCCGATCAATAAATATAACATACAGTCGGAAGAATTTAAATTCCCCGGCCATACCGATTACCTGAACGAGCAGCTGGAAGGCGATGCGCTTATGCTGATGGTTCAGGACAACCTCCGTGTTGGGCTCCTTACAGACCATATTCCGGTAAATGAAGTGTCGGCACACCTAAACGAATCGCTGATCCGTAAAAAGTTAACTACGATCAACAAAACACTGAAGCAGGATTTCGGCATCAGCAAACCAAAGATCGCTGTGCTTGGAGTCAACCCGCACAGTGGCGACAACGGCGTTATAGGCAAGGAGGATGACCATGTAGTAAAGCCTGCGCTTAAAAAACTTTTTGAGGAAGGGGTGCTTGTTTTTGGGCCTTTTTCGGCAGACAGCTTTTTTGGCAGCGGGCAATATGAAAAGTACGATGCCGTTATAGCAGCGTATCATGACCAGGGGCTCATACCGTTCAAGACGTTGTCATTTGGCAATGGGGTAAACTATACGGCGGGGCTTCAGGCCATACGTACATCACCTGACCACGGAACCGCCTATGAGATAGCAGGTAAAGGGCTGGCGGACCACAATTCCTTTAAAGAAGCGGTCTATCTGGCACTCGATGTGTACCAAAACAGGGGGTTATATGGGGAGCTGACAAAGAACCCTTTGAAGATCAGGGAAAAACAAGAAGAAAAAAAATACGGATAACAGTTTTGGGTTTGCAATAATTTTCTATCTTTGCACGCTCGAAATCTGTTGTAATGAATGAGTTGCGGCATATTACTCGGGAAAAATTGATAAAACTGGCCAAATGAAAGCGAATAAAGATTTTTTAATCCCTTTCGTGGGGTTGAAGCAGGGGAAGCACCAGTTTGAGTTTGAAATAGATAAAAAGTTCTTTGAGGGCTTTGGTTTTGACGACTATAACGACGTCAGCATTAAAGTAAGCCTGGTTTTGGAGAAAAAGAGCACCATGCTTGAGCTCAGTTTTAAGCACAAAGGCATAATAAACGTGCCTTGCGACCTGTCGAACGAAGATTTCGATATGCCTGTAAAAGGGAAGCTTAGCCTGATTGTGAAGTTTGGCGATGAGTTTAATAACGATAATGATGAGATGTTGATACTGCCGCATGGCGAATACCAGGTAGACGTATCGCAGTATATCTATGAAATGATCGTGCTCTCTGTCCCTTCAAAGCGGGTACATCCCGGAATTAAAGACGGTACGTTGAATACCGAGATATTGAACAAACTGAACGAGCTTGCTCCGAAAGAGAAAGAAAAGAAAGAAGAACAAAAAGAAAACACGGATCCCCGCTGGGATGAATTAAAAAAACTGTTAAACGGATAAAATAATATAGTAAAATGGCACATCCTAAGAGAAAAACCTCGAAAACAAGAAGAGATAAAAGAAGAACGCATTATAAAGCATCTGTTCCTCAAATTGCAACATGTCCTGTAACAGGCGAGCCGCATTTGTACCACAGGGCTTACTGGCATGAAGGCAAAATGTACTACAGGGGCCAGGTAGTTATAGACAAACAGGAGGCGGTTGCTTAATTGTTTGAAGATACATGGGTAAAACTCTCACAACGTGAGAGTTTTTTTGTTAACGACCATTTATTTTTAATTAAGGCGATATATTACAGGCCGATTTATAATTTTTTTTGTAATTTCAACCACTTTTCAAATTCCCTCACCCGAATTGAAAAATTTATCCTATGAGTAAAACAACAGCCGCCATTACCGCAGTAGGTGCTTATGTTCCTGATTTTGTGCTATCGAACAAGTTGCTCGAAACCATGGTCGACACAAATGATGAGTGGATAACTTCACGCACCGGCATTAAAGAAAGGCGCATTCTGAAAGATAAAGACAAGGGGACTTCTTATTTGGCCATCAAAGCAGCCGAAGACCTGCTTAAAAAAAGCGGCACCAATCCCGAAGAAATAGATATGGTGCTCCTTGCTACCACTACTCCCGATATGCCAGTAGCTGCTACTGCAGTATATGTAGCGACGGCAATTGGTGCGGTTAACGCATTTGCATATGACCTACAGGCCGCATGCTCCAGTTTCCTTTACGGCATGAGCACCGCGGCAGCCTACATACAGGCGGGACGCTACAAGAAGGTGCTGGTTATCGGTGCCGATAAAATGTCATCCATCATTAATTATACGGACAGGGCTACCTGTATCATCTTTGGCGATGGTGCAGGCGCAGCATTGTTCGAGCCTAATGAAGAAGGCCTTGGCCTGCAGGACGAGATATTGAGGAGCGATGGCATTGGCCGCGAATTCCTTAAGATTTCGGCCGGCGGATCACTGTTGCCTGCGTCGCATGAAACGATTGATAACGGCCAGCACTATGTGTTCCAGGACGGCAAAACGGTATTCAAGTATGCCGTGTCCAACATGGCAGACATTAGCGAGAAGATCATGCAGAAGAACAACCTTACAAATGACGATGTGGACTGGCTGATTTCGCACCAGGCCAACAAGAGGATCATCGATGCTACTTCATCGCGCATGGGACTTGATGAATCTAAAGTATTGATTAACATCGAAAAATACGGAAATACCACATCGGCTACCCTGCCTTTGTTGCTAAACGATTTTGAACACCTTTTCAAGAAAGGCGACAACCTTATATTCGCTTCTTTCGGGGGCGGGTTTACATGGGGTTCCATCTATCTTAAGTGGGCATACGACAAAAAATAAACAACCTAAACAAAATTCGGAAATTATGGATATTAGAGAGATTCAAAACCTGATCAGGTTTGTGGCAAAATCCGGTGCTACAGAGGTTAAGCTGGAGATGGATGATATTAAGATCACTATTAAAACCACTACCGAAGGCGCTGCCGAAGCTACAACCTATGTTCAGCAGATGCCGGTTGGCCAACAGATGGCACAAAACCCTCAGGCTCCCGCAGCCCCGGCTGCTGCACCTGCCGCACCACAGGCTCCTGCTGTCGATGAAAATGCGAAGTACATCATGATTAAATCGCCTATCATTGGCACACTATACAGGAAACCTTCTCCGGACAAGCCTGTTTTTGTCGAAGTGGGAAGCACTATCTCCAAAGGTGACGTGGTTTGTGTTATCGAGGCCATGAAGCTTTTCAATGAGATTGAATCGGAAATATCAGGCAAGATCGTTAAAGTATTGGTAGATGATGCATCGCCGGTAGAATTTGACCAGCCATTATTCCTTGTGGACCCGTCGTAAGTTATTTTAAATGTTGAATTTTGAATGCTGAATTTGCATTCGAAGTAATTTATAATTTATAATTCAAAATTTAAAATACTAAAAACGATGTTTAAGAAAATATTAATTGCCAACAGGGGAGAGATCGCACTGCGTGTGATTAGGACCTGTAGGGAAATGGGCATAAAAACGGTTGCAGTATATTCTACTGCTGATGCCGAAAGCCTTCACGTAAAATTTGCCGACGAAGCCGTATGTATCGGCCCGCCGCCAAGCAATCTTTCGTACCTGAAAATACCAAATATTATTGCTGCTGCTGAAATTACCAATGCAGATGCCATACACCCGGGCTACGGGTTTTTGTCTGAAAACGCGAAATTCTCCAAAATATGCGCCGAGCATGGTATTAAGTTTATTGGTGCATCCCCGGACATGATCGACAAAATGGGAGATAAGGCTACGGCCAAGGCGACAATGAAAGCTGCCGGCGTACCCTGTGTTCCCGGATCGGACGGGCTATTGGATTCATACGAACATGCTGAAAAACTTGCCGGTGAATTCGGATACCCTGTAATGCTTAAAGCTACTGCCGGTGGTGGTGGAAAGGGCATGAGGGCTGTATGGAAACAGGAAGAGCTGTTGAAAGCATGGGAAAGTGCCAGACAGGAAGCCGCGGCATCATTTGGTAACGATGGTATGTATATGGAAAAACTTATTGAGGAACCACGCCACATAGAGATACAGGTGGTAGGTGACTCATTTGGCAAGGCATGCCACCTTTCTGAAAGGGATTGTTCGGTACAGCGCCGTCACCAAAAGCTTACTGAGGAAACACCATCGCCATTTATGACCGATGAGCTTCGAGAAAAAATGGGCGATGCTGCCGTAAAGGCTGCTGAATACATTCAGTATGAAGGCGCAGGAACGGTAGAATTTCTTGTGGACAAGCACCGGAATTTTTATTTTATGGAAATGAATACCCGTATCCAGGTAGAGCATCCTATCACTGAGCAGGTGATCGACTATGACCTGATACGAGAACAGATATTGGTTGCTGCAGGGGTGCCGATCTCTGGTAAAAATTATCTTCCGCAGATGCATTCTATCGAGTGCCGTATCAATGCCGAAGATCCTTATAACGACTTCAGGCCGTCGCCGGGCAAGATCACAACGTTGCATATGCCGGGAGGCCATGGCGTAAGGCTTGATACCCACGTGTATTCGGGCTATACTATCCCGCCGAACTACGACTCGATGATCGCCAAATTGATCACTACCGCACAGACCAGGCAGGAAGCTATCAATAAGATGAAGCGGGCACTTGATGAGTTCGTGATCGAGGGTATTAAAACCACCATACCATTCCACAGGCAGCTGATGGATGAGCCGGACTATGTGGCCGGTAATTATACTACTAAATTCATGGAATCTTTCCATATGAAAGAACCCAAATAATACAAAAGCCCCTTGATAGGGGCTTTTTAGGTTTTGTTTCTTCCTGAAATAGTCAACTTATTTTAGAATCAGCAAATCAATAATGTAATGGTTAGTAAGATGGAATAAAAAAAGTCCCCGTAGCGATACGGGGACTTTCAGTTTTATAAAGCTATTGTTTTATAACTTTACGATCTTGAATGAAGCATTTCTGCCGGTAACCGTAGTTGCCTGTAGCAAATAGGTTCCTGCTTCTAATTGCTCAACATTTAACTTAACAGTGTTTTCCGTTGCGGACTGCTGCATTACTTGCTGTCCTAAAAGATTGAATACAGTTACATTAGTAATTGTTTCATCTCCCGAAACATTAAGTATGTCTTTAACAGGATTTGGATAGGCTTTCATTGCTTTAATATCAAAAGATCCTGTTTTCAAAGTTTCATTGGCAGTAACTTCAAAATAATCACTTTCACACCCATTTACGGTTTGTGATGCATAGTAAGTCTCTCCATCCGCGAGCAAGGTAGATCCCTCAATGCTTACAAGATCTCCATCTACCATTACATACCACGCTATCGCTGAACCTGATACTTCCAATGTGGCAACTGTTTCACCCGTTGTAAATTCCTGTGTACTGTTTCCTGTGGGCGCTGCCGGAGTAGCGTTTACTGTAACTGCAACAGAAAGGCCGTTGCTTTCGCATCCTGCCACTGTCTGTGAAACAAAGTAATTTCCTGAAACCAGTACTGCTGAATTTGCCAGAGTAGCGCCGCCATTGGTAAGCGACCACTGCAAAGAAGTTCCGGTAGCTGTAAGGCTTGCCACAGTAGCTCCTGCACAGAAAGACTGTGTAGTATCAGCTGTAGGTACCGCCGTTGTATTGATCGTTACCGTAACCATTGCTGTAATACTCTGGCATGTTGACACCGTTTGCCTTGCATAGTAAGATCCTGAAGTAAGCACTGTGTTAGCATTTAATGCTGCACCAACGGGTGTAGCCGACCATGATATAGTACTTCCTGCTACACCCGTTGCTTCAAGGTCTGCAACTGTTGATCCAGCACAAAGTGTTTGCGTGTTGTCAACCGTTGGAGCCGCAGGTATAGCATTTACTGTAACTGCAACAGCAAGGCCGTTGCTTTCGCATCCTGCCACTGTCTGTGAAACAAAGTAATTTCCTGAAACCAGTACTGCTGAATTTGCTAGTGTAGTGCCGCCATTGGTAAGTGACCACTGCAAAGAAGTTCCGGTAGCTGTAAGGCTTGCCACAGTAGCTCCTGCACAGAAAGACTGTGTAGTATCAGCTGTAGGTACCGCCGTTGTATTGATCGTTACCGTAACCATTGCTGTAATACTCTGGCATGTTGACACCGTTTGCCTTGCATAGTAAGATCCTGAAGTAAGCACTGTGTTAGCATTTAATGCTGCACCAACGGGTGTAGCCGACCATGATATAGTACTTCCTGCTACACCCGTTGCTTCAAGGTCTGCAACTGTTGATCCAGCACAAAGCGTTTGCGTGTTGTCAACCGTTGGAGCCGCAGGTATAGCATTTACTGTAACTGCAACAGCAAGGCCGTTGCTTTCGCATCCTGCCACTGTCTGTGAAACAAAGTAATTTCCTGAAACCAGTACTGCTGAATTTGCTAGTGTAGTGCCGTCATTGGTAAGTGACCACTGCAAAGAAGTTCCGGTAGCTGTAAGGCTTGCTACAGTAGCTCCTGCACAGAAAGACTGTGTAGTATCAGCTGTAGGTACCGCCGTTGTATTGATCGTTACCGTAACCATTGCTGTAATACTCTGGCATGTTGACACCGTTTGCCTTGCATAGTAAGATCCTGAAGTAAGCACTGTGTTAGCATTTAATGCTGCACCAACGGGTGTAGCCGACCATGATATAGTACTTCCTGCTACACCCGTTGCTTCAAGGTCTGCAACTGTTGATCCAGCACAAAGCGTTTGCGTGTTGTCAACCGTTGGAGCCGCAGGTATAGTATTTACTGTAACTGCAACAGAAAGGCCGTTGCTTTCGCATCCTGCCACTGTTTGTGAAACAAAATAGTTTCCTGAAACCAGTACTGCTGAATTTGCCAGTGTAGCGCCGCCATTGGTAAGCGACCATTGCAATGAAGTTCCGGTAGCTGTAAGGCTTGCTACAGTAGCGCCTGCACAGAAAGACTGTGTAGTATCAGCTGTAGGTATCGCTGTCGTGGTTATAGTTACCGTAACCGTTGACGCAGGGCTCTGGCATGTTGCCACAGTCTGCCTTGCAAAATAGGTTCCTGCTGTAAGTACGGTGTTAGCATTCAATGCTGCACCACCTGCTGTAGCCGACCATGAAATAGTACTTCCTGCTACACCCGTTGCTTCAAGGTCTGCAACTGTAGAGCCTGCACAAAGTGTTTGCGTGTTGTCAACCGTTGGAGCCGCAGGCGAAGTTACAGTTATAGCTGCACTTACCCTTATGCTTTCGCAATCAGCAACAGTCTGTGACACATAATAAGTACCGGTTGTAAGCGCTGTTCCCGGAGCAAGTTTTATTCCGCCGGTTTGCACTGAATACCAATTGAAGGTAGCTCCGGTAGCGCCTGTAGCAACAAGCTGGGCAACTGTTCCCGAAGTACAAAAGTTTTGTGCAGTCACTCCCGGTGCGGCCGGAGCCGTACATGGAGGTATTACAGTGCCACAACCTAGAGTCATTTCAGCATTTACAGCAACAGTACTCAAAGAACCGTTTATTGTAAGCGCCCTGCCTTCAAGGTCTACACCCGTATTCAATATAAGGGCGCCACTGTTTACAAGTGTACCTTTAAATTCTGAGTAATCATTGATGTTTACTGCCCCGGTTACTTTCCAGAAGACATTCTTAGCCTGTGCTCCGTTTATCAGGACCACATTTGCATACGTGCTTGTTGTAAGGGCGCCGTTTATTTTGATTACAAATACAGCATTGGCAATATCCTGGGCATCCAGTATAATGTCATTGGTCAATACAGTTTCGGCATTTAGCAGGTAGGTATGCGGAGTCAATACTAGGTCGTTGCCGAATTGTGCAGGATATAATAGCTCGATATCATGCGCCAATACATTCAATGAATTGTATAGTGTGTTAACGTCTGCAGCTGCCTGTGTGGTAGAGGTATCCGGATTATTGTGAATAGTACCTGTTACGTTCAAAGCGTCAAAGCCTGTAGTCAATCCACCATTGGTTCCAACATCTCCTGTAACATAAGATACGCCTGTGTTCGATACCTGGCCTGTAGCAGAAAATAGAGTATAACAAGCAACTGTACCCATAGCAGGTGCAGCAGGGCCGGTAAGTACCGGGCTTCCGCAACCTATTGGGGTGTGTACTTCTACGCCATTAATTGTTATAGCCCCTGTTGTAGTTAACGCCCTGCCTTCAAGTGCAACGCCCGATCCCAGTACTATAGCAGCATTATTGGCTACCATTGTTCCTTTCATCGAAGTTCCTGAAGCCAGGCTTATAAGGCCTTCCACTTTCCAGAATACATTACATGCCTGGGCATTGTTAGTCAGTACCACTGAAGAAGCTGCGGTGCTTGAAAATGCACCTTCGATCTGTATGATGAATACCGCATTGGCATTACCCTGTCCGTTTAGTGTAAGGATACCGTCGAGAGTGGCGGTTCCGCCGATTGAGTAAATACCTGCATTAAGAACCTGGCCATTTCCTAAAAGAGGGGCCGGGAAAAATGTAGGTATCGCACTGTCTAATTGATTGTACGCGATAAGAAGGTCGCTCGCAGATGCACTACTTGCACCGTTATTGTCATTCATAACGCCGTTCACGTTGCCAAAAGCAGTGCTCGACCCGTTATTCGTTCCCAAATTACCGGTAACATGCGACAGTCCATTATTGCTTATGGCTCCATTAGAGGAGAATAAGGCAAAGTTGGCTGCTGTACCTAGCACAGGTGCTTGTGAAAAGCTGTAATTTGGCAGTGCCAATAGAGCAAAAGCCATTAAGAGAAGCAATAGAGTTTTTTTCATTTAAGGTAATATAAATTGCAACGGAAGTATTGCATGGGGCAAAGGTGAACCATGTACTTCCCAATAAGTTGCCAATTAACAGAGATGTAAGAGAAAACTTTTAATATATTCATAATATAACTATCAATTGTTAAATAATTAACTTTTGTTTATGTTAAATAATTAAATTTTTTCAATATATTTAACTTTGATCTAATTTGATAGCACAGTAATTTGTCAGCCGATACCAGCTAATTTCCCATTCATATATTTTTTATTTTATTTATATTGCGGCAAATATCAATACTTACAAATAAACAATTATGAAGGATACATTGAAATCGTTAGCAAAAATGACGTTTGGAGCACTACTTGTATTTATGATTGCTACAACTGCTGTAGCAGCCCAGGAAAAGGATAAAGCAGGGGAAGGCGCAAAAGTGGTAACTACCGAAATGAAAGTACAGCTTTCTCTGAATGACGGACAATATGCAAAGGTGTTGGACATTAACAAAACATTCCTTCAGAAGGCTGCCGAAGCAGAAAAGGTAACCAATGGTACAGAGAAGGCAAGAAAAATGAAAACACTTACCGACGACAGGGATGCCAAACTAAAATCCGTCCTTAACGAAACTCAGTATAAAACGTATCAGGCAGGCAGGGTGTCCAATGCCAAAAAGTTAAGGCAATACTATCAATAACCAGGCATGAATTATTGTTCCTGAACTGGTGAATCATCCGGCCGCACGTGGATTACTTATATGATTTTGTAATTTAATATTTTGCCTTTATTAAGAAAAAGTTAAACAAAATGCTTTAAATGGAATATTGGATTATTTTCGCGGCATGGAAGATAACCCGATTTTTTCCAATACCTGTGGTAAATTGTTTGATGATAAGGTGATTTTCGCATTCGACAACGGCGAGAAAGAGATTCCATTATCTAAAATAAAAGTTGCTGCATTCCTGGGAAGGATAACCAATAGATTTTTACTTCTTATAATCCTGCCACTACCGGCCTATGGATTACTTGACTATATTAATAATTTTAATGGGGTTTTCCGAATTGCAGGCTACGGCTTTGCTGCGTTCATGTCGGCAATGGCATTTTACTTCGCTAAAAAAAAATACCATATAGTGCTTGACATGGTAAGCGGTGGAAAGTTTACGATCCGTGTTTCTGAAAACAATAAAAAGGACGCATCAAAATTTATCGATAAGCTGAAGATAAATTTAGACAATAAAAAAATCCCGAAGTATATCATCTGACTTCGGGATTTTTGTATGATTCAAAAGGATTACTTCACATCCATTTTTTTAGCTAAGTCTTTGGGTATACCTCCTTTGTGAAGCAGTATGGCAGTAGTCTTGTATTTCACAAAGTTTTTGCTCATATACATATACCCTTTATAGTCGTTCGTGGCGCCCCACGAGTTTTTTACGATATAATATTCTTTGCCATTTTGGTCTTTGCTAACGCCTACAATGTGCATACCGTGGTCGTCAGTCGTTTGGTAGTTGTCAAAGGCTGCCTGGCGCATGTCTTCGGTAATTTCCATTTCAGCCTGTGGCCCTTTAAATATGCTCTCTTTTTCTTCGGCAGTCATGTCGGCAAAGTTTTTTGCCGGGATGTAAGCCACACCGTTTTTCCAGCTAAAGCCTTTTTCGCTCACATCGCCTGCCCATCCTACGGTATAGCCTGTTTTAAGCGCATTGTCAATGATGGAGGTCAGGTCATTCATTTTTACATTATACACCATGTCCAGCGACCAGTTGTCCGGAACCATCAGCACGAACTTTGAATAATATGGATGTTCTTTCAGAGAAGATATTTCAACATAATCATCCGGGTTTATTCCAACCACTTCTTTAGCAAAAGTCTGTGGGCTGTATTTCTTTCCTTTATAGTCAAAGCTTTGTGGCACTTCACCAAGGTACGAGTCCAAAACGGCAGTATACGCCTTGATCCAATTAGGGGATAACTCACCGTTCGGGTTTTTCACTGCAGCGGCAAGAACGCCTTCTGCCATAGCCTGCATCTCTCCAAATTTGTTATTAGTTGTGCCGTAATTTAGCCCCGTGTAAGTACTTTGCGGAAGCGCGCCATACTTGCGGTACATATTGATAACGTCGTGCAGCGCACCACCATCGCCAAGGGTAATGGCGCCATGCATTTTTACATAGTTTTTTCCTTTTTCCACATAAGCGTTGCGGGCAGTGTATACCTGAGATATTTCGACTGGCTGCTTGCCCATGCGGATCATTTCCGATTCCAGGAAGGAGTTGGCCGAATAGCTCCAACACGTACCCGAAGACCCCTGGTTTTTTACAGGTGTATTCTCAATATTGATAACATCGGTAAATTTGAATGATTCGGCGCTGTTGGCGCTTTGGTTGTTTTTAAGTGAGTTGACCAGGTAATCCTGTGCCGAACCCACCTGCATTCCCGCAATAAGCAGCGATACTGCCAAAAGCGGTTTTACTGAAAAATTGTACATAGTTTATAATTTTGTTTAATACGATCAGGATGCTAAAATACAGAAAATTTACAAAAGCTTAACGTTTTTTGAATTTTCTACAACGTTTCCTGAAGCCATTTAAAGAATTCATTCTGCCATACCAGTGCATTCTGTGGCTTCAATACCCAGTGGTTTTCATCCGGAAATAAAATAAAGCGGCTTTTTACTCCCTGCAGCTGTGCCGCCTGGAAAGCTTCCTGTCCCTGCCCGATAGGCACCCGGTAATCTTTCCCGCCCTGTATAATTAGCATAGGGGTGTTCCATTTGGTAACCATGTTTATGGGGTTAAACTCGCCATAGCTTTTTTGTGCGATAGCATTATCTTTCTCCCAATACGCTCCGCCGGCATCCCAGTTATTGAAAAACACTTCCTCAGTTGTACCGTACATGCTCTGAAGGTTGAATACACCACAATGCGAAATGAACGTTTTAAAGCGGTTATTATGTATTCCTGCGAGATAGAACACAGAGTAGCCGCCATAGCTTGCGCCAACGGCTCCCAAACGCGCCTTATCTACATAGGACTCTTTTGCAATGTTATCTATTGCCGACAGATAGTCGTCCATTACCTGCCCGCCCCAGTTTTTACTGATGGCTTCATTCCATTCCACGCCATGGCCGGGCATACCTCGGCGGTTAGGCGCTACTACTATATAACCATTGGCAGCCATAAGCTGGAAGTTCCAACGGTAGGAGTAAAACTGCGTCAATGCGCTTTGAGGACCTCCCTGGCAGTACAGTATAGTCGGGTATTTCTTTTTGGCATCAAAATCAGGGGGGAGGATAACCCATACCAGCATTTTTTTGCCATCGGTAGTAGTTACATACCGCTTCTCTGTCTTACTCATTTTAATGCCCGAGTAAAATTTGTCATTTACCTTGGTCAGTTGCGCCCAAGCTTTCTTCTTCAGGTCATAGCTGTATATCTCTGTGGCGTGGTTCATGTCTGCCCTTTCCACGATTATCTTTCCGCCGGCAAAATCTACTATGCTGTTTACGTCGAAATAGCCGTCGGTAATTTGTGTTACCTTAACCGCGATCTTGGTAAGCCCGGGAAAGTTTATTTCAAACAATTGTTTGGTCCCGTCTACTGCCGCAATGAAATATACCTTTTTGCCATCGCCGCTCCAGGTGAAACTGTCTACCGTACCATCCCATCCGGCTGTCAGGTTGATGTCCGTACCTTTGTGGCGCACAATAATGTCGTTTTTGTCGGCCTCATAGCCATCACGCTTCATCTGCAGCCAGGTCAGGTCGCCCTGTGGTGAAAATGCCGGGTTGGTATCATACCCCGGATTGTTTGGCGTAAGGTTTTTTGTTTGCTTTATGGCAAGGTCATATTGGTACAGGTCGGTGTTGGTACTTATGGCATATTCCGTACCCGACTTTTTCTTGGACACATATATTATACTCTTTCCATCGGGGGACCAACAGTAATCTTCCTCACCTCCAAAGGGTTTTTGAGGGGAATCGTAAGGCTCGTTCGGCATAATGTCGATAAAGCCATCCTTGTTATCCACAGGTGCATAACCCACATGGTTGTGCGTACCGTCGTTCCAGGTATCCCAGTGGCGATAGTCCAGGCCGTTGTATACCTGTACGGTCGATTTGTCAAGGGCCGGATAAAAATCCGATCCGTTCACTTTTTCGACCTTTATTTCTTTCGATGAAAGCGCCCACTTACCATCCGGCGAAAGCGATTTGTCTTTCAACAGTTCCTTATATTCCTTCACTTCCACAGGAGTGCCGCCGGTTACTGGAATGGTGTAGAATTTCGAATCCGATTTGTTTTCCGCAACATTGGGCGTCGAAACCTTATAAACTATGTTTTTCCCGTCTTTAGTAATGCCCAGGGCGCTTACCCTGCCAACTTTCCAAAGCAGCTCGGGTGTCATGTGCTGTTGTGCCGAAGCCGATAATCCCATGATGCTAAAGGTTAGTAGAAGAATTTTTTTCATAATACGATTTGGTTACATAAACTTTAACAAAAGTAAAAATATGAAACGATATTTGGAATGGTGTGTTACAGATTTAATGTGAAATGGATGATACAGGCCTGAATCTGCATGGTTTTAAAAATCCTTCGGCTCCCATAGATGGATGCTAAAAATCTTTGGCTACTGCCCATTCCGCGTCATCCTTATTCCAAAATCAATCCAATCAAACCAAATCCGCCAGTTCCATCCCTACAATGCTACCAATCGCCACACCCATGCCGCCAAGCCTTACGCCGCAATATACATGGTCAGACAATTGCTTTATGATAGGGTTCTTATGGCTGCCAAGTCCCATGATGCCACTCCACCGGTGACCGATTTTAAAATCTATATCAGGCAGCATTACTTCACGCAGCATCTTCTCCAATTGGTTCTGGATAATTTCCGTCTGGCCAAACTCTGTTGTTTTCTCGCCTTCAAAATCAAGGTTGCGGCCGCCGCCAAAAAGTATGCGGTTATTGATGTTCCGGAAATAATAATAGCCACGGTCAATGTGGAAAGTCCCTCGTATGTCAAGGTTCGGTATTGGTTCGGTAATAAGCACCTGCGCGCGTGCCGGGGTAACGGCGGCCTTGGTGATGCCGCCTGCAAAACCGTTGGTTGCAAATAATAGTTTTTTTGTGGTAAAGCTGAAATCACCAAGGCTTACATCTACGCCATCAGGTTTTTCGTGGTATGCAGTAACGGTTTGGGCATTCAGGACAAGGATATTTTGTGCAATGGCTTTTTTAAGCAGGGCCTGCATCATAAGGCCGGTATCAATCTGCCCCTCAAAAGGATTGAAGATAAGGTATTCCTGTATGCCTTTAAAATTGAAACGGTCTACTTCCTTTGCAAACACATCAGCTTTAAAGAGCGGCCTCAGCACTTCATTTACAAAAGGCATCCGGCGCAAGCAGTCTTCATAACCAGAAGTGTCATCCTTCACGAAAAGCTCATAGCCACCGTAAGGCTTAAAATCGATGGCAGTATCACCCAGCCGCTTTCGCAGCAATTGGAGTCCCTGCCAGCGTTTTTTGATTAAGGAGAGCACTTCCTCTTCGGTGTGGCTGTTCAGGTCACTGATGATCTCTGAAAGGCTTCCAAAGCAAGCGAAGCCCGCATTTTTTGTACTCGCACCTTGTGGTAGCGGCCCTTTTTCGAGGACAAGAATCTTGCTGTCCGGGAAGCGCTCCCGCAGCCGGAGTGCGGTATGCAGGCCAACAATCCCACTGCCCACTATGGTAAAATCGACATCGGTAAACCAATGTTGGATTTCCCAGTAGCTCAGTATCATTTGGGCATGATGTTGGTTTCGTCGTCGGTTGCCTCTTCAATGGCTTCCTGCTCGGTTACCTTATTGCCTTTAACGGCATTGATGACAAGGGGAACAGTAGTAACAAGCACGATGATGATGATAATGTACTCGATGTATGATTTTAGGTCGATATCCCACCAGCTAAGGAAAAGTTCCTGCAGGTAATGCCCGGCAAATATCAGCGTAAATGCCCATAGCAGTGAACTGATGATGTTAAATAGCATGAATTTTTTCTTGTCCATCTTCACTACGCCGGCAATGATTGGGGCGAATGTCCGGATAACAGGCAGGAAGCGTGCAAAGATAATTGCCCTGCCACCATGCTTTTCGAAAAACTCATGCGACTGTATAAGGTATTTTTTCTTGAACCAGAATGAATCTTCTTTCTTGTACAGATAGGTGCCGCTCTTGGAACCAAACCAATACCCGAAGGTATTGCCTACAATCCCGGCCAAGGCAACAAATACCGAAAGTACGCCTACGTTAAGGAAGTCGCTTTCCATCGGTAATACAGTTGCCATAAGCTCATTGCTGTATATGCCTGCAAGAAACAAAAGGCTGTCTCCCGGAAGGAAGAATCCCGCAAAAAGGCCGGTCTCCGCAAAAACAATAAAGAGTACTACGTATATGCCAATAGGAACTCCGCCTACCTCCAGGTTGATGTAAAATTCAGGGTTTAGTAAGTGCGTCCAGTGAAAACTGTCCATAAAAGGTATGTTTTGATGATTGATTAAGTGTTTTTGGCTTCCCATTTATCCACCGCGCTCGTGGCCAGGGCATTTCCTAATACATTGGTCATACTACGTGCCATATCGCAAAAGTGGTCTATGGGTAATATAAGCGCTATCCCCTCTGGCGGTATGCCGAACATTGCACAGGTGGCCACTACTACAATGAGCGATGCCCTGGGTACACCCGCAACTCCTTTGCTCGTAAGCATCAGTACCAGCAGCATTAGCAATTGTTTTTCCAGCGGCATGTCAATTCCATACACCTGCGCGATAAAAAGGCTGGCGAAGGTCATGTACATCATGCTACCGTCGAGGTTGAACGAATATCCTAACGGTAAAGTGAAGGAAACTATTTTAGGGTCGCAGCCAAATCGTTCCAGTTCTTCGGTAAGTTTCGGGAAAACGGCCTCACTGCTCGTGGTTGAGAATGCAATAAGCAACGGGCTGGCAAGCCTTTTTAACAAGGTCCACAGCCTGTTGCCCAGTATCAGGTAGCCCACGGCAAGCAGCAATATCCACAGTAGTATGATCCCAAGCGCGAACGCGGCAAGGTAATTGGCATACAGCTTCCAGATGTCAAACCCGTAAACGGCAACAGCCGCTGCTACTGCGCCAAATACGCCAAATGGCGCTACCCACATGATGTAGCCCACCATTTTCAGTATGGCGTGCGATATGGTGTCCAGTACGCGGATCACAGGTTTTGCTATTTCGCCAATGGACGAAAGTGCGATGCCGAACAATATGGAGAAAATAACAATTTGCAGTATTTCATTGGTAGCCATGGCTTCCACAATACTTTTTGGCACCACGTGGGTAACAAATTTTTCAAGGGAAAATGAGTCTACGTTTTGCACCAGGTCATCGGCAGGGGCAACGCTTTCCATTGTTACTTCGGTATCTTTGCCCGGCTCGAGCCAGTTGACCAAAACCATCCCGAGCAGCAGGGATACCAGCGATGCCGAGATGAACCACCCCATGGCCTTGGCACCCACACGGCCTACAAGCTTCATGTCGCCCATTTTGGCAATGCCTACAACAAGCGTAGAAAATACCAGGGGCGCAATGATCATCTGCACCATGCGGATGAAAATAGTACCCAGAAGCTTAATGCTTGTGGCAAACTCTTTCGCTTCGTCTTTTGAGTATCCCCTATAGACAAAATAGCCCAGCCCTACCCCCAAAATGAGGCCTGCGAGTATGGCTATGAATAGTTTAGTATTGCTTTTCATCCTGCGGAATTTTGAGTGCGTGAAATTACTGATATTTTTTTAAACAGTCTTTAGCGAATGGATATTTAAGTGTCAGATTTTTATTTTTTAATGGTTTTAACAAATGATATGTTTCTATTTACACTTAAATGACATTTAATTTTACGCAGAACATATTTTCCATTAACAAATTTTTATCGCAACAATGTTGCAATTACTATGTTTGTTTCTTTACCTTTGCTCCAATGAAAAGAAAGTTCGCCATATTCAACCTGGCCCTTATGACCGTTGTTCTTCTTGCAACGGCATGGCAGTCTTTTCATGCATTCAGCCACAGTCATTTTACGGCAACTGCCCATCAGCACATTCATAAAAAGGAGGCAAAGTACTTCGGCATGGACAACCATGACCACGAAGATGAACATTGCTCCGTGTGTGATTTCCATTTTGACTACTTCGTCGCGCCGCAGGAATTCTGCCTCACGCTCGATTTCCCATTTCAACCCATCGCTTACCGCTTTAGCAGTATAGAAGGCAGCTGGGCATTTGCCGGAAGCCTGTTTTCGCACAGGGGCCCGCCTTCATTCGTTTAAGCTTTTCCATAAGGTACACAAAGAAGAAGCGAATAAACCACAAAGGGTTATTGCAGGCTTATCTTTATTTGTGTGACTTTAAGATTCTTTGTGTGTCCTGGCGAAATACCCTGGGTGCGAATATTATCCCGAACGAAAATAATCCATGCGAACTTACATACTCCTCCTCGCCCTTTTGGCAGGAAGCGGGTGCGCCTATTCCCAGCATACCATTAGCGGGAATGTGGCTGCACCGCAAAATAAGCCCCTCGATGGCGCGCACCTCCATACCGGTACGCTGCACGCTGTGAGCACACCCGGTGGCTATTACGAAGTGCACAATGTCCCTTCCGGGCGGCAGCGTGTTGTCATTTCCTATATCGGCTACAAAACACTGGACACCCTTGTAGATGTGTATGGCGATATAAGGCTGGATGCGATTCTCAAACCGGAGGCGACACAGTTGGAAGAGGTTGTTGTGGTCGAAAGCAATGCCGTTTCGAAAAACACTTTCCACGAGCAGCGCCTCAAAACCGAAACTCTCGAAAAATACAGCAATGCCACAATTGGCGATGCACTTAAAGAAATAGCAGGTGTTTATTCGCTGAAGACGGGCAGCACCATCGTGAAGCCCGTCATCAATGGCCTGCACAGCAGCCGGGTGCCGGTAATATCAAATAACGTGCGCCTTGAGGATCAACAATGGGGTACAGAGCATGCACCAAACCTTGATATTAACTCGGCAGGGCGGGTATCGGTCATTAAGGGCGCGGCGGCATTACAGTATGGTGGTGATGCAATTGGGGGGTTGGTGTTGGTGGAACCGGTTTCGGTAACGCAGGACACGCTTTTCGGCAAAACCATCCTGACGGCAGATTCCAACGGCAGGGGAGGGGGTATTTCGTCCTCGCTCCACAAAGGCAATGACATCGGGTTGGCATGGAATGCTGGCGGCACCTTCAAATACATGGGCGATCGCGAAGCTCCCGGTTATGTCCTGTCGAATACGGGCAACCGCGAGGCTAACTTTGCGGGGGATATAAAGTATCTTGGCAATAACTATGATACATCGGTTTCCTATAGCTTTTATAATGCGGTCATAGGCATTGCCCAAGCAACCCACATAGGCAATGTGGCCGACCTTGTGCGTGCTATCAACAATGGGCAGCCCAATGTCATTGAACCCTTCACCTATACCATAGGTGCGCCCAGGCAGGAGGTACAGCACCATTTGGCCAGGGCCAATTTCAATAGACAGCTTTCGGAGGATGCATCGCTATCCCTTCAGTATGCCTTCCAACTGAATAGTAGAAAGGAATATGACATGAGGCGCGGCGATTTTGCTGATATCCCGGCGCTGGACCTTACGCTCGCAACCCATTCGGTGAATGCCGACTGGAAAAAACAATCGAATGAAACCGATTTTAAAGCAGGACTCAGCGCATCGGCACAGTTTAACCATGCCAGCCCTGATACCGGAGTGCGCCCGCTAATTCCTACGTATGATAAATATGATGCAGGGATATATGGCATCGTGTCGCATTCCTTTTCCGAAACACTAAGCGCCGAAGCGGGACTGCGCTATGACTTTTCGCATACATCTGCCACGAAATATTACCAGAAATCGCGTTGGAATAACCTTGGTTACAATGGTGTATACGATCATTTCATCACGGCCGATTACAGTACGCAGTGGCTTACCAATCCGGAATTTACGTATCATAATATTTCGGTAAGCCTGGGGATCCGGAAAAAGCTTTCGAATCCCATGGACCTTTTGGCAAATGCCGGGCTGGCCATGCGCAACCCTAACCCTTCGGAACTTTTCAGCGATGGGCTGCATCACAGTAACGGGACGATTGAGTTGGGCAACCTCGGCATAAAAAAGGAGCAGGCCCTGAAGCTTTCCGCGACGTTGCTCAAAAAGGAAGGAGCTTTCACTATAGAGGCCACACCTTATATTAATGCGATTCGCAACTTTATCTACCTTGATCCTACGGGGGTGGAGTACACCATACGTGGCACCTTCCCGGTATACAGCTACGCACAGGACAATGTGCTGATAGCCGGTTTCGACCTCCATACTGATTGGGACATCACCAGCCACTTTCGCCACAGCTTTAATTTTGCGTATGTGCATTCCGATAACACCACTAAAAATAAGCCGCTTATCGATATGCCGCCGCTCAACATAAGCAATACCATCCGTTATGCCGCCGATTGGCACAACCTTTTTCTGGAAGTGCGCACCGAAGCAGTATTCACTCAGTCACGTTATCCCGACAATAATTTTTATGCAGATGTGCCTGTGAATGGTGAACTCATACCGGTATTAGTCGATATCAGCACACCGCCTCCGGGATACCACCTGCTGCATTTTGCTTCGGGTGTGCAGTTTCCTTTGGGCAAAACACCTGTTTCGGCCAATTTTTCTATCAATAATATTTTCAATACATCTTATCGCGATTACCTGAACCGGCAGCGGTTGTATACTGATGATGTGGGCCGGAACTTTCAATTACAATTAAAATTCAATTATTAATCACTAAATATTTTACAATGAAAAATTTCAGGATTTCACTTTTAGCATTAATTACTATAACAGGCCTGTCATCCTGTAGCAGCGATGACAACAATGGTCCGGTGAACGAGGAGGAGGTTATCACTACCGTCAAAGCAATATTTACGCCTCAGGGCGGGGGTGCCGCGGTTGTACTCACATCCCGCGACCTGGATGGCGATGGCCCCAATGCACCCATTGTTACCGTGTCCGGAAACTTTACTGCGGGGACTGTATACAATGGCGGGGTTAATTTTCTTAATGAGCTGACAAACCCGGCTGAAGACATTACTCCCGAAGTACAGCAGGAAGGTACGGAGCACCAGATTTTTTTCCAGCAAAACGGGTTAGGGACTTTTGCCTATTCAGACCAGGATGCAGATGGTAATCCGGTAGGGCTTGAATTTATCTACACTGCTGCAAATACTCCTGTATCCGGAGGCCTTATCATAACGCTCATACATGAGCCAAATAAAAATGCGCAGGATGTTGCAAACGGCATTATTACAAATGCGGGCGGAAACAGGGATGCTCAGGTAAATTTTTCTGTGGTTGTTGAATAAGCTATAGCTGGTAAAACCATTCATTTTATATCTTGAATCCCTATCTGATGATGGGGATTTTTTATTTCAAACGTTTTCTTAAATTACTGACAAATAATTTATTAACTTTAGTAAATATTAACAATGTACTACATGATAAAACTTTACGCTTATGAATTCACAATTTACAAAAATCGTAAGGATACTGTTGGGGCTTATCCTTGTCATCTTCGGAGCCAATAAACTTTATGCATTCATGCCGCTTCCCCAGCCTTCTCCCGAAGCAGCCAGCCTGATGGAATCACTTGCCAATACAGGTTATGTTATCACGATCGTGGCTATTTTTGAAATCCTTATCGGCCTGTTGCTGCTCGTAAAAAAATGGGTACCCTTCGTCCTTTTGTTGCTCATCCCATTATCAATCAACATTTTGCTATTCCATCTTTTCCTGGATGTACCTTCCATAGGGACGGCCATTTTGGTGGTCGTAATGAACGGTATCCTGCTTTATAAGCACAGGATGAAATACAAGCCGCTTTTCGTATAGTCAATAATTTCTGGTAGTATGCAGCCACGATGGATAATCTGTTGTGGTTTTTTTGGCGTGTCCCTCCCACTGCAGAGGCCACCTCGGGGCCGCGCTGTCCGCTGTATCCCCGCCGAAAAAGCCGGGGATGCCGCTCCCATCGCTCACGCAGCTACAGCATCGCGGTTGAATTCAGGCAACCGGTAATTTATCATAACAAAAAAGCGGCCCCGATTGGGGCCGCTTCCTTATAGAAATTGGTTTGTTAAGATCCTTATTTCTTCACGATAATGAACTCTGAGCGGCGGTTTTGTGCGTGCTGCTCTTCTGTACATCCTGTGCCACAGTCCACCTTAGGCTGGCTCTCGCCAAATCCTTCGCCCGAGATCCTCGCCTTGGCGATGCCTTTGGAGATCACGTACTGCACCGTAGATTTTGCCCTGCGGTTAGACAGCGCCATGTTGTACTTGTCTGAGCCACGGTTATCCGTGTGCGCTTTTACCATGATCACCATGTCCGGGTATTTCCTTAGCGTTTCCACTAAATTGTCCAGTACAAAAGCGCCTTCTTTGGTGATGTTGCTCTTGTTGAACTCAAAGAAGATATCGTCAAGTACCACTACTGTATCTACAGGGGTTACAACAATCGGGTCAAGGTCAACAAACACTTTGGCCTGTGGCCCTTTCCCTGCCGGAATTTTGGCCGTACCGTTGCTGTACTGCTCCTTGCTTCCCTGTAGGCTGAATGGCCTGTCGCAGTCAATGTTATAGGTTACCATACCCTGGGCATCGGCTGTCCTGGTCTCGATCACATTGTTCTTATCGTCAAGTATCGCTACCCTGGCACCACCAAGGGGCTGAAGGGTCTTTTTGTCCCTTACCTGTACTATCGCCTCTACGCCGCATACCGGGGTAGCGCTGTAGATCTTGTCGAAGCCGTCGCGGTTGCTTGAGAAGAAACCGATGTTGTTCTTTACGTTAAAGGTAAAGGCAAAGTCATCCTTCTCGCCGTTTACAGGAGCCCCAATGTTGATTGCCTCATCGTTCTTGTTAAGGTCGATCCTGAATACATCCAGTGAGCCGAAGCCTTTCCTTCCGTCGGAAGAGAAGTACAGGTGGTTCTCATCGGTGATGAACGGGAAGCTTTCCCTTCCTGCGGTGTTCACTTTCGGGCCAAGGTTTACCGGCTCGCCGTAGCTGTCGCCGTTTACATCCACTTTCCAGATGTCGTTTCCGCCAAGGGTGCCTTCCCTGTCCGAAGAGAAGTACAGCGTCTTGCCGTCCTTGCTGATCGATGGGTTACCGGTTGACCATTTCTTGTCGTTGAACGGAAGCGGCTCGATATCGCCCCACTTGCCGTCTTTCTTTTTTGCCATGAAAAGCCATACCTGTCCTACTTTAAGGTTGTTCTCGGCATCCCTCTGGTATTCCTTGCGCTCCTTGAAGCTCTCGCTCGAGAAGTACATGGTGTTGCCGTCGGCTGTTACTGCCGCAGGGCCGTCGTGGTACTTGGAGTTGATTCCCGGAAGGGCTACTGCCTCGCTGTAGGTGCCGTTGGCGTTGTAGGTTGCCGTATACATGTCAAGGAATGGCTCCTCGCTCCAGCCATAGGTCCTTCTTGAGGTGTTCCTGGCGCTGGTAAAGTACAGCGTGTTGTCGTCGTGCAGCATGGCTCCGAACGATCCGTATTTCTTGTCGTTGATGTCAAGGGCCTTCTCATCGAACAATTTTGCCTGGTTCCTTAGCTTCGGAAGGTAGTTGGGGTCCTTTTTGAACTCCACCGCCCTTTGGTCGGCCGGGGCCATCGCCGCAAACTTCTGCATCTGCGCATTGGCACCTTCATAGTTGCCTTCTGCTTTCAGCATCTGTGCATAGCGGTAGTATACTTCGGCATCCTGGCTGGTCTCGGTAGCCTTGGCATACCATTTTACCGCTTCCTTGCTGTTAAACACGTTGTAGTAGCTGTCGGCAATCTGCCCGTAGACATAAGGGTCTTTCTTGTCGATCTTCTGGTAGGCTTCCGCCGCTTCCACATACTCAAAGCGCGCATAAAGCTTGTCGGCCTCCTCCGTATCTTTGGTCTGCGCCGTTACTGCCATACTGGCGAGCATAAAACTAAGGGTAATATATAAATTCTTCATGTCTTATCTTATTATGTCGCTTTAGGTTAGAAATAACGTGGTGAACGTGATACTTTTTTCGGGAAGTTCACATCGAACAGAAACATCACCTCGTGCGAGGCAGGGGTGGTCACTTTCAGGTCAGATACGATATGGTCGTACGCATAGCCTATCCTCAAATTCGGGGTGATGGCATAGTTTACCATTCCGCCAAAAGAGTCGTCCAGCCTGTAAGTTGCGCCGATCTCGAACTTGTTGAAGAATAGCGCGTTCAGTGAGCCATCGATGGATGGGTCTACGCCAAAGGCCGACTTCACCATGAACGAGGGCTTCAGCTTGAAGTTATCGCCGATCTCAAACACATATCCACCCGTTAAAAAGTAATGCGACACTTCCGATCCGAACTCAAGGTCCTGGCCGTTGTCCGACCTTACGTTAAGGTGCTTGCTCTTAAGCATGTTCGGTACCGAGAACGCTAAGTAGTAATTTTGGGTGTAGTAGAAAACGCCCGTACCCACGTTGAAGTAGGTGTTGTTCACGTTCTCTGCAAACGCAGGGTCACCCGGGTCCGGCACATAGCCGTTGCCAATGTCGTCATACAGTCCTACGTCGTGGAACGTGAGTCCCGCCTTTAATCCCAGGGCAAGCTTGTGCTCCCCGCCAAGGTTCAGGGTGTAGGAGAAGTCGGCATACAGGTTGGTTTCCTGTACCGGGCCGATCTCATCGACAATCGCCGAAAGGCCAAGGCCTACATTCTTCCCCACAGGGCTGTGCCCCGAAAAGGTGCCTGTGCTCGGGGAATCCTGGATGTCAACCCACTGCTTGCGGTACAAAAGTCCAAAGGCAAGGTTTTCCTTTGAGCCTGCATACGCCGGGTTAATCACATTCATGTTGTACATGTACTGCGTGTAATGCGGATCCTGCTGCGCCGTAGCGTCCAGCAACCCACCTAGAGCCAATAATGCTGCAAGGTATAGTTTCTTCATGTGTGTTTTTCTAAATTTAGGTTTGGGGCGGTAAGGATATTTCCCTCCCCCTGTATTACGGGGGAGGGATTATCCTGTTTCCTTATTTTAGTTTGTGCGGTTGATATAAACCCATCCGGTCCTGCTTTCGCCATTGGTACGCTCTATCATATAGAAGTAGGTACCTGTCGGAAGATCATCGCCGGCACTGCTCTGACCTTCCCACTGGTCAGTATAGGCGCCGTTGAAGCTATATACTTCGGCTCCGTAACGGTTAAAGATGCTCAGTTTTTTCACATCAAGCGCTGTAAGGTCGAAGCTTTGGTTCTTATCATCACCATTTGGCGATATACCGCGCTGTACAGTACATGATGTATCTATCACATTTATCTGGCCCGGTACAGGACAATCTGCATCTCCGTTCGGGGTAACCGTCACATAGTACATGCCGGATTCAGTAATTACAACCGAAGAACCTGTGCCAATAGATGCACCTGAAGCGTCCGTCCATTCAAATGTTACATTGTCCGGAGTATAAATCTCATCTGTAAAGATGGCTTCCAGCACATACACATTTTCTTCATTGCAACCTTCAGTAATAGCTATCGAAGGTGTAGGCACAATTGTTACCGTGAAGCTATTTTCGTCGGTACAGTCGCCGCTTTGCGCAAACACATATACAGTTTGTGTATCAGATACTGTCGATCCGGCAGCAAGCTGAGTGCCTGTACCACCAGGGCCGGTGTAATAGCTTCCTACGCCAAGCGACGGAAGCAAATAACTGTCGCACACTGCAATATCAGCAGGTGCATCTGCAACCGGTGATGGAACGATGGTCACTGTAAAGCTGTCTTCATCTGTACAGTTTGGCGTGGTACTGCTCTGTGCATAGATATAGATAGTCTGCGAGCTTGTTACCGCATCGCCGGCATTAAGCTGGATGCCTGTTCCTGTAGCGCCTGTAAAATAGTCACCTACAGTAAGCGCAGGCAGTGTATAGCTGTCGCATGCCGTTTGATTCCCAGGAGTAACAACAACCGGGCTTGGCACGATAGTTACAGTAAATACATTGTCGTCGGTACAGTTTGGTGTAGTGCCACTTGTGGCAAACACGTGGATATCCTGTGTGCCGGTAATTGTCTCACCTGCACTAAGCATTGTTCCTGTTCCGTTGATACCTGTATAATAATTATTGTTTGCGCTAAGTGCAGGAAGCACGTAACTGTCACAAGCGGTAACGTTGGCAGGAGCATCGGCTACAGGCGACGGTGTTATCGTAACCGTAAAGCTTGCCTCACCGGTACAGTTTGGCGTAGTGCCACTCTCTACACGTACAAAGATAGTTTGCGTAGATGACACCGTGTCACCGGCGTTCAGCATCATACCTGTACCACCTGTAGCAGTGTAGTAGTTACCGGCAGTTAGTGCAGGCAATACATAGCTGTCGCAAGCTGATTGGTCACCAGGGGTAACAGCCACAGGGCTTGGCACAATGGTCACTGTAAATACATTATCATCGGTACAGCTCGGTGTTGTAGGTGTCGCCACATAGATATGTATTTCTTGTGTAGCTGTGATAACATCACCCGCATTAAGCATTGTTCCGGCACCGTTAGCTTCTGTGTAATAATTGTTGTCGGCGCTAAGTGCAGGAAGCACATAACTGTCACAAGCTGTTACATCAACTGGAGCATCTGCTTCAACCGAATCGGTTATTGTTACTGTAAAACTTTCTTCTGCAATACAGTTTGGCGTAGTACCACTTTCTGCATATACATAGATAGTTTGTGTAGTCGTTACAGGGTCACCTGCATTAAGCTGTGTTCCTGTACCTCCTGTTGCAGTAAAGTAGTTACCTGTAGTAAGTGCGGGAAGCGTATAGCTTACGCAAGCCGACTGGTCTCCCGGTGTGGTTACATCAGGGCCTGGCACAATGGTTACTGTAAATACATTCTCATCAGTACAGTTTGGTGTAGTGCCACTTCCGGCAAACACATAAATGTCTTGGGTAGATGTAATGGTTTCGCCTGCATTAAGCTGTGTCCCAGCACCACCCGTTTCGGTAAAGTAGTTACCCATTGTGAGTACAGGAAGCACGTAGCTGTCGCAAATTGTTACATCGGCAGGATCATCGGCTACAGGTACAGATATAACGCCTACAGCTACCGTTGCCGTTGCAGTACATCCATCATTGTCGACTGTAACTTCGTAGTCACCCGCCTCGGTCACAGTAATGGTATTGGTTGTCCCTGCATAAGGAGCACCATCATGTGTCCATGTATAGGTAACGTCTGCGTCATCATAGTTGGTTGGCGTTACTGTGATTGTGCCATCCGTGCCTTCACATATAGCGAACTCGTCCGTGATGGTAAATTCCGGTGTATTGTCCTCTATAGTTAAAGTGAAGGACTTGATACCGCTACACACTTCGCCTGATGCTAAAATGAATTCTATTCGCGCCCAAATGGTTTGTCCGTACTGCACCGTATTTTCAAATGCAGCAGGGGTGGTTATTGCCAGTGAATGATCACCTGTGTCAGCATCAGCCTCAGTAAGGTAATAGTAAATGTTGTAGTTGCCGGTAACACCTTCCAGTATCACATCAGTATTCTGGGTCAGGTCAAACGTTGCGTAACCGTCCGGATCACATACTGCGAGCAGGTCAGGTGCGTTTGTAAGGTCTTCAACCGGGTCAAAGAACTCAACCACTACTGATGATTCTGTAGTACATTCTACTGCAGCTCCTATAAAGTTAACTTCTACCCTGTATTCACCTTCCTCAGTTACAAGGTATGTAGGCCCTTCAGCGCCCGGTATCACGAAATCATCCTGATACCATACATATTCAAAGTTTTCAGGGTTGTCCATGTTTGTATCCAATAGCCTTGTCCCGCCTGCGCAAACCGCAGTTGTTGCAGACACCAGCGATGGATCGCCAAGCTCCGGGGTACCAAAGTCAAAACTGTCTTCTAAAAGGAATACCGCCGAGTTATAGTTGCTATCGCTGGCATTGGCTATAACCATCTTAATGTTATAAGCATGATTAGGAATTACCGGCGATGTTGCAGTCATAATATCAGTTTGGCCATTGAAGTTAATAGGGTCAAATGCTGTATTGTTATACTGGCCAAAATAAATTTCATTTATGGCATCGCAGCTTGGGTTGTCCGGGTGAATGTTAGTCACCTGTATCGGTATGGTCGTATTAGGAAGCACCGCAAGGTTTGTAGACACACCGGTTGTAAGGTCGGTGAGGATAAAAGCGAATGAATCCGAATAGAAACACTCAAAAAATCCTGCATTATATTCTTCCGAAGCAAAAAGGAAGTCAAAGTTCAGTTGATTTGTTACCGTAACGAAGTCGAAAGATATCCAGCTCGCATCATTACTGTTGCCAAGAGGTAAGTCTACAATCTCTTCGAGGTCAGTATCACCTTCCCAGCCAGGGAAATTGCCCGTTCCTCCAGGGAAATCGTTTGGCCCCGGTGCAGTCATTGCATCACCAGTCACCAACACTATACCGGCCGACATAGGGAAGTCCGAACCGTTTTGGTTAAAGTAACCAATACCGTTGATTCCGGCCGATGTTCCCGTGCCTGACTGTATGTTAGTAACGTTAACACAGTCAGAGCCAATAAGTACATCCTGTACAAGCTCCTCTACTGTATATAGCGTCTGCGATACCGAAATTGGCGGCGGAGGTGTATTGATACACACCTGGAAGCTCGTAAGATCGGTTGGGTCCGGAAGGTATGTAGTGTATACCCTCACATAGTAGGTTTCGCCAATTGTAAGTCCTGATACCGTTTCGCTGTCATCGCCGCAACTTAATTGAGTCAAAGCGCCGCAATTGTCTCCTGAATATATTACAGACTGGAAGAATGCGCCAACCTGGTTATTGATGTTTACGGCATGTGTAGTGGCGGTTGCTTCAAAAGAATACCATACATCATACTCAATATCACCCCAAATGTAGCATGTCTGTGCCTGTACAGAGCCTGTAGCGCCTGTAAGTGTACCATTAGCAAATACATCGCAGTCAAGGCCCGGGTTAACGGCAACTTCTGTAGCGCCGGCACAATCGTCATTTTCGATAAGTGTTGTAAATGTTATCGGGCCGGACCAGTTACTGTTGCCGTCGGTACCGCCACAAATAGCCCTTACATACCACTCATATGTTGTACCCGAGGTCAAATCAACTCCGGTTACGGTTTCAGTAGCGATATAAGGCATATTGGCAGTAGATATACCTGCATTTGCCGGTAGCGGGGCAGGAGAGCCCATTGGCACAACATAAACTTCCCACGTTGTAGCAGTGCCTGCTTCAGTCCAGTAAAGGTCAGCCGAAGTAAGGCCAAGTTCATCCGTAAATAAGTCTTGTGGTTTAGGGCATGGTGGAGGTGTACAATCGGCCTCACCAGTATAAAGCAGCGTGTTCTGAGCACCTGTTCCCGGAGCCTTAGTGTACAGATCTTCTTCAAACGGTGTGTAAACGGTTATGCCAACTTCGTTGGCGAAACCACCGCCAGAATTCCAAAATAGTTCAAAGTCCACACCAGGGCAAAGAGGAACCTCAACGGACTGGCTTGTGCCTGTTGTAAATGTAGAGCCTATGGTTGCCACAGGTACACCGCCCTGAGATATAGTCATTGTGTTGCCGTTCCATCCGTCGCCCCACGAGTCGATCATTTCAAATATATAGTTACACTGTTCCGCTGGCTCACACACCGCACTGTGGAATTCGTGTGGCCCGGCCCAGTCACTACCGTTTGTAGGGCTGCACATAACCCTCACATAGTATTCGTAATTAGTACCTGGTGTAGGAAGGTCAACCGTAACAGGATTTGTAGTTACAGCAAGGCCAGGTGTGGTATCACCCGGTGCAGGATCGCCTTCTGGGACAATGTATACCTGCCAGTTGCCTGTAGCAGGGCCATCCCATTCAAGCTTTGCGGAGTCTGTTGTAAAGTCATACGCATCAAGGCCTGTCGGTGCAATACATGCCGCGTTATCACAATCAATAGTACCCGAGTACAATAGCGAGTTTGGCGCGCCTGTTCCCGGCGCTTTTGTATAAATCACCTGGTTAAACGGTGCGCCATTTGTGATGGAAACACCAACTTCACCTGACCAGTTGCCGCCTGCATTCCAGAATAGCTGGAAAGGAGCATTGTTACACATGGGTACGTTTACAACTACAGGGCCTGCGCCGGTTGTAAATGTTGGCCCGAGGACAGCTATAGTAACACCATTTTGTATAACGTTCATAGTGTTGCCATTCCACCCGTCAAATGCGGTGTCAGTTAATGTGAATTTGTAAACACACTGCTGTGCCAATGGACAGGCTGCAGTAGTGAATGCAAATGGTCCGGCCCATGTACTGTTTGTAGTATCATCGCACACTACCCTTACGTAAAACACGTAATTGGTTGATGCAACAAGGCCTGTAGTAACATTTGCAGGATTAGTTGTAGTGTTAACACCTGTTGTAGAGGATGTAGGAGCAGGGCTTCCTGCCGGTACTACATAATAATCCCAGTCGCCTGTGGTAGGACCTGCCCAGCCGAGCGAAACCGACGTGTTGGAAATATTGTTTGCATACAATCCACTTGGCGGAAGGCATGGTGGCGTAGTACAGTTAACAGTGGTTGTATAAAGGGTGGTGCCCTGTGCACCCGTACCCGGAGGCTTTGTATATATGGTTTGCCCAAAATTATTTTGGATAGCTACGCCTACTTCACCGGCAAAACTGCCACCTGTATTCCAGAACAACGTGAGCGGAAGGCCTGTACAAACCGGTACCGTAACCGACACCGGACCGGTACCACTAGTAAAGGTAGATCCTATAGTTGCAATTGTAATACCGTTTTGCGATATGGTCATCGTGTTTCCTTCCCAGCCAAAGGCCTGGTCTGTCATTATAAAAGTATAATTACACTGGTTGGCAGCCTCACAAAGTGTGGTGTTAAAGGTATAAGGGCCTGCCCATGCACTAAAAGTACCATTGCCGCAATCTGCCCTTACGTAATATTCATAAGGAGTAGAGCCAACAAGTGGTGTTCCGTCAAATTCTGCCGTTGCATTATAGTTGGTGTTTGTATTCACAGTAAGACCCGGTCCGGATGGCATGCCGTCGCCCGGATCCTGCACCACAACCTGCCATGATGTGGCGCTGCTTGGATTGGTCCATGACAACTGCGCCGAAGTAAGTCCGCCCACCGTAGGAAGGCCGACCGGCGGCGCACAGTTTACCTGCTGGATGGTTAATGTATATGGTGTTGTTTGCGGAGTTGCCCATGTGGATATTACAAAGTAATAGGTAGTACCCGCGGTAACTGTAAATGTAGGTATGGACAGTGGTGCAGGAGTAAAGCCTGCAACAGCGCCCGCGGCACAGCTTACACCTACGTTTGCACAACTTGTATAAACAAATACACCGGAATACGCTCCGTTGCCTGTAACATTGATGCTTATGACACCATTTGCAGGCGCTGTATACGAATAGAACACATCGTTACCATTCAGATACCCATTGGTGCTTCCGCAGCCGGATGCACCCGGGCTGCCTTCTAAAGTATCGCCAAAGTTTGCTGTGTTATTGGTATTAGAATAAGAGAGTCCTCCTATAACGATAGGGGCAGTACAGTTTTCGCCAAGCGCTACGGTACCGAAATTAACGGGTCCTACCCAGTTACCCAGGTTGCCATTGCCACAATTCGGCCTTACATAATACTTGTAATCCGTATTGGGCTGAAGCGGGTTGCCCGCACTGTCAGTTGTAGCAGTGTAAGGAGGAAGTCCTGAATAGGCGACACCAACACCGGTAGGCGCTGATGATTGCGGAACGATGTCGATAAACCAGTTATTAACATTTCCGGGATTGTTCCAGTTTAGTACGGCTTGGTTTAGGCCAACGCTCTGAACGGTAAGGTTGGTAGCGTCAAGGCACTGCTGTACCGCCATAACGTTGTCAATCAGCCAACGGTCGCCATTATCTCCATACATTACAAATGCAATATATACCTGCGTACCGGCAGGCAGTACCGGCAGGTTGTACACTTTTTCCAAATAATCGATCTGGAACGGGTCCGGGTTCATGGCCAGCTCCCCCATATTCGGCACTAAGTCCGTATAGGATGAAGTGACCAATGGCGTATTGCCGGTATGGATCTTAATGCCATAAATTGTGCCGTCATCCCCAAGCTGTGTCAGTCTCGACTGGAAGCGGAGCTGCATATTGGGCTGGTAGGCGAATTGTTTCGTAACAAGCCAGTCTTCTGTGGTGCCGGTAGCAACGTTTTCCCGCTGCATGAAGGCAACATTGCCCGACCCTCCATAGGCTGGCGTAGTCACGGCGTTGTGTGCAACAACATTCCATTGCTGCGCTACCCCGAGTACGTTAATCCGTTGCCATCCGGCTGGGAGATTGGTTCCGTTGCTCTCGAAAGTCTCGAGGTCCAGTTGCGAGTAACCGCACCAGGAGAGCAGGAACATGAAAAATAATAGGGTAATTTTCTTCATAGAATTATATTTAGTAGTTTATGTTTAAGTTCTCGAAAATAAACAAAAATTTTTAACCTATGGCTTAGTATGTTAAACATAATGCATCGATTGTTTAAAAAAAACAAAATTTATTCTATTTGTTATGAATATAAAAGTGAACTATTCAATATAAACGTAAGAAAAATAAGTCAGGCTATTTAGATTAGTCTTTATATCTTTGGGCAGCATTCGAACATATAAATGGAAAATAAGACTAAAATATATTTTGCTTCCGACCAGCATTTTGGTGCCCCTACATCTGGCGAAAGCTACCCTCGTGAAAAGAAGTTTACAGCATGGCTGGATGATATAAAAAAAGATGCACACACCCTGTTCCTTCTGGGTGAC
Organism: uncultured Flavobacteriaceae bacterium; assembly: GCA_942492845.1. Lineage (GTDB taxonomy): Bacteria > Bacteroidota > Bacteroidia > Flavobacteriales > Flavobacteriaceae > Flavobacterium. The sequence continues at coordinate 660,298 of OW818646.1, read as the reverse complement.
CTGTTCGACTTTTGGTTCGAATATAAAACCGTAGTACCCCGCGGATTCGTGCGTGTGTTGGGCAAACTGGCCGAATTGCGCGACAGCGGAATAGCGATTCACTTCTTTACAGGTAACCACGACCTGTGGATGGATGATTACTTCGAAAAGGAGCTGGGCATCCGTGTATACCACAAACCAAAAGAATTCACCTATAATGATAAGGTGTTCCTCATCGGGCATGGGGATGGCCTCGGGCCCGGAGATAAAGGCTATAAAAGGATGAAGAAAGTTTTTACAAATCCTTTCTCCAAATGGCTGTACCGCTGGCTGCATCCCGATATTGGCGTTACATTGGCACAATACCTCTCTGTTAAAAACAAGCTAATTTCGGGCGATGCCGATGTTAAATTTCTCGGGGAGGATAATGAGTGGCTGGTGCTCTATTCCAAACGCAAGCTGGAATCAAAGCATTATGATTATTTTGTCTTTGGGCACAGGCATCTGCCAATGGTAATTACCGTAGGGGAGGGTTCATCCTATATAAACCTTGGCGACTGGATAGGCTATTTCACCTATGGCGTTTTTGATGGTGAAACATTTGAATTATTAGAATACAAACCGGGAGAATCTGTTTAATTTCGCCCTTCATTCTCCAGGTAATCGCTTAGCCTCAATTTAAACAGCGTACCCTCAATAAGGTCTTTAATATGCTTCAGTTCTGTGCGTGTTACAGCGAGGTCAATTTGCTGCAGTGGTGTTTTCAGCAGGAATTTATGGCAACGCTTGTGGCAACCGGCACAGGTCTCAAGGTCTTCAAAAGTTTCATCGATGATCAGGGCAAATTCGATCAGTTCCCTGTTTGAAAAATAAAATCCGGTCTCTTTAAATACCAGCTGTACCCTTTCTTTCAACACCCTGTCGTTCTTCTTCCATTGGAATGCCACACCAAAGTCGTTATAATAGATTTGCTCAACTTCTCTCATAGCTGTTGGTTTTAAGCAAAAATAATCATTTATTTAAAATGATTCTAAATAGAAGACACTTTTTTTTTGATTGGATTTTCAATGTAACAAAATGGATAATACGGATTAGCGGGTACCTACAGATTCCGAATAGAAGTACAAAGTTAAACAGCCCCGGTTTGTAATTTGTAATTTGATTTTTGGAATTTACCTTTCACACCTTATATCCCTCAGCCGCAACTGTAGGTTAACTTCGCCGTTCCAGGTATTCTCATCGATGGAATATGCCGCTTCAAAAGCTTCCCCGCCGCACGCCAGCTCCATTTTCGCCGCAAGGCCAAAACCTACTGCTCCAAAACCTTCGGATTCCCCCTGGCGTACAAACAGCCTTAGGTGGGTCTGGTCGTTTCCAATGGGCTTGCCAAAGCCTGTATCCATAAGCCCCCGGGTTAAAAATACAGGGGACATATTGCCGGGGCCAAATGGCTCGAACTGTTTTATAAGGCGGTGGAATTTCGGCGTTATATCTGTTAAGGCAATTTCTGCATCAATGCTTATTTCAGGGATAAGTAATTCAGGATCGATGCTCTCGGCAACTACCTGCTCAAACTTTTTCCGGAACAGCGGGTATTGCTCTTCCGCCAATGTTAGTCCTGCCGCATACATGTGGCCGCCAAACTGTTCCAGGTGTTCTGCACAGGCCTCAAGCGCATTGTACACATCGAAATCCTTTACTGACCGTGCCGATGCCGCCAGCCTGTCGCCACTTTTGGTAAATACCAGTGTCGGGCGGTAATAGGTTTCCGTAAGCCGTGATGCCACGATACCTATCACACCTTTGTGCCAGTTGTCCTGATACACAACAGTAGTAAACTTATCGTGGTCGCAGTTTTCCTCTATTTGCAGCAGCGCTTCCCGGGTAATTTGCTTGTCGAGATCCTTGCGGTCGGCATTAAGCGATTCGATCTGTGCAGCGAACCCTTCAGCCTGTTCAAGGTCGAATTCGGTAAGCAGTTCCACGGCATAATTGCCATGCTTTATACGGCCCGCCGCATTGATGCGGGGCGCAATAACGAATACCACATCACTGATGGTAAGTGTCTGTTTTTTTAAGTTTTGTACCAATGCTTTTATGCCCGGCCTTGGGTTGCTGTTAATCACGTCCAGCCCGAACTTTGCCAGTACGCGGTTCTCTCCCGTTATCGGCACGATATCAGCAGCAATGGCTGTTGCCACCAGGTCGAGATAGGGGATAAGGTCGGCAATGGTCTGCCCACGCCTGCCTGCCAATGCCTCTACCAGCTTAAAGCCTACGCCGCAGCCGCACAGTTCATCATAAGGGTAATTACAATCGTCGCGCTTGGGGTCGAGCACTGCTACTGCATCGGGCAATTTGTCGCCGGGGCGGTGGTGGTCGCAAATGATGAAGTCGATGCCTTTATCTTTGGCGTAGGCTACTTTATCAACGGACTTAATGCCGCAGTCGAGCGCGATGATCAGGGTACAGCTGTTATCGTCGGCATAATCGATACCCGCAAACGAAACGCCATAGCCTTCTTTATAACGGTCGGGGATATAGGTTGCCACATTGGGATAATACGATCTCAAATACGATGACACCAAAGATACAGCCGTTGTACCGTCTACATCATAATCGCCAAATACGAGAATATTTTCACCACTGGAAATTGCCGCCTCAATGCGTGCCACTGCCCTATCCATATCCTTCATAAGGAATGGGTCGTGCAGGCTGTCGAGTGAAGGGCGGAAGAACTCCCGCGCCTGGGCAAACGTTTCAACCCCCCGCTGTACCAACAGCGATGCAATAACAGCATCCACGTTCAGGGCGTTCGCCAGGTGTTGTACTTTTTCGAGGGAGGGTTTGGGTTTGAGGTTCCAGCGCATAATGAGGTTTGAATTTCCAAAAATAACTAAACAGTACGTTATTTTTAGCATTCGGCACCGGGATAATTCCATTAAAGATATTTCATACATTTGAAAGCAATTACCAGCCTTATGAAAGATAGCCAATCGTTTCTCATCCGCATTACCTGCATGTTCTGGATCATCACAAAACTTTTCAGTTACAGGGCATGGTTTGCAGAAGGAAGGCTGTATCCCGTTGTCCCGCCCTTCGAATTTTTAGATTCGCTTCCTCCCATAGCGCATTCGATAAGTTTTTTCCTATCGCTGCTGGGTTTGACGCTCCTTATCATTTTCCCGAGGAAAACAGTACTTATGGTTGGATTACTCATTGTCATACTGTTCTCCTGCCTGCTCGATGTTATGCGGTGGCAGCCGTGGGAATACCAGTGCCTGTTTTTCCTTATTATTTTCATCATCAACCGGAAAAGTCCTGCCGCATCATACAGTGCCATCGTTTTTGTAATGGGCTGCATTTACATTTACAGCGGCATCCATAAGTGGAATGCCGGCTACCTGTTTACAGTATGGGAAAACCTCATCCTGCGGAAGCTTCTCGGATTTTCTTTAGCAACAATACGCGACCGGAACCTGCACTATCCTGGGCTCATCCTGCCATTAATTGAAACCGCGGCCGGTGTTCTGCTTCTCACGCTTAAAAACAAAAAAATTCCCTTATCGATTCTTATTACAATGCATGTACTACTGCTTTTCATGTTGGGAGGGGCGGGTATAGCCAAAAACAGGATCGTATTGCCGTGGAATGTCTTCATGATGCTTGTCCTGTTTTACTATTATTACCGGGAAAGCCAACGGTTTGAACTGCCGCTGATGCTTCGTGGGCCAAACCTTGCGATAGTACTTTTTTGGGGGATTTTGCCTTCGCTGCACCTTGTGGGCTATTGGGATAAAAAGCTTTCGGCAAGCATGTACTCCGGCACCATGAAATATATGGATGTGTGTATTAAAAACCCGGAAGCAGTACCTCAATTCAAAACGTATTTCACCGAACAGGACCCTTACCATACCTGCACCGACGGGAAGGCAAGGCTTCCGCCCTATACAGTTTCCTCACGCGAAATGCACCTGCTCCCTTATCCGGAATACTGGTACTTTAAAAAGTTTAAAAAAAAATGGGAAAAGATGTATCCGGACGCCAATGCGGAATTTACAGTGTACCAATATCCGTATAAAGAAAAGGTGGTGTTGGAGTAGCTTATGGTACAATCACTTCATTTAAAAAAGCGCGTTCATTCAGGACCTCTTTACCTTTTTTATAAACAGTGAGGTAAGCCGGCGTTGAATCTTCTTCGCCTATTCTTACGATACCACATTCATAGGTATAATTACCGTTTTTAAAGACATAATGGTGATTTCCGCCGCTTCCGTCAGGGAAAACTTCGCCGTTCAGTATAACCAGGTCGGGCCTTTCACTCATTTTATTCCCTTTTTTCCAGGAGGTATAGCGGTATTTGCCCTGTCCTATATCGTCTATGCGTATTGTATGGTTTTCGGTTGACAGGACACAAACAGGTTCGCTGAATTTTTTCAACGACTTATGAAGCAGCTTCCTGTCCGCTTCAATGAGCAGCGTTCGTTTTTTGGCTTCGGCAGGGCTTTGGTAATTCACACCAATCAGCGTCCCGTCATAGTCAAGCCAAAGGTCGCCACGGTTTAGCATGATGCCCCGCCAACCAACGGCATCCCAGTCTTTATCGAGAGTGGACGATACAATCATATCGACCAGCTTGGCATCAAATACCTCATCATACCTTTGCAGGAATTCCTCCTTGTTATTTATTGCCGGTAACGGATATTCCCTTTTCAGGGGATAGGCAACAAGTCCCGCAAGTTTTGTCCTGTCATTTTTTTTAAAGCAGTTGATAAAGTCAATGACAACATCATGGTGCTGCGTGGGGAGATCCTGGGCGTTTGCACCAAAAGCAGTGAAGAGCAAGGCGATAAATGCTACACATTTTCTCATCTTATAAAAACGAAACTTTTATCTTTTTAGCGCGCAAAAACTTCACTACCTCTTTATTATTTCCCATCAGGGTTATCTTTTTAAGGTTGGGAAAGTATTCCACATCCTGCGCTGACTCCACGTCGAACACCTCGTCCTCGCCATCCCAGTGCGGTATCAGTTGGTGATATATCGCATCGCCGCCGCTTGCCCTTAGCTCCTTAATGTCCCAAAGCAGTTCCAGCGGAATGTCCAGGTCCTCGAACCACGCCTTTACCTCCGGGATCATTTCATAGCTTATTTCTTCAAGGTCGATCTTACGCCCTTTGTAATTTTCTGCAAACTCATACACATCGAATTTCGGCAGCAGCAACTCATCCTCATACATCAGTCGCTGCACTATCATAAGCTTAAAGTTCAGGTCGGCATTCATCTTCACGTTGCCCCTCGGGAGTTTTTCCAGCTTCTTCTTTACTTTGGGGTTATACAGGGCGATGTTGCGCTCTTCCAGGTCAATAACCTTGCCCATGCCCAGCAGTCCGGCAGGCAGGGTTTTGAACGGGTTCTTTTTAAGGTAAATAGTTCCGTTTACCTTTAGTTTTGCAAATGATTCCGGCAGGGTTTCCAATTGGGTTTGTACAAGGTTTAGTTCCTCAAGATGCTCAAACTGGCCTATCCAGTCCGCAAGTTGTTTTAGCGGGTTGTTGGAAAGGTTCAGCACCTTCAGGTTTTTTAGTTGTAAAAGTTCAATTGGCAGTTCGGTAATTTTATTATTCGAAAGGTCAAGTACTTCCAGCGATTCCATATTAACGATCTCCGCGGGAATGGCCGTTATTAAGTTGTCGTGCAGATTCAGCCTTTTGATCTGTTTCAGATGGGTAAAGCTGACCATATCGGTAAAATTATTGTGCTTCAGGGTCAGCCTTTTCAGGTCGGCAAGTGTTTCAAGCCCCGGAGGTACGGCATCGAGGTTGTTATCGGTAAGGTTAAGCTCTGTAAGGTATTTGTAACCCTTGATTAGGTTGAGGGCTTCGGGTAGCAGCGACTTATTATTCGTTACTGAAAGAATCACCAAATCCTTTAATGCCGCATAGTATTTATTGAACCACTGGTTATCCGACCAACTGGTACGCGGGTCGCCGTAGCCGTAGGTCCTGAGGTCGCGCAGGTTGATGCACTGCAGTACTCTTTGCACGCCGCCATTATACAGCGCAAGTACGCGCTTGTCATTCTCGACATAGTTCCCCAGTTCGTATATCCTGCTCTTATCCCACGGATGGGTTGAAAACCATTCCGTAACGGTGGCGATGTAATCATCCACCTTAAGCTTGTACACGTGCTCCATCGGGTCTGGATGGCTGTGGTAGTTGCTTTCCACAAAGTAGGTTTCGCCTTCGCCCAGAGGCCCCAGCTTGTCCTGCAGCATTTGTACCGTATCGCCGCCTAAATGGTTATAGTGGTATTTATAGATTGCTTTTTGATCGTCGCGGTATTTCCTGAATTCCTCCTCATTGGTCGCCAGCATTTCTGCCTCCGCCCTGAAATCCCTGCCATAGGTAAAAGTGTTGATGTCGATGATCAGGTATACCCGCTCCTTTACAGGGTTGAGTTCGCTGTAAATGATGTGGCCTACCGGCGTGATATATTCTGGTGTGCGCTCTTTGCTGTTTTCAAAAAAGAGGTTGAGAAATGGGAGGTGGGAGGGGGATAGGGGGTGCATATTAAGCTTAGATATTAAAATTTAAATGATTAGTAGAAACTATACTACTTTTTAATATCATCAGTACTCTCTTTAAATATTACTTTTACCTCATCTATAGTAGGAGCGGTATATAATGGAGAATCAAAAGCATAAGGGACTCTGCCAGATGGAACAACTTTTGAAGCTTCTCTCAAATGAACATCTTGATCATCAAAGAAAATATGTGCCCCAAAAGCTTTCAATACTTTATCTTTAGACAATCCACCAAGAAAATATGCTTCGTCTACATACACACCCCACTTGCGTAGAGTTTTAATTACGCGCATATGGGATGGAGCATTTCTAGCAGTTACAATGGCTAGTCTAAGAGGAGAAAGTTCTATAGCAGTAGGCAATTCTTCCTGAATTTTAGATAGTTTAATTAAAAGTTTTGCGAATGGTCCCTCTCCAAGTTCATCATCTTCATGTTCTTGCTCGTATTTATGAAAAGCTTCCATTCCTTCTGTTTTGTATCGATGTTCAGAATCGTCGGAAAATAACACAGCATCTGCATCAAATGCAATTTTCACTCTGTTGTCCAGTGGTTTGAATTCTTGAGGAGGTTCATAAATATAAGCAGCTGCACAGCTTTTAGAATCTATTACAGATTGTACATCTATGGAGTCCTTGCTTAAAAATAGGTCAATATCATATGCATCTATGTATGGCGCTAACGGCTCACCGCCACTAAGAGCAATTCGAGAGATATCAAGATGATGTTTCCGAATAGAATTCATCATTCTCACACCTGTTTCAGGACTATTTCTTGACATTACAATTACTTCTACAATTCTTTTATTTGCATCAGTATTTAAGTGAAGAAGACTTTGAACAAGATGAAAAGCAGTTCCTGGCTCTAATGCTTCATCCTCGTGCTCTTGTTGATAGGCTCTATAACCAGAAATACCCTCTTTATTGAAAATTTCGTTTTCTTTTTCAAGATTAAATAAGGCTCTACTTGAGACTCCTATAACTAATACTTCTGAAAGATCTAAAGGCATAATAATATTCTAGTTATCATTTTTTTTCTTCCCTTCACCAGCAAATCCCCCAACTACAACCACAATCTCTCCCTTAGGTTCTTTCTTCGTAAAATGCTCCAGCACTTCGGACGCGGTACCGCGAACGGTTTCCTCATGCAGCTTGCTTAGTTCGCGTGAAACGGAAACGGGCCTGCTTTCGCCAAAGTACTGCACGAACTCGGCCAGTGTTTTGGCCAGTTTGTGCGGTGATACGTAAAATATCATGGTGCGGGGTTCTTCTGCCAGGGCCAGGAAGCGGGTCTGCCGCCCTTTCTTATCAGGCAGGAAACCTTCAAAAACAAATTTGTCATTGGGTAGGCCGCTATTCACCAATGCGGGTACAAAGGCCGTGGCACCGGGCAGGCATTCCACGGGGATATTGGCCTCTACACAGGCTCGGGTAAGCAAAAATCCGGGATCGGATATGGCAGGTGTTCCCGCATCAGATATCAGCGCAATAGTTTCGCCGTTTTGGATACGCTGCACAATGCCTTCTACCGTTTTATGCTCGTTGTGCATGTGATGGCTGTGCATGTGGGTGCCGATCTCGAAATGCTTGAGCAGCTTGGCGCTGGTACGGGTGTCCTCGGCCAGTATCAGGTCAGCTTCTTTAAGCACCCTTATGGCGCGGAAAGTCATATCTTCGAGATTGCCAATAGGCGTGGGAACGATATACAGTTTCGACATTAGCTAAACCTTTTCTCGACAAGTTCCATAAAGCGGGTTTCGTAGTCTTCCTTACCGGCCCAGTTATTATAGTCGGGCTTCACGAGGTCTTCGATAAAGGCTTTGGCCTCATCAAAGGAGTTCTGTGTATTGATCTGCGAAACAACGCGATTCAGGTCTTCGCTGCTCCCTGCGAAAAGGTTCTTTTCAAAAGCTATGCGGTCGTTAAGTCCCAGTGTAATGGTCTTGCCGAACGCATCATTTAGTGGACGTGATGCTGCCGGTGCAGGCGTTGCAGCAGGAGGAGCTGTAGTTTCTTGCTGCTTCGGCTCCTCTTTCTGGGCTTCCGGCTGGGCTTCTTTTTTAGGTTCCCAGTTGCGCCAGTCGCTCTCTTCCGCCTTTGGAGCCTCAACTTCCGGAGCCTCTTTTTTCTCTTCAGCCGGTTGGGACTGTGAGTTCTTATTAGGTTCCCAGTTGCGCCAATCGTCATCCTCGGCTTTAGCTTCCTCCTTTTTAGCTTCTTCTGCCTTAGGCTCTATTTTCTTGTCGTCCTTCTTTATAAATTCAGGCTCTTTATAATCATGGAAATCCTCAAACGAAATTTCCTTTTGTTTTTGTGGTACTTCAGGAGCAGGTGTCCTTTCAAAGGCAAAGTCAAAATTCAGGCCTGAGTTTTCCGTTTTTGCGGAAGCATCCGGCGCAATAGTTACTACTTCGGCATCGGCGGCTTTTTCTTCTTCGGCTATCGTACTGTCGTCCTCCTTTTCAAAAACAGCTGCAGCGCCCTCTTCCATGGACTTAACTTCGGCTTCAGGCTTTACGACCTCAACCTTTTGTTCCGGCTCTTCGGGAGCTTCCTCTTTTTTCTCTTCTTTAGGTTCTTTTATTTCGGGCTTTTCCTCTTTTGAAGGCGCTTCAACCGGTTTCAGTTCTTCGTCAGTTTCGGGTTCCTCTTCCTTTTTGCCTCCTTCTACAGATTTTTCAGTAGCTAGGGGGCTTTCATCGGTTTCTTCCTCTGTATGCTCCTTTTCTTCTTCCGATGCCTGGTATTCTTCTACTTTCTGCTCCGGGTCGGCATCGCCTTCAGGTTTAGCTTCTCCTATTTTTGAATCTTCCTTTTTAGTTTCAGGCTCCTTCTTCTCCTGCTCTTTCTTTTCAGCACGCGCCTTGTCCTCAGCAGCTTCTACTTCATTGGCATGCACTTCGGGCACGTCCTCAATGCCATAAATATCTTCCAGCTTCCCTTCTGCCGAAGCATAACCAATTGTCGGCTTTACATCGGCAAAATTATCCTCTACAAAACGCAGCACCGATATCTTTTCATACAGTTTGAGTGTTTCGGACTGAAGCTGGTCGAGCTCCGACCTGTTCCTGAGTTTTAGTATTCTGTGGGCTATGCTAATGAGTTCGGCTTCTAACTTTTTCTTCATAACTTTTGGGATTGTAAGGAGTGGCGCAATACTTTTTTAATAAATTTGTTTTATACAAAGTAACAGAAAATGTTTCTGTTTTACTGCCAGAAAAATACAAAATGTTTCTCGAAAATACTGTTAACCATAAAGAACAATTCGGATGGATCGAGGTCATCTGCGGGTCAATGTTCTCGGGCAAGACCGAGGAACTTATCCGCAGGCTGAAGCGTGCGCAGTTTGCCAAACAAAAGATAGAGATATTTAAGCCGTCTATCGATACCCGATACCACGAGGAACTGGTGGTGTCGCACGATGCCAACGAAATACGCTCCACACCCGTAACCTCATCGGCAATGCTCCGCCTGCTGGCGCAGGGCTGCGATGTAATAGGCATTGACGAGGCGCAGTTTTTTGATGATGAAATAGTGGCGGTATGTAATGACCTTGCGAATAACGGCATCCGCGTTATCGTAGCCGGACTTGACATGGACTTTAAGGGCAACCCTTTTGGCCCCATGCCCGCACTTATGGCCACCGCCGAATATGTGACCAAGGTCCATGCCGTATGCACCCGCACCGGAAACCTGGCTAATTACAGCTTCCGTAAGGCGAATAACGACAACCTTGTACTTTTAGGCGAAACCGAAGAATACGAGCCATTGAGCAGGGCAGCGTATTTTGACGCGATGAGAAGCCCCCTAACCCCCGAAGGGGGAACTCCGCAGGACACCAATAGCTTGTAGTAATGAGGTGCCTTATTTTTCTCCTGTTATTACTCATTGCCGGTTGCAGCCTTTACAAAAATAGTTCCGGCAAAACCTATGACGCCGCTGCTTTTACAGATTCCGGAGGGCTAATACCCATTGCCGCAAACGACACCAGTTATACCAACTATTTTAATGTGCGGGACACTGTGAGCCGCGATGGCTGGAAGATACACTACATGGTTAAGGATGATTCCACACGCCATACCGATGCCTACATACAATGGACAAAAGGCGATGTGAAAAGGGTGTATAAATACAACAACGTACTCCAATACCGGGGTTCTTTCATGCCGCGAATGGTTGAAGAAAGCGATACGCACATTTTCATGGAACATTGGTGCGCTACAGATTGCATTGCGGTATTAGTGCTGCCAAAAAACGGACTTGATGATGCCCTGGATATTGAGGCAGTCATAGATTACCACCTTAAATTCGGGCAATTCGTCTACCGGGAATACAAGGATAATGGTGCGATAGCTGCTACCGCCATAGACCTTGCAAGGCGTAAAAAGAAATCGGTTACCTTCAAAAACAAAACGTATTCGCTGGGCAATTCTTTTGTAAAAAGCATTGTTTTTAAAGGCGACAGCATTGTAATTGAAGGTGAATTTTTTGACCCTGACGGGGAAACGGTTAAGGAAGTGCAGACGATACGGTTTTAATTGCGGGAGCCTCAATAAAAAATTTCATTCATATTCGTTATCTTTGATAAAACTTGCAAGAATGAATTCAGATAAGCTTAAGATCAATGTCGTCCAACGTATATTGAGTCTTTCCGATGACAAACTTTTGAAGAAAATTTCCGACATTTTAAATAAGGAAAATATTGTCGGATATGATGCTTATGGCACCCCTATAGCCGATGAAGAATTAATTGCCGATATAAATGACACTTTGAAACAATTAGAAGAGGGCACACTTGAGACTTATTCTTCGGACGAAGTTAAGCAAATGATTTTAGGCAAAAATAATCTCACCGACTCACTTTGAGCATCCTAATAAAAAACATAATTCCTGCCCTGCATTCCGGTTTCGAAGGGATGCATCCCGGCGTGGCCATTGACAATGTTTCCATCGACAGCCGTTCGCTGCAAAACAATTCCGGCACCTTGTTTTTCGCATTGGGCGGACAGAATCGCGACGGCCATATTTACATAAAAGACCTTATCGGGAAAGGCGTACTTAATTTCGTGGTAAGCCATATCCCGGTCGAAGTACGCGGCAAGGCCAACTTTTTTATTGTCGGTAATACCCTGAAGGCATTGCAGGACTTTGCTATATATTGCCGTGGCCTGTATGATTTTCCTGTCATCGCCGTTACCGGCAGCAGTGGTAAGACTATCGTAAAGGAATGGCTCAACTACCTCCTGGGTCCCGATTACAACATCATTCGGAGCCCGAAAAGCTACAACTCGCAGGTAGGTGTAGCGCTGTCCGTCATAGGTATTAATGAAAAGCATAACCTCGGAATCTTCGAGGCGGGTATTTCTAGGATGGAAGAAATGGAAAAGCTGGAGCCTATAATCCGTCCTGATATTGGAATACTAACCAACATAGGCCCTGCGCACGACGAGGGCTTCGCTGGCCGGCAGGACAAAATACGCGAGAAGCTGAAACTGTTTACAGGTGTTAAGCTGCTCATCCTGCAAAAAAATGCTAATATCGAAAAGGAACTTGACCCCAATATAACAACATTTACATGGGCACTTGATAAAGATGCTATGGGCACGGGTGCCGATGTCACAATAAGTTCAACACAGGAAAACAATATAACTAACCTGACTGTAATTCAGGCAGATGATATTTTTACTATCATTGTACCCTTTATCGATGGCCCGTCTATAGAAAATGCTATCAATTGCCTTATGGTGTTGCTGCATTTTGGCTATAGCCACGAAACTATAAAAGAACGCATGGCAGGTCTCTATCCTGTCGAGCTTCGCCTGCAGGTAAAGAACGGCATCAACGGCTGCACACTTATCGATGATAGCTACAGCAGCGATTACCAGTCACTTAAAATTGCGCTTGACTTCCTCGAGCAGCACAAGACACACAGCAAAAAAACCATCATATTATCTGATGTATTCCAAAGTGGATTTGAGACTGAGGAACTTTATGCAAAAGTGGCTAAATTGCTGGCAGGGCATGATATCAGCCAGGTCATTGGTATTGGCGAAACTATCGGCAAGCAGCTGGCAGATTTCCCGAACTTTTTCCCCTATGCAACTACACAGGAATTCCTGTCGCACTACAGGGTCGGTTCATTTGACCATGAGACGTTACTGATAAAAGGCGCACGGAGCTTCCGCTTCGACGAGATCGTTGTCTTCCTTGAGGAAAAGACTCATGAAACCGTGTTGGAGATCAACCTTAACGCCATTACGCACAACCTCAACTTTTACAAAAGCAGGCTAAAGCCGGAAACCAAAATAATGGTTATGGTAAAGGCTTTTGGCTATGGCAGCGGCAGTTACGAGATTGCAAAAGCACTTTCACACCAAAAGGTGGATTACCTCGGTGTGGCTTTCGCCGATGAAGGAATTGCATTGCGCAACGCCGGTATCAGCATCCCAATCATTGTCATGAACCCGGAGAGCAGTGCATTTGCGGCAATGGCGGCCTATAATTTGGAGCCTGAGATCTACTCGGTGAGGGAACTGCGATCATTCATTGCAGTGGCTCAACAGAAGAACCTTTCCAACTACCCTATCCATATAAAGCTCGATACCGGCATGCACCGCCTTGGCTTCCAGGAAAACCAGCTGGAGGAACTCATCGACCTGCTCAAAAACAACAACCTCATCACCGTAAAAAGCATCTTTTCGCACCTCTCGTCAAGCGATATGCCGGATTACCGGGATTTTACCCTGGACCAAATTGGTAAGTTTGAAAGCTGGTCAAAGCGATTGATGGAGGCCTTGAAAATTAACCCATTAAGGCACATCCTCAACACCTCGGGCATTTACAACTTCCCGCAGGCACAATATGACATGGTGCGGCTTGGCATAGGGCTGTATGGTGTAGGGAATGATGAGACCGAGCGTAAAAGCCTGGAGACTGTCGGCACGCTTAAAACCGTAATCCTTCAGATAAAAGACATCGAACCCGGTGAAAGCATTGGTTACAGCAGAAGGTTCATAGCGCCAGGAAAGATGCGCATTGCCACGCTGCCTATAGGCTATGCCGACGGTATCCGAAGGGGTTGGGGCAACGAACAAGGTTATGTTACCATCAATGGGAAAAAAGCCATCATAACAGGTACTATCTCAATGGACATGATGATGGTGGATGTTACCGGTATTGATTGCAAAGAGGGTGATAGGGCAGTGGTTTTTGGTACATCGCCAACAGTCGTTGAAATGGCTAAATCGCTGGGAACCATACCCTATGAGATACTGACAAGCATTTCGCAGAGGGTGAAAAGGGTTTTTTATAAGGAGTAAAGGGGATAGTTTGTAACTTCTGGCAATGACAGTTTAACGGTATTTCACATCCCTTTAAGGCTTTTTGAAGAAACTATATAATTTTCTTTTGTACCTTAGCAATACATCAAACCAAAAATTATACGCTTATGGGATTAATGAAAGAATTTAAGGAATTTGCGCTCAAAGGCAATGTGCTCGACCTGGCAGTGGGTGTTGTTATAGGTGCTGCCTTCAGCGCCATCGTAAAATCATTGGTAGAGGACATCATTACACCGCTAATATTAACACCGCTACTGGAACGTGCCGGACTCAAAAATATCCAGGAACTTACCTGGGGTGCCGGAGTTAAATATGGTAACTTCCTGTCGAATGTGATTTCTTTCATCATAGTTGCCTTTGTCTTGTTCTTAATTATTAAAGGCGTAAATGCGCTTCGCAAAAAAGAGCAGGCTAAACCAGCCGCGTTGCCTGCGCCATCTAATGAGGAAAAACTGCTCATGGAGATACGCGATGCCCTGAAAGCCAACAATGGCAGGCCAACAGTTTAAAACGACGTTTCCGTTACACTACATATTCTAATGTCTCACTAAACCGTCCCTTGAGGACGGTTATTTTTTGCTTAGCCACGAATTTCACCAATTATTCTTCGGATGCTTTGTGAATCTTTGCGCTTTCTTTGGGGATCTTCGCGAAATAGCCTACCTCATGAAATAATTTGTGCAATTCGTTTAATTCGTGGCAAAGAACAAATTCATTCACTACTTTTGACATTCACTTAAATCATTTTTAAATATGAAAGTTGCTGTTGTAGGCGCTACCGGAATGGTAGGCGAAGTAATGCTTAAAGTACTGGCTGAAAGGGATTTTCCCGTAACCGAATTGATCCCTGTGGCTTCGGAGAAGTCGGTGGGCAAGGAAATCGAATTTAAGGGAAACAAATACAAGGTAGTGAGCCTGGAGACGGCCGTAAGCATGAAGCCGCAGATAGCACTTTTCTCAGCAGGAGGCGATACTTCCAAAGAATGGGCGCCTAAATTTGCCGAAGAAGGGATAACTGTTATCGACAATTCTTCAGCATGGAGGATGGACCCGTCTAAAAAACTGGTAGTACCGGAAATCAACGCAGGCGAACTGACCAAAGATGATAAGATCATAGCCAACCCAAACTGCTCTACCATTCAAATGGTACTGGCATTGGCGCCACTTCATAAAAAATATAATATAGAGCGTGTTGTGGTATCAACTTACCAGTCCGTTACCGGAACAGGTGTAAAGGCAGTGAAGCAACTGGAGAATGAATACGCAGGTATTCAGGGCGAAATGGCTTATAAATACCCTATACACCGCAACGCCATCCCACAAATCGACGTGTTTGAGGACAACGGTTACACCAAGGAAGAAATGAAAATGACCCGTGAAACCAAGAAGATCATGGGCGACGATTCGATAAAAGTCACCGCGACTACCGTACGCATCCCAACTGTAGGCGGCCACAGCGAGTCGGTTAACGTAGAGTTCACCAATGATTTTGACGTGGATGAAGTACGCACACTGTTAAGCGAAACCCCCGGCATTACCGTACAGGACAACCTTGCCGCGTTCGATTATCCGATGCCGCTATATGCCGAAGGCAAGGACGATGTATTTGTGGGCCGTATCCGCCGCGATGAGACACAGGACAACACCCTTAACATGTGGATCGTTGCCGACAACCTCCGTAAAGGCGCTGCTACCAATGCCGTGCAGATCGCGGAGTATCTTGTTGCTAACGGTTTAGTATAAAAGAATTTAAAGTATATTTACAACCTGCAATACTGAGAAGTGCTGCGGGTTTATATTTGTGATATCCCCGAATTATTTTTCATTTTCAATCTTAAATTGAAGCCACAGCTTTCCATCGGCTTCAAAATCTTTTTCAAAGACAAGGCCTGCCTTTTCAAGCACTTTTACAGAAGCAGTATTAGCCTCCATGGCACGCCCGATAATAGCAGTAAGCCCTAATTGGGAAAATCCATATTTGATGCAGGCTTTTGCCGCTTCGGTAGCATAGCCGTTATTCCAATATTTCCTGTAAAACCGGAAACCTATGTCGTGCTCATTGGTGTCGGGAGTATATTTCAGTCCGCACCATCCCAGGAATTGACTGTCAGCTTTCCGTATTACGGCCCATCGTCCAAAACCATAGTCTTTGTAATGATTATAATTTTCGAGAAAAACCATTGATTCATAGACACTCTCAAAAGGCACATCACCCGTGAACCGCATCACTTCAGGGTCGGCATTCAACAGGTAAAAGCATTCGGCATCGCCGGTGGCAAGTTCTCTAAGGTAAAGACGTGGCGTTTCGATGACAGGCATAGGATCTGTTTTTTCAAATATAATAAATGGAGATATGAGATTGCTACTTTATACTTTGCAAATTTATATCCAACTTATTCGTAATTTCGCAGCCATAAAACCCTCACTATGCTTCGAAAGATTTTCCGTTTCCTTTTTAAATTCTGCCTTTGGTTCATTGTGTTATCTGTTGGGTCGGTGGTATTGTTCCGGTTCGTGCCGGTACCATTCACGCCGCTGATGGTGACCAGGGCGCTGGAGCAGAAATTTGATGGCAAGGAGATGACTTCCAGCCATGACTGGATACCACTGGAAAAAATTTCGCCGAACCTTCAAAAAGCAGTTATCGCCAGCGAGGACGATACCTTCCTTACGCACCACGGCTTCAATTTCAAGGCCATCCAAAAAGCCTATACCGGAAATGAAAAGGGTAAAAGGCTGAAGGGCGGCAGCACCATATCGCAGCAAACCGCCAAAAATGTTTTTCTTTGGCAGGGTAGGAGCTATGTCCGCAAGGGGCTTGAGGCTTATTTTACAGTGCTTATCGAATTGCTTTGGAGCAAGGAGCGCATCATGGAGGTGTACCTGAACAGCATCGAGATGGGGCCGTACGTTTTTGGTGCGCAGGCAGCAGCACAGCACTGGTACCACAAGGATGCCGCCAACCTTACCAAAAACGAAGCCGCCGGTATCGCAGCCATATTACCGAATCCTTACATATACAGGGCCACGCGTTCATCGCGTTATACCGAAAGGCGCAAGGGGAGGATCATAAAGCTAATGCGCTACGTAGGCCTTGATCAACGCGATGAGAAATAGGTTAGCCGCCATATTGCTGCTGTGCAGTGCTTTTGCATGGGCACAAAAACCTGCCGAAATTGGCATCATTTCCGACAATGACCTCTATTCGTCTCCCATAAATGACCAGTATTATACCAATGGACTTGAATTCTTTTACCGCTATCTCGGAAAGCGGAGCGATGATAAGGTCGCGAAAAAGATCACCGAATTCCGCTTCGGGCAATACATCTATAATCCCCAGTCGGTACGTGCGGGCGATATCAATGTGAATGACAGGCCCTTTGCCGGTTACCTGTTTGGAGAAGTGGGCATCAACACGTTCTATACAAGTGAAACCGTACTAAAAGTGAATTTTCAGGCAGGGGTCGTTGGGCCGGAATCGTATGCCGAGCAGTTCCAGGAGGGGTTGCACAAGTTATTCGGTTACCCTACCGTAAAGGGGTGGCAGTACCAGATAACTACTATACCTGTCGCCCAATTGCAGGCCGTATATTCCCAAAAGATATTCAGGGAAACATTTAAAAAAAAGGTCGATTTCCACCTTCAGGGCGAGATCAATGCAGGCACGGTATGGAGAAGTGTGTCGGTTGGCCCGATGGCGCGCATAAGCCTTCGCGGGCTATTAGTGCCCATGTATGAATCAGCACTGCACGGGGCAACGCTCAGCCGGGACAGTGAGTATAAAAACAAGCGCGACCTGTTCCTGTACATTAATCCCAATGTGCAGTACATGAATTATGACGCGACCGTTGAAGGAAGCCCTTTTAATGATGACAGTCCCGTCACATTCCCGCTTATCCCGTTTCGCTTTAATGCCGATGCAGGTATAAAATACCGCCGCGACAATTGGAACTTTTCCTATAGTTTACATTACAGGGGTAAGGAGCTTTCCAATAATGTGATCACCGGTTTTTACTACGGCTCGATACAGCTGGGCTACCTGCTGTAATTATTCCCTTTTTTTATCACGTGCACTTGCGGGACGCAGCTTCTCTACTGCTCCATTATCCTCTTTTTGGCGTGGTGCCCTGCCCATGTTATACAGCGTAAATGCCTGTATGTCGGCCAGCTCGGCAATGGTTTGCGCCACCGATTTTCCTGCTCCATGGCCGGCATTTACATCAATTCGGATGAGTGCCGGGGCCGATTCGGCACCTGTAGCGGCCTGTAACGCGGCAGCAAACTTAAAACTGTGCGCCGGTACGACCCTGTCGTCATGATCGCCGGTAGTTACCAGTGTAGCAGGATATTTTACTCCCGCCTTTATATTGTGCAATGGAGAATAGCCGTTGAGGTATTTAAACATTTCGGGACTGTCCGCAGAAGTACCGTAGTCATAAGCCCATCCCGCACCCGAAGTAAAGGTGTGATAGCGCAGCATATCCAGCACGCCCACTGCCGGAAGGGCAACCTTAAATAACTCCGGGCGTTGTGTCATTGCAGCCCCTACAAGAAGGCCGCCGTTAGACCCACCCCTTATAGCCAAAAATTCCGGTGAGGTATACTCACTTTTGATAAGGTACTCCGCAGCGGCAATAAAATCGTCAAATACATTTTGCTTTTCCATTTTTGTGCCGGAATCATGCCATTTTCGTCCATATTCCCCGCCGCCTCGCAAATTTGCAACAGCATAAATACCGCCATTTTCCATCCACACCAGGTTGGCCACACTAAAGGCAGGCGTAACGCTAATGTTGAATCCTCCGTAGCCATACAATATCGTCGGGTTTTTACCGGTCATTTTAAGCCCTTTTTTATGTGTAATGATCATGGGGACTTTAGTACCGTCCTTTGAATTATAAAAAACCTGCTCCGATACATAGCCATCACTATTGAATTTCACATTTGGTTTTTGGTACACTGCCGATTTCCCAGTGTTAACATCAAAAGAGTAAACAGTCCCGGGAGTTATGTAATTCGTAAACGAATAGTACAACGTTTCTTCATCTCTTTCGCCTCCAAACCCCGCTACAGAGCCGAGTCCCGGCAGTGCAATATCACGTATTTCTTCACCTCCGTAAGTAAATTGCTTTGCTACGGAAACGGCATCCTTCATGTATATAGCAAAAATATAACCACCCCCTACCGATGGCGACAGCGCATTGTCTGTTTGGGGGATTAGGTCTTTCCAATTGGATTGTTCGGGTTTTGCTGCATCGGCAACAACAACCCTGCCGTTTGGCGCGCCGTAGTTGGTATAAATATACAGTTTGCCATCCCTGTGATCCATCACCCGGCTGTCGGTGTCCATAGTTCCCACAAGGGTAGTTATGCCTGCCTCCTGGTTTTTAATATCAAGAAGGAATAGCTCCTTACCCGATGTGGAATTGGCAGCAGTAATGATAAGATAGCGTCCGTCTTCGGTAACATAGCCGCCTACATACCTTCTTTTCTGGCCTTCACCAAAAACAACTTTATCCTCTTTTTGGGATGTGCCCAGCTTGTGATAGTACAATTTGTGCGTGTCGGTTTTTGCAGAGAGTAGACTGCCCTCAGGCTTTTCATAAGTGGAGTAATAAAAGCCCTCACTGCCATTCCAGGCAATTCCGCTGAACTTTACATTCTCAATGCTTTCGCCGGAAAGCTTTTTTGTAATGGCATCCATTACTATGATCTTGCCCCAGTCACTACCGCCTTCGGATATCATGTAGGCAGCCAGGTCGCCGGCCCTGTTGAATTGTATCTGTGAAAGGGACGTCGTGCCGTCTTTAGAAAACGTGTTGGGGTCAAGAAATACTTCCTCATTGCCATCCTTGTCTTTACGATATAGTACCGACTGGTTTTGCAAGCCGTCGTTTTTATAATAATAGTAAAAATCACCTTCACGGAAAGGTGCCGATATCCTCTCGTAATTCCACAGCTTTTCCATGCGCGTCTTTATGGCATCGCGGAAAGGTATCTTTGAAAGATAGTCAAACGTAACTTTATTCTGTTCTGTCACCCATTTGGCGGTTTCAGCCGATCGATCGTCTTCCAGCCAGCGGTACGGATCTACTACCACTGAGCCAAAATATTTATCGGTTGTTTTGCCTTTCTTGGTTGTGGGGTATTTTATTACTGGCTGTGGGGCTGCAGGTGTTTTGGGTGTTTTTGGAATCTGTGCGTTCATGGTAAAGCCGAAGGCCAGGGCCATGGCCAGTACGGTATGTTTCATATTGTTATTCTTAGTAACAAATGTAACAAATTACCGTAATCTTTTATGGTTCAAATTTACTATACTCTGCGTGAGCGATGAAAGCGGCATCCCCCGCTTTTTCTGCGGGGATACAGCGGACAGCGCGGCCCGGGGTGGCCTTTGGAAGGGAAGGGACACGCCCAAATTAGAGCTATTCGTTATCGGCCTGGTACCATTCGGCGTAGGAAGTCTCGGTTTCCTGTAGCCTCAGTGAATGGAGGGTAACCGTTGCGGGGAGGCGTTTTTTAATCTTATCTGCAAAATCGATGACCATGTTTTCGCTGGTAGGCTGGTAGTCTACAAGGATTACGTCGTGGTCCCGATTCTTTAGTTCGTTGGCCAGTTCTATGTGAGGTGTGTTTTGGTTAAATACAGTAGCATGGTCGAAAATATCTACGATTTCTTCTTTTACGATTTTTTTGAGGTCGCCGAAATCGATCACCATACCAAATTTCACATTGTTAGCGTCAGTAATAGGCGTACCGATCACCGTAACCGAAAGCTTGTAGCTGTGGCCGTGCACGTTTTTGCATTTGCCATCATAGCCGTAAAGGGCATGGCCGGTTTCGAAAGTGAACTGCTTGGTGATCCTTATCCTGCTCATTGCTGTAATAATAAGCGGCAAATTTACTAAATAATATCCATATTGCAGACTATGGGTTTTCACGGTATCTTTACTGCCTAAAACCACTTGGATGGACGAATTGCAACCGAACCCGCTGTACGAACAGGTAATCGACGGACTGTTGGGTCAGAAATATGCTGTTGTGGATAGCTTTTTCACCAAAGAAGAAGTGCTGGCGCTGCGCAAAACGCTGCTCGCAAAGTATGAGGAGGACCGGTTTAAGAAGTCGGCAATCGGGAATCAGGCGAACGAACAGGTCATAGGAGCCATTCGTGGTGACTTCATTCTGTGGCTTGACGAAAGTAGCGCCGACCCAGCCGAAATGAAGTTCTTTGCAAAACTGACAGATTTTGCCAATTACCTGAACCGTACTTGCTACATGGGCATCAACGAAAAGGAATTCCACTATGCAGTGTACCCGGAAGGGACTTTTTACAAGCGTCATTTGGATACCTTCCAAAACGACAGCCGCAGGAAGCTTTCGATAGTGTGCTACCTTAACGATGAGGACTGGCAGCCGGAATATGGCGGAGAGCTAACCATTTATTCTGATGATAACGGAGGTGAAAAAACTTTCGATATTTTCCCGGTGCAGGGACGGATAGTGGTGTTTGAAAGCCAGGTTTTGGAACATGAAGTAAAGCCCGTGAAAAGGCAACGCATGAGCATTACGGGTTGGTTAAAGACACGCGGATGATTACTTATTCTTAAACTTACCCAACGCTTCTTTTGTAAAATCAGACAGCACCAATCTTCCGGATATCTTTGCATTGTCGGTAAGTAGAGTGTCCCAATGCTCTGTGCCTGCCCATAGAACCTTTTTCATTGCGATAAGCGCTTCAGGATTGTAGGAAGCCAGCTTTGAGGTAAGGATATCTATTTCCTTATCCAGTTCGGTAATGGTTTCGAATACTTTGGCATAAAGCCCTTTTTCTTTTGCCCAGTAGGCATTTTTCCATTCGTCTGCTACCAGGGTCAGCTCGGCTAGTGCAGCTTTTCCCATTTTACGCTCTACAGCGGGCGCGATAACGAACGGGCCGATACCTATCGTGAATTCGGACAGTTTTATGGCGCTTTCCTCAACAGCGAATGCATAATCGCACGCAGAAGCCAACCCGACACCTCCGCCCACTGCCTTGCCCTGTATGCGGCCTATGATAAGCTTAGAGCATTTACGCATGGCATTGATGACATTGGCAAACCCTGAAAAGAATACGGCACCCTGTTCCAAATTATCTACCGCCAGTAGCTCATCAAAAGATGCTCCGGCACAAAAAGCTTTTTCGCCTTCGCTTTTTAGTATAATGATGTTAACATCATGGTTGCTGCTCAGGGCGTTCAGTTCGTCAGTAAGGCGTTGGAGAAGTTGACCGGGAAAAGAATTACTCGCCGGGTGGCCGAACTCTATGGTTGCGATTTTATTTTGTATTGATGTATATAGTGAGCCTTGAGGCCTGTCGGTTGTCATGGGATAAATTTTTGAGTAAAGTTAAAAAATATACAGAAATATAAGGGCGATGGTGGTTTTTTAAAGTTTTGGAAATGTTATTTGGAGATTGGAATTTAAATGCACTATATTTGCCGCTGAAATAATGGGGATGTAGCTCAGCTGGCTAGAGCGCTTGCATGGCATGCAAGAGGTCGTGGGTTCGACTCCCATCTTCTCCACTTTTATGAATTTTAAGGCTTTTCAAAACAAGGCAAATCTTTCAAAAAGTATCGTAAAACCTGCAAAACCAACGTTTTGCAGGTTTTTTTTGTTTTTGGGCCACCTGTAAAGTTTTCAAAAGCGCACAAAACTTCTATGGCACATTTGTGGCACATGAGGGAATTTTTAAAATGTGCCACAGAATCAGGGATAACTAATTGTATGTAAACATGTTAACCTGCTTAACGACTTGATTTTTAGACGCTATAATTCTACATTTATTAATTTAAAATTGTTGAATTATGTTAGAGCAAAATTTCGGTTTAAGTTTCTTTCTGAAGACACCGAGGAACAAAGAAAATGCAAGGTTAATTTACCTGAGGGTTACTGTAGATGGAACCCCAAAAGAAACCTCCACAAAGCGCAAGTGGGATATGTCCCGATGGAATCAAAAGGCTGAAAGGGCTACTGGCTATAAAGAAGATTCCAAAGCAATAAATTATTTCCTAGATACCCTGGAGGGAAAAATCAATAGTTACAGGACTACATTGGCGGTGGAAGGAAGAACAATTACAGCCCAGATGGTGATAGACTACATCTTAGGCAAAACGGTCTCGAAGGCTAAAGTTATGGAAGAATTCAAGCTGCATAACAGCGAAATTTTCGCATTGGTGCCGAGAGAGTATTCCAAAGTTACCTATATCCGATACGAAACAGCCAAGGCTCATGTGCAGGAATTTTTAAAGTTTAAGTATCGAATTGAGGACCTTGAATTCCGGGAACTTAACTATGAATTTATTAAAGACTTTGAATTCTATCTCAAGACCGTAAAAAACATCAGTAACAATACAACGCTCAAATACATTTCTAACTTTAAGAAAATTGTTCTCAGGGCAATAGATAAAGAAATCATAACAGTTGATCCTTTCAAAAGATTTAAGGGCAAGAAAGAAAAGATTATCAAAAGGCCATTAACCAGGCAGGAACTGCTTTTGCTGGAAACACGCCCTCTAACTGTAGAAAGGCTGGCTGTAGTCAGGGACGTATTTGTATTCCAGTGCTATACAGGCTTGGCATATATTGATGTTTACAATCTAAAGAATTCTGATATTAAGGTTGGAGATGATGATGAACTATGGATCATTAGTGAGCGTCAAAAAACCGGAAGTTCATTTAATGTCCCTTTGCTGCCTCCGGCGCTTAGGATAATTGAACGCTATAAAGACCATCCCCAGTGCTTAATGCGCAATACAGTCCTGCCAGTAATTTCTAACCAACGAATGAATGGCTATCTAAAAGAGATTGCGGATTTGTGCGGTATCGAAAGCACACTAAACACCCACAAGGCCCGACGCACTTTCGGTAGTACGGTTACGCTAAATAATAATGTCCCAATTCATGTAGTAAAGGAAATGCTCGGGCATAGCTCAGTAAAACAGACCGAAGAGTATGCGCTCACGGAACAACAGGCAATAGGAAAAGAAATGAGGGTTTTACGGGATAAATTCAAGGGGAAGGAACCTATACCTGTAGACGTTTCATTAGACATTATCACACGGCTTGAAAATGAGATCATGGAGTTAAAAAAGCAATTAGTCTAATTACTATGGATAAGCTAAGCCAATTGTTGCCGCACTGTGGCAACAATTATAAGTTGTTTTTAATCAATGATTTATAATTGTGTCGACACTGATGACACAATTATAATACCCTAAAAATAAATTTCAAAACCTCTTGTAACCAAATTGGTAACAATTTAATATATTTGCAATGAGAATAATTGCTGTAAGGACATTAAAAGAATATTGGGAGCAGTTTCCTGATTCGGAGAGACCGCTGCAATACTGGTACAAGGATGTTACTGCTGCGGAATGGGACAGCCCGAATGACTTAAAGAGTCAGTTCGGTAATGCTTCAGTCCTGACAGGCAAACGGATTGTTTTTAATATACACGGTAATACTTACCGTTTGATTGTTGATATTGAGTATCGCCTGAAGATAGTTTTTATAGTCTGGTTAGGCACCCATACAGAGTACGATAGGATTAACGCAAAAGAAATTAGTTATGTTAAGACTGATAAAAAATGATTCGCAATATGAAGATACTCTTGCCCGTATCTATGAGCTGATGCAACTGGACCTGCAAGCTGATACCGAAGAATCTGACGAACTGGAAATTCTTTCGATGTTGGTTAAAAAATATGAGGACGAGCATTACCCTGTTCCTGAGCCTTCGCCCGTCGAAGCGATAAAGTACAGAATGGAGCAACTGAATATTTCTGACGCTGAACTGTCAGAAATATTAGGTGCACGATCCCGTAAGTCAGAAATTCTGTCGGGGAAAAGAAAACTTAGCCTTGCCATGATACGTGCTTTGAAAGAACGGCTGAATATATCTGCTGATATACTAATACAGATTTACTAATTGAACCGGAAAGTATTTAAAAAGACTCTTATAAATTCTCGCACCACCGGTGCGAGAATTTACTTTTTATAATTGTCGCTTATTGAGGCGACAATTCGATAGCAGATGAAGTCATAGACTTTGGATGCACGTAGAGCCCTACTGAATTATTCCTTTATTCCTTAAGATTGATCTTCCATTATATTCCATGGATAAAAGATACGAACACTGTAATCCCAACTCATGTAGGCAAGTTTCCACTCCATCTTTATTGTCTTTATTGTGAATTCCTATAGAATGTTATTCAGATATTGTTTTCAAACTGTTTACTAAACCTTCAAATGAAAAACCTAATCACAAGCACTATGCACTTTTAAAGATCGCTCCATATTTTATCCATGGAAAGGACTGTGAGATTGCCGTTCGTGATGTTTTCATAGACTCTTTTACTTCCGTATTTCTGTTCTAGGACTTTGAATATCCTTTTTATTTCTTCCTTCTTTTTTACAATTATGTAAGTGATATCATCAATGCCAAAGATGAGTGGATTACTTTTGAAGTGTGGCTTTTTCATTTGGTCATACTTCGTGTATTCAGGGTTAATGTCCTTTCCGGAAGCATCCGTTTCAAATAGCAATCTTCGTACTTCGATATCGTATGGTATATAGCGCCATTCACGGTCATTGTAGGCATATCGGCTCAGCCCTTTTTTATCTGTGACCTTATAGTGCTTGAGATATAGCTGCATGTCATTGATTTTCACATATATTTTCTCAAACATCTTGTTGAGCGTAACCGATGTTTCTTCACTTAAGTCCTGCCTTGACAGTTCAGCAACCAGTTGCAGCGCTTCACCGCCAAAATCCATTTTGATTCCTTTATCGTGAAAAGACCTTAATAAGTGCAGGGTCTGTCCAATTGCTGATTCAAGCTGCAGATAGTTTACATCCTGCTCATACTTGCTGTCTTGATAGGAATATGCTACTGGGTGAAGTTTATTACTAATGCCCCAGTCCCTTTTGAGACCGATAAAATAATCTCCGTAGTTTACCTGGTTTCTTGCTTCTATAAGTGGAATATTGCTAAAGCTTACCATTAATATCTTCGTGTTCCTGCTGGCAAAAGGCTCATTTGCGTATGAGGGATAAAACCCATTTTGAATGATTGATACAAGATGACTAATCTTTACTGTGCCGTGAAAAAGGGTATCAATATGTTTAATTATCATAGGCGATTGTGGTTTACTGTATAAATGCTTATTGTTCTATCTCTGGACATTACCTTTCATTAGAATTTTTTTTCCCAGGAAACTGTCAAAATACTCACGGGCAATAGTGCCGGTCAATATTGGTATGTCCAGAATCCCATCCCTCTTAATTAATCCTTTTTTGTACATATCTTCCTTATTATATGGTGAAACATTAAAATGATACATTAATTCGTCCATGAGGAAAACATAAGAGGTATTGCCATTTTGCCTTAGCTTTCGGGGCTCAATCAGTGATTGGGAAGGCCTAGTTCCATCTGTACAAACCTGTATTATGAGCACTTCAAATTCATCTTCATTTCCGGCATCATTTTCCAAAAGCATCTTTCGAATCTTTTCGGCATATTTAGGGCCAAGATTTATTTCTTTAAAAAAGCTGTTTTTGGAGATGTGGGATTTCCAAAGTAACGAAAGGAAGAACAGTTTTACTACAGTATAGTCGAGATTACTGTACCTTGTGTATGGTAGATGTATAGCATCTCCCGGATGCTTTTGAGTCTTGCTGTTATTTCCAAAAATGGTATTGCTGGCGTAGCGTTCCAATTTGCTGAGAAGCTCATTGTCACATTTGGAACATAAAATTCCTGAATCTTTGAAGCCTGTCTGGATGTATGACCTGTCGGAAAAATCATTTAAATTAGTATTTACCAATCGGTGTTCACCCCGAAACAGATTTTTGTACATAAAATTAGGAATGATATGTGATCTTTTAAGTAATACTTTTGGTTGTAGGCAGAGTTGGCAAATCATGCCACTAATTTAGCCATTAACATAAACTTCTGCAGCATCGTCGCTGAGAGAATTTCTTCAATCACATATTTTCGCTAATTTCTTTTAGGCAATAAAAGCAATTGCCTGTTTTTTGAAATTTAATGAATGTTTTTTGAAACTTCTCGTGTTCCAGTAATCAATAAATTTGCTACCTCAAATGCTTATGCGATGGCGAAATTTTCATTAACACCGACAGGGGTTGAGGCATTTACTGCCCAACTTTACAAATCCAGTAACGATAATCTTCGGAGCGAAGCTGTTTTACTGGCAGAAGACCCTCGAGCCTATATTGCGGCGCACTTTGAAGTGCCGGTGCATCAGCTTGAATTTCTTCGGAATTTAAACGAGATTTTTGTACACATTTTGGGATGGAGCCTTGCTGTGGCACTGGTAAGCCGCAGACCTATTGCCTATTCGATGATGAATAAAACCGGTGAATTGAGAAGTTGCAAGGATGCCTGTATCCTCTTAAGTTCCCAATTCTCCCACCATATCGATGACGGTGCGGTAACTGCAACAGGTAAAGTTACTGTCCAGATTTAAGTTTTGTCAATTGATACCAGCAGTGCTGTGAGCATGGGAGCATCACATCATTGCGGAGGCGGCATTTGATGCCGCCTTTTTGCATTTGAAGGCATAGCATTCGATAAATGTATACCAGCAGTCTTGCGCCGCACGGAAACCCCGGGAAGGTTTCCGTGCGGCGCGCGCCTCAGACAGGTAGCGGTACTGTCCTGAAGTCGGCGATGTTCAAAAACAGCCCCCTTTGGATTGTCATGCCGTTTCGGAATAGTTGCCAAAGCATTGCGCAGCCCATCTGCGCCAATGCCGAATTGATAAACAAATCCTGTTTCTCCAATGCTTCGGCAAGCGAGCAGCTTGGGGCGTCACTATCGGTTTCCGACTGGCGCAGCAGTTCCCCAAATTCATCCGTAACGAATGGCAGGCTTTCCTCTGTCTGATAGAGTTCGGACTTAGGCTGTTTCACTTTTCCTATAGTGGAAAGGACGACCTGACCTGTAACTTTTCCGTTCCCGAAGTCCATCCAGTACCTCGGGGCATTGGAATAATGCCTGCTGCTACCCGCATCCTGCAAAAAATTCGCAATATCAAATCGGGCTGCTACGGTGTCCACGCAGGATATATAAATTGCTGCCTTTGAGTGCGCTGCCTTACCATCAAACTTCTTATTCACGGCTTTCCACCCTGTACCGAAAAAGCGATTGCAGCGTGTAATGAGGGCAGCAGCTTTGGTCAGCCCCACTTCACATTCGGCAAAAAGCTGCCGTCCCCTGTTGGCTTCGGTTATCACATCCTCATCCCAAAGGGTTATCTGAAACCCTGCGTGCCCGAGGGCTTGAAGGCTGTGGCTCATCCTTGCGAGTGCGGTCAGCACCTGCGAGCCTGTACCGCCTGCCCCGATTAGGCAGACTTCTATGGGATTGGTCGGGTTCAACAGTTCAGGGACTATAAAATGGGCTTTTGGTTTCATCGCAATAAATGTTTTAGTTGCTTGGCATTAGGGACAAGTTCGGCAACAGGAAAGGTGCTGCCTGTACCTGCAAGGGATTGGTATAAGCTTATGAGGTTGCCCTTTACAGGAGTATGACCGCCAATGAAATGGCTGAAATAACTCCCGAAGAAATAGCCCTCCCAAGCCGCCGTAAATTCTTCAAGGGATGCGGACTGGCTGATGCGCACATCCACCGAACCCATGCAGACATTGCCGTTGTGGTACAGGTTAAAGAACGGTGCGTTATACAATGGCGTAGTAAGGCGCGGCTTGCCTTTTCCCGTAAGTGCAAATACCGACAGCCTGCCTTTATCTGCCACCCATACAAGGGCAGGGAGGGGAAGTTCGCAGGAGGTAAGCCCGAGGCTTTCAGAAAAGTACAGCTTTCGGGTCTGTGGCTTGGTATACCACACCACGCTGCCATTCTCGGCAGGATTGAGGTGCAGCACACTTGAAGGGAGCAGCCCCTTAGGCTTTAGGAAGGCTTTAGCGGCCGCTTTTCTCGTGTCAAGTGCCTTTGCCAGCCCCTGCGCTTCTTTTATGCTTAGAGGCCTCGGATTCAAGGGACAGCCGTTTTCATCCATATCATAATGCTCAAGGTAAAGGTCATTGTCATTGCCCTCAGCCCTGAACACCACGATGGCAGCGGCAGGATGGTAGAGGGGCGGGGTGTTATCAGGGTTTTTCATCATCATCAGTATTTAGTAAGTAGCATAAGTCATCTATAAGCGCAAAGAGCCTGCAATCAAAATCAAGGCTGTCGGTCTCCTGCGCCCTACCATCAAAGGTGCGGGTCAGCATGGGCTGCTGTATATCACGGCATTCGTTGAACTCGCTGTTCACGCACTCGGCAATGGTGCGGTAGAGCCATCCGTTGGTTGCTGCGCAAAAGCCGATGTACTTATCCATCGTGATGCAGTCGCCTTCGTAACTATCATCGTCGCCCTCATCCAGTACTGCGGTATCGGCGTGGCGGTACACATGCCCCTGCGGGTGATCCCGCCAAAGCCCTAACGCTTTTTCTGCAACCGACAGGCAGTTGCACCCAAAGCTGTCAAGGGGTTTAAACTGCTCCACCAACTCCCCAAAGCGGTTCAGGTGGCAGGGGTTCCACAGCCTGCGCTGCATCACATTGCCGATATGTTCGGCGGTGTTCAGCTGCGAGCGGTTGGAGTTGTAATCGTCCTGCTCCCATCCTTCGGGGTCGTCCTCAACCCATTCCCGTATCATGTCGTACTGCCAACAGAGGTAGCTGCTGTTATCGGTGTAGTACGGTATGCCTACGGCATGGTACAGATAGGCACAGGTGCAGAGCAGCAGCTGTGCCGCCCTCTTAGCCCTGCGGTCTTGCAGCATATAGTATAATGGCACGACCGGGATGTAATACAGCGTATTGCCTGTGTTACAGGTTTCTTCGGCTTGTAGTACAAGGCTGCTTTTAGCATTCCCGCCCTGTACTATCTCTATATGCTCCTGCCTTGCCCTTAGCATTCTTTTGACCTCCCATAGGGCTACCGCCTTACTGTAGGGAAAGCCGAGGTAGCGGGTTTCCATCGGGGGCAAGCCGTAATGGTCGCAGAGCAGGGCAAGGGAACAGTAGAAATCTTCCTCATCGGCGGGTGCTGCCGTAACTGGCTGCCCCACAATATGCGGCAGGAAGCGCACCTTTAGAAAACCATAGGTAGCAGCCCCTGCGGGGCAGACTGCATCCTGTCCCGCTGCAATTCGGCGGCATCCCTCCTCCTGCTTAATTGCAGCAGGAACTGCCCTGCGCTTTGGTGCAGCAGCTTCTGCCTTTCGGTTTTGGGCAGCCGAAATTGCCCGCTTATTTTTCGTTGCATAATCCATGATTTTACATTTTACGTTATCCCTTCGTACCCATTATGCTCTCAAAGCGATACTGTACCTTGTCCTCATCGATGACAGGACCGCTTATTTTGGCGGTCGTAAGGATGGGATAGGTGTTGGCATAAAATTGCAGCACGGCATCAATGCTCCATTTTGCATCAGGGTCAGTCAGGGTAATGTCATTCCCCTTCTCCTTCATCAGGAATATCCTCGGCATCTGTGTGGCTGTAAGCATAATCTTCGGTATTAGGTTCTTCGTATTC
Organism: uncultured Flavobacteriaceae bacterium; assembly: GCA_942492845.1. GTDB lineage: Bacteria > Bacteroidota > Bacteroidia > Flavobacteriales > Flavobacteriaceae > Flavobacterium. The sequence goes on along the minus strand of OW818646.1, from coordinate 629,783 downwards.
TTCCTCTTGGGTTTCGTTGGGCTGCGCTGCCCCGAAAAGGTCAGGGGCAAACTGCGCTTTAAGGCTTTCCCTGCGCTTGCGCAGCTGTTCCGCCTTATCGGGATATTCGGAAGGCTGCGGCACTTTGCACCATGCCTCCTTACATCTGCCTTCTGCCTCGAGGGCATCCACCTGCTTCATCGCCTCAAGGAATTTCTTTTCCTTGGGGCTTACCTCTGTGGCAGGCTTATCAGCCTTCTCGGCTTTCTTCTTCTCCATAGCGGAGTTCTTCTTCGCTTCCTCCTGTCCTTTGAGGAACTGCTCCATATTGGTCAGCAGCTGTGAGGTCGCCTGTACAGGGGCTGCAATGGCAGGGAAAAATCCCTCCCCAAGTTCCTGCGCTGTGCCTTTCAGCAGTAGTGGGGGTATGTGGCTCTTTGCGCTGTCCCCGCAGGCATCGTTCTGCAACAGCACCGAAACGGTCAGGCTCTCGCCATCCCTGTGCAGGGTAAGGTTCAGGCAGCCCTTAAAGTCAAGGGCAGCGACCTGGCTGAAAAAATTTGTAATTGCCATAACAATAGTTTTAAGTTAGTTCCCCATCGGGTAATCATTACATTCTAATATGCCTCTTATGAGGTTCTCTGCTTTCCTTGCCTCAAAGGCATCTTCTTTGCCCATATGCAGCCGTGCAAGCCCCTCAAAGAGAGACAGGGCTTGGGCAAGCAGCACAAGGGCTGCGGGTTTTGTGGTATCGTGCAGTATGCTCATGGCTTATCATTTAAGTTATTCAAACAGCAGGGCGACCGCCTGCCTGTACTTGATGTTCTCGCTAAGGCTCGCCTGCTTTATGATGCAGTCGATAGTGAACAGGGCATTGTACCCGTCAAAAAGCTGGTCGGCGAACAGGCTGCTGCTCTTGGTCAGGCTCTTGCCGTTCCTGCGGATTGCCTCCGCAACATTTCCTGCCACCTTGTACCAAAAGGCAAACGGAAAGAAGGTGCTGTCCCATCCGTTGCGGATGGTTTCCTCATTATCGGCGATGTACTGGTGCGCCTGTTGCAGGCTGTCCAGTATGCCCTGCATCTCACTAGGGAAAAGTCCTGCAAGCAACTTGCCTTTCTCCACATTGTTCAGGTTTTGCAATGGTTTCATAATCTTGTTTTTTTATGCAGCCCCGCAAGGCGGGGCTGCGGTTATATCTTAGTTCATCAGCAGGGCAGCAGCCCCGCCTTTAGCGAAGTCGGTGCAGAGGTCAAAGGCTTTCTGCGCCCGTGCCTGCGCTGTCCCCCCGAGGTAGATGGATTTCAATTTGTCCTCATCATTCTTGAAATTGCGTACGTTTTGGTAGTAGCCCGTTACGGCATTGTATGCCCCGAAAACTGTCCCTTTGGTGGTTTCCATCTGCTGCGTATCGCTTGCCATTGCGTACCCGAATGCAGCATCACAGGCATTTTTGAATACGCTTGAAAGTTCTTCGTCCGCACCCTTTTTTAGTAAATTGAAAGTCTCGGCATTGGGGCAAAGTGCCAACTGTATCAGTTTTTTTACTTGTGCATCCTCAATGCGCACCTTAGCCCAGTCGTTAAAGATGCCCTCCAACTGTACCGACAGGGTATCAGCCAAGCCCATTACCTTGTGGGCATCCTCTAACCGCTGCTTTGCATTGGCGGTGTGCCTGATGCGCACCACATTGGTAGCCGAACGCAGGGCAGCGTTAAGGGTGTTTTGGCAGACGATGCGGATAGGGGTAAAAGCTGCGGTGATGCTTCCCGAGCCATCGTGCGAGGTAGTCAGGAAAATATACTTTTCGGTAACGTCATCGCCATTGCCCACACGGATATATCCGGGCAGCTTGGCAGTGATAAAAATGCGCTCCCCCTGCCCGATAGCCCCTGCGGTCTCGTATAAGATACCGTCCCCACCGCCCACGATAGCATCAAAGAAGGCGAAGGCATCGGCATTCTGCACGATTTGGTAATCCTTGCCTACCACGCCAAAAATGGCATTGGTGTCCGTTCTCATAGTGGCGTACTGGTCAAGTACGGCAAAGTCAATGGCAGGCTCTGTGCCTTTAGCAAAGAGGGGCGCTTTTACCACTTCATAGTCAAGCCCTGCGTGTGCTATCGCCTCACGTGAAGTCGGGTAGTCCTGCACGGTTTGCCCAAGGGCGTGCCATGCTTTTTCCTTTACGCTGAAAAAAGAGTATTTTCCTGTGTTCTCGTTGAAATTCAGATTATGTGCCATGATATTTAATTTTTAGAATTTAACTTAATTTAAAAGGGAAGGTCATCGTGCTGCCCGTCAGGGTTTACCTGCGCTCCTGTAACCTCCATTGCTTCGGGCTTTTCTTTTGCAGGAGGCGCAGCCTTTGGCTTGTCTGCTGTAGCCCCGCCACCATGCAGGGTAATTTTAGAGGTGTGGAAGTTCAGCCCTGCCTTAGCATTGCCTTCGCCGTCCACCCATGCCCGTGCGCTCACCCGCCCTGAAAGTTCCACAATAGTCCCTTTGGTCAGGTACTGCGCTATGCCTGTGCCTATCCAGTAGGAACAGTCAAAAAATTCGGTCTGCGTAACCCGCTCTCCGTTCTTAGCCTTGTAGCTGTCGTTGACCGCCACCGAGAAATTAACCACCTGTTTGCCTTCTGACAGACTGCGCACCTGCGCATCTGCTGTCACTCTTCCTGTAATGTCCATGATGTAAAGTTTTAATGAAACAATCTTATTGCATCCTCTCCAACCCCTGCCAAAACAGCATTTTCCAAAAGAAAAAAGGGAAAAAAAGAAAGCCATCCTGAAGTGTGCGGGTACAAGCGGAGCGCTATAAGTCCCGAAGGGTGGCCTGCGGCCATTATGCGCGCGCAGCCTGTACCCGCGCGATAACTTCGCTTGCCTTTTTCTCCCTTTTCGCATTGGAAATGCATTATAATTGTATTATGCAACTTGTGATATAAGCTGATTTATATCGCTAGACAATTCCGGTATCCATTAATATTTTTATTAATAACAGCATGGGTATTCTTACAATTCTTACATTTACTCAACCCTTAATCAAGTTGCTATTAACCTTATACATTATGAAACCAATTGCTATTATCGGATTAAAAAACTTCAGGATTTTTGACCATACATATGGCTTTTTAGGTGAATTGTCTTCAATCAACATATTGACCGGTGCCAATAATTCCGGAAAGAGTTCGATTATAAAAGCGTTGCAGCTGCTTAAAAACAGCAGTAAGGAGAATCAGTTTCCCTTATACCTGGACTTGAACCAGCAGGAGCATCTTTTAGGAGATTTTGATAATGTCCTGTTTGATAAGCAAAACAGGAACCTTATAATTGCGCTTCCGTTCACATTTTTGGGCATGAATAATCTGTACATCTCATTAAAATATACAATCCCTACTTCGAAGAATACCTTTAAAGCGAGTTTACGGGCAATGGATGTTATTGATAAAAAGGACGGAAGCTTAGTGTTTTCTTTTGCATACAGGGAGGCAACGGAAGAAGAAAAGCAGGCCCATAAAGAGAATTATGAGCAGAAACTAAAGGCTCATAAAGAAAAGAAGGAAAAGAGCCCGCCCCCAAAAGAAGATATTTTCACTTTCAGCCAGTTTGGGTTCTTCGCTCCGCTTAACCCGCTAGTAGGTTATGTGGAGTGGTCCATGAATCTTGAAAAACTAAAAAGTTATCTGATCGACCTTAAAGAGTTCTACCTTCTGTATCTCGAAAAAAGAAGGGAGTGGGTTGGGTTGGATAAAATTGATGAGCGTATTAAGGATGTTCTTTTTATACCTTCGATACTGGTAAACTCTTTTGCTAAAGAGGTAGATGCTGGTTTTTGGGATGATTTTATTGATAACAAGATTGGCGACCGAAAAGAGGCCATCGGTATGGAGGCTGTAGGAGAGTATGATTTTGATGCTGAAGAAGTTTTCTTCCCTCCTCCCCAAATTGAGGATATTCTTTATTACTTTACTTTAAATATTTTCAGGAATAAGCTAATCTGGAATATAGAAGAAGATAATGGAACCAGTTCTTCCATTATGGAAAACTGCTTTAAAGATAGCTGGAAGGCTTTGACGCAGAGGATTGGAACTATAAATTATATATCAAACATCAAAGAGGAGAATTCAAGAATCTATAATGCAAACATAAATTCCCCTTTTATAAATCTTTTAAAAGAGTATGTTTCCCTGGAGTATGTTAATACGGATTTTATCAATAAGTACTTAACTAATTTTGAGATCGGTAAAGATATCGCTATCGACTATAACCCTAAGTACCAATTGATCACTGTTACAATAACCACCTTTGAGGGTCATAAGAGAGAGCTTGTTGATTTTGGATACGGCATTAAACAGTTGGTGCTAATTTTAATCCAGATAAGTGTTTTAGCCGAAAAGAGTAAGAGAACAGAGCATGAATATGATGAAGATGGCGAGACTTATAAAGATTATTACGATTCAAAAATTTTACTTGTGGAAGAACCTGAATCCAACCTTCATCCAAAATGGCAGTCTGTTTTGGCAGAAATGTTTGCAGAGGCCAGTACGGAATTTAAAATCCAGCTGGTCATTGAAACGCACAGTGAATATCTGATTAGAAGGTTCCAAACTTTAGTGGCAAAAAAGGAGTTAAAAGCTGACAGTGTTAAAATGTTTTATCTTCGAAACCGGCATAGAGTTACCCCGGATAAGAAGCAGATTGAGAATTTGTTCATCGAGGAAGACGGAAGTATTGATTACACTAAATTTGATGGCGGCTTTTTTGATGAGAGCACTAATTTGGAATTCAGTTTAATTAATATACGGCGTGATAATTTCTTAAAGGAATTTGAAGACCTTAAACAGAGTAATGAAGATAATGCTGATAAAATTGCGGACTTACAACAGAAGATCGATACCTATACCGATAAGATTGACCTTAGTCGTTATGAACATTTTATAAAGATACGTTTTGACACTTCCAAGTTATCTGCACTAAGTGTCAGATACCTTGTGTCAGGCCAGTATCTTTTAAACAATATTACTTCTGGGGATGATTTTTCCCCAGTAATCCTTCAATATGGAAGGGCGATTGAGAATGAACTCCTGCAACTCTTTACCCGTGTTGATGCGAGGGCAAATTGGTCTATTGGTACTATGCAGGCAGCCCTCGAGCACATAATTACAGGCAAGGTTAAGTTGCGAAGAGCATTACAGGATGTAACATCAAAACAACGCACAAAATTGGGAATTAAGCTGACCAAAATTTTTATTAACCAGGCAAATTTGCGAATAAGCTCAATTGATAGTTTGCGTAGAAGACGCAATGATTCGGGACATCCGGGTAATACCAAGACAAAAGCACTGGCCTTAGCTTATATTAAAGATGTAGATACCTTTCTTGATAAATGGATCATTGAAAAAAGGTAAATATATAATTGAAGGTTTACAATAGTAGAAGTGATATTTCAACTGCGTATAAATTTACAGGATATGCGAAAAATTACTACGGAAAACAGAGTTTGTATTTACCTTGACCAGTTTGTGATCAGCAACATAGTTGATGAGACTACAGATACTTGGAAAAAAGTAAAGATGCAATTAGAGAAAGGATTTGCCCAGGGGGTACTTTACTGTCCAATGTCAGGGCAGCACTTTATGGAAACAGCTAAAAAACGTCTTGAAAGTGCACTTATACATCATGACTATTTCTTATCACTTTCTGAAAATTATTTTTTTAAAGATGATCCATTTCTAACCACACAACTGATATCCTCACTCATTAGGGGTAATAAGCATACTTTAAACACATTTCTTGAAAAGCAACAGTTTAAAAGATTTGAAGATATTTATGCTGATATCAATTTAAAGAATGAAATTTTTGATGAGAGTATAACCCACAAACTATCAGGTCAAAACGAGGTTAGAAAAGTCTTAAATACAAACATAAAGCAAGCCTTAGAATCGCAGTTTATGGGGGTTATCACCGCCATGGAAGTTCAAAACTTTATAAAAACTCTTGAACAGTACCTACGGGCGGGGCAGATGAGAATACGGCCAGACGATTATGGTAAACACAGCTTTCCCTATTGGATAGACCAATTGATCTACATCCTGACCACTAAGCACAAATTCAGGGAGTCCCATTTTAAAATGCTGCTTGCAGAACTGAAGAAAAATGGCTTTAGCAGAATTCCTACCTTAAATATAAAATTCTCGCTAGGGGGGTATCTGGCTATCAAAAATAAGCAGGAAAATACAGGCGATCACATTGACCTTATGCGCATATGCATTGGGCTAATTTCATCCGATATTTTTTTTACGGACAAGAAACGTAAAGCTGAAATAGTGGCGCTGGGACTGGATACCTTATATACTACCCGTGTTTTCTCTGGCACAGAGCAGGATTTGCAAGATTTTTTAACACTAGTAGAATCTTTGTAGGTAAGGGCTTAGGATAATCGTGGGCAGATAATGTTAGCCTTTTTATAGTTGCTCACTGGAAGCTATTGTTGCCATCTTATACCTTGGCAGGTTAATTTCCTGTTCCTGCGGATACGGGGCCCGGTGGGTCATAGAGACATCTTCGCGCAGCTTCTCCTGCGTACGGGAACTTTCAACATCAGTTTCCCTGTAGCGCGGGTCAGGGATGAAAGGCATCTTTTCCATTTTTGAGATGGTGATGGTCGGGAAATGGTAATCCACTTCCACCGTGCCCAGGAGCAGGTAGCATCCGCCACCCTTAAAAGGATACTCCTTTAAGCTGCCGGTGAAATGAGCCGTATCAAAGAACTCACCATTGGCATCAATCCATGTCCCAAAGTACATGGCACCCATCTTGGTCGGCACATGCTTGCGTGAGACAAGGTAGGCGAGCATCTTCACCTGTTTCTTATGATGCTGCACTAAATCTCGTGCCATCACATCACCACGGTACGATGTTTTCAGCAGGTTGAAAGGCGTGACCGATACAGGGAATCCCAGCAGTTCAATTTCATCAAAAGCATCCTCAAAAGGAGATCGTTTTAATTCTGGGAGTTTATATTCCCTGACCGGTTCCGGCAGCAATTGGGGATAGCGGTTCTCGGGCCTAAAATTCATCATGATGCGCCTTGCAGTCACCAGCAGTTCATTCTTTGTTTTGCCCGTACATCTAAGGGCGCCTATATAAATCAACAACTGCAAGCCTTCAATGCCGATAGGTATTCGGTTGATAAAATCTTCTAAAGAAGCATAGTCACCATTAACATCTCGCTCCTCAATAATCTGTCGGGCTATATCGCCTTGCAGCCCTTGCAGGTGCATAAATCCCAAGTACACGTCCTTGCCATAAAGTGTAGTCTCAACCATGCTGTTATTTACGCACGGGTTGTGGATGGCAGCTCCTGACATGCGGGCCTCATGCACGTATACTTCAGTACGGTAAAATCCCCCCTGGTTATTGATGACAGCTACCATAAACTCAATCGGGTAATGTACCTTCAGGTAGAGGCTCTGGTAGCTTTCCACGGCATAGGATGCCGAGTGCGCCTTACAAAACGAGTACCCTGCAAAGGATTCGATCTGGCGGTAAATCTCCGTACTCAGCTGTTCCGGATGCCCTTTTTCGGCGCAGCACCTGAAAAAATTATCCTTTACTTTCTGAAGGGCTGCCTTAGACCTTCCTTTGCCACTCATAGCACGGCGCAGGATATCACCATCGGCAGCAGGAAGCCCTCCGTAGTGAAGGGCAATCTTGATCACATCCTCCTGGTACACCATGATGCCATACGTTTCCCCAAGCTGCTCCTCGAACACCGGATGAAAATACTCAAACTTGTCAGGGTAATTGTGGCGGAAAATATACTCCTTCATCATCCCGCTCTGTGCTACCCCAGGGCGTATAATGGAGGAGGCCGCTACAAGGGTCTTATAGTTGTTGCACTTCAAACGCCGCAGCAAGCCCCGCATAGCCGGGCTCTCGATGTAAAAGCACCCGATGGTCCTGCCTTGCCCCAGATATTCATTGCATGCTGCCTCATCTTTGGATAAGGAAGTATCCCTGATGTTGACATCAATCCCCCTGTTTTTCTTTATCAGTTTTACCGAATCGTCAATGTGCCCAATACCTCTTTGGGAAAGGATGTCGAATTTATCGAAGCCGACCTCTTCTGCCACATGCATATCGAACTGTACGATAGGAAACCCTTTCGGGGGCATCTCCAAAGCAGTGAAGTCGGTGATAGGTTCTTCTGAAATGAGTATGCCGCAGGAGTGCATGGATCGCTGGTTCGGGTATTTTTCCATCATCATGCCATAACGGTGCACCATCTTAACCACATCATTTTTATCATGCCTGTCCATTGGGGTTCCGGAGAGTGCATCGAGCTCTTCTTTCGGCAGGCCGAAGACTTTGCCCACCTCACGGAATATCGATTTGTACTTGAACTCTACATTGGTGCCGCAAAAGGCGACATGATCCCTGCCGTATCGTGTAAAGATGTACTCCAGTATGATGTCGCGCTCTTTCCATGACCAGTCAATATCAAAATCCGGGGGGCTTTTGCGGTTGAGGTTCAAAAAGCGTTCAAAATACAAATCAAGCTCCAAGGGGCAGATGTCCGTTATACCCAGGCAATAGGCTATGATGCTGTTTGCCCCGCTGCCCCGCCCGATATGCAGGAAACCCATGGAGTTGCTGTAGCGGATGATATCCCAGGTGATGAGGAAGTAGCCGCTGAATTCCAATTGATGGATGACCTTCAGTTCTTTTTCCACGCGCTGCTTTGCCGCGGGATTATCAGGGCCATACCTTCGGAGAAGCCCCTGATGGGCAAGGCTGGTCAGCAGCTCCAGGTCGGTATCCCTGCCCGAGGTGTAATTCTTCTTATTCCTGGGTACGCCAAACTGGTACTCAAAATTACACGCATCGATAAGGGTATAAGTATTGCGCAGTACCTGTGAGTACTGGCTGTATTCCGCTATCAGTGTTTCCATAGGAGCCATTTCCTCACCTGTAGTGCAGTAATCATCAGCAGTGAGTTTGCTGCCCAGGGTGTTCAGGTCAATAGCCCTCAGTATGCGGTGAAGGTTGTATTCCTGCTTGCCCCTAAAGGTAACGGGCTGCAGTACGACCATTTTGTAAAGCTTTGATTTCCACTGTGGGCGTATCAAAAGCGAAAGCTCTTCAGGCCGCACACCAATGTATTCATATTCCCGAAGTGAAACCGGCACATTATGAAGTGGATAAATAACGGCCACATCCGCAAAGTCCGGCGCTATAGCCGGCATGGGAATGCCATCCAGATTGTATTTGGTCCTGTGTCGGTTGATCTCTCCCAAACCTTCCCGATTCTTAGCCAATGCGATATATAGCAGCCTGTTGTCCTCACGCATTTCCATCCCTACAACAGGCTTAATGCCAGCCTCATTACAGAGCTTGTAAAACTCATAGATGCCTGTCACCGTATTGATGTCGGTCAGCGCCATAGCCGCAGCCCCGCAAACTTTGCCCAGGGAAACAAGGTCGGCAACGGGTATTGTGCCGTACCTGAGGCTGTGAAAAGAGTGGCAGTTTAGGTACATATCAAATCGCTTTAGGCTTAATGAAAGCGCCGCTGCAGCGCATGACCGCACCCGGCCCGAAACGGTTCTTTATCCTGTCCATGGCCTGATAGAGCGACATCATCTCCTGTGTGTCTTCAAAAAGGTTGATCTGGTAGGAGCCCCGCACCAGTTTGCTGAAGCGCATCCCGACAAGGCGCAGGCTCATACGGCGCTGGTAGAGCTTTTCGAAAACTTCCAGCACCGCACTTGTCAGCGTATGGTCTGCCGAGGTATAGGCAAGGGTAACCTGACGCGTCTCGGTGTCAAAGTTGGAGTATCGGATCTTAACGGTCACATTGGAAGTCAGCCAGCCTTCGCTGCGCAGCTGATACGCTAACTTCTCCACCATCCCGGAAAGTACGGAGCGCAGGAAAACAATGTCCGTTGTATCCTGATGGAAAGTATCTTCCGTAGATAAGGATTTACGCTCCCGGTAGGGCTCCACAGGATTGTTATCGATACCGTTTGCCTTCTTCCATAATTCCATCCCGTTCTGGCCGATCATTTCCTGGAGCACTTTTGCCGGCATCTCGGCGAGGGTCTGGATATTGCGGATTCCGATACGCGAGAGCAGGTTAAACGTCGCATCGCCCACCATGGGTATTTTCCGGATGGAAAGCGGGTTCAGGAACTGCTGCACCTGAGGCTGGAGTATTTCAAGGTTGCCTTTGGGCTTGCCTTCCCCTGTAGCGATCTTAGAGACGGTCTTGTTTACCGAAAGCGCAAAGCTTAGGGGCAGCCCGGTTTCATGGGTAACTTTAGCCACCAGCTCACGGGTCCACTTGTAGGAGCCATGAAATTTGTCCATTCCTGTAATATCGAGGTAGAATTCATCGATGGAAGCCTTTTCCATTACAGGTGCATTCTCTTCTATAATTTGCGAGACCGTATTGGAATATCGGGAGAACAATTCCATATCACCCTTAACGATTCGGGCTTCAGGGCACAGCCGGAGTGCCATCTTTATCGGCATTGCCGAGCGCACCCCAAACCGGCGCGCCTCATACGAGCAGGAAGCTACCACACCGCGGTCACCACCGCCAACAATCAAAGGAATGCCTTCAAGGCCAGTGTTTTGCAGCCTCACGCAGGACACGAAAAAAGTGTCCAGATCCATATGTACAATCGAGCGTTCCATAATCCTTCCTATTTGTACTGTACAAAATTAGGACAGATAATCACAAAATAGTCTATATTTGCCGTGATAAATAATCACAAAACGCATATGTCTTTATTCTCTGACAACATCAGGCACCTAAGGGTTAAAAAAGGCTTCTCGCAGGAAATCGTGGCGGAAAGCCTCTCCATTTCGCGTGACAGGCTTGCAAAATATGAGTCCGGCACCAATCAGGCGCCCTATGAGACACTGGTCAAAATCTCCCATTATTACCATATAAGCATTGACCTGCTGCTCACGGCAGATATCCGTAAAATTGATATCGAAGGCCTCCTGAAACTGGACGACAACCGCATCCTGCTGCCGATCAAGGTCGACAGGGAAGGAGAAAACGTTATTGAGATCATCCCGCATAAAGCGCGCGCCGGTTATCTTACAGGCTACAGCGACCCGGAATTCATAGAGGGGCTGCAGCAGATTTCGCTGCCCTTTCTTCAACACGGGAAATTCAGGGCGTTCCCTGTAGCAGGAGACTCTATGCCTCCGCATAAAGAAGGCTCGTTCATCATCGGAAGGTATGTGGAGCGGCTGGGGGATGTCCTGGATGGGAAAACGTACATATTGCTGACAAAAAATGAAGGCATCGTCTACAAGAGACTCAACCGCAATGGTAAAAACAGCCTGATACTCATCTCTGACAATACTTTTTATGAGCCTTATGCCGTTAAGGCCTCTGATGTACTTGAAGTCTGGGAGTATGCCTGCAGCATCGCAACCATGGAATTTGAACCGGATGAAATAACCCCGCAAAGCATACGGGAACTGCTCGTTGGCATCCGTGATGAAGTAAAAGCCCTAAAGAAGATAAAGTAACCTGCGATAGCTATGGACACCATTATACGCCTTAAAATAAAAAAGGATATTGACAGCGCTACACAAAATAAAATCCTGAAACTCAAAGGAATTCTGATAGCCAACTCTTTTACCGAAATCATTCATATCACTGATGATGGGGAAGAGTTCCACATCAATTCTTTTATAACAGTTGTTAATAAACGAACAGAAGTAATTGAATTTATTGCTAATTACCTGAATGATAAATATATGGGTGATGATTTGGTCATTTTATAGATTTGTTGAGAATTTCTTAAGGTAGATCTATTTGTTATTTTTCCTACCAGTAAATGCCTACATTTGATTGAATCAATCTGGTAATAAAATGTATATATCAAAAATAGAAATCAATAACTTCAGAAATTTTAAGAGCCAGTCAATATTATTTAATGAAGGGGTTAATGTTATCATCGGCCATAATAATGCTGGAAAGACCAATCTACTAAAAGCGCTTTCACTTGTCCTTGATGCCAATGGATCTAAACGGCTAGAGATGGACGATTTCAGTAAGACTATCGAATTTGACCAATTAAAGGCGGCTCCACCTAAGATAAGTATATCTCTTACCATTAGCAAAGGCAGCCACAGTGAGCCAGATGACCTTGTTACTGTAGGGAACTGGCTAACCAAACTGGATCCTTCGTATGAAGCTCTTCTTACGTATGAGTTTTTTCTGCCAGAGAAAGAATTACTAGGCTATCTGCATTCTATAAACAGTATTCCGGAGACTGATCCACACAAGGCACGCGAAAAGGCATGGAAAATAATTAAGCATGACTATATACGGCTGTTTGTAACCAGATTGTGGGGTGGGGAACCAGCCAACCAAGCTGTAGCTGACCATGAATCATTGCAAAAATTTGATTTTCAATTCCTGGACGCCATAAGAGATGTAGAGAAAGATATGCTAACGGGAAAGAATACGCTCCTTAGGGAGGTGTTTGATTTTTTTATGGACTATGGGATAAAGAAAGAACCTGAAGCTACTAAGACTAAAGAGAAAAAGCTTGCAGAGATTAAGCAGCTTAAACAAGATTTTTCTGCGGAGGCGGATAAATTAATTAATAAGCTACATGTGAGAATGAGTTTGGGTAAAGACCATATACTATCATATGCTAATAAAACGGGTGCTTCGTTCAATAATGCGGCACCAAATTTTGAGGGAAGCATGAGCGATGTTGAAATGTATTCTGTGCTGAAACTTATCGTAGAGTATGAAAGTGGAATTAAAATTCCTGCCACTCATAATGGATTAGGATATAATAATCTCATATACATGTCATTGCTCCTCGCTAAGATGCAAGTCAACTCAGACGGGGAATACATGGGGAGTAATTCTAAAGTATTTGCCACACTAGCAATAGAAGAGCCGGAAGCCCATTTACATCCGGCCATGCAATATAAATTTCTCAAATTTCTGAGAGAGAATAACAAAGAAAACAAGGTTAGACAGATTTTTGTCACCTCGCATTCAACAAACATAACATCTGCGGTGTCACTCGATGAAATCATCTGCCTTCATAATGAAAAAGGCACCACTACGGTAGGCTATCCGGGAAAAGTTTTCCCTATTGATGGCAAGAGCAAAAAGTACGTGCAGCGTTTTCTTGATGCGACCAAGTCGGATATGCTTTTTGCAAAGAATGTCATATTGGTTGAAGGCCTAGCCGAGCAGTTACTCATGTCCATTTTTGCCCAATATGATGGCAAGTCACTTGAAGATAACCATACGGCGGTCATCAATGTGGGTGGTCGCTTTTTCAAGCATTTTCTGTACCTTTTTGATACCGATGAGCCCCATACAATTCCTAAAAAGATTGCCTGTATAACCGACAGGGATCCCGAAAGCAGAGAACTCCCTTCGGGAAAATTCAAAAGATGCTATCCTTATGAATCAAATATCAATACGGGACGTTATGCTTACCAGTGCAATCCTTCAGCAACCCTGTATCCTGAAGGCACCCATAAGAACATTGCATTTTTCACCCAGGATGCCACCTATGGCAAAACGCTAGAATATGACCTTCTAATTTCTAACCCTGATTCAGGATTGTTGGTTACCGATGGCATGCCCAACGAGGTCGAAATCAAAAAGCTCATGAAGCTATATAAAGAAAATAAGCCTCTTAAGGATTTTATAGATGTTTTAAGGGGCGGCACTGAAAATACAAGGATCATTGACAGCATTACCGCCTCAGGATGGGATGAAGATGAAAAAAAGAAAGCCCTTATTGCCTCACGCTACCTTAATTCAGTGGGAAAGGGGGAAAATGCGTTAAACCTTTCCCTCCAGCTCCTTGATAACCTTGACATGAAAGGGAAAGCGGGCTATGAGAATTTTAACCTGCCGGTTTATATTATTAAAGCACTCACTTATATATGCAAACCATAACCTCAGAATACATATTGCCTGATATTGAGCACCATTTCCGGGTATCCGCGGGTCCGGGTGCGGGTAAAACCCACTGGCTTACCGAACACATCAAAAATACACTCCACAATTCGGTGCGCCTAGGTAGGACCAGAAAGGTCGCCTGCATTACCTATACCAATATTGCGGTCGATACAATCCTCAGGCGGCTAGGTACTTCAGCCGAACGTGCTGAGGTCTCAACAATTCACAGCTTTCTGTATAAGCATATCCTAAAGCCCTATGCTTTTTTAATAGCCAAGGAATATGGCCTTGATGTCTCTACCATAGATGGTCATGACGATATTATACTCTCTAATTTTGGCTTCCTAACGGAATGGAAAGCTAAAACCAATCAGCACTATCTAAAGACCGATAAGGATATTGTCAAGGCCTTTAAGGCTATACGTTGGAAATTTGACACTACCGGAAAATTAGAAGCAAAACCGGACCGGCCATATGCTGTTGATGGGAAAAATATAAAAACCACTGCTTATATGGTATATAAGGAAATGGCATGGGAAAAAGCGGTTATACATCATGATGACGTATTGTTTTTCAGCTATCAGATCATTACCAAACACTCCTTTGTACTGGAAGTGATAAGAGCTAAGTTCCCATATATCTTCATAGATGAATTTCAGGATAGCAGTCCAATTCAAGTCAGGATATTTGAAGCTATTGGACAAAGTGAAAGTATTATAGGGATAATAGGCGATAAAGCGCAGTCCATCTATAAATTCCAGGGGGCAAACCCGGAAGAATTCCATACATTCAAATTAAAAGGTATAATGGATTATGTTATGGAGGATAACCGCAGGAGCACCAATGAAATCATTGACATGCTCAACAGCATAAGGACAGACATAACGCAAAATAAACAACGCAACACTTCGCGCGAATTACCATTTATCCTGATTGGTGATAGCAAAAAGGCTCTTACGTTTGCCAAAACCCATAGCGGTGGTGAAATGGTCCATTCCTTGTCAAGGGATAATATTACGGCCAACGCAATGAAAAAAGAGATTTCAGGAGCCTTAAACTCGAAACTCTTTGAAGAGCTCCATGAGGCTGATAAACCCGGCAGCGGTAATAAATACCGCAGCAGTGCTATTTCCGCTTGCCTTCAGGCTGTTGAATATGCCAGGGAAGGCAAGTTTAAAGATGCCCTGAAAGCAATGGAGAAAGAATTTAAGTATATGGCTGACCCGCACAAGAGAAAAAGCATAGCTTTAGGGCATATCATGATGCTTCTTGAGGATTATAGAAACTATTCCAACGGTACATTATATGATTTTTTCCTGATTGTTAAAGGCAAAATCAAGACAGATATATCCAATCTGGCAGCCGGAGGCACAAAAAAATTCTACGAGGGGCACACTTACCAGCAAATGGCGCTTTGCGTGCATGTGCCCGAGGCAATCAGCCAGCATAAAACTATTCACAAGGCAAAAGGTGATGAATATAATAATGTGATGATTATTGCCACGCAGGAAGATGACCTTCAATTCCTTATCAGCCCTGCCCTTGATGCCAAAGAGGAGCACCGTATCCATTATGTAGCGGCAAGCAGGGCCAGGGAGAGGCTGTTCATTTCTGTACCTTCCCTTAGTGCGACAAATCAAACGATTCTTGGAAAGCGCTTCACTTTAAAAAATGTCTAAGATTGTGGGAAGAAGAGATTTATCTAATTGGGTAATCCATTTTGTGCACAGCAGAAACCTAACAAATCAGGATGCAGCATCTTCATTTAATTTTGAGGATGACCATTATATCATTCCTGACGGGTTTACCTATGATGGCAAGCCGGTATATCTCAGTAGTAAAGATGAAGAAGATGATTATGGGCTCAGTGAGGAAGCCGATGCATTTGAGGTGCTCAAAAAAATCCTTCATGATGGTATCATAAAAGCAGGTTGGTCCTTCCGCAACGGTAAGCCTACAATATACGGATCAAAAGCAGCAGCCTGTTTTACGGAAATGCCGCTGTATGCCCTTATGGAGTATGCAAAATCAAGAAATGCGGAAGGGTATGTCGCACCTTATGGCATCGCTTTTTTAAAAGAAGAATTATTTCGGGCAGGTGCAAGACCTGTCATCTATGGCCTGAGCATTTCCCATAAGGAGGCAAAAAAAGCTGATCCTAATTTTGGAATAGGCTTGCGAAGCTTGGCCACCAGTTCAGGGTTAGGCAACAAAGAAATGTACAGGTATGTCTATACAAGCCTTGGTAAAGAGAAGAACATTAGCTGGATGCATGAGCGCGAATGGCGTTGGGCTGATATCAGGGAGCACTTCGAATTTCCTGGGCTTCCTTTTTATGCTATAAACGATACAATTAAATTCAGCCGTATCATCATCATAGTCAAAACAAAAAAGGAATCTGAGAAGATCATACAGCACCTTATCCACCTCACACATTCCAAAGCAACAAATTTTGCCAGAGAATATGATCTTAGGCTGATTGAACGTTCTTATGTGCTTGCCATAGATGCGTTGGATGGGTTATTTGCTGACCCGTTAAATATTACGCTAGATGAGTTACCCCTCGCGCGCATCCCTAAACTGCCCAAGATATTAGTAAGTTTTACGGTAATGCAAAAAGTAAAAGAGGCTATCGCTGAGGCTGATCGCATCTGTTATGAAGCAACCAAAGCGGATTTTGAGAAGCATGGGGATTATGACATTTCCGGATTTTGCAGCATTGTCACATATGTCCCTAAAAGTGAAATTACCCAGGCGCTGATTGATATGGAGCGGGCGTATTCTTATGGGAAAGGCTATTATTCCATCTCTCTGAAAACGTATCCTTGTCAGGGTCTGGGCACTCAGGAAATAGGATGCCGAGCGGCTGCCGAATATCTTACACAAGCATTAGTGCAAAGCTTTACCGTAAATTCACGATGGGACTAAGCCCGTAACTGCAACAATCGGCTGCGCCGTTCGTGTTTACTGGATAGGTAAAATATCAAAAATTGAAGCAGAGTTACTTCTTAATAATAAGATGGACTAGTGCAGGGTCATTCAGCAGCCTTTCCATTTCAGAATGGATGATATCCTGTATATCCTGCTTCACCTGTTCATAATTGCGCTGGACCATACTGCTGTCAATTTTTCGGATAGCTTCAATGTCCGTGTATCCTGCTTCCTCTTGTTTAATCGCTTCATGGTCATTTACGATTTCGCAGTGGATGGTCTTCAGGTCAATTTTGCATTGCGGGTCATCCGCCACCATGCCGACAAACTCACCAGAACTGAGTGAGGCTATCTTTGATGCCGGTACAGCGGATTCGAGCTGTTTGGAGCGGCTGATGGAGGTATCATTGCTGTTGATCGACAGGCTCTCGCGGTCCTGCATGATCTTGCCAAAGCGCTCGGAAAGCTGTTTAGCGGTATCTCCCGTTACCTGGCCTGCAATGATATTCCCGGTAATGTTCATGATCACATCGGCCTGCTCCCGCCCATAATCCTTGCGCAGTTGGCTGAAGTCCTGGATGCCAAGGCAGGTTGCTACCTTGTTGCTCCGCGCCGTGGCGATGAGGCTGTCCATGTTGTTGAGGTAGATGGTCGGGAACTCATCAAAGACCAGGCTGCTTTTCTGCATGCCCTTGCGGTTGACCTGCTTTACAAGACGCGTTACGAAAAGGGAAAGCACCGCACCGTATATCTGTATCTTCTGCGGATTATTCCCCATGCAGACGATCTTAGGGTCCGCAGGATTGTTGATATCCAGGGTAAAATCGTTCCCCGAGAGCACATAGTACAGCTGAGGTGAGGAGAGGCGTGCCAGCGCGATCTTGGCGGAGGCAATCTGGCCCTCAAGCTGCTCCATCACGTCATTAAGGTATGCGGGCTTGAAAGGGGCTTTTGTAACCCAATCGATACGAATAGCTTCGAGATTATGGCCATCGCAAAGATCTCTGCACTCAAGACGTATTACCGCTGCATAAAGGATATGAGCGACTATGGCTATCTCCGCTATGTACCGTCGAAGAAAAAAAACAGGGCCAGCAAGATCTATTTTTCGGACTGAGGAATCACTTTAAAATTCAAAGCTATGGAAGAGGGTGTAACAAAGGAGGACCTGCGCCAGTTTGGAATGCTGCTAATCGGCACTATCCGCAAGCTGCTGCAGGCTGGAAGTGAAAGTGAGAAAGATGCGGTGCATCCGGAATGGCTTAAGAGCCGTGTGGTGCGAAAGCTTCTTGACATCTCTCCCGGCTCATTGCAAAACCTCAGGATTACCGGAAAGGTTCGGTTTAAGAAAGTCCTGGGGTCGTATTATTATAACCGTGCTGATATAATGCAGTTGTTTAACGATGAAAAGAGTTCCGATGCAGCTAAATGAAGTACTATATTATTTTAAGGTAATCGAGAGGGATAGCAGGCTCAACGTCTGGCATGTTGCTATACTCATAGCACTATTGGCTATGGCGCTACAGCAGGGCCGTTTATTCGGAATAAAAGTCAGCCGGAGCAAAATTATGGCCAAATCCCATGTCAATACTTTGCCCACCTATCACAAATACTTCAAGGAACTGCAAGGCCTGGGATACATTAGCTACAGGCCATCCTATCATCCCGGAGTTCGGAGTGAAGTAGATTTCTTAAAGCAGCCGTAAGACACGGCTGCTTTTTAGCACTTATACAGTACGATTAAGATTTATGGCAGCATCGTGGCAATTTTACAGCGACGGAATGATAGTGGCTTAGCAACAACAAATTAAAATTATAGTTCGACTCTGTTCCCCTCCATAAAAGATTACTAAAATGTATATTTCGGCAGCTCTTTTGCCTTAAGGTGCTGGTACTTTGATGCAGTCCCGCACTTATTCGTGAAAGGGATGTGTCTTTTTAAACTGTACTCTCTAATGGCTGTAGATTCATCAATAAAGCTACTAGTGGCTGGTTTATAAAATAATATGTGTTTCCCAACTTTTGTTTTACTAGAAAACCATCTTCAACTAATTTATTAGCATAATTGGTGGCAGTAGGTCTGGAAATTCTAAGTTCTTGTTCTAAGAAGTTTATTTTAGTATAGGGGTGTTTAAAAAGATTATTTAGCAAATCCTGACTATAAAATTTATATTGATCTCTAATCTTAATCTTATAGTCCTGCATTAAAACTTTTATTTGCAATATTAGTTCTACTGTTTGTCTTGAAGTTTGTTCCACTGCATCTAACATGTAAAGAATGAATGGTTCCCAGTCATTTGAATCGCGAACTAATTGAATATACTCGTAATATTTAGTTTTGTTTTGATTAATATATCGACTTAGATATAAAGTCGGTGCTTGCAACAAGTTTTGTAAAACCAAGTACATTATATTTATAATTCTCCCTGTTCTTCCATTTCCATCATAGAACGGGTGAATGCTTTCAAATTGAAAATGTATTACTGCCATTTTAATTAAGGGATCTAATTCGGACATTTCATTATTATTAATGAATTTCTCTAAGTTAGTCATTAAACTGACGATAGATAAATGGTCTTGCGGGGGAGTATATATTATTTGACCTGTTTTTTCATTTTTTAAAGTAGTTCCCGGAACTTTTCTAAATCCTGCATCGCTGTTTTCCAGTAGAGATTGGATTTGAATGATGTGATTACTATTTAAAAATCCAAAGTCCTTAACTAAATTAAAACCTCTCTTTAGCCCAGATATATAATTTTGAACTTCTTTAGCCGCCAGGGTTTGTATATTTTCTAGTTCAAGAGAAGCTTTATAGAGTTCATCATGGGTGGTAACAATATTTTCTACTTCACTACTGTCTTTTGCCTCCTGTATAGCTAATGTATTTAATAATATATTTTGATTAGGCATTGTACTCGCAATTCCTTTTAATTCTGCTAGAGCTCTATGAACGGAAGGAAGTTTTTTTAAGACTTTCTTAGTTTCTAAATCGATATCAACTGGTAATGGTCCTAATTCCCACATAATGTAAAGTTTTTTCGTTTTTCTTTACAAAGGTAGTGTTATATGTAAAAGAATTGCCATTTCTTTTACATTATATTTTTGATATTTTTTATTTCTAACATTAGAAATTCTATTTGATGAATTTTATTTATTAGAATGTCTTTATTAATTATTCTATTTAAAAATATCTTCTGTTTCTTTTACATTGGATTTAATCTATTTAAAGTATTCGCTATTTTTTCTACATTAGAATTACTCCATTTAAAATATCTTCTATTTCTTTTACATTGGATTTAATCTATTTAAAGTATTCGCTATTTTTTTTACATTAGAATTACTCCATTTAAAATATCTTCTATTTCTTTTACATTGGATTTATTCTATTTAAAGTATTTTCTATTTTGTTTACATTAGAATTATTCTATTTAAAATATCTTCTATTTCTTTTACATTGGTTTATTCTATTTCTATTCTAACCTTAGAATTACATTTAATACTAGGCGCAATTTATCGGCTCAAATCAAAGTCGACAAAATCTCTAGTTATAAGTATCAGGCTGGAGCATTATAGTTATTAAAGGTAGACTGAAATAATATAGCCATGACGTTTTCACTCATGGCTATTTAATTAACTACAGATTTGATATAATATTAATGCTGATGGCCATCGCCTTCGGTATGCTCGTGATCGTGCGCCTCACCTGCCAAAGTATCTTTAGTGGACGTAGTGTCCGTGCTGTGATCGTGACCTTCATGCTGCTCGGTTCCATCGCTGTGGTCATGCCCCTCATGGCTGTCGGTCTTCTTGTCATTGCAGGCAACACACATCGCCACAGCAAAAAAAGGAATAATAATTTTTTTCATAGTTATAGATTAGTGGTTTGACTTATGGGGCTTAACCCCGATTTCCCAGTCGCTTATTTGAAAGCACTAAAGCAAATATAATAATATATTTCAAAGCCGCAGTAGTTCGCAAAAGCATTAGCAACAGCAAATAGGGCATAGAAAACGTGAGATTAAAAATAAGTGCTCAGCCCAAAACTAAAGCCTCTGGTCTGGCTTGGCGGATTCCCCAGTAGGTCAGTGGCCTCAAGGATTCGGTAATTGAGCCTGAGGACGGTCTGGGCCGAAGGGCGAAAGCTGATCGCGGGCATAATGCTCCAAAGCTCATCGCCAATATTGTGACCTGCTTCATTAAAAGTACCTACATTAAAATCAACGTATTCCAAACGACAGGCTACGTTAAGTATAGCATTATCCCAGTCCAGTACCTTGCGCTTCAGAACCGGCTGTACAATATCGATAAATCCACCTCTCTGCTTGCTGCCGTATTGTTGGCTAAAGGTGAGAGGTACATCCACGTGAACCCATGCCCATTCAGCAGTAATGAAGGTTTTGAGATAGGGAAGGATAGTATTATAGTCAACGGCGTATACCTCCACGCGTCTCTTTTCATCCAGTGCCAGACCGTCTTCCTCAAACTTATTAAAAACCCCTCCCATATAAGACAGCCCAAGCTCTCCATATTTAGAATTGCGTACTGAAGCTTTTCCTGTAAAAAGCGGCAGCCCGCTATTGATCTCTTCAAAGCGTTCAGGATTCTCCTTTGCCGCAGGAAGCGATGTCCTTCCTAAGCTATTATCTATAATGCCGTCATCGAAGTTACCGGAAAAATACAGTTCATACCCATACATCCAGTTTCCGGTGTATTCTTTTCCATACATCCCGAAGCCAGCATTGCTCCAGGTAGCCGGAAGCATTTCAGTTGCAGAAATAGGCCTGTCGGTGAATTCCCATTTCGGACCATCATGGTTCTGGTTAAACGCGCCAATGGGGTTCAGGATAATTCCTGCCCGCAGGTTGGCCAGCGGAAAGAGCTCCATGTCTATTGCCGCGAATTCTATGGCAACTTCCTTTCCGCCTTCCTCAAACTCAATTTCACTAAGGAATTTCAGGCGCTTTGATATTGTGGAGGATACAAACAATGTCATCCTTCTGAACTGGAACTGGTGCCCTTCGGAAACCCCGTCAGTACCCAGGTGCTGCCAGTTGATCTCGGCATATCCGCCCACCGATACCGGTAGCTTTCCCATACCGAGGAAAGGGCGGTTGTATACCGCATCCATATTCATTAGGTCTTTGACGGTATCTTTCGGGAACCTTCTCAACAGTGTGGGGTCTATCTGTGCCAAAAGTGGCATAGCACCACATAAAAACAGCAGTATAATTATTTTCCTCATTGCTTTTTCAGGGATATTTTTATAAGGTTCATTTCAATAGATATTGGAAAGCTTCGCAAGGCACGGTCGGCCGGACCGTTACGGACCACGCCCCTGTCGCTGAACTCGCTCCCATGAGCTGGGCATTGCAGGGTATCGCCGAAAACCTGCAGTTCCGCACCCATATGGGTGCACTCCATCCACAGGGCAGAATAGCTGTCGGCAGTATGCCTGAATACACAAATGGGGAACTTGAGCAAGTCATTATTGACCACAATAAACTTGCGGAAACCATGGGTTTCATTGCCGAAGTCAGACGTGGGGACGACCAGGTTGTCACCATCTATACTACTGTTCATTGATCTTGCGGATGAACAGCTGTTCAGCAGCGAAACGGCAGCTATACTGCCAAGGCATCCAAGCCCGCAGGTCTTGAGGAATTGTTTTCTATCCATTATAGTTAAAGGGAATTTAAAAATTTAAGTACGGCCTCTCTTTCCTGCTGACTCAAATTGTTATAGTTACTGCGGCTTGCAGCGGCTTCGCCGCCATGAAGCTGTATAGCCTGCTCAATCGAACGTGCACGCCCATCATGCATAAGAAAGAAGTTGCCGCCCTGCGAGTTTGGCGAAAGGCCTAATCCCCATAAGGGTGGTGTGCGCCATTCGTATGTTTTCGCGGAGCCTTCAGTGTACCCATCATCAAGGCCGGGGCCCATGTCGTGCAGCAAAAGGTCGGTATAGGGATAGAAGTTTTTATTGGACAGCGGTGACAAGGCAGAATACCCTGTCCGCAGTTCCGGCTTATGGCAGGCGGCGCATTGGATCTGGCTGAATAACGCTTTTCCCTGCTGTACCCTTGCATCATTCTGGTTACGCTGTATCGGCGCTTTCAGCGTTTGTAGGTAGAAAACGACATTGCGTACTGTGAGGTCGGTTATTTCCGGGTCTATACTAAGGCCTGTATAGGTATCAACAGGTTCGAAGCTGGAAGTTATCCCGATATCCTGGTTGTAGGCATTGGCAGTTTGGTGGAGCAGGTCGAAAGCGGCGCCCTTTCGACCAAATCGGCAGATATATTTGCCATTTTGGCTTACTGCGCCTTGTGGTAAGTTTAAGTAATCAGGAATGTAGTTCCAGTTTGGTACGCCGGATATGCCATCACCGTCGAGGTCGTCGGGGTCGGCCATCGCCAATAGATCGGTGTCTGAAACTAATTCTATAAAGCCGAGTCCTGTATTAGCCGGAGGAGTAAATCTTGCGAAGGTGGCCCCTGGCGGCACCACCTCTGGTGCGTAGCCCGGCAGTGCCCGGTTTTGTAACTGAGGCCCGCCCAGATGAAGGAAAGTATTGCCAGTCTCATTGATTTGCCCAAAGCGTGTCAGCGTGGTGAATGGAGTTCCCCGACCATCGCCAGCATGGCAGGCTACGCAGCTGGTCGCGACGAAGACGGGGCCGAGTCCCGTTCCCGAAGTGAATACTTCGTCATTAAAAGCCACATCCCCCGCTAAAAATCTCCGGTTCTGTTCGTGTGTCAATCCATCAAGCGGACCGTCAAGGATGCTGTCGTCAGCAATTGCTTCGGGTTCAAAATTTGAACAGGATAGCAGTGAAGCAAAAATCACCAGTAAAAGGGCAGCATGCAACCTAATGCGATTATCATAGTTAAAGTTTAAAGCCATCTTAAATTATTTTTAGACAAAACTAAAAATAAAATACATACAACTTTAAAAATTTTATTAGAATCTTAAAAATATGTCGCGCGACATCTTTATGTTAGTCAGGAGCCTTAAAATATTCATAGTGCGTTGTCTGCTACCACTGCAAAACCCATTCATGGGCCTTGCTAAAAGATGCGCTGTCAGGGAATACTGTGCTACTTATAATAATGATATTATAAAAACATCGAGGGACTATAGATTAGCTAAATACCGTTGGACGAAAAAACCGCTAATGGCGAAATATCCAACTTTTATGGTCAGTGATATCTCTCAATACCGGTTCCATCTGGCAGGTGCCTTATGGTAGTTTACCAGGACGGCACAATAGGATGTTTGTAAATAAAACCTATTTTTGACTGCCCGTTTTTTTCATACCCGATGTCTTTTCCAGGCGTTTGTATATACTTAAAGCAATATTGGATGCGAAAGTAATAATCAGGACTATACTTAATAATTTGTTTAGTTGCGGTTTCCCATCAATCATTTCCGAGCAAAAGTCAAAGATAAAAAAGGCCAGGACGACATATGTAAACTGACTATTATCCTTCAGCACGGCTTTCCGCCAATTGAAGGATTGGGATTTTCTAAACAGCAAAATGTTTGGGATAAAGGCTGGTATTTTTTCAGTGATGTTCCGGTAATTTGAGGATAACTGATTCCTGATATGCATTTCCTCGGCAAACATGATTCGCTCAAAATACAGCCAGCAAAAAAGCCAGTAGGCTATTTCAAACCAAAGAAAGCCGGTCAAAAGTGCAGGTCCCATCCACATGATCACCATACCTATGAATTTGGGATGCCTGACGACAGAATATAGTCCGGTGCCGTGATAGCTTTCCGCTGCACGCCCTTTCATTTTCCTTCCTGATAGTGCTGTAGATGTGCCCAGCGCGTAGGTATATACCGCAAAGCCAAAAAAGCTGAACAGGAGACATAAATTTTCGTAGAGCTCTTCCGCACTGCTTTCCTGAAAGTAAAAGCTGTTGGGATAGATTTCACCTTTAATGAGCAGCGCGTAGCTTAATATCAAGGCAGTAAAGGGGATTGCTTTCCCATATTTTGAAAGCCCGCGGCCTTGCTTTTCAAATTCTTCAAGAAGTGCCATGTAAGAAATTGTAAATTTTCATTATGTCAGTACTAAGCGGTTCCCAGGAATTTCAGCCCGAAGGTTAATTACTGATGTTTGCAATCGTATTAATTGTCAAGGCCACAATTATGGTGTTAAATGCAAATGATATGAGGCTGTGCATCAGTACGTAACGCCTGACCATTCGGGAGGACACGCTCACATCCGATACTTGGAACGTCATTCCGATGACAAATGAGAAATAGGCGAAATCGAGATAATCAGGCTGTTCTGAATCAGGAAAATCAATGCCACCCACTTCGGTACCAGTATTTAATTTGTTGTGATCATGATAAAGGTGCGCGTACCGAATGGTAAAGATAGTATGAAGCAATACCCACGAGAGTGCTACAGCCGAAAGCGTAACGATAGTCCGTATATCCTTATCGGCTGAGGATTCCGTTGTCTTTACTATCAGGAGCAAGGTCCCGAGAAGGCTGACGCACACAGAGGTCAGCACGATTGCAAATATTACCTTAAGCCCGTCATCCTGTTTCCGCACTACTTCATGCTGTTCTTTTGCTGTGGTGGTTATGAATAATAGCCAGCTCAACCCTATGAGAGAGAGGGTAAAGATATCCCAGGCAACCATGATCCGTACAGTAGTGCCCAAATGCAGGAACATTGTGGCAATAAAAGCAAGGGCCGCCAGTAAAAGGGACAGTGCCAATTTCTGGTAGCCACTTGTATTCGCAACCCATTTTGAGCCAGCTAATTTATCTCTCATCGGTTATATTTTCATTCTTTGGATACGTACAGCATTCAGGATGGCAAGCAGTGCCACGCCAACGTCAGCAATCACTGCCTCCCAAAGCGTTGCAATCCCACCCGCACCCAGTGCAAGTACAATAATCTTTACCACCATAGCCAGGATGATGTTTTGCCAGACGATCTGTTTGGTAATCTTTCCTGCTTTTATAGCTGTTACAATCTTGGAAGGCTGGTCGTTCTGGATAACGATATCTGCTGTTTCAATAGTGGCATCGCTCCCCAGGCCTCCCATCGCAATACCTGCGTCTGCAAGCGCTACTACCGGTGCATCGTTAACGCCGTCGCCGACGAATGCTATCTTCTTGCCCTCATCCTTTAACGCCTGGACTTTCTCAACCTTATTTTCGGGTAGCAAGTCGCCATATGCGTTATCAATTCCAAGTTTTTTTGCTACTTCATCCACAACGCTCTGCTTATCACCCGAAAGCATAACGGTCTGTATTTTGAGGGCATGCAAATCTTTAATAGCATCAACTGCATCTTCCTTTATCTTATCGGCTATTGTAATGTGGCCTTTGTATTTTTTATCCACTGCGAGCACCACAATCGTATAGACAATACTATTAATTTCCTCAGGATATTCAATATCGAACTTCTTCATTAATTTGGTGTTACCGGCCAGTACTTCCTTGCCATCTATAACGCCCTTGAGGCCGTGCCCTGAAATCTCTTCTATCTCCTTAATGCTTATATCCCTAAAGGAATCTTTTCCGGCATGCTCAACCACTGCCATCCCTATAGGGTGGGTTGACTGGCTTTCGATTGCGGCTGCAAGCTTTAGCAATTCTTTTTCTTCGATGTCCGTGGCCTTTATCTCCTGGACTTTAAATATACCCTCTGTCAAGGTTCCTGTCTTATCCATCACCACAACATTGATGTCGGTCATCACATCGAGAAAATTGGATCCCTTGAACAGAATCCCGTTTCGTGAGGCCAGCCCAATTCCTCCAAAATAGCCCAGTGGAATCGATACCACGAGTGCACAGGGACAGCTTATAACAAGGAACACCAGTGCCCTGTAAAACCAGGTCGTGAAGACATAAGGGTCAGTAAAGAAGTAGGGTACAAAGCATACCGCTAGTGCCAGTGCAAAAACGATCGGCGTATAGATCTTGGCAAACCTGCTTATAAAAAGTTGTGTCTGTGATTTGCGGGCTGTGGCGTCCTGTACCATCTCCAATATGCGGCTCAGCTTGCTGTCCTTAAATAGCGAAGTGACCTTTACCTCGGCCACAGTATTCAGGTTGATCATGCCCGCATATATCTTTTCGCCTTTATTTTTTGTATCCGGTTTACTCTCTCCCGTAAGTGCAGCGGTGTTGAAGGATGCCTTTTCAGAAATCATTTCGCCGTCAAGCGCTACTTTCTCCCCAGGCTTCACCCTAATGGTCTCATCAATTTTTACATCTTTCGGGCTCACTATACTTTCCTGTCCCTCCCGTACCACTGTAACTTCTTCAGGCCTAATATCCAACAGCGCCTTTATGCTTCGTTTGGCACGGTTGACCGCCGCATCCTGGAACCATTCGCCGATGGAATAAAAAGCCATTACGGCTACTCCCTCACTGTACGACCCAATTGAAAATGCCCCGATAGTCGCAACGCTCATTAGGAAAAATTCATTGAAAAAATCAAGCCTTAAGGCTTTTCTATACGCCATATACAAAACATTATAACCTGCAAGAAGGTAAGCTACAGCAAATATGATAAGGTCAGCCGGAAAAGGGGGAACATAGCTAAACCCGAATTCGAGTGTTAACATGGTGGCCAGTATGAAAATTGCGAGCAAGAGCTGCCAATGACTTTTCCAACCTGAAATTTCTTCGTCAGCCCCATGGTTGTGCCCATCATCTTCTGAATGTGTATCTTCCATTTCAGTAACAGGTGTAGTAGCATTTTTAGAAGGCTCAATGTTTCTGTTTCCTGATTTAGGAGCGGTATTGTTTTCGTTGCTTTCAATCATAGTACAGTTTTTTTATTTATTAAATTTAAAATTATTTATAGTTACCGTTTAATCGTCATTGGGTGAATTATTAGTTTACATAGTATGATTTGACCTGTGAGAGCGGTGGTATTGCCAGATCGGTACATATTTCTTTAATGTTGTTTTCTATTATCGCACATAATGCCGTCATAGGTATATCCGTAGGTTTGTTCTCAAAAGGATCCTGCATTATGATTGCCGTTTGTTCTACTGCAATAAACATCAGTGAAATTATGATGGTAAGTAAGATTTCAAGTGCCGGATAACCGTCGTCCAGGCCAAAAGGCAATATTGATGATAACATATAGATCAGGAAGTGGATCAGCAGGCTATATGATTTTGGAAATACCGTGTTTTTTATTCTTTCACATTTTCCCATAGCATCATTAAGCCGCGCAATTGTGGTATCAATTTGGACTTGCTTATTTTCGTTCATGTTGTACGTTTTTGAAAGCAATGCCAATTGATCAGCATGCCTGTTCAAAAGTTCAGCGGGAATATTATTAGCGGTAATTTTATGCCCGTTAATATAGGAAACTACATCTGTAGAGTAGGGCGTTTTTCTAAGACTTTCACTTAGGGAATAGCACCAAATTATTTGACGCTCCGCAAATTCCTTAAGCCCAGTTTCTGATGCATTATCAGGAAGGAATTGTTTTAGCTGCCTTATCAGCGTCCTGGAATCATTCACAATTTCTCCCCAAATTTTCCTTGCCTCCCACCATCGGTCATAGGACTGCGCTGTACGGAATGCTAAAAGTAGTGAGACTATGGTACCCATAACTGAAGTGATTGGTAGCGGAATTGAAATTTTCCTAAGTACCGTATTATGGTCAAGAGTTCCAATAACAATAGCGTACGTAACGATTGCAATGACATCAATCCATATTGATTTAATAAAATATAGGATAGAATTTTTGTTATTTTTTACTAACATAATGGGTATTTTTTTTAAATCACTTTGGTATTCATAAACAGGTATGCACATATCGTCATGGAATCAGTCAGGAGATTTATCCTTATGCTTAATATTTTTCTTCCAATTGAGATACCATTTTTGGTGGTGTAACGACAATAGGAAGTATAGGGCTGCTGCACTGGCAGAGGCGATGATAAACATATTAAGTGCGACAGCCACTCCAACGGCAGATGTGCACCATACCGTCGCGGCCGTGGTAAGGCCGTGGGAAGTATTTGCAGCGCTATTGCGGTAAATGATTCCTGCCCCAAGAAAGCCGACCCCGGTCACAATGTTCGCTATTACCCTTGAAGCCGCAGCGGGATCGCTTGCCAGGTGCGTCGTTATTGCCGTAAAAAGTGTTGCCCCCAGGCATACAGCTCCATAGGTCCTTATTCCCGCATCATGTCCGTGGCGCTCCCTGTCTAATCCTATGAAGGCGCCCAGTATAAAGGAAACTATCAGCTTGATTAATATAATCAATTCCGTATTGATATCCATAGGTATGATTTAACGTGTGATTTTTGCAGCCTTTCCCTTGTGTCAGGAATCAGGCACGGCGGTTGCCATGCCTGAGCCTTAGCCCTCAACGCATGTTGTCACCCGCGTTGTGGGCAATTAAACACAAACCTAAAACTACTTACTAATGCTGGTGGCCCTCATGCTCATCGCTGGAATGCTTGTGGCCTTCATGATTTTCCTCAGTTACAGCTATCAGGTCCATTTTACAGACAGGGCATTTTCCCTTGGCCTCATACGTTTTTCCCTTTTCGCATTCCATCGGGCATTCATAGGCCGGCTTGTGCATGGTAGCCTCGCTATGGTCATGGCCTTCATGTTCGGTTGCTGCTGGCTTTTCCTCTTTCTTGCCGCAAGAAACGTTTGTGAGTGTTGCGATTGCTAAAGCAATAATTACTACTGATTTTTTCATGTGTCAATAATTTAAGGTTAAGAACTAATTTAATGGCTGTGCCCTCCACCGCCTTCGCTCTTAAGCAGGTGGCTCTGAATATAATAGGCGCCTTTAAGAACGATTTTGGCATTAGGGTCTATCTTTTGGAGCAGGGAAACCTGCACATATCCGAGCTGTGCGGTACCTGTCTTAACCTCAATCCTCTGGAAATGGTAGGACTTGCCGGTGTCTTCATCATGCTTATCGCCATCTTCATGGTCATGGCCTTCTTTTTCGTCGTGGCTTTCTTCTTTATGGCCTTCTTCAAGAACGAAGATGAATTCGCGCCCGTCTGCTTTCACAATGGCTTCCAGTGGGAGCGCCGCGACAGCGTTTGTGCCGACATCAATAAGGGCATTTACATACATACCAGGGATCAGCTTTTGCTTGTCGTTTGTGATATCCGCATGGACCGCAACCGATTTTGTATCATTCTCGAAAGATTTGCCAATACTGAATATCCTGCCGGTTACCTCGGAATTGTCCTGGTTGGTAAGGGTGAAGCGGACATTCTGACCTTCTTTGACACGGGGCAGGTCTTTTTCGTATACCAACAGGTCGACGTGCAGCTTCGAGTTATCCACGATGCTTACAAGGGGTTTTCCTGCTTCGACATTGCTGCCAAGCTTAATATTGATATCGGTAATATAGCCTGAGATCGGTGCTTTAATCGCAACTGTTGACGTAGTGGGGGCCCCGGCGCTGATACCAAGTGTAGCGAGTTGGCGCTGCAATGAATTGAAACGCGCTTTTTCAATCTCATAGTTAGCTTTTGTCTGCTGGAATACTTTTTTTGAGTTCACTTCCTGTTCGCTTAGCAATTTCTGCCTTTGAAATTCAAGCTCAAGAAATGCGAGGTTGCTTTTTGAAGTCAGGTATGACTCCTGAATCCTGGTGAATTCAGGGCTTTCAATAGTTGCTATCGTTTGCCCTTTATTAACATGCTGCCCTTCTATGACAACAATGGTCCTGACTATGCCACTGGTGTAGACCGACACATCTGCCTGGTTCTGCGGCGGCAGTTCTGTATAGCCGTTAGCATTGATTACTTCACTGAGGTTCTTTTGGGAGAAAGTGCCCAATTCGATCTTAGAACCCGTAAATTGCGCTTCATTAAGTTCGACTTCTTTTGGCCCGCCTGCACTCTCCTCCGTATGTGCCTCGCCTTCACCTTCAGCCTCGCCGTGGTTGTGCCCGTCACCCTCGGTGTGGCGGAGCGAAAAATATACTACAAGCGCAATACCCACTACTGCTGCAAGGATGAAATATATGATACTGGATTTTTTCATTTTCTTTTATTATTGATTAATTAAGTATTGGATATTGATTACAGTTCGGTTATAGTTGCTTATTGCGTCATTGTAGTTCAGCTGTATGGCTGAGGCGGTTTCAATCCCCTGAACATATTCCACGTAGGAGATATCACCGTTCTGGTATGCCCTTGTCGCATTACTTATAATTGAATTTGCATTAGGGATTGCTGTATTGCGGTAGTAGTCGATCAGCGACTGGTAGGTTCGCAATTGCTCCGAGAGCTGTTCGAACTGGCTCACCAGCTGTGCCTGAAGGTACTCCGTGTTTTTTTTCTCGACTTCGATACCTGTAGTGGCTGCCCTTGACCGTGCTACGCTGCTGCCTGCAAAGATCGGAAGGGACACCCCCACCGAGAATCCTTGGAATTGCAGTGAGCTGCCGGCGATGGCCGGCCCGTTCGGGTCCTGGCTGCCCGTTATAGATTGTATGAAATAGCCTGCTGAAAAATCAGGATACAATGCCGAGCGCAACAGCTTTTGATTAGCCTGCGCAATGCGTATCTGGCTGTTGGCAAGCTCGAGGTTTGGATTTTCCTTTACCATCGAGGAATCGGCGGCAAAGACAAACGGGAGCTGAACAAATGCCGTGTCGGATACTGTGAAATCGGACTGTAGGCCCAGCAATACTTTAAGCCTGGATTTTGCGACCTGCGCTTGTGTCCTGTGTTCCTTAATCCGTTGTTCCAGTTCCTGCTGTTTCGCGGTAGCAACCGCCTTTTCCAGCGAATTGGTTTCCCCGGTCTCGAACTTCAGCGCCGCTGACTTTACAAATTTCTGGAGTATGGTATTCTGTTTTTCAAGAAGCTTGATCTGCTTTTCATAGTAACGGAGCTCATTCCAGGACTGGCGGATGTTAAATTTTATTTCTTGCTTGGTTACGCCAAGCCTGGATTGGCTGGCATTGCTGTATTCTTGTAATAGCTTTCTTCTCGGGCCTATCTGGAATGGACTGAACCCCTGGCTCACCGAAAAGTTCTTATCATTGGCCTGCGAATTGGTATTGCCAAAGGTCCCCATAAATTCCGTTTTAGGCATCTCAAAAGCCGAACGCAGCATCTGGGACTGCATTTTGGTATCCAGTTGGGAGGCCTGTATGCTTTTGTTACCGCTGAGGCCCATTTCAAGAGCCTGATCAATATTAAGTTGCTGAGGCGTTTGGGCACTGGCACCGAATGTGGAAAGGGACAATAATGCAAGCGTTATGATTGTAGGGATGTTCTTCCTTTTCTTTTTGCCAATTCCCTTTTCAAAATATAGGTATAGGATCGGGAGCACTATAAGGGTTAGCAACGTAGCGGTTATAAGCCCGCCGATTACTACCGTAGCCAAAGGCTTTTGCACTTCTGCTCCGGCACTTGAGCTTATGGCCATCGGAAGGAATCCGAGCGATGCTACAGCGGCTGTCATGATAACAGGACGCAACCTTACTTTAGTACCTTCCCTGATTCGCTCGTACACATCCGTCATGCCTTCCGCCTTTAGCTGGTTGAAATAGCCGATAAGAACGATACCATTTAGTACCGCAACACCAAAGAGTGCGATAAAACCGACACCTGCCGAGATGCTGAATGGCATGTCCCTTAGCCATAGTGCAAAAATACCACCAATAGCCGACAGCGGTATTGCTGTAAATATAAGAAGTGACTGCTTCATGGAATTAAAGGTAAAGTACAGTAGTACCAGTATAAGGCCAAGCGCGATAGGTACCGCAATAGAAAGGCGCCTGCTGGCATCTACTAGATTTTCGAACGAGCCTCCGTACGTAGTGTAATAGCCGTCCGGCAGCTTTAGCTTGGCATCCAGCTTCGCCTGTATCTCCTCAACAATGGTCTGTACATCGCCGCCGCGTACATTAAAGCCTACAACGATCCTTCGCTTGCCGTCTTCGCGGGAAATCTGCATCGGGCCGTCCTCATAATTCACATCTGCAATCTGCTCCAGTGGAATCTGGCTTCCTGAAGGAAGGGTAACAAAAAGTGCCCGGAGGTTTTCAATGTCTTTCCTGCTGTTGTTATCCAGCCTGACCACCAGGTCAAACCGCTTTTCGCCTTCATAAACAACACCGGCCGATTCCCCGGCGAAGCCCATCCGTATCACCTTGTTTAGGTCGCCAATCTTTAATCCATACAGTGCCAGTTTGTCCTTGTTGTATCGTATCGTTATCTGGGGAAGCCCGGCCACACGCTCCGCTTTAGCATCCGCGACGCCATTGACGCCCTTGATAAGCTGTACCACTTCTTCCCCTTTGCTTACCAGCATGTCGATATCATCCCCGAAGATTTTGATGGCCACGTCACTACGTACACCAGTCATAAGTTCGTTGAATCGCATCTGTATCGGCTGGGAGAACTCTGTAAAGGCACCGGGGATCTCTTCGAGCGCCTCTTCCATTTTTTCCATCAGTTCTTCTTTCGTTTCCGCCGAGGTCCATTCGCTCCTGTCCTTAAGTAGGATAATCATATCCCCAGCCTCAATCGGCATCGGGTCGGTCGGTATTTCCGCGCTTCCTATCTTGGTCACGATCATCTTTATCTCAGGGAACCTGGATTTAAGTATCTGCTCAGCCTTGGTCGTAGCCTCAATTTCCTGCGAGAGGGAACTTCCCGAGGCAATGATCAGGTGGGTCGCAATATCGCCCTCATCCAATTGCGGGATAAATTCGCCGCCAAGTGAATTGAAGATAAAGAGTGCAACGATGAATAATGCTATTGCAACGCCTATAATCGCCGCTTTGACGCGAAGTGCCTTCTCCAGCAGCGGATTGTACACGCGGTATATCGCCTCGATGATTTTATCGCTGATATTTTTCTTGTGGCCTGTCTCTTTTTTCAGGGCCAGGGCCGACATCATAGGTACATAAGTCAGTGAGAGTATAAAGGCACCCAGGATCGCAAATGAGACCGTCTGCGCCATAGGGCCGAACATCTTGCCTTCGATGCCTACAAGCGCCAATATGGGCAGGTATACTATAAGGATGATGATTTCCCCGAATGCTGCGCTGCTCCTTATTTTGGAAGATGCCTGATAAACCTCTTCATCCATCTGCTTGGTTGTGAGCTTGCCCTTCTTGCCCACCTGCAATCGGTGTATGATGGCCTCCACAATAATAACGGCACCATCGACAATAAGCCCGAAATCTATGGCACCAAGGCTCATAAGGTTGCCGCTGACCCCGAAAAGCTTCATCATCGAGATGGCAAAAAGCAAGGCTAATGGGATCACTGATGCCACGACAAGGCCCGCCCTCCAGTTACCCAAAAGCAGTACCAGGATAAAGATTACTATAAGTGCCCCTTCTATAAGATTGGTCTGTACGGTCGATATCGCTTTATCCACCAGAACCGTCCTGTCCATAAAGGCTTCAATCTCTACACCTTCGGGAAGCGATTTTTTAATCTGCTCCATTTTTTCCTTAACGATCTTTACTATCTCCCCGCTGTTTTCGCCCTTGAGCATCATAACCATACCGGAAACTTCTTCGCCTTTACCATCCTTGGTAACCGCACCATATCTTACGCCGCTGCCAATCTGTACTGTTGCCACATCACGGATAAGTATCGGGATGCCGTTCTGATTTTTAACAACTATTTTCTTGATGTCCTCAATACCGTTCACCATACCGATGCCGCGAATGAAATAGGCGTAAGGCTTTTTGTCGATATAGGCCCCACCCGTATTTTCATTATTGACCTCCAATGCTTCAAAAATCTCGGTTATGGTGGTGTTCATGCTCTTAAGCTTATCGGGCTGTACAGCAATTTCATATTGTTTCTGGATACCACCAAGAGTGTTCACCTCTGCAACCCCTTTTGTCCCGATTAGCTGCGGTTTTATTATCCAGTCCTGTATCGTCTTAAGCTGCGTGGCATCATATTTATCTTCATAGCCTTTTTTTGGGAACACCACGTATTGGTAGATCTCACCCAATCCGGTGCTGAGAGGAGACATTTCGGGAACGCCGACACCTTTAGGTATGGCGTTTTCCGCTTCTTTAATGCGTTCTGATATCTGGGCCCTTGCCCAATAGATGTCTGTTTTTTCCTCAAACACAACTGTTACTACGCTAAGGCCGAAGCGGCTGATGGAACGGAGTTCCACTATTTGCGGGATGGACTTAACGGACTGCTCAATCGGGTATGTGATGAATTGCTCCACTTCCTGGGTAGCCAGTGTAGGAGAACTTGTAATGATCTGTACCTGATTATTGGTAATATCAGGTAGCGCATCTATCGGAAGGGTGTAGAGGGAATAACTTCCGACCCCTATTAAGACTATTGTGAATAGGCCAATAATAAATTTATTATTGATACTAAATTGAATTATTTTGTCTAACATTTTTTAAATTATAATTGATGATAAATTGGCAGGCATCTTATCTGTGGATACTAAATGCAAATCCCTTATCTTCGGATGCGGTCGCAGTAAGTAGATGGCGGCAGGAAAACGGTGGATTGCATCATGACGGCATGCATTACCTTCCACACCGGCAAATGATGGATAGAGAAGGCTCAACGGCATCGCTGAATTGATAATTCCCATGCAGTGCTTTGCGTTTGGTTGCAAATTATTTGTGATGTACAGTAAAATAATGCCAGGCCCGTAGTACAATACCAGCCAAAATTACTAAGCAGGCGAGTACTAGAAGCACAAACTTGAATATGTGGAGTATGCGATTGTCTTTTTTGACAGGTCTTTTGGGTTTTGCCATGGCATTGGATTAATTCATTGCGAATCCATTACAATAAACGGTACGGAGAATCCGCCCAGTTTGTAAAAAAGGAAGTCTTATGAATTAATTTGGGGCGGCTGCCAGATGCTTCCGGAAAACGATGAAGCAAAAACGGGTGTGTAATGAGGTATTTGTGGAACCGGTTGTTCTATCAGAACAGGAAAATTTAGTGTAAGTACTGTAATATTGTTGACAATCTGGGCACCGCAGCAGGCGCAGCTGCAAAAAGGTGAGCACATATCACCTTCTTTATTATGGGAATGTGTGCCTTTCTGGTCATGTGCCAATTCAATACGTGAATTCGTCGCACTGCCGTGCATTTCCGCATCTGAACATGTAATCAGGGAAAGGCCGAGGAGGTAGATTGTTAATATGAAGTGTACAATTTTCAACGCGGTAAAAGTATAAAAAAATTTGAAACATATGAATGAATCGGAAAAAAAACTAATTTGCGCTCATCCTGAGTGCCCTACCAATTGAGTGTATCCCGAAAATATATCTTCTTTATTCTATGATGCTTAAACCCCAGGCGGTGCCGGGCACTTAGGCGCTTCATGCAGTCCCTGTGCAATTATTGCGCCATAAATACGTTTAAGCACAACCGCAGGCCCGCAATTTACGATTTACAAATAAATTCCCTTATATACATTCATGAAAATTCTGCTGATAGAAGACGAAGAAATTTTAGCCAACAGCATCAGAGGCTATCTTACAGGCAACGGCTGGCTGTGCGAGTATGTCAGTTCTGCACGGCTCGCAATGGATAAAATTTCGAGTTATGAATACGATTGTATCCTGCTTGACATTGGCCTGCCTGACGGGAACGGGCTTGCCATACTGTCGGAACTGAAGAGAAAACGCAGGCAGGATGGCGTAATTATAATTACGGCAAAGGGGGGGCTTGAGCAGAAAATAGAGGGTTTCAGCATTGGCGCTGATGACTACCTGACCAAACCCTTTGACCTTCCTGAACTGGTTATGAGGATACATGCACTGGTACGCAGAAGGCAATTTCATGGGAGTGACATAATAACGTATAATGAGATTTCGGTCGATATTGCGGCAAAGAAAGTAAGCGTGAACGGTATTGCCGTAGACATAACCAGAAAAGAAATAGGCCTTTTACTTTACCTGATCGCCAATGAAAGTAAGGTGCTGTCGAAGAGCACGATTGCCGAACACCTATCCGGGGACATGGCCGATATGCTGGACAATCATCATTTTGTATACGCACACATCAAGAACCTTAAGCGCAAGCTTGGCGAAGCGGGGTATGGCGATTATATAAAAACAGTATACGGCATGGGTTATAAATGGGCTAATGACTAAAAGATTATTACATAAGACCTTACGCTACTATGTTTTCTACTCCCTGGTAATACTGGTTGTTGCGGCAGTGCTTTTCTTTTACCTGGCCAGGATGGTCTATCGGAGTGACGCAGACAGGGAACTCTCAGTGCTTCGGGAAGAATTTGTAAGGCTTACCATACCGGGGCTTGAACAAGGGGAGATTGCAGCATGGAATAGCTATAACAGGGACATGAAAATTAAAGGCAATAGTAAAGGGTTCGAGAGGGATACCCTTTACTACCACAGCTATTACAATTGCCTGAGCGAAAAGTACGAAAGGTACCGAGTGCTTAATTCACCTGTGCGTATTGGGGATAGGGACTACATTTTCTCAGCTAAAATCAACGTGATAGGAAGCGACGAGCTTATAATGGGTATTGTTGGAGTATTTACGATTGTTATGGCTTTGCTCCTGGTAGGTCTCCTCTTTATCACCGGCCGCCTGTCACTGACGTTGTGGAAGCCTTTCTATACCACACTGAACCAGATCGAACGCTTCGAAATTGATAAGATGCAGGCCCCGGAACTTGCCATAACTGGCATAGCGGAATTCGACCGGCTTAACCAGGCCATTACAAAACTTATTGCAAAAAATACGTTAATCTATGCCAGCCATGGTGAATTTGTAGAAAACGCTTCGCATGAGCTCCAAACCCCACTCGCCATCTTTAAGGCAATGCTCCAGACTTTGGTGCAGCGGCCCGATATAACGCCGGGGCAGTTCGAACTGCTTGAAAACATCAATATTGCAGCCTCGAGGCTTTCCAAAATCAATAAGAACCTCTTGCTGCTTTCCAAGCTGGAAAGTACACAGTTTGATGCGATGGAAACGCTTTCGGTCAATGCATTAGTGGAGCGCCATCTTCCTTTTTTCATTGAGCAGGCTTCCGCCCTTGATATCGATATACAGTATGGGTCTGAGGCCACTATATCTGTACTGGCCAATCCTGTCCTGCTTGAGATAGCTATTAATAATCTTCTGCTCAACGCAGTGCGGCACAACCGCGTCAATGGCAGCATTGCCGTCACTATCGGAGAACGATTTATAAAGATTTCAAACACAGGCGCAACTGACGCACTGGACGGCCAGAGACTGTTTGAACGATTTTCGAAGGCGAATACCTCCGCTTCAGGCAGTGGCCTTGGTCTGTCAATTGTAAAAAGGATTACCGTCCTCAATCAGTGGAAAATCACCTACTATTTTTCAGGGAGTCTGCATTTTTTTCAGCTTGAGCTATAAAATTCTAAATGTTTTCTAAATCGTATCTGAACTTTGTTTTACAAATCTCAGGTATATGTTACACAATTTCAGGCCAGCGGGCAGGTTTGACGTGCTGGCCCATTTTTCAGTATGGTTCCTCACTACTTCCTTTCTGTTGCGGATTACCTTTCTTTGCCTTGAATATAAAGAGGCTTCTCTCGGCTTCGCCGACACGCTTTGGACCCTTCTCACAGGCCTTTTCTTTGATGCAGGTACGCTTAGTTTCATACTCGTTCCGGCAGCACTTTACTATGTACTACTGCCCAACCGGTGGGTGGGGTCCTATTTTGACAGGACCGTCGTGGTCTTCTTTACCTCGTTAGCTCTTTTTGTATTGGTGCTTACTTTTTTTGCAGAGATAATAT
Source organism: uncultured Flavobacteriaceae bacterium (assembly GCA_942492845.1). Classification (GTDB taxonomy): domain Bacteria; phylum Bacteroidota; class Bacteroidia; order Flavobacteriales; family Flavobacteriaceae; genus Flavobacterium. The sequence goes on along the minus strand of OW818646.1, from coordinate 591,149 downwards.
TTTGGGACGAATTCAGTTCCCGATTCAATTTTATTGCGGTAGACTATCTAATTTATACCCATGAGGTGATTGCTAATATTGAGCAATCCTATCCGCTTTCAATGCTTATCGGCAGTATGCTCCTTACTACGGGTGTATTCCTTTACCTCTTTTATAAGAGGCGGGCATTTGCCCGTACGTTCGGCAGGGGCACGCGCCTAAGATCACGTTTCATTCTATTGGCGGGAGTGCTCTCAGTGGCGGTTATTTTTAGCTGCCTGGTAAGAAACGACAATGCTGAATGGTCTGCAAACCGGTACAATTCCGAAATATCGAAGTCGGGCATCTACTCTTTCTTTGCAGCGTTCAGAAACAATCGGATGGAGTATGTTGAGTTCTATACTTCCATTGACACGGGTAAGGCTTTCGAAATCGTAAGGAGCCGTCTGCAGGGCCTGAAGGGAGGAACGAAGCGGTCCGTAAAGCGGACGATCAGGGATACATGCGGCACTCCGGAAGTAAAGAAGAATGTTGTATTTATACTTGTGGAGAGCTTTAGCGCAAGCTTTATGAAAGAATTTGGCAATGGGAAAGGACTGACGCCCTTTCTGGACAGCCTCGCCCAGGAGAGCATCTTTTTTGAAGATATGTATGCCACAGGCACCAGGACGGTAAGGGGTATGGAGGCTGTTACCCTTTGCATACCGCCAACACCGGGGCAAAGCATTGTGAAAAGGCCGGAAAACAGCGATCTCTATACCATTTCCAATGTCTTTAAATCTAAAGGCTATGCAACCAACTTCTTTTACGGAGGCGATGGCTACTTTGATAATATGAACGCCTACTTTGGCGGCAACGGCTTTACCATTTATGACAGGGGTCGGGGCAGCATTCTGAGCGATAAGATAAAGACGGCACGCAAGAATATAACCGACAGCGAAGTCACTTTTGAAAATGCATGGGGCATTTGTGACGGCGACATCTATACCAAGATGCTTTCGAGTGCAGACAGCCACTATAAGCGCAATGAACCATTCTTCAATTTCGTAATGACTACCTCCAACCACAGGCCATACACCTATCCGGGAAACACTGTAGATATACCTTCGGGGACGGGACGCGATGGCGCTGTAAAATACACAGACTACGCTTTGGCTGAACTCTTCAGGAAAGCACGGGCAAAGCCGTGGTTCAGTGATACCGTGTTTATCATAGTAGCTGACCACTGCGCCAGTAGTGCGGGCAGGGATGAGATCGACATAGCCAATTACCACATCCCTGCTTTTATTGTTAACCTATGGGAAAATAACAGGAAGGTCAGCAGGCAATGCTCACAAATCGACCTCTTTCCCACGTTCTTCTCACTGATGCACTGGAACTATACGTCAAATTTTTTCGGCAACGATATTCTTGATGCGCATTATGAAGAGCGCGCGCTGCTTGGAACTTACAGAAAGCTGGCACTTATGAAAAAGGAAAGGGTTACAATCCTGTCTGACCAAAAAAGGCATTCCACCTATAGATGGGAAAAGGATGGGAACAGGCTGGTACCGACACCAACGAATCACATGATGCTTGACGAAACCATTGCATGGTACCAAACGGCGGATTACCTTTTTACTAACAAACTTCTAAAGTAATACTTATGGCTTATATGCACTTTATTATTAATCCTGCCAGTGGAAATGGAAGGCATTCCCTGACCGAAGCGCAGCTGCGCGGCCATTTTCCGAGCGACACCATCAAGGTGGAGTTCACATCTTACAGGGGACACGCAACGGAGCTGGCAAAGCGCGCACTGGAGGATAAGCCTGATTATGTTATTGCCTGCGGCGGGGACGGTACGGTGAATGAGGTGGCATCCTGCCTTATCAGTACGGATGTCATCCTTGGCATTTTGCCGCTGGGCACGGGAAATGGCCTTGCATCAAGTCTGGGACTGCCGTTGGATTTACGGCAATCCATTGAACTGCTCAGGGGAGGAAAGGTATCGCCCATTGATGTGGGAACAGTCAATGGGCAGCCTTTTTTCAACAACATGGGCATATCAGCTGACGCGCAGGTAGTAAAGAGGTACGACGCTATCAAAGGGCGGTCGCTGTGGGGATATGTAAAGTCATCGTTGCTGACAGCTTTTCAGTACAGGCCCTCGGAAACAATATTCGAATACAGGGGGCACCAGGAAAAATTGCTGCCATTCCTTTTTTTCATCTCCAATGCACAGGAAATGGGGCAAGGGCTCAGCCTTACACCCAGAGCAAGCCTTAATGACGGACTTCTGGATTTGTTTATCGTACCGGAAATAAATTTTATTGAAAAGGCTGCACTGGGAATTCATATCCTGTGCAGGACAGTCCCGAAATTTAAAAAGGGAAGGGCTATCCAGTTGCGATCGTTCCAGTTGGAATTGCCGCTGCGGATTTTTGTAGATGGTCAGATTGACGGAGACCACTATTATTTCAAGACAAATAAATTGGCCATATCCGTATTGGAGAACAGCCTTAGGGTAGCTATACCTGATGACCCTAAATCAAGTTAAGGCCGCGAACAGTAGAAAGGTTTAACTATTAACTTTAGAATGAGTATTATTAACAACTATAAATTTACAATTATGATGACAGACGACCGCAAAAACAGTGAAAAGCATGACCATGCAGAACATCACAGCCATGAGGAGCACCACCCGCATCCTGAACACCATGAGGGCCCGGGCCACGAGAACGAGAAGGAGCACCATAAGGAAAAGGAACATCACAAAGAAACTGAACACCATGAGGAGTCGGAGCACCACGATGATTTAAAGTAATCTCCTGTAATTATCCGGCAGCCCCGTAACAGGGCTGCCCTTTTTGATTAATGGCTTGTCGATGGCTCAACAGTTATTTTAAATGAATCCAGACCCCGCTAAAGTGCAGTCATGCTGGGCTTTATTCATGGCTATTGTTTGGGAAGAAAATTTAATCTAATAAGTATAATGCGCAACTTTTTGAAGAAAATTGACAAATACAGGCGTTCGGTATTGCAACGTCTTAAAAAGGGGCTCAGTACAGAAATAAAGGCAGTTTCAAGCCAATTAGATTAAAGTATTATAAGGTATTACCAATAGAAATATATCGCAGTTAGCCTTCCGAGCGCCTTTTTACTATACTTTTGATTTAAGGGAGTTATCAACAGTTATTGCAATTATAAGCTATATGAGGTGCCGACAGCGGCGTTATGCATCTAGCGGCAGTATCCGGCGTCCAGTGATAGGACTTTTCAAAGTTTCATCCCGGGGAGTATGCGCCCTGTGGCAATGTCAGCATAGCAATCCACACAAATAACAGTAGCGTTAACAAATTATTTTCTGTTGTTTCTGCGCTACAACGCGAACACGAGCGAAATGAATGAAAATTGTCAGATTAATTATCATAATAAATCCAATCCAAATGAAACTATTTATTACAATTATAATATACAGCATCATAGCAGTTTCAGCATTAGCGCAGGAGCACCACGACGAGCCCAGGTATGGCGGTGTTGTAGAGGAAGCAGATGGTTACCATTTCGAGATGGTAAAGTCCGGCGACCAGTTGACAATATATTTTTTTGAGGCTGCAGGCACGTCATCGATACAATATAATGGTATTGAAGCTGAGTTCACATTTGCAAAAAAATCAGCGGAAAAGGCATTTTTAGTGAAGAGTGATAAAGGTTATTTTGTCACCAGTGTTCCTGCCTCGTCCCTTTTCGAATATTGCACGGTATTGCTTAACATAGATGGGCGGAATGTGTCAATAGTTTTCAGAAACCCTGATCTCAGTAGGAAAAAGAAGCACGGTCATAGTCATTAAATAGATGCTAATGGCAAAAGATAAGGATTACGAGACAGCAGCAAAAGGCTGCGTTAATGGTATAGTACTTCTCCAGTGTGATTTAATTATCGTACCATATTCCGACAGCATGCAGTACAGCCCAGAGCAAACTGTTCTAAGAAAACAGACCTTGAAAAAATTAAAACTGCAATAAGCAAGCTTGGCTAGATGCCGATGAGGTAAAGGCAGACTCAATTGCCTATGAAGGCTTGGACGGGTGTTGTAAAAAAGCGTAAGTTCGAATTAAATATTCATTCATTCTCCGCTAAACTACTATCTTTTACTATCTTTATAGTGAAATTATACCGTTCTTTAAATCAGTAAGTTAAGCAGGTTAAGATTGTGGCAAAATCATGGCACATGAGACTAAGAGTTATAAGAAACCCAGCAATTACGTGGGTTTCAAGGCTGGGGTTCGACTCCCATCTTCTCCACTTTTAATGAATTTTACGCTTTTTCAAAACAAAGCAAAATCTTCAAAAAGTATCGTAAAACCTGCAAAATCAATGTTTTGCAGGTTTTTTTGTTTTTAATCTACCTGCAAAATTTTCAAAAGTGCACAAAAAGTTTGTGGCAAAATCGTGGCAATTTCATGTCATAGGTAAAATTGCCACAAAAAGAGGGTTAAGCTTTTGATTATCAACCTGTAAAGCAGGTTAACAACTTGACTTAGAGACGCTATAATTCGACCTTTATTAATTTAAAAATGTTGAATTATGTTAGAGCAAAGTTTTGGGCTTACCTTCTTCTTGAAGAGCTCATCAAAAGAAAGCAAGGAGCGTACTATCTACTTAAGAGTCACAGTAGATGGCGTTCCAAAAGAAACATCCACAAAGCGCAAGTGGGACAGTATGCGCTGGAACCAAAAATTAGAACGGGCTAGCGGTACAAAAGAGGATGCAAAAGCTGTAAATCTATTTCTTGATTCCTTAGCTGCCAAGGTAAATCATTGCAGGACAAACCTCATGTTAGAGGGAGACACCATTACCGCTCAAAGGTTAATCGATTTCATTTTGGGCAAGACAGTATCCAAGGCGAAGGTTATGGAAGAGTTTGAACTTCATAACAGGGAAGTTTTGGCGCTAGTGCCAAAAGAATATTCCAAAGTCACCTACATACGGTATGAAACTGCCAAATCCCACGTCAAGCAATTTTTAAAGTACAAGTATGAAATTGAGGATTTGGAATTTAGGGAACTTAGCTACGAGTTTATCAAAGACTTTGAATTTTACTTAAAGACCGTCAAAAACATCAGCAACAATACAGCGCTTAAATACATTTCTAACTTTAAGAAAATTGTTCTCAGAGCAATAGATAAGGAAATCATTGCAGCTGACCCTTTCAAAAGATTTAAGGGTAAGAAGGAAAAGATTTTCAAAAGGCCATTGACCAGGCAGGAGCTGAGTTTGCTGGAAACGCACCCTTTGCCTGTTGAAAGGCTTGCGGTGGTCAGGGACGTATTTGTATTCCAGTGCTATACAGGCTTGGCATATATTGATGTTTACAATCAAAAGAATTCTGATATTAAGGTTGGAGACGATGATGAACTATGGATCATTAGTGAGCGGCAAAAAACCGGAAGTTCATTTAATGTCCCTTTGTTGCCCCAAGCACTCAGAATAATTGAACGCTATAAAGACCACCCCCAGCGCTTATTACGAAACACTGTCCTTCCGGTAATTTCTAACCAAAGGATGAATGGCTATCTAAAAGAGATTGCGGATTTGTGCGGTATCGAAAGCACCCTCAATACCCACAAGGCCAGGCGCACTTTCGGTAGTACGGTTACGCTAAATAATAATGTCCCAATTCATGTAGTGAAGGAAATGCTTGGGCATAGCTCTGTCAAGCAGACCGAAGAATATGCGCTGACGGAACAGCAGGCAATAGGAAAAGAGATGAGGGTACTACGGGAAAAATTCAAGGGGAAGGAACCTATTACTGCAGACGTTTCATTAGACATTATCACACGGCTTGAAAATGAGATCATGGAGTTAAAGAAGCGATTAGTCTAATTACTAAAGGTACTATTAAGCTAAGCCAATTGTTGCGACACTGTGGCAACAATTATAAGTTGTTTTTTATCAATGGTTTATAGTTATGTCACACTGATGACACAATTAAAATACCCTAAAAATAAATTTCAACAAGGGAAAATGAGCTTGTAAGTACAATCGGTCACACTACATTTCAGGATGGCTTAGAAGCTTGGCGGTAAAGGGCGATGCGTTGCTGATAAATTGCATTTCACCTTCTCCACTACTAATTTAAATTTAGAAATTCGATTACGGAATTAGCACCAATGTTTACTATAATAATGCTTATTTCTGCACTAACGTGCATTTCGAGGCACTTTTAGCTTTCTTTAAATATATAAAGATATTGTTCCTTGGTATTTGATTTAATGCCCATATGAATCATGTAAATTTATTGATAAGATAAGGTTATGTTTCTTAAAATGTGAGGATTGTAGATAATTTTTGTCCAATTTAGTTGTTGTATGTATATAAAAAATGCCAATACAGCATATAGTATAGCAATTTATCTAAAACCTTAAAATAATGAAAAACCCTATTACAAACACTCTGTTTCGGTTTGTTAGCTACAGGAGCCCTCAGTTAGCAACGGTAAAAGAGCAAGCTACAAAATTTGTTAACCTTCCTGGTGCAATGGCTACGGGGCCATTTTATGACGCTGTAAATAACAGGCCGGCAGGTACAAGTAAGATGTCTGCACTTGCTAAAGCAGCTGAAACATTTAAAGATGATTTTACGGATCCATCCTCTGTAGAAGCATTATTTCCATCGCTATATGATTTTTCAGTTTGGGTAGCACGTAATAGAGGTGATTATTCACCAATGGAATTAAAAGATGAAATTGCAAAGGTAGAGGAGTCGCTGGACGATCCTCGTAGGGAATTAGTGTGGAATAACTTCTTTTACCAGGTTATAACGCAAAAATCATTTTATGTAAAGGAAGCTTTGATGCAGATTTTAGTTGCCGACCATGTCTTCACATTATATGATAAAGGTGCAGAGGGGTATTCGGAGCACAATGAAGATTTACTTAATGCCGATGTTACCTTGCCGATTGTACTTTTTGATGATTCTTCAAAAGCCGATATATCCGGGGACGTACCTCAGGGGTATAAAGTAAATATACCTACAGGATATGTAAAAAAAGAACTTAGCAGGACAGCAGCTCTATTGGAGCAAAATGGGTATGAGACGCTTAAAAAAGAACTTTCCGTGTCTGAGAAAACGTATTTCCAGGCTTATTATCAAGCATACAATATTGCATACAAACAATACCTAGAATCAGTTAAACCGACTCTTGATAAATACTATAAGGATGTAGAAGACGCCAGACTGGCATATTGCGCCACGCATAATCCTGATAAGCCTTATGATGCTAATGACCCATGTCAACAACCGCCGGAAATCCCCTATCCTTCGATAGAACCTTTCGAGTTTTCCTATGAACCTGAAATTACTAAAGAAAAGATGGAAAGCGAGCTTAATGAAACAAGCTATCTTACCTTGTTACAAGCCCTTGGCTATAATTTTGATAATGGTTCAAATGAAGATATACAGAAAATTTTTAATAATTACAATACTTACAAGAGCGTCAATACTGAAGTCGATATTGCATCACGGAACGTAATATCTGAAGCAGTCAGAAATACTGAAGCACCAACAGCTAAAATTAACATAGGAGGTGTCCCTGTTACCTGGTCACGAATGCCGGCTATGGCATCTCAGAGTTTCAACTTATGTGGTGTAAGAATATTGAGAGGTAGAGTATTTACGCTTACAATGGGTGTGCCAGATAATACATGGCAAGTTCTTAAAATAAAAGTAACAGTTCATTTATCCGATCATCCGCCAGGTTATTGGATACTCCCTCCTGCCACCGGCATATACAATAATGGTTCACTTGTTTTAAATGCATTTTTTACCTATGTGCTGCCAGACAACTTAGGGGACGACAATCCTACATTGGATTTTGAAATCACTTTTACAAATGGCAATATTAGAACCATTGAAGGTATAGATGCGTTAATAACTTATTGCGTGAACGGAGTACTTGACGGAGCAGAGCCTGAGCCCGAACCTGAACCCGGTTCAACAACAGACCCCTTTGTTCCCAGCGGATTTGGCTTCAGGAATTTAGGTGTTGCAGATTATCTCAAACTCGAACAGAGTGTGCAGTGTTACGTTGAAGGAGAGGTTTCACATATAGAAAATATTATGGCCCGTGAATACAAAGAAAGGGCAACCAGGTCACTAAGAAGAAGCGAAGAAATCAATACTGAATCTACCGAGACTGAAAGAGAGCAACTGTCTGATACAACAACTGCAGACCGATTTGAGATGCAGTCTGAGGTAGCGGAAGTTTTAGCTCAGTCTCAAGATATGGGGGGCTTTGTTAATGCGAACTACAAAGGCAACAACTATTCTATCAATTCAGGAGTGTCCTTTGCAAGTAATAACTCCAAGGAAAACAGTATTCGCCAGGCTACAACCACATCTCAGGAAATTACCAACAGGGCGTTGGATCGTGTTGTAAATAAAGTAAAAAAAGAGCGGGTTACTAAAATCCTTGAAGAATTTGAAGAAAACAACAAGCACGGTTTTGACAACAGGCAGGGGAGCAGCCATGTAGTAGGTGTCTATCGATGGGTAGATAAGCTTTATAAAAACCAAATTTATAACTATGGATCGCGGATGATGCTGGAATTTATGATCCCTGAACCTGCGAAACTGCATTTGTACGGAATGGGTGAGTCTTCAACAAGCCATGACACGCTAGTACCACCTATCGACCCCAGGACCTATGACCAGAATTGGCTAATAGTACCCAGCTATATAAGTATGGATCAATCGAGAGCTGCATATTGGGGTGCTCTTTTCGGTGTAGAAACGGAGCCATATCCACTTACGGAAATAAACGTTGGTAAAGAATTCGCATATGGTCAGGATATGGTGCCAAATCCAAAGGGCGATACATCTGCAGTAGGATTAAAAGGCGTAATCGAAATTCCTGAGGGATACAGATCCGATTATGTCCATATCAGGGGTTCCGGAACCCAATATGGCACTGGCAACATGTCAATTTCAGTTGGAAGCGCAAGATATCATGTAAACTCGTATATAGATCAATATTATGTGGCAATGGCTGAAGGCTATACAAAGTCAATTCCTGTATCAATTGCTACCAATAGATTTTATTCCCTTCAGATAAACGTGACCGCAAAGTGTGTACTTACGGCACAAGCCATTGATGAATGGAAGGAGCGCAATTTCAAGGCAATTATTGACGGGTATGAGAAGGCACTTGCCGCATATAATGAAAAGATCAAAAATATGCAAGCTAGTGTAGAGGAAGCTAAGAGAGTAAACCCAGGGTTTTTACGTCAAATTGAAAATACAATACTGCGAAAAAATTGTATCTCCTATATGTTAGATCGAAGGGCATTGGCACCTTACACTTACGGTAAAGATATGTCTAATAATGTTGCCACCTTCGGCGGATATGAAGTAGATCTTAGCGCAGCCAAGGATTTAAGCGGTTATGCAAGTTTTGTACAATTCATGGAGCAGGCCTTCGAATGGGATATCATGTCGTATAATTTTTACCCATACTACTGGGGAAGCCGCAACAATTGGGATTCACTCTATACCTACGACGGTAGTGACGATCCGATTTTCAGGAGCTTTATGCAATCAGGTATGGCACGGGTAATTGTTACGGTACGCCCCGGTTTTGAAGACGCAGTAGGCCTGTACATGTCTACGGGTCTCATTTGGAGTGGAGGAAGGCAACCGCAACTGGAAGATCCATTATATGTAAGTTTAATAGCAGAAGTGAAAAAGCCGAAATCCGAAAAGTACGGTAAAGCGTGGATTACAAGAGTACCCACAGCTCTTACAATATTGCAGGCAGACAGCATCGGACTAAAAGTCGAAAAAGCTTTGCCATGTGATTGCGGTAATGCATCTGATTTTGAGCCTGGTACAGTAATTCCGTGTAATTCTGATTTCGAGATCACGGATGCAGAACTTAATCAGGATAAGAAGGTCACCATACAATTCACATTTCAGGAACTTGACCATAGTGATGAAGTTATGAAGAATCTTATTGGTTATTATGATGAAGCTGGATACTTTCCGCGTAGATATGAGTGCATGGGACATGCAATCACAATTGACAGAGATGCTGCCTGGCAGCCTGAGGATAGTACTATTGTCATCTTCGAAAAGCTGGCGCAGGAGTTATCACTGATAGCAGGAGTTAGCGCGAAGCAGGTGAACAGCAGCTTTAATAATATGCCTGATGGTCTGCTATTTAAAATTGATGCCTCTGTAAATAGCGATTTCGTGTTTAAGAAAATGACGGCGGAAGGCGGCTGGAATCCCGACTATGATATGCTACGTGTTATCACCACTAACGGAAGTGTCAGGGTTGTGTATAACACCTCTGAATATGTTTCAAAACGTATACTGGATAAGGCAGGCGTGCCCATACTGGAAAGTGAGCAAAATACCTTGCTACCATTAAGCAGGTTCAAGTATGAGTAACAGAAAGGAAGATATAATATGGCAGCACGAACAAGTGCTGCCATATATTTTTGGTGAACTAAAGCAGAAAATTGATGCTATAACACCCATACTTCAAATGTACCTTTATGGTAGCAGGGCCCGGGTGCCAATGGCGAACTGGGATGAACTGGCTGGTAAGGACTGGGATATTTTGGTTATATGTAAATTTCCTATTGTCAATACGCGAATTTGGACTATTAGTCTTAACTATTATATTGACCTGAAAATAACTGATTTGAAAGGAGCGACAAACTTCTTTGAATATAATCCTGATGCGATTGAGCTGTTTCCTGTAAATCACTTACACCTCTAATTTATGGCAGATAATCTTTCAAATATAATGGGATACCAAAGTCCACTTGGCGCTGACAGCATGTTTGCCGATAGCCTTTTTGGCCAATCCTGGGAAAAGAACCTTCCAATGTGGGCTAGAGCTTTTTTTGAAAATTCCTTGGTATTACCTAAATCATATATAGTCATTGCAGATTTTAATTCTAAGGTCACACATAGCCAAGCTGATAGTTATAACGCATTAATAGCTTCCCGCCCGCCTAAATATTCATTCAAGGTATATGCACACCCCGATGGGGTCAAAGTTCTTGAAATGTATAATGATTCCCGTAATACTCCATCATCGGATTATGAAGTGCTCGTTTTTATTGAGACAGATGACGGGCGGTTCGATTTTGGCAGGATTGTTCGTGCAAAGTTTGGAAAAAAGGTAGTTGATGACCTGAAGAACAAGTATTTTAGGGAACTACCATGGAAGGATAATGACCCTAAAGATATTGCGGAAAAATTTATTATATCTGCATGGAGAGCTAGTAATGACCCGAATTATAATGCAGCTGAAAAGGATGTTCAGGCAAATATAGGCAATATCCGGAATTTGCTAATCGAAGCCATTGAATATGAATATGATCAGCAAAAATTTGATGATTTGTCATGGTTCATTATTGCTTTAAAAGGTGTTGATTATATTATATCAGATGTTGACGATGTGCTTTTTGATTATGCATCCTGGATTCGGACTAAAAAGTATACAGAAGAAAAATATTGGAATGGCGCCCTGCCCGACAACGTATACTCACCAGCCTTTATCCCGGATATACTAATAATTCAGGATCAATCCAAACGTGAAAATTTATTGAAGGCTTATCTGACTCCTGTATATTCAAGAATCCGCAGTTATATCAAAGAGCAGCTTTCAAGCAACAATCCGTTTATTTCTTACGCATATGATGTTTCAATCGGACTTATTGCTTCAATTGAAGCTTTTACAGATAGTATAGCCGGAGAGCTGGCACGAATATATATACCCGAGGGTTCTTATCTAACCTATATAAAGCATATGAATGCTTTTTATGTAGGCCTGTGGAACGGAATCCTGGAGCTTTTAGCCGCTATTGTCGAACTTTTGGCCTTGGTATTTTTGTTTTTCACTGGCGAACTGGGATTCAGGATTGGCGATCAATTGAGGGAGTCTTTTGAAAACTTCATGAGTGATTTATGGTACAATACAGAGGAGACAATTAAAAAGGCATTTGAAGCATTCATTGAGGCATTCTTTGATTTTGCTGATTGGTATAACCATTACGATGGCGTAAGCTATCAAATTTTAAAAGAGATAGGAGAATTAGTACCTGAAGTACTCACATGGATAATCCCCGAACTCAAGGCATCAAAACTGGCGAAGGCCCAAAAAATAGCCACCGGAATGGAAGCTAAAGCTCTCTCTGAAGCACAAAGAAAAGTTTTGTCACGAGAACTTCGGCAGGAAATTGAAACCGGGAATGCTCGTAAATTGGCCGACGATGCCGCTAAGGGGACACAAGAAAAAATTGTTTTAAAAACGAGAGTTTCCGACCAGAGGCGACTGGTTAATGATATTGATGATGGTACGCTCAGGTTGGATGAATTCCCTGACGGGCGTAGACGCAAAGCAGGCGATTACACGCGGTATTCAAATTATGCGGAGATGAAAGCAGATCTTTACTTCGAAAGTAATACATTTACTATAGGTGAAAGTACCGGAACGCTACGTCGTATCTCACTGGAACGGGTCAGGGATTTGGATAACGGAATTCCTAAGGGAATTGACGGGGTCTATGAATTCTCATCTCCTCCTCCTAAGTATGTTATAACTGAAGTAAAAATGAATACTAAAGGCGGAAGTGGGTGGAAACCTACTGTAGATAAAACTGTCACAAAAAGTGGGGGTAAACAAATGACCGACACTTGGGTTAATTATAATCTGGATCTAGAATTTGGACCAGTTAAAGCAATGGAAATTCAAATTGAAGGTTATGAAAAAGTTTTGATTGGCATATCAAAGCAAGATGTACCTATTTTACATATCTTAGATAAGGATGCAAAAATTCTTAAAAATAATATAATTAAGAGAAATGAGTAGTTTTTTAAAATTTATTGATGAAGCCCGAATGGCAATACAATTAGGTTCCAAATATTTAGAAGGCGGCAGTATCTCTGTGGATAAAGCAGCAAACATTAAGGAATCGATTGTTTATAATTCATTGCGTATAACGATAGCATTATACTCTTCTAATGCTGGAAAGGATGAAATCTCTAAAAATCTGATAGAAAACATATCAGCTTTTGAAAATGGATTCAAATGGGAAGGTTTTGAAAACAGTTATGCGATGTATGACCAGATCATCTGGTTACTCTCGTTAAGTATTCTCTGTGATATTGACAACGCTGACTTTGAGCGTATAGTAAAAATTATTAAGCGGGATAATGCTACTGATAAGCTTATTGCAAAGCTTGTAAATTACAAATTACCTAATTCGATACAAGGCTTTTCCAGTGACTATATTCAAGAATCTCCTTATGCAAACTTGGATATGGTAGTATCAGGAACTGATCCCACTGCGTTCGCGATAAAGAATTATCTGGAAAAAGAGTGGTATAAGGGGCACAGTGATGCTCCTTGGCACGATACCCATAAAAACAAAAGAGCAAATGTATATTTTGGGTACTGGGCCTGGGAAACTGCCGCACTTGTTAAAATATATAGTATTGATGATAGCATGTTGCGAGACCAGCAGTATTATCCGTACAGGGCTTTACATTGGGACGAGCCCCCAACTGTGTAGTAATATACAATTTTAATGATTTTATTATGAATTTTGGAGATTTTATACGTGAGGAAACGGAAACTATAAATGATTTTAAAAATTCTCTCTCATTCGGGGATGTAAGGCCTGACAGAATTATGGCGGTGAAGTCTGCTATTTTTAATGCCGCACTATACCGGACTGTAGCTCTGTATTCATATAATGCGACTAAAGAAGAGATTACAAAAAGTCTTACAGAAGCAATAGCAGCCTTTGAAGAAGGATTTAAGTGGGAGGGCTTCGAAAACAGGTATGCGATGTATGACCAGATAATCTGGTTACTATCATTAGGCATTTTATGTGATATTGACAACGCCGACTTTGATCGTATGGTAAAAATCATTAAGAGGGACAGTGCTGTAGATAAACTTATAGCAAAGCTTGTAAATTATGAAATACCTAATTCAATACAAGGCTTTTCTGTCGATTATATACAAGAATCTCCTTATGCAAACTTGGATACCGTAGTATCAGGAGTAAATCCAACCGCTTTCGCTATTAAGGAATATCTTGATAAAGATTGGTATAATGGGCACAGCGAAGCTCCATGGCATGATGCCCATAAGAATAAAAAGGTGAATGTGTTTTTTGGTTATTGGGCGTGGGAAACTGCTGCCCTTGTCAAAATATATGGGATTGATGAAGCATGTTGCGAGACCAACGATATTATCCGTACCGAGCCTTACATTGGGAAGATTCTCCAATTGTTTAATTATAGATAATTAATAACTATAAGAATGACTGTATTATTAGATAACGGGCACGGCGGATTAATAAATGGTATTTACCAGACACCAGGCAAGAGAAGCCCAGTCTGGAAGGATAAAACTATTTTATACGAAGGTGAATTTAATCGTGCGATAGTTAATGCCATTATTGAACAGCTCACTATCCTGAAGATACCCTATGTAAATATCGCTCCGGAATATACGGATGTAACTTTGTCGGAACGTGTAAAACGGGCTAATACTTATTCATCGGCAAATAGCTTTTATTTGAGCATTCACTCAAATGCAGGGGGTGGGTCAGGATCTGAGATTTACACCAGTAAGGGTAATACAAAAAGTGACAGCATTGCAACGATCTTTGGAGACATATATAAAAATATTTTTCCGGAAAGGAAATTAAGGACAGATTATCTTGACGGGGACCTTGATAAAGAAGTTGATTTCTATGTAATAAAGAACACAAAGATGCCGGCCATACTGATCGAAAATTTTTTCATGGATAATGAGGAAGAGTGTAAAAATCTATTGATGTCCAGAACGGGCAGACAGCGAATTGTTGACTACCATGTGAAAAGTATAGTAGCCGTTTCTCGCCAATTATTTTAAATCTAATATATCTGATGTATGGATAAAAAGAAATTTGAGATAGGCCTTTGTATGGCGGGTGCCGTTTCTGCCGGAGCCTATACTGCTGGTGTTATGGATTATTTGATGGAGGCACTTGCTGAATGGGAAAAGAGAAAATCAGAGCCCGGAATACCTCAACACGAAGTATGTATTCCTGTAATGGGTGGTGCTTCAGCGGGTGGAATGACAGCGCTGTTGACAGCGACGATTATCAATAATCCCATTGTGCCGGTTGATCTCCCTAAGCTGGGTCATTTGATGGATGAGCACCCTGAAAACAAGCTGTATAACGGTTGGGTTGACCTTACCGGGGCAGACATGTTTTCAAAAATGCTTCAAACTGATGATATCATGCATAAAAAAGTTATTTCCCTTCTAAACTCGAAATTTATTGATGAGGTAGCTGAAAAAATGCTGCGTACAGATAAGCAGAAATGGATAGACACCCCTGAATATTTTAAAACCCGTGACAATATTCCTGTTAAGATATTTACGACACTGACCAATCTTGAAGGCTTCTCCTATTACACTGATCTGAATTCTTCAGGCAGGAAGGATAAGTATTATATGGATGTGCATAATGATTACGCCTGCTTTGAGATAATGGATGGTGTCGCGAAATCTACAGGAAAAGCATGGATGCCCCTGGACTTTCGAAATGGTGATTATGTGGATACGGCGAAAGACGCTGCAATGGCTACAGGAGCTTTTCCTATCGGCCTCACTCCCAGTATACTAACACGAGATGCCAAATTTGTACAGCACATACCGTGGCTTAAGAATGTCTTTGCCAACAACCCCTTGCAAAATGATGTCGTAACCTCGTTGAATGTTGACGGGGGTGTAATAAATAATGAACCATTTGAGAAAGTACGCTATTTATTGGATGAGATGGCCGCTGAAGAGAAGGGACTGCCATTTACCACCAAAAAAGAACAAGACGATTCATGCGATACATTAAAGAGTGTTAACTGCGACTACAATTTATTTGAAAATACTGTGCTGATGATTGACCCTTTTCCCAGTACCAAAAACAATGAATTCAATTTCGATAAAGGGATACTGAATACCATTCCCAATACACTCGCAGCTATGCTCTCACAAATGCGGGCAAAGCCTGCAGAATACAGGCAGGCGCAACTTGAGAATGATGCAAGCAGCTTCATCATTTCTCCTTCACGTCAGATTAGGGACAAAGATGGAGGACTAATAGAGGAAGTATTTGGCGAACGTGCTATTGCATGTGGAACCATGTTTGGATTCGGAGGATTCCTGAATAAAGAATTCCGTATCCATGACTTTTACCTGGGACGTTTTAATTGTGAGATTTTTTTGAGGGACTACTTTACTGTTCCGGCATCCGCATTAAAGACAAATCCTATATTTAGGGATGGGTATGCTAATGTAGATATACATCATTACTCTTCCGAAGCAACCAAAGAAAATGAGGAGAAAAAATACCAGATCATGCCCATCTTTACACCAAGATCTGGGTTTAAAATTCCTGTATTCTCATCCGGCGGGAACTGGCCTATAATTGATGAAAAGCTAGTAGATGCTTATGATAAACAGATCCGCAAAAGGGCGGAGAAGATATTAATGAATATGCTTGAATTTAAAGGAATCAGTAAGCCCTTAATTTATATAGGAGCAAAGGTTGTTATAAACAAGCTTATAGCGGAGAAGGTGAGGATAGCCATAAAAAAATCAATATATACCTGGAAATTGTTCAAATAATTAATGTACACCCACGCAGCAATAAACCACCTTACTAAACCTTGAATTCATTGTTAGAGACAACTGTAATATAACATATGAACAAACTATCCAATTATAAATCTGACTGCCAGAAAATGACTAGCGGGAAATATCGAATGAACCTTCAGTAACAGATACTGTTTCAAACTGCTGTGTGTTCATGTTATAATAATTCAGCAGCCCGGAAAAAGTTCCCTTAATCCTTGAATCACTATTTATTACAACATTCATAGTAAATTCACCCGTCTCATACGCATTGGCATATGTTTTATTTCCGACATTATAATCAAAAGATGTAAACGCTCCTTCGCCTACTGCGCCGTCTCCGTCTATCTGAAAATTGACAACTTCTGAAGCATTGCCACTCTGCGCACCTTGTACAGATACCCAATTCAAAGTGCCATTTGAATTGTCCTCCACATTAAAAGTATTAAAACTCTTCTGTACCCCATTAACTTTCATACTTAAAATCTCAGTAGGGTTGTTTACGGAATTGGTACTATCGTCATCAGAACACGAAGAATTGACAACCAATAAGCTCACTGTTAAAAAGTAGAGGAATAATTTTTTCATATTTTATTTTTAGGTGCTAATATACTTATTTATATATTTTATTGCATTAAATATTAGGTTACCAAATCAACAACATGTCTTACCGTCATTGTTTTAATTAATTCAAGTTGCTAGTTAATAGCTTTGTTCAATTGTAATCCAAAAATAAACAGAGTCAGCTTTATTAGAAAGCCGTCCAGTGTAACCGCGTGTATTGTTCTTGGGAACAGTTTTTTAATATCACTGATAGTTGTCTCGACTCTTTTTCTCATTTTCAATTTCTCATTTTTTTGATCTAATGTATCTACTCTTTTAGAATTTGATTTCCTTTGGATTTTTAATAAGATGGCTTTCCGGGCAAAAGCACTGTCTTCCAAACCATAATCCAAATAGGCGCTATCCCCATATATTGAAGATTCTGCGGGCAATTTGTCAATCATTTTCCCTAATGCTTTTGCATCGGCTGTCTTGCCCGGAGTGAAATGGAAAGCTATGGGGATGCCGTCTTTTGTTGTAAGCAACTGCACTTTTACTCCATAAAAATAACTCCTCATGCTTGCGGTATAGCCCCTCCATTTCTTATCCTTAAGCATCTTACAATTTGCAATCCTCATGTTATTGCACACTGCAACAGGGAAAGAATCAACAATATAATGCAGCTCACAACAAAAATCTTTAAAATAGTCACTTACTATTTCGAATAAATCATAAAGCAACCTTCCAACTTTATGAAGGCACCTGTTAAATCTGCTCTTGTCAAGCATATTAGGGATAAAACCATACTGCTTTACAAATTCAATCGCAGAAGAATGGTTGCCATAAAAACTCGTTGAAGAAACAATGGCAGTCAATATAATCTCACTATCACTTACTTGCCGCCTCGTATCTTCCTGGTGTCCAATTCCTTTTAAAATATCATCAATTAAACAAAAAATTGAAATAATTTTGTCTCTTGTAAGCATCATAACAGTGGGTGTTTAGTTGTGGTAAACCAAATTTCTCACTTTTGATGCTTACTTTTTTATTTTCTAACTAGCAACTTGAATTAATTAATATATGTAAAGATTATATCGTTCTTTAAACCATTTAATTATGCAGATTAAAGCTAGGCATAGTCGTTGTATAGCGACATTAAATATTCGGAACCTAATAATCATGCAGGTTTCAGAGATGAAGTTCGACTCCCATCTAAGATTTTAAAAGTCACATTACTTTTATCTCCAAAATATCGAGGGATGATGATGTAAAATTTGTAGCAAAATCATGGCAGTATTAGCAACAATCTTGCATTGCAGCTGACATTTAGTATGTTACCTAGGATGTTTGATAGTATGTTACTTAGGATGTTCGACTCTGTTCCCCTCCCGTTCAACCGCACAAAATATACTATAAATTCGTATCTTAGTCTATTGAATAAGCAGTAGAAAAACATATGAAAAAAATAGGATTTTTATCATTTGGACATTGGGCCGAGCATCCTTCATATCAAACCCGTACTGCGGCTGATACCTTGCTCCAGTCTATTGATTTAGCTGTGGCCGCTGAAGAAATTGGTATAGATGGAGCTTATTTCCGTGTGCACCATTTCGCTCATCAATTGGCATCGCCTTTTCCTTTGCTGGCAGCTATAGGCGCTAAGACGAGCAAAATAGAAATAGGGACAGGGGTGATTGATATGCGTTACGAGAATCCTTTGTATATGGTTGAAGATGCCGGTGCCGCCGACCTGATCTCAGGTGGCCGTCTACAGCTCGGTATAAGCAGGGGGTCACCGGAACAAGTAATTGAAGGTTGGCGCTATTTCGGATATAAACCTGAGGAAGGGGAAAATGATGCAGATATGGGACGCAAGAAGGCTTTGGAGTTTTTGGAAAGGCTCAAAGGTGAAGGATTTGCACAACCCAATCTCAATCCGATGTTTCCCAATCCGCCCGGACTATTGGGCCTTGAACCGCATTCTGCAGGTTTGCGGGAGCGGATTTGGTGGGGTGCTGCGTCTAATGCTACTGCTGTATGGGCAGCTGAAAATGGGATGCACCTGCAAAGCTCTACGCTGAAATTTGATGAAAACGGTAAGCCATTCCATATACAGCAGGCTGAGCAGATCAGGATGTATAAAGATGCGTGGAAAAAAGCAAACCACCAGCGCGAGCCACGAGTTTCAGTAAGCCGTTCAATTTTTGCGCTTGTCAATGAACAGGATAGGTATTATTTTGGACAGCAAGGCAAGGGTAGCGATAGTTTTGGCTATATTGAGAGCGATAAGCGTGCAATATTCGGAAAGAGTTATGCTGCAGAACCTGATAAGCTTATTGAAGAACTGTCCCAGGATGAAGCGATTCAGGAGGCTGATACATTACTGCTGACTATACCTAATACTTTAGGCGTGGAATATAATGTTCATATACTCTCTGCAATTATGGAACACGTCGCTCCTGCGTTGGGATGGCGCTAAACTTTAGTATATGGGCAAAACAATTTTTCTTCACGAAATATCGCCGGAAGACTTGCAGGGAATGATTAGGCAGGCTGTCAGAGAAGAACTAAATGCCTTTCTATCAGAATTAAAGGTACAGAAGGATGATGCTGATGTGCTTTTGAGCAGGGCAGAAGCTTGCGAATTATTGAAAGTAAGCTTAACTACCTTATGGAATTGGACGAAATCCAATAAAGTGACTGCTTATAGTATTATAATTGCGCAGCTAACTTCCTTAAATCAGATGCGAAATGGTTCGAAAATTCTCCCGACAGGGCCACAGCTAAAGCCTGTTTAATTTGTGTTAAGCGGGCTTTTTTATTTACTTCACCAAATGATCTCCCAACTGTCCGAAAATATGTTCAAACGGTACTTTGTTTTCGTAGCCTTTCAGCAGGGCAGGGTCGGTAACCTTAATGGTAATGGTATATTGCGGCCATTTGTCGAAAAATAGAGCGAAATAATCTCCTCATTACTTAGCCCGTCAAGATTGGGGAATGGGATATCCAGTGACTTTTCAACACTAAAATTGGTAATCACGAGGTCGGCAATGTCCTTGTGGTTCATGTATACATACCAGGTGTGGTCTATTTTGCGCTCCTCCATTTTCGCATTCAGTAAGTTACTAAGGGGAGCGCCTTCTCCATATAGACTGCTCCTCCACGTTTCGAAGGGCCTCATCAGGAACTGGAGCGCGCTTATTTTGGAAAACAGGAATACACTTTCATCCTCTTCCATCACCATGACTTTAAATGTAATGGTATCTCCCTCAATGGCAGTATCAAAAACAACCGGATGGCTCCATTTTAGTATTCTGCTTACGGTTATGGGGTAGGACAACTTTTTGTGGGTGTTCAGCACCATTGGCGTAAGCTGTCCGCCCTGAATGTAGGTCGAACCGTAGCTTCCGTTACCGCTTTTAAACAGGCCCCAGTCGGTCTCCCTTTTATATAGGATTCCATATTCTTTGTCTGTCATCATAAGCGTGCATTCGTGCGCCCGCATGGATGCTTCGCTAAGATCCGTAATGATATTAGCGGTGTCTGGCTTATAGGAAGTTTGGCTATAGGCCGGCAGTCACAGGATATCCTGATAACTGGTCAGTAAAGACGACGGTATCATATACTTCCATACCGGTATGAAACCTTCCCGTGATGGCGCCACAGCGGCAGGGGTAGACGATTCTTCCTCAGTATTGGGCGCCTTGGGTTCGCATGCATCATAGGATCCTGCCGGGTCAAACGCGGCGGAGTCCCACTAACCAATCCCCTGCAAATGAGAGAGCCATGCCGGGTGGGTCACTTCAATGTCAAGAGTACCTGTAAGCCACCCGTTTCTTTTTGGCTTGCCCGGGCTGAGTCCAACCGACCGGATAAATCCCCGGGCATTTTCCTGTATCCAGGATTCGTTGAGAAGGAGGTCAAGGTCTGCCTCACCGCCCAACAGGGTATTATATGCAGCATTCTTGTGAAGCAGCATCAGCGCGAAGCCGGGTGACTCCGAAATATAGTTGCTGTCCGGATGGATGACTTCGACAGATAATTTGATTTTAGATTCTTCAAGCTGAAGGACGCGGACGTTATAAAGTGATGACATTATTGAAGTATTCGTTAAGAGTGGCTAATATAAAAGTTATTCGCTATTATTTCGATTGAATGAAAATTCGTTCCAGGGAGGCGAAAATTCGCATAAATTACAGCGTTTTAGATACGCTGCAGAAGACAATTTCGATGCCGGTAAACTCTGCAAATGATGTGACGGTTTTCGCCTTTATACTTAGCAGGAATGCGTAACTTGTATCCCAAAATAAATGAGATGCAGCCGGAAAAAAGCCAACTGGAAAAAACAACGCTTCACCCGCGTAATAAAAACCGGGAACGATATGACCTTGATGCTTTAACAGCCTGCATTCCGGAACTTTCAAAATTTGTAAAGCCGAATAAATTTGGTGATGCTTCGGTCGATTTTTCGGATCCGGTTGCGGTTAAGCTCCTGAATAAAGCACTGCTGCACCATTATTACGGGATAAAGCACTGGGAATTCCCTGACGAAAATTTATGCCCACCGGTTCCGGGAAGGGCCGATTACATTCACCATATTGCCGACCTCCTCATGGAGAGCAATTTTGGAAGGCTGCCTTCAGGGGACAGGATAGCGTGCCTTGATATCGGTATGGGCGCCAACTGCATCTATCCGATAATAGGGGTTACCGAATACGGGTGGAAATTCATTGGGTCTGATATTAATGCAAAATCTATCACATCGGCAAGAGCCATAGTTGATGCCAATGCATCGCTTCATGGGCGTATCGAATGCAGGGAACAGTCCAGCCCGAAAGCTATTTTTGAGGGTGTCCTGGGGGCAGCCGAAAAAATTGATGTTACGCTGTGCAACCCACCGTTTCATGCGTCGGAGGATGATGCCCAAAAAGGTACGCGCCGAAAGGTGAAGAACCTTTCAGGCAAAAGGGATAACGTACCCGAACTCAATTTTGCAGGCATAAGCAGCGAGCTGATCTGCGATGGCGGTGAAAGCGGGTTTATCCATGGCATGATTACAGAGAGTAAATCATTTGGTAAAAACTGTTATTGGTTTACAACCCTGGTATCAAAGCAATCGAACCTGAAAGGCATCCATAAAGCATTGGAAGATATAAAAGCGGTACAAACCAAAACAATACCGATGGGAACAGGGAATAAGTCCAGCCGTATTGTTGCCTGGAGTTTTCTTGATAAAGAGGAGCAGAAACAGTGGAGGGAGGCAAGGTGGAAAAAATAAAGCCCCAACAATATGCTGGGGCTTTGTACTATGTACTCAAGGTGGGACTTGAACCCACACGGGCATTACTGCCCACTGGATTTTAAGTCCAGCGTGTCTACCGATTCCACCACTCGAGCTTAAAAAGTTGAGCGAAAAACGGGATTCGAACCCGCGACCTCCACCTTGGCAAGGTGGCGCTCTACCAACTGAGCTATTTTCGCATGATGTCAATTGCATTGATTACTTCATCAATGCGGATGCAAATGTAGCACATAAATTCAATTTCGCAAGGCTTTTTTCAAAAAAAATTCATTTCAAAATATAATGTTCTGATAACGTTTGGCTTAAAATGAAAGTTTTTTTCAAAGATACAGATGACTGAGCATTTAAGGTAAATGCAGTCTATCGTGTTTGGAAGGACCGGATATAATTTATAATGAAGTTCTGGAATATTCATATATTTGATTAACAACAAATCAACTGCTATGAAATTAAAAATTGCAATCAGGGCTTTACTATTGTGTGTTTTTTCCGGCGCTATATTCTCCTGTTCGGAAGACGATTCACCCCCTTCCTGCCGCGCCACCGAAATATCCATGAAAATTAATGGGGAGCTTCACACTTTTACTACGGCCGGCCGGGGCATTGATATTATTTGGGAAACAGGCCAATATGATTTTGACCTGGATTTTTATGGGGATCCCGAAGATTACCTGTCGCTAAACATGCTGTATAAAAAGACAGGGCATAATGTGATCGATGAATTGACACTAAGCCGTTTCGACGAAGCGCATAACGGGGAATACAGCCTTATCAGTGATGATTTTGACAGCCATGTCAGGATAAACAGGTCGAGTTGTTTCTATGCGACTTTTTCCGGAAAATTCATGGCCGATGGTGAAGAGATGACCGTGACCGACGGTATAATAAGCTGGGAATATGACGAGCCGTTTGATGAGTAGGCTATACAACCCTTTTCATCAATCCACGGTTATGTAGTGTGTATCCTTTGCTTAAATACAATTTTTGCGCAACGCTGTTATGCCCTTCAATCTCAAGGTAAATTATTTTAACAGATAATAGTTTTGCCTGTTTATTAATGAAATCCAGCGTCAGCTTTCCCAGACCAAGCCCGCGCGCATCCGGTGAGAGGAACAATTCGTCGAGGAAGGCAATGCGCCCCTTATACTCAAATGAAAAAACAAACGTAAGTATTGCATAACCCACCGGTTTTCCTTCGTGCATTATCATCCATCCCCTTCCTGCGGATTCATTTTCAATGAACTCCATGAATAGATCGCTGGACACTGCCGCATCGATAGGGTAATTGTCAATGGCGTAAAATTTTTCCATCATGGCCACTACAGCGTGTGCATCGGCGTGTTCGAACGGCTTAAATACGGGTGTCATTGGCAATATGGTTTAGAATAATGTTTACTGCGCCACGGTTCATTGAAACAAAAGTACCCGCGATATGGCCTTTTTCCCAGCGATAGTCATCATTATTCACAAGCGCTGATAAAGCATCCTCCGTCTCCTCTTTATTGGCAACGGCAATGCAGCCACCCATTTGTACCAATGCCAAGGCTTCAGGGAATTTTTGGTGGTTAGTCCCTATGATGACCGGCACCCCAAAGGCAGCAGGTTCCAGTATGTTATGCAATCCCGCCGTTCCGAAACCGCCGCCCACATAGGCCACATCGGCATAGCTGTAAATTTTGGTTAAAAGGCCAATAGTGTTGATGATAATGACATCGTATTCTGCCAGGTCTGCGCCTTCTTTTTCTGTGAAAAGGATGGTACGTTTCGTAAGGCTTTCCCGAAGCGCCGGCACATGGCTGAAGGTATGTGGGGCGATGATGAATTTTGTGCCGGTTGACCCGTTGATAAAATCTATAAACATACTTTCGTCCTTTGGCCACGAGCTCCCGAATACCACAGTAGTTTTGCCGTCGATGAATTCTTCTATAAAAGGCAGGCTGTTGTCGCGTTCCAGTATCTCGCTCACCCGATCATAGCGCGTGTCGCCACTGATGGTGACATTGGTAAACCCGATGTTTTGCAACAGTTTTTTTGAACTTTCGTACTGGACAAAAAAGTGGCTGAATGCTTTTAATGCTTCCCTGTAAAAGCCCCCGTACCACTTGAAGAACACCTGCTTTTCCCGGAACAGCCCGGAAATAAGATACGCAGGGATGCTTGCTTTCCTGACTTCATGCAGGTAATTGGGCCAGAACTCATACTTGATGAAAAATACCATCTTGGGGTCTACCGCCGTCATGAATTTTTTGGCATTCGCCGAAGTATCCATCGGCAGGTACACCACCACATCAGCAGCCTTAGTATTTTTCCTGACCTCATAGCCCGAAGGCGAAAAGAAGGTCAGCACTATCTTATGATTGGGGTAGAGTTCTCGTATTTTTTCCATTACAGGCAATCCCTGTTCGTATTCGCCCAACGAAGCAGAATGGAACCATATTGTCCTGTCGCCGGGCTTTATTTTTTGCGAAAGCGTTTCGAAAACTGTTTTCCGCCCTTCAACAAATAATTTCATTTTTGGGCTGAAAAGTGCGGCGATCTTTACGATGCCAGAGGCGATTATGGTAAGCAGGTTGTATATAAAAAGCATGGTGGCATTATTGATGCGCTAAATTACATATTTTCATTGGCAGGCAGTCATTTAATTAGTAGTTTTGCGTGACTTAATACTTCATTATAACATGAAAAAAATACAGATGGTCGACCTGAAAGGCCAGTACGATCGCATAAAAGATACCGTAAATGCTTCTATTCAGGAGGTGCTCGATACCAATACATACATCAATGGACCACAGGTTCAGAGTTTCCAAAAAAATCTGGAGGACTACCTTGGCGCAAAGTACGTTATACCGTGTGCTAATGGTACCGATGCGCTACAGATAGTTATGATGGGCCTTGGCCTGCAACCAGGCGATGAAGTAATAACCGCCGACTTTACCTTTGCCGCCACCGTAGAGGTTATTGCTCTTTTACAGCTTACCCCGGTTTTGGTGGATGTAGATGCAGATACTTTTAATATTTCTGTCGAAGCTATTAAAAAAGCCATCACCCCAAAGACCAAAGCCATTGTTCCGGTACACCTGTTCGGCCAGGCTGCCGACATGGAAGCTATCATGGCATTGGCTAAAGAACACAACCTTTATGTGATCGAGGATAATGCGCAGGCCATTGGCGCCAGATATAAATATTCCGACGGTTCGAAAGCAAAAGTGGGCGTGATAGGCCACGCGGCTTCTACATCGTTCTTCCCATCGAAGAACCTGGGATGCTACGGCGACGGCGGTGCGATATTCACCAACGACGATGCACTTGCCCATAGCCTTCGCGGGATCGTGAACCACGGGATGTACGTGCGCTACCATCACGATGTAGTGGGTGTAAACTCCAGGCTCGACAGCATACAGGCAGCAGTGCTCAATGCTAAGTTGCCATTTTTGGACAGCTATAACGACGCAAGGCAAACCGCCGCTGAAAAATATAGCGCTGCCCTCGCGAACCACCCGAACATAATTACACCTGCCGTAAAAGGTGACAGGGACAGCCACGTATTCCACCAATATACACTGAGGATTGTGAACGCTGATAGGGACGGCCTCATGCAGCACCTGGTGGACAAAGGGATTCCGTGTGCCATCTATTACCCAATAGCGCTGCACAAGCAAAAAGCTTACGTAGATGAGCGCTATAACGAAGCCGATTTCCCTGTGACCAATGAATTGGTTAAGGAAGTGCTTTCCCTGCCCATGCATACCGAACTGGATGACGAACAAATAAAGTTCATTACCGATAGCGTCTTAGAATTTTTAAGCAAGTAATATGATAGACCTGGCAGTTTTTTTAGCGTTTCAAATCCTGATAAACCTGCTTGCTAAATTTTTCTTGTCAGTCAGCTGGCAATCCGTTTTTAAAGGCGCAGCCTATTTGTTTGTGCTGCTTATGCTCGCCTATCCGTTTCTCGTCATAAATTTTTATTATGATAATTTCTATGACGATGATGATATAAAGTGCGGTAATGTTTACATTGGGTTAATAGCTTTCCTTTGGATTATTGGAGTGCCTTTGGTGCTGACAACTCAATTTTTATTCAACATATTTTTATTCAGGCGAATTAATTTGCCAGATGCAATCAATAAAAAAATCAAATGAAAATACTTGTAACAGGCGGCCTTGGGTTTATAGGTTCGCACACCGTGGTCGAATTGCAAAATGAAGGCTTTGAAGTAGTAGTGATTGATGACCTTTCCAATGCCGAGGCAGGCGTGGTGGATGGCATTGCAGACATTACGGGCAAAAAGCCGGTTTTCGAAAAGATCGACCTTCGCGATAAAGCTACGGTACAGCAGTTTTTCCAAAAGTACTCCGATGTGTCTGGTATAATCCACTTTGCGGCTTCAAAAGCCGTAGGCGAGAGCGTGCAAAACCCGCTGCTGTATTATGAGAATAATCTTGGTTCGCTTGTCTACCTTTTGCAGGAATTGCAGAAAAAGGACGAAGCACATTTCATTTTTAGCTCGTCGTGTACCGTATACGGTCAGGCTGATAAAATGCCGATCTCAGAGGAAACTCCGGTTCAGCCGGCACTTTCGCCGTATGGCAACACCAAGCAGATAGGGGAGGAAATAATCCGTGATGCAGCCCACGTTAGCGGTACTTCGGCGATTTTGCTGCGGTATTTCAACCCGGTGGGCGCGCACCCTTCAGCTAATATAGGCGAACTGCCGCTTGGCGTTCCGCAAAACCTGGTGCCGTTCATTACGCAGACAGCTATAGGCCTAAGGGATCAGCTTTCGGTATTTGGCGACGATTACAATACACCAGATGGTACCTGCATACGCGATTACATCCATGTAGTCGATTTGGCGAAAGCCCACGTTACCGCACTGAAACGCCTTATCAGCAAAGCGAATTCTGAAAAAGTGGAGGTATTCAACCTGGGTACCGGAAAAGGCAGCAGCGTGCTGGAGGTGATCAATGCGTTTGAAAATGCAACCGGACAAAAACTAAACTATAAAATCGTACCGAAGAGGCCGGGCGATGTAACTGAAGCCTATGCCGATACAACCAAAGCCAACGATGTGCTGGGCTGGAAATCGGAACTTACGCTGGAAGATGCACTGGCATCTGCCTGGAAATGGGAGCAAAAGGTAAGAGGGAAATAAATTTAGTTTAATGCCGCGGTCACAATTTTCAAATGTAATCGCGACTATGATATTCAAAGATACAGAGGTATAGCATTTGCTACCCCTCTTTTTTATATGGTATCGTTTCTTAAAATAACAGTAGTTGTAAATCGCATTTTATATTCAATCCATCTCACTAAAAACCGTCTGGCCTTCAAACTCGATTTTCGAGATATGGCGTATAGAATTATTCGCATTAAACGGTGTCCAGTAATCGGGATATTTAATGGTGATCTCTTTGCCTTCAAATTTCGACCTGAGCACTTGCAGGTCAAGCCAATTCTCAAGGCCACGATTAACATAAAACTTCTGGCTATGGCCTTTCAGCGTAAATACTGCATCCTTAACGCCACCCTCAGAAATATTAGTCACGATACCGACAGCCATCAGGCATTCTGAATCGCTTTCAGGAGTGGGAACAGGCCGAAGGGTAAATGCGACTGCAACTACAAAAAGCAGTACGATAGCCATAACAATTTTGTATTTTGTTTTCATGGTGCAAAATATTGGTTTTCAATAGGAATAACTAAATACTGTCGCAAATTATTGTATGGTACACTCTTAAAACCCAAACGGCAGCCTGTACAGGAAATCCAGGCTTATAGTATGTTGGTACGAAAAGCCGCTTTCCGGGAATGTAGTATAAAACGTAGGAGTATATACTAAGCCAACTGACCAATTGTTTGAAAACTGGTAGTACGCATTACCCGTAAGGCCAAAGGCATGAGTGTTTTTTGTTCTGGGTTCCTCGTCATTTGACGGGAAATCCCAGTTAGTGTTAATGATCTGCCAGGTGTAAATGGTGTAATTTAGGCCGTAACCAAAGGAAAGCCGGTTAAATTTGTGGTTGTCTGTTGCCGAAAAGGTGTAGGAATGCAGGGACTGGTACGAATCAAAATTGTCATATACGGCAGGTACAGGTATCGGGAAGTCGGATACTGTAGCGGCAGTTAGTTTTACAAATTGGTCATCTTTATAATAATATTCCAGGCCAGCGCTGAGCCCAAAGAATCCAAAATCCCTTTTCTGTCCTTCATTTACGGGCTGTTGGTAAAAGTCATTCACATAAGGTACCGATAGGGCAAGTGCCCACTTGCCTTTAGGGGTAGTGTATCTGTTGGATACGTAGTCATTCCATCTTTTCAGGATTTTTGGTTCGATGATACTATCCGTGGCATCTTTATCAAGCCGTAATTTTCTGCCGTAGTAAAAACGCTTTTGGTTAGTCATGTCGATGGCTAATGCCCCGGGGTAGCCAATCGAAAAGATGAGGTTGCCATAAATCAATTCCGCGTTGGGAGAGGCTTTTACAACAAAATCTTTCCTGATGGAGTCGGTTATCAATGTAACTTTCAGGTCTTCTTTGGATCGCTTCACCTTAACACGCGCCGGCAGGTTGTAAATGCTGTCGTTAATTTCGGCCTTCATATTCTGTTCGTATGAAAATACCTTCAGCTTGTATTCCTTACGGTTAAAAATGGTGGCGCAGGAAGTAAGGGATATCGCAGCCGCCAGCAACAGTAGTTTTTTGAGCATTTCAGTTGGTTTCTTACAAGATAATAAAATTCACAAAAGGTTGCTTTTCGCGATGTTATATTAATGGAAAATCCCCATATCCTGAAGAGTATGGGGATTTTGTATCGGTTGTAAATTCCCCTTACGGGTGTTAAGGACTATGCTCCCGCAGTCACTGCATCCTTATTTATTTTCTTCACTAATCCCTGAAGCACATTCCCCGGGCCTACTTCGGTAAATAACGTAGCGCCATCGGCAATCATGTTCTGTACGCTTTGTGTCCACTTTACCGGTGCTGTAAGCTGAATGATGAGGTTGGCCTTAATTTCTTCGGGGTCGGTTACCGCTGTGGCAGGTACGTTTTGGTATACCGGGCAAACCGGTTTGGCGAAACTCGTTTTTTCAATAGCCGCAGCCAGCTCTTCGCGGGCAGGCTCCATCATGGGGGAGTGGAATGCACCGCCCACAGGCAATATCAACGCCCTCTTGGCTCCTGCTTCCTTCATGGCTTCGCAAGCCTTTTCCACCGCTGTTGTCTCACCGGAAATTACAAGTTGACCCGGACAGTTATAGTTGGCAGGCACCACTACGCCGTCAATACCTGCACATACGTCTTCCACCACTTTATCCTCAAGTCCAAGTACGGCTGCCATGGTCGATGGCGTTATCTCGCAGGCTTTCTGCATGGCAAGCGCACGTTGCGATACCAGTCTCAGGCCATCCTCAAACGTAAGCGCACCCGCCGCCACAAGTGCGGAGAATTCACCCAATGAGTGCCCAGCTACCATCTCAGGTTTAAAGTCGGCACCAAGCGTTTTAGCCTTTATTACTGAGTGCAGGAATACCGCAGGCTGCGTAACCTTGGTTTCTTTCAGTTCGTCGGCAGTACCTTCAAACATGATATCGGTTATGCGAAAACCAAGGATGTCGTTGGCTTTCTCAAAAAGTTCCTTTGCTTCTGCTGAATTTTCATATAGGTCCTTGCCCATTCCGGTGAATTGGGCGCCCTGGCCCGGGAATACGTATGCTTTCATTTGTTGTTCCGTTAGTTTGTTTTACAAAAATAACACTATTATCGTAACTTTATCGTCCGCTATAAGACTAATACCCTAAACACAAAAAACATCATGAATAAATTTGCTGCGGCTATTATTATCGCAATCATCGGCTTCCTGTTCTTCTATCTCGGTATGCCTGTTATTAACTATGGCTTTACGGGATTTGCCTTTATTTTGATGGCTCTGATAGTTTTCTTCCTCATTTTGACAGGCTTTGAAACGAACGGCAAAAAAATCACAATGAAAATTTCGGGCTTGCACAAAGTACTTTTTGCTATCGGGGGCATTCTGCTCTTTTATGTAACCATTCTCCCGCTAGTCACCAGCGCCCCCATGTTTCGCAGTGGGGCCTACAGGGAAGTGATCGGCCCGGTGCATACCGGCAAAGAAATTGCCAACCACATAGCGCCTATATCCATAAATAAGGTGAGGGTAGTCGATGAAGAGCTGGCGCACCTTTTGGGCGAGAAAATATTGGGTTCCGACCCTGCATTGGGCAGTAAATCAGAATTGGGTGAATTCTTTATACAAAAAGTGGGCGATGACCTGTACTGGGTTGCGCCGCTGCTGCATTCCGGGTTCTTTAAATGGCTGAATAATTCGGAGGGTACCGAGGGCTATGTAATGGTGTCAGCAACCAACGAACGCGATGTGAAGCTGGTGCAAAACCTGAATGGCAAAGACCTCAAGATAAAATACCAGCCTGCGGCATTTTTTGGCAGCTATATGGAGCGCAAGGTATATTTTAACGGTTATGCTACTACAGGCCTTGACGACTATAGTTTTGAAATTGACGATAGCGGAAAGCCCTACTGGGTTGCGACAAAATATGCGAAGAAAGTCGGCTTTGGCGGTAACGATGCTACAGGTGTGGTGCTGCTGGATGCACAGACAGGGGATATTAAGGAATATTCCATTGCCGATGCACCCAAGTGGGTAGAGCGCATACAGCCTATCTCCTTTGTGATCGACCAGCTTTCCGACTGGGGTGAATATGTGCATGGGTATTGGAACTTCTCCAATGAAAACAAGCTGATGATCACCGAAGACCTTACGCTGGTGTATGGCGATGATGGCAGGTCGTACTGGTACACAGGTGTTTCATCAGTAGGTAAAGAGGAGTCGGCGGTTGGTTTTGTACTGGTCGATACACGTACCAAAGAAGCTACCATGTACAACCAAAGCGGTGCTACGGAATATGCGGCGCAACGTTCTGCCGAAGGTAAGGTTCAGGAAAAAGGATATCGCGCCTCACTGCCTGTACCGTATAACATCAACGGTATCCCAACCTATGTTATGACCCTGAAAGATGGCGGCGGCCTTGTGAAAATGTATGCCATGGTAGCTATTGGCGATTATACCATAGTGGGTGTGGGCAACACCATGCGCGAAACGCTGATGTCTTTCAAAAACGTGTATAATATGGCGGGCAACAGGATAAACCCCGACGCCACCGATACCCGTAAAGAGCTGAATACAGTGGTACGTCGCATCCAAAGTGACATCAAGAACGGCAACAGCTTCTACTATTTTACGGTAGATGGTTACCCGAAGATATTCATCGGTTCATCGCAGCTGTCCAACGAGCTTCCTGTAACTACAGTGGGCGACAGTATCAGGATATCTTTTGATACGGATAACGAAGAAGTGATCGACGTATCTACATTTGATAACCTTGGGATAGGGAATAAAAAGTAAAAGAGTTTTATACAGAAAATGCCCGGATAAGCCGGGCATTTTTGTTTATCTTATATAGGTATATTATTGGATCACAGTAACCAATGCCGCAGCACTTTTTGCTTTCTCAACCACTTCTTCGATATTCGAGTCAAGTGTCGCCTTTACCAGCACTACACCCATCCTGCGGTAAGGTCGGGAGGTAGGCTTACCAAACAGCCTGAAGTCGGTATTTGGAAGTGCGGCTATTTTTTCTATTCCGGTAAAGGTTGGGTTATTGCTATTTCCGGATGCCAGTATTACTGCACTGGCTCCGGCTTTTTCTAATGTGATTTCCGCAATGGGCAGGCCGAGTATCGCACGCAGGTGCAGTTCGAACTCATTAAAATTCTGCGTGCCTGCCAGCGTTACCATTCCGGTGTCATGCGGCCGTGGCGACAGTTCAGAGAAGTACACACCTTCATCGGCAAGGAAAAATTCTACACCAAATAATCCGGCACCGCCAAGCGCTTCGGTTACTTTACGGGCCATATCCTGCGCTTCGGCCATATCCTTATCCGATACATTTGCCGGCTGCCAGCTTTCCTGGTAATCGCCGCGCTCCTGCCTGTGGCCTATAGGGGCGCAGAACAGGGTAGGTGCATTATTTTGGGTAACTGTCAGAAGGGTTATCTCAGAATTAAAATTTACAAATGCCTCTACAATCACTTCTACCACATCACCGCGAGAGCCTTCCACGGCGTAATTCCAGGCCTTTTCGATATCAGCTTCTGTCTTTATCGTACTTTGCCCTTTGCCTGAAGAGGACATTAAAGGCTTTACCACGCACGGTATTCCTACTTCATCAACAGCCTTTTGCAGCCCTTCGGCCGAGGTGGCGTAGCGGTAATTGGCAGTGCGCAGGCCAAGATCTTTGGCTGCCAGGTCACGTATGGCCTTGCGGTTCATAGTAAAGTTGGCTGCCTTTGCCGAGGGTACAACGGTAATGCCCTGCTTTTCGTAATCGTAAAAGCGTTCGGTGCGTATGGCTTCTATTTCGGGAACGATGAAATCAGGTTGATGTTTGGCTACAATTGCGTCAAGTGCATCACCATCGAGCATATTGATTACCTCGAACCCATGGGCTACCTGCATGGCAGGTGCGCCTTCATAGCTATCGACAGCGATCACCTTTTGTCCGATGCGCTGTGCCGCGATCACAAATTCTTTTCCCAGTTCCCCGCTACCGAGGAGTAAGATCTTTTTCTGCATTGTGTTGTTGTGGTTTAATATAGAATAAAAAAAGCCCCAAAAATTTGGGGCAGTATGAGTTAAGCCAAAGCTTCTTTTATCCTTCGTAATGCTTCTGTCAGGAGTTCCTCGCTGGTGGCGTAAGAGAATCGGATGCAGTCGGGATTTCCGAAGGCATCGCCCGTTACTGTTGCCACATTAGCGTGTTCAAGCAGGTACATGCTCAGGTCGTCGGCATTGTTTATTGTTATGCCATTAAGCGTTTTCCCAAAGAAGGACGATATGTCCGGGAATACGTAAAAAGCACCCTCGGGGACATTGATCTTCACGCCTGGGATCTCTTTCAACAAACCTACCACCAGATCCCTCCTGCTGTGGAAGGCGGCAACCATGTCATTAAGAACAGACGGGTCGGCATCAACGGCTGTTATGGTGGCGCGCTGCGCTATGCTGTTGGCGCCGCTGGTTACCTGTCCCTGCATTTTGGTACAGGCTTTGGCAACAAATTCTGGTGCACCGATATATCCTATCCTCCAACCGGTCATGGCAAATGCCTTGGCTACCCCGTTTACAGTAATTGTCCTTTCAAAAAGCCCGGGTATTGAACCGATGCTGCAAAATGTCCCCGAGAAATTAATATGCTCATAAATTTCGTCGGATACTATGTATATGTCGGGATATTTGTCCAGTACTTTGCCTATAGCTGTAAGTTCCTCACGGCTGTAAACAGACCCGCTTGGGTTGCATGGCGAACTGAACCACATCATTTTTGTCTTAGGAGTAATGGCGGCTTCCAGCTGTTCCGGCGTTATTTTAAAATCGGTGTCAACGGTTGTCGGTACTTCTACCGGCACACCACCCGAAAGTTTAATGATCTCGAAATAGCTAACCCAGTAAGGCGCGGGAAGGATTACTTCGTCGCCATCGTTCAGCATTACCTGGGCTATATTGTACAATGATTGCTTGGCGCCTGTAGAAACGACAATTTGCGAAGGCTTATAGTCAAGGTTGTTGTCCCTTTTAAATTTCCTGCAAATGGCCTCCTTCAGTTCCATATAACCGTCTACCGGCGAATAGGTACTGTAATTATCGTGAATGGCCTGTATGGCAGCTTCTTTTATAAAATCGGGCGTATTAAAATCAGGCTCGCCAAGGCTAAGGCTAATGATGTCTTTTCCCTGTGCTTTAAGTTCCCTGGCTTTGGCAGCCATGGCAAGGGTTTGGGAAGTGGATAGGTTGTTGATCCTGTCAGAAAGCGCGTTCATGTGTATTGTTTATGGTCGGTTAGTATTAGTTCATTGCCGGTTTCATACCCAGTTCCTTCAGGTGCCTGAAGTGGGCCGCAATAGCTTCCCGTGTAGTCCTGAACTCATGATAGGGCAGGTTATGCTCTTTGGCGGTAGCCTTCACGATCTCGGCTATCTTTCCATAGTGGATGTGGCTGATGTTCGGAAATATATGGTGCTCGATCTGGTGGTTAAGCCCACCTGTAAACCAGTTGATGATCCTGTTTTTCGGGGCAAAGTTGGCTGTTGTGTACAATTGGTGTACCGCCCATGTGTTTTCCATTTCACCGTTTTCGTCCGGCACAGGATTGGACGTTTCTTCAACAACGTGCGCCAGCTGAAATACTACGCTGAGTATAAGGCCTGCTACGTAATGCATCACAAAAAAGCCTATCAGCACTTTCCACCAGGTGATACCCAGGGCCATTGGTATTGCAAGCCAAACGGTTACGTATATCATTTTGGTAATTACAAGTATCGTCCACTGCCTTATCGGGCTTTGGAATTTTCCGTAAGACAACCCTCTTTTGATATAGCTCCTCATTTGCTTGATGTCGGTAGTAATAGCCCAGTTGAAGGTGAGCAGCCCATAAAGGAAAATGGAGTAATAGTGCTGGAATTTGTGGAACCAGCTCCATTTAGCATTTTGTGTAAAACGGATAACGCGCCCGGCATCCAGGTCTTCGTCATGCCCGTGAATGTTGGTATACGTGTGGTGTAGCACATTATGCTGAACCTGCCAGTTGTTAACGTTCCCAGCAAGGATATAAAGGCTTCCGCCCATGATCTTATTGAGCCATGATTTGGACGAGTAAGAGCCGTGGTTGCCGTCGTGCATCACGTTCATGCCAATGCCCGCCATGCCAATGCCCATCACCACCGTAAGCAGCAGCTGTGCCCATACCGGAATGTCGAGCGTTAATATTATAAAATACGGTGCAAAGAAAAGGGAGAACATAACAATTGCCTTAAGATGCAGTTGCCAGTTGCCGGTTTTCTTAATATTGTTTTCTTTAAAGTAGTCATTAACGCGTTTGTTTAGCGTACGGAAAAACTTCATAGAGTCGTTTTTTGAAAAAACGGGAGGGGTGATATTCATAAATTATAATTGTACTTAAATTTCAAAGGTAGTCATAATCAGAACTGAAACCAAACTAAGTGATAAATATCACATCAATTGATTACTTTTGCGAAAATTTAAAAATGGAAGAGATAATCAGGCAATTCCCAAATCTTACCGAATTACAGGTGGAGCAGTTTGAAAAGCTTGCACCACTGTATGAAGACTGGAATGCAAAGATCAATGTCATTTCGCGCAAGGATATTGAAGAGCTGTATACGAGGCATATACTGCATTCGCTTGGCATTGCAAAGGTAATGGAATTCATGCCCGGTGCAAGTGTGCTCGATGTTGGTACCGGCGGAGGATTTCCCGGAATTCCCCTTGCGATCCTCTTCCCCGAAACCAAATTTTACCTCATTGATGTCATTGCTAAAAAAATAAAGGTAGTGCAGGAAGTAGCCGCTGCACTCGGACTGGAAAATGTAAGAGCCGAACAGATGCGTGCTGAAA
This sequence comes from uncultured Flavobacteriaceae bacterium, assembly GCA_942492845.1. Lineage (GTDB taxonomy): Bacteria > Bacteroidota > Bacteroidia > Flavobacteriales > Flavobacteriaceae > Flavobacterium. Next base: position 555,118 of record OW818646.1, on the reverse strand, counting down.
ATGTAAAGGAGGATTTTGATTTTATCGTGAGCCGCGCCGTAACCAATATGCCTGATTTTGTAAAATGGGTAAAGGATAAGGTAAGGAAAAAGCAGGAACATGATTTAAAAAACGGTATCCTCTACCTAAAGGGGGGCGACCTTGCCGAAGAACTCCGTGACTTCCCTAAAGCCACACTTTATAACCTTGTAGACTACTTTGCCGATGAATTTTTCGAAACTAAAAGAGTGGTACACCTGCCGCTTAAATATAAATTATAAAACAGAAGCCCCGTTTTCATTGGCGGGGCTTAGCTTTTTATATGGAAATAAGATATTACATCTCTTCAAATTCCTGAGTTTCATTCAGCCCTGCGTGCCTAACGTTGATGGCATTGCCCTGGGCATCTACTACAAAAGCAACAAATTCTATATTCGCGGCATTAGCAATGTTTGCCGGAACGGGAACGCTGAATGATCTTGTGTATACATTATTCAGCACCGTTTCGCTGCTGTCAATAGCTTCACCCAAAAGAGGGGTAAGCACAGCCCTTAGCACGTGGTTGTGCTGGTAATTCGTAAGTATGTCCACCCCCCCATAATAGGTAGTGTAGTTGTGCTGGTCGTAAATAAGGCCATTTTCAAGCACATAAACTACCAGCTTTAGGTTGTTGAAGTTTTGAGTGAATTTTACATTTACGTCCAGGTTTATGGTGCCGCTGCCTACTGTAGTTTCCATAGCCAGGTCCATTTTACTTCCTCCCTGTGTCAGGCTAATAGCCTGCGCAAGGTTGTCCGGCTCAGGAAAGTTCCATTGGGTCATCCTGTTCAGCATCCCTTTAGGATAGCCCGGAATGTTGATGATCTCCTCCAGTTCGCCGGTGTTGTAATTATACGGGTCATAGCTCGGGCTTGCAGGGTTACTGCTCGGCCTGTGTATGGCTACGGGAATCACATTGGGACTTTGTTCCCTTGCCAGCTCTATTCCGTAGGCCACCCTTGGGCAGTAGCCACACCATGTACCGGTATAGTCTTCAACAAGCACACGCCTCACAAAATTGGTTTCCGAACCATCGTGAAACCTTACAGGCAGCAATTCCGAACTTACCCCCAGATACATTGCCTTAATTTCAAAAGCACCCACAGTTGCAGAAGTCAGCGTGTTGCCTTCAATTTCTTCGCCGTTTACATATATTGTTGCCTCGCTTGTCAGGTCGGCCCCAGTGTTGTCTTTAACGGTAAAAGTAATTGTCCGGTCTACTTGCTTTACTGAGCTATCTGCGGTCAGTATGACTGCTTCTACCGATTTGAGTATCTCATATTCGGATGAGCATGCCGAAAGCAGCATTGAAGTCAGGAAAATAAGGATAATATTCTTTTTCATTTTATTCTCAATACAGTTATCCCACGATGATAGGGATGCAAATTATATTAGTTCTTTACGATCCGTATTTGGGATGTCTTGTTATCTTCGCTAGTGAACCTTGCAATGTAAAAGCCTGTCGCGATCGCCGACGTATCTACCGATTGCGTACCTGTGCTTATGGTTAATGTTTTAACCGCTTGTCCATTAATGTTGAATAATTCCAGTTTGGTGTTTTGCTTAGCTGTAATGTCCAGTGTGTTATTTATTACAGTGCTGCCCAGGTTGATGCCCATGTTTTGCAAAGCAGCAAAGTCGGTAGTAGCCGCAGTAGCTGAGTACCTGTATGAGAAGGCTACTACTTCGTTAAGTACCGCTTGGTTTGCATCTACCTGTACAACCCTGAAGTTGTATACCACATCACCTGCCACGTCACCTGTGTAAGCATTCAGGAAGTGGTCGGCTTCGTCATTATGTCCGCCATTGGCAGCAAGTTCAACAGCATAGTTAGGGTAATAATTGGTACTGCCAATATCTGTATAGCAAAGCGCGCCAAAACAAAGCTGTATATCACCTGCCTTACCCCCAATGCCGCTTGTGTTGTTGGTTACCGAAACAAGCTGGAGCCTGTAGAATACTGTTTCAGGGCCATTGTTGGTTACTAAAATCTGCATTTTTGCAGCGCTGCCTAATGTATTAAACAGGATCTCCTCCCCGTTTGTTATAGTATTTCCATTTGATGTAACTATTAGCTGTGCTTGCGCTACCATACTAAATAGTAATCCGGCTATAAGAATAATTTTTTTCATGATGATATTAAATTTAGCAATTATTTTTATGAAAAAGACTATCGGGATAGTTGCCTTGTCCCGATAGCGCTTTAAAAGTTTATGTTTAAAAGCAGGTTATTCTATTACTAATTTTTCAGTTTTTTGTGAGTTGCCGCCGTTTATTTTAGCAATATACATTCCTTTTTGAAGCGATCCCAGGTTGATGCTGCTGCCATCCTCAAGGCCTTTGGCGGTGTAAACTATTTTACCGGTAAGATCAAGAACAGTTACATCAACCGCCTCCTGTGTAGAGATGTTGAATATTCCGGTTGATGGGTTAGGATAGATGGCGAACCCTGTTAGGCTTAGGCCCGGGGTGCTCATTACTCCATTTGTTACAAAAGCACCGTTAAATATTAAGCTTGCACCAAAGTTACCCGGGTTCATCCTTGAAAACACAAGTGTGTTGCCGGAATATATCTCAATACCTTGTGAATTTCCGAATGTCCATCCGTCACCATAGCCGTCTACAAGCTCTACTTTATAACAGTCAGTACCTTCAGGTAATGTAAATGTATGGATTTTTGTTGTATTGGCATCAGCGCCACCACCGTTAGGATTCCCTGCATAAGGGCCTGCCTGCGCAACTATATTCCCGGTACTTCCTTTTATATTCTATGACATTTCTGTAGGATAAGCGCCTGTGTGTACCCTTACTTCAATAACATTGTTTGTCTGTTGTGCTACATCCAAATGGATATCATGGGTCGAAATAGCGGAAGTTTGTGCCACACCATTAATATCAACTGCTGTAATCTCATATTCTGCGGTAGGGTTGAAAGCAACGTCGGTAAAGTTTATAGTTGTGCTGCTGTTGAAGCCAAGGTTGCCGGTGTAGTTCTTTGTTGATACTACCGATCCGTTTTCTTTCAACACAACGGTAGCGCTATTGATTTGGTTATTACCAAAATTTTTAAGCTTGGTTTGCATTGTAAGGGAAGCAGGAGCAGCACATAGCGACTGGTCAGTAGGTGTTATTAGGCCATGGCTGGGTATGCCTTCCAGGAGTGTACCGCATCCGTTGATGCTGGTCTTCAATGCCGGCAGGGCAAGAGCTCCAATTTCGGTCATAATTCCATCAGGGCATATCCTTACTACTGTAGGAAAATGCTCAAGATTGAAAATTTCAGATATTGAACCATCGTCAATTACCGGATATGGAGAGTGCTCCAGCCAATCGCCTTGAGTGTTTGATCCAAATCCTTGAAGGTCGTCGTCAGTAGTGTCAGGATCTCCTTCAACAAACAGTACCACAACTTCACCGGAACCGCCTGGCCCGTATGAATTATGAAGGTTAGCAAGGGCGTCTGTACCGTGGTAAGCCCAGCATGGGCCACACCATGTAGCCGAAATGTCAAGTATTACCGTTTTTCCTTGGGCAAGGTAAGTAGAAAGTGTATGCTCTACGCCGTTAACATCGGTTGCCGTAAAATCCGGAGCGGCTGTACCATTGGCAATTTGTGCATTAGCGGTGTAGCTACCGAGTGCAAACAAGCCTAAAAGTAAAGTTTTTTTCATATCATTCAAGTTTAATAGTTTAGTTATCCCATTGTAACAGAGCCGAAATTATGTAAAAAAATTGTTATGCAAAAAAAAAATCAGTAAAATGTTTAAAAAAGAAGTTATAATGAAATAATGAATGAGGAAAATGTTATAAAAACTATGTTTTTGTGGTTTGCTTTGTGATTTTTATAATTCTACCATGCCTATAGGCTTATAATTTTCATTAAAATCGGCTGTTTGAAGTTAAAATTTTTATAATATTGCCGCACAACTATTTTAAGTCTACTTAACCATACAAACATGAAGAAGATACTGGTGCTTTTTTCATTCCTTACTGCCTCTGTGTATGCTCAAAAGGAAATGCCGGGCGTAAGCCTGAAATCTGACAAGAACAAAAGCTATAATGTAAAAACCGACTTTGCCGAAAAGGATAAGATTTATGTTTTTACATTTTGGGCCACTTGGTGCGTGCCGTGCATTAACGAACTGGATGCCATAAACGAACATTATGCGCAATGGTCAAAAGAACTTAACATGGAGGTTATTGCTGTATCCATTGATGATGCACGTACGCAAAAACGCGTGAAGCCTTTACTTAACGGCAAAAAATGGCCATATACCGTGTTGTTTGATAGCAACCAGGATTTGAAGAGGGCGTTATCTATAGCTAATGTACCATACACAATTGTAGTTAAGAATAAAAAAGTGGTGTATGTACACAACGGCTACAGCCAGGGGGCTGAAAAAGAGCTTTATAATAAACTGAAGCAGCTGTAATTTAATGAGAAAGTTATCCTTATTGCTGCTCTCACTGTCGGTTGGAAGCTTGTTTGCACAGGAAACCGATACCATACAAAAAAAAGATTACGGCAAGGTTTTCGGCGGTTTCGAGTCGAATGCCCAGTGGTATCTTAACGATAAGGAAAGGGGTATATCCCACCCTGACGATCCCATTCGTTCCAATAACTACCTTTTAGTAAACTACCAAATAGGAAAGTTCACTGCAGGTGTGCAGGTAGAATCTTATGAGCCAAACGCGCTGCTCAACTACAATCCGGGCTTCAAGGGTACGGATATCTCGACCTATTATGCCAGTTATAAAACTGATAAATTTGAAGCAACTGCCGGTTATTTTTATGAGCAGTTCGGGAGCGGATTACTGCTCCGTGCCTGGGAAGACAGGGCACTGGGCATCAATACGGCGCTCCGGGGGGGAAGGGTAATCTTCCGTCCCTCCGATAACATAAGGCTTACTGCTTTGTATGGCCGCCAGCGAACCGGGTTTGATGTCGCGCACGGCGATGTATACGGCTTTGATTCCGATTTCAACCTGAGCAGCCTTTTCAAATTTGAGGCTTCCGACCTTTCCGTGGGCGCCAGCTATGTAGGCCGCTACGAAAAAATCCACATACCCAACCCGCCTGTGGATGAGCTGACCAGCGCCTTTGCCGGAAGGGTCAACTTTATACACGATGCTTTTTATATCTCAGGGGAATACAATTACAAGCAGGAAGATATTTTACTGAATGCACTCAATACACTGAATTACAACCTGGTGAAACCGGGCAATGCCGTGCTCCTTAACTTTGGTTACTCTAAGGAAGGGCTTGGGATCGATGCTACCCTGCGCCGCATGGAAAACATGGGGTTCCTTTCAGAGCGGACGCCTACCAGCGCGGGCGATGGGCTTTCTACCAGCCTTAACTTTAATGACAAGGTACTCAATTATACCCCCGCGCTTACCAAGCAGCACCACTCTAACCTGGCCAATATTTATGTATACCAGGCACAAAGCAGGGTAAGCTTTGTAGATCCAACCATCATGATGGCAGGCGAAACCGGTGGCCAAATCGACATTTTTTACGACTTTGCCAAAGAAACTGCGATTGGCGGAAAATACGGCACCAAGCTGGCTATCAATCTTTCCAACTGGTACAACCTGCCGGGACAGTACAGGTTCAACCCTGCGCAGTATGAAACCAATTTCTTTGGTGTGGGTCAAAAGTATTTTTCCGACTATAACATCGAGGTAAAGAAGCAGTTATCGGAGAGCTGGCATACGGCTTTCAGCTATATCAACCAGTATTATAACAAAGAATGGCTACAAGGTGGGGAAGAGGTTAACACTAATATTCTTATAGCCGAAGCTACCTACAACTTCTCGCCATCTAAGTCGATACGGGTGGAGGCCGAGCATATGTGGGCCGATGCCGATTTCAAAAACTGGGCTGGCGCTACTATTGAGCTGAATATCAATGATAAGTACTCCTTTTATGTTTGGGATATCATGAACTATGGCAATGACGACGAGAAAAAACAGGTGCACTATTACAACGTCGGTGGGGCCTATCGCATAGGCGCCACACGCGTAGCCCTCAATTACGGAAGGCAGCGCGGCGGGCTTGTGTGTGTGGGCGGTGTATGCCGCTTTGTGCCCGAAAGTACCGGCCTTTCCCTGCAGTTGAGCACTGCCTTTTAACCGAACTTTTTCTCGGATTATCAACTAGAGAAAACCAAAATAAAAAAAAGTTCCCGTTTTCGCGGGAACTTCTTTTTTTTAGGTGATTTTGCATACCCTCCCGGGTGATTTTCTATTACTCGGGAGGTGATATTTGCTACCCTAAAAAAGGATATTTATAGTCTGTTGGGGGAACAAATGTTTCCTTGATGGTTCTTGGCGACACCCAACGCAATAAATTCAGGATCGATCCCGCTTTGTCATTGGTTCCCGAGGCCCTTGCACCACCAAAAGGTTGCTGGCCCACTACTGCCCCGGTCGGCTTGTCGTTGATGTAAAAGTTGCCCGCGCTGTTCTCGAGCGCTTTTGTTGCCTCTTCGATCGCATAGCGGTCCTGGCTGAAAATCGCCCCGGTCAGTGCATACGGCGAAGTCTCGTCGACCAGTTTCAGGGTTTCTGCCCATTTGCTGTCTTCGTACACATATATAGTCAGCACCGGCCCGAACAGTTCGGTACACAGTGTATCATACTTACTGTTGGTTGTCACGATAACGGTAGGCTCAATGAACCAGCCCTTCGATTTGTCATACCCGCCACCGGCGATAACTTCGGCATCCGGGGCATTGTTCGCCTCGTCGATGTATTTTGCCAGCTTGTCAAACGAGGCTTCGTGGATCACGGCCGATACGAAGTTGGACGGGTCTTCCGGCGAACCCATTTTGAAGGAGGCCATGTCCCGTAGCAAATGCTCCTTTACCGCCGGCCAGAGCGACTGCGGTATATAAGCCCTTGAGGCTGCCGAACATTTCTGTCCCTGGTATTCGAATGCGCCCCTGGATAGTGCGGTAGCCACCTGCGCAGGAATTGACGACGGGTGTACCATCACAAAGTCCTTGCCGCCGGTCTCGCCCACGATCCTTGGGTACGTTTTATAGTTGCTGATGTTCTTTCCTATGTTTGCCCAAATGTCGTTGAACACGCCGGTAGACCCGGTAAAGTGTACCCCGGCAAAATCAGGGCTCGAAATTAGCGTATCGGTAATCATTCCGGCGCTGCCGTGTACCATGTTGATCACCCCGTCCGGAAGTCCGGCAAGTTTGAATACCTCCATGATCACGTTGGCGCTGTATACCTGGGCGGCGCTCGGTTTCCAAACCACCACGTTACCCATAAGGGCAGGTGCGGCAGGCAGGTTGCCGGCAATGGCGGTAAAGTTGAACGGCGTCACGGCATACACGAACCCTTCGAGCGGGCGGTGCTCCATGCGGTTCCAGATACCTTCAGACGATATTGGCTGCTCGGCATAGATCTGCGTCATGAACTCCACGTTGAAACGCAGGAAGTCGATGAACTCACACGCAGCGTCGATCTCTGCCTGGTGTACGGTCTTCGCCTGGGCGATCATCGTAGCGGCATTGATTTTGGCGCGGTACGGCCCGGCAAGCAGCTCGGCAGCCTTGAGGAATATCGAGGCGCGGTGTTCCCATGCCATGGCAGCCCACCTTTTCTTTGCAGAAAGCGCGGCGGCGATGGCCTGTTCTATATGTTCTTTTTCGGCTTCGTGATACTGGCCCACGGTTTTCTGGTGGTCAAACGGCGGGTTTATGGATTTCGTTTTTCCGGTGCGGATTTCCTCGCTGCCTATGTAAAGCGGCACATCCACAGTGGCATTGTACATTTCTTTAAAAGTGGCAAGTACCTGCTCGCGCTCTTTGGTGCCGGGAGCGTACGACTTAACAGGTTCGTTAATGGCCTTCGGTACATTGTATATTCCTTTGGGCATAATGGTATGTTGTTTAGCGATTTAAATTTAAGCATTGCAAATATACGGGAAATTATTTACGTCCAAATTGCAAATACGGCAATGAAAAACAGAAAATGTTGATTATAAGTGAACTTCACCAACCTGCAGGGTTTTCAAAACCCTGTAGGTTTTAGTAACGGTCTAAATTTTTGATTAACCACATAGGATTTATACTAATTTATTGCTACAGAAGGAGACATATTCGCACATAGTGAAGCGAAGCTTCAAGCTCTGTTTTGCTTTGAAGAGCGTAGTTAAGCCAAAAAAACGGTTACAGGGAGATACAGCAAATCAATTTTTCGTTATGTATATAGTAAAATAATGAAATATTTGATTTTATGTATTGGGATATTACTATTTACAAGCGGTTTATTCAGGCCACGGGATAAGTAACTTATACCGCTCCTCCGGAGCTCATGCGACCTTATTTGGTATTTTGCTATAAATATGTCGTCCCTCCGGGACTGATGAGTGGCAGCCCCGGCGCGGCGGTATGTTTATAGCAATATAATACATGAGTGGATCAGAGCTCCGGAGGAGCGGTACACGGTTATCAAACTGTATATATCATTTTGGTTTATCTATCGTAACGACTGCAATGGGAAATTCGAAGACAACCTCTTCAGGCAGAGCAAAAAAATAAGTATCTTCACAAATAAACTTCCACTAAACATCTCTAACTAAAATAGTGATTAAAAAAGTTATAAATAACAAATCATAATATGCAATATAAAAGATTATTAACACTTGTTTCTTTATTTAATCTCTTTGCGTTTTACGGTCAGGATTTGGGTCAGGTAAATGGCCGGCTCCTACTAAACGATTTGGATAGTAAAGAATCGGTTTCTCAAAACACGTATGTGATTCTTAAATCTAAAACGTATAGAGATAGTATAAAAGTTGATAATGATTTGAAATTTGTATTTAAAAATATACTGTCAGATACTATCAGGTTATATGTCTATCCACGGTCTTATCCAAACGACAAATTTTACAGATTTTATTTAAATAAAGGAGAAATTAAAGATCTCGAACTTCCATATTCACCAACTTGTCCTTACGGCAAAAGTGATACCTGTCCGGTATGCCATAAAAAAGATAGTGCTATACCAATTGTTTATGGGTTTATAATTGAAGGGAAGCGTGATGCAACCAACAAGAAAAATTATAAGCCAGGTGGATGTGTAGTTTCAGCTTGTCAACCTGCATGGTACTGCGAGAGAGATAAGATTGATTTTTGAGTTGCACTTTATGACAAAAACAATAGCAGAGGAAGGATGCAGTTAAATAAACCTGGCTACTCAATACATATCATTTCCGGAATGACTCATTGCGACTTCGCGACTTTGCGGAAACTAAAGATTTTTTCGTCGTTCCTCCCCGCAATGACGGTGCGCGCAAGGGAAGCTGCTTTCACCAATATAATCGAGTATGAAATGATTGTCCCTAAATACTCCGGGTACGAAACTGTGGTCAGGTTAAAGCAAGAATTTTACGGCAAAAAAACAAAAACAAATGCCTAGGTCATTTTTTAGATACCACTACCTGGGTTATTATCGCACTGACTCCCACCGACATGCTCGTTGATTTTGAAGGGAGATATGTTTTTGTTTATCGAAAGAAATGAGAGGCGTTTGGAGTGTGGAGTTTGGAGAAAGAGAAACTATTTGATGTACAACGTAAAACATCCAACCAAACTAAAAAAAAGACTGCCATTGCTGACAGTCTCTCACAGCTAAGAACTAAGTATACTAATTACGTATCACTATTTTTTTATTGACAACCACCTCATCCACTGAAATGCTTAAGACATACATACCTGCAACCAAATTCGAAACATCAATCGTGGTTTGATTGCTGCCGCCTTCCACTACTTTTCTACCATTTAAATCATAAATTGATGATTGTAAAGTACTGTAATTATTAGGTAACTGAATGTTTATAGCTCTAGAAGCCGGGTTGGGATATATTTGAACCAATTCATCCAAAAAATCATTTACAGATAAATCATTTACAGGTAGCGGAGTTAAATTTCCACCCATTGCTGTCGCCACCCATAAACCAAATTCCGGTCCGTTATTATTGATTGTAGGATCCAAGAATCCTGATGCTAAAACAGTAATGGCAGCACCATCTAAGCCTAATGTGTTTAGCGGAGCTAAATAAGATTCAACGGTAGTAGCTCCTGTAGCATCGGTCACATTAAGTACATAATCTAAATTGGCCAATTCCAAATATCCTTGGAATTGCGGATACGAAATGTCATTAACGATTGTTCCTGCAGGCACTGAAGTTTCCACAACATCTACGGTTGGTGCATCCGGTGAACCATGATTCACCAAAACATCGGTTTGAGCAGGATCAGAAGCAACTTCTCTACCTTGTGGAAACACATTGATGGCGAAATTGGGAGCTACAGAATAGCCAGAGGAACTAACAATTCCATTGGCAATCAAAATATAGGTTTCATTAGCAGTCAACGTAGTGTTCAGCGTATACAACGGATTGGCAGAAGAAGTACTTGTAGATGGTAGTACGTCAATACTAATTTCTACACCCGCGGGAAGATCGATAAAAGGTGTAGCGGTTCGGAAAGCAAAGTTATCCAATTCCAGCTCATCATTGATGTAAACATCTACTTGTTGTGCGGTAAGATCGGGTGAATTGTGTATTACTTGCACACGTGCTACTTCTTCTTCAGGTGTAGGTAGCGGAATTAAATTCCCACCGGCGGCAGTCGCCACCCACAAACCAAAAGCAGGTCCGTTACTATTCGTTGCGGGATTCAAGAATCCGGAAGCTAAAACAGTAATAGCTGTACCATCGAGATCTAATGTGTTTAGTGGAGCTAAATAGGTAGCCAGTGTAGTAGTTCCCGATGCATTTTTTACATCAAGTACATAATCTAAATTGGCCAATTCCAAATACCCTTGGAATTGTGGGTACGAAATGTCATTCACGATGGTTCCCGCAGGCACCGACGTTTCAAAAACATCTACCGGTGGTGCATCGGGTGAGCCGTGGTGCACCAAAACATCCGTTTCAGCGGGAACTGAGGCAGCTTCTCTCGCTTGTGGAAACACATTGATGGCGAAATTGGGAGCTACAGAATAGCCAGAGGAACTAACAATTCCATTGGCAATCAAAATATAGGTTTCATTAGCAGTCAACGTAGTGTTCAGCGTATACAACGGATTGGCAGAAGAAGTACTTGTAGATGGTAGTACGTCAATACTAAGGGGTACACTCGCAGGAAGTTCGATAAAATTTGTAGCTGTTCTGAAAGCAAAATTATCTAAAGCAATCACGTCATTAATGTAGATGTCTACCTGTTGAGCCGTAAGATCGGGTGAATTGTGAATCACTTGAACACGTGCAAACTGTGCATACACTCCTGTTACAAAAAGCATTGCAACGAAAGAGATTAGTTGAGTAATTTTTTTCATGGTATGTTTTTTTGTTTAATAAATTCAAAGTTATCCTTAAACAATAAAACAAACTGTTAACAAATTATTAATTACTTTTTTTTAAACAAATAATTAACAACTGTTTGATTTAAGTAATATAAAATTGAATAATACAGTAAACAAGGACACGATATTTTCACAAAATGATTAAACAAAATTTTATAAAAATTGTTTGAAACCTACAAAATTGTCAAAACTATCTTTTCGAATTCAGTACTATCTCAAAAACTATATACATTTCACACATGCTCTAATAATTCTATTAGTAAGTCAAGTGGAAGTATCTTATTAAATAAGCGGTTTTAAAAATCAACCTTACGAAGCTATTAATTGACCGCGGTCAATTAGACAACTCATTGCGAGCGTAGTAAAACGGAGCGCGGCAATCTTTCCTTCGGGGCTATTGGCATCGGTGAAGTGGAAGGATTGCTTCGTCGTTCCTCCCCGCAATGACAGTGCGCGTAGTATGCGTCCCCGCAATTATGTTCCGAGAAAATCTTAAATTAATTCAGCGCATACGGCGCGCTCAGCCTAAACGTAGGCACAATAACCTTAAAGGTGCGTGTGGAAGTGAAGTTGACCATGCTGAAGTAACCCCGCATGGCGCCAAAAGGCGATGCCAGTAGGCAGCCGGAACTGTAGGTGTGCTTTTCGCCGGGTTTCAGTACGGGCTTTTTGCCGATAACCCCTTCGCCGTCTACAAATTCAACATCGTTCAGCGAGTCGAATATCTCCCAGTGGCGGGTATTCAGCTGTACCGAATCCTTGCTGTGGTTCTCGATCGTAATTTCGTATGAAAAGGCAAATTGTATCTTGTAGTTCTTGAAGTACGTGCCTTCAAAACTTGTTGATACTGATATTTTTATGCCCCTTGTGATTTGTGATACCATCCCCCTGAATTTGCTTGCTGCCCCGTAAAATTACAAAATTATTGTCCTGCCTGCGAAAAACGCGTTGTTAAATTATGGTTGTTTAACGTTTAAGGCCATGAGAATTAGTTGATGATATTCTCCGAATTGGCCGACCCGCGCCCGATAACCCGGTCATAACGCTCGTTGTTCTCCCGGTAGTATACAAAGATATTGTACACGTTTTCTGTTTGGAAAAAGTTACCGTCTATCGCGTCCTTGCCGTTGACCTTGCCGGACTTGTCGGTAAGTACGTACATGAAATTGTTGAAGCCCTGCTTGATCATGACCGCCTTTTCGTACATCTTGGTCTTTTCGTTGTACTCCATCCTGTACTCGTCCGTTTTGGCATAATTGTTAAACATCCCGCCCACGTATATTTGGTCCTTCCCGAAATAGGCAGGCGCATTGAGCGAAAAGAATACCCAGGTATAATCCGACTCCAGGTTCTGGTTGGTCACACTGAGGTTAACATTGCGCGTAACAAAATTACCGTTGATGTCGGGATAATAGGTATAAGGGTTGTTGCCCCGCGCGCTGTTTACGTACAATATGGTGCTGTATATTTCGCCCGCCGTAATGCGCAGTACGTTGTTCACGGCATTGCGTACATCCTTATTTTCGAAGTACAGGTATTCGTTGCCGGCCCAAAACTGGGTTTCCTTGTCGTACTTATAAATAAGGTCGTTGCCTATGGTGTACTGCGGCTTTACATTATACAGGGCATTGTCAAAACGCCCGTTTTGGAACAGCGCCACCTTTACGTTTTGCAGTGGGCTCTGGAATATAAAGGCGTTGGTCTTTATGGAGAAGTCAAGGTTCTGCTTTTCGTTGATCTCGTCCATGCCGCGCGCGCGTTTTACCTGCACCGGAACGGACACCTGGTCCTCGTATATGATCACACGCCTGGAAAAAACCACATCACGGTCCTCATTGAGTATCTTAATGATGTAATTGCCGCTCAGTTTTATGCTGGTAAACTTGTTGGGGAAGGAAAGCGTATAGCGCGAATAGATCTGCAGTGTGTTGAAGGAATTTTCGTAATTCTGGATGCGCTGGGAGTCGAAGCCCTGTAGGTAGTCGTTCACCGTAAGCTGCGACGAGGGGGTCCAGTCGTAATTGCAATGCTGTATGGAGTAATAATAGTTGGCCTCGTTGCCAAACAGGTCGTCAAAAGTGAGTGTAAACAATTCGCCCAGCCTGAAATAGGGAAATACGTTCTCGCCGCTTTGCATGAACGATACGGTCTTGATATTGTAAGGAGGCGCAACTTCCTGCTGCACCTGCGCGTGGGCCGTGATAGAAAGGAATAATGCTGCTGCTCCAAAGAACCGCCTGAGGGCATTTGTCATTGTGGGAATTATTTTATACGTGAACGTAAATATAATAAATATATTATTAATGGCCCGTCAGGGTCATTTTATCGGCAGAAAAAGCAGTGTATCGGAATATGTGTTAAAAAACATACAATAAAACGCCTTTTTTGTAGTTTTAAGTCCTACCAATTTATAAACCACAATACTATGAAGAATTTCAGACTATGGATGTTTCTCGTGGCCGTGCCGCTTTCGGGCTTTGCACAGGACCTGAAAGGAGATGCCCCCATCCCGTTTGACCCTGCCGTAAAAACAGGCAAGCTAAAAAACGGCCTTACCTATTACATCAGGAAAAATGCCAAACCAGAGAATAAGGTCGACCTGAGGCTCGTGATCAACGCCGGATCGATACTGGAGGAAGACGACCAGCAGGGCCTTGCCCACTTTATGGAGCACATGTGCTTTAACGGCACCAAGCGCTTCCCGAAAAATGCCCTGGTAGATTACCTGCAAAGCATTGGCGTAAAATTTGGCCAGCACCTTAACGCGTATACCAGCTTCGACGAAACCGTGTATTTCCTGCCTATCCCGAGCGACGATCCGGAAAAGCTGGAGAAAGGCTTCCAGATCATTGAGGACTGGGCTTTTAACGCTGTGCTGACACCGGCAGAGATCGACAAAGAGCGTGGCGTAGTGCTGGAAGAATACCGCTTGGGCCTTGGTGCCGACGACAGGATGACCAAGCGCTTTATGCCGAAGATGATGTACCAGTCGCATTATGCCAAGCGTTTGCCTATAGGGCAGAAGGAAATACTCGAAAACTTTAAATACGAAAAGCTGATAAAGTTCTATAAAGACTGGTACAGGCCGGACCTTATGGCGGTTATCGTGGTGGGCGACATCGATGTGGCAAAAATGGAGAAAAAAATCCAGGAGCACTTCGGGTCGTACCAAAACCCCAAGAACGAAAGGCCGCGCAAAGTGTACGACGTGCCCAACCACAAAGAGACTTTTGTATCGGTAGAAAGCGACAAGGAAGCTTCGTACGCGCAGGTGCAATTGCTTTATAAGGACTATGCAATGCCAAAAACGCTGGTTACCATCAACGACTTTAAGCAGTACATTGCCAAAGGCCTTTTCTCGACCATGCTCAACAACAGGCTGCAGGAGCTTACGCACTCGGCCAACCCGCCGTTTACGTTTGGGTATACCTACCACGGTGGCACATGGGCAAGGACAAAGGAAGCCTACCAGTCGTTTGCCATGACACAGGAAACCAAGCAGCTGGACGCACTGAAGGTATTGGTGGAGGAGAACCAGCGCGTGAAGAAATTCGGATTTACCGAAGGCGAACTCGAAAGGGCTAAGACCGAGTGGCTTGCCGGAATGGAAAGCGCGTACAAGGACCGTGACAAAACAGAATCGGAGCGCTTTGTGAGCGAATACCAGGGGCACTTCCTGACCAAAGAGCCTACGCCCGGCATCGAGTGGACATTTAACGCCATGCAGAAAATGCTTCCGCAGGTGTCCCTTACCGATGTAAACGGGCTTGTGAAAGATTATATCAAGGATGATAACAGGGTAGTGATATTTACCGGCCCTGAAAAAGAAGGCCTTGTAAAACCAACAGAAGCTGAGGTGCTTGCGGTGCTAAACAAAGGCGGCGACAACATTACTGCCTATGAAGATGTGGCCGTGGCCAGCAGCCTTTTAAGGAAGGACGTGAAACCGGGCAGCATTACTAAAAAAGAGAAGAACGACAAGCTGGGAACCACCACCCTTACCCTGAGTAATGGTGTTAAGGTGACCTACAAGAAAACCGATTTCAAGAACGACGAGGTGATCATGGAAGGCATCAGCTTTGGCGGCAGTAACCTGTTTAGCAACGACGAACAAAAGAAGGTACAGTTTGCACAGGGTGCGCTTACAGAGGCAGGTTTCTCGGGGCTTAAGCTCAATGACATCAATAAGTTCATGACGGGCAAAATTGCCAATGCAAGGCCCTATATAGGTAATATAACTGAAGGTTTCCGTGGAAGCGCCACACCGAAAGACATGGAGTATATGTTCCAGATGGTGCATGCTTACTTTACCGACCTTAACCTTGACAAAGAGGCGTACGAAGGGTACAAGCAAAAGCAGTCGGCTTTCTATGCTAACATGGCATCGGAACCGTCGTATTACTTCCAGCAGGAGTTTTATGGGTACCTTTATAAAGAAAGCCCACGCTTCATCGGCTTTATCCCGACCGAAAAAACATGGGCTGAAACCGATTACCAACTGGCCTACAACAAATACAAGGAACGTTTTGCCAATGCGGGTGACTTCGAATTCTATTTCGTAGGTAACATCGACGATAAAGCGATCGAGGAGTACTCGGCCAAATACCTGGCATCGCTGCCTTCTACAGGAGTTAAGGAAAAGGCAACCGACCTGGGCTACCGCATGCTGAAAGGCGAGCACAAAAAAGTGGTGAACAAAGGCGCCGACCCTAAGAGTAATGTAACCATCATGTACTATGGCGATGCTACCTATTCGCCAAAAGAAGCCCTTGCCCTGCAGGCTTTGGGTGAAATACTTACCATCAAGCTGGTGGAAGAGCTAAGGGAAAACGAAAGCGGCGTGTATGGTGTGAACGCAAGGGGAAGTATGGGCAAAGTGCCGAATGGTTCGTACAACTTCAACATCTCCTTCCCATGTGGCCCGGACAACGCTGAAAAGCTGACAGAATCTGCCCTTAGGGAGTTGCAGAAGATCATCGACAAAGGCCCGGAAGCAAAAGACCTTGCCAAATACAAAGAGGCTGAATTGCTGGACTATAAAAAAGACATCAAGGAAAATAATTACTGGCTAAGCTACTTTACAAGGTCGTATACCCTTGGCACAAGCCCTGAGGAAATATTTAAGGTAGAGGAAAAAGTAAATGCCCTCACAGCTAAGGATATTCAGGATGTGGCTAAAAAATACCTGACCAAAGACAAGGTTATCGGTATGCTGATGCCGGAGAAACAATAATAATTTTAGATTTAAATTGGAGAAGGCCCCCGCGATTTCGTGGGGGCTTTTTTGTACGTCTGGATTTTACCACAAAGACCACGAAGGCTTTTCACAAAGTGCACACTGTTAGTCAGTCTGCAGGCAAGGACACAAAAGGTTGGGCTTCGCTTTGTGAGCTTTACACGCACAGCTTTGTGAACCCCGTGCAATACGTGGTGTACTTTGTGGTAAAGTACACCCTCCGGCGGACTATTGTTACGGATCGGTTGGTTTTACCACAAAGACCACAAAGGCTTTTCACGAAGTGCACAATGTTAGCCAGTCTGCAGGCAAGGACACAAAGGGTTGGGCTTTGCTTTGTGCGCTTTACACGCACAGCTTTGTGAACCCCGTGCAATACGTGGTGCGCTTTGTGGTAAAGTACACCCTCCGGCGGACTATTGTTACGGATCGGTTGGTTTTACCACAAAGACCACAAAGGCTTTTCACGAAGTGCACAATGTTAGTCAGTCTGCAGGCAAGGACACAAAGGGGTTGGGCTTCGCTTTGTGAGCTTTACACGCACAGCTTTGTGAACCCCGTGCAATACGTGGTGTGCTTTGTGGTAAAGTACACCCTCCGGCGGACTATTGTTAGGGATCGGTTGGTTTACCACAAAGACCACAAAGGCTTTTCACGAAGTGCACAATGTTAGTCAGTCTGCAGGCAAGGACACAAAGGGGTTGGGCTTCGCTTTGTGAGCTTTACACGCACAGCTTTGTGAACCCCGTGCAATACGTGGTGCGCAAGGTAAAAACTCCGTGTATCTCTGTGCCTCCTCTGTGACACTCTGTGGTATAGCTTTTATCAATAGAAGTACGCCCATTGTATTAAATTCACGGCTCAATTTGCATGAATAGATAATCGCTATAAAAATTGTACTTTTGTAGCCGTAAAATTTTGACAATGATTATCCAAAAGACAAGGGAAGAGATCGAACTGATGCGCCAGAGTGCACTACTGGTGTCGAAAACACTGGGCATGATCGCCTCCGAAATAAAACCCGGCGTAACAACACTGCAGCTTGATACAATGGCCGAAGAATTTATCCGCGACCATGGTGCTGTACCCGGCTTTAAGGGTTTGTACGGATGCCCGTCGACATTGCTTACCAGCGTGAATGAACAGGTGGTACACGGCCTCCCGACCGACCGCCCAATTGAAGAAGGCGATATCGTATCGGTAGATTGCGGCGCCCTCATGAACGAATTTTATGGCGACCATGCCTACACCTTTGAAATAGGCGAAGTAGCCGAAGACACTAAAAAACTCTTAAGGATCACCAAAGAATCCCTATATGTTGGCATCCGCGAATTTAGGGCGGGTAACCGCGTGGAAGATGTGGGCAATGCCATACAGCGCTATACCGAGGCAGAAGGTTATGGCGTGGTGCGCGAGCTTGTCGGCCACGGCCTGGGCAGGAAAATGCACGAGGACCCCGAAATGCCAAACTATGGCAAGCGCGGCCGCGGCAAATTATTTGTCGAAGGAATGGTAATCGCCCTGGAGCCAATGATCAATATGGGCACCAAAAACGTAAGGACCCTGAAGGATGGCTGGACGATCGTAACCCGCGACGGCAAGCCAAGCGCGCATTTTGAGCATAATGTGGCACTGGTTGACGGCAAGCCCGAACTGCTTTCTACGTATGCGTATATCTATAAAGCATTGGGAATAGTGAGTGATGATGAGGAGGAGTTCCGGAAGGTGCCACTTGCACTATAAATTCCTAACTTCTTTTAAGCTTTGTTCAGGGTGCTCAATTCATCTACCCTTTTACGCACGGTCATTGCGAGGAGGCACGACGAAGCAATCCTTCCATGAAGCCCTTACCTGTATGACGGAGGAAAGATTGCTGCGCTCCGTTCCTCCGCTCGCAATGACCGGGCGAATCTCTGTGCCTTCTCTGTGTAACTCTGTGAAATAGCTCCTAAAAAATGAAGAAACTCTTTAAATTCATACTCAACACCATCCCGCGCCCGATACTCATACGCCTTAGCTATGTGATCCGGCCAGTGCTGGCATTTGCATTAAAAGGCAGCAGGTATACCGACCCCATCGACGGGAGGAGCTTTAAGAATTTCCTGCCCTACGGCTACGGCCACCAGCGCAATAACGTCCTCTCGCCAAGTACGCTTTCACTGGAAAGGCACCGCCTGCTATGGCTGTACCTGAAAAATGAAACTGATTTTTTCACGGCTCCGAAAAAAGTACTCCACTTTGCACCGGAGCAGGCTTTTTACAAGCTTTTCCGCAACCGGAATAACCTGGATTATACGACAACCGACCTGTATTCGCCACTGGCCGATGTAAAGGCCGACATCTGCAACCTGCCTTTTGAGGACAACGCGTACGGCCTGATACTGTGCAACCACGTACTGGAACATATCCCTGATGATACCAAGGCCATGCAGGAACTGTACCGCGTGATGAAGCCTGGCGGCATTGGCATTTTCCAGATACCACAGGATCTGAACAGGGGAACCACTTTTGAGGACAACTCGATAACCGACTCGAAAGAGCGCGCCAGGATATTCGGGCAATACGACCACGTGCGGGTGTACGGCCGCGATTATTTTGATAAGCTGCGCAGCATCGGCTTCAGGGTAGTGGAGGAGGATTACACCAAAAAACTATCTCCCGAAGAAGTAGAGCGTTACTGCCTTGCCAAAGGGGAGATCATCCCGGTTTGTTATAAAGATTAATTTGATTTTAGAGATTTCTCTCTCCGTTCCACTACGTTCGAAATGGAAAAGCACACTATTCCATTTCGACGCCAGGAGAAATCTCAATATAAGACATTCCAATAAAATAAAAGAGGCTATTCGTGTCAATGAATAGCCTCTTTTGTATCTAAGCTTCTCAGCCTCTCAGTACCTCAGTGCCTTTTACGATACCAACGAATGCCTCGTCATCACCTCCGGCTTTTCAAGGCCCATAAGGTCGAGGATGGTAGGGGCAAGGTCGCCAAGGATACCGTCGTTCACGTGCTTAAGGTCTTTGTCAACAAGAATGATAGGCACCGGGTTGGTCGTATGTGCCGTGTTCGGGCTTCCATCGGGGTTGATCATGGTCTCGCAGTTACCGTGGTCGGCGATCACTATGGTGGTGTAGCCATTTTCAAGGGCTGCTTCAATAACTTCTTTCACGCAGGCATCTACGGCTTCACAAGCTTTAATAGCGGCCTCCATTACGCCGGTATGGCCTACCATGTCGCCATTGGCAAAGTTAAGGCATACAAAGTCCACCTCGCCTTTTCTGAGCTCGGGAACCAGGGCATCCTTCAGCTCAAAAGCGCTCATTTCGGGCTGCAGGTCGTAGGTGGCTACTTTGGGCGAAGGGCAAAGCAGGCGCTTCTCACCTTCAAATGGCTCTTCGCGCCCACCGGAAAAGAAGAACGTCACGTGCGGGTATTTTTCGGTCTCGGCAATGCGTATCTGCTTTTTACCGTTGCGCGATACTATTTCACCAAGGGTCTCGGTAAGGTTTTCCTTGTCATACACCACATGGATATTCGTATAGTTATCATCGTAATTCGTGATTGTCACATAGTACAGCTTCAGCTTGTGCATGTTCTGCTCGTGGAGGTCGTATTGCGAAAGCACCTCGGTAAGCTGCCTGCCGCGGTCGGTACGGAAGTTGAAGAAGATCACCACATCATCCTCCTGTATCGTGGTGAGGGGGGTTCCGTGGTCATCGGTCATAACGATAGGCTTGATGAACTCATCGGTAATGCCTTCGTTGTAGCTTTGGTGGATGCTGTTCATGGCATTTGTTGACGGATGGCCAATACCGTTCACCAGCAGGTCGTACGCCAGTTTTACACGCTCCCATCGCTTATCGCGGTCCATGGCATAGTAGCGGCCTACGATAGACGCAAGCTTAACACGGGTGTCCTTTATGTAATTTTCCATGTCGGAGATAAAGAACGCGCCCGACTTCGGGTCAACATCCCTTCCATCGGTAAACGCATGGATGAATACATTGTCAACCCCGGCTTCCTGTGTGGCATCCACCAGCCCTTTCAGGTGCTCAATATGCGAATGCACCCCGCCGTTGGACACCAGCCCGAGCAGGTGTACTTTTTTATTGTTTTGCTTTGCATAGTTAAAGGCGTCAACCAGCGGCTGTTCCTGTGCAAGAGTTTTATTTTGTACCGCAAGGTTGATCTTTACAAGGTCCTGGTACACGATACGGCCCGCGCCGAGGTTCATGTGGCCTACCTCGCTGTTGCCCATCTGGCCCTCGGGAAGGCCCACGTTAAGGCCATCGGTACGAAGGGAGGCATTAGGATAATTTTTGTAAAGACTGTCGATAAATGGAGTATTGGCATTGTCGATGGCTGATACCTTCGGGTCCGGCGATTTGCCCCATCCGTCAAGTATCATTAGGATAACTTTTTTGTTCATTTTCAAACGATTAGATGTTTTTGGCACGGTTTTGGGATAGTATTATCCTGTAAACGTCGGCATAAATTTACTATATATTTGGCGATGTTTTGCAATCACGGGGCAGCTTTATCTGCTGCGGGTAAAAAAATTATAAATTTTTTTGTAGTCAGGCAATATCATCATCCTGAACCCGTTATAATTTAGGATTATCAATGAAAGTGAAGGTACATTCGCCAAGGCGAACTGCCGAATGAAAATGTTAAATAATTGATTTTAACACTGTTGCTGTTTTTTGTTTAGATTTCTTTAACTTATTTTAGCAGCCTTGTTAGAAACACACAACTACTAAATTACATGGTTTACAACTTTTTTACGTCCGTTTTCTTTTTGTTTTTTTCGATTTCTGCAACAACACCAAAACACGAAAAATCGTCTGCTATGCTTGCTTCTAATGAAGCCTCTTCGGTTTCAGGAGCAGAAATGCTGTACAACAACATTAAATCACACTCGGTAACAATGCCCGGTTATGAATGTTTTTCGAAGGCATTTAACGGCTTCAACAAACTGAAGTCGCAGGGCAAGATCAAAAAGGATCTCCTTACGGTTATAGACTTCAGCCTGTCCTCTACGGCAAAAAGGCTTTGGATCATCGACATGGCTACCCAAACGGTGGTTTACAACACCCTTGTGGCGCACGGCATGAAAAGCGGCGACGAGTTTGCAACCACATTTTCCAATGCAGCCAACTCCAACTGCAGCAGCCTTGGCTTTTACGCTACCGGCGAACTGTATATGGGCAAGCATGGCCAATCGATGAGGCTCGACGGACTGGAGCAGGGCATTAACAGTAATGCACGCAACAGGGCGGTGGTAATGCACGCAGCCGATTATGTAAGTGAGAATTTCGCAAAGCAGCATAACAGGATCGGCAGGAGCCAGGGCTGTCCCGCGCTTCCTAACGGACTGAATAAAGAGATCATCAAGCTGATACAGGGCAAGTCGTGCCTGTTCATCTACCACCCGTCGCAAAGCTATGTTGCGTCATCCAAATTACTTTCGTAATTTGTCATACAGCGCCTTGTCGAGGTTATAAATATCATTGCGAAACTGCAATCCATCCCTATCCATCCAGGCGGTCCAGTACAGCTGGTGGATAGGGGTGGTTTTTTTTAGACCTAAATGCTGCGTTTCGCCTGCTGCCACCATTTCGTCAAGTTTCGTGCGGTCCCAGCTTTTATCCTCTTGCAGAACGTATTCTGCCAGCCTGAAAGGGTCTTCTACGCGTACACAGCCTGAACTGAGCGCACGGTAGCCTTTTTTAAAGTACTCCCTGTGGTTGGTATCGTGCAGGTACACGTAAAACCCGTTATTGAAATTGAACTTGATCCGTCCCAGCGAGTTGTGGCTGCCGGGGCTTTGCACATACACATAGTGGTCGGCCTTCAGCGAATCCCATTGCGATACGGGTATTTCCTCATTCTTATAGAAGATCTTCATGTTGAGGTGCGCAAAATGCGCCGTATCTTTTCGTGCAGCAGGGGTCAGGTCTTTTTTAAGATAAGTAGGCGGCACCGTCCATGTAGGGTTGATTGTCAGCTGGTTGATGGCCGAATACAGTACGGGCGACCTCCTGTCGGGTTTGCCCACCACGACTTTATAGGTGTCTATGGTGTCTTTATTGTTTTCAACGATGGCCAGCTGGTAGGTGGGGATGTTTACGATGATGGCGCGCTTACCAAAGTCATACGGGAACCACCTCCAGCGTTCCAGATTGGCGATTACCTGTTTTTTCCGCTGGCTCCGGGTAAAGTTGAGCGCATCGGCTGTGCGGCTGTCTACAATGCCCGTCGCTGCAATACCGTGCCTTTCCTGGAACTTTTTCACGGCTTTGGCAGTAGCCTTGTCGTACAGCCCGTTTTTATCATCACCAGCAAAGTCGCCCCAGTACGTCAGGCGTTTTTTTACGGATGTTACTACAGCCCCGGAATCATTGGGCTTTAAACTTTTTTCAACTTCAACCTTCACCATTTTCGAATCATCCGGCAGTTTTGTGAGGTAGGCAAGGCTTTTGCGAAGCCCATCATATACGGCGTGTTTCGGGCGGCAGCGGTTCAGTACTTCAGCGGTATTTTTTTTCCCGAGGGCTTCGGCAAGCAGTTTATTAGTGTCAAGTGTTTTTGGCGCCAATACCCAGTCGTGGTAAACAGTACGGGGCAGCAATTTTCCTCTAAACAGGTGTGTCGCGAGTTTTGTAAACGATTCGGTCAGCAGGATGTCATACCGCATACATTCCTCTTTACTGATGGTTGTCAGGGCTTCAAATTGTTCGAGCGTATTAAGGTTGTAGTCTTTGGATTGGAGCCCGTCGGTCTCCGCGTCCTTAACGGCAGCGATCATGGCTTTACGGTTTTTGGCATCGGTCCAGACTGTTTTCAATCCATTTGAATTGTAAAAATCTTTAACTTCCGCAGGAGACTTTTCGAGCAGGCCGGCATCAATGGTCATGGTTGCATCCTTCAGGTACGCCGTGTTTGCAATTTTCACAGGAAAATTTTCCTTACGTGCATTTTTACACGCAGGAAAGAAAAAAAGCAGCACTGTAAGCAGGAGGAAAGCCTTTAGCATGGGTATTCGTATTTTGCCTGCATTAAATGTACGAAAACGATTGCTTGGTAATGAGTAAGTTAGGGTTAATTATTTTGTTAAATAATTATGCCTGCATAGCTTTTTATAACAAAAGTTTATCCATCCGAAGAAATTAGTTTTTGATAATATAACTTATGAGATATAAAAGGCTAACTGTTTTGAGGCCAAACTTATACGCAGATCCGTTGATCAAATGACGGTTTAATCTAAATTTTTTTACCAAAAAGCTTGCATTGAAGAAAAGTTATTCAGTATATTTGCACCCACAAATGCGGAAGTAGCTCAGTTGGTAGAGCTCCAGCCTTCCAAGCTGGTTGTCGCGAGTTCGAGCCTCGTCTTCCGCTCTGCAAAAAAGCCCAAACACATCGTTTGGGCTTTTTTTATTTCAGTAATCTGAATTCGTAACCTTACTATTTCCTGTCGATAAAAATAATGTCCTGGGTTTCATTATTCAATACCTCGGCTTCATAATTTGATTCAAGGGGCTGTCCAAAACTATTATTGGCTTTTACTCTCATATTGATTTTGTAGCATGCAATCGCGTTGTCATCTTTTCCGGCGCTTACAAAGTCATGCTCTTTCTGGAAATTTGCTTTTGCATCGCCCGAAAGGCTCTCGATCAGTATCTGTGTTGTCGGCAAAAATTGTTTTGCTTCCTTGAAAGTTACCTCCTCCGATTTGTAATCAAGAAGCTCGAAACTTCCGGGATCTTTCATGTCTGCTTTAAGTTCAGCGACCACTTTGTCTTTAATGGCTCCCTCTTTTCCGCAGGAAATAAACATTACTGTGGCTGCGAATAATAATACTAATTTTTTCATGGTATATAAATATTTAATTAATTTGATTTCAAATATAAAAAATTTTGTAAATCGTTTGTAAGAATGTAAAAAAATTATAATAAAAAATTGCGCAACCAAATAATTGCGTATATATTTGCAACTGAATGATTGCGTAACTATGAGAAGAGATGTGTTCCAGGCAATAGCCGACCCGACCCGCAGGGCAATACTAACCCTGATAGCAGCACAGGCCATGACGCCCAATGCCCTTGCCGAACATTTCGAAACTTCGCGCCAGGCCGTGTCCAAACACCTGAAGATACTGGACGAGTGTGGCCTCCTGCAACAAGAGCAGCGCGGGCGGGAAATTTACTACCGGCTCGAAATTGATAAAATGAAGGAGGTCGATAAGTGGCTGGAGCAATTCCGGGCGATATGGCAAACAAGGTTCAGCCAGCTCGACGACGTATTATCCAAACTTAAAAACAAATAACGATGAACAGCAATTTAAACTTCGATTTTACTGTAAACAAGGAAACGAAAACAGTACACATTACAAGGGATTTTAATGCCGACTCTTCCCTCGTGTGGGATGTTTTTACAAAGCCCGAACTGCTTGACCGGTGGTGGGCGCCCCAACCGTGGAAATCGGAAACCAAATCCATGGACTTTACCGTAGGCGGCCGCAGGCTGTATGCCATGGTGGGCCCTGAGGGAGAAAGGCATTGGGGGGTGCAGGAATATACTTCCATTACACCAAAAACCAACTTTAAGCAGTCGAATACCTTTAGCGATGAAGATGGAAATTTGAATCAGGATATGCCAACATCGCACTGGAACCTTGATTTTACAGGCAAAGGCGATAGGACTACCGTGGACATACAGATTAAGCACAAAACACTGGCCGATATTGAAATGATGCTGCAAATGGGCTTCAGGGAAGGATTCACAATGACATTGAACAGCCTTGACGCGCTATTCGATACGCTTCAAAAATAACTGGGTTAATTTTGGTGTTGGCTAAAGATCCCCCTCAATTTGGCCTTAGTCCACCCTTTCGGTTAAAAATGTTTGTAAGAGATTTGTACTGTCAACAATTAAACAATAACTATGGGAAAGATAACTGTACAGGCCGATGTGGCCGCTAAAAAAGACAAGGTTTGGGAATATTACACCCAGCCCGAACACATTGTAAACTGGAATTTCGCTTCGCCCGACTGGCATTGCCCAAGGGCTGTAAATGACATGAGGGTGGGTGGTACCTACAATGCCCGCATGGAAGCTAAGGACGGCAGCTCCGGCTTCGACTTCGAAGCTATTTATGACGAAGTGGTGGACAAGGAGAAATTCACCTACTCGTTTTGGGAAAGGTCGGCTACCGTTACTTTTGAAGCCCTTGGCGAAGAGACACGCGTTACCGTAACCTTTGATCCCGAGAGCGAGAATCCGGAAGAATTACAGAAGCAGGGCTGGCAGGCAATACTGGACAATTTTAAACAATATGCAGAGAGCCTCTAGCGGATGGTTTTCAAAACAAAAATCAGCAGCTAAGACAGTTGCGAATTTGCTTTTAGCGGATTATCCATTAAAAACACAGTAACATTTTGATTCGCCTCCAACAGTTACTTTTTTTCTTTTCATACCCTGTTTGCGGCAGTAATCTTCCGTTACGGTCTCGCAGTTTGAGGTGATTTCAAAACGTTTTACAGTAAAGTTTTCAAAGCCTTCGTCGGCAAGGAACTTGTTTAATTTTTCGGTTAAGAGCTTGTTATTCAACTCAAACTCTTCTTGCTTTGTTTTTTCTGGCATGGTAATTAATTTTATTGGTTTGAAAATAGGGTAAGTGTAAATGGCTCGAGTATGCCGTTGCTGCCTGCGGCTTCACCTACAATGGTTATCGGGCCGGTATACGTGTTGTTGCCAAGGGTAAACGAATTGGTTATTTTTCCGTCAGCATCTGTCTTGTCCTTATAATCAACAAAAATCCCAATACTGTTGCCCGATACGTCATAAGCCCGGGTATTGGCAATCGTGCCCAGGGTAACCGTACCGTTATCCCGGTGCAGGCGCGTAGTTATGGTGACGGTATTAAAGCTTTCCGGCGAAATTTCCAGGGAAGAGGCGCTTACGGTAATGCTTTCGGGATAAGCCCGGACAAAGTTGATGCTTATTTGTTTTGAAACCTCCAATGCCCCTGTTTTGAGCACTGCTTTTGCAGATAGGACTCCGTCTTTGTTGTGCTTAACATAAGCTTCGGCTATTTTTTTCAGGCCGTCTCCTGATTCGATTACCCTCAGTGTAGCCGTTATTTTTTCCTCCGGTTCTTTGCTGATGTAAAAATCAACCTTATCCTCTGTTACGGCAGGGAAATCATAAGGAACTTCTGCAACCAGGTGTATTTTGTCTAAATTATCGGCATCCGCCCCGTTGTTTGTTGCTGTAACGCTCAGTTGGGATGTGTAATCCGTTGCAGGCGTAAACTCTATGGTAGCCTCCTGTGAAATTTCGACAGTGTTGATTGCCATTACGGCCCTGACATTGAGCAACTCTGCCTTATCGTGCTTTACGTAAACCTCTGCTATTTTTTTATTGCGTCCGTTTTCCTGAACGAGCCTGATGGTGGCCGATTGTTTTTCTTCCTCGTCTTTATAGATATAAAAATCAACGGTCTTGTTTGTGGCAGTCGAAAAATCGGCAGGGAACTCGGCCACAATTTTTATCTTTTCATAGTTGTCTGCCACAGCCATATTGTTTTCGATCCGGAGCGTCATCAATGAGGCATAATCTTCGGTAAGCGTTTCCTTCTCACACGATAAAAAAGCTGCTGCCAGTATCAGTAGGTATAAATAATGTTTCATGCTTTGGTAAGTTAAAGTTTAAACCCCGGAAATGTGCCGGAGAGCCATTTGCGTATTTCAATGTCGATGGAGATGCCGATGTAGGGAGCAACGGCAAATGATTTTGTCTTGGTTACGGGGTCGATCTGCCGGTACATGATGCCGCCAACATTGATCCTGTAAGCATGGTTGAGTACTTTGTAGCTAAGCCCAAGCATTAGCGAACTGCTTTGAAACAGGTCTTCACGCTGGCCGTTCCCTTTGTCAATGGGTGTTGTAAGTATGCCGGTGTGTATTGCGGTTCTTTGCCAGATGTCGAGGGTCGATAGTTGTAGCGGGACATTTTTATTGGATGGCTTGAGCGATATGTTTGCCCCGATAAAAAGGCTGCCTCCCCTGAAGTCGTTGCGGAAGCCGTCGAAAATCACATATCCAAAATCGGGTACTATTGCATTGGTGTAGGCTTGTTCAAAAGATGAGGGGAATGTGGATAAGGAAGTTGTTTTAATATATCTTGCTTCTGTAGCTATATAGGTAAGATAATTGGGTTCTGCATCGTCCAGGGCCTCATAATAGTCCTTTTCGTCCGCAACAGCTTTATCGAAATCCCGAAGGTATTTTTTGGAGTCGAAACGGTGATCGGACAAGTAAGCATAAAAATATTTGCTGTAAAAAGTGTAAATCCCTTCATAATCCATGCATTCAAAATACTTTTCAAAAATACTTGCCCGGTCAAAATCAATTGGGGTTGTTCCTGTAGCTTTGATTTCTTTTGCAAAGGCAACAATGGCATCGTCCTTGTTGGCGCCCCTGGAATTCACATCGGGAAATTTCAGGTTGGGAAATCGCGATGTCGTAAGGTTAACCAGTGCTGCTTTCTGTACCGGTGTCAGCGCAACAGAAAAATTATAGATCGATAATTCAGCCCTGTAGCCCGCAACCTGTGTCAGGGTGGGACGGAATGTCAGCATGGCATCATTGTATTTCACGTTTAATGCCCTGAACATCTTCATCCATTTTTTGTCCTGCGTATGCCAGTTTTCATTGCCTTCATCATGTATCATCCTCATTAACGTGAAGATATTGTCGGTGCCGAAGTAGCTCACATCAAGCTTATAGAATTCATTCGGCTTGAGTGGAGGAATGTTAACAATATACTTTTTATCTGATTTATGTGAGAAGCTAAGAGATCTGGCATTTCTATAATCCCACTTTGTGGAGTCGTCAATAGCGGTCTGGTAGTATTCCTTTGCTGATTTGCTATAAAGCTTTACCAGTTTTATACTATCAATAATTACAAATTTGTTTTCCATCTCAATTTCATCGGCGATTTGCACACCGTAGGATTTGGACGGGATGGGTTCACTTTTGGTTTCCTGGCAAATACTGATGAATGGCAGGAACAAGATGAATATGCAATGGTAAAATTTGGCCATGGTAAGGTTCTTTAAAGTTAGGCGAATCAAATGTAGCATAACATCTTCATAGTCAGCATCCCCATTAGTGGGTATTTTTTAACAAATTATTTGTAATCGGAATAGTGTAATTTTCTGATGTATTTGATCATTCAAATTCTCAACCAAAGCGTTCAAATTCTAAATAGATGCTCCCATCTATCCCTATTTCGGTTTTGTACGGGAAACCTTAGATATTTTTGTAATAATAAATACTATCCGGATACAGAATGAGTAAAAAAATAATAGTGATAGTGGCAGTCCTTTTGCTGGCGGGGTTTGCATTTTACAAATTCTACCTCTATAAGCCGGTAAGGGACGTAGGCAGCGAAAGTGCATCGCTTACCATAACCGCGGCACAGCTTGCAAAGGACTATCAAAGCAATGCGGTGGCTGCCGACGCGAAATACCTCAATAAAACCATTGCGGTGAGCGGCACGGTTACCAATGCCGCCGACTCGCTCATGACCATCGATGCGGTGGTGGTTTGCGGTTTCGATAAGCTGCCTGCAAAAAAGGACATCGGTAAAACCGTGGCTGTAAAAGGAAGGTGCATAGGGTACGATGAGCTGTTTGGCGAAGTGAAGCTGGACCAGTGTACGATTAAAGAATAATACATACTATAAATGAAGAGATTTTTACTGGCTGCAAGCCTGTTTTGCCTCACGGTTGCCAATGCCCAGGATGATTTGCTTAGCGAACTCGATTCCACGCAGGTGGAGGATAATTATGCGACCGCAGTGTTCAAAGGCCTGCAGGTGGTAACGTTGCAAACCACCAAAATGCCTGCCAAAAAGGAATTTTACTTTGTGGTGTCGCACCGCTTCGGTTCGGTAAAGGATGGCATATCCGAATTTTTCGGGTTTGATATGGCTACTACCAAAATAGGCGGTATTTATGGCGTAGCCGACTGGCTCGCCGTGAGCGCTTCCAGGCACACGATGCTGAAGATATATGAAACAAGCCTGAAGTACAGGCTGGCAAGGCAGGGCGACGCATTTCCGGTAGATGTAGTGGGGTACAATACGATCGACATCAATACCTTTTTGGATGATGATGCTTATCCGAAGCTCGAATTTGCCGACAGGCTCTCCTACATAAGCCAGCTGATCGTGTCACGGAAGTTTTCGGACAGGTTCTCGCTGGAGTTGGTACCGTCGTTCATCCACAAAAACCTTTACGACCCGGTGATTGAGAACGATAACCAGTTTTCCCTGGGATCGGGCGGAAGGATGAAGCTCACCAAAAGGCTGTCGCTCAATCTGGAGTACGTGTACAATTTCGACAAACCCGACTTCTACAAAAATCCACTGTCGGTGGGGTTGGACGTAGAAACCGGAGGCCACATTTTCCAGCTGCTGTTCACCAATTCGCAGTCCATGACCGAGGGCGGGTACATTACGCACGCATCGGGCGACTGGGGCAAGGGCGATTTCTTTTTCGGGTTTAACTTATACAGGGTATTTTAATTATGAAAACAATACGATACATACTCCCGATCCTGGCGATAGCCCTGTTCAGCTGCGAGTCGAATACCTACGAAGACCTGGAGGAAGACATTATGTTCAACGGCCCGGTAACGTACAATCAGCACATAAAACCGATTGTCAGCGCCAACTGTATGAGCTGCCACGGAACGGGGGGCACAGCATCATTCCGCCCGCTGGGAACGTATGCAGATATGAAGGAAGCTGTACAAAACACCGACCTGCTGGACCGCATACAGCGCCAGAACGGGGAGCCCGGCATCATGCCACAAACCGGACGGATGCCTCAGGGAACCATCAACATGGTATTGCAATGGAATGCAGATGGATTACTGGAAAATTAACGAAAGATATATAGACCCCAACCTGCAGGGTTTCAAAAACCCTGCAGGTTTTAAACTAAGAGAAGATGAAAAAGTGGAAACAAATAGCTTTGTTGGTACTCCTCGCACCAACGCTCTTTTACGGGCAGAAGTACAGCACCCGCGCAGGGGTATTGAAGTTTGAGGCCTCTGTGCAGTCCTATGAAGAAGTAGCTGCCGAGAACAAATCGGCATCGGCTGCGCTGGATGCGTCCAATGGGGACGTGGCCTTACTGGCACTGATGAAGGGGTTTCGATTTAAAGTTGCACTGATGGAGGAGCACTTTAACGAAAGCTATGCCGAAACAAGCAAGTATCCCAAAGCAACGTTCAAAGGAAAAATAGAAGGGTTTGATATCAATAAACTGACTGCCAATCCGCAATCTTTCAACATCTCAGGCGACCTGATGATCCACGGCAAAACAAAAAGGATTACCGACACCGCTAAAATATCGAAATCAGGAAATGCAATAATCATGACCGGCAGCTTTGATGTGAAGCCTGCTGATTTTGGTATTGAGATTCCAAGTGTAGTGAGAAAAAAGGTCGCCGAGACCATATCCATTTCCTATAACCTGTCATTAAACAAATAGCCATGAAAAAACTGTTTTTCCTTTTAACGATGACAATGGCCGGCTTATGCCAGGCACAGACTCCCGCCAAAGACGTGTTTGATACCGCGCGCCGCGGCACCGTAGACGAAATGAAGGCGCTTATGGCGATAAAGAAAGACACCATAAACGCCGTGAACAATATGGGCTTTACACCGCTTATACTCGCGTGCTACCGTGGCAATGTTGAGGTAGCGGAATTCCTCATTAAAAACGTGAAGGATGTAGACTATGGCAGCTCCAGTGGTACCGCCCTTGCCTCGGTGGCGGTTAAAGGCAACAACCGGCTGGCAAAGGCATTGCTTGAAAAAGGCGCCAATCCCAACATTGCCGACGTCACAGGCATTACCCCGCTCATATATGCCACCCAGTTTGAGAACATTGAACTGATGAAGCTGCTCATCAGCCACAAGGCCAACAAAAAACAGACGGACAAAGAAGGCAAAACCCCTTACGATTATGCAGTTTTCACAAAGAACCAGGATGTCATTAACCTCTTAAAAAATTGATATGAAAAAACTTTTACTCATTGCTGCATTATTGCTTTCGGTTGTCGGCCTGCACGCGCAGAGCAAGACCACCGGTGTCGTAACCCTCATGTCGGGCATGACCGCAAAGCTCGACCTTGACAATGCCACTACTACAGCTACGCTTAGCTTTACCGGCCCGTCGGACAGGTGGATCGCGCTGCAATTCGGTTCTTTTACCAACAGCGGCGGCATGGCCAGCGGGCAGGACCTGGTATACTATAACGGCACCACACTGGTCGATGCGGTACATAACGGAATTGGCGCTACACCTTCAACAGATGGTGCTAACAACTGGACGGTAACCTCCAACACGGTAGCGGGCACTACAAGGACCATCGTGGCAACACGTGCTTTCAACACTGCTGCACCCGGCGATTACACTTTCGTGTACACCAATAACGACATTGATTTTGCCTACGCAAAAGGCGCTTCGGCATCGTTTGCACTGGCCAACCACGGTGGTTCCAACAGGGGTTACGCCCTCAACAGAGCCTTCACGTGCATACCGCCGTCTAACCCAACCGCTTCTGCTCAATCGTTTTGCGCTGGTGCCACGGTGGCTAACCTAATGGCAACAGGCGTGGCCGGCGCAACATTCAACTGGTATGCAGCGGCAACGGGAGGTTCGGCACTTGCAGGGACCGCAACGCTTACCAATGCAACTTATCATGTGTCGCAAACCGTAGGCGGCTGCGAAAGTGCAAGGGTATCTGTTGCGGTAACCATCAACACTACAGCACAGCCATCGGCAAGTGCAACGCAGCAATTTTGTTCGCAGGCTACTGTGGCTAACCTTACAGCCACCGGCACAGGTACCATCAACTGGTATGATGTAGCCGCGGGTGGGTCGCCATTGGCAGGCACAACGGTACTTACAGCAGGCAATTACTATGTGTCCCAGACCATTGGCAGTTGCGAGAGCACAAGAGCAACGGTTGCGGTAACATTCAACACAGCTGTACAGCCATCGGCGAATGCCACACAGCAATTCTGTTCGCAGGCTACTGTGGCTAACCTTACAGCCACCGGCACAGGAACCATCAACTGGTATAATGTACCCACGGGCGGATCGCCATTGGCAGGTACAACTGCGCTTACAGCAGGAAATTACTATGTATCGCAAACCATTGGCAGCTGCGAGAGCACAAGGGCAACGGTTGCCGTAACGATCCAGACCACCCCGCAGCCTTCAGCAGGTACTGCACAGCAATTCTGCCAGGGCGCTACTGTGTCCAGCCTTGTTGCTACGGGCAATGCAGCCATCAATTGGTATACTATAGCTGACGGAGGTTCACCATTGGCCGGTACAACACTATTAACCACTGGCAACTACTACGTTTCCCAAACTCAGGGAACCTGCGAAAGCACGAGGATAACTGTGGCGGTGACCATCAACGCCATACCTGCTGCGCCGGGCGGTGCGGATATACAGCAATTCACCGCAGGGGAAACTATAGCCGACCTCGAAGTAACAGTACTTACAGGGGCAACGATAACCTGGTACATGCAGGACAATGGCGGCGATATGGTAGAGGTGCCACTGACTACGCCACTTGTGGATGGAGCATCTTACTACGTTACGCAGACCCTTAACGGCTGTGAAAGCGAAATACGCATGATACAAGCGGACGAGGTGTTGGGAACAGGCGGTTTTGAAATGAAAAACCTAAAAGCATACCCTAACCCGGTAAGCGATGTACTTACCATAATCAACAGTACCGCACTGGATCGTATAACAGTATATAATATGCTGGGACAAGAGCTCATTGCACAAAAAGCAAATGGCGACAAAACAGAGATAAACGTATCAGCGCTTCCTGCGGGGACCTATACGGTGAAAGTACATGCTGCCAATGGCGCGTCAGCCTCGCTGAAGGTCATGAAGCAGTAATGTGTAGATAACTAGTTGGTTTTTTTTTGAAAGGGGTGTCTTCGACGTGAAGCGCCCCTTTCTTTATTTTTTACTGCAGTATTTTTGTATGGCCTTCCCGCTTTTTTTGTCGCCAAGTTCGTAGGCTTTGTGGAAATCATCGCAGCCTTCATTAGTAAGTCCTAGTCTTATTTTGCTAAGGCCACTGTTGTTATACGCTTCGCCGGAATTAGGGTTGATCTGCATTGCAACGTTAAAATCTTCAATGGAGGCTTCATATTTCCTGCATGAATTTACAGATACCCCTGTTGTTATAGGCATATTCCTGGGAAGGGCTTAGTTTAATTGTTTTATCAAAATCAATTATGGCTTCAGGAAAAAGCATTATCTCCATTTTTGAAAGCCCACGGTTATAGTATGCTTTAAAGTTCTGGGAGTCCATAGAAATGGTTTTATTGTAGTCCGTGATCGCACCCGAAAAATCAAAATAATCCTGCCGGATGCCACCGCGTTTATAATAAAATTCTGCAGTTGCGGAGTCATTTTCCTTATTGAACGCGGCTATGGCTTTCCTGTATTTTTGTAAATGGATCTTCTCTGCCCTGTTTTGGCTGTATCCGGTGATAGCGATCAGCAGGAAGATGAAGTAGAACGGGTTTTTCATAATTCATAATTGGTTTGCCACTAATGTAATAAATAATTACAAGTGTCCAAAAATCTTTTTAACACTCGTTTATGTGGTGAGATTTGTAATTAAACAGTAGGTTTGCATATCAAACTATTGCAGATGAAGTTTTTGCCACTTGTATTATTGTTTATTTTTTCGAATCCAAATCCTGAACTTGTGTCAATACGGCAAAAGTATGTCGATGCCGCTACCTCCGAAAGCAGTGCGAATGAATTTCACTCCGACCTGAAAGATTTGCAATCGACCGGCAGCAACCACACCCTGTTAGCTTACAAGGCAGCCTCAATAGTCCTGCTTGCAAAGTACGAAAGCGGACTCATTAAAAAGACAAAGCTCTTTAACCGCGGTACGGACCTGTTGGAGGATGTTATCGAAAAAGCGCCCAACAATTACGAAGCCCGCCTCATACGCCTTAACATTCAGGACCATGTGCCATGGATAACCGGCTATACTTCCGAATTAAAAGAAGACAAGGCTTTCCTGATAAAGAATTACGCAAAGCAGGATATGGCCCTGCGTGACTTTACAAAAAAATACGCGCTGCAATCGGATGCTTTTTCGAAGAAGGAAAAAGCGATGTTTGATTAACCAATAAATGAAATTTAGTTAATTCCCCACACCTTGTTATGTAATCGGCAAGAGTCTTACGTCACGTCACCCTCTCCTTGGGAGAGTGGCAGGGGTGAGGACTATGCGGCAGGAGTGTAGCCACTCCCCTCTCCTTTGGAGAGGGGTTGGGGGTGAGGTCTGTACTAAAAATACGCCCTCAACTGCACATTCCCTGTATGTATCGCCTTACTCGTTTCGCTCTTTCGCCCCTGATAGTTGATGTTGATGTCCAGGAACTGCGTAAGGTTTTTTTGCAGCAGCAGGCGCCAGGTAAGGTTTTGTCCCGGCAATAACCCTTCGAGCATATTGTAGGCGGCAGGGGAGAGCTGGTTTCCTGTAAAGTCATTTTTATACAGCGAAAATTCCCCACTTGCGGTAAACTGCTTTTCGGAAGCATAGTTAAACGATGTTCCCAAACGCTGCTGGTACAGTGTTTCGAGTTCGCCTATCTGGTTTTCCTTGTTCCGGTATTCGTAAAACAGGTCCCAGCTGGCATTGCGCGAAAAAATGTAGGACACTTTTGGCCCCAGCAAATATCCTTCGATCTCAAAATTTTTACTGCCGTAATTCTCCGAATAGGTATCGCTTTTCAGGGTCTGCCCATTAAAGTTAAGCAGCCATGTTTTCTCGATGAGGTGGGCATATTGCACCTGGTGCGAACTGTTGCTGTTTTCCTGGGAGCCGACGGTGAGCAGGGCTTTCGCGCGGTTGCTGAGGTAGGTATACGTAACCGAATGCTCCTGCTTGCCACGGTTATAAAAAAGGCTGTTGCGGAAACCGGATGTCAGGCCCAGCAGGTTATCTTCGCTTGAAGAGAACGGGTTAAGGTCGAAGTTATCCGTATTGCGCTCGATTTTCCGGTCGATGAGGTACGAGGTTTGGTTGTAGAAATATGACAGCAGTTTCTTAAGGCCTTTTTCATTCTGCCATTGCACGGGATTCAGCGTAACCGACTGCGAAAACTTATTCTGGTGGGTGCGCACGAAAACCTGGTTGGGCAGGAACACCCTGACGAATGTAGCCTGGTCGGGGAAGGGGGCGACTTCAAACTCCTGCAATTCCTGTATGCCATTGCCGTTGTAGTCGTTCCACATATACACGCCCTGCCCCGGCTCGACCTCCAGATAGGTAAATTCCTGTTGCGCAATGGTACCCGATGTGGTTTCGTAGGCCGTAGTCACCTGCACGAGTTGGTTCCAGTAGCGGTCGTTGTACAAAAGGCGCGAGTTGAGCGACGGCTCATCCTTAAAGGCAGGGTCTTCAAAGGTCAGGCGGCGGTAATTGGCAAACACGGTCAGGTCGCTCTTTTCAGTTTGCAGCAGGCGCGATTTCAGGTAGTAGGAGTTGGAGGTGTTCACTTTTTGCAGCACGCCGTTTACAAGGCTGTCGTTATCACGGCGCAGGTATCCCAGTTCCACATAAACTTTTGTACTGTCGCCACGACCCACGAACGCCCCAACCTCGCTGAAACGCTGGCTGAGCGCGGTGTACTCCCCGGTGGCTTTTATCTTTTCCTGGTTGTCCTCGAGCCGCACGCTCCCGCCCACCCAGTTTTTCGAAAAATGGTATTTGGCCAAAGCTTCATTACGAATGAAGGTTGAGGTCGAATAATCGCTGTCACTTTCGAGGACGCTGCCCCGGTTTTGCACCAGCAGCTTATTAAATTTAAACTGCCCGTCGACCACATGGCGCGTACCGGTAAAAAGGGAGGAGAAGTCCAACTGTTCCAGTTGGTAGTTTACCTGCCCTTTTTGCGGTACGCGGAAAGTGGTGCCTGCAATGAGGTAGCTTTGGTTGGAATTGGTGGTGATGATATTGGCAAGGTTCCAGTCACGGCCAAACTCAATGTTGAACAGCCGCTCTATCGTCCTGAAATCCTTTTGTATGAACTGGTAGTTGGCAAAGGCATCCAGTTCAAATTTTCCGGTATACAGTCGTTGCTTTGCGTCGATCTTCCCCGCGAGGCCTGTGTTGTTGCTATCGTCTACAGGCGAGTAGAGGTTGAGGTCGTTGTTGCTCAGCCCGGCCTCAAAATCCACAAATGTCTTTTCCGAAGGATTGTATTTCCCCAAAATTGTCGCTATCTGTATTTTGCTCGGGGCCGTAAGGCGGATAATGGGTTCGTAATTCCCTTGCGGAATCCCGTTTACAGGGGCAACATACTGATAAATTCGTCCCACCGCCGCCGCATTCGCTAAAATGTAATTGCCCAGATTATTGCCCAAAAGGCTGAAGCGCACATTGTAGAGTGTTTCTTCGGGATTGTTGGAATATTCGAATGCCTCCACGCCATTGATGATGGTTTTCCGGTAGAGTATCTTATTTTCCGAGTAGGTATCCACATACGCCGAGGGGGCGGTCATCAGGTTAGCATTGTCACCGGCCTGCTGTAACGTGGCTACCTGCTCTTCCGTGAGGTTTTGCTGCAGCGGCTGGTTCTTCATGTCGTTTTCAGAATAAACGTACCCTCCAATGCTCCAGTCCTCACGCTCGTGGGTCACGCCGCCGTAGGTTACAAAACGGGTATAGCTGCGCTCAGAATACTGGTACTCCACGTTGATACGCATCTCGGAAGTGATAGGGAACAGTGAGGTGAAAATGATCTCGCCGGCATTGTAATCAATGATGTAATCGTTGTTCTCACCGCGTTCCAACAGGATGCCGTTCACGAATACGCGCTCCGAACCCGAAATAACCAATACGTACAGTTCATCGTTCGGGCCGCGCAGCTTGTAGGGTCCCTGGTTCCCTTCCTGCCCGGTAAAGGTGCTGCGGGCATATTGTCCCCGCACCAGTGCCGCCGCGGTAAATATGGAGGTTTTGGCACCTTCCTTCCCAAAAGTAAATGCGGTAGAAAGCCCCTGTACTTTTTTACTGAAGTTGAGGAAGCGCGACTGGCGGTTTTCGAGGAAGAGGTCGCCTGCGCGGATGCTCCAGGTATCGCTGAACATTTCGATGAATATCTGGTCGAACTCATCCAGCTTTTGCGAATACCCGCCCTCCTGCAACGGGATGTTGGTGTCCTGTATCGAAGCGCGGAGGCTCACTTTATCCGACAGCTTCCCTGTAATCTGTAAGTCGAGGTTGGAGTTCACCACCGCGCTCTGGTTGTTTCCCACGGTAATGCCGCGTGTAATGCTACCCGAGGTGGTAAGCCCGTCAAAAGGGCGGAAGGTAGTAAGCGGGTCGCGGGTCACTTTGTAGAGGTTGTCGGTCCCGGCATCGTTGCCCACAACGCGGCTCTGGTCGTAAATGCTGTATTTTTTGGTCAGGTAGTCAGGGTAGCTGAGGTAGCGCAGCGTGAGGGTATCGCCTGTACGGAAGCCGTTCCTGAAAACAAGCTTTGCACTTCGGTAATCCACACTGTAGTTGCTGGTGTCAATATCCTTTCCGGCGGCATCCTGCAACTTAAAAAAAGCCTTATTGATGCTTACGCTGTCTATGGCAATGGTGTCACGGTCGGCAGTGATCTTCCGGTTTTTATAGGGCGTAGTGATTTCCTGCCCGTAAAGCGCGGAAACACAACATAAAAGCACCAGTAAAAACCTCTTTTTCAGCATCACTACACTATAACTCTAAAATGGCAAAAGTAGTGTATTCCTTTTTAAAAGTTCAAAGTTGTGGGTTGGGGGGTAGGAGTTTCGGATTGATTGCCGAACCGCGTAAGTTGTACGTATTGTATCCGTACAATCTTTGCGAGGAGGAACGACGAAGCAATCTTTCAGCAGATACCCATATTTTAGTATTTGAATTTGAAAAGTAAAATGTTTACTTTTAATGTGTTAACCAATTAATTTAAACGAATATGGCAAAGATTACACATTATGAAATTTTAGGGCATAGTGATTCGCAACAGTTGGAGGTGCTTGTAAGGAGAGCGCTTGCCCAGGGATACCAGCCATTAGGTGGTGTAGCCGCAGTAGTTGCAGGCAACAATATGGGTTTCTATCAGGTTATGGTAGGATATACAGCAAATTAACAATATAACTTTAGCTGTATAAGTGTAAAATCCCAAAGGTTTTCAAAGCCTTTGGGATTTCATATATTGAAACCTTCAACTGAAACTACTTCTTCTCCATTACCGCCTTCACCATATTGTCCTCCCGCAATAGCAGTGTATAATACTCTTTATCACCCGACAGCTGGCGTGCGAATTCTGCAGCCAGGTAACGTTTTACCCTGTCCTTATGTTTGGTAAGGGCGAACACAAGGCCGTTCTTCCTTAGGTAGGTATCATATGCGTTAAAATATTTATCGGTGCCTGTCACCTTTTCGGTTATGAGGTTTACCGGGAGCCCTTTAAATTGCGTCCTGTCCTTATCCAGCTGCTCAAATACAAAGTAGCCTACAATGCCACTCTGCATCAGCATGGACAGCTGCTCGTCGCCGTGCTTGCCATCCTGCGCTACAAAAAGGTCGGGGATAATGCCGCCGCCGCCATATACCGTGCGTCCTTTCAGTGTCTTAAATTTTAGGGTATCCGCTACCTTTATGCTGTCGGCAGAATAGAGCTCGC
This sequence comes from uncultured Flavobacteriaceae bacterium, assembly GCA_942492845.1. Classification (GTDB taxonomy): domain Bacteria; phylum Bacteroidota; class Bacteroidia; order Flavobacteriales; family Flavobacteriaceae; genus Flavobacterium. Next base: position 515,675 of record OW818646.1, on the reverse strand, counting down.
CGCTTTCAAAGCGCTTTTCAAAATCACTGAAATATTTCTCGCCACCATCGGCATAGCTGCGCTGTATGGACCGCCCTGATGGGGTGTAGTATCGTGCTACCGTAAGCCGTACAGCACTGCCATCGCCCAGCGGCATTTCGCGCTGCACCAGCCCTTTGCCAAATGAACGCCTGCCCACAATGGTGCCACGGTCGTTGTCCTGTATGGCGCCGGCCAATATCTCACTTGCCGAAGCGCTGTTCTCGTTAATAAGGATGTATAGCTTTCCGTCTTCAAACAACCCGCCCGAAGTAGCCTTGGTCACGTCCTCGCGATTCTTTTTATTTCTTGTTTTTACAATTACCTGTCCATCCTTCAGCAGGTCATCGGCAATCTCGACGGCTTTTTCGAGGTAGCCGCCGCCATTGTCACGCAGGTCGATTATAAGGGATTTCGCCCCTTGTTTCTTAAGGTTTATAAGCGCCGCGCGGAATTCATCATAAGTAGTTTCCGCAAAACGGTTGATCTTGATGTACCCTGTAGTTGGGCCAACAATCACCGAAGCATCTACGCTTTTTATAGGCACTATGTCGCGGGTTACGCTTACATTGAATTTCTTATTCTCACTTTTCCTGAAAATGGTCAGGTCTACCGTCGAGCCTTCCTTGCCTTTTAGCTTGGTAAACAGCGTATCGTTCGGCAGCTTTCGCCCGAAAAGCTTATCCTTCCCGGCAAAGAGGATGCGGTCGCCCGCCTTTATCCCTGCTTTGTCAGACGGGCCGCCCGGTACCGGCTTGATAACGGCTACCGAATCTTTATACATATAGAAGTTTACGCCAATCCCTACAAAGTCGCCCTTCATGCTTTCGGCCACCTGCTCCATTTCATTTTTGGCAATGTATACGGAGTGCGGGTCCAGCTTTTCGAGGATGCTGTTCACGGTCAGGTCGACGATAGAATCGGTATCCACCGGGTCAATGTACTCGCTTTCTATAAAGTCGATGAGCTTGTTGAGCTTGCTTTTATTGGAGCCGGATATCATCCCGCGCTTTTCGGCAGGGAAATTAAGGAAACTGCCCAATAGCAAACCGATGGCAAGGGCCAGGGACAGCGCAATGGGGAGGTATATTTTTTTTATGTTCATTGTATGTGCTCAAGGTCTGAAAGGTGTGCTACTTCTACACCGGCTTTTTCCAGGAATTCGATGCCCGAATTGTCCTTGTAAGCTTCCAGGTACACCACGCGCTTTATGCCCGACTGGTGTATCAGCTTGCTGCAGTCTTTGCAGGGCGACATGGTGATGTAAAGGGTTGCGCCTTCGCAGGATTGTGTTGAACGGGCTACTTTCAGTATCGCATTGGCTTCGGCGTGGAGCACGTACCACTTGGTAAGGCCACCATCATCTTCGCAGCAATTCTCAAACCCCGATGGTGTCCCGTTATAACCGTCGGAGATGATCATTCTGTCCTTTACAATAATTGCGCCAACTTTACGGCGCCGGCAGTAGGAGAGCTGCCCCCATTCGCGGGCTATCCTGAGGTAGGCCCTGTCGTATTTATTTTGTTTCTTTTCTTTCATCTGTAACGTCCGCCTAAAACAAAGTGCGGGTCATGTCTATCATTAAAATTTTACCAGATTTCGCTCCCTATGATCATTGGCACCACAACGCCTGCCACAAAGGCCGAAATGACCAGTATCCAGTCGCGCTTTGCAAAACGCAGGAATTCCTGCACCACGAACGACAGCAGGAGCATGGCAAGCACCACGATGATCTGCGCGGCCTCTATACCCAGGGCAAATTCGAGAACCGGTAGTAGTTTTTCGTCGGCTGTGGGGGGCAGGACCACCTTAAAATAATTGGAAAAGCCCAGGCCGTGGATGATGCCAAAAAACAGCGTGGTTACCGAAATGAACGTCAGGGTGTCGTTTTTGCTGCCCGACTTCCGTGCCCATTTAAAGATGTTGTACAGCGCGGTTATGAGTATGGTTATGGGGATGAGGAATTCGATCACGGCGCTGTTAACCGTCACTACGCCAAACACCGACAGTACCAGTGACAGGGTATGCCCGATGGTAAACAGCGTAGCCAGTACAAGCACCTTTTTCCAGTCACTAAACGTGTAAGGGAGGGAAAGCGCCATGAGGAACAGCACATGGTCGTAGCCGTTGATGTCGAGCACGTGCGTAAGGCCAATATTAAAATACAGCCAAAAATCGGACATGGGGTACTAATTTGGGTTTGAAATGTAAACTTACATCATTTTTGCGAACTATCTTTACTGATGCTCCTGCTATAACGGCGGAGGTGTCAAAAATCTTATAAAAAATTATATCAGGCTGAAATATAGAAGTATATTTGCACCAAATTTTAACAGATACACTATGTCAATTTCAGATCTATTTGATAGCGGGTTCAAGGACAGGAACAAAGGACACTTTTCTGCTATCGTAAGGGTTGCCATGGAGAACGGGCACCTTAGCACTGAAGAAAGGCTTTTCCTTGATAAACTGGCCAAGCAGCTTGAAATTTCGCCGGACGAATATGCCGAGATAATGGAGAACCCTATGCGTTACCCTATCAATCCGCCCCACCTGCACGTGCAACGCCTGGAGCGCCTTTATGACCTTTCGAGGATGGTATATGCCGACCACGTGTTAGGGCCAAAACAAAAAGAAATACTTACCCGCTTTGCAATGGCACTGGGCTTTACCCCGGGCAACGTAAACTATATTGTTGACAAAGCTTTATCGCTTCTGGTAATGAATGTTGATGGCGATACCTTTGTGTACGAAATGCAGCACATGAACAAATAAGAAGAAATTTTTATATACAGAAAGTCCCATGTTTGCGCATGGGACTTTTTTTGTTTTGACGAATTATAAAAGTACACTTGGTATGATTTTCGCCCCGCAGACCTGACAGGTTTTTAAAACCTGTCAGGTCTGAAACGAAATAACCGTCTGTAATCATCCGTGAGACACAGGCACTGTGTCTCTACATTTACGTTTTTAATACTATTTACGGTCGGCAATCCAATCCGCAACCCGCAACTTATTTCGCCGCTGCCATGAATTCCTCTGCCTTTTCTACCATGTTGTAGCTTCCGCAGAAGAACGGTACGCGCTGGTGCAGCTCGGTTGGCTGTATCTCCATGATGCGGCCAAAACCGTCCGATGCCTTGCCGCCTGCCTGTTCGGCAAGGTAGGCCATGGGGTTGCATTCGTACAGCAGCCTCAGCTTTCCTTTTGGCGCTTTGGAACTGGTGGGGTAAATATAGATGCCGCCCTTGATCATGTTGCGGTGGATGTCGCTTACCAGGCTGCCAATGTAGCGCGAGGTGTATGGTCTGTCGCCCTCTTCAAGCTGGCAATACTTTATATAGTCCTTTACCCCCTGCGGGAAATGCACATAGTTGCCCTCGTTGATGGAGTAAATAGTGCCGTCTTTCGGGAAGGTCAGGTTCGGGTGCGAAAGGTAGAACGTACCAATGGCCGGGTTCAGCGTAAAGCCGTTTACGCCATTGCCCGTAGTATAGACCAGCATGGTTGATGTGCCGTAGATCACGTAACCCGCCGCCACCTGGTTTACGCCGGGCTGCAGGAAATCGTCAAGCGTTACGGGCGACCCAACCGGTGTTACCCTGCGGTAAATGGAGAAGATCGTCCCTACCGAAACGTTCACGTCGATGTTGGAAGAGCCGTCGAGCGGGTCAATAAGCACCACATACTTGTTATTGTGCGCGCCGTCGTGCCCCTCAATAGTTAGGAAATCGTCATTCTCTTCGGATGCGATACCGCACACGATCTCGCGGTTGATGAGCGTCTGCATGAAGATCTCGTTGGCATATACATCCAGTTTCTGCTGGTCTTCGCCCTGTATGTTCTGCTCGCCAAATTTGCCGATGATGTCTACCAGTCCGGCTTTGTTTACTTTGTAGTTCACTACTTTGGCGGCAAGCCGTATCGAGTTGATGAGCCTGGAAAGTTCGCCCGAAGAATATTTGAAGTCTTCCTGCTTTTCAATGATAAATTCGCCTAATGTCTTATTTCTTTCTTCCATTACGAAAACGTTATAGTTGTGTTGAGGGCACAAATATCGAAATTTTTGTGATATGAAACCGAAACTTATCATTAAACATTTTTTAAGTGTATTTTTGGGCATCGTTTACAGCAGGAATCATGATAATCCGTAAAGGAAATAAAGAAGATATGCCCGCCGTGCTAAGCCTTATTAAAGAGCTGGCCGCATTTGAAAAAGAACCCGATGCCGTGGTGGTGACGGTGGACGAACTGGTTCGCGATGGCTTTGGCAGCAACCCGTTATTCCATACATTTGTGGCAGAGTTTGATGGGGAGGTAATCGGGATGGCGCTGTTCTATTACCGGTATTCGACATGGAAAGGCAGGACCATACATCTGGAGGACCTGATCGTGAAAGAAAGCAGGCGCGGTACCGGTGCGGGAAGCGCGCTGTACAAAGCAGTGATACAATTTGCGAAGGCGGAGGGCGTTCGCAGGGTAGAGTGGGTGGTGCTGAACTGGAACACACACGCCATCGAATTTTACGAACGTTCGGGCGCGGCGGTATTGCAGGACTGGCTTACGGTGCAGATGAACGAGGAAGGCATTACAAAGTTTACGTTAGATTTATAATAGGATTTTACCACAAAGTGCACAAAGGTTTTTCACGGAGAGCACAAGGCTGCATGAATAATCTTCCGCTGTAAGCGGGAGGGCACAAAGCAGCCTGCCTTGTGAACTTTATCCCTTGATTTGCCGACCAGCTTTGTGTCCCTTGTGAAAAACCTTTGTGTCCTTTGTGGTAAAAAAAAACAGATAATTTGCGGTAAAAAACAGATAATAATTATTTTGGTCTCACTATGAAAGTATTCAAATTCGGGGGCGCGTCGGTAAAGGATGCCGGGGGTATTAAAAATGTATATGAGGTATTGCAGCAGGTAGGGCATGACGATGTGCTGCTGGTTATTTCGGCCATGGGCAAAACGACCAATGCGCTGGAGGTTGTGATAAAGGACTATGTGTCGAAGTCGCCGGAGCTGCAATCGTCGGTGCAGGAAGTGAAGAAATACCACAACCAGATACTGATGGACCTTTTTGATGATGACAAGCACCCGGTGTTTGCCGCTGTGAACCAAATTTTTGCCGACCTTGAAAGCTTCCTGAAGAACAACAAATCGCCCAACTACAACTTTGTGTATGACCAGATCGTGAGCCAGGGGGAGATCATCTCGACTACCATCGTTAGCCATTATTTCAATTACTGCGGGCTGAAGAACCAGTGGATCGATGTACGTGAGTTCGTCAAGACCGATAACACCTACCGCGATGCCATAGTTGACTGGGAGCAGACGCAGCAGCTCATTTCGAAAAACATAAAGAAGAAAAGCCTCAACATTACCCAGGGCTTTTTGGGCTCGGACGAAAATAACTTTACTACTACACTCGGCCGTGAAGGGTCTGATTATACTGCCGCAATATTCGCCTACTGCCTGAATGCCGAAAGCGTAACCATCTGGAAGGATGTACCGGGAGTGCTCAATGCCGATCCCAGGTATTTTGAGAATGCCGTGCTCCTCAACCAGATATCCTACCGCGAGGCGATCGAGCTGGCGTTTTACGGTGCTACGGTAATCCATCCCAAAACACTGCAGCCTTTGCAGAAAAAGGAGATCCCACTATACGTAAAGTCGTTTCTGAACCCTTTGCTGCCGGGCACCTCGGTAAGCAGGGGCGCCGACCTTGAGCCGCACGCTCCATGTTTCATTGTAAAGAAAGACCAGTTGCTCATATCGCTGTCGTCGCTGGATTTTTCGTTCATTATGGAAGAGAACATCAGCGAGATATTCCTGCTGCTGCACAAATACAAAATGCGGGTACACCTGATCCAGAACTCCGCCATCAGTTTCTCGGTATGCGTGGACGATAAGTTTGGCAATTTCCGGGAACTGAAAACCATCCTGTCGAAAAAATTCAAAGTGACCTATAACGACAATGTTTCACTTTATACCATTCGGCATTTTAATGAACGCAGCGCCGATGCCGTGGCCCAGGGGAAAGAAGTACTGGTGCGCCAGGTGAGCCGGGAAACCATGCAGGTGGTGACGAAAGATATTCCGAAAGCGGAAAAAAGCGCCTGATCTCCGCTTTTGGATTCTAAAACGGTTTGCTGTTTCACCTGAAGATCCGCACTTTTTGCAGGTTAATGCACTTTGAGTTACCACATTGGGGTATCTTCATGGTGCGGCAGCCGAAAATTTGTACGACACCTTTTTCATTTGAAAGAGGTCGAAAAAGGAGATCACACGGTCGTCATCAATACCCAACAACGAGCAGTTGGAGCGGTCGGATAACGACTGCGGGTACACATACCACGCAGTGCCGCCGTCAAACGACACCATCATGACTTCATCTGCATTGTCGAGGAGATAAATGTGGCTTCCTTTTTCGAGTACGTAAATACCGTAGCCCAGCGGCTCATCTACCACCTCTTTTGTGAGCTCCAATGTACCCGTGCCATTGCGGAAGGCCAGTTTGTTTTCGTGCAGCGTAAAATTCACATACTCCTTCACCACAGGGGTTTCAACCCGAGGCTTAGGCCTTTTGTACACATCCTCTTTTACGCTGAACTTCCATCTGCCACCGTGCCCTACGATAAAGGGACGGTATAACGGGTCGCCATATTTGCTGTCGCCGTCGACGCTGCCCCATTGGCCGAGGCGGATGGTATCGCCCTCCCTTGAAAAAGAATAGTGGGTATGGTTGCTGTTGTAATGCACTTTGGGCGGGGTTACCAGCGAATCGGCCACTTTCATATCTTTAATGAGGTAATAGGTCCCCTGCTGGTAGCGGCTCCGTTTGCCTTTGTCCTTTTCCGTTAAGGTAAAGCCCAGTGCATGGCGTTCGTCTATAAACTCCAGCTGCCTTAATTTGTAGGTGTCAAACAGTTTTTTGAGCTTCCCGTCCTCACGCCATGACCGTCCCTCATCATCGGAGCGGAAATACTTCAATGTAAAGGGGCAGTCATTACGCAGCAGGGTACACGGAGGGGCCATTTCCCGGAACAGGGTGGCATTGTACAGCACACCGTTAAATGTGTCGCGATACAGGTACGCCGTAGAAAAAGCATGCATGTTTCCCCTGGGCAGCCAATGCGAGATCGTGTTTTCTTTTTTGTTGAAAACGGCAAACACCCCTTTGGACAGCGAGGCATTAATGGTATCGAACTTATATTGGATGATGCCCGTATGCACGTCGCTGTTGGTGGTTGGGAAAAGCTGCGTATGTCCCCAGCTTTTTGTGTAGGGGTCCACGCGTCCCTTTGTATTTATTGGCGCCTCGTCCCGCGTAACAGTGATATAGCCTTCGGTAAAATTAGCAACCACCCGGTCTTCCTTTCGCCTTTCGATGAGTTGGCGCTCTTTATAGTTTGTTGAAAATTCCCTGTAAAGCGCTCCCGGAATTATGAAGCTGCGCTGCTCCGCATTGCGTACGGTGACGTTTCCGCCCACAGTGGGTCCGTTATCAAAAACCGCTGTAGCCCACCGCGGAAAATAATAATGCCCGGGAATGTACCGGAGGCTCCTGCTATGGTGATCCCGCCCCAGTATGCGGTGCCCTTCGCTAACCGGCTGGTCAAGGTGCATGGTGTCCCTGCCGCGGATGATCGCTATCTCTAATGGAACATGGCGGTTGTTTTGCGGCACGCGGAGCGAGAGGTCGTTGATGCGGATATAGTTGTCAAAGTGATGGATATTGGGCGTAGCAGGCTTCAGTGAATCGAAAGGGATCGAAGCGCCGGAATAGGAAACACTGTCCACCCGCACAGTGTAGTTCCTGTCTGCTTTAAACGCTATTTCCTTGCCGCTTTCGTCAGCGATGGTATAATTATAATGCTGCGTCAGGTCCTGCCATCCGGGTTGGGCGGTAGCGGTGCCTGTACCAAAAATAAGTACCACGGCCAACAGGTAGTGTATTGTTTTCATCGGGACTGTATTTAGATGCAAGATTAAATAAAACAGGTCAATAAAGCGCAGCAATCCCTGCTGTTAGTTACTGTAAATTGTTTTACAGTGGATTTACAGTGGCTTCAGAGCAGTGTTTTATTATGGGAAGCTTTGACGACGATTGTCTTTGCCCAGATATCGCCTAACCGTTGCCTTTTTGGCGTGTTCTTTATCAATATAATACCGACCAGGCCGAAGAAAAACATATCTAAGGGGTCCATTAAATGTCTTTTAAGTCCTGCCAAGGTTTGTGGGGTTATTCATTGTTTGAATTTCAACAAATATAAAAAATAATAGTATGCGAGATAGTCCTCACCCCCAACCCCCTCTCCCAAGGAGAGGAGGTAGCTGCACTCGTGCCGGAATGATTCTCCAGGATAAAAGTGCAGGGACATGTGCAATGTAGGTATGATTGGGTTTAGTGCCTGAGTCGTGGTAACGCTTCGTCGTGCGATGTTACAAACCGACCTTTTGGCTTTAAAACCTTAGGACTTTTCAACTTTAAGACTCACAAACTCTTCACCACATACGTCACGATTCCCCAAACGCTAAAATCATTGTCTTCAGTAACTTTTATGGGTTTATAGGCTGGGTTCTCGGGCATGAGGTACATGCAGTCGGCCTCCACTTTCAGGCGTTTGACGGTAAAATCGCCGTCGATAAGACAGATGGCTACCCTGCCATCGGAAGGTTCAAGGCTGCGGTCGGCTACGAGCAGGTCGCCGTCGGCTATCCCGGCATTGATCATCGAGTTGCCTGCTACCCTGATGTAGAAGGTGGTCAGCGGATTTTTAACCAGCATTTTGTTGAGGTCGATGCGGTCCTGCAAAAAATCCTGCGCGGGTGAGGCAAACCCCGCTGAAATGCGGTGATTTACCAACAGCTGCGATGTACCGGCCTCCATGTCGGGACGAAAAAAAGTAAGGGGCTGTATGTTTTTCATTCGTTGCAGTTTATGACCAGCAGTTCTGCCGGGTTGGTGGTATAGCCTTTGGAAAGCATATTTTGTTTCATATCCCATGTTTTTGCCGCCTGTGCGCCAAGGCGGATAACACGGCCGCCCATTTTCCGGTTTACTTTATCCATGGCCTTCATTAATTCGAGGTGTTTTGGGTTTTCGTCCAGGAACAGGTTGAACTGCCGGTTGCCTTCGGGGACGAGTTCTGTTACGATGACGCCCGCTTTCTTAAAGCGTTTGGTTTCGGTACTGTCCATAAGGCTTTTTAAAAGCTGTATGGCCGCGTTGCTGATTGTCAGCGCTGAGTTACTGGCAAAAGGCAGTGTCGCAGCGCTGCTGTAATGGTATTTGGGATCATCTATGGTATGCTTGTCGGCGACGAGCATTACGATCACGGTATGGCAGCACGAACCCTGCCGGCGCAGTTTTTCAGCACATACGGTGGCAAAGGTGGACACCCGTTCGCGTATCAGGTCGTAATCGGTTAGCTGTTTTGGGAAACTTCGGGTGGTGGCAATACTCTTTTTGTCGCCATCAATCCGGTCCGGCCCAAGTACCGATTTACCTTCCAGTTCGCTTTTCAGGCGCAGGCCCACCACACCCATTTCCTTTTTTATCCACGGTTCCATCCACGGTTGTATAAAGTCATACGCGGTGTCCGCATTTATCCCCTTGAGCTTTCTGGAAGTTCTGTATCCAACGCCCCAAATGTCACCCACTTTAAGCCATTTCAGTGCCTTGACGCGCTTCTCATCGGTATCAATGACATAAACGCCCCCGGTTTTGTCCTGGAATTTTTTAGCGATGCGGTTGGCGGCTTTGGCAAGTACCCGGGTAGGGGCTATGCCAACGCAAATTGGCAGGCTGAGCCAGTCCCAGGCACGGGTGCGCATCTGCAGGCCGAGATCATGAAAATCAGTAACTTCCATTCCGGTGAAGTCCAGAAAAGCTTCGTCAATACTGTATACCTCGACATTAGGTGTAAAATGCTCCATGAGTTTCATGAGGCGTGCGCTGAGGTCGCCATAAAGCGCATAGTTTGAAGAGAATACCCCTACATCATTGTCCCTCAATAAGCTGCGTAGTTTAAATTCAGGTATTGCCATCCCGATGCCTAGTTCTTTTGCTTCCTCACTTCTTGATATGACGCATCCGTCATTGTTAGATAATACCACAACCGGTCGGCCCCGCCATTTTGGCTGGAACACCCGTTCACAGGAAACGTAAAAATTATTGCAATCGATGAGCGCGTACATATAGCAAATTTAGTCATTATATGATTATAATCTTCGTATATCGAAAATAATAACACATGAAGGTTTAGCTCTATGCATAAAAAAGCGCAGTACCCTAAGATAATGCGCCTTGTTATTTTTAAGCGAAAAAACTCTTACCGTACCAATATTGTGATCATTGATGGGTTTAGCCCTATCGCAACGCTTATAAGCAGTGAAACCACAGCAACGGCGCCATACATGAACGGAAGCGGTTCCCTTTTCTCTATATCGTCTTTTGTGTACATTGCCAAAATCAGCTTGAAATAGTATCCTACGCTTATGATGGAATTCACAACGGCAATGATCACTATAATCAAATGCCCGGTTTTAAGTACTTCGGTAAACAGAAATAGCTTTGCAAAAAAGCCCGAGAATATCGGTATCCCAGCCATTGACAGTAAAGAGCAGGTAAGTACTGCCGCCATGACCGGGTGTGATTTGCCCAGACCGTTGAAGTTGTATATATCTTCGTTGCCTTTGTTGCGGCACACGAACAGCACTACCGCAAATGCCGCAATACCCGTAAGTGAATAAGCCGAAGCATAGTAGAAAAGCGTGCCCGCGGTTACAGATGGGTTGTAAAGCACCATAAGCATGAAGCCGGCGTGCGAGATACCCGAAAAGGCAAGCATACGCTTAACGTTATCCTGCTTTAGCGCCATGAGGTTCCCTACGGTCATTGAGAGCACTATGACAATGGTTATAATGGTCATGTAATGGCCGGGAAGCTGGTTGGTCATGCTAAGGAGCAGCTTAAAGAACGCCGCTATGGCAGCTACTTTTGCCAGTGTACTCATGGTAGCTGTTGAAAGCGCCGGTGAACCTTCGTACACATCAGGTGACCAAAAATGGAAAGGCACAATAGCCATTTTGAAAAGTAGGCCTATGGTAAGTAGTACCAGCCCGATCAGGAACAGGTCGGAGATATTCTCCATTCTGATATCACCCAGGTTGCCGTCGACTACTGCTTTATATATTTCGGCAGTGTCAAACGACCCTGTTGCGCCGTATATCAATGCGATACCAAACAATATGATGCCCGAAGCGAACGCCCCCATCAGGAAGTATTTCATCCCCGCTTCGTTGCTTTTCAGGTTTTTGGGCTCGCTTGCCGCCAAAACATATAATGCAATGGAAAGCACTTCGATACCCAGGAAGAACATCGAAAGGTTGCCGAACGATACCATTGCGATAGCGCCGGTAAGCAGGAACAGCTTAATGGCCACGAAATCGGAGATCTTTGGCTTATGCTCTTTATGGAAATCGGGTGTCATGGCGATGAGGAAGATGGCCAGGATTATGAACAGCCCCGAAAAGCAAAGTGAAAACCTGTCGACAACAATCATGTTATTATAGAAGCCTACCGAATCAGATTTTTGAATATTCAGCATCAGTTCCGAGTATTCAAAAGCGGTAAGGCCAAGCGCGGCAAGCAGTCCAATAATGGTTACCGGCACAATGGCTTTCCTCAAATTGAAAATTTCAGCTATAAGGCATATAATCCCTAATCCTGCAATAGCTATTAATGTATTCATTCTCTGTCAGCTTAATTAAATCTGTTTATGTTTAGTAGCGCTTTTTGGAGCTCCGGCGTGATGAAATCCACGATCGGTTTCGGGTACAGGCCAAAGAACAGCAGTACGCCTATGATAAGCACCATAACCATCCCCTCGCTGAAATTAATATCGGCAAATATTTTCTTATGCTGTTCGCCAAGCATTACCTGCTGGAACATGCGCAGCATGTAAAAAGCCCCCAGGATAATGGTTGTACCGCCAATTACGGCCATCCATATATTCATTTGTGCCAGGCTGTAAAGCACTTCAAATTCCCCTGCAAAGTTAAACGTTCCGGGGAGCGCCACCGAAGCAAGCACCAGTATCATGAACATGGAGGTGAACTTTGGCGATTGTATCCTGATACCGCCCATTTCGCTAATCTCATCAGTATTGAACCTGCGGTTGATGATCTCGGCCGCAAAGAACAGGCCTACCACTACAAACCCGTGCGCTATCATTTGAAGGAAGGCGCCGCGAAGCCCGTCGAGCGTAAGGGTATAAACACCGGCGGCAATAAGGCCAACGTGGGCAAGCGACGAATAGGCCAGCACTTTTTTAAGGCTTGTTTGCTTCAGCGCCAGTATGGATCCGTAGATTACGCCCGCAATACACAGGCCTAAGATGATGTATTGGTATTTCATGGCTGGTATCGGTGCGATAGGCAGCTGCCACCTCACGATACTGAATATCGCCATCTTAAGCATGATGCCCGAAAGAAGCATGGTGCCTGCAACAGGCGCCTTTTGGTACACGTTTGCCTGCCACGTATGGAAGGGTATGATCGGTATTTTTATGGCATATGCCAGGAAGAACGCGATGAATATCCAGGTTTGCTCAGTCTCTGAAAGCGCCAGGTTGTGCAATGCCCCGCGCAGGAACATATGGTGTTTTTGGTAGACATAGATGAATGCCACTAACATGAAAAGCGATCCCGCAAAAGTGTAGATAAAGAATTTCACTACGGCTTTTTTGCGCTCTTCGGCATTACCGCTGCCCCAGATAAGCGCTATGAAATAAATAGGGATTAGCGAAAGCTCCCAGAATATATAATACAGCATCCCGTCGTTGCTAAGAAACGTACCTACCATGGCAAAGGCCATGAACAGGATGAGCGCATAAAATGCCCTTGTTTTCGGGAAAAGGTTCCCAAAAGATGAGAATACAATAATAGGGGTAAGGGCCGTAGTGAGCAATGCCATGGAAAGCGTAAGCCCGTCAGCTACAAAGAACAGCGAAATATTAGGTGACTTTATCCAGCTGTGGGAAAAGTTTACGGACTCGCCTATTGAATATCGATAGGTAATAAAAATGGTGGCCGCGAGTGCTGCGGTACTGAAAATAAGTGCCGCTTTAGCCGCCCATTTGTCACCTACAAAGTAAGTGGCCGCCGCCCCGAATAATAAGATAATAAGTATAAAAGATACGTCCATCAGTATGAATTATTTTGCCAGAAAAATATAACCTATAATTGAGCAAATGCCCGCAACAAATACGAAAAGGTAAAACCCTACGCTGCCGTTCTGTATTGTCTTCCCTTCAGCGCCAAGCATATTGGCTGCCCTGCCCAATCCGAAGATGAAGCCTGAAAAAGCTGCCTCAGTGACATTTTTGAAGAAAGACCCAATGGCGTATATCGGCTTAACGATAATTGCCATGTAAATTTCGTCAACGTAGTATTTGTTGTAAAGTACTTTCACCAGGCCTGTCTGCTCGCCGTCCTTTGCGGGAACCGATGCATTTTTTATGTATTTGAAGTACGCTATGCCTATGCCTATAAGCGCTCCCGCAACGGCAATACCCATAAGCATATAGGCCGTGTTGTCAAGTTCGTGGTGGTGCGCAGGCTTAGCCATGACTGGTGCAAGGTAGTGGTTCAGCCAGCTATTGCCCGGCAGGCTTATAGCGCCGCCAACAAGTGCAAGTATCGCCAGGACGATAAGCGGTATTGTAATAAGCGCGGGCGATTCGTGCAGGTGGTGCTTTTGCTCTTCGGTACCCCTGAAGTCTTTATAGAACGTCAGGTACAACAGGCGGAACATATAGAACGCCGTCATTATGGAAGCTACCGACCCGATTACCCACAGTACAGGGTTTTCGTGGTAGGCTGCCATCAGTATTTCGTCTTTTGAGAAGAAGCCCGAGAATGGCGGTAAGCCTGAGATGGCCAGTGTCGAGATAAGGAACGTGGCAAAGGTGACCTTCATTACCTTGCGAAGCCCGCCCATATTGCGCATGTCCTGTTCACCGTGCAAAGCGTGGATAACCGAACCCGATCCCAAGAACAGGCAGGCTTTGAAGAAAGCGTGCGTGATCACGTGGAATACAGCTATCTCATAAGCGCCAAGCCCAAGGGCAAGGAACATAAGGCCCAGCTGCGATACCGTAGAGTAGGCCAGTACTTTTTTAATATCATTCTGTACCAGGCCGATGGATGCCGCAACCAGTGCCGTGACAGCACCCACTATGGCGATTATGCTTTGTACGTCCGGTGTAAGGTTGAAAAGGAAATTCATCCTTGTGATCATGAAGATACCTGCTGTTACCATCGTTGCCGCGTGAATAAGCGCCGAAACCGGGGTAGGGCCGGCCATTGCATCCGGAAGCCAAGTATATAGTGGGATCTGCGCACTCTTACCACAGGCACCAATGAACAGGCACAATGCGGCAATGCTCAACCATGTCGGGTCAAGTGTCCAGCCGTTGTCAATCGCAGTTTTTATCTGTACATAATCCAATGTATGGAAAAGATAACCGATGATGAATATCCCGATAAGGAAACCAAGGTCGCCGATACGGTTCATGATGAAAGCCTTCTTTGCGGCATCATTATACTCCTGGTTTTTGTACCAGAACCCGATAAGAAGGTACGAGCAAAGCCCAACGCCTTCCCACCCGATAAACATAATAAGGAGGTTACTTCCCATAACCAGCGTGATCATGAAGAAAACGAACAGGTTCAGGTAGGCGAAGAATTTGTGGATGTTCTCGTCATCATGCATGTAGCTGATGGAGTACAGATGGATGAGCGTACCGATGCCGGTAACGAACATCAGCCACAGCAATGACAATTGGTCCAGCTGGAAACCGAAGTCAACCGAGAAGTTGGCAAGCTGCATCCATTCGAAAAGGTTCACCATAACCGGCTCGCCGGTGCTGTTTACCTGAAGGAAGAAAAACAATGTTACGCCAAACGACACGGCAACGGCCATTGTGCCCAATACGCCAGCGGCTGTCCTGCTCAGTTTTTTTCCGAAGAAAACGTTGAGCAAAAACCCTGCAAAAGGCGCGAATAATAATAGTAAAGCCAAATTTGTATCCATCAGGCGTTATCCTTTTAAATTTTTCAAATTATCAATGTCAATGTTGCTCAGGTTCCTGTATACGGCTACTAATATCGCAAGCCCAACAGCTACTTCGGCGGCTGCAACCGCCATCGAGAAGAATACGAATACCTGCCCTTCCGCGTCCTGGTGGTAGGTAGAAAAAGCTACCAGCAACAGGTTAACGGCATTAAGCATGATCTCTATAGACATGAACATAACAATGGCATTCCTCCTGTATAGTACCCCGAAGGCGCCTACGCAAAACAGCAGCGTGGAAAGGTAAATGTAGTTTTCGAGGCCTATTTCCTGTAATATATTTTCCATACTAGTTATTAATATGTTCTTTTTTAGATAACAATACCGCACCGATCATTGATACAAGGAGCAGCACTGATGCAAACTCAAACGGCACCATGTATTCATTGAGCAATACTTGTCCCAGTACTTTGATCGACTGGAAATCTTTGCCCGATGAAACGTATTCCAGCTGCGGCTGTGCCTTGATGAAAGTTGCCAAAAGCACGAATGCCACAAGGCAGAAGGCTATCACCGCGGCTATGCGCGAGAGTATGGGTTTGTTTTTTTCGTCTTCCTTATTGAGGTTCATGAGCATTATCGTAAAGAGCATCAGGATCATGATGGCGCCGGAGTATACGATGATATGCACTATCGCGAGGAATTGCGCATTGAACATAAGGTAATGCCCCGCAATCGAGAAAAAGCAGAGTACAAGGTAGATAGCGCTGTGTATCGGGTTTTTGCTGAATATCGTCAAAAACGCAGTAGCGAGTGTAATGGCCGATAAAATGTAGAATAATGTTGTGATCATCTATTTTGCCATTTGTGGTTTTTTGGTATTGTCTATTGCCATATCAAGTGGCATAACCAGTTTGTCTTTGCCAAAGATAAAGTCTTCCCTGTCGCTGTTAGAGCGTACCATAGTCCTTGATTTGGTCAGGTATATGGCTTGTTTCGGGCATGCTTCCTCGCACAGTCCGCAGAAAATGCAGCGCAGCATATTAATCTCATAAATGGAAGCGTACTTCTCTTCGCGGTACAGGTGCATTTCGTCCGGTTTCCTTTCCTCAGCCTTCATCGTGATGGCCTCGGCAGGGCAGGAGAGGGCGCACAATCCACAGGCAGTACAGCGCTCACGGCCTTCTTCGTCGCGCATCAGCAGGTGCTGTCCACGGTATACTGGGCTCATCTCGCGGGTCTGCTCCGGGTATTTTATAGTTACTTTACGGGTAAAAAGGTGCCTGATCGTAATGAACAGCCCTTTTGCGATCGCCACGATATACAGGCTTTCCCAAAAAGTCATCTTCTTATTGGAAACCTCCTTCTTCCGTCCCGATAATGACATGGTCTCTATTGACATAATATTTCTTTTAGCCGGTTCGTTTAGAATTTAAACGTACCGTCGTTTATTAGTATAATTATACCTGTGATGATAATATTGGCTATAGCCAAAGGTATCAGCATTTTCCATCCAAGCTTCATCAGCTGGTCATAACGGAACCTCGGCACCGTCCAGCGCACCCACATATAGAAGAATATGAAGAAACACAGCTTACCGAAAAGTACCAGCATACCAATGATGTTCGCGATGTTCACGCCTACGTTGTCTTCCATCCACTGCATGCCGGGGTAGTTGTATGCCCCGAAATAAAGTACGGCAAGTATGGTCGACGATATGAACATGCTCGCATATTCGGCGAACAGGTAAAAGCCCATTTTCATGGAGGAGTATTCGGTATGGTAACCCCCGATAAGCTCGGCCTCACATTCGGCAAGGTCAAATGGCGTACGGTTGGTTTCGGCAAACGAACATACCAGGAAGATCAGGAAGCCCACCGGCTGGTAGAATATATTCCAGTTCATCCCCTCTTGTCCGGCGGCGATCTCTTTAAGGCTCAGTGTGCCTGTCATCATGATAAGGGCAATGATCGAAAGCCCCATGGCTACCTCATAGGATATCATTTGCGATGAAGCACGCATGGCGCTCATTAGCGAGAATTTGTTGTTGGATGCCCATCCGCCGATCATAATGCCATAAACACCCACCGACAATACTCCGAAGATGTACAGCATCGCCACATCAATATCGGTAGCCTGGAGGATGATGTCGCGCCCGAAAAGGTGCAGCTTGTCGCCCCACGGAATAACGGCGCTGGTCATAAGCGCGGTGCTCATGGATATGAACGGCCCTACGATAAACAGGAACCTGTTCGGTGTGTTGGGGAAGAACTCCTCTTTTGAGAACAGCTTCATACCATCGGCCAGTGGCTGTAGTATACCACCCGGTCCTGCACGGTTAGGGCCAATGCGGTCCTGAAGCCACGCAGCAATTTTCCTTTCGGCCAATGTAGAGTACATCGCCATAAGCATCGTCAGTGCAAAAACTGCAATGATAACAACGCTCTTTTCTATGATTATAGCCTGGTCCATTATATGTTTCCTTCTTTAAATGCCTGTAATTCGTCTGTTTTCAGAGGGATAGCAGGCATACTGATTTTTTTACGATCCTGGTCACGCCCGAGCAATATCTGTTTTTCCGTTTCGATAACCACAGTATCCAATTTCCTTGTATAGTTGTTTTGGTTGATAACCGAATCTTTCTCAAATTTCCTTGGCCCTTCAACTACCCAGTCTTTAGGGTCTTTGTGGTCAAATCGGCATTCGTTGCAAATGAATTCTTCCACTTCGTGGTATTCGTCCTTGCGTGCCGTTACCCTTTGTATCTCGTTGCCGAACATCCAAAGCGTGGTTTTGCCGCAGCATTTGGTGCAATCCCTATGGGCGTTGTACGGCTTGTTGAACCATACCCTCTGCTTAAAGCGGAAGGTCTTATCGGTAAGCGCGCCAACCGGGCATACGTCGATCATGTTGCCGGAGAACTCATTGGTCACTGCTTTGGAAATACAGGTAGAGATTTGCGAGTGGTCGCCGCGGTTCACAACTCCGTGTACCCTGGTATCGGTAAGCTGGTCGGCTACCATTACGCAGCGGTAGCACAGGATGCAACGGTTCATGTGCAGCTGGATGTTCGGGCCGATATTTTCGGGCTCAAAAGTCCTTTTCTCTTCAATAAAGCGCGTTTTCGAGGACCCGTTTTTAAAGCTCAGGTTCTGCAAATCACACTCCCCGGCCTGGTCACACACGGGGCAGTCCAGCGGGTGGTTGATCAGCAGGAATTCGGTTACCGACTTGCGTGCATCCACAACCCTTTCAGAGGAGATGCTCTTCACTTCCATACCGTCCATACAGCCGGTAACGCACGATGCCATAAGTTTTGGCATAGGGCGCGGGTCGGCCTCGCTTCCTTTGGAAACCTCTACAAGGCAGCAGCGGCATTTGCCCCCGCTTCCCTTTAGCTTGGAATAGTAGCACATGGCCGGCGGGACTGATTCGCCGCCTATCTTACGCGCAGCCTGCAGGATGGTGGTCCCCGGTTCTACGTCTATTTCCTGTCCGTCTATTGTTACTTTCATTTTTCTTATGTTTGAAAGTTGAAGGTTATGATGTTTTAAAGTTTTTGAACCCGATAGGCGACTTTATAAACTTTCAACTTTTTAACTTTAAACTCTATACTACTTCTTTCGCTACCAAATGCTTCACCCTTTCAAAAGGCTCAGCTACAAAGTGGTCACGGTTTTTTATTTTCTCAGGGAAGCGAACGTGGTATTCAAACTCGTCCCTAAAATGGCGTATCGCCGCTGCTACCGGCCATGCTGCTGCATCGCCAAGCGGGCAAATTGTATTGCCTTCTATTTTTCTCTGGATGTCCCAAAGCAGCTCAATATCTTCCTCGCGGCCGTGACCGTTCTCGATACGGTGCAACACTTTTTCCATCCAGCCGGTACCTTCACGGCATGGCGAGCACTGCCCGCAGCTTTCGTGGTGGTAAAAACGGGAGAAATTCCATGTGTTGCGAACCATGCACGACGTGTCGTTATACACGATAAAGCCTCCCGACCCCAGCATCGATCCGGTAGCAAAACCACCATCGCTCAGGGATTCATACGACATCAGGCGGTCTTCGCCATTGGCTGTCTTAAAAATAAGGTTGGCAGGAAGCACGGGAACCGAAGAACCTCCCGGAACCAATGCCTTCAATGGCCTGTCGTCCAGCATTCCACCCAGGTATTCGTCTGAGTTCATGAACTCTTCAACGCTCAATCCTAAGTCTATTTCATAAACCCCTGGCTTTCTGACGTGCCCCGAAGCCGATATCAATTTAGTTCCTGTAGAACGGCCGATACCTATTTTAGCATATTCCGCGCCAGTATTGTTCACGATCCATGGCACTGCCGCGATAGATTCAACATTGTTCACCACGGTAGGGTTCGCCCAAAGTCCGCTTACCGCAGGGAATGGCGGCTTGATCCTCGGGTTGCCCCTTTTGCCTTCCAGCGATTCGATAAGGGCAGTTTCCTCGCCACAGATGTAAGCGCCGGCGCCACAATGTACGTGCAGGTCAAGGTCATAGCCCGAGCCTAATATATTTTTGCCCAGCCATCCTGCGGCATAAGCTTCTTTTATTGCTGTTTCCAATATGCGGTACACCCACATGTATTCTCCGCGAATGTATATGTACGACAGGTTGCATCCCAAGGCATAGCTTGATGTGATCATCCCCTCGATCAAAAGGTGCGGGATGTACTCCATCAGGTAGCGGTCCTTGAAAGTGCCCGGTTCCGATTCATCGGCGTTGCATACCAAATGCCTCGGATTGCCTGATTTCTTGTCGATAAAGCTCCATTTCATGCCCGTTGGGAAACCTGCGCCTCCGCGTCCGCGCAATCCTGAAGTCTTTACTTCTTCCACCACTTCGTCCGGGGTCATGCTTTTTATAGCTTTTTCCACAGAGGCATAACCGCCAACTTTGCGGTATATCTCGTAGGTTTTTATTCCCGGGATGTGTGCGTGCTCTAGTAATATTTTTCTTGCCATTGTTATTCCGTAATGGTCAGTTTATGTAAATCCACTTTTCCTGCCCTGCAGTCGTCAATAATAGTATCCACCTTTTCTTTGGTCAGGTGCTCTTTGTAATAATCGCCCAGCTGCATCATCGGGGCGTAGCCGCAGGCGCCAAGGCACTCAACACCAACTACCTGGAACATCCCGTCCGGGGTTACTTCGCCTTCTTTCACACCAAGCTTGTTGCAGGTGTAATCCATCAGGTCTTCCGCACCGCGAATGGCGCAGCAGGATGTCCTGCAGAATTCGAACATATATTTCCCGATAGGCTTTTGGTTATACATAGTGTAGAACGATACCACCTCATATACCTCGATGGGCTTAATCCCAATGATCTCGGCAACCTTATCCTGGAGTTCAATGCTCAGCCAGTTGTCGTGCGCGTCCTGTACTTCGTGGAGGATGGGCAACAATGCCGATTTCCTTTTGTCGGCAGGGTAGTGGCTCAAAAGCTCATCGATCCTCGCCTGAAGCTCAGGGGTTATATTTATATTTTGATGTACGTTACTAATCTCCATCTCTTTTTTCTATTTTGAATTTTGAATGCTAAATTTTGAATGCTTACTCAGATACGACAATTTAAAATTCAAAATTTATAATTTAAAATAACTTATGCGTCAAGCTCGCCTGCAATAACATTGAGGCTTGATAATGTTGCAATGGCATCCGAGAGCATTTGGCCCCTTACCATATCGTTGAATGCCTGGTAATATATAAAGCATGGCCTGCGGAAATGCAGCCTGTATGGCGTGCGGCTTCCGTCGGTTATAAGGTAAAAGCCTAACTCCCCGTTGCCGCCTTCCACAGCATGATACACTTCGGTCTTCGGTACAGGTATCTCACCCATCACTATCTTAAAGTGGTAGATAAGGGCTTCCATGTTGTTGTAAACGTCTTCTTTCGGCGGAAGGTAATAATCCGGCACATTGGCGTGGAAAGGCCCTTCCGGCATCTTGGCCAATGCCTGTTTGATGATCTTTAAACTCTCCCAAACCTCGGCGTTGCGCACGCAGAAGCGGTCGTAGGTATCACCCGATTTTCCAACCGGTACGTCGAATTCAAAATCTTCGTACGAGCTGTACGGGGTCATTACGCGAATATCATAATCAATACCTGCCGCACGGAGGTTAGGGCCGGTAAAGCCATAGCTCATAGCCTTTTCGGCAGATATTGGGCCAACGTCTATCGTGCGGTCCATGAATATCCTGTTGCGGGTAAGCAGGTTCTCAAATTCTGTCCATATAGGAGGGAATTCTTCGAGGAAAGTATTTATTTTTTTGAAGGCTTCAGGGCTCCAGTCCCTTTCAAAGCCCCCGATGCGGCCCATGTTGGTAGTAAGGCGGGCGCCGCATATCTCTTCGTATATTTCATATATCTTTTCCCTGTACTGGAATACGTAAAGGAATCCTGTCAGCGCTCCCGTATCCACACCCAGTACCGAGTTGCAAATGATGTGGTCGGCAATGCGCGCCAGCTCCATGATGATCACCCTCATGTACTGCACCCTTTTCGGCACCTCAATATCAAGCGCTTTCTCAAGGGTCATCCACCAGCCCATGTTATTGATGGGAGAGGAACAGTAGTTCATCCTGTCGGTTAGCGGGGTGATTTGGTAAAACGGCCTGTTCTCGGCAATTTTCTCAAAGGCACGGTGTATATAGCCAACAGTAGCTTCGCCGTCGAGTATCCGCTCGCCATCCATTAGCAGGATGTTCTGGAAAATACCGTGCGTGGCGGGGTGCGTTGGCCCAAGGTTCAGTATGGAAAGCTCGCTGCCGTCTTCATTCTTCCGCTGCTCGATCATCTTTGCGTAACGATGCTCCGGTGGTAATAACAGGTCTGACATTTATATAAAATTATTCCTTGTTAGTTATGTGCATTGTCGGTTATCCTTCCAAAGAAACGGTCGTCCTTATCGGTACGTCCTCCGTCTTCCAGCGGGAATTCCTTCCGCATTGGGAACGAGGTCATCTCGTCCATATTCAATATCCTCTTCAGCTGCGGGTGCCCTTTGAAAATGATGCCGTAAAAATCATAGGTTTCGCGTTCCTGCCAATTAGCGCCGAGGAACAGATTGGTAGCCGAATCAATTTCCGGGTTTTCAGCGCTGATAAAGCACTTGAAGCGGATGCGTACGTTGTCCATCCAGTTGTGCATGTGGTACGCAACGGCAAACTGTCTTTCAGTTTCGTTGTCCGGGTAATGGATGCCGCAGATATCGGTAAGGAAGTTGAAGCGCAATACAGGGTCGTTCTTAAGGAAGCCCATCACTTCGGCCATTGAAGAAGCTTCCACCTCAAAAGATAATATATCGTTTTGAAGGATAAAGCCGGTTGTTTTGCCGCCAAATTTTTCGGTAAGCTTATCTTGTATAACAGTTGTTTCTAAAGCCATTTTACTTATGTAATGTTATACGATTCCATTAGTGCCTGGTATTCCGGTGAGCTTCTCCTCCTTACGGATTCCGATTTAACGATTTCCTGAAGCTTCATCACGCCGTCAAGTATCTGCTCCGGCCTTGGAGGGCATCCCGGTACGTAAACGTCCACAGGGATCACTTTATCAATACCCTGAAGAACCGAGTACGTGTCGAATATACCGCCCGAAGAGGCACATGCACCTACAGCAATAACCCAGCGGGGCTCGCTCATTTGCTCATATACCTGACGAAGGATGGGAGCCATTTTTTTTGCGATGGTGCCCATAACCAGTAGCATGTCGGCCTGGCGCGGCGAAAAACTCATACGCTCAGACCCGAAACGCGCCACGTCATAGTGTGATGCCATCGTAGCCATGAACTCGATACCGCAGCATGAAGTAGCAAACGGCAGGGGCCAAAGCGAATTGGCACGTGCAAGCCCTACAACGGTGTCGAGCTTGGTGGCAAAAAAGCCCTGTCCTTCCACTCCCGGGGGAGCGTCAACCAATTTTATATCTTTTGAATTGCTCATTGTAAATTTAATTTTTGATTATCAGGCATTTAATGCAAAATGTATGCCCAATTACCTATTCCCACTCCAGGCCTTTCTTCTTCATTACATAGAAGAAGCCAACGATAAGCAGCAGCATGAATATTCCCATCTTGATTAGCCCTTCAAGGCCCATTTCGCGGAAGTTCACGGCCCATGGGTACATGAAGATTACTTCCACGTCAAACAGTACGAATAATATGGCTACAAGGAAATATTTTACAGAGAAGGGGATGCGCGCGTTACCGATCGATTCAATACCGCACTCGAAATTCTTGTCTTTGTTAACCGAATTCCTTTTTGGTCCGAGCAGGTTCGATATGAATATCGTGGTACCAACAAAGCCCGTAGCCAGCATAAGCTGCATGAATATCGGGAAATAACTCATCTGGGTTGTGTCCATAAGTACTTGCAATTTATAAACAATTCACAAATATACATTCCATAGCTGAACAAATTAAACGTTTTTGGGCGAGAGAAAGGTTTGAGGCTTAATTTTTATTGGTTCTAAATAAAGAAGAAAACTTATATTTTTTAACACGCAGCGGTTTTTGTTGATATTGAATTTTAACAGTGCCAATTTCGTATAAATTTTGCCAAATAATTAAAGTATCATAGGTAGAGCCAATAAAAAACCGCCCATAAAGGGCGGCTGGTGGTTTGAGGTAATCGTACTATATATATTAGTCGATCGCTGATACTTTAGCAGCAACTTTACCTTTCTTGCCGTCTTCTTCTTCGTAGCTTACTTTGTCGCCTTCACGGAGTCCTTCCGATCTGAGTCCCGTAGCATGTACGAAAATGTCTTTGCCTGTTTCGTCGTCTGTTATGAACCCAAAACCTTTGGATTCAATAAAAAATTTCACTTTGCCTGTACGCATTCTGTAATAAAAAAATAATTAATAATGGTCAAAGATAAAATTATTTATGACACAGCAAAGAGGAATGTTAAAAATTTTAAAATAAAATCAATCGTTTTAAAATCAGGGGTTTATTGTGTTTAAAATTGTTACAGTTTCATTCTCTCCTACAATCCAAACTGCCAACTCACAATAAGGTTAACCGAATTGGTCTTAACCGATCCGTCATCCATAACCGGTACATCGCTTATGTTTACAAGGCCAAGATTGTCGCGCAATTCAATGTTCAGGTCATTTTTCTCGTCAATCGGGATGCGCATCCCCAACCCCAGGTTTAGTCCGAAATCAAGTTCCTTGAAAATGCCGTCGCCACTTTCATCTTCCGCCTTGTCGCCATCCACCTTAAGTGTATTATCGAGGAAGAAGCCCGCAAAAACACCACCGTTGATATAAAAGCTTTTTGACGGGCCAATATAATATTTCAGGTTAAGCGGCACAGAAAGATAATGCAGGGTTGCGCGGGTATCAAATTCCGCACTTTGCACGATGGGGTCAAAGGGATCATTTACACCTTCAGTGGTAACTATTGTGTTGCTAAAGCTTTTGCGTTCGTAGTTCAGGTTGCCGATGAAGGAAAGCCTTTCATTGATGGGTAGCTCGATCGACGCTCCCACCAGGTAATCTAAGGCGTAGTCATTATCTTCAGCCCCGGGGTTGCCCCGTATTCCCGCATAGGTTGCCCCGGCCTGCAAACCGAATTTAACAGGTTGTGAAACGGCTGCCTCCTGGGCAAATGCCATAGCAGGCAGCAGCGCGATAAGTAAAACGTGTAATCTTTTCATTGTAATAGTTGGTTATAGTTAAAAAAATAGCCGTCTGGTGAAAGAACGGCTATTGTGTAACGAAAATAAATTCCGGTTTATTTTAATTTGATGTGCAATTCGTCCAGTTGGGTATTGTCGATGGGCGATGGCGCATCGATCATAACGTCGCGGCCCGAGTTGTTCTTAGGGAACGCGATAAAGTCGCGGATGGTTTCCTGTCCTCCTAATATTGCTACAAGCCTGTCAAAGCCAAAGGCAAGGCCTCCATGCGGGGGTGCGCCAAACTGAAACGCGTCCATCAGGAAGCCGAATTGGGCTTTGGCCTGTTCCTCGGTAAAGCCAAGGTATTTGAACATTAGCGACTGTGTTGCCTTGTCGTGTATCCTTATCGATCCGCCACCTATTTCGTTTCCGTTAAGCACAAGGTCGTAGGCATTGGCGCGCACGGCTGCCGGGTTGGTTTCCAAAAGCGGCATATCCTCCGGTTTTGGCGAGGTGAAGGGGTGGTGCATGGCGTGGAAGCGTGAAGAGTCCTCGTCCCATTCTAATAGAGGGAAATCCACTACCCATAGCGGTGCGAATACCTCAGGGTTTCTTAAGCCCAAGCGCGTAGCAAGTTCCATGCGAAGTGCGCTCATGCGGGTACGTGTTTTATGCGCGTCGCCCGAAAGCACGAGAATTAGGTCGCCCGGTTGTGCGCCGGTTATTTCAGCCCATTTTTGAAGGTCGGCCTGGTCGTAGAATTTATCCACCGATGATTTTATGGAACCGTCGGCTTCATACTTGGCATATACCATACCGCTTGCGCCTACCTGCGGGCGTTTTACCCACTCGATCAGCTCGTCTATCTGTTTTCTTGTATAAGCTCCTGCCCCCGGAACGGCAATACCCACCACAAGTTCTGAAGAATTAAATACTGCAAAATCTTTATGTTGTGTTACTTCATTCAATTCACCAAATTCCATCCCAAAACGGATGTCCGGCTTGTCGTTGCCGTATTTCTTCATGGCTTCGTCGTAGGTCATACGTGGAAACGGCCCGGTCTCAATACCTTTAATTTCTTTGAGCAAATGGCTGGCAAGGCCTTCAAACGTCTGTATGATGTCTTCCTGCTCTACAAACGCCATTTCGCAGTCAATCTGCGTGAATTCCGGCTGACGGTCGGCGCGGAGGTCTTCATCGCGGAAGCATTTCACAATCTGGAAATACTTGTCCATGCCACCCACCATCAGCAATTGCTTGAAGGTTTGCGGTGATTGCGGCAGGGCGTAAAACTGGCCTTCGTTCATTCGCGATGGCACCACAAAGTCGCGGGCGCCCTCGGGTGTTGATTTTATAAGTACGGGTGTTTCCACCTCGATGAATCCTTGTGCCGAAAGGTAATTGCGCACCTCTATGCCCACTTTGTGGCGGAAGATGAGGCTGTTCTTTACCGGGTTCCTGCGGATGTCCAGATAGCGGTATTTCATGCGGAGTTCTTCGCCGCCGTCGGTTTCATCCTCAATGGAGAAAGGAGGGAGGATTGAAGCATTGAGTATCGTTAACTCGCTTACCAGTATCTCGATATCGCCGGTCGCCATACCTGGGTTTTTGGATTCCCGCTCTATAACGGTACCTTTTACCTGGATAACAAACTCCCGGCCAAGTGAGGCGGCAAGGTGGAATACTTCCTTTTGTGTGCGATCGGTGTCAAATATAAGCTGGGTGATGCCGTAACGGTCCCTGAGGTCGACCCAGATCATGAATCCCTTGTTGCGGGACTTTTGTACCCATCCGGATAATGTTACTTCCTGGTTTATGTTTGAGGCGTTGAGTTCACCGCAAGTATGGCTTCTGTACATTTCGTAAAATTTTGAAGTGCAAATTTAGTATTATGCCACGAATTACAACAATTAAACGAGTTTTTATTCGGGGCTGAAAAGTATCAATACTTGCTCTTGCTGGTCTCCCGGAACGACGCGATCATGTCCTGCATGGCCGCTTCATGTTTTTCCTTACGGTCAGCAAGTGTCCATGCCATGATCTGGTAGTATTGCTTTTTCCCTTCTATAAAAGCAAATTTCCAGTAAATGTGCTGGTTCTCCATATAGCCGTCCACCTCTACTATTTTTGCATTAAGCCCGTTGATCTTTGTGTCTTTGGGTTCGGGAAGGCTGTCGATGGACAAGGCATTTTTGATGTTTTCTGTCAAAAGGCTATAGTAGCCCTGAAGGTCGTTGGAGTAAACGGCATAAGCAGGGTCTATATCAATGGCAGCCTGCATTTCAGCTTTGGTTTCGTCGATAACGATAACATACAGCTCTTTACTTCCGTTCATGTACTGTAGCGATGCTTCGGTATTTAGTGTCGTCGTTTTGGTCATTGAGGCGGGTACTTCCAAACTATAAGTCGGGCCTTTTACGGTTTGGGTGCCTTCGGGCTTGTCCCCGCAGGAAATAAGGAGGAACAGCAGCAGCACGGCAATGACAGGATTGGTTTTCATAATTGGTTTTTGATAAGTTCAGGATTTAAAGATAACAAATAGCCGAAAAATACACGGCATCCGTAAAAAGTATTTCGTTTCCGGCATTGTACTGTTTCATTTGCTATATTCGTTACATTGTTAGGCCATTAAATACGTGTCATGAAAAACATCCTGTTCCTGCTGCTTCTTGCTTTCCACTGCATTTTCGCACAAAATACTGAGATACGCCTGTCGGTAAAGATCGATAACCGCAAAAGCGATACACTCTACCTTGGTAAAAATGACTTTAAGCAGGCATATGTCGCCGACAGCAAAGGGACATTTACAGGTAAATTCACGGGTCCATCGGGCAAATATTATTTGGTGAATGGCGAGGACTATGTTGATATTTACCTTGATAAGGGTTTTGATCTTACTCTAACGGCAGATGGTAACGATTTTAAAAAATCAATGCTGTTTAAAGGCAAAGGCGCCAAGGAGAATTCCCTTTTTGCACGGCAGGACGCTAACAGCCTGGCGACCGAAATGGATATCGCCGACGGCATTGACGACCTGGAGGCCTTTACCAAAGGCTCGGAAGCGCGCCTGAAAGGTTTTCGTTCTGAACTTAAAGATAAGTCCTTTAGCCCTGGTTTCCGGGAATTCATGGAAGAAGAACTGGGGCACGATGAGAATAATTTCCCCCTGATGTCGCAATACCAGTTTAAAAGGCAGCACCTTAACGGTAAGCCGCTACCGGATTTCACCTATACCAATCATGACGGCGGCACTACTACCAGCCACGATTTTAGGGGAAAGTATATGCTGATTGACATTTGGGCCACATGGTGCGGGCCATGCCGTAAAGAGGGCTCTTATTTTGACGGGTTGGAATTAAAATACCGCGACAAAAACATTGCTTTTGTGAGCATTTCCATTGACAGGATGGAGGATTTCGGCCGGTGGAAAGAAACGGTTACCGCAAGGCAGATGGCCGGGATACAGCTTATCTGCGACAAAGAGTTTGATTCTGACCTTATGAATCAGTTGGCTGTTAAACTTTGTGCCAAGGTTCATAATCGTTGACCCTAAAGGGATGATCGTCGATGGCGATGCCAAAAAGCCCAGTGACCCTGCACTTGCGGAGCAACTGGACAGGCTGCTGAATTAACTATACTATAAATGCCCTACCTTCGTTCTGTATTGCATAACCAACAATCAATCGATAACATGAAAAAGACCTTTTTAGTTCTTCTTTTAGTCTCTGCAAGTATTTTTGCGCAGGATAATATGAAATTCTCTGCCAGGGTTCAAAACCGCAATAGCGATTCACTTATAATCCGTTCCCGCAAATTCAGCAAGGTGCTGGTTTCTGACGCAAAGGGTAACTTTAAAGACGCATTTGCTGTCGAGCCGGGCCTGTACGAACTGTATGATGGCGCCGAGGTAGCTACCCTGTACCTGAAGAATGGTTACGACCTGTCAATGTCGCTGGATGCCAAAATGTTTGATGAAACCATTTCCTACAAAGGCAAAGGTGAGAAAGAAAATAATTTCCTGGCTAAAAAATACCTTGCCATTGAGGTGCTTGGCGAAAAAGTGATGGCCGGTGGTGAGAATGCAGCCCTGGTGGCCCAGGTAGATAAAACGTTTAAGGACCTTGAAGCGCAGTCGCAGGGTAAAGGCCTTGATGAGAATTTTAAAACCCTGATGGCAAAGCAGCTTCCTGCGGAAAAGGCTGATCTTATCGATTTTCTCGCAAAAGGTGAAAAGCTTAGGAAGCTTAACGGGCAGAAATCACCATCGTTTACTTACGAAAATTTTAAGGGGGGCACTACATCGCTGTCCGACCTCAAAGGGAAATATGTATATATTGATGTTTGGGCAACCTGGTGTGGGCCATGCAGGCAGGAGATACCGCACCTGCAAAAGGTAGAAAAGGACTATCACGGCAAGAACATTGAGTTTGTAAGCCTGTCCATCGACCAAAAGAAAGATTATGAAAAATGGAGGAAAATGGTTGCCGACAAATCACTGGGCGGTATACAATTGTTTGCCGATAAGGATTGGAGCTCGGCGTTCACACAAGCCTATTATGTAGACAGTATACCGAGGTTTATCCTCATTGATCCGCAAGGCAACATCGTGAGTGCTGATGCCCCCCGCCCGTCCGACCCGGCCCTAAGGACACAGCTTGATAAACTCCTGAAATAGTTTAAACAGGCAATTGACAATAACTATAATAAGGCCTCCATAATTTGGTGGCCTTAATTTTTTCATATCTTTATAATCAAAAAAAGTAACTTATGAAAAACACAATTTCGATACTTTTCCTATTGCTCTCGGCGGGTCTTTTTGCGCAGGGGGAAATGAAGTTCTCAGCTAAAGTGGAGAACCGTAAGAACGACTCCTTAATTATAAAGTCGCAGGCAGGCATTGTAAAAGTGCTGAAATCGGATGCGAAAGGTAATTTTAAACCCGTCTCATTTACAGTAAAACCCGATTTTTACCAGGTAACTGACGGAACGGGCGTGGCAGTATTATATCTTAGGGAAGGGATTGACCTTAAAATGACGATGGATGCTACCGATATGTTTGGTACCGTGGCATATTCCGGAACAGGGGAAAAGGAGAATAATCTTCTTGCAGCATTCAACCGCGAGAATAAGGCAGTAGGGCAGAAAGTCGATTTCGTAAAAGATCCGATTGAACGTAATAAAATGATCGATGGTATGCTTGCAGGATTGCAAAAGCGCCTGGAAGACCCGGAACTCGACAAGGGATTCCACACCGTGATCAGCCAGCAGGTGGGCCAACAGCGCCAACAACTTGCAGGACAGATCGAACTTGCAGGCAGGGCCGGAAAACTGATAGGAAAGCCATCACCAACCTTTAATTACGAGAATTATAAGGGAGGTACTACGAGCCTTGAAAGCATGAAAGGAAAGTATGTTTATATTGACGTGTGGGCAACCTGGTGCGGCCCATGCAGAATGGAAATACCCCACCTGCAAAAACTTGAAAAGGATTATCACGGAAAGAAAATAGAGTTTGTGAGCATCTCCATTGATGAAATGAAGAACCACGACAAATGGAAAAAAATGATAGAGGAAAAGCAGATGGGCGGAGTACAGCTGTTTGCCGATAACAACTGGTCTTCGGCATTTGTACAGGCCTACGGTATAAACTCGATACCAAGGTTTTTGCTGATTGACCCCCAGGGTAATGTGGTTGAGGCCGATGCGGCACGCCCTTCCAACCCCGCGCTGCGAGAACAACTGGATAAGCTGCTAAAATAAATATCTTTGAAAACCTCAATAAAATCGGTGCTTTGCGCCGATTTTATTATTTTCCAATGTTAAGTTTTACTCAATGTTACCAAATTGTTAAGCGAACGTGTCTTTTGTGTAAATTTAATTAATTATATTTGTTATTAGATATGTATAATTAAACACAAAGAACTGATATGAAAAAGATTATGATTGCTGCGGTGCTGTTATCAGCAGGTGTGTTATCAGCGCAGGAAGCCAAACCAAAACACGAGATACAGGACCAAATGGTAAAATCTACCTATTACTACGATAACGGTCAGGTTAAGCAACAGGGCTTTTACAAAGATGGGAAGCTCCACGGCACATGGACTGCATACAACGAAGACGGTACGAAACAATCGATAGGAGAATATAATAATGGCGAGAAAACCGGCAAATGGTTTTTTTGGACTGGAGCTTTACTTAATGAGGTGAATTATGCAGACAGCAGGATTGCCGAAGTAAAGACATGGTCACAAAACGCTATTGTTTCAAATAAATAAGCTCGTTTTATTTATTTGCGTAAAAGGCTGTGAGTTAATTCACAGCCTTTTTTATTTTGATTTTTTTAGGTTTCTTATTCCGTCGCCCCCACCATATCACGAACCCTGTCACAGGAAGCGCGGCGGCGGCAAGGCTGGCAATAAAGGCTATTATCTTACCGGTTAAGCCAAAGTACTGTCCCGTATGCAGGCCGTAATTCATTTCCTTAAGTTTTAGTCCCGGGCTTTTGTCGTCATATAGCTGATGTTTCAACAATTCTCCCGTAAGCGGGTGGAAATACAGGTTTGTCTGGTGGTGGTATTCCAGTGCATTGGGATATGCACCGGCCAGTATAGCATCTTTAGGGCCGCGGTCCCACAAAAAATACATTCCCTTTGTTGGCGTGAGCTTCAGCGTTTGCACAAATGCCTTGTCCATGGTTGCATCAGGGTTGTTTTGGGTAAGGGTGGTGTCAACTACAGGTTCGGCAAGTTCTTCCCGAAAACTGCGGCCCAGATTGCCGCCGTAATACATGGCGTCGCCCATCCATTCGTAGGTAAAAGTTAGTCCTGTTGCGGCGATTACCAAGGCTACAATTGAAATATAAAAGCCCGACACATTGTGCCAGTCATAATTTACGCGGCGCCATTTGGCGCTCCATTTTACCTGCAGCCTCTCTTTTAGCTGTTTCCTCTTTTTGGGCCACCATTGGATGATACCCGAAATAAGCAGCAGTATAAAAATAATGGTTGCTACGCCCACGATATGTTTGCCAATTTCCGGCGGAAGCAGCAAATAAAGATGTATGTGTTCTACGATGTGGAAAAAGTCTTTCTCCAGGTTTTCGGCATGCATAAATTGTCCCGAATACGGATTGAAATAAATAAAATAACCGTCTTCACCTTTAATACCATATACAAATGCCGGCCTGGCTTCACCACCATATATGACCATAGACTGTACGACCTCCGGATACAGTTCCTTCGCTTTTTTTTGAAGGACCGATGGGGCTATGTAGGGTTTTGATTCAATCTCAACGGTGCGCCAACCGCGGGTCATGTCCTTTATCTCATCGTGAAAGCAGTAGATACACCCCGTGATGCTAACAATAAACACAATAAGCCCGGAGGTAAGTCCGAGCCATTTGTGTAAAAACCGTATTTTCTTTTTAAAGCCCATTAAAACTTATACGTTACACTGCCCATAAAATTGCGTGGAGCCTGTACGTTAATAGTAGTATACCCGTTAAAATACAGTTCATCTGTAAGGTTATTGGCCTTAAGTGCAATCCTGTATTTAGGTTTGTCGTAAAATAACGATGCATTCAGTACGGTATACGACGGTAGTACAAACTTTTCAGAACCATTTACGTTACCATCTCCGTCAAAAGTATTGCTGTTGTAAATGGCGCTTTCACTTGCGTAATTTCCGCCGAAGCCAAGACCCAGTCCATCGATAGCTGTTGAAGGAAGCCTGTAGCTTATCCAGAAGTTGGCCAGGTTCTGCGGGCCTGCGGTAGTTGGGCGAAGCCCGTCTACTCCTGCGTTAGATTTGGTGTACTTGCTGTCGTTGTATGCATAGCCTACCAAGATATTAAGCCCTGCGATTGGCGATGCTGTGATCTCTGCTTCAAAACCCTTGCTTTTCTGCGATCCGTCCTGGATAGAGGAGTTGGGTACTGATGGATCAGCCCTTACGATGTCGTCTACAGTAATGTTGTAGTAGCTAATGTTGGCGCCAAGCCTGTTATTAAAGGCATTCAGTTTTACGCCCGCCTCAAACTGGTTAGCCTGTTCCGGCTTGAATGTCTCTGTGTTCAGTCCGGGTGCACTGCTGCCAGCGTTGGCATTCAGCACGTTCCTGAAGCTGTTCTGGTAGTTGGCAAATACCGAAACCTGATCCTGTACCACCTGGTAAACTGCACCAAATTTAGGTGACCATGCATTTTGCGAAAATCCGCCCGATGTGGTGTTGCTCGCTGCGTCATAGTTGCCCCTGTTCTCAAAGTTGTCAAAGCGAACCCCGGCAGACAGGATCAATTGCGGTGTAATGTTAAGAACATCATTAACGTAAAAACTATGCGTGCTTAAGTTGGTACTGCTGTGGAACACACTTGAAGAGCTGTCCAGTTGGTTCTGAACGTTCCTTGGGTTAAACGCATAGTAGTTAGGAATGGCGCCTGAATAGTCTATTTCGTCAAATTCCCAACCGCCGCCCGGCAGGTAGGTAATGTCGGTATAGCCTTTGGTATGGTATAGGTCGCCGCCAATAACCATGCGGTTCCTCATAGTCCCGATGTTGAAGTCGCCGGTAAAGTTCTGCTGGAATTCAATAGCGTTCGAAGAGCCGCCATATCCCCATGCATTGCGCGACATTTTATTGTCCGGGCGCAGGTAAAACCAAAAGCCGGGGCCATTTGCCTCGTTGCTTGCGGAGGTAATTACCGATTGCGATGTCCATGAATCAGACATTTTATAGGTTACGGTGCCAAAGATATTGCGGCTCCTTGTTTCGGTAACAAAATTGCCGCCCACAAGCGAGCGTTTAAAGTCCAGGTCAAGATCAGCAGCGCTGTTGATGCCAAGGCTCGAAGGCGTGTGCATGAAATCAAGGTAAATAAGGTGCAGGCCTGTAGCATCCTGGCTAAAGAATTCGCCTTCAATGGTAGCAGTAAGCCTGTCGCTGAACTTATAGGTAAATGAAGGCGCTACAAAAATGCTCTTGCTCATCCCGAAATCCTGGAAAGTCTCTGTGGTAGTAGTTGCCGCATTTAGCCTGAACAACGCGTTTTTGTCGGCATCCAAAGGTGTATTCACATCTACGGTGCCACGGTTAAAGCCGAAACTTCCTGTTTGGTAGGTTACTTCGCCCCCAAATGTATCGTAAGGCTTTTTGGTCACACGGTTTATCAGTCCTCCATAAGATGTAAGTATGCTTCCAAATAGCGTGGCAGACGGCCCTTTGATGGCCTCCAGCGACTCCATGTTTGCCGCGTCGCTATTCGCTATTACAGTACCCGCCACGCCGTTGCGAACCTGTGCCTGCGTTACAAATCCGCGCGATGCAAAATACGATCCGCCATCACCTGCACGGCCTGTAGAACCCCAAAGCTGGTATAGCCCGGTTACATTTTTAAGGGCGTCGTCCTGGTTGGTAACCAGCTGGTCGGCCATAAGTTCCTTGGTAACCACATTGTAAACCTGTGCATTTTCAAGCGCTTTTAAAGGCATCCTGCCGGATGAAGTGCTTTCGTCTTTCTTGTAGCGGTTTACGTTGCCTTCTACAATTACCTCATCCAGCTGTTCGCGGCTTTCGCTGAGCGTTACATTTTTTGTTATTGTTTCCCCAGCCGCTACCGTGATTTGCTCTTCAACAGTTGCTATGCCAATGGCCGAAATGCGGAGTGTATAAGTGCCGGGTTTAACATTCCGGAGTTCAAATTGTCCTTCTGCGTTTGTCGAAGTACCCTGAGTAGTTCCTTTCAGGACTACAGCTATGCCCTCGGCAGGCGAATTGTCGTTTAAAGCAACTGTTCCGGTTATCCTGCCGCGTTCCTGGGCATTCATTACAAGGCTGCCCAACAGTATAAAATAAAACAAAAATTTGTGTATGATAAATTTGTGCATTGTGATAGGTGTTTTTTTCGACCGCAAAAGTAATAGGCAAATCAATAACAGACAAATTATTTTTAATTATTCTAAATAAAGAAAGTGCAAATTTCGCTAAAAGCGTGTATAATAGAATATTGGGCCTGCAAGAGCGCGAAAACATAATATTGGAATGTTGTAAGAGCAAAGAGTAAATTCCCTACCTTTATAACTCCCAACTGTAAACCCCCTTACTGATTTATGAAAATTGCCCTTTTTACCAATGAGTTTCCCCCGAATATCTATGGCGGGGCAGGTGTGCATATCGATTTTTTGAGCCATGAGCTGGCAAAGTTGGCCGATGTTGAAGTACGCTGTTTTGGCGATCAGGAAGTTGAGGATGGATCGATGAACATAATCGGTATACAGCCATCACTCAACGAGATGGACGACCCCGGCAATTCCCACATAAAGATGTTCCAGAACCTGAGCCGCAACGTGGAAATGTCGCAACATACCTTAGAGGCCGATATCATCCACTGCCATACCTGGTATACGCATCTGGCCGGGATCTACTCCAGACAGTTGCTGCAGGTGCCGCTCATCCTTACCACACACAGCCTGGAAACACACCGCCCCTGGAAGATCGAGCAGCTGGGTAACGGCTATTTCCTTTCCCGCTGGATAGAGCGCTCGGCATACAACGCGGCCGATGGTGTGATTGCCGTGAGTGAGCAGATGAAGGAAGACGTGGTGGAGGCGTATGGCATCGACCCGACTAAGGTAACGGTGATACACAATGGCATCGATCCGGAGTTTTACAAGCCGGTTTTTGATACTGATTTATTAGCGGAATATGGCATCGACCAGAATGTGCCTTTTGTGCTATTCGTGGGAAGGATAACCCGGCAGAAAGGTATATCGCAGTTGATAAAGGCCGCGCATTATTTTAATGAGAATTGCCAGATCGTACTTTGTGCCGGTGCACCCGATACGCCGGAAATTGCCAAAGAAACGGAAGATCTCATTAATACCCTGAAGGCAAAAAGGGGAGGGGTGATACTGATATCCGAAATGCTGCCAAGGGACAAAGTACGGGTGCTGTACAGCCATGCGAGGGTGTTTGCATGCCCGTCGCTGTATGAGCCGTTTGGGATCATCAACCTTGAAGCCCTGTCGTGCGAAACCCCGGTTGTGGGCAGCGCTGTGGGCGGCATACCCGAAATACTTACCGAGGGCGAAACGGGCTTCCTGATTCCGCTTGAAAGTGTATCGCGCACCGAACTTAACCCGAAAGACCCTAAAGCCTTCCAACAGGCATTCGCCGAAAAGGTCAACCTATTGTTAGACGATGAAGCATTAGCTGAACGAATGGGTAGTGCCGGACGGAAGCGGGTACTTGATAAATTCAGTTGGGAATCTATTGCAAAAACAACCTATGAGTACTACGAAGATGTAATTGCAAGGTTCGAAAAAGAGAAAGCATAGTGAAACTTAATATTGGTATACGATGAGTAAAAGCACATTAGCCATCATACTTGGCGGCGGGCAGGGTTCGAGGTTATTTCCGTTAACACACAGGCGCTCCAAGCCTGCCGTACCTATTGCGGGTAAATACCGCCTTGTGGATATCCCAATCTCAAACTGCATTAATTCGAATATCCACCGTATGTTCGTGCTTACGCAGTTTAACTCGGCATCGCTTAACCAGCATATAAAAAACACATTCCAGTTTGGGCATTTCAGTACAGCATTTGTAGACATTCTCGCTGCCGAGCAAACACCGGACAATCCCACATGGTTCCAGGGTACCGCCGATGCGGTGCGCCAATGCATGCAGTATTTCCTCAATCACGAGTTTGACTACGCACTGATACTTTCAGGCGACCAACTCTACCAGATGGATTTTAATGACATGGTTGATGCACATGAAGCAAGCGGCGCCGGTATTACCATTGCCACATTGCCTGTAAACGCTAAAGATGCCCCCGGATTCGGGATATTAAAGACCAATAATGAAAGCCTTATCACCTCGTTCATCGAAAAGCCACACTCCGAACTGCTGCCCGAATGGACTTCGGAAGTGAGTGAGGAGTCCGCGGCAGAGGGCCGTCATTACCTGGCTTCGATGGGTATTTATATTTTCAACAGGCAGCTGCTCATCGACCTCATGTCGAATACAGAAGCTAAGGATTTTGGTAAGGAGATTATCCCGGAAGCCATTGGTAAGGAAAAGGTTTTAAGCTACCAGTATGAGGGGTATTGGACCGATATAGGAAATATCGACTCGTTCTTTGAGGCTAACTTAGGGCTGACGGACGACATCCCCAAATTCAATTTATTTGATAATTTATCTAAGATATATACCCGTGCAAGGGTGCTGCCGCCGTCCAAAATAACCGGCTCCTCCACTATAGATCGCTCTATCGTGGCCGAAGGCTGCATCATCGATGGCACGTCCATCGAGCATTCGGTTATAGGGATCCGTAACAGGATAGGTAAAGGGTCGAAAATTTCGAATTCCTACCTCATGGGTAACGACTTTTACCAGAACCTTGATGAAATGACGTACAATTACCAGAATAATATCGTGAATTTTGGTATTGGCGAACGGTGTATAATCAATAATGCAATAGTAGACAAAAACTGCCGCATCGGGAGTGATGTAATACTCAACGGGGGCACACACCTTGAGGATGCAGACACCGATCTATATACTGTAAAGGGAGGTATCATCGTGATTAAAAAAGGTGTGACACTGCCGGACGGGTTTAGTATTTGACGATACGTGTTTTCCCATTCGACGCCAGGAGAAATCTTGCGTAATTGAGATTTCTCCTGCTGTCAAAATGGAAAAAGTACACGTCATCCCCGTTCTGCAAAAACAAAAAACTCCCGGTCACCATTAGGCAACCGGGAGTTTTGATATATAGAGAATGTGGATTCTTTTAATGCTTTACAGTAAAGCCGTCCTCACTCAGCTCTTTGTGCTCATAATCAGCTACCATTTCTTTTTCGTAGTCGGTTGGCTTGCCTTTAGAGAACCTCCTGATAAGGCTATCGAATATCGAGTACACTACCGGTACAATTACCAACGTAAGGAACAGCGAGGAGATAAGCCCCCCGATGATTACCCACGCAAGGCCGTTGTTCATTTGGGCTGCACCGCCTTTGGCCAAAGCGATCGGGATCATACCAATAACCATCGCGATGGTCGTCATAAGGATCGGCCTCAAACGGGCGTGGTTGGCTTGTATAAGCGCGTTTAAAGTCGTCTCGCCTTCCGCTTTCCTGTGGTTGGTAAAGTCGACCAGTAGGATCGCGTTCTTACACACCAAACCAATAAGCATAATGATACCCAATATGGTAAAGATGTTCAGGGTGTTGCCTGTCAGGGCCAGGGCTACAAGCGCCCCGATGAATGACAGCGGCACTGAGAAAAGTACCACAAACGGGTACACGAAACTGTTGTACAACGCTACCATTACAAGGTAAACCAACAGGATAGCCGCAAGTAGCGCGATACCCAGTGTACCAAAGCCTTCACCCTGCATTTCCACGTCACCGCCCCATACATACTCAACACCTGCAGGTCGTTCCATTTTAGAGAAGATGCCTTCCCACTCGGTAGCTACGTCACCCGCAGGGCGTCCCACGGTTTGTGCCTGTACGGTTACGGACGCACTCTTATCGCGCCTTTCGAGCAATGACGGACCGGAGCCTTCGCTGATGGTTGCAAACTGCGACAGCTTTACTTCCTGGCCCATGCTGTTCACAAAGGTAAGGTTCCGCACGTCGTTTATGTTCATACGGTCAAATTCGCCAAAGCGGATGTTGATGTCGTACTCATACTGTCCTGCGCGGAATTTACCATCGGTATTACCATTAAAGGCTGTTTGCATGGTAAGTCCCACCGTTTGCAGGTCAAGCCCGAGCGTAGCCATCTTATCCCTGTCTACCTGTACATTTACTTCAGGCGAACCGGATTCTGATGTCAGCTTTATTTCTGTCGATCCTTTAATTTTGCCAAGTTCGGCAGCAGCCTTTTGTGCAAAATCCATAGCGCTTTCCAGGTCGGTGCCTGTTATGGTAAGGGCTATCGGCGCTTCGTCGGCACCACCCATAATACTCA
The DNA here is from genome assembly GCA_942492845.1 of uncultured Flavobacteriaceae bacterium. Taxonomy (GTDB): domain Bacteria; phylum Bacteroidota; class Bacteroidia; order Flavobacteriales; family Flavobacteriaceae; genus Flavobacterium. The sequence continues at coordinate 476,966 of OW818646.1, read as the reverse complement.
CAGGAACCGTTTTTATCCTGGCTCCTATAAGTTCTTTTTCGAGTTCGCGCTTCATTTTTGCGGCATATACAAAGGAGTTGTCAGCACGCTCTTCACCATCGATAAGGGTAACGGTGATCTCCGATTTGTATGCGGTACTCTGTACCCCGGCAAAACCTTCACTTGTCTGGCCTATGGTACTGATGATACTTTTAACCTCTTTTTTATCCTGGAGGAATTTCTCCGCTTTTTGCGTCATAAAGTTGGTCTGCTCCAGCGATGCGTCTTTAGGCATCTCGAGCTGCACCATGAACTGGCCCCTGTCGAGTTTCGGGAAGAATTCCCCCCCGATGAAACCGGCGCCTAGCAATGCTATCGACCCTACAAACAATCCTACCACGATTCCCAGGGTGGCAAGTTTGGTTCCGCGGCTGCGAAGCGACCATTTCAGGATATCGGTTACCCAATGTGTAAAACGGTCAAGGCCCCTTTCGAACCCAAGGATTACCTTACCGAAAATATTTTTTCCGGTAATGTGCTCCAGTTTACCGTAGCGTGATGACAGCCATGGGATAAGCGTGAAGGATGATAACAGCGATAGCAATGTCGCGATAACCACCACCATACAGAACTGGGTAATAATGTTACTCACAAGGCCAGTACTCAAGGCAATAGGAAGGAACACTACTACGATAACAAGCGTAATTGCCGATACGGTAAACCCGATCTCAGCCGTACCTTCATAAGCGGCTCGCACACGGTTCTTACCCATTTCCATGTGTCGGTAGATGTTCTCGAGTACCACAATGGCGTCATCCACAAGGATACCTACCACAAGCGACAGCCCCAAAAGACTCATCAGGTTGAGGGTATAGCCTAAAAGGTAGATACCAATGAACGTCGCGATTAGCGATGCCGGGATAGATACCATTACGATGAGCGCGTTCCGTATACTGTGAAGGAAGAAAAGCATCACGAATGCCACAAGGAATATGGCGATGAACAAGTCATGGATAACCGCATCTGCAGCTACAAGAGTAAATTCAGATGTATCGTTGGCCACTTCCAGCTTCAGGCCTTCTTTGGCGTAGTTCTTTTCGATTGTCGCGATGATGGCACGAACGTCCTCGCTCACCTGTACGGCGTTGGCTTCGGTCTGTTTCGTGATCTGTAATGCAATAGCGCTGCGTTGGTCAAGGCGTGCGATCTTGTCAGCTTCCTTCTGGCTGTCCTGTACGTCGGCAATCTGGCCCAAACGTATCTGTATCCCGTCTTTAGACGATACTACAAGGTTACGCATCTCTTCTACCGTACGGTATTTACCGGCAAGGCGCACCAGCATGCTGCTTTCGCGTGTTTTTACACTACCCGTAGGGAAGTCAAGGTTACTGCCCAGTACCGCCTGCTGTACCGCAGGGATGGAGAGGCCGTAGCCTTTCAGCTTTTCTTCGTCAAGGTTAACCTGTATTTCCCTTTCCTGGCCACCCACAAGGGTTACCTGCGCCACACCGGGTACACGTGCCAATAGCGGCTCGATCTTTTTGTCCAGGAGGTCATAGAAAGCTACTTCCATCCATTTTGGATGTTGCACCCAGCGTGATTACCGGAAGGTCGCTCAGGGAGAACTTCACAAGGGCAGGAGGGTCGGCATCTTCCGGAAGGTCTTTCTCAATGGCGTTGATCTTGCGCTGCGCATCGTTCAGGGAGTAGTCAGCATCCGCTTCAGGCTCCAGTGTTACCATTACCAGCGAAAGGCTTTCGTAGGATTTGGATTCCACTTTCTTCACAAGCTCCAGCGACGATACCGCGTCTTCTATCTTCTTGGTCACCGTATTCTCTACCTCACCCGGCGAAGCGCCCGGATACACAGTAGAGATGGTTACCACGTTCATCTCGAATTTCGGGATAAGCTCATAGCTCAGGCTACTGTAGCTAAAGATACCGCCGAGGGTAAGTATTATGAATAACACTATAATAAGCGTTGGCCGTTTTATGGATATTTCTGCTAATTTCATTTTCTTTAGTTTAAAGTTTAAGGTTTAAAAGTTTAAAGTCACATATATGACTTTACCATCTTAAACTTTTATTTTACCGGGCTTACTTTCGTACCGTCCTGTAGGTTGATCTGGCCGCTGGTAACTACTACGTCGCCCTCTTTCAGGCCATCAAGTATTTCTACTACCTCACCGTATATGCGTCCTGAGGTAACTTTAGTAAGTTTGGCAACATCGCCATTCACTACAAATACCTGGTTGTTGCCCACGCCTCCTACAAAAGCGTTACGGGGAATTGTGGTAATCGCCTGCTGCGATTTGCCTTCGCCAAACACAACCGATCCATACATACCTGCCTTGAGCTCGCTGCCGGGGTTGTTGGCAATCTCAATCTCTACAGGGAAATTAAGCGATGCATCAGCTTTAGGTGCGATAAACGTTACTTTGCCCTTAAATTCCGTATTCGGGAAAACGCTGGCCTTAACGGTAACAAGGGTGCCTTGTTTAAGCGTAGATACCTGCTGCTCGTTCACAGTCACTCTCAGCTTCAGTTTGGAAACATCTACCAGTTCAAATAATACTGTCCCCGGCGTCACTACTGTTCCCGGCTCCACACTGCGCTTGTTCACGATACCGTTAATGCTCGACTTGATGCTTGCATCGCCAAGGGTTATCCTGGCCTGGTCGAGTGTCGCCTTTGCGTTAACCAGCGATAGTTTTGCCTGATCCAGCTGCTGCTTGGTTACACCACCGGTTTTAAAAGCGTTCTCATAGCGCTGGCTGTCGGTTACTGCATTTTGGTAGGCTGCCTGGGCATTCTGTAGTTGGATGTTCAGTTGGTCGCCTTTTATCACGGCAAGCACCTGCCCTTTGCGTACTGCGTCGCCCTCGTCAACAAGCACACGCACAACGCGGCCGTTGTTTTCAGCGGGGAATTCCAGTTGCTGGAATGGCTCAAATGTTCCGTTAGCAACATAATCCGTATTTGGGACTTCTTTCTTTACCACGGCAGTCCTTACCATCACGGCAGTATTTTTTTCAGAAACCACTGCTGTCTCAGCTTCTGTCTTCTCTTTGTTTTGCATCAGTATGTAAGCGCCAAGCCCCAATACCGCGATACCTATTACTATATATATTACCTTTTTCATAATGATTAGTTTGTTAAAGTTCTTAATTCGCCTTTTGCTTTGATCAGCTGTACTTCCGCCAGTTTAAAGTCAAGCAGGGCAGAGCTGTAATTATTTTGTGCTTCTATGTAGGAATTTTCAGCATCAAGCAGGTCGGTAAGCGTAGCAAGGCCATTCTGGTAGTTGTTCTGGGTGTTGTCCAGCACTTCCTGCGCCAGTTTCGCATTCTCCCTTTGGTTATTGATGGTGATTATGCTGTTGTTAATCTGGGTCTTTGCATTTTGATAGGCCAGGTCGAGTGACAGCCTTGTATCTTTCAGGTCTTCCTCGGTTTCCTTAAGGTCGATGGTGGCCTGCCTTACACGGGCACGGGTACCGAAGCCGTTGAATATAGGTACTTTTAAATTTACGCCGATCGATGAAAAGTCCGACCAGTATACGCCGTCCGAAGGCTTGGCGAACAATGGCATTTCAGGACCCTGGCCAATATAGTTATAGCCTGCTGTTAGAGATAGTGACGGGTAATATTCAGCCTCAATGGATTTTTTCTGGTAAAACAATAGCTGCTCCTGCTTTTTCAGCAACTGGTATTCGCTTCTTTGGGTAACGTCGGGCGATTCGTTCACGGCCAGCGGTGTTACGGAGAATTCGGTCTTAGGAAGCATGATCGGGGTTTCGATCGGCATGCCCATATAGAATTTCAGCGCGTTCTCCTGCAACTGCACCGCATTGATGAGCTGCTGGCGCTGCGTGTTGATGTTGGAGAGGTTCACGTTCATGCGGTCAAGGTCTATCTTTCTCGCAAGGCCGTTGTCATACTGCCCTTTGATAATGTCCCTTACTTTCGCCGTGTTGTTGTACGTGCTGTCGATAATGGAAAGTTGCTGGCGCTGCACGTATACCTGGTAGTAATTGTTAGCCACCCTTTCTATCACCTGCTCTTCGGTAAGCTGGGCATTTACCTGGTAAAATTCCCTGGTGCTCCTTGCGGCTTTCAGCCCTGTAAATACTGCCATGTCGAATATCGCCTGGTTGAGGTTTACCCCTGCGGTAGATACCCATTCCTGTCCCAGCGGGGCTAGTAAGGTAGTTCCCGGCGCCCCGAAAAAGTCGCCTGGGAGTGCGTTCAGCTGCAATATAGGGTTATAGGTCATGTTCCCGTTAGCGGTGATCGACGGAAGGGCCCTTGCGCGCACTTCCGCTATCTGATACTCACTGTTTTCCACCGACAGCTTCGCTTTACGCGCGTCAGATTTGTTTTCCAGCGCATAATTAATGGCGTCTTTCAGCGTAAGCTCTTTGGGGGCTGTCTGTGCCCCCGCAGATCCTGCTGCCAGAAGAACCATTAGAAAAGCCCATTCTTTGCGGATGCGGCTTTTCAGGTCATTGATGATCTTCATTGTTAACTGTTATTTAATTGATTGAATGATTATTGTTTAAAAAGGGTCTTTATTATTATCTCCTTGCGCTCCGCAAGGATCGTATCAAATTCTTCGTTTGTGAAGCCCATTGTTTCCTGTAGCAGCGGTCTCATAGCAGCAGGAAAGGACATCAAAGAGATAAAGTTGAGCGCAAACTGTTCCGGCCTCATTTTTTCGATAGTGCCTTTTTCCATCTCGACTGCTATCTCCCGGTAAAAATCCTGAATCAGGTCGCCCATGTTTTCATGGTTTTTAATATTGCATCCCTGGTTGGCCTGCGTTACCATATATATTTCCAGATACGGGTATTTTAGCGACTGTTCGAATGCTACGTCAAGGTGGCGTTCTATTTTCTCCTTAAAAGGCAATCCCGAATAGAATATCTGCTCCATGAGTTCATGCTCCTGCTTGTGTGCTTCGTCAAATACCTGCTCAAACAATTTGTCTCTCGACCTGAAATAGTAATTTATCAGTGTCCTGTTCACTCCTGCGGCATCGGCTATCTCCTGTGTCGTGGCATTAAAACGGCCTTCGGCAAAGAAAATCCTCAAAGCGGTATCCTTTATCAATTTCTCGGTATCCTGATCTGTTACTTTTGCTGACATTTTTGTTTAACTTATTTGTTTGACATTTTTGTCAATGCAAATTTAGTGTGTTTTTTGAATTGGTAAATGTTAAATTTTCATTAAATTATTTTATGAATTTTTCAAGTATCGATAGTCCCTTAGGCGTTACTATGGCCCTCAGGTGATATTCCAGAAATTGTTTAGTTGCGGTATTCACCTCAAACATAGACGGCGGGAAGATATCGCTGTCCTTAATCCCTGTCAGCCCTGTAAAATAGATGCGTGATACAAAATCGATATTAATATCCTCCCTGAAAATGCCGCTGTTAATTCCCCTCTGCAGGTTTTGCATCATGCAGCAGTTCATCTTTTCAAACTGCTTTTCGCGAAGGCATGAAAATATTTTTGGAAAGAATTTTTGAAGCTGGTAAAATGGCGATGCCGACTCGTTATGGAGGTGTTGCATCATGAAGTTCCGGATGATAAATACCTCTTCGATGGAATCCTTATCCTGCTCCCTTATCTTGTCAATACCTTCAGATATGGTGCCGAACAAGTGCATTGTGCAGGCCTCTACCAGGTCAGTCTTGTTGGCATAATGCTGGTATATGGTTTTTTTGGATATGCCAAGTTGGGTGGCTATGTCGTCCATGGTAACGCTCTTAAAGCCAAGCGTTAAGAACATTTCATTTGCCTTATTTAAAATAGTCTCTTTCATTTTATGCTTTAAATTCCATGCAAATGTAATTCGGGAAACTTTTAAAACCTAAAAAGTTTCCAAAGTTTTACCATAATTTTACATGAGCAAAATACGAAGCCTTGAGATTTCGCAATTCCAAAAAAACACTTTGGCTGTCAACTGCTTATGGAGTAAACATAGAAAAATTCGTAAAATTTGTAGAATACGCAACCGCGACTTTCGTAAAGAAAGAAGTACTTTAGCAAAAAATTTCCTCTATGCAGTCCATTGGGCATTACCAGCAGATCGTAGCCGACTATTTTGCCGGCCATTCCTTCGAAAAACAACCCGCAAACCTTTACGCTCCCATACAATATATCCTGGCACTGGGAGGGAAGCGCATGCGGCCGGTGCTCACGCTGATGGCAGCCGAGATATTCGGCGCCGAATGCCGCAAAGCCCTGCCTGCCGCCATTGCCGTTGAGGTGTTTCATAACTTTTCACTGGTACACGACGATATCATGGATGAGGCTCCCCTGCGTCGCGGCCACCAGACCGTGCACGAAAAGTGGGATCTGAATACAGGTATTCTTTCCGGTGATGCCATGCTGATACTGGCATACCGCTACTTTGAGGAATACGAGCCGGAGATGTTCCGCTCGCTGGCAAAGCTGTTCAGCAAAACGGCGCTTGAGGTATGCGAAGGCCAGCAATGGGATGTCGATTTCGAGCAGCGGGACGATGTAACCCAGCCCGAATACCTCAAAATGATAGAGTATAAAACCGCGGTACTTGTCGCTGCCGCTATGAAAATGGGAGCCATCGTAGCTCAAACCACACAGGAGAACTGCGACCTTATTTATGATTTCGGACTCAATCTGGGGATCGCTTTCCAGTTGCAGGACGATTACCTGGATGCCTATGGCGATCCTGAAACTTTTGGCAAGCAGGTAGGTGGTGACATCATCGAGAATAAAAAGACCTACCTCTACCTGAAGGCTTTGGCACAGGCCAATCCGTACGAAAAGGAAAACCTGCTGCAGTGGTTTGCCGTAAAGCCTGAAGACCCGTCGGACAAGATCGTTGCTGTAAAAAACATCTTTACGCATACCGGCGCCGATGCGGCCACAAGGCAGGCGATAGAGCAATATACTCTGGAAGCCTTCGATACCCTTGAAAAAATGGATATCGGTGCCGAAAAGAAACAGATGTTGCGGCAGTTTGGTGAAAACCTGATGCAGCGTAAGGTGTGAGGCTGTCGCTTGTTCATAGGGTAACCCAAAATGAGCTTTCTATAAGCCGTGGACAGCTGTGGCTTGCTATAGCTTTCCCGTTCTTTACCATTGCCGCACTGGGCATAGACTCAGTTTGGTTTTTAAACCATTACTTCAATGGCAGACTGATTACCAATGTTTTGGCTATTTGCTATTTCGCCACTCTTTTCTACGCATCTCCCAATCGGCTCCGCAGGCTGATGCTTGTCATGGTGCCATTATCTTACATTGGCGAACTGCTTTTCTGCAAACTGCTGGGCCTGTATGAATACCGGACTAATGCCATTCCGCTGTATGTCCCCTTTGGGCATGCCGTTGTATATGCATCCGGTTATATTTTTGCACACACGCGTCTCGCAAAGTCCCGCCACAGGGAGTTCCGAAGGTTTTTTGCTGTAGGTTTTTTTGTATTGTTCCTTTGCGTGGGAGTTTTCCTCAATGACCTGCTTACAGCTGTTTCGGGACTGCTTTTCTTTTTGCTCCTCGGCAGGAAACGCTGGCAGAATATGTATTTCTTCATTGCCATGTGCGTCATTTTTATAGAACTTGCTGGTACTTATTTTAAATGCTGGGCCTGGGAGCCAAAAGCCTTCGGGGAAATCCCTACTGCAAATCCGCCCATGGGGGCAGTGTTCTTTTATGCCGGCGGCGATGTGCTTTTGGCAAAAATTGTTGACCTTTGGGAAAAGAAAAAGCTCCATACAACCGCATGACATTTACCGCTCCACAAAATACAGACCTCCTCCTGAGCGAGGCGCAAAAAGAAAAGCTGTACACTAAACTCGTGGAACAGCTTAACAAGGATTTCACCCTTGCCAATGAGCCAATCGACCTTGAAACAGATGTCTCGCCAATACAGTTAAAGCTTGGCATACAGGAAAAGATATACAGCCTTATCCAGCACAAGTTCGCCGAATACCTGAACCTGCTTTACATCATCGACGTGCCCGAAAAAGACATTAAATCGCTTGATGGATCCGACCTTGTGGAACTTTCCGAACAGGTTGCTTTTCTGGTATTGAAAAGGGAATGGCAGAAGGTGTGGTTTAGGAATAAATATTGATTTAACTAAAATATAAATATGGGTATAATTGCTAATTTACTTCGGGTTTCGGGTGAGGATCTTGAATCAATTTTGAAAGACAGCTCAAAACTGGAACAAAAACTTGAGGATATTTACTCGCAGGATGAGATCAGTGATGAAGATATTGTTGACCTCGACAAGTCATGGGAAGGATTATTATTTGTTCTCACGGGACAGCCTCTTGGCGAAAGCGAACATCCACTGTCACAAGTTTTATTTAGCGGCCAGGTAATTGACGAGGAGCAGGATCTGGGATACGGCCCCGGCCACTACATTACTCCTGATCAGGTCAATAAATTTAACGATATACTGGCAGCCGTGACTGTAAATGAACTTCGTAACAGATATGATCCCGGAGCAATGGCGGGGATCTATCCGGACATCTGGCAGGGCGATGATGGCTGGGAGTATATTCTCCACAATTTTAACGTGTTGAAGGAAACGTATTCAAATGCAGCAAAAAACAATCAGGCGATTATAACTTTTTTGAGTTAATTTGAAACAAAATATGCCTGAAGACATTAGTATAGTGTTAGAGTATAACTAAATCTAATTAACAACAACTAATCTAACCTGCAAGGTATTGAACACCCAGGTCGTCAATGCTTTGCAGGTGTTTTTCAGCATTACCTATGAAAAAGCTGCCCCTGATACTTATACTACTTTTCATTGCCTGCGGGCATGACGGCATATCCATTGTCAAAACCCAGGGACCCACCGCCAGGAAAACCTACGCAGGTCTTTCAGAAAAACAGTATGAACGATGTGAGATTGAAAGAGGTATTTATCTGATAAGATTATGAGTAGGGAAGCTTTCCAACAGCATTTGAATCGTTCGATTGAATCGCTTATCAAGTTTACTGGCGAGTACTGTCACAATATCCTCGCAGAAAATTATAAGTTTGTGATTGAGCCATCCGGAACAGATTATCATAGAGGGATGGATGAATTTGCGAAACGAAATCTTGATACGATGCTGCGATTTAAGAATAAGCGGCTCTCTGAAGAAGAGTTAATGGACCTGCTTTATATTGACGGCAGTATACCCAACTGGATTAACATTTCTGTATATAAAAGCAATAAAGAACTTACATTAATACATATATTGGCAACCCGCGAATGGAGACCATATCATAAAGCGGAGGCTGATTTTCCTAAAATGGAAATTTTTCATAGTCAGGTTTCTTTACCTTCTGAATATGATAAGATTTCGGGCAAATTTGATGTTAACTGGAAATATGATATGGTAAATTCTAAGCACATTTGGGATAGGATTAAAGACATTTTCAATTGGTAAAGAGGCCATAACATCAAATTGCTTAAATCCGTGTCGTCCGTACGTCATTCCCACCTAAAAATAAACCCTCACAAAAGGCATCAGCGCATCGCTGTACACCAAATCATACTCGTTAAAAAGGACATTATACCGGACACCGATAGTCACATGATCCATCCGGTAGCCTGCCCCAACAAATAACGCGGTATTCCAAAAATCCCTTTGCCGCGAAAGCCCGGATCCTTCTACAAAATCTTCGTAATACCTTTCATCAAATTCATGGTTAACCCGCAGCTGCTCCACTTCGGCTGAGAGCTGTATTTCGGGAATAGGGTTGAATATCCCGATGACCGAACCACCATACAGCCATGCCTTGTAAAAGCCTTCCTGGTTGACATAAGTCCCCTGAAGGCTAACCCCCAGGCCTGCATATTGGTTAAATTCATAGAGTGCGCCAGGTGCTAAAGTCACATCGGTATAGCCGCTCCCAATGCCCAGCCCAAACCCACCGCCAAAGCGCACTCTGCTCCAGAAATCATCTTCATCCTGCGCATTTCCCATAATTGCAAAAAAGCAGGAAACGATAAGTATGGATGGTTTTCCCAATAAAATGTTAATGTCTCTTTTCATAGGATGAAACGCTGTAAATAGTATGTATAAATATATAAAAAACGCCGAAAGATTATTGCAATTATCGTACTTTTGCATTGATTTTTTTAAAAACTAAGGTATAAAGACATTGGTATGGATAGGTTTTCCTTCTTAAATGCGGCACACACCGCTTTTTTCGCAGATTTATACGATCAATATATAGAGAATCCCGACAGCGTTGAGCCAAGCTGGAGAAGCTTTTTCCAGGGGTTCGATTTCGGCATGTCAGGCAATGGCTACGAAACACTGGATGTAGAACAGCCAAAGCCTGCCGCACAACCGGTTTCGGACTATTCGGGCATTCCTGAAAAATTACAAAAAGAATTTAAGGTGCTTAACCTCATTGAGGGTTACCGCACCCGGGGCCACCTTTTTACCAAAACCAACCCGGTGAGGGACAGGAGGATATTTACGCCGAACCTTTCGCTTGAGACTTTCGGGCTTAGCGATGCCGACCTCGATACCACATTTGACGCTGCCAAAGAAGCAGGACTGCAGCAGGCAACCCTGAGGCAGATCGTAGACCACCTGCGCAAGGTGTACTGCCAGCACATTGGTATCGAGTATATGTATATCCGTGACCCGGAGGTGAGGAAATGGATACAGAACAGGTTGACCGTAAACGATAACCAGCCTGATTTTTCGGCTGACCAAAAGAAGAATATCCTTTCAAAACTGAATGAGGCGGTCTCTTTCGAGAACTTCCTTCATACAAAATATGTGGGCCAGAAGCGCTTTTCCCTTGAAGGGGGCGAATCGCTTATTCCGGCACTTGATGCCCTTATTGAGTCTGCTGCCGATAAAGGCGTAGAGCAGTTCGTGATGGGTATGGCGCACAGGGGCCGTCTTAACGTACTGGCTAATGTGTTTGGTAAATCGACTTCTGATATTTTCAGCGAATTCGACGGAAAGGATTATGACGATGACGCCCTTTTTGATGGCGACGTAAAGTACCACCTTGGCCTTACGGCTAACAAAAAGACCAGGAACGGCAAGCAGATCAATATTAACCTGGCGCCAAACCCATCGCATCTTGAAACGGTAGGTGCTGTAATAGAAGGTATTGCGCGTGCCAAGCAGGACAGGTATTTTCCGGACGACTTCTCCAAAGTACTCCCAATCGCGCTGCATGGCGATGCCGCGGTAGCAGGGCAGGGCATTGTGTACGAGATCGTACAGATGGCTAACCTTGATGGCTATAAAACAGGCGGTACCATCCACCTTGTGGTAAATAACCAGGTGGGCTTCACGACCAACTACCTTGACGCGCGTTCGTCTACCTACTGTACCGATGTGGCTAAGGTAACGCTGTCGCCGGTGCTTCATGTAAATGCCGATGATGCCGAAGCAGTGGTACATGCCATGCTATTCGCCCTGGATTACAGGATGGAATTTGGTGGCGACGTGTTCATCGACCTTTTAGGTTACAGGAAATACGGCCACAATGAAGGCGATGAGCCAAGCTTTACACAGCCTAAGCTGTACAAGATTATTGCAAAACACAAAAACCCGCGCGATCTTTATGCTGAAAAGCTGATTGCTTCGGGTGCTATAGACGATAAATATGTAGGAAAGCTCGAGGCTGATTATAAGGCTATTCTTGAAGAGAACCTTGAGGCATCAAGAAAGAAAGAACTTACAATAATAAGCCCGTTCATGCAGAACGAATGGGAGGGCTTTGAACAGGCTGATGAAGCCGAAATGCTGAAGAAAGTCAACACAGCCTTCTCGAAAGAGATACTGGATGACATCGCCAAAACGATTACTGAGCTTCCGGCTGATAAAAAGTTTATCAAAAAGATACAGAAGCTCATTAACGACAGGAAGGCGATGTATTTCGAGACCGACAAGCTCGACTGGGCCATGGCCGAACTGCTTGCTTACGGCTCGCTGATGACCGAAGGATACGATGTGCGTATGTCCGGACAGGATGTGGAAAGGGGAACCTTCTCGCACCGCCACGCTGTGATAAAGGTGGAAGATTCTGAAGAAGAGGTGGTATTGCTTAATACGTTGAAAGACCAAAAAGGCAGGTTCCACATCTATAACTCATTGCTGTCAGAATATGGCGTGGTGGGCTTTGACTACGGTTATGCCCTTGCAAGCCCTAAAACACTGACTATCTGGGAAGCGCAGTTTGGGGATTTCTCCAACGGCGCCCAGATCATGCTGGACCAGTACATATCGGCAGCGGAAGACAAATGGAATAACCAAAACGGCCTTGTGATGTTTTTGCCGCACGGCTACGAAGGCCAGGGTGCTGAGCACTCATCCGCCCGTATGGAGCGCTACCTGCAGCTTTGTGCCAACCATAATATGTATGTGGCCGACTGTACTACGCCTGCCAACTTCTTCCACCTGTTGAGGAGGCAGATGAAGACCACGTTCCGGAAGCCGCTTATCGTGTTCACACCGAAGAGCCTGTTGCGCCATCCGTTAGTCGTTTCTACAGTTGATGAATTTGCCAACGGAACTTTCCAGGAGCTGCTGGACGACCCTGCAGCGGACGCTGGTAAAGTTAAAACACTGGTTTTCTGTACCGGTAAATTCTACTACGACCTTATTGCCGAAAGGGAAAACCTGAAGCGTGATGATGTAGCTGTGGTACGGATCGAGCAATTGTTCCCACTGCCGACAGAGCAAATAAAAGAGATCATTGCCAAATACCCTAATGCCGACGATTATGTATGGGCACAGGAAGAGCCACGCAATATGGGGGCTTACGGCTATATGCTGATGAACTTTACCGAAGTGAAGCTAAGGCTTGCCTCGCTGAAAGCCTATAGTGCGCCTGCCGCCGGTAGCTATACCCGTTCGAAAAAACGCCATGCTGCCGCCATTGCAATGGTTTTTGACAAGAATTTATTTAATTAATCGTACTTTTGATTTTCAATATATAAGGAACACAAATAAAGCATACTGATATGGTTTTAGAAATGAAAGTCCCGTCGCCGGGAGAGTCGATCACAGAAGTAGAAATTGCAACATGGCTGGTAAAAGATGGTGACTATGTAGAAAAGGACCAGGCTATTGCCGAAGTGGATTCAGATAAAGCAACCCTTGAGCTTCCTGCCGAAGCCAGCGGTATCATTACATTAAAGGCAGAAGAAGGCGATGCTGTAAAGGTAGGGCAGGTAGTATGCCTTATCGATACGGATGCTGCCAAACCTGACGGCGATTCTGCCCCTGCTAAAGACGAAAAAGCAGCCGAAACCCCTAAGGCTGAGGAGAAAAAACAAGAGCCTACGAAGGAGGAACCGAAGAAAGAAGAGCCTAAGAAAGAGGAACCTAAAGCAGAGGAGAAAAGCTATGCTACAGGTACACCTTCGCCGGCGGCACGTAAAATACTGGATGAGAAAAATGTCGATCCCCAAACCGTTTCCGGTACAGGAAAAGGCGGAAGGATCACTAAGGATGACGCGGTTAACCACGTGCCGTCTATGGGTACGCCAACTGGCGGCAACCGCGGTTCTGAGAAAACCAAACTTTCCATGCTGCGCAGGAAAGTGGCGGAGCGCCTGGTATCCGCTAAGAATGAGACGGCAATGCTTACCACATTCAATGAGGTTAACATGACGCCTATCAACACGTTAAGGAACGAGTACAAAGATGCATTCAAAGCAAAGCACAGTGGTGTAAGCTTGGGCTATATGTCGTTCTTTACCAAGGCGGTAGTTAGGGCATTACAGCTGTTCCCGGATGTAAATTCGATGATGGACGGCGACTATAAAATCTCCTACGACTTCGTAGATGTATCCATCGCTGTATCAGGGCCTAAAGGGCTTATGGTGCCTGTGGTTAGGAATGCCGAAACGCTTTCTTTCCGCGGTATTGAGGCCGAGATCAAGCGCCTGGCATTGCGTGCACGCGACGGGCAAATAACCGTTGACGACATGACCGGCGGTACCTTTACCATCACTAATGGCGGGGTATTCGGCTCTATGCTGTCTACGCCTATTATCAACCCTCCGCAATCGGGAATCCTGGGCATGCACAACATTATTGAGCGCCCAATTGCAGTAAACGGCAAGGTTGAGATCCACCCGATGATGTATGTTGCCCTGTCTTATGACCACAGGATAATCGACGGGCGCGAGTCAGTTGGGTTCTTAGTGGCTGTAAAAGAAGGACTTGAGAACCCTACAGAGCTGCTAATGGACAACAATCCTAAGAAAGCGCTGGAACTATAACGGCGGTTTTTCTTACAGAGATAATAAAATAGCGTATACGCAAAAAAGTCCCGCCAAAGGTGGGACTTTTTCTATATAGGGATGCCGCTAAGCGACAGACTATCATATAGATGCATGAAATAGTGGAATGGTTGCGTTGCCTTTTCTTAAATTTTATCTTTTTTTCGCTCCGGATGAAATTCATTTTGCGGAAAATGTCCCGAAACGATTTTTCTTAGCATCAAATGGCCGGATTATCACCTGTTTCATGCGACATCATAGGATACACAGGGTGCTTTTTGGTAACAGGGTCTATGACATTTTAGGAGTGTGGCCGATGGAAAAGGTGATTTTACCGCAACAGGGCAGGCCTGTACCTGAAAAATCATTTCCGCCATGTGTGATTGTAAGGTAAAACTTATTTTTTATTCCGTCCCGGTTTTCAATTACGGATATTGTTTGGCGGAATAATAAATAATGCCATTTTTCAATTTTGTATCAAAATTAAAAAGCAGTACTCCTTCATCGGCAAGCACAAAATAATCGGGATCCACCCTGAGAAATTGTGGACGGGCAACAATCCCAAAATGCATTTTCTATAGTCCGGATGAAACAAAATGCAAAAAGCCCATTCATCTTGTGAATGGGCTTTTGCCTAACAGTAGTTAAAGAACTGTCTAATTATTGTATTTAAGTCGGAAAGAACCTTCTGTAAACGTTTTAAAAACCGGCTCTTCAGAATTGCCGAACCATTCCTTCAATGTGCCTGTGAAAACACCTTTCGCCTCAGTGTTGTTGTTTATTTCCATAACAGATGAAAAACTGGTTCCGGCTCCTACATTTTCGTAAGTTACGCCAGCTACATCAAATGTAAATCCGAAAATAGCGTCTTCGCTTTGCGTATCATTTTTCATGAACTCGAAAGTTACTATTTCTGAAATATTAGTGCCATTCATCGCAGTAACGTAAACATACGTGCCGTCTTCTTCCTGAAACTCCTCATACGTAACATTTGTAAACTCCTTCTGCACGCCATCTATTTTAAATTTAACAAATGTAGCAGCGCTTGTTGTGCCTGAACTGTCATCATCAGAACATCCGGTTAATGAGAACGACAGGGTTGAAATCAGCGCAAATAAAAATAATCTTTTCATGTTTTTGTAGTTGTAATTTTTGCGGCAAGTTAGATATTTTTTTTCAGGAAAAGTGAAGTAAATATTATGTTTTAGGTATTGAAATTAAAAAAAGCAAACATAATGTAACGATGATGAGATATGGAAACGGGTAGTCACAAAAGCAGCAAAGTCCCACCATCGGCGGGACTCTTAATATGTTCTGTAAACATTTTCCTTACGGCAGCGCATTAATCAGTGCGATCAGCTCAGCCTCGGTTACCTCCTCGATCTCATCGGGCGTAAAGCTGTAGGAAGCATCTGCGGTTAGCGTCACTGTCTTTATAGCATAAGCAAAACCGCCGTCTGCATTGGCGGTAACGAATATCAGGTAGCATTCCAGACCCACCGGGAACTGCCCTGATAAATACCCAAGTGTGTTGGGCTCTCCCGGGATAGCGATGAAAATGTTGCTGTTCGCTTCGGTATATCCTTCCGGTACAAATACCTGTATGTCGGTCATCGGGCCATCAAAACTGGCAAACTTGTCGCAGTTGAACCAACCGAAATCCTGTAGGAACGCATTATAAAAAGGCTCCTGGTTGTTCTCGCCGCCAGCCCAGAATTCGGTTTGTGAAGAGTTCCAGACCATATTTCCCGCAGCATCTATAGTGCCGGAAAAAGAGGTCATCTCAGTGTCGAGCCCACCGCTTAGTGACGCGGGAACCGTTAGTTGGAAACCGCACGGCAGTTCCAGCTGCTCCCCATTTTGGGTAACGTTGATGTAAAATTCACCACCTGATATCAGCAGGCGCTGCTCACCTCCCGGCAGTACGCCCATGGTGGCCTTATTGGTGACCAGCATATTTCCCCTGTCAAATAATTCGATGAACTCCAAATCGACATTCCCGGTAACGGGAACACCATTTTTTGTAAAACAGCCGCCATAGATGCTCACAACCACCCCTTTGGCAGAGGTATATGTTGTGAGGGGGGCATTGGCATCAAATGTGAACTCCTGTGTAATGTTTTCCAGCGCCTGGCTTTCCAGCGCCGTAAATTGCTGGGCTGTAGGCGGCGTCAATTCAGGATTGTTCGTTTCGTCCGGAGACCATGTGGTTTCGGTTGTTTCGCAGGACGTAAGCAGCCCGAAAACGAGCAGTGTCGCTAAAAAAGAAATTTTTTTCATTAGATAGTTTGTTAGTTGATTGCAGGCGGACCGGCCTGTGCAGTAGAAACAAGCCATAACTGAAAAACCCTACTATATCAGGGATATTTCAGGATAATTCTAAGAGCCGTCAGCCGCTAAACAAAAACCCGCTATAGTTAGCGGGCTGTTACACTATATATATTCGTTAGGATTATTCTTTTACGACCCTGAGTGTCTTTTCCGCACTGCCGGATTGTACCCTAACAATGTACATGCCCTTAGCCAGGCTTTCAAGGTTGAGTGCAGCGGTATTGGCATTGATTGCACTGCTTTGTACCTGCTGGCCAACAAGGTTGTATACGGCAATAGTGTCAATGGTACTGTTGTTAGAAATAGTAAGTACATTTTTAACCGGGTTGGGGAAGGATTTAAAGCCATTGAATATACTTTCTCCTGCGCCCATGGCAGTATCAATATGAACCGTGACGGCAAGGCGCTGTACGCTCTCGATTCCGTAGACGGTTTGTGAAGCATAGTAGGTAGCACCGTCAACAAGCATGGTGGCTAGGGGCAAAGGGGTGTCGGTGTCTGCAGTATTGGGAGGGCCTGCCTGCCCGGGGTTATCATACCACTGGATGTTTTCGCCTTCTGCCTCAAGGTCGGCCAGGATATCGCCGTTTTCAAACTGCTGCTCGTCGTCACCATCCGGCGCAGGTGTTTCATAGTCGGATGGGAGAACTATCACTTCAATTTCGCCAATTGTATTGCAACCGCCATCGATGTGTTCCAACCTGAAGTACAGCGTCGCAGAAGCTGTAAAATAGGCTTCGGGCGCAGATATCGAAGGGGCTCCGGTCTCTGCATTGATTTCGGAAGTATAATAGGTGATTTCAAAAGACTCCGGATCCAGGCCGTCCAGGATTGCCGCTTCCTGGATGGTCAGGTCAACCAAAGCCGATCCGTCAATATCGTCGTCGTTATTGTCAAAGACAACAACAGGCCCAGCTGTACCTGCAAATGGCTGTGGTGCGGCCACGATATCGAAAGATACTACATCGTGCGATTCATAGAAATTGCTCGACAGCCTTGCATAGATGGTTTGGGAATACGCAATGATATTGGTATACTCAGTTGGGTTATTTATAGCGTTTACATTGTTTTCGGCATCCAGCATGGTTTCAAAATAAGCAATGGTAAAGTCTTCAGGATTTTGGCCATCCAGTACCTCACTGTTATTTTCGGACAGGTTGAAAGCGGTAATGCCATCCAGATTTAAATCGCAGGCGTATTGTGTATCGGGCGTTCCCGCAAACGTTACATAGTTTTCACCTGACACATTGATGCTTTCAATAAATAAAGCTGAGTCGAACACGGTGTCATTCCTGTCGGCAATGGCAAACTTCAGGTGGTACATGTGCCCCGGTATAAGGTTTGCGTAGGCTGTCATCTGTACGGTACGGCCATTGAAATTAGTTGCCGTCGGGGTACTGCCCTGCGTATTATATTCAGCAAAGTATTGCGGGTTCATCGATGGGCACAGGTTATTGTAAGCATTGTTACGCACCGTCATCACGTTTACAGGAAGTGTCGTCCCCGGAATCACAGCTATGTTTTCCGACGCACCTGTCGAAATATCGGTAAGCAGGATGGTAAAGGCGTCCGAATAAACGCATTGGTACATGCCATATTCCTCTGCCGCAAAAACGTAATCAATTTCAATCTGTCCGGAAACTGCTGTAAAATCAAATTCGAGTTTCGTAGCATTCATGGCAGTTATAGTTCCCGTGCCTACCTGCTCCATTACGGCAAGCACATCGCCATCGCCTTGCCAGCCATTGGCTCCTGCGCTTTGTACATTGGCATTAGGGCCCGGTGCCAGGGAAACATCGCCAGTAGACAGTATGATGCCGTTTTCTAAAGGAAATGCGCCGCCACCGTTTGTAAAATACCCCAGCCCGTTAACACTGCCAAAGTTTGTGCCGGTTGAGGAACTGATATTGGTCGCGGTTATGCCCGTGCCTGCCAGAAGCACATCGGTTATCAGCTGTTGCGGAGTATACTGCGTGCCGGAAGTGGTGATGGGTGTTTGTGCCATGACAAGCAGGGGCAGCAGAGTAATGAAGTAAGGTAATTTTATTTGCATAAGAGGTTGGTTTTTAGTCAAAAATAGTAAAAATAATAGTTATAGGCACTTTTATTTCCAACGTTAAGATGATGGCGCTATCTGTGCCCCTGAAGGAACAGCCCTGTGATTTTTCAGCACAAAAAAACCCCCGAAAATCGGAGGTTCCTTTTAAACTGTATGGCAGCTACTACAGGTTGATATCGAATGTACCGGTTGTAATTTCTTTATCCATGCTTGTTTGTGTCTCGTTGTTCCAACGGCTAACGGTGCCGGTAAAGCTTCCTTTAAGCTTTTGGGAGCTGTTAGTTGTTGTGTTAGATGAGAAATTATCCCAATCCATGCTGTACACCTGGGTGGCAGAAGTGTAATCAAAGTTATCAAAGCTGTCCGCTCCGTTGTATCCTTTTTCAACTTCGAAATAGATCATTTCAGTAGCGTTTCCGTCAGCAGAAGCAGTAACTTCATACCATGTGTAGGTTTCTCCTTCAAACGTTTCAGAATCTTCGTTAACTGTTACAGTGTTGAAGGTTTTCTGAACGCCATCTACCTTGAATGACACAGTGCCTCCCGGTTCGCCTCCGTTTGATGAAGAATCGTCATCAGAACATGAATTGAAAGAAAGCGCCAGTGCAGAAAGGCAGGTAAATAAAAATACTTTTTTCATTGTGTGATAAATTAAAGTGGGTTTTGTTAGTGGTGCAATGATAGTAAAATCTTAACAATGAAAACAAATAGTTGTCATATTTTTTTGTTAAGATGCACATTTCGTATAATGTAAGATTTTACCTCTTTATTTAAGGTAAAAGCAATGGTTGTGATAATCGATTATCGCCTTGCCTTTCATCAGTATGTCGGCCCCGATGATGCCATGCACGGGCTTCGCCTTATACTGCCGCAGCGCTTCATTTACGTGCGACATGTCGAATATCACCAGCCCCAGGTTTTTGGTAGACCAGCGGCCCAATGCCAGCTTGTTTTTTACAGAGGTCTGCGTAAGCATCCCTATACCCCCCGCACCCGCGGCTTTCGTATCAGAATCTGAAGCAGATAACTGGAAGTGCGCAATGCCCTGGAAATCGACACAGCTGTTGGAGGCGCCGGTATCCAATATGAATTTTCCCTCGATGCCATTGATCTTTGCCCTGATGAGCAGGTGCTGGGTTTTCGAAATCTTAAACTTTACGCGTTTGTAGCCGGCTTTTTTGAGTGTGTTGTACAAATTATCCATAGGCCAAAAATAGTAAAAGTTAAGTAAGGGCTGTGTTTTTTTACCACAAGGGGCACAACGATTTTTCACGAGGGGCACAAGTCAAGTCAGTTAGTGGAGGAGGACACAAAGGGTTACGCTTCGCTTTGTGCGCTTCTGCACACAGCTTTGTGAACCCCGTGTAATACATGGTGGCCTTTGTGGTAAAACAACTACCCGAAGTTTGCTTTCAAGCGGAGTTTCATAATTTTCGATGATACTGCATTTGTCTGTTTACCACAAGGGCCACAACGATTTTTCACAAAGGACACAAGCCAGTCCTGTTAGTGCGGAAGGACACAAGGTTAACGCTTCACTTTGTGAGCTTCTGCACACAGCTTAGTGAACCCTGTGTAATACATGGTGGCCTTTGTGGTAAAAGCAACTATACGAAGTTTGCTTTCAAGTGGAGTTGCATAGTTTTCGATGATACCGCATTTGTCCGTTTTACCATAAGGACCACAATGATTTTTTACAAAGGACACAAGCCAGGCCTGATAGTGCGGAAGGACACAAGGCTAACGCTTCGCTTTGTGCGCTTCTGCACACAGCTTTGTGAACCCCGTGTAATACATGGTGGACTTTGTGGTAAAAATTAAAACCACTTGTGGTTCCGCAATAGGTTCGTAATTTAGCGCCCCAATACGTATACCATGATACTTACCGATACCCATACCCACTTATACAGCGAGGAATATGAACACGACCGCGATGCCATGATGCAGCGTGCCCTCGATGCCGGCGTAAAGCGGTTCTTTGTACCCTCGATCGACTCCGGATATACGCAGCAGATGTACCATCTGGAAAAGCAATACCCCGAGAACATCTTCCTGATGATGGGGCTGCACCCTACCTATGTTAAGGAGAATTACCTTGACGAACTGGCCCATGTGGAGCAGCAATTGGCAGCGCATAAATTTTATGCCGTGGGCGAAATAGGCATCGACCTGTTTTGGGACAAGACCCGCCTGGCCGAACAGCAGCACGCTTTTAAACACCAGATACAATTGGCCAAACAATATAAGCTCCCTATAAACATCCACTGCCGCGATGCCTTTGATGAGGTGTTCGAGGTACTGGAGTCCGAAAAAGGGGAGGGGCTGTACGGTATCTTCCATTGTTTTACGGGCGACTTTGAGCAGGCGCAAAAGGCTATTGGCTACAACATGAAGCTGGGCATAGGCGGTGTGGCAACGTTTAAGAACGGAAAGATCGACCAGTTCCTTAACGACATCGGCCTGCAGCATATCGTGCTGGAAACCGACTCGCCCTACCTTGCACCAGTGCCTTTTCGCGGCAAGCGCAACGAGAGCGCCTATACAAAATTAGTAGCCGAAAAACTGGCTGTGATCTATGGCGTTTCGGTAGCCGAAATTGCTGCCGTAACGACCGCAAATTCTAAAGATGTCTACGGCATTTAACAAAGAATTTCGCTTTAAAGTCAATAATTTTTTGTTCATTTGTGAATTGTTTTAACCCTTTAAGAAGTACATGTCGAAATTTGATACAATAAGGCCTTACTATGATACGGAGGTTAATGAAGCTATACGCAGTGTAGCCACCCATCCTATGATGAAGGCGCTCATGAGCTTCACGTTTCCCGATGCGGAAGAGGCCGAATGGGCAGAGCAATTAAAGAAAACCCATTCTATAAGGGATTTCCAGATCAATTTCATTTACCAGGCCATCCAGATGGTGCTCAAAAAGAGTTCGGAAGGGCTTACCACTTCGGGCTTCGAAAAACTCGGCAAGCGTACCCCATACCTATATATATCCAACCACCGCGACATCATACTCGACACGTCGCTCATCAACGTGAGCCTGTACGACCATGAGCTTATCATGACGGCATCGGCCATAGGCGACAACCTGGTGCAAAAGGCGTTTTTGCATACGCTTTCCAGGCTCAACCGAAACTTCCTGGTGCAGCGCAGCCTTTCGCCGCGCGAACTCCTGCAAAGCTCCAAACTGATGTCCGAATATGTGCTCCAGCTCCTGAGCCGCGAAAACCGGTCGGTATGGATCGCCCAGCGCGAAGGCCGCACCAAAGACGGCAACGACACCACGCAGCAGGGTGTGCTGAAAATGTTGGCAATGGCATCGGACGAGGAAAACCTCATGGATTACTTTAAGAAAATCAGGATCGTGCCGGTCGCCATATCCTACGAATATGACCCTACCGACATGCTCAAAATGCCAAGGCTCATGGCCGAAGCCAACGACGAAATATACATTAAGGAACGCAATGAGGATTTCATGACGCTCATCAGTGGCATCATGGGCCAGAAAAAGCGCATCCATATCGAAGTGGGGGAGGTGCTTGACACCGAACTCGACCGGATAAAGGCCGAACACGACAACCAGAACAAGCAGATACAGGCGCTGGCACAGGTAATAGACGACTCTATCGTGAACAGCTACAAGCTATGGCCTACCAACTACATTGCATACGACCTGCTGCACAATACCGCGCAGTTTGCCGCCCAGTATACCGAAAAGGAAAAGCAGCTTTTCGAAAGGCGGCTTGAGATGCGCATAGACATCGAAAACAAGATCATGCGCGAGGGCTTCCTGGCCATGTATGCCAACCCGGTAGTCAACAAAATGAAGTACCAGAATGTCTAAGCCCTCGATCCTGCTCATTTATACCGGGGGCACGATAGGAATGGTAAAGGATTTTGAGACCGGAGCCCTGAAGGTGTTCGACTTCAAAAAATTGCTGGACCGCATCCCCGAACTGAAACAGCTGGACTGCAACATACAGTCGGTATCGTTCGATACGCCCATTGACTCCTCCAACATGAATACCGACAAATGGGTGAAGCTGGCCACGCTGATCGACGAAAATTACGACCAGTTTGACGGTTTTGTCATACTCCACGGCTCCGATACCATGAGCTACTCGGCATCGGCCCTGAGCTTTATGCTCGAAAATGTTGGTAAACCCGTGGTGTTTACGGGTTCGCAGCTCCCTATAGGCGACCTGCGCACCGATGCCAAGGAAAACCTCATTACCGCCATACAGATCGCCTCACTGCGCAACAGGAACCATTCGGTTATACAGGAAGTATGCCTGTATTTCGAATACAAGCTGTACAGGGGCAACCGCACGACCAAGATAAGCGCAGAGCATTTCAATGCGTTCATGTCGCCCAATTACCCTGCATTGGTAGAGTCGGGCGTACACCTTAAAGTGACTAAAGAACTGCTGTGGCCGCACCAGCCCGAAAAGGAACTGAAGGTACACAAACACTTTGATGATAATGTAGTCATCATAAAAATGTTCCCCGGCATCAATGAGCAGGTGCTGTCATCCATCCTCAACACACCGGGCCTTAAGGGTGTGGTGCTGGAAACCTATGGCTCCGGCAACGCGCCCACCGACATTTACTTTATATCGATCCTGCAAAAAGCCATCCAGAATGGGGTACACATCGTTAATGTAACGCAATGCTCCGGGGGCAGCGTAAACATGGGGCATTACGAAACCAGTACGACGCTCAAGGAAATAGGCATCATTTCGGGCGCCGATATTACTACCGAGGCTGCCATAACCAAAATGATGTACCTGCTGGGGCAGGATGTATCGGCATCCGAATTCAAAATGCTGTTCGAATCGTCATTGCGTGGAGAATTATCATAATAATTTTTTAATATTGGTTTTAAATCCTATTTTTGCACCCGCAATACCATAGAGAGGTGGCCGAGTGGTCGAAGGCGCACGCCTGGAAAGTGTGTATACTCCACAAGGGTATCGAGGGTTCGAATCCCTTCCTCTCTGCGAAAAAGGACTCAATTATGAGTCAAAAATATCTTAAATAGCTAAAAACCTGCAAGTTAACAATTTGCGGGTTTTTTATTTTTAGCTTGCAAATACACAAAATTTGCAAAAATGCACAAAATTTTTGTGGTGCATTCGTGGCGCAGAGGCCCGAAAAAAAAAGTGCGCCACAAAATCCTTGTAACTCATTGATTAGCAAGATGTAAAGCACGTTAACGACTTGATTTTTAAGTACAACAGTTCGACCTTTATTAACTTTAAATGTTTGAATTATGTTGGAAAGCAGTTTTGGATTAACCTTCTTTTTGAGGACTCCGCGAAGAAAGACCAATATCAGGTCTATTTATTTGAGAATTACCGTTGACGGTATTCCTAAAGAAACATCTATTAAATGTACCTGGGATTTAACCAGGTGGGATCAAAAAACAGAACGTGCAACCGGGAGCAAGGAAGATGCACGCGTCTTAAACAATGTGCTTGATGCAATAACCGTCAAAGTAAATAAGAGAAAAGCTGATCTTATCTATGCCGAGGAAACAATCACTGCACAAAAGCTTATCGATTATGTCAAGGGAAAGGTTGCTTCCAGGGCAAAGGTTCTGGAAGAATTCCAACTTCATAACGACGAAGTCAAAGCCCTTGTACCAAAAGAGTATTCAGCAGGAACACTTGAACGTTTTGTTACCGCTAAATCTCACGTCAGGGATTTTATAAAGTTTAAGTACAGGGTAGATGATCTGGAGTTTAGGGAACTGAATTTCCAGTTTGTTAAAGATTATGAATTCTACCTTAAAACGGTCAAAGGATGCTGTAATAATACTACGTTGAAATATATATCGAATTTTAAAAAGATAGTATTGCGGGCAATTGCAAAGGAAATTATAACGGTTGACCCTTTTAAACTTTTCAAGGGGAAAAAGACGAAGACCAATAAAAAGCCTTTAAGTAGGGAAGAACTCCTAAAAATCGAGAGGCATAGTTTTTCTACACCAAGACTTGAATTAGTACGCGATATTTTTGTATTCCAATGTTATACGGGCTTAGCTTATATTGATGTATTTAACCTAAAAGCATCAGACATTAAAACTGGCATTGATGGTGAGCCATGGATTATGACTGAAAGGCAGAAAACCGGTTCAGAAACCAATGTCCCACTGCTGCCACAAGCTTTGGAAATCATGTCGCGTTACAAAGGTCATCCACTCAGTGAAAAGCGCGGTGCTGTGCTACCAGTCAAATCAAATCAAAAGATGAACGCCTATCTGAAAGAAATCGCAGACTTATGCGGCATCAACTGCGAATTGAACACGCACAAAGCGCGTAGAACGTTTGCAAGTACAGTAACCCTCGGCAACAATGTTCCGATACATGTTGTGAAGGAAATGCTCGGCCATCATTCCATTCAGCAAACGGAAGAGTATGCTATCACTGAGAAACAGAGTATATCACGAGAGATGCAGGGACTAAGGCATAAATTTGCCGTTGAAAAAGCAAGCAAGCCTGAAGTAACGTGGGAGGCCATTCATAAATTAGAGAATGAACTTCAGGAAATGAAAATGAAATTCCTCACCATTCAAAGTGCATAATAATTAAGCCTTAAGATAAATCTTAAGGCTTAATTATTTAATAGAGATTATAGCTTAGGTTTGGAAGTGTAAGTTTTAGTACCAGGAATAGCTGTCTTGAAAGCTCCAACAATTCCAACGCTGAAACGGGCTCGCGTTATTCCAACATATAATTTTGCCCTCGCTTCATCTTTTAAGGCAGAACTGTTATTCTCTATCCATTTTTTCATATCAGAGGTAGGATAAATTAAAACACGATCGAATGTCTTGCCTTTTGAAGTCCCAAAGTTTGCAACTGCAAAATCCAGATCCGCTTTTACAGTAATACTCCACCGTAATTGCACAGGATCAAATTCCTCTAAATATGATCTTGCGTCAGCTTCGTTTATTAAATAAATGCCAGTATGGTCACTCTCACCGCTGCGGCAGGACTGACAGTCGCAAGCTGATGTTGCAGCGTATTGTGGATAAAGTTTTGATGAGTAGTCGCAAATAAGCTGGTTGTTCCGGTGTGATGCGGCAAGTGTTGTTTCATCAATGTTCCCATTAATTAACTTTTTGCATTCAGTCTGCAAAAATTCTTTTATTTTCCCGTCAGCATACTTTTTGTATTTTGCTTCGTGGTGTGTCAAGTAAGTTACCTGTCGCGGATCGCCTACAAGCGTGATAGTACTCGCGGATTTAAAAAGAAGTTTTATAATTTCCAGATCGTAACCTGCCAGATCTTGTACCTCATCTATAAAAATATGGGGGTAAATCCTCCTTATGCGGTCTATGATTTCGCCTTTCAAAGCTGCATCAGCGTTTACGACGAATTTGGCAAGTTTATCGGAGTAGATTCTCCCGCCACCCGTGAAGTAATGCTTTATAAAATTTTCGTGCTCACCCCAGAATAACGGATGTCCGTTTGAGACTACACGCTTTCCCTGCTTATCGAATTTTGCTCCAGATCTTTGATTTACCAGATCTAATCCTCTGACCGATTGCGTGAACATTACTTCATTAAAGGTTCCCTGATAGGGCTTTACGCCATGCTGAATTAGAAACGAAAACCACGTTTGTATTTTTATATTGCTGGGAACATACTTGTTCAGTTGAATAATTTTGCTGCGAATTTCTTCCTCGTTGTATTCCGTATACGTCGTGATCAGGACCTGTTTGTCTTTGATCTTTAAAGCCTCCTTTACGATTGCGGTTGTCTTTCCCGATCCTGCTGCTGCAATGACAAGCTTATTGTTCATTACACCAGGCTATTGCATCCAAAATGTACTTCGGATAGGTGATTGATTTTGCCGAGTTGAATATTTTCATCGCGCATTCGGTTTTATTGTCCTGCATATATTCACTGATTGCCTCCTCAGTCTTATATATAGTCGCACTGATGCCCAATATGTCGCAGAGGTTTGACAAATTGCCTGCATTGGCCCTGACGATTTGCGGTTCCAATGTGTTAAGGCTATTATCAGAATCGGCAAAGATTTTAATGGTCATTGATCCCGCATAATCTTTGTACTTTTTCGTGATTTTTGTTGCGTAATCTTTGTCATTGTCGGTCAAAACCGCGACAGGCTTTTGAACCAGTTCCGCTATTTCCAGAAATCTTTTAAAAGAAGTGCCTACTGAAATAATGTCTATTTCGTTTTCTATTGGCAATGTATTGGCATGGCTGTCTTTGTATGCACGCTGAAATACAAGTTCGTCAGACGGGCCTTCAACCAATAGCGCTTTCTTTGAGAGTATCATGCGTAAAGTTTCGTAGCCAGGCAATTTTTCGAAAAAATCGTATGTGTCAGACTTCAACGCCGTCAAGCGGATTTCCTTTCTATTATGAAGCAATATCAGATTTTTTAAACTCAACTTGTTTGCAACAAAGCTACTATGCGTACTGACAATAATCTGCTTGCCCTCACATTTTTGCTGGATACTTTTAATGAACTGATTCAGTTTTGTATGAGATAGGTGGTTTTCCGGTTCCTCTATTAAAATGAGGTTTGACTCTTTCGCTTTTTTGTGGGCAAGAGCCAAGTTGGTTTTGATCAGGCATTGCTCGCCCTTTCCTATCTGATGGAATGGTATGCCTTCGAGATAAGTCATTAGCGATGTTTCCCATGAATTTTTTGCTGACAAATCAACTGAAATATGAACGGTCTTTGTCGATATATCGGCTTTGCCGGTAATTTTTGTATTGATTGCCGCAACAGATTTGTCCGACATAAACGTCTCCTTCATTTTCCGATAGGCTTGGGATAAGTCTACGATTTCCTTTTCAATCAGGTCGTCCTTGATAATTTTGGAAATATAAACATCCGACCCATTTTGAAATCTTGTTCCGGAGGAATCTATCATTACTGACTTTACAGGAAGCGTCCTGATCGATACTGTATCCCGCGCAAAAGTCGTCCACGTCATCTTATAGAATTCAATCGGAATAGTCATGACATCGCCGAGAATTAACTCGTTATAATCATCAATATAATCGTGGTCGAACTCTATTTTAAAACTTATTCCGCATCCCTTTTTTCGCTGAATGTTAGCATCACCTTCGAAGAGGGGGAGTGGGTCACCACAAAAAAAAATCTCAATCACGATCTCGGGCGGCTTCTGTGGGGCAGCAGTTTTAAGACTGGCAAGGTAATCGATTTCGACGTCCTTATTAAATAAGTATTGTGAAAGTTCGTTCTTAAGATAACGTCCGCAAAGCAATCCTGATAATGCCAAATGAATAGCTTCAAGAATTGTAGATTTTCCGGCTTCATTGTTCCCGACAATGATATTTATACCGTTTGATAATTCCAACGGAAAAAGTCCTTTAAAGCATTTATAATTTACAATATTAATTCTCTCGATAAAGTTCATTAAGCGATTTCGTTTTAAATTTGATTTGAGGCGCGCTATATTAACAAAAGTTTAGCTAATATAGCAAAAAAAGAAAGGCATGTTGTCGAAAGCAATTCCTACTACCGGCAAGTATTCAAACAAATAGCAGTGCATTTGGAGAGTTGCTTGTAAATTGCGGACGGCGCGAATGAACCTTACGGTAAAATTAGTAGAATGGAAGATTATTTTGTTTCGGCAGCGAGTATAGTTTATACAAAAAAAAGATTGCTGCCTGGCAATGGTTACGATGAACGTTGCTTGCAGCAACGCCGGCAGGCAGGCTTGGGATTGCTCCCCGAACTTACAGAGGAACTGGAAAATTTTGCAACATTTTTCATCCTCATTAATCAGCCAATGACAAACCGGCAAATAAGATTGCTTGCCTCTATTAATAACGAGCTGATAAGTTCCTTTATTTCCGCGATATAAAGCGGAAACAAGTCGATTATTGGGCTATTTTCAGTATTACTTCACTTCGATACCCTGGATGATATGAAGGACGATAGTCGATATATCCCATAACTTGAAGTTCCTTAAAGTATTTATGGTAAGTGGGAATTGTGTGGATGTGTGACAGGCTCATCAATTTACTCCGGCTCACTTTAATTATACCGCTCTCGCCCTGCCTGTAACCTAAATACAATATGGCGGTAAGCAATGCAAAATGCCAAACATTAAGCCTGTTGTCCTTTTCAAATATTGAAAGATATTTTAGAAGATTTGCCAGTTCCATATTTAATTTTCCCCGAAAAGTTTCAGAAGGTCAGACTTATTGTAGTAGTAGGAACCCAAGACTTTTTTGTAGCGAATCTTTCCACTGATACGCAAGTTTTGCAAGGAGCCGGCAGAAATGTCCAAAAGCTTTCGCACTACCCTTCCCTTTAACCATTCAAAGTCTGTTCCGGCATTTTCTGTTCTTTCACCTTGCGCTAATAGCTGCCCGATCTGTTCAAGGAGCAGTAGCCCAAATTGGCGCAGGTCGTCTTTAGTTACATTATTGTCCATCGTTCACCAATCGTTTTCATATGTAAAAATGAAATTACGTAGTGTTTCAATACCTTTTGCAGATGTGGAATTGGATGGCGTTAATTGACCTTTAGTGTTATTACGTCGTAACTGACATGAAAACTGTTTTTACTTTGCGGCATGAATCCAGATGAGATAAAAAAATATTTTGAGAAAAACCCGCCGCCGGTTGCTGTTGACTGGAAGCCTTGGGCTAAAATCAGTGACACCCAGAAATTCCTTAATAGCTGTTATACTTCAATTGCCAGCTTTAAAGACCCTATGACAAGTGCCCTTCGTATTGGCATTTAAAGGAATTTTATGATGATATGCGCTCAAAGGAATAGTAAAGCATCAGTGATTGTAGTGAAAATCCTCCCTTGAAGATTGTAACGGAAAGCGCAGCGGTGTCGGATGCCCCAAAAAAACCAGCCCTAAAAGAACTGGTTTCCAACGTGGATAACGAAAATCATTGCGCTCCCATAATTTTTTTTGGATTTGCAGCATTTGCCCTCCGGCATATTCTAATTCATATGTGTATTCTTTTCCTTTCAGTGGAGTAAACAATTTTCTATACTTCTTTTTAGTGGTATTGTAGATTTTTAAAACTATAAAAGTTTGAAACCAATTCTTGTCCATTGGTATTTCATAATTGTATATTTTATGACTGCCATCTGAGTAATCATAATAATCAAATGCAAATTAGAAATGCGTCAACAAACTGGCGCTGGCATCTTAACTACGTAAATTAAAACCTTAAAATCGTAATTTTGCAGGTAAATTAGGAGTGCCAATGACAACATTATATATAAAAAATATGGTTTGCAACCGCTGTATCATGGTGGTAGAAAACGAACTCGGTAAACTTGGCCTGAAGACAAAATATGTACGATTGGGCGAAGCTGCATTGGAAAATGAGCTTTCAGTCACGGAAAGGGAAAAGCTGAAAGATATCCTGATCTCCCTAGGATTTGCCCTTATAGATGACAAAAAGGGCAAGATTATTGAAAAAATAAAAAACACAATAATCCATTTGGTGCACTACCACCAGGGTGAATTGAAGACCAATTTGTCAGATGTGCTTAAGGATGAGCTGAATCACGACTACAATTACTTATCCAGTCTTTTTTCAGAAGTGGAGGGCACTACAATCGAGAAGTACTACATTGCGCAGAGAATAGAAAAGGTAAAGGAACTCCTGGTGTACGACGAATTGTCATTGAGTGAGATTGCCTTCCGCCTGAATTACTCCAGCGTTGGATACCTGAGCAACCAGTTTAAAAAAGTGACCGGACTCACGCCGAGCCATTTCAAACAGGTAAAGGAAGAGAAAAGAAGGCCCCTGGATAGTTTATAAAAGTTACAAATCAATTAAAGAATTCCACAATAAACGACAAGGATGCCGTAGCCAAATTTGCAGGGTAATTAAACCAAGCAAAATATGGCAGCAAATGACCTTTATACTATAAAACAGGTGTTCCCTGTTCTGGGTATGACTTGCGCTTCCTGCGCGGCAAGCGCTGAAAGTATCGTTAACTTTCAACCGGGTGTCAAGAGCGCTTCAGTGAACTATGCTACGGGAAATTTGACAGTCGAATTTGAACCCGGCAGAACAGATGTCATCCAACTGCAAAAGGCGGTGCAGTCTGTGGGTTACGACCTATTGCTGGAAGATGAGGAACAAAGGCAGGAGGCATTAGAAGCGATTTATGCCCAAAAGTATACACAACTTAAGAAAAAAGCTTTCTGGGCTGTCCTTTTCTCGTTACCCGTAGTAGTACTAGGGATGTTCGCTATGGATATGCCCTATGCGAATGAGATGATGTGGGTATTTTCTACTCCTGTCGTAATTTGGCTGGGTAGGGACTTTTTCATCAATGCATGGAAGCAGGCAAAATACCGCTCTGCCAATATGGATACATTGGTAGCGCTCAGCACCGGCATTGCTTACCTGTTCAGTGTTTTCAATATGTTATTTCCGGCCTTTTGGCACAAGAGAGGCTTGCATGCGCACGTCTATTTTGAAGCAGCAGCGGTTGTCATCGCATTTATCCTGCTTGGTAAGCTTTTGGAAGAAAGGGCTAAAGGAAGCACCTCCTCGGCCATCAGGAAGCTGATGGGCCTACAGCCAAAAACTGTTACGGTAGTGCTCGCAGATGGATCGCTTCGGCAGACTCCTCTTGACCAGGTAATCCCTGGCGATGTCATACAGGTGAAACCGGGCGAAAAGATAGCGGTGGATGGTATAGTGACCTCGGGAACGTCGTATGTGGACGAAAGTATGTTAAGCGGAGAGCCTATACCGGTAGCCAAAAAGATAGCCGAAAAGGTATTCGCAGGTACGATTAACCAACGGGGCGCTTTTGAGTTCAAGGCGATAAACGTAGGGAAAGAAACCATGCTTGCACACATAATAAAAATGGTGCAGGATGCCCAAGGCAGCAAAGCACCCGTGCAGAAACTGGTGGATAAAATTGCAGGCATTTTTGTTCCCGCGGTGATGGGTATTGCAACCGTTACCTTTATGCTATGGTGGGTGTTAGGTGGTGAAAACGGCATAGTACAGGGGTTACAGGCAGCTATTACCGTTCTTATAATAGCCTGCCCCTGCGCATTGGGGTTGGCGACTCCCACTGCCATTATGGTTGGTGTTGGTAAAGGCGCAGAGAATGGGATACTTATAAAAGATGCCGAAAGCCTTGAGTTGGCGAAACGAGTTACTGCCGTGGTACTTGACAAAACGGGGACTATTACAGAAGGAAAGCCACTTGTTATGAACATTGTGTGGCTGGATAATGATGATACATCAAAAAATGTCCTTTTGAGCATGGAAAAGCGCTCCGAGCATCCTTTGGCAGGAGCAGTGGTTAACCACTTTGGTGATCTTCCAACGATTCCTTTATCCAACTTTGAAAGCATAACAGGTAAGGGGCTAAATGCCCGGCACAATAACGAAAACTACTTTGCAGGCAGTAAAAGGCTGTTAGAAGAAAATAATATCCGTATTGATGTGAGCCTGCAAAAGCAAGCTGAGGAATGGGATAAACTATCGGTTACGGTTATATGGTTTGCCGATAGCAGACAAGCCTTATGTGTAATCGGCATATCGGATAAGGTTAAAGAAACTTCTGCCATGGCCGTCCGACAGATGCAGGGAATGGGAATTGAGCTTTACATGTTGACGGGCGATAACCACGCTACGGCCAGGTCAATCTCAGAACAAACCGGCCTACGGTATTACAAGGCCGAGGTATTGCCACAGCAGAAAGCCGATTTTATCAAAGAACTGCAAGGTAAAGGAAAGGTAGTGGCAATGGTGGGCGATGGTATCAATGACAGCGCTGCACTTGCGACAGCCGATATAAGTATCGCGATGGGCAAAGGTGCAGACATCGCAATGGACGTAGCCAAGATGACCATCATTTCGTCAGACCTCACAAGGATACCACAGGCCATACGTTTGTCAGAAAAGATCGTAGCTACAATTAGGCAAAACCTGTTTTGGGCATTTATATACAACTTGATCGGCATCCCTATAGCAGCTGGGATTTTATACCCGGTGAACGGTTTCCTGCTGGATCCTATGGTCGCAGGAGCTGCGATGGCGCTCAGCAGCGTAAGCGTGGTGTCTAACAGCTTACGCCTAAAGCTGAAAAAATAAAACATTAAATGTCACAAATCAAAGAAGAATTTTCACAATGATGAGGCGTGATTAAGTGCTGAAATTTGTGGGACAAGATAATCTATAAATTATAACCGATGGACAACAAGGAATTTCTATTTAAGACAAATATCAACTGCGGGGGATGTGTGGCGAAGGTAACTCCATTTTTGAATGATGCTGAAGGTGTCTGCCACTGGGAAGTTGATACGCAAAATAAAGACAAGGTGCTGACAGTTAAATCCGAGGGTATATCTCAGGAGCAGGTGATGCAGACGGTTCAAAGGGCCGGCTTTAAAATAGAACCTTTGCCTCAGTAGACCTTACTAAAACCTGTATATAGCAGGAAGAATGAAGCTTAATTGAATTTTTTACATCGAATATCAAAAAAAGATAAAGAAATCTATCAGAAAGATTAACTTATTTGTAAATTTGTTGTATTGAAGTACTTTAGAACACATATAGGCATAACTCTCTTGTTTTGTTTGGGGCTTTTCCTTGTTCCCACACAAGGGCTTGCCTGTTCCAAAGGGTCAGTTAAGACGGAACACTCGTCCAAAACGACACATTCATCATCCTGCTCCAAGAAACAATCGGCAAAACCTGATCATAAGGCCTGCTGCAATGGGAAGCCTTGCGCGAAATGCAAGCACGGTAAAGATTGTGGGGGCAAATGCAAGCACAGTTCCTGCCGGTGCGTTTCACCGCAAACTTCGCCTAATCTTGTAGGCATTATGGAGGTAGTGGCAAACACTCAATTAGCCATAATAAAAAAACGGGAGTTTTCTTTTGAACAAGCCTATTATTCTTCTGGCTTTTACGCTCTCTGGCTACCGCCTAAAATAAGCTAAAACTATGGCTTGACAGCCATAGGTGTGCCTTGTCAAAAGCTGTTCCGGCTTTTGCAAATCCCCTATTTGTATCATTTATTTAAAATTTAAAACAGAAATGGGCTTATCAATCCCCCGTTTCTCAAAATGTAATTATTATGAAATCATTATCAAAAATAGTGATGGTAATCGCCGTATTACTATCATCAATAAACGGCTTCGCACAAATCAAGAATGCGAAAACAGAAACCGTAAAGATTTATGGCAATTGTGGTATGTGCAAAACCACCATCGAAAAAGCAGGTAACGTAAAAAAGGTAGCCAGTGTGGACTGGAACAAAGATACCAAGATGGCTACGCTCACCTATGACGGCGACAAAACAAATCAGGATGAAATCCTGAAACGTATCGCTTTGGCTGGTTATGACAGTGAGAAGTTCCGTGCGCCGGATGACGCATATGCTAAACTGGCTGGTTGCTGCCAGTATGATAGACCAGTGAAGACGGTTGCCAAAAACAAGGAGGCGGGAATGGACATGAATGCCGGACATGGCAATCACGACCATAGCCAAATGGCAGCTAACAAAGATGCAGCCCAAAACCAATCACAGCTAAAGGCTGTATTTGACAACTACTTTTCAGTGAAAGATGCTTTGATAAAAACCGATGCAGCGACCGCATCTGCCAAAGCCGCTGAATTGGCTACATCCCTTAAAGCAGTCGATATGAATAAGCTATCGGCAGAGGAACATACGGCTTGGATGAAAGTAATGCAGGACTTAACGGCCAATGCGGAAAGCATTTCAAAATCAAAAGACGTTGCAAAACAAAGAAGTGCTTTTGCGGCACTTTCGGGAAGCATCTACACACTGGCTAAAGTGTCTAAACAGGACACCCCCGTTTATTACCAGCACTGTCCTATGTACAATGGAGGTAAGGGAGCCAATTGGCTAAGTAAAGAGAATGCCGTTAAAAATCCATATTACGGCTCACAGATGCTTACCTGCGGCAGTACGGTCGAAACCATTAAATAACAGGTCTGAAAGCTATGGTACAGTACAATGACATGGTGCAGGCACTTAAAGACCTAAGACAGCGTGGGTACAGTATGGACTTTAGTCTGTTGCCGGACTGCCTTTACTGTGCGTCAAAGAGCCTGAAACTAAAACCGGAGGATTTTACGGTTACGGAAACTCATAGGTTTGAAAGCCTCGACAGTAGTCCTGATAACAATGCCGTGATTTATGCCATATCGTCCAATGACGGTAAGAGCAAAGGGGTACTTGTTGATGCCTATGGTACTTATGCTGAAGAAATGTCCCATGAGATGGTAAAAAAATTAAATGCAACATAACTTTTAAAATCCCTTGTTATGAAAAAATACACGTGTCCTATGCACCCGCAGGTGCTAAAAGACGAACCAGGCAAATGCCCTCTTTGTGGCATGGCATTGGTTCACGTTGGCGGTACGTCAGCTTCTCATGAACACACATCAGAACATGGGCATTCCGGGCATTCTCAACATGGCCATGCTGATGAAAACTTTAATAAACATGAGGGACATCATACAGGCGATTTCCTCACACGTTTTTGGATAAGCCTTGTCATTACAATCCCTATCCTGCTCCTGTCGCACATGATACAGCAATGGTTAGGTTTCTCCCTTGTTTTCAATGGCGATAAATATGTGCTGCTGGCATTGGGTACGGTGATTTATAGCTATGGAGGCTTGCCATTCCTAAAAGGAATGATTGGCGAGATAAAAGCCAAGGCCATAGGCATGATGACCCTTGTCGCCATTGCCATATCCGTAGCCTATGTCTATTCCGTAGCCGTTGTATTTGGCTTGCAGGGTATGGACTTCTTTTGGGAACTGGCAACCCTTATTGACATCATGCTGTTAGGGCATTGGCTGGAAATGCGTTCCCAAATGGCTGCTTCACGGGCATTGCAGTCATTGGTGGCTTTGCTGCCCAACGATGTTACCGTGGAACGTGGCGGAGAAGCCGTAAAGATAAAGCTCGAAGACCTGCAAAGCGGTGAAACGGCTATCATAAAACCGGGTGAAAAAATTCCAGCCGATGGATTGGTACTGGAGGGGCTTTCGTATATCAACGAGAGTATGCTTACCGGAGAAAGTGTTCCCGTAAAAAAGGAAAAAGACGGAAAGGTCATCGCAGGCTCTATCAATGGCGATGGTGCGCTGAAAGTCAAGGTAACAGCCGTGGGAAAAGACAGCTACCTGAACAGGGTTATCAATCTTGTGCAGGAAGCGCAGGCTACCAAGTCTAATACACAGAACCTTGCGGACAAAGTTGCCAAATGGCTCACCTTTATTGCCATTGCCGTTGGCATAGGCACATTTGCCTATTGGTATGCAAGCAGTGGAGATATTGCCTTTGCGCTTGAAAGAATGGTGACGGTGATGGTAACGGCCTGCCCGCACGCATTGGGCGTGGCTATCCCGTTGGTGGTCGCCATTTCCACAACGCTTTCGGCGACCAATGGCCTGCTCATCCGCAACCGTACGGCATTTGAAACCACCCGCAAACTTTCCACCGTCATTTTTGATAAGACTGGTACACTCACCAAAGGTTCCCATGCAGTAGAAAAGGTTATACCGTTAACGGATGAATATAATGCCGATGAGGTTATCCAGTATGCTGCCGCAGTACAGCAAAATTCGGAACACCATATTGCTAAAGGCATTATGGCTACATTGAAAGAAAAGAGCCTTGCCTTATGGAAATCTGAAAACTTTAGCTATATGCAGGGCATAGGTGTAAAAGGTGTCGTGAACGGCAAAAATATCGTAGCTGGCGGCCCGAATTATTTCACCGAAAACCACCTTTCCCTGCCGGAAATACCAAGCGAAATCAATCAGGAAGCCGAAACGGTCAACTTTGTCCTCATTGATGACAGGGTAATCGGCATCATTACTTTGGCAGACAGCATCCGTGAGGGTTCGGCACAGGCGATTGAGGAACTCAAAAAAATGGGCATCAAGTCCTTTCTGCTCACCGGGGACAACGACAGGATTGCTGCTGCCGTAGCCGGAAAATTGGGTATGGACGGGTATTTGGCCAATGTGCTTCCGCATAACAAGCAGGAGAAAGTAAAGGAGTTTCAGGCAAAAGGCGAAATCGTAGCAATGACTGGTGATGGTGTAAATGATGCACCTGCACTGGCACAGGCAGATGTTGGAATTGCCGTGGGTTCCGGTACGGACGTGGCTGCCGAAACAGCCGATATCATATTGGTGGACAGCGACCCGAGGGATGTGGTCAAACTGATTGACTTTGGCAGACTTACCTACAAGAAAATGATACAGAACCTGATATGGGCGGTTGGCTACAACGTGGTGGCAATACCACTTGCAGCAGGTATATTCTATCCAAATTTTGTTTTAAGCCCAGCAATGGGTGCGGTATTGATGAGCGTAAGTACGATAGTAGTAGCGATTAATTCCCAACTTTTAAAAAGGAGACTGTCATGATAGAGAAAATTATTTCATGGTCAACGCACAACCGCTTTTTCGTGTGGATAGGCATACTGCTGATTGTGGTTGGGGGCGTATGGTCGGTAATGACCACACCGGTTGATGCCATCCCCGACCTTTCCGAAAATCAGGTCATCGTTTACACCGAATGGATGGGACGTAACCCCCAAATCATGGAAGACCAGATTACCTACCCTTTGGTTTCCAACTTGCAGGGTATTCCCAACGTTAAGGCCATTCGTGCAGCATCTATGTTTGGCATGAGTTTCATCTTTGTTGTATTTAATGACGATGCAGAAATCTATTGGGCAAGAACCCGTGTTTTGGAGCGGTTGAACTTCGCTCAAAAAGCATTACCACAAGGGGTAACTCCCACTCTCGGTCCCGATGGAACAGGCGTGGGTCATGTTTTTTGGTACACGCTTCAGGGCGATGGTTACGATTTGGGCGAACTCCGTGCAGTGCAGGACTGGTATGTAAAATTTGCAATGCAGAATGTAGAAGGTGTGAGCGAGGTGGCCTCTTTCGGAGGTTTCCAAAAACAATATCAGGTGAGCGTCAATCCCAACAAACTTATTTACTACAACATTTCAGCAATGGATGTGGCAAATGCCCTTAAAGCCAACAATCGTGACGTTGGAGGAAGTATCTATGAAATGAACCGTATGGGTTATATGATTAGAGGATTAGGTTATATCAAAGACATCCGGGATATAGAAGAAATTTCCGTTGGCTCAAATAAATCCATTCCCATCAAGCTGAAAGATGTTGCCGATGTACAAATGAGCAGCGACATCCGATTGGGAATTGTAGAAGAAAACGGCGAAGGCGAAGTAGTGGGCGGTGTGGTGGTTGCCAGATATGGCGAAAATGCAAAAGAAGTGATTGACCGTGTAAAAGAAAGGTTAGGCGATGTGGAAAAAGGTTTGCCTCCCGGAGTGAAGATTAAAATTGCTTACGACCGTAGCAATTTAATTGAAGCTGCCATTGCAACATTGAAAGAGGCGTTGTGGGAAGAAATTATTGTGGTTTCATTAGTGGTGCTGATTTTTCTTTTCCATGTGCGAAGCGCAGTAGTGGCCATTGTTACCATTCCCTTGTCGGTGCTGATTGGCTTTATGTTCGTGAAAATGTTTGGCATTTCACTCAACATTATGTCATTGGGCGGTATTGCCTTAGCCATTGGCGATTTGGTGGATGCGGGAATTGTGATGACTGAAAACGCTTATAAAGGTTTAGTAAAAGCAGTTTTAAAATCAGAAGAATAATGGAAAAGCAAAGAATAGGAAATACAAAAGAATTGAGTGAGGAAGAACGTATCAAAATCATTGAACGCTCATCACGCACTGTTGGAAGAGCCGTTTTCTTTTCCATATTGGTAACGCTCATTTCATTCTCTCCCATATTGTTTCTCGAAGGGCAGGAAAAGAAAATGTTTTCGCCTTTGGTATGGACAAAAACCTTTACTATGATTGGCTCCGCCATTATAGCATTATTTGTTGTCCCAATGCTGTTGCGTTCTTTAATGAAAGGCAAGCTCATTCCTGAAAGCAGAAACCCCGTTGCAAATTTCTTTATAAAAATATACAGCCCTGTTTTGCGCCTTTGCCAGCATTGGAAAAAAACGGTAATTGCTATTGCTGCTTTAATCGTGGTGGGTAGCATTCCTTTTGTAGTGCGTTTGGGTTCGGAATTTATGCCACCGTTAGACGAAGGTTCTCTTTTGTTTATGCCCGTTACACTTCCTGATGTTTCCAACAACGAAGCCAAACGTATTTTGCAGGTGCAGGACAAGCTCATTATGTCCGTTCCCGAAGTGGAAAATGTTCTGGGCAAAGCAGGTCGTGCCTATACTGCAACCGACAATGCTCCGGTAAGTATGATTGAAAGCATTGTTGTATTAAAACCCCAATCGGAGTGGCGTAAAGGCATGACCACCGAAAAGCTGATTTCGGAACTGAACGAAAAAGTGCAGATACCTGGTGTTACAAGTGGTTGGACACAGCCTATAATCAATCGTATCAATATGCTTTCGACAGGTGTCCGGACAGATATTGGTGTGAAAATTTATGGGCAAAACTTAGATACTATCTACAACCTTTCAAGGCAAATTGAAAAATCATTGAAAGGTATTGATGGGCTTGCAGATTTATATGTAGAGCAACTCACAGGGGGGAAATATTTGGATATAAGAATTAATCGGGAAGAAATTGCCCGATATAATCTTTCTATTGAAGAAGTGAATATGCTTATTGAAATGGCATTAGGAGGAATGCCTTTGACCAATACCATTGAAGGCAGGCAGCGTTTCAGCGTTTCCATACGCTTAGCGCAGGATTTTAGAAGCGATATAGAAGAAATAAAACGAACGCCTTTGCAGACATCGGGTTACGGTGTTATTCCATTGTCAGCAGTGGCGGATGTTGAAATTTCGGAAGGCCCGCCAATGATAAATTCTGAAAATGCCATGCTGCGGGGAACGGTTCTGTTCAATGTGCGTGGCAGGGATATGGGAAGCGTAGTTGGCGATGCTAAAAAACGTATTGATGCAGATTTTCAAAAGCTGCCCAAAGGCTATTTTATTGAATGGAGTGGGCAATATGAAAATAAGGTTCGAGCAGAGAACCGTTTAAAAATCATCATTCCCATTACGCTTTTGATAATTGCTTTTGTCCTCTATTTCACTTTCCATTCGGTTAAGGAAATGGTGATTGTCCTTTCAAGTATTCCCATTGCATTAATCGGGGGGGTATATTCAATGTATTTTTTCGATGTGAATTTTTCGGTAGCTGTTGCGGTAGGTTTTATTGCCTTATTCGGCATTGCGGTAGAGACTGGTGTATTGATGCTCGTCTATATGAATGAAGCCATAAGAGATACAGTAGAAAAAAAGAAAAGTGCTGAACTCTCAAACGAAGATGTCGAGAAAGCCGTGTTTTCCGGTGCCGTAATGCGTGTACGACCTAAACTGATGACGGTAATGGCCGATATGATTGGTTTAATGCCTATTCTTTTGGCAACAGGTGTAGGTAGTGATGTCATGAAGCCTATTACAATACCTTTTGTTTTTGGCCTAATAACTTCTACTCTTTTCGTATTAATCGTTTTGCCAGTTATATATCAAATCGTCAAGGAAAGAGAAATAAAAAAATATGGTAAAGTAGAATTTTTAGAAAACATAGATTAATGAAAACAGTAAACCCACATACAATTCCTGTAACAGAACTTATCACTGAACTTGGCAGTGATATAAAACAAGGATTGAACTCCCTTGACGCTGCAAAGCGTATTGAAAAATACGGGAGTAATAGTATTCAATCCGATAAAGGAAAACACCCTTTAAAAATAGTCCTGTCGCAGTTTAATAACCTCTTGGTGTATTTGTTGTTGTTTGCAGCCGCCATGTCGTTTTGGTTTCAGGAATATTTGGATGCAACGGCAATTCTGCTTGTAATACTTGTTAATGCAACCATTGGCTTTTGGATGGAAATGCAGGCGGAACGCTCCATGAATGCGCTGAAAAAAATGGTCAGTGTCCCTTCCAAAGTTTTCAGAAATGGTAAGCTGACCGAAATAGCATCCGAAGAATTAGTTCCGGGCGATTTGCTGTTTGTTGAAGCAGGTGAGATGATTACCGCAGATGCAAGAATTATTTCCGCTACACAACTTTCCATAAATGAAGCATCGCTTACGGGCGAAGCCATGCCTGTTGAAAAAACAGCAAGCGAACTTTCGGGAGATATTCCACTTGCTGACCGCACCAATATGTTGCACAAAGGCACTTTCGTTACCAACGGAAACACCACTGCCCTTGTGGTTGCAACAGGTATGCAAACCGAATTAGGCAAAATCGCACACCTCGTGCAGGGAGCAGAGCAATCAGCCACTCCACTTGAAAAAAAGTTACAGGTATTCAGTCGTAAACTCATTTACATAACAGTTGCTTTAGTGGTGCTGATTTTCATTGTCGGTATGTTCACGCATGGCGATTATGTGGAATTGCTTGAAACGGCCATTGCCCTTGCAGTAGCAGCCATACCCGAAGGACTTCCCATTGTGGCAACCCTTGCATTGGCTCAAGGGATGATGAAAATGGCAAGGCATAATGTCATCGTAAAAAAACTTTCGGCAGTAGAAACCTTAGGAGGCACAACCGTTATTTGCACCGATAAAACAGGAACACTTACTCAAAATAAAATAGAAGTAACAGATTTAATCCCTGCTGATGAAACTTCTGAAAAGAATAAACAACTCCTTCAGCATATAGCTGTTTTATGCAACACCGCATCCATTCAGATTTTAGAAAACGACATTAAAGAAATTGGCGACCCGCTGGAAACGGGCTTACTGAAATATGCACACAACAAAGGAGAGAATGTTGAGCGGTTGCGTCAACAGTTTCCTAAAATAGATGAAGTCCCGTTTTCATCGGAAACAAAAATGATGGCAACGCTACACGGCAATCAAAACGATTTTATAGTTTGTGCTAAAGGCGCAGCAGAAGAAATACTCAAACAGTGCAGTCATATTCTTAACGGTTCTGAAATTAAAGAGATGAATGAAGAAACAAGAAACCAATGGAAAGACAAATCTGAACAATTGGCATCATCCGGTTTAAGAGTTATTGCTGGTGCTTTTAAAGAAACTGCTTCAAAAGATGTTGCACTCACAGACAGTTTGGTTTTTGCCGGACTATACGGAATGATGGATCCGCCAGCCGAAGATGTGTTTGATGCAATCAATGAATGTAAAGATGCAGGTATTAAAGTAGTGATGATTACAGGCGACCATCCTGCCACTGCAAATTATATAGCCAACCAACTTCATATATCCGAAAACACGCAACCTGTCATCGGCAAGAACATGAAGCCCTTTGAACAGTTAAGCGAACAGGAAAAAAATCTTTGGGCTGACACTTCTGTTTTCGCAAGGGTTACACCCGCTCATAAATTGGATTTGGTAAGAGTGTTGCAGGAAAAAGGAAACATCGTTGGCATGACAGGTGATGGTGTAAATGATGCTCCTGCTTTGAAGAAATCAGACATCGGCATCGCAATGGGAGTGAGAGGAACACAAGTGGCACAGGAAGTGTCAGACATGGTATTGAAAGACGATAAATTTTCGTCCATAGTTCATGCAATAAAGCAAGGTCGTGTTATTTTTACTAATGTTCAGGAATTTGTGATTTACCTGCTTTCCTGCAACATGAGCGAATTGTTTGTGGTGTCATTAGCTGCGTTGTCCAATCTGCATTTTCAATTAATTCCGCTGCAAATACTTTTTATCAATCTAATAACAGATGTGTTGCCCGCCCTTGCTTTGGGCGTAAGCGAAGGCAGTCCGTATGTTATGAAACACAAGCCCCGAAATCCGGCTGAACCGCTGTTAAAAACAAAACAGTGGTATGCTGTTTGGATTTATGCGGCAATCATTTCCGTTTGCACATTGGGAGCAGTATTCTTTAGCCATTTTGTTTTGCATACAGGCGAACACTTTGACCCGAAACTCTGCAACAACATTTTATTCTTTACTCTTATTGTTTGCCAGTTGTTCCATGTGTTCAACATGGCATCGGTCAAAACTTCTTTTATAAAATCTGAAGTATTCCAAAATAAATATGTTTGGTATGCACTGCTTACAAGCGGGTTAGTCGTGGTTTCCGTATTTTTTATTCCTCCAGCTCGTGAAGCATTGAATGTTCAGTCGCTGAAAGCGGAAGACTGGTTGATTGTTTTCGTATCTGCTTCGATTTCACTATTGGTTATTCAAATTTTAAAACGAACAAATCTAATTCACGATGAAGATTAACGCTGAAAATATAAACATCATTAAGGCATCAGGCGAAAAAGCTCCGTTCAACAAAGGAAAGCTAAAACAATCGTTGCTGCGTTCTGGTGCAACTAACGAACAGGCAGATGAAATTACCAATGAAGTAATCGAAATGCTGGTTGAAGGAATGTCCACCCGGAAGATTTACAAAACTGCATTTCGATTGCTGAGAAATTATTCCCGTCCGGCAGCAGCACGTTATAAACTCAAACAAGCCATTATGGAATTGGGACCTTCCGGTTTTCCGTTTGAGCAATTTGTTGGCGAACTTTTAAAACATAGAGGTTACAAAACGCAAGTGGGCGTAATTGTAAAAGGACATTGTGTAAACCATGAAATTGATGTGATTGCCGAAAAAGACGAACACCATTTTATGATTGAGTGCAAATTTCATAACCGTCAGGGTTACTCGTCCGATGTTAAAATCCCGCTATACATTCAGTCAAGATTTTTAGATGTGGAAAGACAATGGAAACAGTTAGATGGTCATTCTGAAAAATTTCATCAGGGTTGGGTAGTAACCAATACTCGCTTTTCAGAAGATGCTGCTCAATACGGAAGGTGCATGAATATGAACCTTGTGAGTTGGGATTACCCCAAACATAATGGGTTAAAAGACTGGATTGATGGTTCGGGATTACACCCCGTAACCTGCCTTACAACGCTTACCCAAAAAGAGAAACAACAATTATTAGACAGAAAAATAGTGCTGTGTAAAACCATGCATCACAATCAAAGTGTGTTGCAAAACATAGGCATCCATTCACCACGGTTGGAAAAAGTAATGGAAGAATGTTCGGCATTGTGTGAAGAATT
The DNA here is from genome assembly GCA_942492845.1 of uncultured Flavobacteriaceae bacterium. Taxonomy (GTDB): domain Bacteria; phylum Bacteroidota; class Bacteroidia; order Flavobacteriales; family Flavobacteriaceae; genus Flavobacterium. Next base: position 433,250 of record OW818646.1, on the reverse strand, counting down.
CTCAGCAAAGAAATTTCAAAGTATAAAACAATAATTATGAACGACAATAAAATCAAAATCCAATTCTTAGGTGCTGCCGGAACAGTTACCGGCTCAAAGTATCTTGTTACTGCTTTTGGTAAAAAAATACTGATAGACTGCGGTTTGTTTCAGGGGCTAAAAGAACTCCGGCAACTAAATTGGCAACCATTAGCCGTTTCAGCAAAAACTATTGATATAGTATTACTAACACATGCACACTTAGACCACACAGGCTACCTCCCCTTACTGGTGAAGCATGGTTTTAGCGGAACAATCAACGGCACTTCACCAACCTTACAGATTGCCGAAATCATTTTAAAAGACAGTGCAAAAATTCAGGAAGAAGATGCAGAGAGAGCGAACAAATTCCGCTACTCAAAACACAAGCCCGCTTTGCCGCTTTATGGCTTGCCTGATGTGGAAAATACTTTGCCGCTTTTTCAACCGCAACCCCTCAATCAATGGTTACAAATTAACGAGCATATCCGATACCGTTTCCGATACAACGGACATATTATTGGTGCTACATTTATTGAATTGCAGATTGGCGAAAAAACATTAGTCTTTTCCGGTGATATTGGCAGGGAGATAGACCCACTTTTGTTTCCACCGGAAAAGCCTGAAAAAGCGGATGTTTTATTTATTGAAGCCACTTATGGCAACCGCCTTCATCCTGTCGAACCAGCCATCAACAATTTGGAAAAACTTATTAATCGTTGCATGGCAAGAAACGGCACTATCATCATACCGAGTTTTTCGGTAGAGCGGACACAGTTACTCATGTATCTGTTTTGGCAGTTAAAAAAGACCAATAAAATTCCCGATATACCTATTTATATGGATAGTCCTATGGGAAGAAATGTTTTGGAAGTTTTTCATAGAAATACAGATTGGCATAAACTCTCCACCGATGAATGTTCTGAAATGTGCAACACCATAAAGCGTATTAAAAGTGTTGATGAAACTTTTGCACTTGCAGAAGACAATACACCTAAAATAATTATTGCCGGAAGCGGAATGGCGGCAGGAGGCAGAGTGCTTACTTACTTTGAAAAATACTTAGGCGATGAAAGCGCAACTATTCTGTTGGTTGGCTTTCAGGCGGAAGGAACAAGAGGAAGAGCTTTACTTGAAGGTGCATCTGAAATCAAGATGAGAGGTAAATTCTATGCAGTAAAAGCTCATATTGAAAATATTGAAGGATTATCCGGTCATGCCGACCAAAATGGATTGATTGACTGGATGAGAAAACTGCAATCCAAACCGGATAAAATTTTTATTGTCCACAGCGAAGCGGATGGCGCAAAGGGATTGCAGGAAAAAATAAAAGAAGTTTATAAATGGGATAGTGAAATTCCTGTCCTTAATCAGCGAAACGAATTTGAATTAAAAATCAAAAGGCCATGAAACACAAAGAAATTATCACAAACTGGAATGTAATTACAGGGGGGCCCTGCACGGGGAAAACCACGGTAGTAAACCTGCTTGCCGAAAGAGGTTACAAAACCACTATTGAACATGCACGTCATTACATTGATACGCAAAAAATAAAAGGGCGCACGGTTGAAGAAATTCGTGAAAACAAAAAAGAATTTCAGTTAGGAGTGCTGAATATGCAGATTGAAGAAGAAGCAACCTTAGATGTAAATGAAATGGTGTTTTTAGACCGCGCCTTACCCGATGCAATGGCATACTATCAGTTCTTGGGTTTAGAATATGACGACAGGTTAATAGAACAGTGTAATAAATATTGCTACAAGCAAGTTTTCATATTAGACCGTTTGCCGCTTACCAACGACTATGCAAGATTAGAAGACGAAGCAGAGCAAATCCGTATTCATAACCTGATAATTAAGGTGTATGAAACATTCCCTTGCCCTATTGTTCATGTGCCGGTTCTGCCACCGGAAGAACGGGTTGATTTTATTCTAAAACACATTTAGAGCATGAAAAAGATAGTTTCAACAATAGTATTATTGGTTTGTCTGCTCCAGCTTCACGCTCAAGACACAACTTATATTTCGCTGGAAAAGCTGTTGCAGCAGGTGGAAACTAATTACCCGTCCATTATTCAGTACCAATACAGCATACAGTCTATTCAGGCAAAAGCAGACGGTGCAAAAGCATGGATGCCGCCCACTTTTTCAACAGGCATCATGCGTTTCCCTTACGACTTCTCCATGCTCAAAGAAAAAAACGACCCAATGAACCAGGCGGGTATTGCTTTTTCCGTTGAACAGATGATACCCAATCCAAGCAAACTGAACGCCAAGAAAAGTTACATCAGTTCACTGGCTGAAATCGAAAAATCAAAAAGTGAATGGACAAAAAACGAGTTGAGGCGTGAAGCGAAAATTCTGTACTACAACCGTTATGTAACCGAGAAGAAACAACGCATTCTAAAAGAAAGTGAAGAAATACTTCAATTGCTCATCACGACATCCGAAGAGAAATTTACCAATAACCAGTCGCAACTGCAAACGATATATAAAGCAAAAGCCCGCTTAGCCGAATTAAAAAATATGCTGGTGATGCTCAACAGCGTGATTGCAGAAAGCAATATCGGATTAAACACGCTGATGTTGCGTGATGCAAACACGCCATTTCAGATTGATACACTCATTTCGCCAAGCAACTACCTATTCAGCATTGCAGATACTGTAAGCATTTCTAACCGTAGTGATATTACGGCGCTTGACAAATACATTCAATCCATGAAGTTGGAGCAAAAAGTAATGAGAACAAGCGCAAGACCTGACTTTGGTATCCGTGCCGAACATGCCCAAATGTTTGGTATGCCAAGCCAATGGTCAGTTATGGGAATGGTAACAATTCCCATTGTTCCCTGGTCGTCTAAAATGTATTCCTCTGAAGTAAAGTCAATCGGTTTTCAAATTCAGTCTATGGAACGGGAAAAGGAAACAATGCAACTCATGGCTTCAAAAATGTTAGCCGAAAAAACTGCGATGCTTAATTACGAAAACGAACAATATCAGAGCTACACAAAAAATATTGTTCCCGCCTATGAGAACAACCTGCAAGCCAACCTGCTTGCCTACAAGCAAAACACAGGCGATTTTTTTGTGCTGCTGGATGCCTGGGAAATGTTGCTGATGAAAAAAATGGAAGCGTATGACAAACTGTTCAATATTTTAAAATTGGAAGCCGAATATGAATACGAAAGAGAAATTAAATAGCATCTGCATTATGGTGTGTTTGCTTTTGGTAGCTGCGTTATCATCCTGCAAAAATGAACAAGGTGAACAAGGGTATGAAAATCATGAGAAGGTTGAGGGCGAGTACATCTGCCCCATGGGTTGCGAAGGTGATAAAACCTATCCGCACCCCGGCGATTGTCCTGTATGTAATATGAAATTGCAGTTGGTGGAAAAAGAATTGGAGCAGGCAGTTTCACCAAACAAACTGGTCTTGTCAAATCAGGCAACCTTTAGACTGCAATCAGGCAACAGTGGAAAAACCGAGAAAGCGCAAGGCTTTATTACCCTCGCTCAAAACAGAAATCAATCCGTTGCAGCCCGTTTCGGAGGAAGGATTGAGAAGCTATACGTTAAATTCAGCAACCAATACGTAAAGCAAGGCGATAAAATCATGGACATATACAGCCCCGGCTTACGCACCTTTCAGGAAGAACATCTTTTTCTTTTCAAATCAGGTGCAGATAATTATTTAATAGAAAAGTCGAGAGAAAAGCTACGTCTGCTCGGTATTACCGAAAATCAGATTGCGCAGTTGGAAAAAAAGGGAGCAGTTGCCCTAACAGTTTCTGTTTTCAGTCCTTCAAACGGATATGTTTTTTTCAATGCTTTAACATCGCAGCAAAACACTACTGCAAAAAGCACATCGGCAATGAACGACATGGGTACGCAGCAGAATGCCATCAATACAAGCTCTTATGCTGTTTCCGCTTCGCAAATTCGTGAAGGCACATATGTAAACGAAGCACAAACCCTTTTCAATATAAATGATTTACAGGAAGTTTGGGTATTGGTTTCAGTTCCCAACCGAAACGTAAGTCAAATTCACGAAAACCAATCTGCACAAATAGTTTCTGAAAGCGACCCTTCAAAACTTCTCAACGGAAAAGTTGCTTTGATTGAAAAGACATTTGAAGAAACTGACCAGCGTTTTGCAAGAGTTAGGATTGTGTTGCCCAATCCCAATAATTCGCTGAAAATAAATTCGCTTGTTACCGCAGGCTTTGCTTTGAGCGGTAATGAAAATTTACAGGTTCCATCAACGGCAGTTTACACTACGGGATTGAATGCTTACGTATGGGTCAAAACAGATACTACCCGCAATGGAGCGGGAGTTTTTCAGGTGCGGAAAGTAATTGCTGGAGCAAGCAACAACGGAATGACAATCATTAAAAGCGGTCTTTCACCTACTGAAGAAATTGCAAAACAAGCGGGTTTGATGACTGACAGTGAAACTTTTTTAAATGCAAATTGACATGAAGCAGTTTATTATCTCAACTATATTGCTTTCAATACTCATTCTTACGGGTTGTAAGAACGGGCAAGAAAGCCATCAGGAAACATCCGGCAGTTATTATACTTGCCCCATGCACCCAAGTGTAGCAAGCGAAACACCTGGTTCTTGTCCCGTTTGTAATATGTCTTTAATCAAAGTAGAGAAGAAAGAAACCGACCATGCAGGAATGCAAGGCAACATTATCACCATTGACAAGCATAAGCAGGCATTGGCAGGTATTGAAACAGATACCGTCAGAAAAAGAAACATTTTATCATCTTCCGTTATTTTAGGAACAGTTGCCATTAATGAAGAACAGGTAAAGACCATTAGCAGCCGTGCAAAAGGAAGGATTGACGAACTGTTTGTAAGAAACACAGGTGTATATCTTCAAAAAGGAAGACCCCTTTACAGTATTTACAGTGAACAACTGCAAACAGATGAAAAGGAATATCTGTCCGTGCTGGAAAAAGCAAAAACAACAATCCCTATATCTAAGCTGACAAGCGATTTATTAAGTGCTGGAAAAAACAAATTGACATTGTGGGGTTTAACCGAAAAGCAAATTTCCGAACTGGAAACATCGGGCAAAACAAATTCCCTCATTACATTTTATTCGCCCGAAGCGGGATATGTAAGCGAAGTAAACATCAACGAGGGCATGTATGTGGCAGAAGGCAGTCCACTTGTAAAAATCACCTCGCTCAATGAGGTTTGGGTCGAAGCGCAATTGTATCCCAATGAAATTTCAGGACTTGAAGAAATCAAGACCTTTCAGGTGTTTGCCGACAGTAATCCCGGAGAAGTTTACAAAGGTACGTTGGTTTACTCCAACCCGGTAATAGAAGAAGGCAAAAGAATTTACCTGCTTAAAATCAGGGTAAACAATTCAGCCGGTAAACTTATACCCGGCACATTGGTTTCGGTCGTTCCCGAAAAATCGTTTACCAATGTGCTGGCAGTTCCTAAATCGGCAGTACTGCTGGAAAAGATGAAAACCGTTTGGGTATTGGCCCATGATAACACATTTGAGCAACGCATGGTAGAAACAGGTGTGCAAAACAAGCAGTGGATTGAAATTACATCAGGATTAAAACCAGGTGACATCGTTGTTACCGAAGGTGCATATTTAATCAGCAGTGAGTTTATACTTAAAAGCGGAGCAGGACAAAGACATGACCATTAAATCTGATAGGCAGTTGGACGCTGCTCCAATGTAATTAAAGTCCCGCCATGAGTGTAAGCATCATAGTAGTAGCGATTAACACAAATATTTTCTAATATCTAAAAATGAGTAAAAATGAAAAACAGAGCAACTTTGGTGGCAATAGCTACTACCATTTCCTTAACCGTTCTATCTTCTTGTAGTAAAGATGATATGGGCGATATGCCAATGGGTAAAAACATTGATTATCCGGCAGCTTACGTAGTCAATGGCGAAAGCGCAACCGTTTCTGTCATAAAACTAAGTGACAATACCGTGAGTGAAACCTTTGACATCATGAACTCCGGCGGCAACATGGTCATGTGGCCGCATCACATTTACAGCCATCAAAACCATTTAGCTATCGGCGTACCGGGCATGGATTTGAGCGCAGGCCATTCCGGTGGCATGGCAGGCATGAAAGGGCGTATCCTGATAATGGATGCCGTAAAAGGAACCGTTTTAAAAGACATTGAAACTCCGGCAATGAACCACAATGCCGTTTATTCCCCTGATGGTACAGAAATATGGACAACGCAAATGGCAATGGATGGAAAAGTTTTGGTTTACGATGCCAATACCTATGCTGTCAAAAATACGATTGCCGTAGGTGAAGACCCCGCAGAAGTAACCTTTAGCATGGATGGCACAAAAGCATACGTGTGCAACGGCGGCAGCGGTACGGTTTCGGTTATCAACCCATCGACCAAGAGTGTGGTTGCAACCCTGACCGTGGGTGACGACCCGGTAGGAGCCTGGCCAGCCACTAACGGCAAAATGTATGTGGATAATGAGGCTTCACAGACCATTTCGGTTATTGATGTAGCTACCAATGCGGTAACTGAAACCATTAGCTTAGGCTTTATGCCCGGATATGCAGCCCACAATGCTTCAAAAAATGAACTGTGGGTTACCGACCCAATGAACGGAAAGGTGCATTACTGGAATTGGGACAACGGCATGAGTATGTGGATGCACGCCGGTGTTTTTGATGCAGGTGCAGGAGCGCACGCCATTGTATTTACACAGGACGGCAATATCGCTTATGTAACCAATCAGGAAAGCAACACGGTTTCGGTAGTCAATGTATCATCCCATGCCGTAACAAAAACCCTTAACGTTGGCAAAAAGCCCAACGGCATACTTATAAAAATGTAAAAAGGAGCGGTACAGATAATATCATCTGTACCGCTTAACAAAACTGTTATCGGTTGTCCGTAAGGGATTTCACAACGGCAACCACTACAAAAAGTACTTGTTTAATTAAAAAAATAATAAAATGAAAAATCTAACATTATCAATCATTGCTGTTATCATGGCATTTGTAACAGTATCATGCAATCAGGCATCCAACAAAAACGAGCAGTCTTCAAATGATACTGCTGTGGTATCACAAGAACAGCCAGCTTCCCAACCAAAAGAGGATGATACGGTAGCTGCGCCCGCTGTGAGCGAAACACCGAGCGGTCAGGAAGCAATAGCAACAGGAAAAGAAGAAACAAAAAACTTTTCTATTGCGCCCATAGTTACCGATTATCTGTCCTTAAAGAACGCCCTTGTTTCGGACGATGACAAAGCTGCCGCCAGTTCAGGGAAAAAGCTGTTAGCTACCCTGAATAAAGTGGACATGAAAGCCGTTCCTGCCGATAAGCACAAAAAGTACATGGACATAGCGGACGATGCTAAAGAACACGCAGAACATATCGGGGAAAATGTCGGCAACATCCACCACCAGCGGGAACATTTGGCCTCGCTTGGCGAAGATTTGAAAGACCTGATTGATTTGTTCGGTACATCGCAAACATTGTATCAGGACCATTGCCCGATGTTCAATGACGGTAAGGGTGCTGTTTGGTTCAGCGAAAACAAGGAAATCAAAAACCCTTACTACGGTTCTAAAATGCTGACCTGCGGTAAGGTGGAAAAAACAATTAACAGCAAATAAATTTCGGGTTATGGAAAATATGCAAAACAATCACAATGCGGGTCATGCCTCGGAGCATGGCACGCACAATCCAAAACATGCTTCGGGCATGTACAAACGCTTTGCGGTGATGGCTGTCGCCATGTTCGCAGTGATGTATTTTATCATGTACGCCATGATTGACGAGTGGCAGAACCTGATACCCAATATCAATAACCTGTACATGACCCTGCTGATGACCTCGGCAATGCTGCTTATCGAATTAGCGATAATGAAAGTGATGTACCCCAACAGGAAGATGAATTGGGCGATAGCCATCATCTCGGTTGCCGTTGGCATCTTTTCATGGTTTGGTATCAGGGAACAAATCAATGTCGGGGACAAGCAGTTTGCAAAGGGTATGATACCCCATCACGCAGCAGCCATATTGATGTCCGAAAAGGCACACCTGACCGACCCGGAACTGATAGAGCTGCAAAAAAACATACTTAAAACCCAAGCGGAAGAAATTGAACTGATGAAGCGCAAGCTAAAAGAGTTTGAAGAAAGTAAATAATAAAATTTAAAAAACAGTTTCGACATGAGCAAAATAATAATCGGCTTTATTTCCTTATCAGCCCTGCTATTCACCGCTTGCGGACAGGTAGGGTCAAATAAGGATGAAGCGACACAGCATTCGCAGGCAACTCCGGAAAGCCACGGGCATAGTAACCAAATAGGTGAATTGGTTCCATCGGATGAAGTCTGCATGGTCAACGATGCCTATATGGGCAAAAAGCAGTTTGACGTAAAATTTGGCGGTAAAACCTACTACGGATGCTGCGAAATGTGCAAGGAGCGCATTCCAAAGGATGCCAGCGTGCGGGTAGCAGTAGACCCCTATTCCCATAAGCAGGTGGACAAGGCTCTTGCGGTGATTGCCGTTACGGGAAACAACGGTGAAGTATCCTACTTTGAAAGCAGGGATAACTACACCAATTATTTAAAAAAGCAAAAACACTAATTAACTTTTAAAATTAACTAACGATGAAATATGTAATCTCAACCGTTCTTGGTATCGCCGTATTTATATTATCGGCATGTAACGGCAATTCGGAAAAGAAGAACAGTTCTGCCGAAACCCATACGGACACTACGGCACACGCCAATCATACTGCAAGCACAGAGCCGACCATACCGGGTCTGTTCGGGCAGTACGGGAAGTTGGTGTCCGCTCTTTCTTCAGATGATGACAAGGAGGCGGTATTTGCGGCGCAGGGCTTGGTAAAGACACTTTACAGCTTGGATACGACCCGTTTTAGTGCAGAGCAGCTAAAGGCTTATAAGGACATCTCCGCCAGCATCGAGGAAAATGGCGTGCATATAGCCGCCAACTTGGGCAACATCCACCACCAAAGAGAACACCTGGTCATGTTAGGCGAAGACTTTTACGATTTGGCCAAATCATTCGATTTGGGCAAGCCCGTATATAAGATAGCCTGTCCCAAATTTAACGATGGAAAAGGAGCATTTTGGTTAAGCGAAACAAAGGAAATCAAAAACCCGTACTACGGTGCTAAGATGCAGGGCTGTGGCTCCGTAACGGAAACTATTGCAAAGAACTGATATGTCTTTAAAAAAGAAAATCATATTGGGACTGGCTGTTATCCTCATCGGCATACAGTTCTTTCAGCCGTTACGGAACCAAGGCGGATGAAGTGCCAGCCACCCATATCGAAAGTGTGTACGCCGTACCCCAAAATGTAAAGGCTATCCTTGTCCAGTCCTGTTACGACTGCCATAGCAACAATACGCGTTATCCGTGGTACAGCCGCATCCAGCCAGGAGCATGGTACATGGCGGAGCATATCAAAAAGGGCAAAGAGGAACTCAACTTTAGCGAATTTGGCGAATATTCTGCCCGCAGGCAGCGGAACAAGTTCAGGGCTATGGCGGGGCAGGTCAAGGACGGGGAAATGCCTTTGTCGTCATACACACTCATCCATCGCAATGCAGTATTATCACCGGAGGATAAGCAGGATTTGATAGCGTGGTTTGGCATAATGGAAGACAGCATTAAATAAAATTTTTCAACGAATGAACAGATATAAAAAAATACCCATAAGAATACTGCAAACAGTGCTGATACTGCTTTGCACCCAAACGTTGTTTGCACAGAAAGTAGTGCATTACGACCTGTATGTAAAAGATACCCTTGTCAACTTTGCAGGTAAGCAAAAAAGGGCGATTGCCGTAAACGGGCAAATCCCGATGCCCACCCTTACGTTTACCGAGGGCGACACTGCCGAGATTGTAGTACACAATCAATTGAAAGAAAGTACTTCGTTGCACTGGCATGGCGTGTTCCTGCCCAATAAGGAAGACGGTGTACCCCATCTTACGCAACAGCCCATTGAACCTGGTACAACCTATACCTACCGTTTCCCGATTATCCAGCACGGTACACACTGGTATCATTCCCATTCGGGATTGCAGGAGCAGATAGGTATGTACGGTAATTTTGTAATGAAGAAACGGGAGGATGACAAGACCTTTAGAAAAGGGATTGACGATTTGCCGACCGTACCCATTATACTAAGCGAATGGACAAATTACAACCCCGACAACATCAACCGGATGCTGCACAATGCCAACGATTGGGCGGCTATAAAAAAGAACGCTACGCAGTCATACGTTGAAGCCATTAAAGAGGGAAAATTTGGCGTGAAAGTAACCAATGAGTGGAAGCGGATGCTGGCAATGGATGTGAGCGATGTATATTATGATAAAATCCTTATCAATGGCAGCAATGCACCGGAGCTAAAAACGGTTGACGGCAAAACCTTAAAGGCGGGGGACAAAGTACGGCTTCGCATATCCAATGGCGGTGCATCTTCCTATTTCTGGCTGCGTTACGCTGGAGGTAAGATTACTGTGGTCGCCAGTGATGGCAACGATGTCGAACCTGTCGATGTGGACAGGCTGATCATCGCAGTGTCTGAAACTTACGACATAGTTGTAACTATACCGCAAGAAGGATTGTCGTATGAATTCCTGGCTACGACAGAAGACAGGACGCAATCCGCAAGCTATTATATCGGCAGCGGCGTGAAGCAGCTAATATCCCCGCTTCCCAGGCTGAAATATTTTGAAGGCATGAAAATGATGAATGATATGATGAAGATGAACGGCGACCTTGATGATATGGGCATGAATATGAGCCTCAACCAAATGGACATGAATGTGGTCATGTACCCCGAAATAACCGGAGAAGCGAATAAAAGCGACGACCATAGTGCGCATGGCGGGATGGATATGGACAAGGATCCCAACCGCTATAACGCCAATGCATTGGGCGACATCGTGACCCTGAATTATGCCATGCTCAAATCCCCGTATAAAACCTCACTTTCTGGAAGTGCTCCCGTAAGGGAATTGAAATTCACCTTAACGGGAAACATGAACCGTTATGTGTGGAGTATGGATAACAGGGTACTTTCGGAAACCGATAAAATCCAGGTCAAAAAGGGTGAGATACTACGGATCACAATTTTCAACAATTCGATGATGCGCCACCCCATGCACTTGCACGGGTTTGATTTCCGGCTGCTCAATGGCAAAGGGGACAATGCACCCCTGAAAAATATTATTGACATTATGCCAATGGAGACCGATGTCATTGAGTTTGCAGCCAATGAGGAAGGTGACTGGTTTTTCCATTGCCATATCCTCTACCATATGATGGCCGGTATGAACCGGGTTTTTGAGGTTGGAGATTACGAAAACCCCAATCTTCCCGATAAGGCTAAGGCTTACAGGGAATTACAGAGGGAAAGCAATATGCCGCATCTGATGGCTCAAAACGACTTTGCTACCAATGGCAATGATGGGGAGGCGATGCTGCAAACAGCAAGATGGAGCCTAGGTACAGAATGGCGCCTGGGCTATAATGACATGCATGGGTATGAGGTCGAAACGCATTTGGGGAGGTTTATCGGGAAGATGCAGTGGCTGATGCCCTTTATAGGTTTCGACTGGCGCTACCGAAGGATGGGGATTGACGAACAGGAAAAGAACATCTTTGGGCAAAAAAATGAAAAAGATACCCGTCGCGCCGTTAGTTTGGGGTTTGTATACACCTTACCCCTTCTGGTGAATTTTCAGGCTGAGGTATATCATGATGGCATCGTGCGCTTATCGCTGATGCGTGAGGACATCCCTGTCTCTAGCAGACTGCGCGCAGGATTTATGGTCAATACCGATAAAGAATTCATGGGTGAATTCAGGTATATCATAGATAAGAATTTCGGAGTAAGAGCCCACTATGACAGTGATATGGGATTTGGGGTTGGCCTGGCCCTTACTTATTAGCAAGTATGTTCAATCTAAATTATATAACTATGTCACACAAAAAATTTGAAGAATGCATAAGAGCCTGTCTGGCCTGTGCCATTGCGTGCAACCATTGCGCGAGCGAGTGTCTGGGTGAAGAAGAGGTAAAACATCTTGCCAAATGCATCAGGCTTGACCTTGAGTGCGCAGCAATATGCAGGGCAGCGGCTGAGCTTATGAGCCTGGGCAGCAGCTACAGTGTTGACCTTTGCCGACTTTGTGCCCAAATATGCAATGCCTGCGCCGAGGAATGCGACAGGCATGCAGCAATGGGGATGGATCACTGCAGGGAATGCGCCGATGCGTGCAGGGAATGTGCCGAGGCATGCAACACGATGATTAGCTAAAACAATTAAATTTTAAATTATTAACAACAAAAAAACAACAGATTATGAAGAAACCAATTTTATTATTTACGGCAGCAGCCTTTTCATTGATGGTATCGTGCTCGGATGATGATTCGGCCAGTGGGGTACAGTTGCAAAATCATGATGACAATGAGATGATGATGGTCATGCATTCTATGATGGATGAGATGTCGTCCATGGAGATGACGCATGACCCGGACGTGGACTTTGCAGCCATGATGATTATGCATCACCAGGGCGCCATCGCGATGGCTAACCTTGAGATTGAAAAAGGGAAAAATGCGGAAATGAAGGCAATGGCCCAAGCGATCATCACGGCACAGCAGCAGGAAATACAGGAACTTCAGGGAATTCTTGCAGCTTTGCCTGTTGACGGTATGGATATGGATTTCATGGAAGAGCAAATGATGGGGATGGATAAAATGGATGCTATGGCCGACCAGCAAATGATAACAGGAGATATTGACAATGATTTTGCCAGCCTGATGATCATCCACCACCAAGCGGCAATCGACAGCGCTTCATCTTACCTGCATCATGGCAGCAACGGTGAGCTGTCCGCTATGGCCAATGCAATTATCGAGATGCAGTCCGAAGAAATCATAACTTTTAGCAACTGGCTTGCAGAAAACAAAAGGTAATAATCCTTTTGCTGAGAGAAGCCCCTGCGATTGCAGGGGCTTTGTTGTATATGGTAAAGCCAAAAGCATTTGCACTAAAGGTTTTCAGCCGACACCATTTTATGTCTTGGCAGCCCGATTTCCTGCTCCTGCGGATAGGGAGCACGCTGGGTCATCGATACATCCTCACGCAGCTTTTGCTGCGTACGCGAGCTTTCAGCATCGCTTTCCCTGTAGCGAGGGTCAGGGATGAAAGGCATTTTTTCCATCTTTGAGATTGTGATGGTTGGAAAATGGTAATCTACTTCGACCGTGCCTAAAAGGAGATAGCAGCCACCTCCTTTGAAAGGATATCCTTTGAGGCTACCCGTGAAATGCGCCGTGTCGAAAAATTCCCCGTTGGCATCTATCCAGGTGCCAAAATACATAGCGCCCATTTTGGTGGGCACATGCTTGCGCGATACCAGATAAGCAAGCATTTTCACCTGTTTTTTGTGATGATGGACCAAATCGCGTGCCATCACATCCCCACGATAAGAAGTTTTCAAAAGGTTAAATGGCGTGACGGATACAGGAAAGCCTAACAACTCAATTTCATCAAAGGCATCTTCGAAAGATGAACGCTTCAATTCGGGCAGGCGGTATTCCCTTACGGGTTCCGGAAGTAACTGAGGCAGGCGGTTTTCCGGCTTGAAATTCATCATAATGCGCCTGGCCGTCACCAGCAGCTCATTTTTTGCCTTACCGGTAGACCGCAGGGCACCGATGTAGATCAGGAGTTGCAACCCCTCGATGCCGATAGGCACCCGATTGATAAAATCTTCAAGGGAGCTATAATTCCCATTGGCTTTCCGCTCTTCCACGATCTTTAAGGCTATTTCGCCCTGCAATCCCTGCAAATGCATAAAACCAAGATAGATTTCCTTTCCATATAGGGTTGTTTCAAACTCGCTTTTGTTGATGCATGGATTATGTATCTCGGCGCCTGACATGCGCGCTTCATGGACGTACACCTCGGTACGGTAGAAGCCGCCCTGGTTATTGATGACCGCTACCATGAATTCGATAGGGTAATGCACCTTTAGATAAAGGCTTTGGTAGCTTTCCACGGCATACGATGCCGAGTGCGCCTTACAAAAAGAATAGCCCGCAAAGGATTCGATCTGGCGGTAAATCTCTGTACTTAGCTGTTCGGGATGCCCTTTGGCAGCACATGAAGCGAAAAAATTATCCTTTACCTTTTGAAGCGCCGCTTTGGAACGTCCTTTCCCACTCATGGCCCTGCGTAGGATATCCCCATCGGCCGCAGCAAGCCCTCCATAGTGCAGTGCAATCTTAATCACATCCTCCTGATACACCATAATACCGTAGGTTTCTCCAAGCTGTTCTTCAAAGAAAGGATGGAAATACTCGAACCTGTCCGGATGATTGTGCCGGAAGATATATTCCTTCATCATACCGCTTTGCGCTACGCCAGGGCGTATGATAGACGATGCCGCCACAAGGGTTTTATAATTATTGCACTTCAGCCGTCGTAACAATCCCCGCATTGCCGGGCTCTCGATGTAGAAGCAGCCAATAGTTTTCCCTTGCCCTAGAAATTTATTACAAGCAGCTTCGTTTTTGGATAGCGAAGTATCACGTATGTTTACATCGATCCCTCTATTCTTTTTGATGAGCTTAACCGATTCGTCAATATGCCCAATCCCCCGTTGGGAAAGGATATCAAATTTGTCGAATCCGATCTCTTCGGCCACATGCATATCGAACTGTACGATTGGAAAACCCTTCGGGGGCATTTCCAATGCGGTAAAATCGGTGATGGGATCTTCCGAAATAAGGATGCCACAGGAATGCATTGAGCGCTGGTTGGGATATTTCTCCATCATCATGCCGTATCGGTGCACCATTTTTACTACCTCATTTTTGTCGTGCTGGTCCATAGGCGTTCCTGATAGCGCATCCAGTTCTTCCTTTGGAAGGCCGAATACTTTACCTACCTCCCGGAATATGGATTTGTACTTGAACTCCACATTGGTGCCGCAGAAGGCTACATGATCGGAACCATAACGTTTGAAGATATAGTCCAGTATTACATCGCGTTCTTTCCAGGACCAGTCGATATCAAAATCAGGCGGGCTTTTACGGTTGAGGTTGAGGAAACGTTCAAAATATAAATCCAGTTCCAACGGGCAGATATCAGTAATACCAAGGCAGTAGGCAATAATGCTGTTGGCCCCGCTGCCACGTCCTATATGCAGAAAGCCCATCGAGTTGCTATAGCGGATAATGTCCCATGTAATCAGGAAATAACCGCTGAACTCCAACTGATGGATAACCTTCAACTCTTTTTCAACACGTTCTTTTGCGGCACTATTCTCAGCACCATATCTTTTAGCCAGGCCCTGATGTGCGAGGTTGGTAAGCAGAGCGAGGTCAGTATCCCGCCCGGCAGTATAGTGTTTCTTATTCCGGGGCACTTTGAATTCGTACTCGAAGTGGCAAGCATTAATGAGTGCATAAGTATTTTCCACTATCATGGAGTATTGGCTGTACTTCCCGATCAATGTTTCCATTGGGGCCATGGACTCATCAGGCGCGCAATAATCATCAGGGGTCAATTTGCTCCCGAGGGTATTAAGGTCGATTGCACGTAATATGCGGTGCAGGTTATATTCTGTCTTGTTACGGAAAGTCACAGGCTGCAACATAACCATTTTGTCCAGCCTCGATTTCCATTCCGGACGGATAAGCAGGGAAAGTTCTTCCGGTTTAATGCCGATGTATTCATATGGCCTTAGTACTTCAGGGGCGGACTTTAAAGGATAAATAACTGCAGCATTTTCAAAGTCCGGCGCCATGGGCGGAATGGGAATACTGTCAAGATTATATTTAGTCAGGTGGCGGTTGATTTCCCCAAAACCCTGACGATTTTTTGCAAGGGCAATATACAGGAGCTTATGGTCTTCCCGAAATTCCATCCCTACAATAGGCTTTATGCCTGCCTCCAGGCAAAGCCTGTAAAACTCATAAGTCCCTGTTATGGTATTGATATCTGTTAGAGCAATAGCGTTAGCACCCGACGCTGTTCCCAAAGCGACAAGTTCTTCAACCGGTATGGTGCCATACCGGAGGCTATGAAAGGAGTGACAATTCAGGTACATGTTATACCGCTTTTGGTTTTATAAAACCGCCATTGCAGCGCATAACGGCATTGGCCCCGAAACGGTTCTTTATCCTGTCCATTGCCTGATAGAGCGACATCATTTCCTGAGTATCCTCGAAAAGGTTAATTTGATAGGAACCGCGGACAAGCTTGCCAAAGCGCACGCCAATCAGGCGGAGGCTCATGCGGCGCTGGTAGAGTTTCTCAAAGGCTTCCAATACGGTGCGTGTCAATGTATGGTCGGCAGCAGTATAAGCGAGAGTAACCGAGCGTGTTTCGGTATCAAAATTTGAGTACCGGATCTTAACGGTAATATTCGAGGTTAGCCATCCTTCGCTGCGCAGCTGATAGGCCAGCTTTTCCACCATGCCGCAGAGGACTGAACGCAGGAATACAATATCGGTGGTATCCTGATGGAAAGTGTCTTCAGTAGACAGGGACTTGCGTTCACGATAAGGCTCTACAGGATTATTGTCGATACCATTGGCCTTTTTCCAAAGCTCAAGCCCGTTTTGGCCGATCATTTCCTGAAGCACTTTGGTGGGCATTTCCGCAAGGGTTTGGATATTCCTGATGCCAATGCGTGATAACAGGCTAAAAGTTGCATCACCGACCATAGGTATCTTTCGTATTGATAGCGGGTTCAGGAACTGCTGTACTATAGGCTGAGGTATTTCGAGGTTGCCTTTAGGCTTGCCTTCCCCGGTAGCAATCTTTGAAACGGTTTTGTTTACTGACAAAGCGAAACTCAGGGGAAGCCCTGTCTCACGTGTCACTTTTGTTACGAGTTCATGGGTCCATTTATAGGAGCCATAAAATTTATCCATTCCCGTAATGTCGAGATAGAACTCGTCGATGGATGCCTTTTCCATGACAGGAGCGTTCTCCTCTATTATTTGCGAAACCGTATTGGAGTATTGGGAGAACAATTCCATGTCACCTTTGACAATGCGTGCCTCTGGGCACAACCTCAATGCCATTTTTATAGGCATTGCCGAATGCACCCCAAACCGGCGCGCCTCATAGGAACAAGAGACTACTACGCCGCGCTCCCCGCCGCCCACTATAAGGGGGATGCCTTCGAGGCTACTGTTCTGAAGCCTGACGCAGGAAACAAAAAAAGTATCTAAATCAATGTGTACAATCGAGCGCTGCATAATCCATTCATTTTTGTACCAAACAAAATTAGTACAGATAATACCAATTTTGTATAAATTTGCTGGTACAAATTATACCATTTCGCATATGTCTTTGTTTTCTGACAACATCAGGTACTTAAGGGTAAAAAATGGCTACTCCCAAGAGAAAGTGGCTAAGGACCTTGCTATACAGCGTGAGCGCTACAGGAAATATGATGACGGAACCTCTGAACCGCCTTATGAGCTGCTCAAAAAGATTTCCAGCTATTATGGCGTGACTGTCGATATTTTGCTGAGCGTCGATATCCGGAAACTTAAGACCGACACCTTGGTCAAGCTAGACAATAACAGACTGCTGCTTCCGATCATGGTGGACCGCAACGGCGATAACCTTGTCGAGATCGTAACGCACAAGGCAAAGGCCGGTTACCTTACCGGATATTCTGATCCGGAATTTGTCGGGAACCTTCCGCAATTCCATTTCCCGTTTTTAGGGAGTGGCAAACATAGGGTGTTTCCGGTTGAAGGCGACTCGATGCCGCCCCATGAGGACGGTTCCTACATAGTAACCCGTTACATCGAGCATCTTGGGGAAGTCGTGGATGGCAAGACGTATATTGTCATAACCCGTGATGACGGTATCGTATATAAGAGACTTAACCGTAATGGCAAAAATGAGCTCACCCTGGAATCCGACAATGAGCTATACCCGCCTTACAAGGTTAAAATCTCTGACATTCTCGAAATCTGGGAATACCAGTACCACCTCGGCAAAAATGACAAACGGCTATCGCAGACCCACAAAGGAATTGAAGAAATGTTCCATGAGCTCAAAAAGGAAATACGGCAACTAACCCTCAAAGGGTAGCACTACATACTTAAAAAACAGGTTGGCATAAAGCCAGCCTTTTTATTTAAAACTTAAATATTTTAAATCAAAAACACAAATGGCTCGATTTTATCAAATTTTGGCTCAATTTCTCCATCAATTCTCTAAAACGATTGCGCTAATTTGGCATTATAAAATACTTGCACAGTGATAGTTATAGTAGCGAAGCCGTAGAAGTGCTATACATTTAGTGGTTTGTGCGCATTGATGTGTGGGTTAAAAGTAAGAGCATGAAAGTATCATTATCTTTTAGGAAAGCTGTTGTTGATGTTGTCAGCCTGCTATACATTCTACTTTTTACATATGCAGCAGTTAGTAAACTGTTGGATTTTGAAGTATTTCGAATCCAACTTGCCCAATCGCCTTTACTAAGTTCATTTGCCAGTTGGATTGCATGGGTAGTCCCACTTCTTGAAATTGTTATTGCGGTTATGCTCTGCATACCCAAAACAAGATTACTGGCACTTTACGCCGGATTTTTCTTGATGGTGATGTTTACCGTTTATATTATCATCATTTTAAACTTTAGTCCATTTGTACCATGCTCGTGTGGCGGGATACTTGAAAAGCTCGGCTGGAAGGAACATCTTATTTTTAATTTCGGCTTCTGTGTCATTGCTCTGCCCGCTATAATATGGGAAAGTCAATCGCGTAGCTCCCACAGCCTTTTACGGCCTGTCTTCCAAATGACAGGATTGATGGCTCTCGGTACCTCAACAGTTGTGGCATTGTTTATCATTTCAGAAGACATGATGCATCATAGGAATAATTTTACCCGACGATATCCGGTACATCCAGCGGAATTTATTCGAGACCGGAAAATATCCTTCAATGCCTACATTGCGGGGACAGGAAAAGGCTCTGTTTATCTTGGTGACTTGGACGACCCATTAAAGATTGTGGAGGTTGTTGATGACCTCAATAAAATAATTACACATAGGATTTCAACGAGCGAACCCAACCGAAAATTCAGAAACCTTCGCATAAGTGTCAAGCCGCCTTACTTTTTTGTGAGCGACGGCGTGGAGGCTTTCGTGTTGATGGGGAGGATAGACGATTGGAAAGCTGACCTTTGGGTTGACAATTTAGCCTACTTTAATGTTTTTACGCCTATTGATTCCAACGCGGTAGCAATTCGCGCAGTCACCGGCGCAGCAAACGAGAGTATAATCGGTGTAATGAGGCCTACCGGCGGCGGTACGGTTGATTTTAACAAAAAACTATTAGACAAACAAATTGATGGTTTTTTTGATACTGATGGGAAGCTGTTGTTCAACGAACGAAATAAAAAAATAGTTTATGTCTATTTATACCGCAACGAATACATCATAAGCGATCCGTCGTTGCAATCAAAAACCATCGGGAAGACTATTGATACTACCTCCCGGGCCAATATTGATGTGGCATACATAGGTAAAGAGGGCACTAAGAAAATTGCATCACCGATGAGAGTTGTCAACAAAATGGCTGCGACAAATGAAGATTACCTGTATGTCAACTCAAAACTGATCGGTCAGTTTGAAGAAAGAAGTATGTGGGACGTGGCTTCTGTGGTCGATGTATATAATATCCTCAACCAAACTTATATGTTCAGTTTTTATCTATATGACAAGGATGGCAGAAAAGTTTCGGATTTTGCAGTTTCAGACGGAAAGGTATATACACTGGCCGGACGTTCACTTACCGCCTACAATCTTGATCCGGTACCTTTTGAAAAAAACAAATAAAGA
The DNA here is from genome assembly GCA_942492845.1 of uncultured Flavobacteriaceae bacterium. GTDB lineage: Bacteria > Bacteroidota > Bacteroidia > Flavobacteriales > Flavobacteriaceae > Flavobacterium. Next base: position 413,327 of record OW818646.1, on the reverse strand, counting down.
CATACCGCGCAGTATCAGGGGAAGATCGAAAACCTGTAACAGAGTAGATCGTCAATTTTAATTTTTAAGAAAATGAAAACGAAAATTTTTAAAGCGATTTTGCCAGTTTTTGCTTTTATGCTGGCCATTGGAGGTGCATTTGCCTTCAACCAAGCTCCTGCGGACAACGCAGAAGATTTTGCACAAGTGCTGGGGCATTACAAAGTGAACAACGTTTGTGAGCCGGGTATTATGTGCCAGGACGACACCAATACCGGTGCCTGTCAACTGGGATCGGTTACCTACTTCAGGAAGTTATCGACCACAAACTGCTCACAACCGCTGTGGCAGATTATTGAGTAATCAGTATAAGCAATGCGGATACAATATCCGCATTGCTTTGCTTTTAGTTCTATTACTCTTTTAAATACAGGTCGAACCAATCTTTTACCCTTTTGGTTACATCCCTTTTTGCTTTTTCGTCCGATAGGATATGTCCCTGGTTGGGATACAATAGGAATATATTTCGCTTATTAAGCCTTCGAAGAGCCAGATGCAGTTCAATACCTTGCTCGTAATTGACCGAGCCATCGCTTTTGCCAGACCAACTCAGAAGCGGGGTTGTGATATTAGCAGCATGGGCTATAGCAGAATTACGAATGAAGCTATCCCAATCGTGTAAAGGGGAAGTTTTCATCCTAAACTGGTGCGATTCGAATCGCCAGTTATTAGACCTGTTTGTAAAAGGATTTAAGGTCAGGTAATAACTTACGGGATCCGTAACTGCCCCGCTTGATACCGCTGCAGCGAACATCTTCGTTTGGGTAACGATAAATGCCGTTTCCGTACCTCCAAAGGAGTGTCCGATCAGCCCTATGTGATTTTCCTGTACAACATTTCGATTTATCACTGCGTTTACTGCCGAAGTTACGCAATCAAGTGCCGATGGGCCGGGAGCGTTCAGCTCATATTTAATATCAGGCATAAGTACCAGATAGCCATCGAGAAAATAGGCAGGAGCCGAGAATCCTGCACGATCTGCCAATACAGGATTGTTATAGTCATGCAAGGTTGAGGATAGTCTTTCATATATGTAGACTACCATCGGATACTTTTTGCCTTTCACGTACCCCGCGGGATATATGAGCACACCCTTCAACGAATCTCCGTGTGAATTGGTATAGGCAATCAGTTCGGATCGTCCCCAATCATATTTTACTGAATGTCTGTTCGATTGAAAAATACGTCTTGGCTTTTTGTTGGAACTGAGTATGTTTAGGCTGGGCGGACGAGCACTAGTCTCTTCGACATATAAATATTCGTTCGCTTCTGTGGCCTTTATAATCCTGGATGCTTTGAAGGAGCCATATAGCAATTTAACCAAACCTTTTTTGTCGTCATAATAGTAGTAGCCTGATGCCATGTCAGCACCTCGCGCGGAAAGAATAATGCCTTTTTGAATGTCATTTTTTTCCCAAGCGTTTGACGCTACTGTACCACGCTCGGTCTGACTGCGGTCGACCACTACCCTAAATCTTGTCTTATCCTTACGGCCATCGGTTATTTTTTTGGCAATTCTTCCATCAGGTGAAAATAACCACACATCGTATTGGTCATAGAGGATGACACTTCGGCCGTCCGAGGTCCATCCTGGGCTATAGTATCCGGGGTTCGCACCGGAGTCGTCGAACTCCGCATCCCTGAAATCAATAGGTATGGCAGCGGTAATATTTGTTGTCTTCCCGCTCTGATTGTCAAAAATATGATAATTCCCGTCTTTGAAATAGCTCACGAATTGCCCGGATGGGTCCGCTTTAATCAGTCCTGCAGAGCGGCTGCATTGTTTAACCATAAGTTGGGATCGCATGGTTTTCAGATCAATGCTGTAATAATCAGCCGGCGCCAATTCTGCTGTACGCGAAACCATAGATGATCTGGATTCGGCGAGCGCATACCTGCCGCCCGGCAATATCTTTACATTTTGAAAATCATCGCCATCTAGTTTGTGCAGCTTACTCGATACTACATCCCAAAGTGATAGGGCCGCATTCATCCCAGGCTGTTTTAATTGCTCAATCATAGGATATTCGTAAAATGTCTCGGAATCCCAAATCTCGACGAGTGTTTCTGTTGCTTCAGCGGTGCTTATCTCGTTGGCAAGAAAATAAACATGCATTTCGTCATCGGAAACCGCAAGTTTGTAAGGCTCTATCGCATGCAGCTGGCCTTGAAAAATGATCTTGGTACTTTCAAGCAATCTGGACTGTTGATTTGCACAATCATAATGCACAATAGAAATGTTGCCGTCCTTTTTTGCTTTGCTGAAGAATACAAGACTTCTGCCTGACTTACTCCAATGGATCCTACTGTATGCGGAAAGGGTATCGGTCGTTATTTTCGAAACCTTTAAATCCGTAACATCCAACAGCGAAACAGCCCCCGGTTCGATTATCGCGACTTTGCCTTGGCGGGAAACAGTGTAATCTGAAACATTATCGCGTTCGGTCAACAATTTATGCTGCCGATCAAAAAGGGAAAGGATATTATGCCCTGTACTTTGATAAAGCACGAGATACTTCCCGTCAGGCAGGAAATCAAATCGCGTTACCCCAGAATACGCTACAGCATTTTTGCTTGCCAAATCAATCAAACTGATAGTATTACCCTGTAGCCGGACCGCGATTCTTTTTGAATCCGGGCTAAAGGCAATTAGGTGCCCATTTGGGAAATAGTTCTGTTTGCCCTTGTCGAGGTTTTGAAGGAAAAGCGTATCTTTTCCCGATGTATATTCCATCCTAAAGGCAGCCCATTTGCCATTCGGTGACAGTCCTTCTCCCGACAACGTTCCCCACTTTTCAAAATCATCGGGTGTAACTTTTAGATTCCCTTCCTGAGCGTTGGCCGGAAGCCCGGCAATCACACAAAAAGCTATTATAAATCGGATCGCTTTCATTTTAATATCCGGGATTTTGTGGAAGCAGGTTTTCGTTGAGTGACAATTCAGCCTCAGGCAAAGGCAACCAAATGTCACGCATCTGCCAGTTGGGTTTTATGAGGCTCAAGACACTTTCTGCATTGCCGGTACGCTTAAGATCGAACCACCGATGGCACTGCTCGGTGAAAAGTTCATGTCGTCTCTCCTGTAATATAGCAGCGGCCAATTCTTCCTGCGTTGCAGCTGAAGTGGCGGGGAGCCCTGCGCGGGTTCGGATGACATCAATATCTGCCTGTGCGCCTGGAATGTTGCCGTTGAAGGCACGTGCTTCGGCACGGATCAGGTACTGTTCCTCAAGCCGTAGAAGTAGCGTATATTCCTGGGACTCGGGTGTAGGCGCGTTTAGCTTATACTTAAAAGGCCTGTACCAGGTTCCATTTGGATTGGAAATGACTGCAATCCAGTTTGTTTTACGTAAATCGCCGTTTTCAAACGAATCGTATAGATTTACGGATAGTGCGGGCTTGGTGGGTGGACCGCTTGTAAAATTGTAAGTTGTCGCATCCTTGGTGTTTTGGCCTTCAATACCCGGGTGGAAGGACCAAATAATTGAAGGGCTGTCTTTTAAAAATGCAGCTGCCGGATCTGTATCGATTGAATAATCGCCGCTTTCGATTACCAGGGTTGCATAGGCTTCGGCTTGTGAATAGTTCTGAGTATAAAGATGAACTCTTGCAAGCATTGCATGTACGGTAGCCCGATTCGCTCTAACGCGTGCTGAAGATGGATAACTTTCAGGCAAAATGGATTCGGCTAGTAGAAGATCCTGAATGATGTTGTTCCAGACCTCAGTAGCCGATGTTTTGCCGATCGCAGCATTAAGCTCATAATCGGTTGTTGTGATATAAGGGATATCACCGAAAAGATTGACAAGGTAAAAATAATTGAATGCCCTGAGAAAATAGGCTTCACCAAGCAACCTGTTGCGGTCATCTCCCGTAATTGCCGCCGATGATTGTACACCTTCCAAAAGCGCATTAATGGCATAAATTTCTCCATAGGTCGTATTCCAGAGTCGCAGCAAATTTGCATTGGACGGAAGCAGTGTGTGCTTGTTGAATTGCTCATTAAGAGTATTTGTGCCATAGAAATCCATGTCATCAGCGTAGTTTGCCATAAGAAACGTACCCCCGAACGAAGTGCCTGAAGCGACCCCACCCTCGCGCATGCGGGCATATATGTCCGCAAGTGCGGCATTGGCGGTGGTTACATCCTCATAGACGGCATTGCCAGTGAGTTCAGATTGGGGCATGTCAACTTCGATAAAACTTTCGCAGGAAAGCAGTGACAGAACCATCACTATAACCGACACCGTGTACAGTTTTAGCTTAGGCCGAGGATTATTTGGGATATTATTAATTGTTGTCATATGAATAAATTTTAGTTAGAAACTGATTTGAGCCCCTAAAGTGAATTGTCGTAATGGCGGCAGGAAATAGGCTGAATTGTTCTCTGGGTCGGCTCCCTCATATTTAGTGAACGTCAGCAGATTTTGTCCCTGCAGGTAAATCCGTGCGCTTGTCGTAGGTGACCAAAGTGACGGTAATGTGTAGGAAAGGCTCAAGCTTTTTAACCTTACGAACGAAGCATCCTGTACCATGGCGTCACTGAGCACAAAGTTGTTATAAGCTTGTACTGCGTCTGCATTTTCCCCGGTAGTATACAATTGGGCAACCGCTGCATTGCCGTCAACAGGAAAATGACTTTGTACCTGTGACATTTGATTCGAGAAAGCACCAGGCACCAGAAATGAATTAGTCATTGCCGCTCCTTTTTGTTTAACAAACTGGAAAAGGAAATCAAGCGACCAGTTTTTATAGGTCAATTGATTGGCTATACCTCCATAATATTTTGGCGAGAAGTCGATAAATGACGTGAGGTCTTCTGCGGCAGTGATTGCGCCATCTCCGTTGACATCTTCTACGGTATGCAAGCCGGTATCTTGGTCAATACCCGTGTAATGATAAAGTTTTTGGATAAAGATGGACTGTCCGACCATGAACCGATTTTTGTAAGTCGAGGTCTCTAAGTCTGGAAAAGCCAGAAGTTTATTACGCGGTATAGTGAGGTTGAGCGAAGTTATCCAGCTAAAATCCTTTGATTTAAAGTTCTCTGAACGCCACTCAAACTCGAAGCCCGTATTTTCCACGGTGGCATCAAGATTGGCCTGTAATGTAGGAAATCCGGTCGTTCCGGGAAGGGGCACACCGACTAGCTGGTTTGACGAACGATTGCGAAACCAGGAAGCTGAGAGGAAAATCCTGTCCTGGAAAAAGCCCAATTCCATCGCAGCTTCAAACTTCTTATTTGTTTCCCAGCCGAACTTCGGATTGAAAAGCCTGGTTGGCTGAATGCCAATAACACCGTCATAAACGTTGGGTGTTATTTGATAGGTGTCCAAGTATTGGTAATCGCCTATTTGGTCATTACCCGTTACGCCATAACTGGCACGCAGTTTACCGAAGCTCAGAACTGAGCGCGTCTGCTCAAGGAAAGGTTCAGAGGAAAAAATCCATGCCGCACCAACCGCGCCAAAGTTGGCGAAACGGTTTCCTGTACCGAAGCGGCTTGACCCATCACGTCGTCCTGTAAGGTTGATGATGTAACGGTCTTTTATAACAGCATTTATACGTCCGAAAAAAGCGTTGTAGCGGTAGTCAGACTGCTCATCCCTGAGTATCGTTAACGTTGTCGCTGCTGAAAGGCTGTTCATCAGCGCATTGCTCGGGAAGCCATAAGCGTCTATCGCCAACATTTCCTGCTCTTGGTTCTGGAATGTCGTGCCTGCAAGTACGTTGAGCTCTGCCAGGTCCCATTTTTTTTGCCAGGTCAATTGCGGTTCAATGATCCAGGAGCGGCGCTTGCCATCGTTGACAACCATTTCAGACATTGCGCTTGTGAATCCAGAAACCGGGTTGTAGATCGTATAGGGCAAGGACCTGACTTCAGACAACTGAGAGTCGGTAAACCCCAAGCTTGTTTTGGCCTCGAACCCCGCGGGCAGTTTGAACGATAGCATCGTATTGGCAACTAAGGTATTGGTTGTGTTGATATAATTTCCGTTTAGCTGCGCCAAAGGATTTTCAAATGTTCCATTTTCCCAGTTAAGGTTTCCGGCATCATCGTAAAGTGCCGGCGCATTTGGCGCGAGCGTATAGGCTTGCCTTGTCAGGTCAATGCCCGGCAGGGTATTCTTGTCCCCCGAATAGTTGGCTGAGAACATTAGCCTGAAACGGTCATCTTCTGAGCGATGGGTAATGTTGACTGCTGCTGCACCACGATTAAAATGCGCGTCGCCGGGAAATACCGTCGTCTCCTTGCGATATGTGCCGCTGAGCAGGAACTGTGTCAGATCGGAACCTCCGGAAACAGTTAGTTGTGCGTTATAAATATTAGCTGTACCTCCGATGAGTTCCTTCTGCCAATCGGTATTCCGTGTCTGGCTCCAAGTACCATTGACGTCATAGGCATCTTCAGGATATTCGCTGATACCATCGTTCTCGAATGCTTCCCTACGCATGGCCAGATACTGTCCTGTATTGAGCAGGTCGAGTTTGTTGGTAATCTTACCGACTGTCGTATAGCTTTGTACATCAAAGCGCGTACGTCCGGCTTTACCTTTTTTGGTTGTAATCAATACCACACCATTTGCGCCACGGGAACCGTAAATGGCTGTGGCATCCGCGTCTTTTAATACCTCGATGCTCTCGATATCCGCAGGATTTATACTGCTGAGAGGATTTGACAGCCCTCCGAATAAACCACCCGACACTTCGTTGCTGCCCAGCGATTGCGATGCATAGGGTACGCCGTTAATAACATACAATGGATCATTCCCTGTACCCCGTAAAGAGTTGATTCCACGCACCTGAATGCTAAACCCACTGCCTGGTGTCCCGGCGGACTGAATAATGTTAACACCCGACATACGCCCTTGCATAGCGGCTATAGGACTGCTTACGGGCTGAAGAGCTATGTCCGCTGATTTAATTCGGGCTATGCTACCAGTCCTTTCTTTGTCCTTAACTGAATAATATCCCGCATTTATGGTGACTTCCTGAAGCTGTGTGCTGTCTTCTGCCATCACTAGATTTATTGACGCTTGTGTACCAACTGGAATCTCTTGTGTGGTGAAGCCAATAAAGGAGAACACCAGGACATCGGTCGAGCTTGCAGTAATTGCAAACTGTCCTTTTTCATTAGTCGAAGTGAAAATATTAGTTCCCTTTACATTGACCGTGACGTTAGGTAGCGGTCCCGAAGCGTCGGATACGATACCAGTAATTTGTTGCTGAGTTTGCTGCGCGTAGCTTCCAAACGTTAGGCGTGATGCAAAAACCTGATTAGATAATAAAATTGTAAAAATGAAAATACAAAGACAGGAGGGCCTGCCCTTGTTTAATGAAAGATTTTTCATAAATTTAAATAGGATTAAAATGAAACGATAGTTTTGATTTTCTCTCGCCTTCTATAGCTTAGTTCCACCATAGTAATAGAAGGCTTTTCTTGTTAATTAGTTTAGCGAAGGCGTAGTCATCCCAAATTCGGTAAGGAAGAAAAGTTATAAAGATCATAGCCTAAGCCTTTAAGATCTGAAGGAAACAGATAAATATCTTTCCCAAACAAAGAAAGCCTGACCCTTCCTCTAACTAACCCAGAAGGAATACCAGTACGGGCCAGGCATTATAAAGATTAAAATAGTAACGCTACACCATAGGCTAACAGATAAAGGTTATCGATATCGTTTGCGAGTTACTAAAAGAAGCAGCTAAGAATAAGATTGAGGATAGGAACGCCTAAAAAGGAGGCGTGGGTTTAAACTCAACTTACTGCCCATTAGGTACTGGTATACCTGCACGCGAATAAGTGAGCCCACGCCATATGGCGTGAGCATTTACACTTAGTACTTCTCGCGTGCTAAAATTACCAGTTTCAATGGGCGAGATTCCAAGCGAATGCTTCAAATATTTTATTAGAAGTATCGCAAAATTAATGATTCATAACTGAACCAAAACAAATATAGAAAAAAAATATCACACATCTATGAGTATGTGAAAATAAATTTTGTAATGCTTTCATTGCTGTATAATTGAAAAGCCCATGATTATTGAAATAATTATATCTGAATTTGACTTCCATATCATGGAAAATATACGCAAACAGCGTATTAAAGCAGGTATGGATCAAGTTGAGTTAGCACAAAAATTGGGCGTTTCTGAAGGTTATGTGGGGAATATTGAAAATCCTAAGCATAGCGCTAAGGTAAATACAAGGATGTTAGCGAGAATTGCAGCGGCGCTTGACTTAAAAACTTACACAGACCTTTTGCCATTGGTAGTTCTTTCCAATGACATGGTTCGAATACGATTGGAGTTAATTGAAATCAGCAGTAGAAGTCAATCTTTAGATAAAGATGGCAATGTTCCAAAAAGATTGGAAATTATATCGATAAAACCGTTGTCAGACAAAGATATGGAAACTTTAAAAGCTCGTAAAAATGGCTTAAAGTATTGTACTATAATATCATCTGCAAAACGTGAGAAGCACTAGTGCTAAATAGTTAAATAAAATTTTCAATGGAAAAGTATGCTGTGCCACTTATTTTAGGAACGCTGGCTTTGGTGATAGGCATCGCCCTGAAGCTTTTTGTGGGCAGAAGGGTTTTCTATCGCAGAAATGCCGCCGGAAGTGAAGGTTTTAAAAACTACAGAAACGCATTGATTACCCCCTTTGTTGAGAGCATACTCACAAAGATTGGCGGCTTATTAATAATTTTTGGTTTGCTCTGTTTTTTGTGGGCGTGGATTAAGTAGGTTTCGTATTTTACTTCCGCGACAGGGATCGCAGCGGCATCCTTTTACCAAAAGATTTAGCGTAGAGCGCGGCAGTCGCCATACAAAACAATAAACCGTTTAATAACAATTCATGGACAAATACGAAGCATTTGAAAAGCTTAAAGAATTTTCACGAGATCTATCAGCAGTATCTTATGATGAAATAGTAGATTTATTGAAAAATGGAATAAAATTCATTCCTATCCCATTGGCAAAGGTTTCTAAAAATGCACATATTGACAGAGTTCGCCCTAATAAAGGAGCGGTGCTATACGATCACATTGATAATTTGGGATACATTAAAGACCAAGAAGTCATTAATCAACATCTTTTATCATTTGGAAGGGCAAACTGTCCGCATCAGGTGATGTTTTACGGTGCATTGGAAAGCACACTAATTGATAAACAAAGACTTACGGCAATTGCTGAAACTTCAGATTTGTTCCGGGAAAATAAAGATTGTCCTGACGGAAAATATTATACTGTTAGTAGATGGAAAACCAATGATGAGTTTCTGGTTGTTGAAGTTGTTTTCTCTGAATATGCGTTGGAGAATAATCCAGATATCAGAGCATCCTTTGAGAAACAAAAGAGATTTCTTCTGGATAAAGGACTGGAAGAAAAGGAAATACGTTTTCATTTGGATTTTTTAAAGTTTATAAGTGAAGAGTTTTCAAAAAAAGTGACTAATGCGGACGATTACAAAATTAGCGCCGCGTACGCTAATATAATTTTACTGCATCCCGAAACAAGCGGCATAACCTATCCGAGCGTCCAAACCCAATACTTTGGTGTGAATATAGTTTTGACCCCTGAAGCAGTTGATAACTATTTAACACCTATGGTTTGTAGCACACAAATAGTTTATAAAAAAGGCGATAAGACAGTGATTGCTAACGGAGAGCATTTTTGTGACAGCATAGATTCCTCTAAAGACCTTGAGTGGAAAGAACATGACAAATCGCTTCTGACAAATAAAGATGATATCATAAAACATCTCAATTCAGAACGTTAAGAAAAATTAAGAGTACCAAAAAGAGCAACTATGCAGCGAAATTTAGAAAACGTCATAAGCCTTAGCGCACGATTTTTATTATTAAAACAGCAAGATACGGTATATGATAAAGATCGGGCGAAAGCCCTTAAAAAACTACCGCTTCATATATATCTGATTTGCCGGTCCCCAAAGATAATGCTTGATGTTGGTAAATCAACAATCACCCCGACCCAAATTACCCTGACATTCTTTACTAATGTCCAAGGCGTACGCAAAGACATCGTAGTAAAAACCATCAATAGAAAGCACCAGCCAATAGAAAGCATTGAGTGCGATTACCCGAATAATTTTTATAAGGCTTACGGTCCAAAGAAATCTTTCCACTCTGAAGGTAAAACCAATTTACTTTTTAAATATCTCACTGCACAGAATGGAAAATATTATAACGAATCCAATCTTGAGGTACTGTATGTGGGACAAGCCTTTAGCAAGAAAGGAAAGCGGATTACTGTGGATCGTTTGGAGAAACATGAAAAAGCTCAGAAAATTTATTTCGATACTCAAAATAGATTTCCTGATTACGAAGTCTGGTTTTTGAGTTTGACATTTGAACCAAGCTTGATGACGGTTTTTGACCCAAAGACCTTTTATAATCCAAGTCAATTTGAAGATGATTTGGAACATCTGAATAAAGTCGAATCTACTCCTATTTCCTTCGACCAACAGATTACCATTCTTGAAGCAGCAATGATTAGCTATTTTGGAACCGCGGAATTTAATAAAGAATACCTGGATTTTCCATCGAGCAAACATACATCATACAGCGAACTGTACGATTTAGATTTTAATTCTGTAGGTTTTGAGCTTACGACAGTTTCAATTCATTCACAGCTCTTCAGTAAAACCGTACCGGCAAATTTTACTCATTATAAAACTTTCTTTCTTCACAATCAGACTCAGCGGAAAGAAGTACTCTATTGGCTTAAAGGGGATGAATGACACAGTTCGCTGACGTTATGCGGAACGGTAACTTTTCATTGTAACTATCTACTTTATCCTAAGAAAATTCTAATTTCGCATCAAGACCAATTAACATATTTACGGCAGAACTTGAAGCAGCCTTAAATACCTCTATAACCAATAACATTTAGACACATGGATTGCTTATTAATCGGCGGAGCTCAATCTGTCGGAAAAAGTGAAACTATTTATCGCCTTACCGAAAATTTAATAGCTGCTGGGTACCTGGTTACAGCCGGAACGTTTCCGGCGACCTTTACAGATTTCAGGGTAGTGCTACAGGGACCAAACAGGTTTGGTAAAACCGTCAATATAATTATAAATTCACCTACAGATACCGTCGACATTATCAACGATTTTAAATCATTTTTCGATGCTAACGGTACTTATGATATACTGATCTCTTCAATAAGAGATGTCAACTTCTGGCCTCGCGGTGACTTTTTCAGAATTATGGGAATCACAAGTCCCAAGGATTTTATCTTGGAAATACCTCTCGCAAAAATAACACGGCGGGATACAAATTTCCCAATTGCTTTAAACTGGTATCAAAGACAAATGGACAATTTGATGAACCATCTTTTGGTAAACACTCCATTTAATCTTTAGCTTTGCACAGCTAAACGACCGCTCTTAGCTTACCATAAAATTCCGTTTTTAATTGAGTGACTAATTAGCTCAAAATCTAATAAACTATGATTGATATAAGAGTTGAAGAAGACATCGTTAATTTTTATAAGGACGGCAGAAGTAAGCCTATCTATTTTATTGAGAGAGCAAAATTATATTTAACTCGGGAAGATAAAGGTATTTTGGTGTCTGAGTGGATTGAGCACTTAATCTTAAAATCTTGGATTGAGGCCGAAGCTTTATATGAACTGGCAAGACTTATACAAAAGGAATTTCCCGATAATAAAATCAATTGGTATGAAACATTTTTTCCAGTTGAGAAATGGCAGTACTTGCAACATGTAAAACATACTACAAAATTAATCTCTGGTACAAATTCAGAAGTAAATTTCAAAAGTTTAATGGACGGAATTCAGGCGGGAATCGATGAGCAGCGTTCGGATGTAAATGCAGAAATAAATAAAATTGTGGAGATGAATTTACGTCAGTTCAATCTACTTTAGCGACAACAAATTATGGGACTTTTTTGGAGCAATAATAATAAGAAAGTAAGGTCAGACCTGAAGAACTTATTTACAGATAAACGCTATAAAAGGAATGGGAGTAAACTTCGAGGCAATAACCAAATATCAAAACTCTTTGCCGATTTATGGAATGCTTACATTAAGAAATGATATTGAGGCGGTGTAAAGAATACTAACTTTAGGTATTGGCCTGTTGGTCCTTCTTAAGTTCTTCGATAAAGTCTCTTGGAGATATTCCAGTTTGGGTTTCAAAAGCATTTACAAATCTCCGTGTGCTGCTAAAGCCGGCTTCCTCTCCCAAAGCTTTATCGGTGTAATTCTGTAACATCCTCTCGTTCCTGATTTTTTCGGCAATGTAATCCACTTTCAAACCATTGAGATAATTATTGAAACTTTTTTGCCTATACTTCAAAATTATTTCAGAAAGATATTTGGGATTCGTATTAAAGAATCCTGCCAATTTTGTCAGGTTTAAATCCCTCTCACGAATTTTCTTACTGTCTTCAAATTTTTCGACTTGTGAAAGAACCATAGCCTCCGCATCTTTACTCATAGACAATCCATTGTTTTCGCTTGTAGCAGATTTTACTTTTTTAGAGGCTTCGAGCTTCTGGACCAGCTCTTCATATTTCCTTCTAATTTCTTTTTTACTTTTCAGATATCTTGTGATAATTGCAATTACAAACACGCAAAGGGCAACTATTACAGATATGAATATCCTATCGTTGTATTTGCGCCTGTTCAGCGATTTCTCTATATCATTTTTCTGCTGTTTCAGTTTTTTAGTATCATATTCCTTATGTATTTTACCTTGTAGATAGGCGTATGTTTTATGCAACATCCGGTCTGCCCGTAGAAGTTTTTTAATGTAATACAGTTGAACATCTTGCAACCCAATGCTCTCATAATACGAAATCATTAGTTCGTAACCTTCCCTCATATCTGGCCTTAAATAGTCTTTCCGCTCATAGATTTGATCTACTTTTTTAAAATAAGTTATTGCGAGCTCTTTATTCCCCAATGCCCAATAGGATTTTCCAAGATAGAAGTGCCCTATTGACTCATTAGCGAAGTCACCAGCTTTGCTTATTGCCGGCAGGGCGGACTTAATTTTTTCAATGGCAAGAGCATAATTATGGATTAGGCATTGATTGACACCTTCTGAGTGTACAAAATATGGCTCCATGTCAGTATTTTCCAATCTGCGACCTTCCTCAATACCTCTTTTATTGATTTCTGAACACAGACCATGGTTTCCTACCATGTTATAACAAACTCCCAGCATATGCAGCGAATTTAAGTAGCCCCGTGTGTCGTCTCTTTTAAAGAAGCCAATACATTCCTCAAACAAAGCTATTGCCTCACCGTAAAATCCGAGATAAAATTTAATAAGCCCGATATTATATTTAGCCTTATAAATCTGATATTCATTGGCGGTCTTGATAATATAACTATCTGCAATAAGATAAAAATCAAGCGCTTCGGCAAGTCTTTTTTGCCTGTAATAGGCTATACCCTTTGAAAGATAAGCTGCACCTATCATCTCATTGTCTTTTGATCGCTTAGCTGCCCCGACCATGCTATCAGCGTAAATCAGCTTTAGGGTGTCTGGCGCATAGTGAACATAGTTCTTATAGGCATTGGAAAGCTCTTCCCAATTTTTTTCGGATTTGGCTTTAATTAAGAATGATTGAAGGTAGGTTGATCTTTGGCTATCGTTGATCTTCTCATCTTCTATCCGGTTAAAAATATAGTCGTAATCCTTTTTGCGGATCGAGTCAGGAATTTTAGAAATAATTCCTTGGGCATCCATGTACATACAATTGCACAGGGACAATATCAAGATATATTTTCCCATCATCGGTTAAGTTTTAGTCGTTTCCCTTTCTGCAATAAGCATGCTGGTCAGTCATCGCAGGCCAAGCTATAAGTAGGGGATTTCTCTTAACAGTAAGGTTATCAAATATACTTAAAAATCAAGGGACATCCTACAAAAGTAGTGCAAAAATCAGGGTAGCGATTTTCGGAAAATTGATAGTCGAAATGCGGCAAACCGCCAGATACAGGCTTGCTTCGGGCCCTAGCTGCCTATAGCTTTGCCTGTGAATTCAAAAGCAACCGCTTGGCAATTGTCAGGCAAAAGTTCTGCTTTCCCCGGGTGAAAAATGAACTGACGAAAAAAAAGTAATCAGTCACATTTAACACAACGACATCATGAAAAGTTTAAAAGTATGGCTAGTAACACTGCCATTGTTCACCATTGCATGTACAAATGATTTTAACGACATAGAAGATGATAAAATGCCCACAGCTGTGAACGCTAAAAAATCGCTAATCACTCCCGGCAATATCTTAAATCCGTACGATTATACGGGAAGGATACATAATGACATCCTCGAAACACTTGACAGCTTAAATATTGATTCTACATCAGTCGAAGAAATTGGTTTCATAATAGATTCCATAGCCGCTACTTATCCGGAAGCCCCTGCTACAATCGATTCTCTCGCGGGATTAACCAGTGAAATTATCTGGATTGCCAGCGACAACACGGCAATTGATGACGTTCTTGCCGATTCATCCCTGAGCGGCACTGCGCAACTCAGCTTGTCAGGCTTCATCACATCACTGCTTTTGGCCAGTGAGGATCCCTACGATGACCTTTACGATTTGATAGTACTGTACGAATCCTCGGTTCTTTCCAGCCTAGCTTTTACCTCGGCAGAAAAGCGTACCATTCTTACAACAACTTCAATTGCGAGATACTCCCTGTATCGCAAAAAAAGAAAGGATAAGGACTGGGAGACATCAGTTGGAAGTTATGCCGCGACCGTATATGGTGCCGAAGCAAATGGATTCCTAGGGCTTAGGATGGCTGCCGCTGTCGGAGTTTACCAAAATTTCTCTCTAAACCAGTGATATTGTTTCAGCATTTTTTAATGCGTAATGAGGGCAGGATTGTAAAGCTTGCTTGCATTGTCCTCATTGCGCTTAACCTAATAAGCGTGTTCTTCATTTTAGACCTCTTAGCTTGTGATGAAATTGTGAAGTATCTGGATGATGGCGGTATTAAAAGCTCCAGTCCCAGACATTACTCATTCGCATTACTGTTAACCAGTATGCTCAATATAGTTTTCGTGCTGACCGCACTGCTGGCAAGGTATCTTCCGAAATAGCTTATATACAATTTTCTTAAAATTAAATATGATGGAAATACAAAATTCTGCATCCTGGATACGGGAACTGGATGTCCATTGCCTTAAAGAAATAAAGTCGGTCCATCGTTTGAATTTGCTTTTAAAAACAACCAGGTTTTCAATGCTTCTCGTTGATTCCGGTACGATAGAATTTGTGGTAGAACAAAAACACGTTAGCGTGTCCACCGGTCAATTTTATGTTATTCCTTACACGGCAAGAGCAGAATCAATTACAGGTAAATTACGAATTTGCGTTGTAACCTGTTCCACGGCATTTGCATATAATAGCGCAATTTCAAAGTTCGGAAGCGGGTACATAGACTTCGTCCTTATACATCGCGGTACTTTGCTAAATTTGGAAGCAGCGCAGCAAAAGCAAATGCTCTTAATTATTGAATTGCTGAAGCAAAAAGTTAGTTTTCAAAATCGCACGGCTATGCATGATGAAATTGTCGTGCTCTGCTTCAATCTTCTGTTATATGAATTTGGATTGTTACAGTACCAACTTGAAGGGGGCTACCCAATTCATCGCAGCAGGAAAGAAATACTTGTCATAAATTTCATTGGTGTACTAAGGCAGCATTGTAGTTTGCAACATAGTGTAAAGTTCTATGCCGATCTGTTGTTTGTAAGCGCAGGTTACCTGAGTAAAGCGATCAGGGAGGTAACCGGTATGTCTGCTAAGCACTTTATTGAAATGGCGATTTTATCAGAAGCATATCTGCTTCTGGCCAATGATAACCTAACCATTTCTGAAATCAGCACCGCGCTCAACTTCAACGATTCTTCAACTTTCAGTAACTTTTTCAAAAGATACGGCAAAATGTCCCCAACGCACTACCGGCTAACGTTACGGAACTTTGTGCAACTGCATCCAGGAAAATAGGATCTTCCCCAAATCTGCGACAATTTTATTGTAAGCCGGACACAAATTTAAAACCTATCTAAAATTTCCGCTATGAAATATTCTATAAACACAATCGTCTCAGAAATCAGAAGGAAGGAGGACAAACTGTCACTTGAAACAGAACAGCTCCTTGAAGAAGCGTACCAGATGATACAATATCTGAAAGAACTTTTGCATTCGACCAGGGAACATATTATAAAAGAAGGCTTCACTGATAAAACGGAGGAAATTGATTTCTTCCGAAATATCAAGCCATACATTTTAGGCAAGCTGATTTACTACAATAAGATTTTCAGGATAGAAACTATTTGCCCTGTTCGTCGGGGAAAGATGTATCATAAGTTCTTTCTGGGCCAGTTACAGGACCTTAAACAGGAATTTAAGGAACACATTTGTGGCTCATACTTCTACAGGTATTATCGTTCGGGGCGCTGCGATCGTGATGAAGAATATTTCACAAGAGGAAATATAAATTATCGCGATGGCCTTAATAGCTATGTATTTGAGATTGACCATCAGTTCTCCACCTATTACGATTCCAAGGCGTCGCGTATTGTTGCCAATGAATTATTATACACGTATCTGGTGACAAAAATAAATCCTGATGATACACCTGCAAACTTGTTCCAAAATCCTGACTCAACTAAAGATATCTTTTGGACAGACTCAAAAAATGCGCTTATCGAATTGATTTATGCGCTGCACGCTTCAGGGGTAATTTCGCACGGTAAAATTGGCATTCGGAAAATAACCTTTGTATTTCAAGTACTTTTTCGCGTACAGTTGGGTGATATACATCACGCCTTCCATCGTATGAAAGAGCGCACAGGCACTAAAACATCGTTTCTCGACCAATTGAAATACTCTTTGGAACATTACATGAAAAAAGGAATATAGCATGTGCTATTCTGTTTCAGGCAGTCCAGTATGGGCTGCTTTTTTTTTACCAATGCATGCCCATTGGCAAATGGTAGTTTCAGAAAACTATTGGATGCGAATTTTTAGTTTAAGTCCTTATTTCTTAATAGTTCCATGATGTACAGTTGATAATGTTAAATGTGCAATGTCAATGGGCAAACCTTGGCTTTGATACCGCTTAAGGCTTAGCAACTTTGTGATGTTAAACTGATAAACGAGTTAGCTATGAATATAGATAGGACAGAATTTCTTGCATGGATGCAAAAAATCATGGAACGCTTTGACATCGTGATGGAGCTCGTAGGAAACAAAAAGCAATTATCTACAGCTATTGATGGTGAAGAGCTATTGGATAATCAGGATGTACTGCAAATACTAAAAATCAGTTCTCGCTCATTACAGCGTTACCGCTCATCGGGGAGACTGCCTTATTACACTATAAGTGGCAAGCTATATTATAAGCTGTCAGATGTAGAGCAGTTCATCAGGGAAAGTTTTAATAATAAATGGCAAAAACAGTAAGCCAGCGAATGAAAACCGACGATGTAGAATGCCAATTTGGATTGAACAGGTGTCCAATACAATACTTTCGGCCGTATAAAACACTGAAGCTATGAATGAGGTAATAAGTGAGCAGATAAAAGTACAGGAGCAGCAACCAGAGATTTTGCTCGTACACGACAAAACTCAAAAGAAAGTAAATGCAGTAAAAGGCATCGGTAAAGACGGAACTCTGGAAACCATTGATCCGGACAGGAAGAATCAGAATCAGTTCATGCGTGTAGACAAACATGGTGACATATTCTCAAACTTCTTCTCCAACTTCCAGAGCCAACTTAAAAACCCTACGCAATTTTCTTTCTTCAAAATTCCGGTTGAAAAGGTTGAGGAATTGGCCAGGAAGATAGAAGAATACCTACGTAACCTGACAGAGGAAGGTAAAGCTTTTTTGGAAAAGTTTATGGTAAATGGCCAGCAAGAAGATAAACAAGAAAATCAGAATATTATGGAAACTACGCAGACAAAGACCGAAACCGGGGATTATAAATTCTCTCCGGAACAGATTAATTGGGAATTTATGTCAAATTTAGGATTAAGCAAAGAGAAGCTTGAGGCGAAGAACCTTTTGGAACCATTATTAAAAGGTTATAAAACGAACGAGTTGGTGCCTGTAAATATAAATCTTGGCTCAGCCAAAGCCTATATAGAAGCCCGTTTAGCCTTGCAAAGCAATAAGGAAGGCGAGGTTGTACTAAATATGTACCCCGTTCACAAAGAGCCGAAGGTACAATTTCCTTTCTGGGGGCATGAATTTACAAAAGAGGACAAGGAAAATTTACTTTCTAAGGGAAATATGGGACGAGTAGTTGATTTGACGTACCCTAATAATCCTGACTTAAAAATCCCTTCGGTAATTAGTGTTGACAGATTAACCAACGAACTTGTCGCCTTTCGCACTGAGTGGATGAAAATTCCCGAAGAAATTAAAGGCGTTAAGCTTAATGATGAACAGAAGCAAACCTTAGCTGAAGGGAAGCCACTTTTTATTGAAGGCATGACTTCAAAGAAAGGCGAGTCGTTCGACGCTTCAGTCCAATTCAATGCAGATAAAGGCCATATAGAATTTCTCTTTGACAGGAATAATGATCTTAGCCAAAAGCAAAGTAATCAGGAAGGGCAACAGGAAGCTCCTCGTGAATTCAGAGACAAAGTGCTTGACGACAAGCAATATGAAAAGTTCAAAGAAGGGCAGACCGTTTATATCGACGGGCTGGTTGATAAAAAAGGGCAAAGCTACCAAGGCTATATCACCTTTGACAAGGAGACCGGCAAGACAGATTTTTCATTTAACAATCCTGATAAACTGAGGGAAAAAGTCCAGCCAAAAGAGGAAAACAAAACGCAGGTGGCCGTCAATTCGGAAGGTAAAACCAACGAAGCCACCAAGCATAGCAATGAACCATTGAAATCAGGCCAACAGGATCCTGACAGCAAAATTCAGCAAGAGCAAGCCCAGCAACAGGAGGATAAACCCTCCAAATCAAAAGGAAGGAAGATATAACTATATACACATAAAGGATTATGATAGTAGTGATTGCAGAAAAACCAAGTGTTGCACGCGAAATTGCCCTAGTGCTTGGTGCCATGGAAAAAAAAGACGGCTACTCGCAGGGAAATGGCTATCAGATAACCTGGGCTTTGGGGCATTTGGTTGCCCTTGGCATGCCGGAAGATTACGGCATTAAAGGATTTCTGGCGGAATCCCTGCCAATACTGCCAAATCCCTTCTTATTAACAGGGCGGAAAATACGCAAGGATAAGTCTTATGTTGCCGATCCGGGTGCTGCAAAACAATTGAAGGTAATCGATCATTTATTCAAGGCTTGCGAAAGTATTATTGTTGCAACAGATGCGGGACGTGAGGGAGAATTGATTTTCCGGTATATATACGATTACCTTAAATGCCAAAAACCATTTAAGCGCTTGTGGATAAGTTCACTAACTGAAAAAGCGATACGGCAAGGGTTCGCCAACCTGAAGGGAGGTAGTGAGTTCGACGGGCTTTACTCCGCTGCCCAAGGCAGAAGCAAGGGTGATTGGCTGGTAGGCATCAATTCTTCCCAAGCGCTCAGCATAACCGCAGGCAGCGGTGTATATTCCTTGGGAAGAGTACAGACACCCACTCTCGCCATAATCTGCAAAAGGTTTTTGGAAAACAGCACTTTTAAGGCAGAAACATATTGTCAGGTCCAATTGGGACATCAAAAGAACGGCACGGACTTTAAAAGCCTATCATTAATCAACTGGGACGGTAAAAAGGCAGCGGAAGATGTATTGAGAATGGTGCAACGCATCGGCATAGCAACTGTACTGTCAGCGGATAATAAAACCATTTCTGAACAGCCGCCGCTATTGTTTGACTTAACAGGCCTTCAAAAGGAAGCAAACAAGCAGCTTGGCCTTTCCGCAGAAGAAACGCTGAATATTGCCCAAGGCCTATATGAAAAAAAATTCATCACCTATCCCCGCACTGGCAGCAAGTACATCCAGGAGGACATGTGGAGTGAAGTACCGAAACTTATAAAAGCTTTGGAAACCAGGCCATCTATTGGATCGGTGATTGGCAAGCTTAAGCTTGGGAGGCTGAATAAGCGCATAGTCAATGATATAAAAGTGACCGACCATCATGGGCTATTGGTAACCGAGAAAATTCCGATATCCTTATCAGCAATGGAAAATTTGATCTATGATATGATTGCCCACAGGCTACTTGAAGCAGTTTCTGAAGCGTGCACTAAAAAGGTAACAGAGGTTATCCTTGAGGTGTCAGGTACTACTTTCGTCAGCAAGGGAATAGAAGTGCTGATGCCAGGCTGGCGTGCAGTAAAAGGTAGATATGACGATGAAGAAAGTGCCTCATTACAGGTCTTGCCGGAAATTGCAGTTGGTGATGAAATCAAGATAAAAAGCACTGAAGTGCTGGAAAAGAAGACAAGTCCTCCAGCACTATATACTGATGCAAGTTTATTGGCTGCCATGGAACATGCCGGAAGAGCAATAGAGAATGAACACGAGCGAAAGGCAATCCAGCTCATTGGAATCGGCACTCCGGCTACCCGTGCGGCCATCATCGAAACGCTTTTATCAAGATCGTACATTCAGAGGACTAAGAAATCGCTTATTCCCACGGAAAAGGGACTTAAAGTTTATGACCTCGTTAAAGATAAAAGTATTTCAGATGTGGCTATGACAGCGCAATGGGAGCTTGCTTTAGAGAAAGTTGAAAATGGCCAGCTCAGCCTGGATGTTTTTCAGCGGGAGATGGAGCAGTACGCTACGACTATAACCGGTGAATTGCTATCGAGCACAATACATAAAGAAAAACATCCTGATCTCACCTGCCCAAAATGTAAAAAGCACAAACTTCAGTTCAGGGATAAGTTAGTCAAATGCCCTTCAGCTGACTGCAATTGGGTACAGTATCTAAAGGTCTGTGGTGTCCATTTAAACTATGCAGAAATAGAACAGTTGGTACAGGCAGGGAGAACCCACCTTATAAAAGGAATGGTTAGCAAATCCCAAAAAAAATTCAATGCCTTTATCGTTCTCGGCGAGAATGCCACGACCTATTTTGAATTTGAAAAACCAGCCGGAAGAAAGGCATAAAAAAATCTAATATGAAAACAGATCAACGAGACCTCTCTTATTTCAAACTGAGGTTAGAGGAATTGCTCAGGGCCAGTTTTCCGGAACTCGCCTGGAATACGACATTTATAAATCAGCGCGCCCAACGCGCTGCAAGCGCATACGAAGGTGCTTTTGGTTCAGGGAACTCCTATATGCAATGTGACGAGATCGCCAATTACATCTTATTTGAAGGACTGCATTTTTCCCGCTTCGGTAGTGTTTTCAAGGTAGTATGTAATGAATTTGACACCATTATGGCAGACGAGGAACTCTATCCGTTTGCCATGCAGATGCTGCCAGTTTGCGATCCTGTATTCATGCGGTATGAGCTGACCGATGATTTTGAAGGTAAAACTGAATGTGACCTTCTCTACACAGAATTGACAGGAACGATACAACTCTGGATTGAAGAGAATGGCCTTTAATAAAAGGGATCATCTAAAACAGAATATTGAGGCGTTACGTTTAGTTTTCTTTTTAGAGCACGAGAAACGCCAGGCTACCGAAACCGAGCGGCTACAGCTTTTGCAGTTTAGGGGTTTTGGTGGCCTAAAATTCGTTCTGAATCCCTTTGACGACCCCAATGCACTTTCACAATGGGCAAAATCCGAACAGAATCTTTTCTCGCTTACCCAGGAATTACATCAGCTTCTGAGGGAAAATTCCATTGATGATAAGCAATACCGCCGACTCACAGAGAGCATGCGGAGTTCGGTACTTACAGCCTTTTACACTCCACCGGCTGTGATTAAAGCATTAGCGGAATCTTTCGCTGAAAAAAACATCGGCTTTAATACTATTTTAGAGCCATCAGCAGGCATTGGTTCCTTTATCGAATCTTTTGCCAAATCCGGTAATAATTCGCAAAACTTCACGGCTTACGAGAAAGATCTTCTTACCGGAAAAGTCCTTGCACAGCTTTATCCCCAAAACAATATCCGGATTGCCGGTTTTGAAGAAATTCCCGACAAGGAAAGAGGCACTTATGACTTGGTGACTAGTAATATTCCCTTCGGTGATACGTCGGTATTTGACCTTGGATTTTCACGCAGCAATGATGTCGCGCGTAAACAAGGAGCCCGAAGCATCCACAATTATTTTTTTCTTAAGGGCGGTGATATGCTACGTGACGGAGGTGTTTTAGCCTACATTACCTCACAAGGTGTGCTTGACAGCCCCAAAAATAAACCTATCAGGGAAGCTTTGATGCGGGATCATAATCTGGTATCTGCTATCCGCCTGCCTAACAATTTATTTAGCGAATATGCGGGAACTGAGGTAGGGAGCGACCTTATCATACTACAGAAAAATAGTAACAAACAGGAACTTTCAGATAAAGAAATCCAGTTTTTAGGGACTTACCAAGCCAATGACGGAAGCCACTATAATAAGCTTTTCGCCACTATGGAATCCATTATCCATACTTCGGCCTATAAAGATACCGACATGTATGGTAAACCTGCCTGGATATACGAGCATGAAGGCGGTGTAGAAGGTATCGCCGGAGATCTTAGAAAGTTGCTTTCCATTGATTTCACAAATAATCTTACTGTCAAAAGACCAGAAATTATAGACCCCCAGATAATAAGACCGGACCCTGAAAAACAACTCCCTGAAGAGCCCAGGCAAAAAGTTACGGAAACGGAAAATACTTCCAACTCACAAAACCCCCTCTTTTCAGATACTCCTTCTTACGAACAGCAGTTAAGCCTGTTCGATCTTTTCGAGAGCACGCCGCAAAAACCTCCGTCTGTACAGGCTAAAACCTTACCGAAAAGGAATAATAAGAGAAGCAAGACTAAGCATCCAGGGCTCTTTGACCATTTTGCTTCCCAGCCGGATAAAGCCGCACCTGATTTCAAAATGCAAAACAGTGAGTTGCAGTATGGAAACTTATTCTCTCAGGATAGCCCGAGTGACAACACCCCGTCAGCAAATTTTCCAATTATAAAAAATACCTTTCCTGATCCCGGTCCCTTTACCGGCGAACTACACAACTTTCATCGAGAGGATTGCCTGGTAGCTGAGAAGGGTTTTGTAGGATATCTAAAAAATGTAGATATCTATAGTAAATCTGCAATCTTTCAACCTCTGAATTTGCCGCCGACACAAAGGTTGCGTGCTATAGCTTACGTAGAGCTCCGCGATTCGTACCACCTGCTTTACCATCGGGAAGCAGAACTAATGGTAGAGCATACTGTTGAGCGCGCTTCGTTGAACAAGCAATACGATGCTTATATCACAAGGTATGGTACACTAAACAGTGCAGAGAATATTAAACTTATAAAAACGGATACCGCAGGTAAAGAAATACCATATCTCGAACGAATGGTTGGAAACGTTGTACATAAAGCTGATATTTTTCATCAGCCTGTCAGCTTTTCTATTACAAAATTAGCTACTAACAATCCTGACGAGGCGTTGGCAGCCTCCTTAAATAAGTACGGTACTGTCCGGCTGGAATACATGTCTTCTGTTAGCACTATGGATGAAACCGATCTGAAAGCAGCGCTGCATGGCCGTATTAATTATAATCCGCTTGACACAGGATACGAGATTTCTGAGAGGTGGATCTCGGGAAATGTTGTCGATAAAGCTGCGCAAGTCAGGCAATACCTAGAGACCAACCCTCGCGATAAGGAGGCCCGCGAGAGCTTAAAGGTGCTTGAGGAAGCGCGTCCGAATCGGATTGAATTTGACGAGCTTGATTTTAATTTGGGGGAGCGCTGGATTCCTTTAGGGATATACAATCATTTCGCTTCCAATCTATTTGATACAGATGTTAGAATATATTATACAGAGAATACGGATGATTTTTCAATAGCGTGCGACAAAAAGAATGTACTTATCTGGGATAAATATGCTCTCAAAACCCAAAGCCGTACATATGACGGGATAGCATTGCTGAAACATGCCCTTGTCAACACCACACCGGATATCACTAAAAAAGTAATGATTGCCGGAAATGAAGTGAAGGTTCGGGATATGGAAGCCATCCAGATGGCCAACACCAAGATTGACGAAATACGCAAGGCATTTACAGATTGGCTATATACGCAAAATGATGAATTTAAGGAGCGCCTGACCGATAAATATAATGACACATTCAATTGCTTTGTGCGCCCGCAATATAATGGAAGCCACCAGGATTTTCCGGGACTGGATCGTAAAGCGTTAGGCATAGATGATCTGTATCCCAGCCAGAAAGATGCTGTGTGGATGATAAAGCTCAATGGCGGAGCCATTTGCGACCATGAGGTCGGGGCGGGAAAGACGCTAATAATGTGTGTAGCTTCTCAAGAGATGAAACGGTTGGGATTAGTCCATAAACCAATGATTATAGGGTTGAAAGCTAATGTCCACGAAATTGCGGAAACGTATCGCAAGGCATATCCGCATGCAAAAATCCTCTATCCCGGTAAGGAAGATTTTACCCCTCAAAAGCGTCTGCGCATTTTTGGAGATATTAAAAATAACGAATGGGATTGTGTTATCCTCACCCATGACCAGTTTGGCATGATTCCACAGTCACCTGAACTCCAAAAAGAAATACTGCAGGCTGAGCTCGACAGCGTAGAGGAAAACCTGGAAGTCCTTAAATCACAGGGCGGCGAAGTGTCGCGTGCTATGCTCAAAGGTGTAATCATACGCAAACAAAATCTGGAAGTTAAGCTTAAGACGTTGGAACACGACATTGATAACCGCAAAGACGATGTTGTCGATTTTAAAATGATGGGCATTGATCACATTTTTGTTGATGAAAGCCACCAATTCAAAAACCTGATGTTTAATACCCGCCATGAGCGCGTAGCCGGCCTTGGGAATATGCAGGGAAGCCAGAAAGCGCTGAACCTTCTTTTTGCCATAAGGACAATACAGGAGAGAAATGGCAAGGATTTGGGGGCAACTTTCTTATCAGGCACTACCATAAGCAATTCACTGACGGAACTGTACCTGTTATTTAAATATTTGCGCCCCCAAGCTCTGGAAAAGCAGGGCATAACCTGCTTTGATGCGTGGGCTGCAATTTATGCCCGTAAAACCGTTGATTATGAATTCTCGGTAGCCAACAACATCGTATCAAAAGAACGATTCCGTTTCTTTATAAAAGTTCCGGAGCTGGCGCAGTTCTATTCAGAAATAACTGATTATCGTACGGCTAAAGATATTGGCATCGACCGTCCCGAAAAGACAGAGATTCTTCATCATATTCCTCCTACACCTGAGCAGGAGGTATTCATAAAGAAATTAATGCAGTTTGCCAAATCAGGTGATGCTACGCTATTGGGAAGGCCAAAGCTATCCCAAAGTGAGGAGAAGGCTAAAATGCTGATTGCAACTGATTATGCCCGTAAGATGTCTCTTGATATGAGAATGATAAGCCCAACATACAGTGACCATCCTGATAATAAGGCCTCCCATTGCGCTGCACAAATTGCCATGTATTACCAAAAATTTTATGCACAGAAAGGGACGCAGTTTGTCTTTTCCGACTTAGGTACGTATAAGCCCGATGAATGGAACCCCTATTCTGAAATCAAGCGGAAACTGGTTGAAGAACATGGCATTCCCTCGCACGAGATACGGTTTATACAGGAGGCAAAAAACGACAAAATGCGAAAAGAGTTTATAGGTGCGATGAACGACGGAAAAATTCGCGTGCTATTCGGTTCTACAAGTATGCTTGGAACAGGCATTAATGCGCAGAAACGGGCGGTTGCTGTTCACCATCTTGATACACCCTGGCGCCCAAGTGACCTGGCTCAAAGAGATGGCAGGGCGATACGTAAAGGCAACGAGATTGCTAAATTCTTTTCCGGAAATAATGTGGATGTGATAATCTATGCGGTCGAAAAGTCCTTAGATAGCTATAAGTTTAACCTTCTGTACAATAAACAGGTTTTCATTGACCAGCTTAAGAATAATAGCTTGGGGAAACGGACCATCGACGAAGGTGGTCTGGATGAAAAATCAGGGATGAATTTCTCAGAGTATGTCGCTATACTTTCGGGTAATACGGACTTGCTGGAAAAAGCCAAACTTGAAAAACAGATCGCAGGCCTTGAAAGCGAAAGGCAATCTTTCATTCGTTCCAAATACTCTTCCAGATATAAGCTTGATGATATTAAAGCAACGCTTGATGCTGCAGGCTCGCGTTTGGAGCGTATGGAAACTGATTGGGTTAATCTGCAAAAACGTGTACAAAAAGCGCAGGACGGGACTATCCTTAATCTGATACAGCTTACAGGCCTGCCTGCAAACGCAGACATAAAGCAGATAGGAACCAAACTCAATCAGCTTTCGGAAAAACCCAGGACGGCGGGCCAGTACGAAGAAATTGGAACTTTATATGGTTTTACCTTATTGGTAAAAACAGAACTGTCCGAAAAAGACACTTTTGAAAAAGACAACAGGTTTTTTATTCAAGGGGAAGGAAATATTAAATATACTTACAATAATGGGATCATGGCAAGAGATGCAAAGCTTGCTTCTATGAATTTCCTGAATGCCCTTGAGAAAATTCCCGGGCTTATTGAGCAGGAAGAAAAGAAAATATCAGGGCTAAAGAAGGATTTGCCAATTCTTGAAGAAGTTGTTAATGGTGTATGGTCAAAGGAAAGTGTATTGGCAGAATTAAAAGCGTCGCTATCTTCATTAGAAAGAAAAATCCAGGTATCAATCGTTCCCGATAAAGATGGTGTCGCAGAATATCCTAATGATGTTAGCACTGATAAAAACAACAAAAGTTCTGTGCTGCGTGTTGGATAATAGCTTTGCTTTAAGACGTGCTTTTGCATTGACTAAAATTAGCGTGTTTACGTTTGCTAATATTAACGCATTTACGTTTACTAATTTTAGCGCATTTACGTTTACTAATTTTAGCGCATTTATGTTTGCTAATTTTAGTACATTTGTATTTGCTAAGATTAGTACATTCTAAATTACAAAGAAATGGCAACACCAAAAGAAAGATTTGTCGAAGCGCTTACCGTCCTGAAAGAGTTGCAGGATAGCGGAAAAGTTGGTATATACACAGATGATATTCCCAATCCAAGACACAGGCAATTGCTTGTTAAGAATGGCTTTATAAAAGAAGTTGCTAAAGGTTGGTATATAGCATCCAACCCGTCCGAAAAAGACGGAGAAACTACTGCATGGTATAGTTCTTACTGGGATTTTGTTACCCAATTCATAACAAAAAAGTATGGAGATAATTGGTGCCTTTCCGCAGACCAGTCACTATTGCTTCATGCGGGCAACTGGTCGGTGCCGCAACAGCTTATTGTCAGGTCACCGGACGCGAATAATAAACCGACACCATTACCGCACAATACTTCCCTCTTTAACCTGAAAACGGAACTGCCGGAAAAAGAATATGCAGAAATTCGCAGTAATGGCCTTCGGGTTTATAACTTACAGACCGCCCTTATTTATTGTACTGCTGCTGTTTATACCCACAATGCAATTGATGCCCGCACAATCCTGTCAATGATTCGCGACGCATCTGAGGTGTTGCCTGTCCTGCTTGAAAATGGACATACCAAGCTCGCCGGCAGGTTAGCCGGTGCCTTTAGGAATATCGGCAGGGACAGGATTGCCGACCAGATCATCGAAACTTTCAAGCAGGCGGATTATGTTATAAGGGAAGAGGATCCTTTTGAAGAAAAAATTGCCATTAAGTTACCTGCCAGGGAACGTTCACCCTATGCTAATCGTATAAGGTTAATGTGGATGCAGATGCGTGAAATAGTAGTAAAGCACTTTCCTCCCGCACCGGGAATTCCTGAAGATCATGAAGCATTCATGAAAAATGTAGACGATATTTACATTACTGATGCTTACCACTCCCTTTCCATCGAACGTTATAGGGTAACACCCGAATTAATTGAAAAGGTAAGTTCAGGAAAATGGGACATCAAGGAGAATGAAGCTGACAGGCAGCAGCGCGATGCTATGGCCGCAAGGGGTTATTATCAGGCCTTCCAATCAGTAAAAGAAACCATAAAAGCAATTCTTGAAGGCAACACTGCAGGCACTGCCGTGGATAAAGACCACTCTAAGTGGTACAGGCAGCTGTTTGATCCCAGTGTGGTAGCAGGCCTCCTTAAACCTGCTGATTTGGCAGGCTATAGAAACCATCAGGTGTATATTGGCAATTCCAAACATGTACCATTAGGTGTTGAAGCCATGCGCGATGCAATGCCAGTTTTATTTGAGCTTCTCGAAGAAGAGCCGGAAGCCTCGGTAAGGGCAACATTAGGTCATTTTATATTTGTGTTTATACATCCCTATATGGATGGCAATGGCAGAATGGGAAGATTTCTAATGAATGCAATGCTGGCTTCCGGCGGTTATCCCTGGACGGTTATTCCGGTTGAAAAGCGCGATGACTATATGCAGGCCCTGGAACATGCCAGTGTTGGACAAAATATTGAGCCTTTCGCACGCTTCCTCGCTTTTTTAGCAAGTGAAGGATTAAAAGGGCATACGGTAGCTGAGCTGCCGCACTAGCAAGTAAGGGGTATTATAATCGATATCCCTTTATTTTTTCTGCTGAACCAGATGTTGCAGATCAGGATCATTTTGGATGCGTTGCAATTCAGTCTCAATAACATGGACTATATCCAATTTTACCTGTCGGTAATTAGCTTCAATATCCTCTTTCATTTTGTCAGAACCATTATCGTCTATGAATGAAAGGATTTCAGGAATCTTTTGATAACTCTTCGTTTCAGCTGACACCTTCTCGTTATCCACAACAATCTCGGCATGGAAAATCTTTTGTTCTATACGCTCGTCAAAGTTATCGGACACAGCCCCGACGAACATGCCCTGGGTGAGGGTAGAAATTTTAGATGCCGGTATGAGACTGTCCATTTGCGTCGAAATTGAGGTTGATTTATCATTACGGTTTATGGTCATACTCTGCCGCTTCTGTAGCACTTTACCAAAGCGTTCTGAGAGGTTTTTGGCGGTTTCTCCCACGACCTGGCCACTGAATATATTACCGACCGTATTTTGAATGACTTTACTTTCTTTGTCACCATAATCCCGTGTTAATTGAGAATAGTCCTGAAAGCCTAAGCAAACGGCTACCTTGTTGCTTCGAGCTGTGGCAATAAGATTATCCAGTCCCCTGAAATAAATGGTGGGAAGTTCGTCTATGATAACTGAACTTTTAAGCTGCCCCTTCTTGTTGATAAGCTTTACAATTCTCGAATTATAAAGTCCCAGTGCAGCCGAATATATGTTCTGGCGGTCGGGGTTATTCCCGACACATAAAATTTTGGGTTCATTCGGATTATTAATATCGAGTGAAAAATCATCTCCTGTCATCACCCAATAAAGTTGTGGCGAAATCATGCGCGAGAGTGGGATTTTTGCTGAGGCAATCTGTCCCTGAAGCTGATCCTGCGCACCTCCCTGCCAGGCATCCATAAATGGAGAAAGATAATTCTCCAGTTCAGGATACGAAGTTAATATGGTAAAGACATCAGCGTATTTTTTATTCAGCAATTCTATAGCATGGGGGAAAGTACAGTACTTCCCATTGTCATAGATTTTCAGGAACCAAATTATAGCAGCCAGCAATATAATTGGCGATTCTACAAAGAAATCACCCTGTTTCTGTATCCAGCTTCTATTCAGGTTTAGCATGATGGTATAAGCAGATTCATAGGCGTCTGATATGTCTGTCATAAAATCGGGATTTATGGGATTGCAGCGATGGCTCCTACGGGGGTCGTCAAAATTTATAACATAGAATTTGGGCTTGACCTTATATTTATCGGTGTGTTTCAAAAGATGGTTATATGCGATGGTGGACAGGTCATCAAACTTGAAGTCATAGATATACATCGAGAAACCCTTCTCAATATGCTGCTTGATGTAGTTATTAACGATGGCGTACGATTTACCGGAGCCGGGCGTTCCTAAAACTATAGTCGCCCTGAAGGGATTCACCACATTGATCCAGCCATTATTCCATTTTCCTTTGTAGTAGAATTTTGTAGGCAGGTTGACCGAATATTCATTTTGCATCAGTAGGATTTCCTGTTGGAAACTTTCGTTTTCATTATTGAAAACATCATCCATAAGATTGTTACGCAATAAGCGGCTCATCCATACACCGGCAACCATTAGGCTTATATAGCCTGCCGATGTAGTAAGAATATAAAGGTAAGTGGCTACCGTAGCCGTGAGTTTTAACAGGGGCCAATTAAATAAGAACAGTATAAATCCAATGCATAATCCGCTATATATTTTTGGCCATGTAATCTTTTCGTCTTTTACACCCTTGGTTCCCAAACAACTGAGAGCAAGCAACACAAGGGCAAACAACTTCGTGTAGAGGGTGTTTGAAAATAGTCCTGCCGTCCGGTGAAAGTTCCCCAACACTTTATTTACAATTTCGAGTGTCCAGCCACGATCCAAAAAGAATCCGTAACAAAACCAGTAAAAATGCATCAGCACTAAAATTATACTTACTGCACGCATAAACGCCATAATTTTGGCTAACCCCCTAAGATCGTCTTCCCCTTGCATACTTTGTAATTTTTAAAAGCTGAATTTAGAAACTGCCACGGCACCCATCGATGAATGGCTTTATATGTCCAGTAATGGCTTAGTTTGGCGTTATTATTAAATTATGCCCTGTTTGATCCTGGTTTTCTTTTTCTTTTTTTCATACGGTTTTCAAAAGCAAGTTCCTCGTAATCTTCGCCCTGAGATTCGGGAAGTAGGCTTGAAAATTCATTGTTCGCTTCATCATTGCGGTTATCGGTATTTGCGAAGTCAAATAGATGGTGTGGCTGTTGTTCAGGCTCATGTAGCGGTGCTTTAGTTTCCTCTTGTGAAAGACTGGCGGATGTGTTTTTTTGCTCCATTTTCCACCAATCATTAAACATATTGGCTGAAAGGTTTTTGCTTAATTGGGAACCGTTCCAGACCGAACGGCTCTCATGGTCAATAAAGGTCATGCCGTAAATCCGTCCTTCCGCGTTGCGACGAATCACTACGTTAATGCCTTGCTCGTTAAGCTGCTGTTTGAAAGCGGCCTCATTACCTGCACTATGCATGGCGATCTCGATTGTGTTTTTTAGAATAGGCCTGACTTTGCTGCCATTCATCCTTTCCTTAGAATGTTCAAAATGGCTTTGGAGCTGTGCCAGTCCTGCATTTTTCCCGAACAGTGACGCTTTGAACGGGTGGCTTGCTTTTTCTCCGTTTTCGTTCAGTACAAAATATACAAGGCCATGGCGGGGTTGTCCACCCAATTCCCCTTTTACCTCTTCAGCAGTAATATTGAAAAGTGACAGCAAAGCATTATAAGCGCCAAAGCTTTGGTAACTGTAATACTTTGGTAGGTGACGTATAACAGAAGCAATATTGGCCTTAACATTGCCGCGTGCGTATTCCACGGGTTTGAACAATCGTTCATTTTGCGATTCCTTTGTTTCAAGGGCGGGCTTAAGGCCGTACTGCTCTTCCAGCTTTCTGCAAATAGCCATGGAACGTGGATGGTCGTAACTGTCAGGGATCTTTTTTCCGTCCAATTCAACACACGTAGTCACAATATGTATATGGGTGCGCTCAATGTCAGTATGCTTATATACAATATAGGGCTGGTTACCGTAACCCATCTCCTTCATATACTGCGATGCCATATCCCTAAACTTGTCTTCAGTAACCTTGTCCTCGGGATCAGGGTTGAGCGAAATATGCCGGACAGGCTTTTCCGTTTTATTGTTAGCTAGCAGGTAGGGCTCAAAATAGCGACATATTGTAGCTACCGAATAGCGATTATCCAACGTGTCAGGTATCTTGTGAGTGAGCAATACCTTCCCATTTTCCTTATCCACTTTGTGCTGGTTGTAAGAAAGCGCACCAAGTATATTCTCGCCTTTCCCTATTTTTGCAATCATTTTTCAGGTCTTTTACCAAGATATTTGCTTTCAAATTCCTGGGTTAATTCGATTATCTGCCGGCACAATGAAGCCATCTCGACAGTCTGTTTTTCCAGCTTAAACAGATAAGCTGCGGCTTTCTTCTCAGAGAAATTACGGTAAAGTATCTTGACAATCTGGTTGTAGTTTACACCAACAGCGCGAAATTGCCCAAACAATTTTGTTAATTGTGTATGGTAATCCATCGCAGGCACATCCACTTTGACCATCCGGATCTCACGCTGGAAGAGAAGCGAAATGATAAATTTGGCCCTATTATTCATGCCCGAGGCTTCATACAGGGATAAAAACCGAACATTTTCCTGATCTGTCAGCCGAAACACATATCGGTGGCAGCTTCGGTTAAGCTTTGGCTTACGGCCGCCTTTGTTATGTTTTTTGTTGTCATCACTCATCATAAATCCATTTTCAATAATTAACAAAACCCCGACTTCGGAGGGCGTTTTCCAGCCCCCTGCAAGGGCAAGTTGTTTTGAGGCACCCTTCCTGTTTCGGGTGCCTCAAAACATAACTTGCTCTGTTCTGTAGAACAGAAAATCCACCCTTCGGGATGGATTGGAGTAAGCAGGATAAATGGCCTAAAAGCCATTAACGGTTACGGTTCAACCCTGTCGGGAGGCAAGAGTCATAGTGCTGGTATACCGCCAATACAAAGTAAAGGCGGGAAGTGGAAAGCATTGCACAATGCAACAACGCCGAGTATTGCCATCAGTGGACAAACAAAACCATTACTGAGAAAGTAAGTACCCATCTGCATTCCTTTGTCCATATATAACACCATAGCAAGATATGTACGTACCAACCTGCATATGTAAGCACAGATGTGCAAGCTGCTCTACCGCAGCACATACTTATATAATTTATCATATGCCTATGTGAATAATTAAGTGCGTATGAAGATGTGCATGCAGCTGATTAGGTAACCACATACATCTTTATTTACGGTTGCCACTGCATATGCACCTATGCAGGTTGTAGCCAACATACCTATCTACGGATGTAGTGCCGCATGTGAGTATGGTAAACTTCTAAAATCATTTATATATGGAAACAAATCATAAAACAGTATTTATCGCCTTTTCTTCACAAAAGGGAGGCGTTGGCAAAAGTACATTTACAACCCTTGCCGCAAGTGTGATGCACTACCGTCTGGGCTATAATGTCGCCGTCTTCGATGCAGATTTTCCCCAACACAGCCTTGTCAAAATGAAATCCAGGGATTTGGCAATGGTCATGGAAAACGAGGTTTTGAAAAAAATGGCATTCCGGCAATTCAGCACAATCAATAAAAAGGCCTATCCCATTATACAAAGCAGGGCGGAAGAAGTATTGGAGTCCGCGATTAATTTTATAGAAACTTCTCCGGTGGCCATCGACGCGCTTTTCTTTGATCTGCCGGGGACGGTCAATACCCCGGGTATCCTGAAGGCCCTAGCCGGCATGAACCATATTTTTACCCCAATTATGGCAGACCGCCTGGTAATGGAAAGTACGCTCATCTTTACACAGCTGCTTCAGGAAGTGATTATGAAAAAAGGTGAAACCTCGATTGAGTCCATCAACCTGTTCTGGAATCAGGTCGATGGCAGGGAAAGCACACCTTTGTATGATGTTTACAATAAGCTCATAGCGGAACTGGGATTAAGCCTTATGCGAAGCCGGATTAAAAACAGCACCCGCTTTCGAAAAGAGAGCGAAATGGATAGCAAAGCCATTTTTCGCTCAACGGTAATGCCGGCAGATGAACGTTTGATGAAATCCACCCAGTTGGACCAATTCATGGAGGAATTTTTAAGGATTATAAAGTTGTAGTGCTATGGACCAAAATAATAAAAGAAAAGCCGGTTCCGATATCGATGAAGAAGCAATGATGAACCTCATGGTCGATGGCGTAAAGAAGGAAGGCCTTACATTACCTGGGCAACCGGCAGACCTTGCCAAAGAAAATCGAATCGGTCCGCCCCGGGCACAACCTGTCAGGGAAAAAGACAGGACAAAGAACAAATCGCAAGGGAACTACGAAAGCATTTTCTTTAAAAAGGCTGAAACTAATGCCCGTGATGGCAAGACGGTGTACATCAGGCCGGATTTCCATGAAAAACTTTCAAGGATAGTGCAGGTGATCGGAGAAGACAAAATTACCATTTATGCCTATTTGGATAATCTGTTGGATTATCATTTTCAGGAATTTGGGGAACAGATAACCAAAAGCTTTAATGAAAAATATAAACCAATTTTATAGATATGGAAGCAATTATAATTCTATGCCTGCTGGCTGTAATTGGATTACTGTTACAGGATAAAATAGTTATAAGATGGAAACGCGACAAGAATGAATCATCGGAATCCACAAAAATTGAGCATGAAATAATGGGTAGCCCGAAACCATTGGAAAGACACTCTGTGACGATTGCCGCCCGTGAAGGCCAAAAAGAAAAGCAGGTGGCCCAACCTCATAATTTTGCTATGGAAACCAAGGAAGAAGGTTTTAGTGCAATTCCGCAGGAAGAGCTGGATGAAGTTTTTGACAAAGGGCCAGACCTGTATGAAGAAGAAGATGAGGAATGGAGCAGCTACGGGCCGCCAAATGACGAAGATGGTTTTGCCACAGGGGTTACCTTCGATGAACTGAGCGCTACGCAAGCGTTGCTTCAACAAGAAACGTTGGAGCCCGCCTTGGAAAGACAAGTAGTGGATATTGTTCAAAAGATTCAGGGAACCGATCTTTTCAGTCTTTTGGAACAAGCGATGCCGGACGCTTCGCAGAGAATCGCGAAGCTGCTGGAAAAAAGCCTGGGGTCGGAAATGGGATCCGGTTCTTCCGTTTTGCGGAATAATTATTTAGAGAATTTTGACATAGGCGATTTTGCCTGACAAGTGCCAAAGCAAAAAAAGGATTGATTATAGTTTGTAATCAATCCTTTTATCTTTTTACCAACGTATTGATAGAAACACCCTGCTTTTAATCTAAAACAATTCATATGGAAAGCGAACTGCCGATTTATACCATTGAAGGAACTGATTTTTATGTGGACGTAAATAGCTTCCGGCTTACCGAAGTTGGTAACCCGGAGAATGTAATCGCCTGCACGGATATGGCTGACTTTTGGGATGGCTACCGTTTTGACTACAATAAGGAAAGAAAGAATATACCGGGCTTTTATCAGAGAACGGATGCAGTTATAGCGTTGCCCGGATTCACTGTCCTGGATCCGGAAGGGATGGCGAAACGTTTCTGTATAAGTATTGACCAGGTTAAGGCCACTACAGATTTTGACCTGTTGGTCGATCCTGTCTCTTTTGATTTAAGGGTAAATAAAGGGGTATTGCCGACCCTGACAATAAGTGGCCATATTTTCTATGTGGATATCCGTATGGATATGTTGCGCCCCAAAGATGATTTCCTTTCCAGGGGAATTAAATTTTCCGATTGAGAATTACTATGATGAAGATAAAAGGACATATACCATTCCATACAATCCCAAAACCCACGAGTTCCAGGAACCGGACTACCGCAATATCAAAGGCCTGCCAAAGGACATTATTACCGTAGAGTTCCCTTCGGAAAGGTTACTGGACCGTATCGGCTGGAACCGGAAGTATGGCTTCGACATGAAGCATGGGCTTCGGATAAATGGACTGGCAATGCAATTCGAGGCCAGGCATGTGCCGTGGAAAGAAACTTTTTTGGTTGATCTCATTAAAAGCAACCGTTCTATAGAGCGGAAACGGGAAGAGCAAAGAAAAGGATTGCAACAAATGAAGGAACCGCAGCAACCCGGGAACAAGGGTCGAAGGATGTGACAATAGCAAACGTATGATAAAGCATCGGAGAGTAATCCCGATGCTTTTTTTTAATAGATCCATCACAAGAGCGCCTCCCGATGCCAATCATTTCCTTACGGCGAAACTTTGCTTTCGTGCTTCTATTTCTATCACACCTTTGTCCCGAAGCTCGCGGTAAGCGGGATAAGTATAATTTCTAAATGTGATTAATCATGCTAAAAGAAAGAAAAAAAGTATTGCTGACAGGTTTGCTGTTCCTATCGGCATTCGCAGTGTTTGCTCAGGGCGACGGGTCGGCCGGTATCAATGAAGCAACACAGATGGTTACGTCCTATTTTGACCCGGCTACACAATTGATCTATGCCATAGGCGCTGTGGTTGGCCTTATAGGAGGCGTAAAGGTTTACAATAAGTTCAGTAGTGGAGATCCGGATACCAGCAAAACGGCTGCGAGCTGGTTTGGTGCCTGTATTTTCCTGATTGTTGCTGCTACGATACTGCGCTCATTCTTCCTGTAACCCGGCGTCTATGAATAATTATAATATAAACAAAGGGATTGGCAGGACAGTGGAGTTTAAGGGCCTGAAAGCCCAATACCTGTTCATATTCGCTGGTGGCTTACTTGGAATACTGGTATTGGTCATGGTGCTGTATATCGGAGGGATAAGCTCTTACATCTGTCTTGGGATCGGAGCCGGTGGGGCATCATTCATTGTGTGGCAAACGTTCGCCCTTAATAAAAAATACGGCGAGCATGGCCTGATGAAAATTGCTGCCCGAAAGAGGCACCCACGCTACATCATCTGCCGAAGGGCAATACCGCGCTATCTAAAAACAACTCCTAAAGCAGCTTCACTATGAAAAATATTTCCAAATCTGCCACATTGGAATATAAGTTTCCACTTTTAGCCGTCGAGAATAATTGCATCGTCTCTAAAGAGGCTGACGTCACTGCCTGCTTCAGGGTGCATTTGCCTGAGCTCTTTACGGTAGCATCCGCTGAATATGAAGCAATTCATTCGGCCTGGTATAAAGCGATTAAGACATTGCCCGACTACACTGTGATCCATAAACAGGACTGGTATATAAAAGAGAACTACGCTCCAAACATTGCGGAAGACGGCCTGAGTTTTTTAGGCAAATCGTATCAGCAGCATTTTAACGAACGGCCGTTCCTGAACCACTACTGTTATGTATTCATTACCAAAACTACCAAGGACCGCATGAGAATGCAGAGCAATTTTTCGACCCTTTGCAAAGGAGCTCTCGTCCCGAAGGAAATGCAGGACAAGGAGGCCATGCACCGCTTTATGGAGGCTGTGGCCCAATTCGAGCGGATTATCAATGATAGTGGTTTTGTAAAGCTTGAACGGCTGACTGAAGAGGAGATTGCCGGTACTGATGATGTCCAGGGATTGCTGGAACAGTATTTCACCCTGTCCAGAGAGGCAGGCACCCCGATGCAGGACATAGCCCTGGGCGCTGAAGAAGTGAGAATCGGGAACAACAGGCTATGCCTGCACACTTTATCCGATACCGGTGACCTTCCCGGTACAGTTGCGGCAGATACGCGCTATGAAAAGCTTTCCACTGACCGAAGTGATTGCCGCTTGTCTTTCGCGGCACCAGTGGGGTTGCTGCTCAGCTGCAACCATATTTACAACCAGTATATCTTTTTGGATAATAGTGAGGAGAACCTCAGGAAATTTGAAAAGTCAGCGCGAAACATGCATTCGCTCGCGCGTTACAGCCGAAGCAACCAGATCAACAAGGAATGGATCGAACGCTATCTCAATGAAGCGCACTCTTTCGGGCTTTCTTCTATCCGGGCACATTTTAATGTAATGTCATGGTCTGATGACCCCATTGAGTTTAAGCAGCTTAAAAACGATACAGGCAGTGCATTGGCACTTATGGAATGCAAACCCAGGCACAATACCGCAGATGTTGCGACACTGTACTGGGCGGGTATTCCGGGGAATTCGGGTGATTTCCCGAGTGAGGAAAGTTTTTATACATTCATCGAGCCCGCCTTATGCTTTTTCACAGAGGAAACTAATTACCAGAATTCTGCATCGCCGTTTGGAATAAAGATGGCTGACCGCCTCACCGGAAAGCCTATCCATCTTGACATATCGGATCTTCCTATGAAGCGTGGTATAATCACCAACAGGAATAAGTTTATCCTGGGCCCGTCAGGATCGGGAAAATCTTTCTTTACCAACCACATGGTACGTCAGTATTATGAGCAGGGCGCGCATGTGCTGCTTGTGGACACGGGGAACAGTTATCAGGGTTTGTGTGAGCTGATAAAAGGCAAGACAAAAGGAGACGACGGTGTGTATTTCACCTACACTGAGGACAATCCCATAGCTTTCAACCCCTTTTACACCGATGATGGGGTATTTGACATCGAGAAACGCGAAAGTATCAAAACGCTTATACTAACCCTATGGAAACGAGACGATGAGCCGCCGACACGTTCTGAGGAGGTGGCACTCTCCAATGCCGTGAGCGGTTATATAGAAAAGATAAAAAATGGTTCTGAGCGGCCATCCTTCAATGGTTTTTATGATTATGTGCAATCAGATTACCGTAAGGTACTGGAAGAAAAGCATGTTAGGGAAAAAGACTTCGACCTTGCCAATTTCCTTAACGTACTGGAGCCATATTATAAGGGCGGTGAATACGACTACCTGCTAAATTCTGACAAGCAGCTCGACCTGCTTTCCAAACGCTTTATCGTTTTTGAAATCGATGCCATCAAAGACCACAAGATACTTTTCCCTATCGTGACCATCATCATTATGGAAGTTTTCATCAATAAGATGCGAAGGCTAAAAGGTATCCGGAAGCTGATCCTTATTGAAGAAGCATGGAAAGCCATAGCGAAAGAAGGTATGGCTGAGTACATAAAGTACCTTTTCAAGACTGTCCGCAAATTCTTCGGTGAAGCGATTGTGGTAACCCAGGAAGTGGATGATATCATCCAGTCACCAATTGTAAAGGAAAGCATCATCAATAATTCCGACTGCAAGATCCTCCTTGACCAGCGGAAGTACATGAATAAATTCGATGACATACAAGCGATGCTTGGTTTGACCGACAAGGAAAAGGCACAGGTACTTTCCATAAACATGAACAATGATGCAACCCGTCTTTACAAGGAAGTCTGGATTGGCCTTGGCGGGACACATTCGGCGGTATATGCGACTGAGGTAAGCCTTGAAGAATACTTGGCTTACACTACCGAAGAGACTGAAAAACTGGAAATCATGCAATTGGCCGCAGAACTTGGAGGCAATGTTGAACTGGCAATAAAGCGGATCGCAGGAGAAAGAAGGGATAAATAATAAGTGTACAAATAATTTAAAAATCAAATACAATGAGAAAATTTTTGTTTATGGTGCTGGGTGCAACGCTGTTTGCCACCGCACCGATGAGGGCGCAATGGGTGGTTTCCGACCCGACGAACCTGGCTCAGGGAATTGTCAACACCGCTCAGGAGATTGTGCAGACATCCGCCACTGCTGCCAATACTTTGGACAGCTTCAAGGAAGTGCAAAAGGTCTATCAGCAGGGTAAAGAATACTACGACGCACTTAAGGCAGTGAACAATCTGGTGAAGGATGCCCGTAAAGTGCAGCTGACAGTTCTTATGGTTGGTGACATTTCTGAGATTTATGTTGTGAATTTCGGAAAAATGATGAACGATCCAAATTTTAATGCGCAGGAACTCAATGCAATTGGCTTCGGTTATTCCAAACTGCTCAACGAGAGCGCCGAGCTCCTGAAGGAACTCAAGCAGATTATCACTGCGTCGAGCTTATCCCTGAACGATAAAGAGCGTATGGATATTATCGACAAAGTTTATGGTGAAGTAAAGCAGTATCATAGCCTGGTACGCTACTATACCAATAAGAATATTTCAGTAAGCCTTATCCGTGCAAAGAAAGCAAACGATACAAAGAGGGTATTGGAATTGTACGGCAGGCCAAATGAAAAATACTGGTAATTAATAAGGTTATGGAATTCGAAAATCTTCACCAGGTACTGCGGTCACTCTATGATGAAATGGTACCGCTTTCGGCAGAGATGGCGACAATTGCCAAAGGGCTTGCCGGTTTGGGAGCGCTGTTTTATGTAGCCCTTAAGGTGTGGCAGGCCCTGAGCCGTGCTGAGCCCATAGATGTTTTCCCACTTCTTAGGCCATTCGCTCTAGGCCTTTGCATTATGTTCTTTCCTACTATGGTGCTTGGAACTATCAATGCAGTGCTAAGCCCTGTAGTGACCGGAACGCATGGGATATTGGAAGGCCAGGTGTTTGACCTTAATACACTACAGCAGCAGAAAGATCAACTGGAACGTGAAGCAATGATGCGAAATCCTGAGACCGCTTATTTGGTTTCAGACGAAGAATTTGATAAGAAGCTCGAAGAATTGGGATGGTCGCCCGGAGACCTTATGACAATGTCAGGGATGTATTTGGAGCGCGAAATGTATAATCTTGAAAAAAGCATTAAGGACGGGTTCAGGGAGTTTATTGAGATACTTTTCAAAGCTGCCGCTCTGGTTATTGATACTATCCGTACATTTTTCCTCATTGTGCTTTCGATACTGGGGCCAATAGCTTTTGCCATATCGGTTTGGGAAGGTTTTCAGTCCACGTTGACGCAATGGCTGATGCGGTAC
The DNA here is from genome assembly GCA_942492845.1 of uncultured Flavobacteriaceae bacterium. Lineage (GTDB taxonomy): Bacteria > Bacteroidota > Bacteroidia > Flavobacteriales > Flavobacteriaceae > Flavobacterium. The sequence goes on along the minus strand of OW818646.1, from coordinate 372,693 downwards.
ATCAGCGTGTATCTGTGGCTGCCTGTTGCAGACCTCTTCAGCGCTATGCTTGCAAAGATTCAGACACTGATCCTTCAGAAAGATATAGAGAGCCTTTCCGATCCCAACTACATTCCTGACAGCTCATCTACGGTTTATATCATATTTATGATTATCGGCATCATCGGATATTTTACCATCCCGACGGTTACAGGCTGGATCATTCAGGCTGGCGGCGCAGGAAATTATACCCGAAATGTTAACCAGGCTGCGCAAAAAACAGGGAACGTTGCGGGTGCAGTCTCAGGGGCGGGTGCCGGGAATATCAGCGGAAGGCTAATGAACAAATAATAATAGAAAAGATGGAATTTAAAATTTTAAGGAACATAGAAAACAGCTTCAGGCAAATCAGGCTGTACGCCATAATCTTTGCAGCTCTTTGCATTCTTGTAGCAGGATTTGCAGTCTGGCAATCGTATCAGTTTGCACAGGAACAAAGACAGAAAATTTATGTCCTTGATAATGGCAAGTCTCTGATGCTGGCCCTATCACAGGACGCGTCAATCAACAGGCCGGTAGAAGCTCGCGAGCACGTAAGACGTTTTCATGAGCTGTTCTTTACCCTTGCGCCGGAAAAAAATGCCATAGAAAGCAACATGAAACGGGCTTTCAACCTGGCAGATAAAAGTGCCTTTGATTATTATAAAGACCTTTCTGAGAAAGGATATTACAACAGGATCATTTCCGGGAATATACAGCAAAGGATAGAAGTTGATAGTGTTGTCTGCAATTTTGATAAGTATCCATACGCTGTAACGACCTATGCGAGGCAAAGCATTATCCGCAGCAGCAATGTGACCAACCGGAGCCTGATAACTTCATGCAGCCTTGTTAACTCGGTTCGTTCCGACAGCAACCCGCAAGGTTTCACTATTGAGAAATTCAGTGTCCTTCAGAACAACGACATTGAAACCATAGAACGCTAAGATTTTAACGATGAAAATGAGGGATTCAATCAGCCGGTGGATGGAAAAGCAGGAAGCCCGCTGGCAGGCGCTGCCTCGTGACAGGCAACGCAAATTTACTGTTTTGCTTTTTGCCGCTTATCTGGCTATCAGCGTTGGTGTTTACATTGGATACTTATACGATGTCAGCTCGCCCGGTAAGGTGATGGAGTACAGGCATATTGAAAATCCGGTGCTTAATTCTAAATCTTCACATAAAATGAAGGACACAATTTTACATACCTATAAACGATAAATTATGAAAGAGACTGAAAAAAAGAAGCAGGTCGTAAGGGTTACAGAAGGGAACCCTGGAAAGGAAGCTGCACAGCTTCCGGATGGGAACATAAATAAAGCAGAACGCCTTAGGAAGCCGCTAATATTCGCGCTGATGGGCGCAGTATTCCTCGGCTGCATGTACCTGATATTTTCGCCATCGGGCGAAAATGAAAACCCTTTGGAAAAGGTGGGGATAAATGATGCTGTACCACAGGCCACCGATGCAGGATTGCAATCCGATAAGCAAAAAGCCTATGAGCAGGAACTGCTGGAAAAAAGGGATCAGGAAAAAAGAAAATCGCTTCAGACACTGTCTGATTATTGGAGCTCCGATTCTACAAAACAGGAGGTGGTGCCGGAACCCGAAGTCATGGAGCAGCCGGATCCGCAGAATGGCGGCAATGCATTAAGCAGTTATCGCAATGTACAAAGCACCCTTGGCTCGTTTTATCAAAATAATGATGAGAATGAGGCATTGCGAAAGGAGCTTGAAGCGATGAAGGCAGAACTCTCCCAAAAGAAAGCCGTTCAGGATCCGATGCAGAACCAGCTTGCCCTTATGGAAAAGTCCTATGAGATGGCAGCAAAATATTTTCCGGGCGGTACAGGCCCGGCCACAAAAAAAGATTCTGCGGCGCCTACCGCAAAAGAATCGTTTGTAGCGTTCCGACAGGAAAGGAAAAATGTCGTTTCCGCATTACCGCAGGAAGCGGTTATAAATTTTTCCTCCCCGCGCAACCAAGCCGGAAACCAAACGGTATTTCGCAGTGCGGTCAAGCAGCAGCAGACACCTCAAATCAGGAACGGTATCCGTGCCTGTGTACACGAAAGCCAAACCATTGCAGGGGAGGGAAACGTAAAGCTGAGGCTGCTCGAAACCGCGCATGCTGCAAGCATGACAATCCCTCAGGGAGCCTTGTTGACGGCCTCGGCTAAATTTCAGGGAGGTCGCCTTCAATTAAAAATTTCTTCAATTGAGCATCAGGGCAACATTATACCGGTAGAAATACTGGTGTATGATATAGACGGGCAACTTGGGCTAAATGTTCCAATAACGCCTGAAGTCGGTGCAGCCAGCGAAATGGCAGCTAATATGAGCCAAACAGCAGGCACTAATATGATGCTCACACGCTCGGCAGGACAGCAGATTGCTGCCGATCTTAGCAGGGGTGTCGTCCAGGGTGTCTCCGGTTACTTTTCAAAAAAAGTAAGGGTCCAAAAAGTCGCCCTTAAGGCGGGTCACCAAGTCTTCCTTGTTTCCAAAAAATAACGTTTAAACTAAATTTTTTTAAAAGATGAAATCACTATTCAAAAAAGTAGTGGCAATATTCGCTATTGCCTTAACCAGCCTTACGGCTATGCAGGGATTTGCACAAAATCCCAACCTTCTTGAAATCGGAAAAATCGAACCGTATGAAATGGAGGTCACCTTCGATAAGACCAGCCATCTGATCTTTCCTTCTGCCATCCGTTACATTGATTTGGGCAGTGATTACCTTGTCGCGGGGAAGGCAGAGGATGCTGACAATGTGCTCCGTGTAAAGGCGGCAGTTCGGGACTTCGAGGAAGAAACGAATTTCTCGGTCATTACTGAGGACGGATGTTTCTACAGCTTCAACGTGTACTACAGCCCGTATCCTTATGTACTGAGTTACGACCTTTTGAAAATGGGCAGGACATTGCAAAGAAACTCCAGTAACGACGTGCTTTTTGAAGAGCTTGGGAGTAGTTCCCCATCAGTGGCCGGGCTGCTGCTGGAGACAATATACCAAAAGGACAAACGCCTGATACGGCATATAGGGTCTAAAAGTTACGGCATTCAGTTCCTCCTTAAGGGAATATACATTCACCGTGGCAGCTTTTATTTTCATACGGAGTTGCGCAACAATACAAATGTCCCATTCCGTATTGACTTCGTGAACTTCAAAGTGGTTGACAAAAAGGTGGCGAAACGTACCGTTGCACAGGAAAGAAACCTCACGGCTCTGCGTATGTACAAGCCGCTTATGCCCATCACGTCGCAAAGCAGGGAGCAGAATGTTTTCCTTTTGGACCAGTTTACAATCGACGATGATAAAGTGCTGCTGATAGAGATTTTTGAGAAAAGCGGTGGCAGGCACCAGGTTTTGGAAGTTTACAATTCAGACCTTGTCAGCGCCAGGCGCATTGAGGACATGCAGCTGAAGATTAAGCAACGATAAAGCAAGCTGATATGAAAAAGTTAATTTTTACAGTTTTGGTTTTATGGCTGGTCACTTCAGGCTATGCACAGCGCATGCTTCCCGGCCAGATGGGATTGGAGGTGTCGGCTGGAACCTTCTCAGCAGACAGTCCTCACAAGAATTACTTTGTCGGAGTAGCCCTGGCAGCTATGACCAAGAGAGGCAATTACCAATTGTATGGAGCCGAGTATTCCCATCGCTATGCCTCCTATAAAGGCACAAATATACCCTTGGAAACGTTCTTAGGGGAAGCCGGGTATAGTTTCAGCCTTCTGGCAGACAGGAAAAAAGCTGTGGCATTCTACGCAGCTATAACCGGTGTCGGTGGTTATGAAACTATAAATCGCGGAAATGATATGTTATTTGATAGGGCTAAAATTCTGAACGATGAGGGCTTTGTCTATGGGGCCGGCGGGAGGTTGTCTTGTGAAGTTTATTTGTTCGACAGCATGGTATTGATACTGCAGGGTCGCGCCAGGATGTTATGGGGGACTTCATTAGAACAATTTCGACCGTCCCTTGGCGCAGGATTACGATTTAATTTCTAATATTTAAGCAGATGAGAAACATTTTAAACACAGGTAAACAAATATTGGTACTCTTAATGGTAACAGCAGGATGTTTTTTAAATTCTTCCTGTGAAGAAGAGGAACTTAATATACAGGACAACTTCCCTTTTGGGGTTTCTGTTATGCCGGTTCCGGATGAGATTGCCGACGAACAGACGGTAGAGTTACGGTTTACCATCCAGCCCACAGGAAATTACAGCAATACCCGTTATTTTATTCGCTATTTCCAGTTTGAAGGACAGGGCACTTTGCAGTATTTTGACGATCCGCCCTACCTGCCGAATGACCTCTATGAATTGCCTGATTTGCAATTCAGGCTTTATTATACATCTGCATCTGTTGTGTCGCAGTCATTTGATGTATGGATATCCGATAATTTTGGAAATGAAAGGCAGGTCAGTTTTCAGTTTAATAGCAGCGATTAGGTTGAGCATATACCCCGAAATACTTTTCGGGGTATTTTGTTTAATAACCTTTTCTTTAACAGAAACATTGGATAAAATCAAAGACGTCACTATGTTTGTGTAAAATATAGAAAACTCTTAAAGTGTTTTTGCTTTAAGTCTCGACATTGAAAACTGGTAATTTTTAAAGACCGCGAGACAATAAGTAGGAACGCTCATGCCATTGGCGTGGGCGCTCGCTTATTCGTGGTCGGGCATACCAGTGCCTCAATGCCGGTAAGTGTTGTGGCCTGCGCCATACTTTTTTATGGCATCCCATCTAATTAGTCCGAAGGGACAAGGCATCCTCCAAAACCCGGCATGGCATTTTGATTCGTACAGAGTCACAAACTTTCAACACTATTGAATGCTGTTGGCCGAACTACCTGTATAATCCTGAAGTCTGTTCATCCGGCACTATTCGCCAAATATGCAAGGAAATGAAAAACGATAGCCCAATTATGATTGCCTTAATTGACGACCATGCCAAGCTTCGCAATGCTGTAGCAAATTATCTTGAAAGCTTTAATTACACGGTTATTTTACAGGCAGCAGACGGAAAAGAAGGACTTGAAGCAATAGCGCTTCTGCCTGAGAAGCCAAAGCTATGTATCGTGGACATCAATATGCCTGTAATGGATGGATTCGCCACTGCGCGGCAATTAACCCAGTCCTATCCCACGGTCAAAATATTGGCCTTCAGTGTACATGGTGATGAGGAGAATGTCGTAAAGATGGTGGCGGCAGGCGCAAAAGGATACCTTCAAAAGGGTTGTGATCCCGAGGAGATTAAGCGAGCGGCTGACCAATTAGTAGCAGGGAAATATTATTTTAGTGAAGCAGTTAAAGATGTGGCAATCAAATATTTATTTTCTGAAGGTAAGTTGTTGCAATAATCCCTTCAGTTTTAAACTATAGCCTAAAGATGTAAGTATAGTAACGCTATAAGCTCATGAAACAATTTGACGATCGTATTATCGACCGAACCAATAAATTTTACCTCGAAATGTCAAGAAAGGTTCTGACAGTTCGGGAGTATGAAATTATGCATAAGTTGTTGATCGAAAAAAAGACGAGTAATGAGGTGTCTGAACTTTATGGGTTGACCAACGAGAGGATCAGGCAGATTTATCAAGATACTTTTAGAAAAGTAAAAAATGTGACCGGCGTACTTGATGATATTGACCATTACAAAAAAGTCCTTACGGAGCTGAAAAAAAAGTGCAGCGAGGCTGAGGGTGGAATAATGGGGAAACATGATAATGCCACTGTCCCGGATTTGGAAAAGCTACTGAACGAGTGCAATTTTCCCTTTAGCAAAAGAATGTACAGTTTTTTCGAGCTATTGGAGGTAAATACCATAGGTGAGCTGTCGGTTATAACATTAAAAGAATTTAACTGTCTCAGGGGGTTTAAGAGCCAGCTGAAAAAAGAGCTTATCGCATTTATAGAATTTGAGAATATTGAGAACCTGTTCGACGGATTCCAGGAATGGAAGGATAATTAATAGATGACCATCAACCGTGCGACATTCTTTTGCTTCTCCTATGTTTGTATAATATAATCTAAGTGAAGAAGGGCGAGAGCAGATTTTGCTTTAAATAGCCTTATGGTATATTCAAGAAAAGAGACTGCCTCCTCTTCTTTAACCTTTTAGAATCTGAACAGAATGTAAGGAACTCAATCATAATTATGGGTTGCGTAGCCAGTATATCTAGTCAGGAGAAAAGATGAAAAAAAGGTTATCACTTACCTAAACCAGATAAGATGAAGGTATTATTAAAGCAGACAGTAGGAATTGATGTTGCTCAAAAAGAATTAGTTGTATCGCTTGGTCGAATGGATGAGCAGATCAGCATAGAAGTTTATGCCTACAAAGTATTTCCCAAATACTAAAAAAGGTTTTTAAGCCTTGTATCATGGGTAAATAAGCAGACGTCAACTGCGACAGAAGTGCGGTACATAATGGAAGCAACTGGAGTTTATCATGAATCCTTAGCCTATTATCTATGCAGTACTCAAAAACAAATTAGTATCGTTTTACCTAACAAGATCAGTAATTATGCGAGAACACTTGACATAAAGACTATTACTGACAAGAGCGCTTCACAAGCCATAGCGAGATTTGGATTGGAAAGGCAGTTGGAAATATGGCAGCCTCCTTCAAAAATATTCAATGATTTAAGACAGCTTTGCCGGGAACGTGAGCAGCTAGTGCAGGAACGCACAATGTTGAAGAATCAACTTCATGCAGAACGTACTTCTGCAACAACAAGTTAAAAATCAGTAAAACGAACTAATAAAAGAATAGCTTTGATTAATGCACAGGAAAAGGAGATACAGAAGGAAATTACTAAGCTTATCAATGGAGATAGAGTTTTAGTAGAAAAGATGAAGATAATATCTTCTATACCGGGAATTGGAAATCTAACGGCTGTAACCATTATCGCGGAAACCAATGGATTTGAGTTAATAACGAATAAAAAACAACTGGTCAGTTATGCCGGATTAGATGTAAAAGAAAAGACATCTGGAACCTCAGTGAAATCCAAACCAAGAATATCCAAGCGGGGCAATCGGAATTTAAGGAAGGTAATGCACTTTCCTGCATTGGCTGCAATAAGAACTGATGAAAGGTTCAGATATATTTTCTTAAGATTAGTTTCAAGGCATGGTATTAAAATGAAGGCTATTGTTGCCATCCAAAGAAAATTACTGGAATTGACTTTTATCTTATGGAAGAATAATTCTTATTATAATCCAGGACACGAATATCAAATTATTCCGTTCCAGGAAGCAGCGGTATAAAAAAAGGGAAACTATAAGTCATTTCCCTTTGTAATCAATTTAAGAGGTTTAGTTTCTGGCTATGCCCTCTAACTCTTTATTTCTATTATTTAATTGATAGTAATTCTTTTTAAAGCATAAAAAAACCGTTTAAATTGCCATAAAAAATGCCTGTTTTGGTACTCAACAGCATTTTTTATTTTCTTGAATTGGCGGGCACTTTACAGAACCGAAACTACAATAGACACAACAGTCACCTTCCAGAGGTTTTAACATTGTTTTGCACTTTTCGCATTCGTAAAAATATTGACAAGCATTTGTTGGCATTGTCTCCTCTTTTTTGTGACCACAGTTTGGACAAGTTATTATTGATTGTAACTTTATTTCCATTATGATATAGTTTTACTTTTTAGTGATTTATAGCCTGTCGAATTGATAGCTTTTTCGATTTCTTCTATACTTGTTTGTTTGATGTCAAACCTTACAATAGCGTTTCCTTTCTCATAAGAAACTACAACTTCGACAATTCCTTTTAGTTTGCTAATCTCTGTTTTAACGTGATGTTCGCAGCCTGAACAAGTCATTCCTTTAATTGTAAACTCAACTTTCTGAATTTTGGAAGTTTGGGTAATAATTGCTTTACTTTCAGTCTTTGGAAAAAAGATGTGTGCATAAATTGGAAATGATAAAAGTAAAACCGCCATGACGGTAATAATTCCTAAAAATGATTTTGTCTGCATAAAATTTGGTTTTTCAGTTATTTCACAATTACAGTCAATTCTCTTTTGTGGTTTCAACTTTTGATACCATGCAAAACCAAGCACTAAAATTGTTAAACCGATAAAATATGGCCGGAAAGGTTCGAGCCAGGAAAAAGCTGAAGCAAGTCCGCTTGTTCCTGCGATGATAGCCAAAACGGGTGTAATGCAGCACAATGAAGCTGCAATTGCTGTCAAAAGTCCGGTCCCGATTAGTTTCTTATCCGTTTTCATATTGCTTCTACAATTTTGTTATCGTCGAGTATTTTAAAAAATGGGTTCAGCATATTTTCATACTCTTTTGTCAATGAGTAAAAAATGGTTTGTGCCTCTCTTTCGGTTACAATGAGCTTTCGGTCTTTAAGTTTTCGCAAGTGCTGGGAAACTGCTGAAATTGTCATACCAAGAATATCACTTAAATCACAAACACAAAGTCGTTTTTCTTCATAAAGTAGAAACAAAATTCTCAGCCTTACATTATTCCCTGCCAATTCAAGTCCATTCGATAAATAGTCAAAGGAGTCATGGAGTTCTGAAACTCGATTTTTACAGCGATTGATTTGTTTAATGTCAGCCTGTTGTCTTATACACGAAATATTATCCATAGTGCAAATATAGCTAACTTTATTATTTAAGCAAATTCTAAAATACAAATTAAAATATTTTTTTATAATTTTTTGGATTGTAACACAGAATCTTTTCTTGGCCGCAATTGGAAGAAAAGAAGTCCGCTAAAATGCAGCATGGGATAATGAATATCCCACGAAACAAGACCGCAACTTTTTTGATTAAAACCGCACGGTGGATTTGATCAAATAGGTTGCATTCATTGCATGAGCAAAAAGACTGTCCTGATCTTTCAGGGGCTGTCTTTTTGCCGCCGGATTTTGCAATCAGGCTATTTTTAAAGGGTTTGTGGTAAAATCCTTCAGGTTATGGAAAAAGCCCCTGTAGGGTGTCAACCCATTGCGGAACATGCCCCACAGCAGGGAGCAACCCATCTGTACCAAGGACGAATTGATATATAAATCCTGTTTTGCGAGTGCCTCGGCTAAACTGCAACTTGGCGTATCATCCGACTGTTCCGACGCTTTCAGCAAATCGCCAAATTCCTCTGTAACAAATGGCAGGCTTGCCACTGTCTCGTATTTCTCCGAATTGGGCTGACGTACAGCTCCTATTGTAGATAGTATTACCTGCCCTGTGTTCTGGCTGTTTCCGAAATCAAGCCAGTAAAGCGGGCGGTTTGAATAGGCATTGCCTTTGCTTGCCTTCTGAATTATTTCAGCAATAGTAAAACGGGCTTGTACGGTATCTACGCAGGAAATATAAATAGTTGCCCTTGCATGGTCAGGCAGCTTGTCAAAACTTGCTATTTCAAACTTGGATGTTTCCGCTTTCCAATTAGTACCTGCCCATCGGTTCGCACGGTTAATGATAGCTACGGATTTGTGTAATCCTACCTCACATTCTGCAAATCGTTGCCTTCCCAAATTGGCATGGGTTATCGTGTCATCATCCCATAATCTGACCAATAGACCTGCATGGCCCAATTCAATCAGGCTATGGTTCATTTCCAGCAGTGCGATAATTACTTTTGAACCTGTGCCTCCCGCACCAATGACGTTTACCGTTACTGGATTAGTCGGGTTTAAAAGGCTGTTGTCCGTAAAATGGACTTTCATTTTCTCAGTATTCATGGCAGTATATTTTTTATTGTCCTGTTGGTTTTTTTCAATACTTCATTGGGGAAGGCTTTCCCTGTGGCGATAAGTTCTTTCCATAGGCTTACACAATTCCCGATAACAGGATTGTGCTCATTTACTAAATGGCTGAAATAGCTGTTAAAAAAGTAGCTTTCCCAAGCAGATGTAAATTCATCAACTGAAGCGGAGTTTTTAATATTTATGTTTACCGTACCCATACAGACGTTGCCGCTTTCGTACACATTGAAAAAGGGTGCGTGGTATAATGCTGTTTTCCCGTTCGGTCTTCGGTTCGTCGCAAGGGCGAAAAGCGTCAGGCTGTGTTTGTTGGCATACCAAAGCAAAGCGGGTACTTCCGCAGTACCATTTGCCATATCAAGTTTATCTGCAAAAAACAACTTTGTTTTCCTTGACTTGGTAAACCACATTACCGCACCCTTATCGGTAGGATTGATATACAAAACATTGGTGGGTAATATTCCTTCGGACTTAAGGAAAGCCTTGCTTTTTTCCTTTTCGGTATTGAGCGCTTTTGCAAGTGCTTTTGCTTCCCTTTCCGTAAGCGGATGGGCATTTATTGGATTACCGTTCCTGTCCATGTCAAAATGCTCAACATAGGTAGCCCTGTTGGTTCCTTTGGTTTGGTAGATGACCAATGCGGACACGGGATGGTAAAGCGTTCCGAAATTTTGCGTTATATCTTCCATGACAAATTAATTAAAAGCTGTTCAGTATATAAATTAGTTCTTCAATAAGCGAAAACAGACGGTTCTCAAAATCAAGCGTATCGCAGGTAACAGTTGCACCATCAAACCGTTTTTCTATCACAGGCTCTTGCATCTGCCCGTATTCCTGCAATTCATTATTCACGCTGTCAAAAAGCGTTTGGAACAATAATCCCTTAGCCTCAGCACAAAAGGAAACATACTTATCCATTGAAACGATGTTTTCAAAATCGTCTTCCTCTGCAACGGTATTAGGTTGCGCATTTCGGTAAAAGGCAATATCTGGGTACTGCTCGTAAAGGGCGAAGGCTTCGGATGCGAGCATAAAGCAATCATGTTCAAAGCTGTCTTCGCTTTTGAATTTATCCAAGCGTTCTTTAAACCTGCTTAAATTTTGATGGTTGAAAATTTTACGCTCCATAGTATCGCCAATCCATTGTGCTTGCGTAATCTCTTCCAAGTAAGTCGGTGTATCCTCGTTTTCATCATCACAGGTGACCCACTCCGTTACCATTTCATACATCCAAAACAGGTAACTGTTTTCCTGTCGGTAATAAGGTACATCGGCAATGTGGTACAGATAAGCGCATACCGATTGCAGGAGTTCGGTAACCTGTTTGCGTTTTGGGTTCTTGGATAATCGGTATAGCGGTAGGATAGGTATATAGTACAGGGTTGAACCTGTATTATAACGTTCCTCGCTTACAAAATAGGTTTTAGCGCTATCCTGTATAAGATGTATCTGCTCCCAATCCCTGACACTATTGCGCAATTGCAGTTCAATATCATCCAATGCCAATGCAATATTATAAGGATAGCCGTATTGCCGTGATGGCATTGGCTCTATACCGTAGTGTTGCGCCAGTTGGGATAACGACTTATAAAAATCACATTCCATTTTTGCGGATTTCCTGTCAGCCTGTACAGCTTCTGCCTGTTGCAGTTTCGGCAGGAAGGCAGATTTTAGAAAACCATCGGTAGCATCGCTATCGGCACGGCTCTCAACCTGTCTTTTTGTATTTCGTTGGCATCCTTCGGCCTCTGCATCCAATCTGTAAACCCTCCTAATTGCTGGTGCAGTTGGATTTGCGTGGTTTGCTGACGGGCTTGGATAATGCCCGATATGATGTTGCGTTGCATAGTTCATAGGATTAAATTGAAGGTTAACCTTTCGTTCCCATTACACTTTCAAAACGGTACTGTACCGTATCATCCTTGATCTGCGGTGCAGATACCTTTGCGGTCGTCAATATCGGATAGGTAGTGGCGTAAAAATTCATTACCGCTTCTACACTCCATTTTGGTTCAGGGTCGGATAGCCTGACTTCCTGCCCTTTATCATTAAGTATAAATACTCGTTCTAATTGCGTGGCTAATAACATGATGTTGAAGTTTACGGTTATACAGTTTCTTGATCGGTTCCGAAAAGGCTCGGGCCTGAAAATTTATCTGAAAGTTCTTTTTTGCGCTTACGGATGGTTTCTGCCTGTTCGGGATAGTCGGCAGGGTTAGGCACTTTTGACCATGCCTCACGAAATTTTCCTTCTTTTTCAAGCTCGTCAGCTTTCGCCATTGCTTCTCTGAATTTCTTTTCCTTTTCTTCTTTAACTTTCTTTTCCCTATCTGCTTTTTCTTTTTCCATTGCGGAGTTCTTTTTGGCTTCTTCCAGTTGCTTCATAAAGCCTTCCATATCCACCATCAAGCCCGATGCGGTTTCGATGGGTACGGTAATCTTCTCAAAGAAACCTTCGTCAAGTTCTTGGGAAGTTCCACGGAGATTAAGGGGCGGAATGCTATTCTTCGCCTTATCCCCGCAGGTATCGTTTTGAAGCATTACCGCTACAATTAAATTACCTTCTGCCCCTTTTGAAATGGTCAGGTGTAAATCGCCTGTGATTTCCATCTGTGCTATCTGATTAAAAAAATTAGTTGTTGCCATGATATTTTTATTTACTATTATTTTGGATACCTACCAGTTTCTCATATAAATCCTGCCAATAGGCTCGCCTTCGCTTATCAAAGTCAGAGTAAATGCAGTCTTCGTATCAGTATTCCTTATATTGGAAGCATTGACTTATCGCTTCAGTAAGGTCAGTCACCTCGATTGGGCAACCGTGCAAATCTGTTACTGTCATTGCGGTACCTTTCATCATTTGTGCTTATTAATCCTTCGCTCAAGCAAGGTTTCTAAAATCTCGCAATCGCTTTCATAAGTTTCGCCCTCAAAATGATACGTGTCGGTGTCCTCGTCAAATTGATACGTGTCAAAATCTTCGTTTTCCAAATAGATGTCGGTAAGTTCCCCTCCTTCGTAGGTTGCCCTGCCATAGACAAGATTGCCACTTTCTTCGTAGTCCACTACAAAATTGACTTTATAGTGGTCGGCAATCTGTTCCAATATTTCAAGGTTTGGCGACCACCTTGTTTGATACTGGAATTCGCCTGTATCGCCCTCATTCCAATAGATATCAAAGAAGTATCCCGTATCAATCGTAGTAAAGTCGGGAAGCTGTCCCATCTGTTCCTTATCCTCCTTTTCAGCCATCCTTTCAAATAGCTTTTGTATTTTTTTGATTGTTTCAGGTTTCCCCTGAAAAGCAACCGTATTACTGCACATATTTGCCATAACTTTTGATTTAAAGGCAACCGCCCGTTACAGGCGGTCGCCTGTGGTTACCCTTAATTGAAATTGAATACGTCCGTCCCGATTTTTTGGAATGAGGTACAGAGTTCAAAAGCCTTTTGCGATTTCATCTGCGCAGTACCGCCCATCACAATGGATTGCAGTTTGGCTTCATCACTTTTGTAGCTTCTCACGTTCTGATAGTAGCCCGTCACGGCATTGTATGCCCCAAACAATGTTCCTTTGGTAGTGTCCATTTGTTGGGTGTCGCTCATCATAGCGTAGGCAAAAGCATCTTCTACCGTGTTTTTAAAGACAGTCGAAAGTTCATCTTCAGCCCCTTTTTTGAGCAGGTCAAATGTTTCCGAATTAGGGCAAAGCGCAAGCTGTATCAGTTTTTTCACTTCGCTGTCCGATACTTTTACTTTTGTCCAGTTGTTGAAAATGTCCTGCAATTGGTCGCTCAGGTTGTTCGCCAAACCCATGACTTTGTGGGCGTTCTCCAAACGTTGCTTAGCCCCTGAAGTGTGCTTGATGCGTACTACATTGCTCATACTGCGGAGCGATGCGTTCAGGGTATTTTGGCATACAATCCTAATGGGTGTAAATGCAGCTGTTATACTTCCGCTGCCATCGTGCGAGGTGGTCAGGAAGATGTATTTTTCAGTAACGTCTTCGCCTTTTCCTACTCGGATATAGTCTGGAAATTTAGCGGTTATAAAAATGCGCTCTCCATTTCCCAAAGCTCCTGCAGTCTCGTACAGAATGCCATCGCCACCGCCTACAATCGCATCAAAAAATGCGAAGGCATCACGGTTCTGGACGATGTGATAGTCTTTTCCCACTACGCCCAACACGGCGTTGTTGTCTCCTCGGATGTTAGCAAAATAGTTTGGCACTATGATTTCCTTATCCCTGATTTCCATAGTATCTTCAGTTTCGATAATACCCGTTCCTGTGGTGTACAGCGGTGCTTTAATTACTTCGTAATCCAGTCCTGCGTGCCTGATGGCTTCCTCGCTTGTCGGATATTCCTGAACGGTTTGCCCCAATCCGTGCCATGCTTTTTCCTGTACGCTAAAAAAGCTGTACTTTCCTGTCCTCTCGTTGAAATTCAAATTATGTCCCATGATATTGAAATTTTAATGTTGATGAATGTTAGAATGGTAGGTCATCGTTACCGCTTACGGTTTCGTAGGTTGCGACTTCGATATTTTCCGCTTCGCGTTCAGGCTCTGCCGTTTCGGCTTTCTTTACCCCGAGATGCAGTTTTATTCGGGCTGTATTAAAATTAAGCCCTGCGTGAGCCTCACCATTTTTGCCTATCCAAGACTTGGCGCTTACCCTGCCTGTCAGTTCCACGAGCGTGCCTTTTGTGAGTATCTTGGCAACCTTCGCACTTAGCCAATAGGCGCAGTCGAAGTAGGTGGTTTGCTCTACACGTTCGCCCTGTTTGTTGCGGTAGCTCTCGTTTGTCGCTATTGAAAAATTTACTACCTCTTTGCTGTTTGACAGTGTACGCACCTGCGCATCTGCTGTCAGTCTTCCGATGATGTTCATGATTTCTGAAATTTTGAAGTTTTACTTTTTTTAAATTTTTATTTATTCGGCAATGAGAGGAGGAGCTGTTTTGTTTCACTCTGTTGCCGGTTGTAATACTATTGATCTTCATTTCTGACATTTTTTTTATTCGTTTAAAGAGCCGGAGTATGCTATGTTTCGTTTCATGAGCATAAAAAGGTGAGTGTTTAGCAGGCGCGGGGTTTTGCCATAAAATACTACCCGAAGGGCTGGAGATTTTTTGACAAACCGAAGGCTTGACCTTGCGCATGCGTTAAGGACACGGAGTTACCTTTGCTCCTGAAATGAGACAGAAGCATACAGGCATTTAAGGCTGGGTGAAAAGGGAAGTAACGAAAGCTGTATTGAAAAGCGCAACTGTAAAAAGTACTGATCACAATTCTTCAATGTAAGGTTAACTTGATTACTGAATATATTTTTGTACCTTTGTAATCAGTTCATTAGAATTGTGTACTATAAAGAGGTCGCTATCTTGTGGATAACGATTTAGATACTATTAGGAATAGAAGGATAATACTAAATTTGTGGCGCATTCATGGCGCAGCAAGTTTAGTATACATAAAAGCTTAGCAAAAATTGCGAGTTTAAGATGGCAAGTTTCAATCCCTTCCCCTCTGCTATCTTTTCAGGGCAAAACTCTTTCAATTATAATGAAATTTTTAAAGCTTAAATTACATTATTTATTTGGTCGTATTCTTCGATGGTCTTATAACCTAAAAAAGAATGCCTCCGTTTTTTATTGTACCAATTTTCAATGTATTCATATACTTCCGCTCTTAACTGGTTTCTGGTCAATAGCGTACTTCCATTAAGTAATTCCAACTTAAAAGACCTGAAAAAACTTTCGCAGACCGCATTATCATTATGGTTTTGTTTGCGGCTCATACTCTGCCTGACAAACTTGTGAGCATTTAAAGCCTTACAGAAAATCTTATTTGCATATTGAACCCCTTTATCGGAATGAAAAATCAAATCCTTCGTGATTTTTCTGTTTTTAACCGCCATTTCCCAAGCAGGCAAAGTAGTTTCTTTAGTTGTCATTCCATTACTTAGATTCCATCCAATAATTTTTCTATCAAACAAGTCCATAATAATAGTTAGATATACGAAACCTCTTACCGTTTGGATATATGTGATGTCTGAAACCCATGCCTTGGCGGGCGCATCAACTGTAAATTGCCTGTTTAGAACATTAGGAAATGTATAATGGTTGTGATTTGAATCGGTGGTCGGCTTATACTTCCTCTTGGTTTTACAACGTAGGCCAAGCATTCTCATATAACTGGTAACCTGCGCACTCTGTATCTTAAATCCCCGCTTGTGAAGCTCTTTTGTAATTTTTCTGCATCCATAAGTTTGCTTATGTTCATTAAATATGGAGACAATCTCTTGTTTGAGTAAAATTATTCGGGATTCTGTATCCGATAATTCCTGTTTCTTCCTGCGGTAATAGGTAGTTCTCGACACGCCCAATACCGCACACATTTTTAAAATTGAAAATTTACCTTTATTTTCTTCAATGAATTGTTTGGTTGCTATTTTTCCCTGAGTAACAGATCCGGTGCCTCGCTTTAAAATTTCCAGAGCAACTTCTGAGTCTTTAATTTTATTTTCGAGTTCAGTAATTACAGATTGGTTGGGTGTTAATTTTAAATAACCTGTCCCGCAGAAACTTCCTGCCCCATATTTTTCAAAATCCTGCCGCCATCTGTTCAGGCAACTCGGTGTAATTCCGAGTTCTCGTTCAATAACGACAATTTGTCCCTTGCCTCGTTCATAACTTAATTTAACAGCATGCTCCTTAAAAGCACGGTCATATTTTTTTATCATCTGAAAGGTGTTGATTTATACCCTATAAGTTTATTTGGAGCAATTTCTGGAGGAGGCTATCAATGCTTCTTCAATTTGTTTTTTTGTCACAGGATCGTCTGATTGTACAAGTTCAGACTTAAGGGAGGTAAAAAAGTTCCTTGGTATAGCATTATCTAAATAATTTCCCTTCCGGCTCATACTGCGCTTAATACATTTATATGAGGCTAGTTTACGGGTAAATGCTTTATTCGCATACTGTGGTCCTCTGTCTGAATGGAATAGTAATTCTTTCTCTATTGTACGACCCTGAACGGCCATTTCCCAAGCTGGCATCGACGTTTCTTTTATCGTTAGTCTGTCGCTGAGGCTCCATCCAATAATGTTCCGGTCATATAAGTCCATGATAATTGTTAGGAATAAAAGTCCTGTTACTGTTTGAATGCTCGTTATAGCCGAGACCCAAACCTGATCAGGTTTTTCAGCGTTAAATTGCCGGTTTAGAATGTTAGGAAAAATACAGGGATTGTAAGGAATAAATGGTGAACTATACTTGGATTTATTGCTGGTGCTTAGCTTACTCACAAGGCCTAATTTTTTCATGTAAAAGGTAACCTGAGCCGGTGATAATTTAATGCCCCGGCTTTTTAATTCTTCCGAAATTCTTATATTGCCATAGCGCTGTTTGTACTCATAAAATATTGCAGTTACTTCTTGTTCCAATATAAGACTCTGTCGTTGCCTTGGAGATTTTGCCTGGCTTTTCCATTTATGATAGGTTCCTGTCAATATTCCTAATGCTTTACACATTTTCCATAATGGGTACCTGTCCAGATTGTCCTCAATAAAGTGGAAGATCATAGGTTTCCCCGCAGCGATATGCTCATTTGCGTTCTTAAAAATTTCAATTTGAAGTTTCAATTCTTCCAGTTTTTTTTTAAGGTCGAAAATTCTTTTTTGTTCGGGGTTTTTAAAATAACCACTTCCGCAAAAACTTCCCGTTCCAAATTCTTGGAGTTCCTTTTGCCAGCTGTATATATTTGAAGATGGTATACCTAACTCTTTTGAAACTTTATGGAGACCTCTTTCAACCCCTAATTTGACGGCGTTAAATTTAAAATTACGGTCGTACGTTTTACGTTTTTTCATTTATAGAGACGTGGATTGGCAGTTGAATATTAAGCCCAGATTTTTTTAAATGTATTGAATTGTTTACTAAAAACTTGTCTTGCAAGACGAAATTTTATATATACCAATGGAATTTAAATATGTGGTGCATTTATGATGCTGTAACAATCGAATTTGAAAGGCTATTTAAGGTGCATTAAATAAATGCAGGTTCGAATATTTTCCCATTCTAAGCAACTCTGAATATGAAATTATTCACTTTGTTTTCTAAAAAGTTATAGATTTGGGTTTATATAAAATCTAACACAATACTTATGGATATTCGGAGGCCGTATCTACAGGAAGGTAGATTAGCTGATATAATTGCTTTGATTCAAGTTTTGGCACTAGACAAAAGGGGGCATCGAGGAGAAAATGGTTTGAGAGAAGAGCTGAATGGCAAACCAAAATCTGCTGAATCATGGACTAACATCGCAATCTCTCACCCAGAATTTTTTAGAGCAGATCAGACTGTCGAATATGGGATTTCGCTGATAGCGAGGCATGTTATTGATAGAAATGAAAAGGGAGTACGTGATGTCCCACTAGAATTAATAAAAAAACTGATTGAAATTGCAATAGAATTACATGACCGTCAAAAGGAGCGGGCTGATCGTTGGAAAATTTGGCTGCCGGTAATTGTCGTAATAGTTGCGGGCCTAATAAACGTCATAGTAACTATTTCAACATCTGACAACAGGGCCGATAAAAAAGATTCCTGTAAGATAGAAGCCTCCGAATAACTATAAAATGGATTCGAAACAGAAGTCATTGATAGTTAGAATATCAATATGCGAGCTATGGATATTGGTCTTGTAAGAAATATTATGCAATATGCAATCTACCATAGTAGTAACAGACTTCAGATCCAGATTGTACATGGCACCCCGAGCACCATCATATAGACAATTAATAGCACCTAAAATTTGTCCGATTTTTAGAGATTGTTGAATTTCTTCCGTACTTGCATTATAAAACGAATTCGCACCATCAAATGCTAGTTCGTTTATAATTCCTGCGGTACACCAGTCTCCGGCTCCTGCACTATCGGTCCAATTATCTAACTTATATGCTGGATTATACATCCATTTATTATTGTTTCTATTCTTAATTCTAAATCTCAGCCCATCTTCACCTAATGTTTCAATTTCCAAAGGAGCATTTGGTTCGGGATATAAGGTTTCGTAGTTTGAAATCCTGTCTTTGGAAAATTTTACAATGTCTGAAATCGACAGGCATTCCTTAAATTGCTTATTATCGACAATCGAAGAGGGTTCAAATACAATGACAGCGCCTAAACCTTTATAATATTTAGCTAACTCAATGGATGATCTGTTGACTCTGTCGAAGTAAAACGCATTGCATGATCTCTTTTTAGAAATTATGTCTTTCACGGACGATGCTAACACTGGCTTGTAAGACGGTAGCCATATGTTGGTTTGAGGTATTTTAAATTCAAATTTATGCTTTGGTTTTCCATCTCCATCTTTGAGAATCCTATGGATAATAATAGGTGTAACTCCATCATCAGTCATAGAAATCAACTCTGTATTGATTGAAAAATTAGCGAAATCATATAGAAGTTTTTCAGCGGCAGAGTTGTCGTTCAACCTCGCAATCGGGTTTGAAGACCAGCCTAAGAATGATAGGATTGCTAAGACATTACCGCATGAGCCACCTGCACATAATTTCGCAGGAGTAGATGGGCTACCATTAACGATGACGTCAAGGGCAACTAGACCTGCTCCTACAGCGATAGATTTGTTTTGTGTGCTTTTTCTTATACTATTCATGGTATGGCTCTCCAGTGAGCCAAATTACAAAAAGTTCGCTATTTTGTGCACTTTCCTCTAAAGAATTTAAATCTAAAATTTCATAATCCGGCGAATCCACATTGACAACACCCACACCAATTTTAGGTTCGTTGTTAATGGGATGATTTAAATCATAAGCAGCTAATAAAGCTCCAATGGATAATAGCTTACTTGAAAAAGTGCTAATTGCCGCTCTGCAGTCACCTAGTGATTGCATTGACTCCTTATATCTGGCAATGGTAGAGCATATTTTTCTGTATGTATCAAATGGATTTTGTTCCGAAACATACATTATATTTTGAGGTTCGACCAAAAGCTCTTCGAACAGCAATTTGTGATATTCGATAATCATATTGTCACCACGACGCGGGTTCTTAGACGGGAAAGGTAATATGGGACATAATTCATCTGGGTCGATAAAGCGAAAAGCCTTGTCGATGTGTGCATTTTTATTTTCTCCTAAAATTGGCAGCCAAATGACTGGAGAATCGTGCGACAGATCCAAGCCGCCACCAAATCCTCGGCTGTAGTCTAAATCGGTTTCAACCTCTTTACCCTGAATGTTACCATCAAGCGCCGAATTCTCTGCAACGATTATTATAAAGTTTTTCTTAAGCTCATTTTCATCCCTATCGATAAGAAACATTATCTTGCCTATGAGTGAAAAGTAAATACTTCTGGGTATTGAGCTTATATCAACTATTACAGTTGGATAATCTTTTATATCTTCAAATGTGGAAATAATGTTATCTGATGCCTGTCTCGAGGCAATTTTGCGTTTATTTCTCCCTTTACCTTCCCACATCTTTATAGTTTTTGTGGTAAGCTTGTTATCTCCCAAAACACTTTTTAAAAGGTCAAGATTTGTTTCCACCAACTGTTTATAGTTGGTCGCGGACGACGTCCTGCCTTGGTCATATTCAACGAGCAAACAGTCGATTTTAGTATCAACTTGAAGTTCTTGAATTTTTTTTATAGCGAGATTCATGCGGCTATCAAAACCTTTACCCATGATGTAAAGCGCCTGGTTCGCTTTGGGCAGGTGCTGTGAAAAAAAAGAATCAAATTCATTATTTTTAATCATCACATAGGGATCCCAGCGTAGCTTTCTTTCCATTTACCTTAAATTATTATTTTTAATAAATCGTCTGGCGTTCTGGGACGCCAGCCGCCATAGGTGTAGGGTAGGTTATATTTATTACATAACCACCTATTCAAATACATTACCATCCACTTATCTCCTTTTTTACCTTGATTTACATCCGTCTCAATTTCTATTAAATTATAGGCTACGCAAGAAGATAATACATTTCTGAGCAAATCAAACCTTTGGTTTGTAATCCAGGGCTCTTCGTCTATAAGACTGGGTGTTTTATTAAGTTTAATACCAATACCTGTAACTCCGGGAGCGTAGGGCGCGTTCATCTTATATGTCTCTTTATGAGCCATCTCCCCGAAAGCTATTAAAAACTTTATGACAGATTTACTAAATGGAACAATCTTGCTAATTTCTGTCCATTTTTCATCTGTAAGTTTCTTAATGATTTCTTCTTGCCTTTGTGCTTTTATGATCAACTCTTCGCCCACAACATTTCTGGAAAGTATCTCTTCGAACAAGCCCGCAGCAAAATTTATAAATTGTTCAATATTTGCAGAAGACAACTTTACCATCTTATCAATACCATAATAATAGGGGATACTATAATCTTTAGCTACAAATAATTCAGCTGCACTATTAATGGTAGAGTTGATTTTATCCTTAATATCAGCGACTGAAAGTGGAAAATCGAATGTTAATTGTGATTTGTTAGAATCTCTAGAGATAATTATTTGAATTGCCTTTAATTTTTGAGACATTTCATATGGTGTGCCTGTAATATCATCTGCATAACTAATCCAGTCATCATAACGATTTGTTATGGAGGTGATTTTGGATAGGTATTCCCTTGAATCACTAATAGATTTTAAAAAGTTGGCTTCATATTCATTTTCGTCAAGATCTGTCTGTATGTAATCTTGGAAGGAATCGATCTGGACCTCATTAGATAATTTTGATCTTTTATCTGCAATATTTAGCAGAATGTTTTCAAATTTTTTAGGATTGTCTCTCCAAAATTGTTCGAGGTTAATTTCTTTAAAATCTCTGCCTTGGAAAGCTCCCAGTGGCAAATTTTCGTCCGGTTCTAAAGCCTCTAGGCGCTCAGCTATCCAAACATTAGCGGAACTCCTTGCCTCGATAAGATATTCTTTAATTATTTTTCTTTGCGAAGGTGACAGTTTATGAGCATCGTCAAGCATAAAAAGAATTTTTTCGCATGCAGCTTCACCTGAATATTGCAGGTTTTCAGGACTTAAGACCAAGATAGAAAATAGTTCGCTATGCCCTTTGGGCTGGATTTCGGATAAAGGGGCAAAACTATCTAGTGCTTCATAAACTTTTTCTTCTATTTTTCTGGCCCATTCGAATAAGACATCTCCAGTGCAAGGGAGTTGCAAATCCAAAAAGTAATTTTGTTCGTTGTTATGTGTAAAACTAATGTCTTTCAGATTTTCCGGAAATTGCGCTTTTTTTAAAGCTATTATTCCCCGTAATGTGGACATAATAATTCGTGCATTCAACAACGCAAAGAACAGTCGTCTCTTTTGAGAGCTTTCAGCGTTAATGTCTTCCAAAACTGAATAGTTCCTTGCGCAGGTTAAAAACACGCCAAGTAGTGGTATTGCATCGTCAGTTACAACCTTTATTTTTTTTAATGAGTTAAATAGATCTTTGTATGTCTTATTCGACCTGTGATTTAATAAAGTTAGCAAAGTGTTAGGCTGAAATATCCTAAGCAGCGAGGTCTTACCACCTCCTGGAGAGCTGTGTATAAAGTAAATATTCTCCCAAAGTTCATTTTTTTGTTCCTTTTCAATTAGCGTATCAATGACAATGGAACTGTATAACCTCAGAAAACTTGAATCAGATTCAATTTTTTCGGAGGCGCGCATTCGAAATGGATTTCTGTAATTACTCATTGTTTATGTCTTGATACTCGTGGGAATAGTCCTCTATATTTTTTATCATCAGGTAGCCACAAGATTGGCAGTGAATTATTGGGTGCGTTATGCGAGAGCACCAAAGGTAAAGAACATTCGTTGAATCCTAAATATGGATGTTCATGTCTCCCCATTTTAAAATGCCTATCTATCACCGTATCATCAAAATATTTCTTTAAAATATTTAAAAACCCATCTTTTTCTATAATGTTCCTTTTAATGTCACCACTGATCAATTGCACTGCCTGCACAGTGATATCAACAGTTAGATTATTTTCGGTTTTCCATTGACTGGTAGCTTCTTTTAATAATTGTATTGACTCTTCGGTAGCTATATAAAAAAGTATATGAATTTCTAAACCGTTCAGGTCTAGGATTGATTTAAGATTTTTTTCTTTTTCAGTTTCATCTTCCGGATTTCCATATATAGATTTTAAAAATTTATAAATCTTTCCCTTTTTCTCATTCGCCCTAAAATAACTGATGCCACTTGCCGTAAAGTCATCAATAAGGAAGATGGAATTGAATTTATTGTTCTCTGGGCTGTCCTTATTTAACTCTCCCAACATATCTTGTGCCTTTTCGTAATTTATCTGGTAGGTGCTCGAGACCTGCTCATTATTTATATTGCAGGCCCTTCTAAATTGATCGATCTTGCTTCCATCACTTAGTCCGATATAGAGCGTTTGTTTGCTCACCTTCTTGTATTCGGGACTACCTACGATCTTCTTTATATGATAACTGTCAATATTAGCCTGCTTAGCAGCCTTTTTAATTAAAATAGGATTAATTATATCTGGAAAGGATATACTTAATAAATGAAAAACTTCTGAATTGGAGATGAAAATTAACTCTTCGAGGAAAAACTTATAAGCTATTCTTTTTTCTTCATTGCTTTCAAATTGTTTTAACCATAGTACTAAACTTTCAACGAAACGAATACCAGGTGAAAATTGTTGATACTCGTTATATTTAAAGTTCGCCAAAGATTGCAATAGCGGTCTCTCCGTGGAGACTTCATCTAAGGTCCAACCCATAATTTGTATTAGCAATTTCTCAGCGAGAGCAGTTCTCATAGTGAAAATTTTATTTTGAAGAAATTATCTTTGAACTCAATAGCATTAAAGTACTCTAAGGTTGCTTCTACGCAGTTAACTCCTTTTGACGCTAAATTCCAGCAGGTATATGGATCGGCAGATACCTCATTGACACTTAGGGAAAATTCATTAGATAGTAGTTGATAGTCGTTCCCTGGGTATTTGCCCATGTCGCCGATGCACAAGAAATTTCCGATTTCTTTTTGATCTGCGAACATATTACGGAAATGTTCAATTGCGTTGTTCTTACTTGTTTTAGCAGAGATGATATCAATAGAATGGCTCGACTCTAAAACCTGAACTTTGAACCTGAATTTGTTTTTAGTATAGTCCATCAAAATTCTCTTAATTATATTGGTATTGCCCTTATCGATAATCGAGACTGTTAGTTGTCCGCTTCGTAAATCAAGTTTACAGAATTTTTGAATAATAGGATTATTGCTCAATGCGCTGGATATTTCCTGAAATAGTTCGTCTTCATTTTCTTTAAGGGGGAGTTGTGAGTCGGTCAAAAGTCCAATTTGTGAACCGTTATAATAGCCGATAGTTACATGGTTCCAAAATTCTTCAGGGAGGACAGATTGCAGGCTTTCACGAACTGATTTTCCACGTCCAGTAATCACACCAAGGTAAATACCTCTCTCAATAAATTGAATTAATTTGTCAGTGACTTCTTTACGTGGAGCGGTAAAGCGCTCTTCTGATGAACATAAAGTACCGTCATAGTCCAATAGTAGTCCATGAAATTTCGCTTTCCGTATCTTGGTCACGAACTCTTCATATGATTGGAAGAGTAAGGTATTAATTCCATCCGTCAATGAGTGATTTATTTTACCAAACTTCCTTTGTAGCGCTAATTCGGCCTTATAACTAGTAGTTGTAGATGAATTTATCTTACCAGATTTTAAATGGTAAAGTTTGCTTCCATAGGATGGAACTCCCGGTCTTCCGGGATCAATTTTTTTTCTTTGGCCAATGGCTTCAACCAGATAGAATGATTTAGCTAACAGATCAATACTCCCATCTGATAAGTTATATTCTGTACTTAAATGAAATACAGGTATGTCATTTGGAATTAAGGCTAAGGTTTTGTCTGCCAGATTTTTTTCATCAGGGGTTGTTATGCTTATAATTGCTGTTTGACTTTTCTTCTTATCGATCCAGTTATGTCTTCCATGACCAAAATTTCTATAGTCAGCGACCAGCACATTTCCTAATCCCGCTTCTGAAAATTTTGATTCAAGATCTATTGCTACCGGCTTACCCCAGCCGGCATACAAAACTAAAAGGGTAAAATCAGGATAGAGCTGGGAAACGAAATTGCCGACCTTAGCAAGAAAATCCTGGTTGGGAATTAAATTTCTAATTTCAGGCTTGATGTGGAATATCCTGGAGATTATTACAAAGTAAGCAATCAAAGAGTTCGTAGCCAGGAATCCATCCTTACCCGCTATGTTTTCAACTTCCAATATTCTGGTCACAGAAAATGCCTTACTTTTCCTTGCAAGGGGAGAGTCTATCGTGAGGCATAAGGAAAGGATTTTTCTAGGCTCGTTTGAAATTAGCGTGTCAAATGCTGCAAGAATATCTGAATTTCTGCCCCCAGCACTAATCAACACGGTCACAGTTTTACTATCAATAGCGTTCTTAATATATTGTAGTTCGAGGGGAGTAATATTCCTAGCTATGGAACCCAGATTTTGTTGATGTAAAGCAAATAATTCACAAGCCGATGACGAACCTCCACTTCCTATGACATACGTGGGATGCTCAAGCAGGTCTTGTAGCATATCATCAAGATTTGGAATAGTCGTATTTAAAGCCCACCTGTAAGTATCATTTAATTTCTCTAATTCTTTATGGAATGGTTTGCCCATATATTTATCGTGTTTCTTATGTAGTAAATATAACTCAAATAGATTTATAACTTATTTCATTTTAAAATTTAAATGGTGTAATGCACGTAACGGTTCAGGCAAAAGATAGAAGATAGACCTAAGTTAGTAAGGTGTTACTTTTTTTGTCAGAATCTTAAACTTCATGCTGCTGCTTTTCCTAAAGGCAATTACTGCTGAATCCTTGAGACAGATGATTTTATAATCATCGCTTTGCTTTATAGCAAATTTATGGTGGGAATTCGATATATTTTCGCTGTTAGCATATTACAGTCTTCTTTGAATTTTATATGGAGGATGATCCTCAACGTTCCTGCAATATAGTAAGGATGTTTTCAACGATAATTGTTAAGAGTATTATCCACATATAATATAGTTACTGGCGCAAATTTTAATTTTGTATAAGAAATTCAACTACTGTAGACGAGAAGTAACAAAGCGCAAATATTTCATCGGTAAGTTTGAGCGTCATTCGGTACACATAGAATGAAGATAGATTCTCTTAACCATTTGATGTTGTCCACACGGACTTTATAATGTCTGATATTACTACTACAAGAATTATTTTCAGGAAATGTACGGAAAAATATTAGCAACTGAAAAACTCAATTATGTGTTCAGTCGCTATATTGCTTATTAATTTATAGGTTAAAGATTGTTTAATATATGTATACTCTTCTTAAATTCTTAAATGAAGAAATTTATTTATATATTTGATTTAGTTCTTGAACTGTGTACATACTAATAGTCGTAATCTTGTGGTGGCTATTTAAGATATTTGAAGGGAAAGAATAATAGAATCGAATTTGTGGTACATTCGTGGTGCAAGCCAAATGAAAGCATGAAAAGCCCAGCGTATAATCGCTATCTAAAGATAAGTTCGAATCCCTTCCTCTCTGCAGCAAGAATCCGTATTTCCTTAACTTAGGATATATGGATTTTTTATTTTATGATTAATTTTTCTGAGACAAAATCACATCCGTATCATTAATAATGTAGGCGATATACTTTTTATGCTAAAGATTGAAAAAAAACAAGAATCATTCCCAACCTTTTCGCAGCATAGCATATCCTTATAAAAAAGCTGATGTGAATTTTATGCTTCTGTTAAATTAATTAGTCATGTATCATCTAAAAACTTTTTAATATAATTTTATTAAATATTTTCACGTTAAAATAATAAACCTCCAGCCATGAATAAAACCTTACTTTATCTACTCTCAATTCTTCTCTATCCTGTATGGCTCAATGCGCAGGACATCCTTTGGGAAAAATCCTATGGCGGCAAACAAGCCGACTATTTACTCGATGCCCAGCCCACAGCTGATTACGGCTTTATCCTTGCCGGGGCATCCCTCTCAGTAAAATCCGGCAACAAGACTGAAGACAATCAAGGCGATCTGGACTACTGGATTTGGAAAATGGATGAGGGCGGAGAACTCGACTGGCAGAAAAACCTCGGCGGCACCGGCTCGGATATCCTTTACGGTATACGCAATACAAATGATGGGGGCTTTATACTGGGCGGCACATCCAACTCGCAACCGGGCATCCACAAGAAAGATTCCTGCCGCGGAAAGGACGATTTCTGGATCATAAAGCTCAATGCAAAGGGTGGAGAAGAGTGGCAGCGCACCATTGGCGGAAGCGGGCAGGAAATCCTCAAAAGCATAGCCGCGACAAAAGACGGCGGGTACATACTCGGCGGCTCCTCAGCTTCACAGATCAGTCCGAAAATACTAAAAGGCGGTACAGACCCCTATGGCAAGTGGGAAGCCTGCCGTGGCAATATGGACTATTGGGTAGTAAGGCTCAATGAAAAAGGCGAAGTAAAATGGCAGAGGACACTGGGCGGAAAATATGCCGATATGATGGAAAGCATTGAACAGACCGCAGACGGCGGGTTTATCGTCGGCGGACATTCTAATTCCCCATCCTCACAGGATAAATCAGAACAGGGCTATGGCTCGGGCGATTACTGGATAGTGAAGCTCGACAAAGACGGCAATACCGAATGGGAAAAAGTATTCGGCGGCGAACAGGACGACCATCTTTGCATAGTAAAACAAACCCGTGACGGTGGCTATATTCTCGGCGGCAACTCTGCCTCTGCCTCAACAGGCAATAAAAGCAAATCCAATAAAAAAGGAACCGACATCTGGCTTATAAGGCTTGATGAGAATGCTGAGGTGCTTTGGCAGGAAACTTATAATACAGGCAAAACCGATGTACTGATGTCACTGGTGGAAAACGCTGACGGTACTTTGCTTCTTGGAGGCTATGCCCAAACCGAAGCCACCGAAAAACAAAAATCAGACAAAAAAGAAATAAACGATTATATAGCTATAAAGATCGCAGCTGATGGCGAGGAGATGTGGAGAAAGGCCGTGGGAAGCAGTGGCGAGGACATCCTCCGCAAGCTTGTCGAAACCCGCGATGGCGGTTACCTCCTTGCAGGAACATCAAAAGGTGATGTGTCCCGTGACCGTAACAGTGGCCAGGGCAGTAATGACTTTTGGGTGGTAAAACTGAAGGATAAGGACAAAAAAGAGAAAAAGGAAAAGAGGTCGTTCCTTGAAGCCATTCCCAACCCGACCCAGCAATACACCAATGTGATTGTAGGCTTTGAGTTTGCTACCGGAACTGCAACTGTGGTTGACCTCTCAGGAAGGGTACTGCAGACTTTTTCCGTGAATCAAAGGACAATACCTGTTGACCTGGGCGGCTATGCTGAAGGAATATATATCATAGAAATAAAAACAAATGCCGGGACCGACTCGGTGAAAGTAATGAAAGGTAAATAATATGAAAGCAAGAACATTACATTATTTAACACTTTTACTCCTGCTTGGGGTAAACGCTTTTTCGCAAAGCAACCCGTCAATCAAAACCGACCTTCCACAAATAGCGCCGCCATCACCTACAGTTGCCGCGCTGATGAAATTTGAAGAAGTGCCGGTTAACAACTATACCGGCATACCGGATATATCAATTCCGCTATACAGTGTTCAATCTCATTCGAAAGACATCGGCATTAACCTTTCATTAAAATACCATCCCGGCAGCATTGCTGTGGAAGAAGAAGCAGGCTACACCGGCCTTGGATGGAGCCTTACCGGCGGTGGGACTATTTCACGTACAGTGCGGGGAGGATGTGCTGACGACGCTATTGACAACGACAACAAACGATATGGTATTTACTACGATACAAGCATAAATGCGAATCCTTTTTATGAGGTAGTGGCTATGAACGCGGCGCCCTATGAGCCATCCTCCTCGCAAAAATACACAAGAAATAAGTTTTACTGGGAAGCCTTTGAGAAAGGGAAGTATGACACACAGCATGACCTGTATCAGTTCAGTTTTATGGGCGGTCAAGGGCGTTTCTACATTAAGAAAAACGGAACCTCTCCTTACGAAACATATGAGATTATAAGACTGGACAATAATAATGCTATAAAGATCGAATATCATGGTACGGACAAAACATTTACCGTATATGATGATAGAGGGTATAAGTACATTTTTGATATAAAGGAAATTACACAAGAGAGCACATTCGTTGGAAACGTTTATTTTGGTAATCCGGCGTTAGGGAATACATCTAATGTTAATTACGAATATATTAGCGCATTTCACTTGTCGAAGATATATGACAGCAACAATAAGCTTTTGGTGGAATTTAAGTATAATTTATCTTCGGAAGTGTTCATGGAATCAACGAGTGATGTAATGACTACACGGAGTTATTTTCATTCTACCACACAAAGCGCGGCGCTTTTGGATTTGGCAAATAGTCAATGCGGCAATGTTCAGGGCATAGAACCTGCAGTATCCTCCCAAAATAGTACCCGCAATACAAAGACAAAGAAAATAAAGCAGATACGTGTATTTGATAAAGCCCTGATAAATTTTACACTGGCAGATGGCGGCGATGACCCGGATGGCCCGCAGATGCATCGCCTAAAGCATATAACAGTGCATCCATGGACTGACTCCACTTCAGTAGTGAAGCGTTTCGAATTATTTTACGGATATTCCCAGGTAAATTATGGTTCAAATCCCAAAAAGCGTTTAACCCTTACGAAAGTGTCTGAAATAGAACCCGGCTCGGAAACAAACGCACAATCGTACGAACTGTATTACACGCTGTCACAATATAATTTAATATACACCAAAGACCATTGGGGGTATTTTAACCGAAGGCCCGCGAACAATACCACTCCCGGACAGTATCGGGAGGCCACCCCGGGAGTTTGTGAAATTGATGCATTGCAAAAAATGACGCTGCCTTCAGGTGGAGCCATCGTTTTCAATTTTGAATCGAATACGTATTCTCACATAGGCAATACTGCCTTGACTAATTTTGACGAAAATCCCGAGAATTGGACTTATGAGAACCCTACCTTGTTTTTTACACCTGGCCATTACACACATACGATTGTAGCTGAAAACTATATCCGGCATGCAACGTTTACTCCCGACTCTGATGTTATTGATGGGCAGGGCGGGTCTTACAGGTTATACTATAAAGACATATACGGAAATTGGCAGGAATACTCTTCAATAAATTGCGGAGAAAATGACGGCAATTGCACCACCTCGAGCATTGAGCTTCATGCTGATATTGAATATAAAATTACATTTTCCTGGTTTAACATGGTGCCCGGGGGCGGGAATGTCAAAGTAAATTTTAAATACAGAAATACAAATAACTTCCAATATCTCTTTGGAGGTGGCATTCGCATTAAGGAAATAGGATATTTTGAAGATGGGGAAGTGCCTCAATATGCATTTGATTTGCCACATTTAAACGATTATGTGCCTTCAAAGCTTAAAGAGTATAACTATAACTTTTTTGATAGTGCACAGGAAAGCAGTGGAGCATTGGTCTTTCCAAAACCGATTTATGACTACATGCATACCAAACGGTATTACATGCGGTGCTTTACCGGCGAAGGGTTACCGACAGGTGATGAATTTATCTTTGATTTTCGTACGGTAAATGAGTATAACAACCTTAAGTCCTCTAGAACACAGGGTAGCGACGTAGGGTATAAAAATGTAACAGTTAGAGAAACCGGTAATGGTTATTCACAATACGAGTACAAATCGCCTATGGATGAACCAGAAGCTTCTTACACTACAACTTTCCCGTTCCTGCCTAACAAAAATTATGATCACAGACGAGGGCTTATTACTAATGAAAAGCACTATAGGGAGGATAACAAACAACTGACTGAAACAAGTTATCAATATACTACAGTGGAAGGAATGGAAAAAACAGGGTTCATTCTTTTTGCATTAAACAATTGTGAATTTGCTCACCTATACGAGAATTATAGTGCTTATGGCCAAGGATTGGACGGTTGCGCCGGCAGCAGTGACATTTGTTACGCGTGCGGCGTTGCTTTGGAATACATAACCCCATTTCCTGTTGACGAAGTTTTCGGCTGGGTAAAGCTTACCGAAAAGATCACTAAAGAACATTTTTACCATGCTAACAACACTGAACAGGGGGTTGTTGAGACAAAAGAAACCTATGACTACTACGATTACAACAAAAAAATCAAATCGGTAACTACTGAGACCTACACTGGAAGTACTCCCGAAACCGTATCGCAGGAGTTTACATATTTAAATGATGCTTCATTATTGCCCATTAACAGGATAGGCGACATCGAAACGGTGGTGTCGAAAAAGAACGGTGTTGCAATTGCGGCCCAAAAAATAGTATACGCCAATACCTATCCCGGAAATATAGCCTGGCTACCGGCTACGGTACGGGCTGGCAAAGGAAATGCGGCATCGACAGAGAACCGCGTACAATTCGTGAAATACGATGCCTGGAGTAACCCCCTTGAGGTAAAGCTGGAAAACGGCACGCCCGTATGCTACATATGGGGCTACAACAAGACCCAGCCTATTGCCATGATCGAGAACACCACCTACGAGCAGCTGGCCACCGCATTGAGTACAACCGTAGAAAATATCAGGGATAATTATGACCTTTTAGACCTTCCCAACAACGATAACCTGCGCAGTATGCTTCCAAATGCCATGGTAACCACCTATACCTATAAACCTCTTGTAGGGGTGACAAGCGTTACAGATCCCAAGGGCATCACCATCACATATGAATACGACGCCATGGGCCGCCTGAAGGCCGTGAAGGATGAAGACGGCAACCTGCTCTCTGAAAACGAATACCATTACAGGATGCCATAACAGTTCCGAATTTTCGGTTCAGGGTTACTCCCTGTCCCGTAAAATGAATTTCGAAACAAAGGCAATTAAATATAATGACATGAAAAAAATACTATACATCCTCTTTTTATTCCCTGTGATGGTACTGGCGCAGACCACGACACAAAACTTCGTAAAGACGTCGGTTTACAGGGAAGCGACCGGAACAAGCGATGCCTCCAAAGCGCAGGCATCGGTAACGTATGTCGACGGGCTGGGGAGGCCCATACAGCAGGTAGCGGGAAAGGCTTCGGCGACAGGTAAGGACATCGTGACGCACATTGAATACGACCGGTATAACCGTACCCAACGGGAGTACCTGCCTTATCCTGTAACTACTGCAAACCTTTCGTTTACCGACGGAGCAAAAGCAGGGATCTTCAATTATTATGCCAGCGCAACAGATATTGAGCATACCACCAACCCCTACAGCAGGACGATGTATGAGGCTTCGCCGCTGAACCGTGTGCTGAAAACTACAGCGCCGGGTAATCCTTGGGCCATGGATACAGTTGCTAACAAAGACCGCAGCATAAAATACGCCTACCTCACCAATACTTACAGAGCCGAAAACCCTACTTTTGACAATGTCAGGAAGTTAAGCGTCACGGCCGTATTTGACCTTGCCACCGGCGTTTACAACCATTCCAATTTTACCAACGAAGGGATGTACCCGGCCGGACAGCTCTACAAGACCATAACGCAGGACGAGAACAAGACGGGTACTATATATACGGAAAATGCACTTCCGTTAAAGCTCAATACGACTGAAGAATTTAAGAACAAGCAGGGTCAGCTGTTGCTAAAACGCACCTACCGTAAGGTAGGGACAACATATGAAGCCCTGAATACCTACTATATTTATGACCAGTTTGGCAACCTGTCGTTCGTTTCCTCCCCTATGGGCAGTGGCAGCATGTCGACAAGCAACCGCGAAAGGTATACCTACCAGTACAAGTACGATGCCCGCAACCGCCTGGTCGAGAAAAAGCTCCCCGGTAAGCAGTGGGAATATATTGTATATGACAGCCAGGACCGCGTGGTGGCTACCGGCCCGGCGCTTTCACCATTTGGTTCACCGGGCAGCACGCCGGAGCAGGGCTGGCTTATCACCCGTTACGATGCCTTTGGGCGGGTAGCTTACACGGGCTGGCTAAGCAGCGGCACGACGGCATTTACCCCGGCCATACGCAAAACAATGCAGGATGCCGCGGTAGCATTGGCGGTAAAAGGGAGTTCGGCAACTATCGACGGAATTTCGGTGAATTATACCAATGCGTTGCCCACGGGCACCAAGCTGCTCACGGTAAACTATTATGACGACTATAACTTTCCCGGGTTGCCAACGCCTCCATCGGGCTCGATAGAAGGCCAGGTACTGCTAACCAACTGCAAGGGGCTTGCCACAGCATCATGGGTACGGGTACTTAATGCCCCAACCGAAACCTATGGCGAGACCACCTATACCTTTTACGACCGCAAAAGCAGGCCCGTACGCACCCGCAGCATAAACTACCTGGGGGGCTATACGGAAACCGATACCAAAATGGATTTTGACGGCACCCCGCAATATACCATTACCCGGCACAAGCGCGTGGCTGCCGATGCCGAACTGGTTACAAGGGAAGATTTTACATACACCCCCGAAGACAGGCTGCTGAGCCATACCCACAAGATCAACAGCCTTAACCCCGAGCTGATGGCAAAGAATGAGTACACCGAACTCGGCCAGCTAAAGAACAAGAAAGTCGGCGGGGCTGACCTTACAGCGGGCACATTTTACCAAAAGGTAGATTACAGCTACAATGTTCGTGGCTGGCTTACTGCCATAAACGATATAAATGGCCGTGCGGTTGCCGGCGTGCCGGATGACCTGTTTACCTACAAGATCAACTATAATACCATTGAGGATCCCATCACGGGGGTGCAGCCGCTGTTTAACGGCAATATATCGGAGACCTACTGGCGCAGTTCCGGCGACGATGTGCTGCGCAAGTACAGCTACGGCTACGACAACCTGAACCGCCTGCTGGATGCATGGTACCAAAAGCCGGAAGGGACAGAGCCGAACGCGGGTTCGTATAACGAACACCTGCAGTATGACAAGAACGGCAATATAGTGGCGTTGCAGCGCAACGGCGACCTCGACAATGCAAGCTTTAACATTGAGATCGACAACCTGGCCTATACCTACACAGGCAACCGCCTGGACAAGGTGGATGACAGCATCACTAACAACCCCAAAGGCTTTACAGATGGTACGAATACCGACAACGATTACACCTATGATGCCAATGGGAACATGATAGGGGATAAGAATAAAGGCATAACGTTGGTAACCTATAATCACCTGAACCTGCCAACGGAAATTATTTTTAACAACAACAGCAACACAAAAATTAATTACCTTTACAATGCTGCGGGAGTTAAGCTGAAGAAAACGGTAACAGCGAGCATAACAAGAATAATTGTAACGGATTATCTGGGCGGTTTCCAGTATGTGGGCGGCCAGCTTGATTTCATGCCTACAGCCGAAGGATACGTAAAGTGCCTGCCGCCGCGCGCTACCGGCGAAACAGGTAGCTTTAGCTATGTATACCAGTACAAGGACCACCTTGGCAATGTGCGGCTAAACTATGCCTGGGACAATGTCGCAAACGGCCTTACCGTTTTGAATGAGAGCCATTACTACCCTTTTGGGTTGAAGCATGAAAAGTACAATACAGAAGAATATGAATTTGTAAACGGCATACCAACGGGAGTAGTTTTAGCCCCGCTTACCGGAGGGAGTTCGTATAAGTATAAATATCTTGGTCAGGAGCGTCAAGACGAGTTAGGGCTTAACTGGGACACATTCAGGCATCGTAATTATGACTATGCAATTGGTAGATTTATGTGTATTGACCCTATCGCCGAAGAATATATGTCAATATCTACCTATCAGTTTGCTCACAATAACCCTGTATGGAAAATTGAACTGGAAGGATTGGAAGGTCAAGAGACGCAAGGAGAGGACCAAATAAATAGGGAACCAATCAAAGTTAAACAAGCACGTGTCGGTGGAGGATTAGGACCACCTGTAATTTATCAAAAAACAGCTGAAAAAGCCACTAAAAGTACTGTACAAAAATTAATTGGTAAATTAAAATCGGCAGCAAAAGCAGGAGCAAAATTTGTAGGCACAGGAGCGGCATTGTTAGGTGATTACATGAGTCCTGACTACGGAGGTCGCACTGATGAAATGAAGATGACTGTTGGGCATAAAATCCAAGGCGAAACTGTCGTACCTACTATAAAAACTACACCATACAATGCTCCAGAGGAAAAACAAGATGATGGAGAAATTATATATAGGGGTGGAGATTTTAATAATGGCAATTTTACGCCAAGACCAGGAATCGATGATAAAACAGGACCTAAAAGTGGATTATCAACTTTTACAAATCCCTTAAAAGCAGTAACTGATGGGGCGGGGAATATAATTAGAGACAAAGCTCAAGGTTTAAGTTCAAATTTATTAGAAGGAATGGGATTTCAATTAACAAAAGTGGGGGACCATGTGGGTATAAGACCTCCAAGTCAAACACTTTTAGAAAAATGGGCTCAAACAAAAGGACTACCACCTGGTTCAGACCCTGCTCAAATTCTTACAGAAATGGTTAAATCTGCACGTGTTATAGAATTAAAATTTTAATATATTAGATATGTCAAATCAAAACTTTAATCAATTGTTACCAAAAGATAAAGAGGATATGGATTTTGTAGAGAATTTATTAGCTACTAAAATTGAGCAAATCCCAAAAGAAACACTTAGGGAATTGCTTAAGTGGACACAAGATATAAATTGGCCTCAATCTAAAGTTATAATTCCATACATTAGACCGCATATAAATATAATTGATGAGGAACTTATTGATATTATAAATGGGCAAGATAGTGAATGGAAAAACTCGATTCTTTGGGGTGTAATTCTGAATTCGTTGATTATCCCAAACAAGCATATCCTGATAGCAATTGAAAACTTATTAATTAATCCTTCACATTCAGATATTGAATACGAAGTAAACATAATAGCTCAAAAAATTTTAACACAATTTAAAAATAGTTAAGGTAATTGATAACTTGTCAAATTAGGAATAGATTAAATTTAATATTACCTAACTAAAATACAGTTCCCTTTAGCTTAAAAATTAAGCACCGTTTTTATTAAAGAATTCTATGTCTAATTACTCATAATTGTAAGAGCATAAAATACTGTTTTTTTTCAAGTGTATTAAATTAGAGCATGGAAATAAGTTGTACCTAGCAATATACTTATAACTTTTTCCAAACCCGCCATACAATCGCCCAAAGCAATCAGTCCCTCTATAACCGCGCCAACCAGCCCAAAGCTAACCATTACGTAAGATGGGGTATTGCGGCGGTTGTGGTTATGTATACCAGTCATAAACTTGCTGGCAATAATATCGTATTTGAGTTGGGTGCTGGGTGAGGTATCAGCAACACAAAAATTAATTACCTTTACAATGCTGCGGGTGTAAAGCTGAAGAAGATAGTTACCGAAAGTGTAACAAAAATAATTATAACGGATTATCTGGACGGTTTCCAGTATGTGGGTGGCCAGCTTGATTTTATGCCTACAGCAGAAGGGTATGTAAAGTGCCTGCCGCCGCGCGCTACCGGCGAAACAGGCAGCTTTAGCTACGTATACCAGTACAAGGACCACCTTGGCAATGTGCGGCTAAACTATGCCTGGGACAATGTCGCAAACGTTCTTACCGTTTTGAATGAGAGCCATTATTACCCTTTTGGACTGAAGCATGAAAAGTACAATACAGAAGAGTATGAGTTTGTAAACGGCATACCAACCGGAGTAGTGCTCGCACCGCTTACCGGAGGTAGTTCGTACAAGTATAAGTACCAAGAGCAAGAGCTGCAAGACGAGCTGGGGCTTAACTGGTACAGTTTTAAATA
This sequence comes from uncultured Flavobacteriaceae bacterium, assembly GCA_942492845.1. Taxonomy (GTDB): domain Bacteria; phylum Bacteroidota; class Bacteroidia; order Flavobacteriales; family Flavobacteriaceae; genus Flavobacterium. Next base: position 335,976 of record OW818646.1, on the reverse strand, counting down.
TAGAAATTATGACCCAGCTATTGGTAGATTTATGAGTATTGACCCACTAACCGAAAAATATGTAGATTGGTCACCATATGTATTTAGTGGAAACCGCGTTATAGACGCAAGAGAACTGGAAGGATTAGAACCATATGTACTATATGGTACGCCTGAAGCTGCATCTGAAAATTTTGTAATGAGAAATAATGCAATATCTATTGTGACTAGAAAAGAAATTTCTGCGAATATTTATCAAACTACAGATGAAAAGGGTGCGGCTGCTTATGCCTATACAACTCCAGTTGTTGGAAGTCAAGGGAAGGTTAATGTAAGCAAGAATACTCCTATACCTGAAGGAACAGTATTAAATGCGATAACTCATCTCCATGGGGAGTTCAATAAGGAGTTAACAAGAGAAGGTTTTGATGGAGACACTTTCTCTGGAACGGCAGGTGATAAAGATAGCTATGGGGATATGGGTATTGCAGAACGCAAGAATGTAGATTTTTATGTTGGAACACCAAATGGTTCACATAAAAAATATGATGTTGAAACAAATGAAATCATAACTTTAAGTACTAATATGCCTAGTGATAGGGCACATCCTGATAGACTAAATAATATAAACCCTGTCCCGCCAGCTTTAGAGCTAAAGCCAATGGAAGTTAAACTTCCCGAATTAAATATTTCCGCTACACCATTAAATTAAAATATATGAAATATATAAAGTTCCTAATTATTATTGCATCATTTTATTACTTGGGCTGTAAAAGTCAAAGTTCATATGGAAGTAATATTGATGAAGTTACAGCAATTAAAATTGCTGAAGATACTCTTCAAAAGATTTATGATAGAGATGAGTTTGAATATTTTAAACCCTTTAAAGCTAAACTTATTAATAACAGAGTTTGGATAATAGTACCGAGTGAAGTAGAAGATTTAACAGGATACCCCCCAGTTGTTGAAGTAAAGAAAAAGGATGGGAAAATAATCAAAGTCCGTTTCGGAGGCAAGATGATGTAAACATGTAAAAATATATCAGATTAGGGACTATCCAAATTAGCGATACATTTAACTTGACAATAAGAGTTTACAAATTAATATTCGTAAAGAGACGGTAATAGGCCGTCTTTTTTTGTTTTAAATACTTTAACCAGCTTTCTATACCTACCGCAAACCCAATGAACCCAATTACAATCAAAGCAACCAGTCCTTCTAAAACGCACCCCACCAGCCCAAAGCCAACCATTGGGTAAGATGGTGCATTACGCCGCTGATGGTTCTCAATTCCAGTCATAAACTTGCTGGCAATAATATCATATTTGAGTTGGGTGCTGGGGCTGTTATCGGCAACACAAAAATTAATTACCTTTACAATGCTGCAGGAGTTAAGCTGAAGAAAACGGTAACAGCGAGCATAACAAGAATAATCGTAACGGATTATCTGGGCGGTTTCCAGTATGTGGGCGGCCAGCTTGATTTCATGCCTACATCCGAAGGGTATGTAAAGTGCCTGCCGCCGCGCGCTACCGGCGAAACAGGCAGTTTTAGCTATGTGTACCAGTACAAGGACCACCTAGGCAATGTGCGGCTAAACTATGCCTGGGACAATGTCGCAAACGGTCTTACCGTTTTGAATGAGAGCCATTATTACCCTTTTGGACTGAAGCATGAAAAGTACAATACAGAAGAGTATGAGTTTGTAAACGGCATACCTACTGGAGTAGTTTTAGCCCCGCTTACCGGAGGGAGTACGTATAAGTATAAATATAACGGTAAAGAGCTGCAGGATGAGCTGGGGCTCAACATGTACGACTATGGCGCAAGGAATTACGACCCCGCAATTGGTAGATGGATGAATATTGACCCGCTGGCGGAGAGACGGTACAGTAATAATCCGTACATGTATGCCAATAACAATCCTGTCATTTTCATTGACCCTGATGGAATGGATTTCACTCTTTCAGGTGGAGCTGCTCAAAGTTTTGTAGCTGGGTTACAGCGTGATTTAGCCCAAGCAGAGGTAAATGGAGATGAAGTACGTTTAGATGCAAATACTGGAAAGAGAGAAATTGTAGAAAATTGGAAATCATTAGATAAAAAGACATTGACAAGCCATGCTGAAAATTTAAAGCCTTCCCTAAGTTCTGGAAGTTTGCAAAATTATATCGGACGGCTTTTTGAAAACGCATGGAATAATTCTGCTTTATCAATGCCTGGCTTGGTAAACGACAATTACAGAAGAAATACAACGCTAAAAACAGGTGGCAATCGGAACACAGTTCCTGATGCTACTGCAAACGGAATTTTACAGACACCGTTTTATGAACCAAATATAGAAGTAGACGAAGCGGCATGGTTTGAAGTGAAAGCAAAAGATGGCACTATTTACAATTCTACAAGTGCTGGCCAAATTGCAGGTCACCTTGCTAACCTTGCTTTGGCAGTGCCTTATGAATATAGATATTATGGCAGTGTCGGGGAGATGAAAGCATCCGCTGCATCATTAACATTGGTAACAACTAGTGGTGTCAAGATTTCACCATCGGTTGTGGCAAGAGCAAGTTTACATAATATAAGCTTGTATCAATATACAGCACAATATAGAATGGACGGTACAAATATGATTGTACGCTTCCAATTGCAAAATATGAATGGGATTGCTACTGAAAATAACATGACTACACCACCAGTAACTTTAAAATAATCATTATGAATAAAAATAAATTGATTTATTTACTAATAATAATTGTGTCAACAAATATGTATAGTCAAAATTTTAAAATTTTAAGTTTGAATGATTTAAATGTAATTGAGCTTAAAAAAAAGAATGATATCTCTAAATCGTATATAGTAGAATATAATAAAGCTTTCGTAATAATTTTTAAGGATGGTACATCAATATTAAGACCTCCTGTGTTAGGAGGGAATAAAGGACTATATTTTGATGATTATAATGATATGATTAAAATCATTGATACTAAAGTTTATCCAATAAGTAATAATATCACATTTTGGGAAAGAAATAAGGAACAGGTTCAAATTATAGATTCTTTTATTTCAACTAATATTGAGAAACTATCAACTTTATTGAAGTTTGAAGTTATTTTTGATGATGATTCTGCTTATCTTAAAAGTTTGTCGGATACTATTAATACTAACTATAAAAAAATAAAAAGAAAAGACAAAGATTTAGATTACTACATTGCTATCTATATAGGTGAAACTATAAGAAGGAAAAATAATGCTGTATGGAAATTGTTGCCAAAAAATGGATTTGAGATTTCATATATACCTGAAATTGTAAAAGATTCTACATTCTGTAGTCATTGGGGATTTGTTTTTGGACAATTAGAAATGATTTCTTACATACCAATTGAGCTTGAAACCATTGTGCAAGACTCTGGTAAATTCTTTGAATTTACAAGGAACAGGTATATTGCAGATTAAAACCCCGATAGCGCGGATATGTCCTCGGTAGGATAGCGCGGATTTGCAATCCGTGCTATTTTTTTAATTTCTTCCAAACCCGCCATACCACCGCCCCAAACAATACTACCAAGGCAACTACACCCTGCAATACAACTACAAATAGGACAAAGGGAGACGGTGCGGGTGCATTACGGCGGTTGTGGTTCTCAATTCCAGTCATAAACTTGCTGGCAATAATATCGTATATGAGTTGGGTGCTGGGGCTGTTATTGGCAACACAAAAATTAATTACCTTTACAATGCAGTAGGCGTAAAGCTGAAGAAAACCGTTACCGAAAGCGCAGCAAAAATAATTATAACGGATTATCTGGGCGGTTTCCAGTATTTGGGCGGCCAGCTTGATTTCATGCCTACAGCCGAAGGCTATGTGAAGTGCCTGCCGCCAAGGCCATCAGAAGAAACAGGTAGCTTTAGCTACGTATACCAGTACAAGGACCACCTTGGCAATGTGCGGCTAAACTATGCCTGGGACAATTCGGCAAACGGTCTTACCGTTTTGAATGAGAGCCATTACTACCCTTTTGGACTGAAGCATGAAAAGTACAATACAGAAGAGTATGAATTTGTAAACGGTATACCAACCGGAGTAGTGCTCGCACCGCTTACCGGAGGGAGTTCGTACAAGTATAAGTACAACGGCAAAGAGTTGCAGGACGAGCTGGGGCTTAATATGTACGATTACGGGGCAAGGAATTACGACCCTGCAATTGGTAGATGGATGAATATTGACCCATTGGCGGAACAGTTTGCAAGTTTGAGTCCATATGTTTACGCAGCGAATAATCCTGTGGTGTTTATAGACCCTGATGGAATGGCTTATGATGTTTTTGGAAATGAAGAAGGCGGTGGAGTAATTGGCTCTTTAATAGAATCATCAGCAACACAAAGAAGTGCGGATTCTGACAATGAAGACAAAGACGAGAAAAACAGAGAGGAACCCCCTATAAATCTATTTTCAAAAGATGAGACCAAGCAAATGTTAAATGTTTTTTATGAGGCTAATAAAAATCATAAAAAAGGAGATTTAGTTTTTAGTGTATTTGGTCACGGAGGCTACTCATTCATAGCAAATCATTCATCAAAAAGTAGTTCAAATGGAGCAACAGATGCGAAACAATTTGATGAGTTAATGTCTGAACTCAGCATAGAGTATAAAAATACGATTGAAAAAAGAAAAGCTTTTACTCTATATTTATACTCATGTAATTCCGCTTCAGAGACTTCTGAGAATATTTCTATAGCGCAAAAAATATCAAAAGCACATCCAAATGCTAAAATAATTGGTTTCGATGGTTATGTAGGTTATGGTGAGATTAAGGGTAAACCTGCAATTAGTAAAGTCAGTGTGAGCCTAACTTATGACAAAAAAGGTAAGGCAATTATGGGACCTCCTGACGGATATATAGTTTTTTATAAAAATGGAGAGGAAAAGAGCAGAGAATTATATTCAGAATATTTAAAAAAACAAAAATGAAAAATTATTTAATCGTATTATTTTTCTTAACGATAGCCTGTAAAAATGAAGAAAAAAAGCAACCTGAAAGCCATAAAGAAATTAGTACAGGGGGAATTTATCTTGATAAATATCACGACTTGGAATTAATAAAGAATCTGTCTAACAAAATTCTTGTTGGAGGAGATACAGTTTCATTCAATGAATTGAAAGATATATATATATTAAGTTCCCACAAAAATGAATTTTTATATTATTCAATTATAATGGGCGAGAGATATAAATATACTGAGGCATATATGACCACATTTTTTATTATGAAAACTGATAAATTAAATAAAAAAAATATACAACAAAATAAAATAGCAAATTATTACCTACTGAAAGCATATGAAGGAGGGAATAGAGATGCTTTTGATATTATTAATGAAAGATTTCTTGATAATAAATTACCGAAGTCAAAAGATTATTGGGATTCAATTAACTAATCTAATTTCTTTGATAGTATTGCAATATAACAAAAGCAGCCAATTAGCTACCTTGTTATTAAAGATTTCTCAATACCCACCTCAACCCATAAGCCCAATAACCACCAACGTAATCAGTCCTTCCAAAACCGCACCAACCAGCCCAAAGCTAACCATTGGGTAAGATAGGGCATTACGGCGGTTGTGGTTGTGTATGCCAGTCATAAACTTGCTGGTAACAATATCATATTTGAGTTGGGTGCTGGGTGAGGCATCCCGACCCGCAATACACCATCACCCGCCACAAGCGCGTGGCCGCCGATGCCGAGCTGGTTACAAGGGAGGATTTTACATATACTGCCGAAGACAGGCTGCTGAGCCATACCCACAAGATCAACAGCCTTAACCCCGAGCTGATGGCAAAGAATGAGTACACCGAACTCGGCCAGCTAAAGAACAAGAAAGTCGGCGGGGGCGACCTTACAGCATCGGCCTATTATCAAAAAGTAGATTTTAAGTACAATGTAAGGGGGTGGCTTACTGCCATAAATGACTTAAATGAGTCACCAAACTCTGTTTACACAGACCTGTTTGCTTTCAGGATAAGCTATAATACGGTAACGGATGCAGTTGGGGAGGTATTTCCTATTGAAAATGCCCCAGGGTTAAACGCATAACCCTGAGGCATTCACTAAGATGGATTGTTTACAAAAAAACGTATATTACTTAACAATCATCTTTTTGGTTAAAATTTCAGCGCCATTGATGATCAGGCTGTATAAAAACAATCCCTGGCCAATTTCAGACGATTGAATAATAACTTCTCCCGCATTTTGAGAAACGGGATAGGACTTGATTAAACGTCCGTTTAAATCAAACACAGCTATTTCTGCCTGATTAGATCCTGCCGGTAATTTAAATTTTACAGAGGTTTGACCTGAAAACGGATTAGGAATGTTTTGTTCCAATACAAAATTTCCCGATGTTTGGTTGCCGGTAAGGTTTTTGCGCACATTATCATTTGCTTTGTATTCGGCAAACTCCTCTTTCAAAATTATAAGTTCGTTATTTAATTCTTGAATACCTGCTGTTAATATTGATATTAACCCAGCATAATTAATGGCTTTGTATTCGATAGTTGAAGTTACTTTATTATCTTTATTAAAAACTGGCTTAGCAATATCTTTAGTTAATTCGGGAAAAACCTCTGCCAATTCTTGCGAAATAAAACCGTGTTGTTTCCCAATAGACAAGGTGATACCTTCTATTGTTTTATACGTATAATTTACAGGACGCAATTGGTTAATTTTTTCTAAAATATTGGTTTCAGTTAAAACATCGTTTTTAAATTTAGCATCAGACGGCGAATAAAAACCCGCTGTGGTAGCTATATCCCCATTAAAATAACCAGCAAATATATTGCTTCCAAAACCCGCACTAACATTACCAGTATCTCCATATATCCCAGCTGTAAAACCCGAGCCGCTAGGCACTGACGTACCAAATACTCCGATGTTACCATTTCCTACAACACCAAATTCTTTAGCCTCGCCAAACACACCTGTTGTTTCAGCAATGCCTTCTACACCTCTTGATTGTCCTTTGCCAGTAACGCCTACTTTACCACTACCATAAACTCCAGTATTACTATCGCTTGTACCTCTAACCCCAAATGTGATTCCCGAACCACTAACACCTATGCCACCAGTACCAAGAACGCCCACACTAGTACTTACAGCACTGCCCGTACCTCTTACACCTGTACTTCCTTCGCCTACCACACCAACAATTGAGCTTGTTCCTCTAACACCAATACCACTACTACTTGTGCCAACAACACCAACACTACTACCATTACCATTTAGGCCTGTTTGTGTGCCAATGGCATTTATAGCAGTAGTTGTAGAACGCACCTCTAAACCAATTTGAGTAGCATCGGCTACTATACCCACCTTAGGGGAAGCTGTTGCTGTTATGCCAAAAGGATTGGTAGTGCCAAAAATACTATTACCAAATCTTGTCATCTTTGCAACTTGTATAAATGTACCAGGGGTGCCAGGACTACCAAAGCTTGTACCCACTCTAAAATCTAAATCGCCAAGTGTACCAGAAGTGCTTTCACCTATCCATTCAATACGTGGATCGTTTAGGCTTGTACTGGTGTAACCCATAACTAATCCTCGGTTTTGACGTTGAAAACGTAAACCATAAAAATCTTGTGTACCTGCAACTACCCTTCCCATAGAAAACCATTGATTTCCAAAACCAAAATCTGTACCCGATTGTAATTGACTAAAGTAACCGGGCTGAAACCTAAAAATTTCACTACCGGCTGGTGTTGTACTAAACTGTTGGCCAGGTGTAGCTCCAGTAAAATTTGTTCCAACTACACCAGCTGATCGATTCTGAGCAATACTTGTTATTGACAGAAAAAGACAAATCATTAATAATTTTGTTTTCATAATTAAAATTTTAAAGATTAAGTATCAAAGCACTACAATTATTTCTTCACAAATAAAAATTAAACTTTTTTTTAACTTTTTTTTAACAAATGTTATACCTGTAACTGCTTAATTATCAATTAATTTCGATTTATATGTTAAAATTCATGAAACAACTTATAATATTATTGTTGGTTTGTAATATTATACATGCTCAATCTGATGTTCCACTATCGCTGAGAGCCCAATTCAACGGGCCGTATGGTTATACAATTATTGGTAATACACACAATGAATTTGATAATTGGCAAACCCCACCGCCTCCGTGCGAAATGTTGACACAGTCTTCCGCTACTTTAAATTTACTTCCAAATCAAAATATTGTTGCAGCTTATTTGCATTGGTCGGGCATTGGCGACGGCACTTTTAATCCAATCGTAAACCTAAATGGATTATCATATTCGTCAAACAGCATATCAATTGCATATCCGGAAAACAACTTATTTGCTCCTTATTTTGGCTCTTTTGTAAATATTACATCACAAATTCAGAGTCAGGGAAACACCTTATATACATTCAGTAACATTGACTTAAATCCAATTATTGGACCCTACTGTGGGAATGGAATTTATTATTTAGGCTGGTCCATTATTGTTGTTTATGAACAAGCAGGACTGCCAAACGTACAATTAAACGTTTATGATGGATTAAATGCTGTAAATACTTATTTTAATAATGGTATCACCAATTTAACCATTGACAACTTAAATGTTATTGATACCGCCAATGCACAAATGACTTACACTGCGTATAATGGCAGTCCTAATTTGTTTTTTGATGAATTTATCACTCTAAACGGCAATACTTTGAGCAATGCCTTAAACCCTCCTGATAATCCATTTAACGGCACTAATAACTTTACGGGAAGTACAACTAATTGGAATCAGGATATTGATACTTTTGATATTGGTGCTTTTATAAATTTAGGAGATACTAATGCTAATATTACATTTGGTTCAGCATTTCAGCGTTTTGTTCAAACAATAGTTACCTCAATTCGTTCAGAACTCCCCGATGCTACTGTAACCATCAATCAGGTTACAGGGCAGGAGGTATGTGGTAATCGCGATTTGTTAGTAGAATGTACTGTATTTAACACCAACAGTAATGCCGTCCTGCCTGCTGTCCCTATTGCCTATTACGCTAATGATGAACTGGTGGCCGTACAAAGTACGCAGGCGCTTGCGGTAGGAGAGAGCGTTACTTTTACTCAGTCAATACTTATTCCCTCAACCATTCCGGATACATTTACTTTAGAAGTACGTGCCGATTTCTCAATTTTGCTTACCGGAACAGTTGCTGAAAGTAATGAAAACAACAATACTGATTCACAAATTATCACCCTGGCCGCCAATACGGTAACGCCAACTTTTACCATTTCAAATACAGTTTGCCAGGGAGAAACCGTGCCAGCTTTGCCCTTAACTTCTGCAAACGGAATAACAGGAACCTGGTCGCCCGATACAATTGATACAGCTTTGGGAGGAACGTATGTTTTTACTCCGGATCCGGGGCAATGCGCTACCTCTGAGGATTTGACTATAACGGTAACGCCCGGCATCACGCCGACTTTTGCCCCAATTCCTGCTTTTTGCGCCGGGACTCCTGCGCCTACTTTACCTGCAACTTCGCTCAATGGAATAACCGGAACCTGGTCGCCCTCAGTAATCAGCAATACAACAAGCGGAACGTATGTTTTTACGCCAAACCCAAACCAATGCGTAACCAGTCAACCCGTTTCACTTTCGGTAACGGTAACGCCAAGCGTAACTCCAACGTTCAACCCTATTCCTGCATTTTGCTCAGGAACAACTGCGACCACTTTACCAGCAACTTCGCTCAATGGAGTCACCGGAACCTGGTCGCCCCCGGTAATCAGCAATACAACAAGCGGGACTTATGTCTTTACCCCGAACCCAAATCAATGCGCGACCAGTCAACCCGTGTCGCTTTCAGTAACGGTAACGCCCGTCATAACTCCAACTTTTAACCCAATCCCTGCATTTTGCTCAGGAACTCCTGCGCCCACTTTACCTGCAACTTCCCTCAATGGAATCACCGGAGCCTGGTCGCCCCCGGTAATTAATCCTACAGCAAGCGGAACGTATGTTTTTACGCCAAACCCAAACCAATGCGCAACCAGTCAACCCGTTTCACTTTCGGTAACGGTAACGCCAAGCGTAACTCCAACGTTCAACCCTATTCCTGCATTTTGCTCAGGAACAACTGCGCCTGTTTTGCCGACAACATCTTTGAACGGAATAACAGGAAGTTGGTCGCCGTCCACAATTAACAATATTACAAGCGGAACGTATATTTTTACGCCGGACCCAAATCAATGCGCGACCAGTCAACCCGTATCACTTTCGGTAACGATAACGCCCGGCATAACGCCAACTTTTAATCCAATCCCTGCTTTTTGTGCCGGAACTCCTGCGCCTACTTTACCTGCAACTTCGCTCAATGGAATAACCGGAACCTGGTCGCCCCCGGTAATCAGCAATACAACAAGCGGAACTTATGCCTTTACCTCGAACCCAAATCAATGCGCAACCAGTCAACCCGTTTCACTTGCAGTAACGGTAACGCCCGGCATCACGCCAACTTTTAACCCAATCCCTGCTTTTTGTGCCGGAACTCCTGCGCCTACTTTACCTGCAACTTCGCTCAATGGAATAACCGGAACCTGGTCGCCGTCAGCAATTAATAATGCAACAAGCGAAACTTATGTTTTTACACCAACGGGAACCGCCTGTGCTACGCCTGTAAATGTAGCTGTTACCGTTATTCCGCAACTAATCCCCGATTTTCCTGATTTGAATTTATGTGCAAACGATACCTATTTGTTAAGTGCGCAATCTCCTAACGGAATTGTAGGGAGTTGGTCTCCGGCGGTAATCGATTTTACTTCAGACGTCAGTTATACCTTCACTCCTGACAGCGGACAGTGCGCGGCAGGGCAAACTATTCTTGTGACCATAAACCAACAGGGATCAACAAATTTTAAATGGCAAGCATCAGCGCCTTTTACTGACAATGCTACCATAACCGTTGTTACTGATGTACCCGGGGAATATTTGTATCAATTAGATCTTGGCCCGTTGCAAAGCTCGAATATTTTTCAGGATGTAACCGCGGGCGTGCATACAATTCAGGTTATTGATCCTGACGGATGCGCCGATCCGTCGGTTCAAAACAACATCGTAATATTGGATTATCCTAAATTTTTTACACCAAACGGCGACGGTTTGAATGAAACCTGGAACATTTCTGATCGGTTTCTGGACAGTAGCGCGCAAATTATCATTTTTGACAGATACGGCAAACTGTTAACACAAATCGCTACCGCAAAGGCTGGGTGGGATGGAACCATTAATGGGCAGCCTGTTCCGGCTACTGACTATTGGTTTACCATTAATTTTATCTACAATCAGCAAAACTTACAATTCAAATCGCATTTTAGTCTGATCAGGTAGTGCGCTTGGAATTGCTGCATTTAACTATGAACTCATTTAAACTTATAAACATTAAGCTTGAAGCTCAAACGTTGCTAAGCAATTGTGTTCGATAAACCCTCATACATAAAAATAGACTCTTTAGTAAGCCCCCAGACTATCGAAAGATAGGGTTGAAACAATCTTAAGACACCTATATGCAATTTTTAAAACATTTCCGGTAGTATGGCAAGTCATTTTATAAATATATAGAGCCATCATTTATGGGGGTTTACGGAGGCAGATTCCAATCTCTTACTCTCTGCTTTTAAAATCCGTATCCGGCAATCCGGGTACGGATTTTTTATTTCCCCACTCCCAAAACTTTCATTACTTTTCTGCCATGAAACTACCCCTTCTCATATCCGCTCTTTTTCTCACGGCAGTACTCCACGCCCAGCACGCCATTCCGCTGTACGATAAAACCATTCCCAACAGCAAACCTTCTGCCAATACAGAAAAATCGGAGGTGCATGACGGCAATATCCTCATCATCAGTAATGTTTCAGCGCCCACGCTAACGGTGTATAAGGCCGATAAGCCCTGTGCGGCGCGGAGTGCCGTTATCATTTGCCCGGGCGGTGGCTATGGCATATTGGCATCGGGGCACGAAGGCGCCGATGTAGCCCGCGCATTCAACAACTGGGGCGTAACAGCGTTTGTCCTGAAGTACCGCCTCCCCAATGATGCGATTATGACAGATAAGTCCATCGGGCCACTACAGGACGCGCAAAGGGCATTGCAAATGGTACGCGAACGGGCAGCCGATTGGAACATAGACCCCAATAAAGTTGGTATCATGGGCTTTTCTGCCGGAGGGCATTTGGCGGCAACGGCTTCCACGCATTTTAATAAAAGCGTAATCGATAACCCGGCGAAAACGTCGCTCCGTCCCGATTTCTCGATACTCATTTACCCCGTTATCAGCTTTTCCAACAGTCTTACCCACATGGGCAGCCGCGAAAACCTTCTGGGGAAATTTGCCCCGCCCGATCGTGTGGTTCAGTACTCTAATGAACTGCAGGTTACCGCACAGGCACCCCCGGCATTCCTGGTGCATTCAGCCGACGACGACCTGGTGCCGGTGGGCAACAGCATTGCTTATTATAAGGCCCTGCAGGAGTTTAAGATATTCAGCGAAATGATCCTTTACCCACACGGTGGCCACGGCTACGGAATGGACAACAAAACCACCGAAGACAAATGGATGGACCGCCTGAAAGAATGGATGAAGGCTTCCGGTTGGCTGTAATTTTAGTACAGGCTTTTTATCGGTTAGTATACGTGCTAATGGCTTTTGAGTAGTATTTTTATGATTCAAACGCATACTCATGGCCAAAACGATTAAAATTCTTTCGATGTTCCTCATCCTCATCCTTGCAACGTCCTTTTCTGGCGGGCCGGAATGGACACCGCTTCTCGATAAAAACCTTTCGCAATGGGATATGTACCTAAGCTACCGGCATTCGCCAAAGTACAACGGGCAGGTGCCTGTGGATGCTAATGGTAAGGAAGTCCAACCCATTGGCAATAATAGCAACGCGGCAAACGTATTTTCTGTCACCGAAGAAAATGGCGAACCCATATTGCGCGTAAGCGGCGAGATCTACGGCTGCGTATTTACAAAAGCCGAATATGAAAATTACCACCTGAAAGCCAAGGTAAAATGGGGCAGTAAAAAGTGGGACCCCCGCACCGATAAGCTTATGGATTCAGGCATACTGTACCATTCTGTTGGCGAATGCGGCAAAGATTACTGGCGTGCCTGGATGCTTTCGCAGGAATTCCAAATTATGGAGGGACACATGGGCGACTACTGGAACATTGCCAACTCCGCCATTGATATCCGTGCCTTTATGCCCGAAGGGGTAATGAATCCTGTTGCCAATGAAAAGCAGCCGTTCCTGCCCATAGGCGCCGGCAGCCCGAATGGTGGCTTCTGCCTTCGCGGCGAAAACCATGAAAGCCCAAAAGGGGAGTGGACACAGTTAGAGCTCATTTGCTTTGGCGGTAAAAGCCTGCATATCGTCAACGGCCATGTAGTCATGGTACTGCAAAATTCAGTGTATATGGAGAATGGAAAAGCAGTCCCGCTTACCAAAGGAAAAATACAATTGCAGAGTGAAGCGGCCGAAACTTTTTATAAGGAAGTAGCGATAAGATCGCTGAAGGTACTGCCTGCAGAATATAGCAGGTATTTTGAGTAAATTGTAATATGCCTGCATGGGTCGTTGTTGCTTTGTAATCAGGCGAGTATCAAATCTTTCGGGGAGATTTGGAAAGTTGATGAAACTGCCCCTCCCGGCAGCTCATTGGTTAATGCTGCCTAAGTGGAACTTTTAGCTGCCCTGGCGTGGTCGCTGTACACTGCAAGTACCGTCACGCGTTTAGCAGCCAATGCATTGTTGATGGATGGCCTGTGTGCCGATATCCATTTGTTGATCGAGTCATGCTCGGTGTGGTGCGAAGTTGTTGTTAGCTGCACATCTCCCTGCGCGGTAACAACGGTGTAATCATAATTTGTCATAGTAAGGTGTAAGATGGTGAATATTATGTTTTTTTTAACACATCGTAAATGTATAGAACCTAATCGGAATAACAACCACGGTTTTTACCTGTTTTTGTAAAACAGGTATTTTTACGGGGCTTTACAATTCGTTCGGTAGCTTTCCTGGACAGCTACACTCAGTTTTATCCAATATCCCTTTTCAATACCACTTAGGGCAACCAATGTAATTTATGTCATTTCATTCGAATACATTTAATAAAAATGTATATTTGTTATATGTATAACCTGTTGCGGCTTTCCCGGTTGCATCAAAAAATCCATCAAATGAAGAAATCTTTTTATGTTATCGCATTCCTTACCGTTTTTGTCTTTGGCATAGGCGCTATGTTCGAATTTTTAACGTGGCCGGGCAGGGGCATGGTCATGTTTGCCGGGTTCCTGTTGTTCAACTTCGGGCTGGTACCTGCCTATTTTTACCATAAGTATAAAACCGCAGGCAAGTGATCAGGCTGGTTATATCTTTTTTTGCGGCATGCTTCGCGTGCAGTGGCCAGCAGTCAGCCCTGTCACAAGTGGATTCTATCGTGGCCCGTTATCAACAGCCGGGCGCGCCGGGAATGTCTGTAGGTGTGGTAATGGGAGGGAAGCTGGTATATGCAAAAGGTATCGGCCTGGCTTCCCTGCCCGGTGGTTTGCCTAATGATGCCGCCACGGTTTTTGACATTGCCTCCGTAGCCAAGCAATTTACAGCGGCCTGCATCTGGATATTGGTTCAGGACGGGAAAGTCACCGTAGAGGACGATATCAGGAAATACCTTCCGGAAATGCCCTTTTACGGCAGCCCCATCAAAATAAAACACCTGCTGGACCACACAAGCGGTATTCGCAACTATCATGCACTCATGGGCCTGCAGGGTTTTGATTTCGATAACGACTACTATAATAACAAAACAGTACTGGATCTCGCTGTGCGCCAAAAGGGGCTGAACAACCTGCCGGGAGAAAAAGTACTGTACAGCAACACGAACTATAACCTGCTGGCAATTATAGTCGAGCGTGTTTCCGGTAAAAACCTAAATGCCTTTGCACGCGAACATATTTTTAGTCCACTGGGCATGGAGTCAAGCTTTTTCCGGGTTTCAGCAAAGCAGGCCGTCGCGGGCTGGGCAGGATACCGCAACGGTCCCGATGGCTATTTCTCATTGTCAATGGCGCAGGAAAGCTATGGCGCCGGCAATATGGGTTCCACGGTAAGCGACCTGGCCAAATGGATGCGGGTATTAAACGGAACCGATACACGGTTTATCGAACTGACAACCTTCCTTAGGGTATCTGCTACGCTCCCCGACGGGAAAAAAGCAAAGTATGCCAGGGGTGTCATGACCGATTCCTACAAGGGCAACCCCGCCGTTGCACACAGCGGCTGGAGCTGGGGTGGCGGCGCGAACCTGGTAACACTCCCAGGAAAAGAGACAGGGGTCATTATCCTTGCAAATTCAGGAGATATAGATCCAGTGGCAGTATCCCACCGGATATTGGATGTGCTTCTGGAAAAACCGGAAGAAAATTTACCCACTGTACCAAATCCATACCGGCACTCTATTGGTGATTTAAAAGGTATGAAAGGTTTTTACAGGGAACTGAATAGCGATATGCAAATGGAAGTGTATATTGAAAACGACACATTGAAATCGAAAGGGAGTAGTGCAAAAAAAGGAATTGCACTTTTGCCTTCCGCTAAAAACACATTCCGCAGGATGGGCAATGAAACTGTTGAGTATGACTTTTCCGGAAGCCGGGATGCAGACATGGTTATTTCATTTGGCGGTACACCTTTCTATTTCCGAAGGATAATGCCCATGAACACGGATAATACTGCAATTACTGATTTTATCGGTGAGTTCCGGTCAGAAGAACTTAGCGTTTCCTATCGCTTCTATTCCGAAGAGGGCAAGCTGTACCTGTCGTATAAAAATAATGAGGGGATATTGCTTAATCCTGTAGGTAAAGACGAATTCGGGAACGGCAGACGTACGCTTTACCATTTTGAAAGAAACGAAAAAGGGATTGTAACCCGGATGCTTCTTTCATCAGAAGGCACCGTAAAAGATATTTTGTTTGAAAAAGTCGCCAATTAGTTTATAAAAGGAATCGATCACAATCCTAATATCCTGTTGATCCTATCCCTGTCCACATCCCCGCCGGCAAAATCGTCAAACGATTTTTGAGTTGCCTCTATAATATGGCGTTGGATGAACGGCGCGCCTTCCCGTGCGCCCTGCTCCGGGCTTTTCAGGCAGCACTCCCATTCCATTACCGCCCACACATCGCAGCCATATTGGGTCAGTTTCGAAAAGATCCCTTTAAAGTCGATCTGGCCGTCACCCGGCGAACGGAAACGCCCCGCCCTGTCCGCCCAATCCGAATAGCCGCCATATACCCCCTGTTTTCCGGTGGGGTTAAACTCGGCATCCTTCACATGAAATGCCTTTATAAAACTGTGGTAATGGTCGATGAATGACAGGTAGTCCAGCTGCTGCAACAGCAAATGGCTGGGGTCGTACAGCATGTTCACGCGCTTGTGGTTGCCTGTGGCTTTCAGGAAACGCTCAAAGGTAATACCGTCGTGCAGGTCTTCGCCGGGGTGTATCTCGTAACAGACATTCACCCCGTTTTCATCAAAATGATTCAATATTGGCAGCCACCGTTTCACCAACTCTTCAAACCCCGCCTCCACAAGTCCGGGAGGCCTCTGCGGCCAGGGGTACATCGTATGCCAAAGCAATGCCCCCGAAAAAGTTGCGTGGTTTTCCAAGCCAAGCCTGCGGGATGCCGTGCCTGCTTTCTTTACAGTTTCGATAGCCCATTCGGTGCGGGCCTTTGGATTATTGCGCAGGGCTTCGGGAGCAAAGCCATCAAACATTACGTCATACGCCGGGTTCACAGCTACCAGCTGCCCCTGCAAATGCGTGGAGAGTTCTGTAATCTCCAGTCCGTACGAATTGATCATGCCTTTCAACTCATCACAATAGTCCTGGCTTACGGCGGCTTTATCCAGGTCGATAAGCGCCGTTTCCCATGTCGGGATCTGGATGCCTTTATAGCCTAAGGATTTCACCCATTGACACAACCCGTCCAATGAATTATAGGGTGCATCGCTGCCCACAAATTGCGCTAAAAATATGCCGGGTCCTTTTACTGTTTTCATAATCTGTATTTTTTTAAGCAGTGGCTATAAAACCTCAAAGGTTTGAAAAATATAGTTGTCAGGAGATTTGTATTGATCAATTGTTGTTTACACCTAATTTTTAAAAACATGCCGTTCCTCCGGAACTCACTTGCATCTTGATTTTTTTTTTCTATAAATATGCCGTCCCTCCGGGACTCATCAGTGGCAGCCCGGGCGGGGCGATATGTTTATAGTAATAAATGAGTAAGGCTGACTTATAGCTCCGGAGGAGCGGCATATAATTAGTCAAATCCTTTATGTGAACCCTTTTGAGGTATGCCCCGTTGTTACCCAATCTTTATCCATGCCGAGTTTTGGCTATGGCTGTCCACCACTGCCTGCATGAATTTCATGCCCCGCAGCCCATCCTGTACCGTAGGGTAGCCGGGGTTGTCAATATTCCTGCCTTCTATCACGGCAGTAAGGTGCTTCGCAAAGTTCCTGTAAATGTTGGCAAACCCCTCAAAGTAGCCTTCCGGATGCCCAGCCGGTATGCGCGAGGCTGCCATCGCTTCGGGATACAGGCCATTGCTGTTGGGCGTAAAAACCTGCTTGGGCTTATCCACCCAGCGGACTATAAGCTCATTCGGGTTTTCCTGCTGCCACTCCACACTGCCCTTTTCACCATAAATGCGTATCGCAAGGTTGTTTTCCTCACCTGCTGCGATCTGCGAAAATGACAAGGTACCCTTCGCCCCATTCGCCATTCGCAGCAGTATGTTTCCATCGTCATCCAGTATCCGGCCTTCGCCAAAATGCCCGAGGTCGGCAGCCAGTTCGTCAATTTCAAGGCCTGTTATATATTCCATTAAGTTTTCCGCATGGCTCCCGATGTCGCCCAGTGCGCCGCCCATTCCGGCTTTGGCAGGGTCAACGCGCCATGCCGCCTGCTTGTTTTCTGTTTTTTCAACTGCGGTCGCCATCCAGCCCTGCAGGTACTGTGCCTGAATTTTTCGTATCGTGCCGATGTCGCCATTCGCTATCATGGCCTTTGCCTGCTTGACCATAGGGTAGCCGGTATAGTTGTGCGTCAGCGCAAATAGCAGCCCGGTTTTTTCGGTCAATGCCTCCAGTTCTTCGGCTTCGGCAACCGTCAGTGTCATCGGTTTGTCGCACACAACATGGAAACCATTTTCCAGCGCCATTTTTGCGGGGGCAAAGTGCATGTGGTTGGGAGTACAGATGGTGACGAAATCCATGCGCTCACCCTCAGGCAGTTTTTTTTCGGCCAGTATCATCTCTTCATATGTACTGTAGCAACGGCTTTCGGGCAGGAAAAGTGACTTTCCCGAGGCCACCGATTTCTCCGGCGTACTGCTGAAGGCCCCGCACACCAGTTTGGTCATTCCATCCAGCATGGCCGCCTTCCGGTGTACGTCGCCGATGAAGGAGCCAATGCCGCCGCCCACCATTCCCATTCTTAATTTTCTCATGACGCTGTGTATTCTATTTTTTCATTTTTAAAGAAGAAGCTGAACAGCACAATAACCCCCACTGCAAAATACGACGGGAACTGCCAGATGCTCTTCCAGTCGTGGCCCATGTAATCGGTGCGGGAATAATTGTCGGTGATCATGCCCGCCACCCAAAACCCGATCAGCATGCCTACACCGTAAGTCGCCAGTGTAATAAGCCCCTGTGCCGCGCTTTTGTGCTCTTCGCCCGCTTTGGAGTTGGTGTATATCTGCCCGGTGACAAAAAAGAAGTCATAGCAAATGCCGTGCAGCGCAATGCCCGTGATGAGCATGAATGCCAGTTCGCCCGAATTGCCGTAGGCAAACAGCATGTACCGGATTGCCCACGCCGCCATTCCAAGGCCCAGTGTCGCCTTAATGCCAAACCGCTTAAAGAATACCGGCAGCAGCAGCATGAATATCACTTCCGAGGCCTGCCCAATGGTCATTTTGCCGGTAGGGTTGGCCATGCCGGTTTCGCTAAGGAACAGGTTGGTATTTTGGTAATAAAAGGCCAACGGCACACAAATGAGCACCGATGCCAGGAAGAATACCAAAAAGTTGCGGCTGCCCAACAGCTTCAGCGCATCAAGGCCGAGTATTTGTATAAATGATATGTCTTTCCCCGGGGATGCCTGCGGAGGGGTTGCGGGCAGTGTAAAGCTGTACAGTCCAAGTGCCGCCGAAGCAACGGCTGTCATCAGGAACGTATTTTTTAAGGCGCCGCTGTCCGCGCCATTATCCCAATGGAAAATATAGCTGATGGCAAGGCCTGCCGCGATCCACCCGATGGTGCCCCAGACGCGGATGGACGAAAAATCCTTTGCGGGGTCGTTCATCTGGCGGAAGGAGACCGAATTGACAAGCGCCAGCGTGGGCATGTAGGCGATCATGTACCCAAACACATACGGATAAAAGCTTTCGAAATCCTGTGCAGTATACATTTGGTACATCAGCACCGCCCCGACGAGGTGCAGCACGCCCAGTATCCTCTCGGCATTAAAAAACCGGTCGGCCACGATCCCTATAACAAAAGGCGCAATGATGGCGCCCCACGATTGCGTTGCGAATGCCGTGGCACTCTCCGCACCCGATGCCTTTAGGGTTGTCCCGAGGTAGGTGCCGAGGGTAACGAACCACCCGCCCCATATAAAGAATTCCAGGAACATCATGAGGGATAAGCGGAAGCGTAGGGGTGTGGTCATGGTTGCGATTGGGTTAAACTATCGCAAAGTAAGAAATTTATTTGTGAGGAAGAAGTGTACTTTAAAGAAGTCCGCAAGATATGTCAACAATCGCTTTTCAGTTTGCAGGCAAAGGTTTGGGATTTTATAACAAAATTATTTTGTATCACACTAAGTACCCAATAAATCTACATTGGTGAGTATAAGGTTCTCGCCCGAAAAATTAATATTAAAATTTAATCCACTGAAAGCATCGATTAAAGCCCGGCTGCATCCGGGGAGCTTATAGTCATGAAGTTCTATAATTATCTGTCTTGTTTTTTTGATCCAATTGATATTGGCACTGAAAAGTTCCCTCTCACCGCCTTCAATATCTATTTTTACAATATCGATGATTTCCCAATTATTATCTTTCATCAGACCATCAACAGAAAAGGAATCCAAACCCTCAGAATCGTATACAAGTTCAAAGGAATATGAAGGAACGGTCTTGTCCTTAATTCTCATTTTTTTGCCGTGTTCGCTGGCAAGCCCGCCATTAATTAAAGTAACATTAGTATAGGATTTAGTATTCAGTGCAAACATTTCACAATTTGAATCATCAGGTTCCAGGGCGATGATCTCAGCATCAGGATAACGTTTTTTAAATAACACTGTAGCTGCACCGATGTTTGCACCGGCATCAATTATTCGCTTTGCTCCCGGCAAAGTAGCAGCGTAATCAGTTTTTAAGAAAAAATCACGGAAAATTGAGAGGTCTGAAGCTTGTTGTCTGCAGTTGAATTTTGATTTTATTCTCTTTAACTTAAATTCTATAATATTTTTGCTGTTTACCTTGCAAAGGGATTTCCTGTATCTTGAAAATTCAGGCAGTGATATTTCTTTTCTGTAATTTAAATATAATCTTACAAACGAGTAACTATTTCTTATCATTGCCATATTTACTTGTTTTAGAGGTTTAATATGCACTACTGTATTGATAATAAATGTACTACAAGTTTTTTATATTATATTAAAATGTGTAATTTTTTTGTTGATATTTTAAATCCGGCTATTATTTGGATATCAACTATAAATGTTTCTATCCGCATTTTGTATCCTAATAAATATACGACAGAGGGTCATAATTAAAGATCTTGAACGCCACGACTACCGCAATGGCAAATATGATATGCCCGAAGAACAGCAGCAGGGCATATTCCTTAGAGGGTACGTGCGGGTTGCCATCGGGAAGGCGGTAGGTGAGCCGCCAGCAGGAAACGCCTATCAGCCCGCTGATGATGCCGAAAACAATGCCTGATATAAAACCAAACTCAACGTTGGTGTAATGCCAGATGGATTCATACACCAATACAAATGCAACACCGATGAGGTAGTGCGCGAACCAGCCGGAAAACTTTTTCAGGCGGCCTTTCAGGCTGATGCCTGCGCCTTCGAGTATAAAGTTAAGCATTACAGGCTCCTTAAACAGCTCTTTATAGCTAATGGACACCAGGTAACTGAACGTCGTCATAATGTTGGTAGCCGAAAATGCGGCAATCAATATTTTGTAAAAATTCATAACTTCAGGTTTTATTTCTCAAAGAGACGGGTTGCTGTTTCAGGCAAATCGTTTTATTTCGGAGGAATAAGCGCATCAATATATCTAAGCATGGTACCTTTTACGGTTTCATCGCTAAAATCCAATTTCACCTCCAGGTTGCGATCCCTTTCTTTAAATATAATTTCATGGCTGCTCACGAATTCCAAAGCTCCGGCAACAAAAAAGCTGTAGTTCTTGCCGAATGCACTTTGTGACAAAGCAATCTCCCAGGGGTTCGATGGATCCACATTCAATTCCCTGACCGGGAAAATGCTTTCGAAATTAAGTTTTTGTGTCCCGTCCGCTTCTTCCACAGAGATAAGTTTGCAGGCAGAACGCTCCTTATTTCCTATTTCAATTATTCCGTCCCTGCTTTCCAGTTCCTTTAAATCTTCAATCATTTGATTTATTTATCAATTATTTCATTTCACCCGCAACCCTCAACAATAATTCTTTTGTAGCCTTGATGCCCTCTTCCTCTCCCAAACGATTTCCTTCATACTCAATGCCGATATGGCCGGTATAACCCGCTTCTTTTACGATTTTCAGCATCTTCTTGTAGTCAATTGTCGTTTCGTTACCGTTGGCATCAAAGTCAAAGGTTTTGGCGCTCACACCGTGGGCAAATGGCATCAGCTCCCGCACGCCTTTGTATTTGTCATATTCCTCAATGCAGGCTGCCCCCCATCGTTCCCCACCTTCACGTTTTACGCAAAAGTTCCCGAAGTCGGGCAGCGTGCCGCAGTTCTTCATGTTGATGGCCTTTATCACATCGGTCAGTTTCCCCGCATCAGACGACAGTCCGCCGTGGTTCTCGACAATCACATTTACGTTGCTTTTTTTTGCATACGCCGAAAGCCTTCCCAGTCCGTCAACCGAGCTTTCCTTCCATTTGTCAAAATCATTCTCTGCCCCGGTGCCAAAAAGGTTTACCCGTATCGACCCGCATCCCAGTTCGGCAGCTGCATCCACCCATTTGGAGTGTTTTGCGATTGCCTCATCGCGTTCCATTTTTGTCAGTGCCGCCAGCTCGCCTTCCCCGTCGATCATGATCAGTACGTTTTTAATGCCATTGTCGCTGCTGCGTTTTTTCAGTTCCTTTACAAGCTTATCCAGGCCCATGCTTTCGAGCTCCGGGTTGTAAAGCTGGTTTACATATTCCACCGCCTCAAAGCCGAGTGCCCGGGCTTTTTTTGCAAAGTCGAGTGCAGGCAGGGTTTTGGTTTCGAGTATGGCCTTGTGCAGCGACCATTGCGCCAGCGACAGCTTAAAGAAGGGCTTGCTACCCGGCAGTACAGTATTTTCCATAAGCCATGAGGTTACAGGTCCGGCCAGCGTAAGCCCGGCCCCGGCCAGCCCGGTATTTTTGATGAATGATCTACGGTTCATTTGCAGGTTGTTTTTTGGAATTTTAAAAATAGGAAAAAATATGGTAAGGTTGTCTTAGCGCCTTTGTAAATAAAAGATAAAACCCCCGACAAATGCCGGGGGCTTCAAAATATAAAAGAAATTGGATGCCTTACCAAAAATAAGCATACAGTGCTGCCACAAGCGCCACAAGTACTGCTGTGCCTACCATGAACGTGCGGTCTACGCGGAACATGGCCGTATCTACCTCAAGGCTGTTAAGGTCGTCGCCTTTGCCGGTCTCTTTCCTGCTGATGTAGAACATCCCAAGGATACAAAGTACGAACACTATGCCCATCCTGTCAAGGAAAGGTATTTCATATACGCCCGTCTCGGGGTGCGGCACGGCAAATCCTATTTCGTACAGGGGCTGCAGGTCAACGAATGCGGGAAGGAACTTCAATATCACTGAGAACACAAATCCGCCTATCATGCTGTACATCGCCGCGTTGGCTGTGGTCTTTTTCCAGAAGAAGCCCAGCAGGAACATCGCGAACACGCCCGGGCTCAAAAATCCAGAGAATTCCTGTATGAACTGGAAGCCGCCTTTTTTGTCGATGCCAAGGAACGGTGCAATGATAATGGCCGCGATGATTGATAAAATTACTGTCATTTTGCCCACGTTCACCTGTTTTTTCTCACCGGCGTCTTTATTGATGTGCTGCTTGTAAATATCGAGTGTAAAGATGGTGGCGATACTGTTGGCTTTTCCTGCCAATGATGCTACGATGGCCGCGGTAAGCGCCGCAAAGGCCAGGCCTTTTAGTCCGGACGGCAGCAGGTTCAGCAGTACCGGATAGGCGCGGTCCGGATTCATTTCACCATTCTGTAGCATATCCGCCTGGAAATGTCCCTGCTGGTACAATACAAATGCCGCAATGCCCGGAACCACCACAATAAGCGGCATCAGCAGTTTTAAGAATGCGGCAAACAGTATTCCGCGGCGTGCCGTTTTCAGGTCGGCTCCCAGGGCACGCTGGGTAATGTATTGGTTACAGCCCCAATAATAAAGGTTCGTTATCAGCATACCGCCCATTAGCACCGAGATGCCCGGCAGGTCGATATAGTTAGGGTTGTCCTTTTTGAATATCATGTGAAAGTGGTCGCCTGCCTTTTCACTCATAAAACTAAAGCCATCCAGCACGCCGCTGCCGCCAAATTCATCCGACACCAGGTTCAGCGCAAGGTAAGTGGTTACCAGTCCGCCGAGTATCAGGAAAAACACCTGTACCACGTCGGTATAGCCGATAACCTTCATTCCGCCAAGGGTAATAAAAATGGCGAATATGCCCAGGAATACCATACACAGCGTAATATCGAACCCTGAAATGCTGCTTATTGCCAATGCCCCGAGGTATAAGATAGCCGTAAGGTTTACCACGATATAAAGCGCCAGCCAAAACACCGCCATGATCATGGCCACAGTCCCGTTATAGCGCTGCTTGAGGAACTGCGGCATGGTGTAGATCTTATTTTTGAGATATACCGGAATAAAGAAGACGGCCACGATGATAAGGGTTATTGCCGCCATCCATTCGTAGGTTGCAATGGCGAGGCCCAGCTTGAAGCCGCTTCCGCTCATGCCTATGAACTGCTCGGCGCTGATGTTACTCGCTATGAGCGATGCCCCTATGGCCCACCAGGTAAGGGAACCCTCGGCAAGGAAGTAGTCATTGCTGGTGGTGGCTTCCTTCTTTTTGCGGTAGTATATCCAAAGTCCGTAGCTAACGATCAGTACGAAGTAACACAGGAAAACGATATAATCGGGAGTTGATAATGTTTTCATTCAGGTTTTTAATTAAAGTTAGGGTAAATATGGGAGAATTTGAACACACCCCTAACCCCTCTCAAGAGGGGAACAGCTTCACTCATGCCGGAACAGAAGCCGCTTTTTGGGGTTGAGTAAGCACGGTTGAGTGTTCCCCTCTTGAGAGGGGTTAGGGGTGTGTTATCTTTCAAATTGATATTCCCTGTCATTTATTTTCGTTTGTAATGTATTTCAGAAAGTTCCCTCAGCACCGCTGCACTCTTTTCAGGGGAAATGTCACGCTGTGCCTCGGCCATCATCTCGTAGCCTACCATAAATTTCTTTACAGTTGCCGACCGCAGCAGCGGGGGGTAAAAATGCATGTGGAAATGCCATTCCGGATGTTCCTGCCCATCGGTCGGCGACTGGTGGATGCCGGAAGAGTAGGGGAACGACGTTTCGAACAGGTTGTCGTATTTCACCGTAATGGTTTTTAGTATGGCTGCGAATGCCGTGCTTTCTTCAGCAGTCATTTGGGTAATGTTGCCAAAATGCCTCTTGCTGATGATGAGCGTTTCATACGGCCAGGTCGCCCAGAACGGGACAAGCACCGCAAAATGTGTGTTCTCAGCAATGATGCGTTCCTTCCGGTTCAGTTCCTCGGCAAGGTAATCGGCTAAAAGGCTTCTGCCATTTTTGTCGAAATACGCTTTCATGTTGGCCTGCGTTTTTTCCACATTCGTGGGAAGTGACGACTGTGCCCATATCTGCCCGTGCGGATGCGGGTTGCTGCAGCCCATCACCGCACCTTTGTTCTCGAATATCTGTACATGGTTGATGAAATCCCTGCTACCCAGCTCAATATATTGCTCCTTCCAGGCCTGCACTACTTTCTCAATGGCTTCAATTTCCATTTCCGGAAGTGTCAGGTCGTGTCGCGGTGAAAAACATATCACCTTATTGATGCCCCGCTCGGGCTTCAGTTGAAACAATGGGTTAGCGTCCTCTAAAGGTGCAATCTCCTCCTGTAAAAGGGACGGAAAGTCGTTGTCAAAAACATACACATCGGTATATTGTTCATTCCTGGTCCCATCCGACCGTTCATTGCCCGCGCACAGGTAGCAGGTTGGATCGTATTGTGGCAATGCAATGTTACCCGTACTCTCCTTTTGCCCCTGCCACGGCCTTTTGGCGCGGTGTGGCGATACCAGTATCCATTCGCCCGTCAGCGGGTTGAATCTCCTGTGCGGATGCTCGTTGTTGTCAAATGGTTGCATACTATTCGGTATAAAGGCTGGTGCCTTTTGCTATTTTTATTTTATACGGTTCCAGCGCAATGTGGAACTTCGCTTTATATTCATTGCCCACACGTTCGATTAGTGCATCAATGGCATCTTTCTTTACCAAAGAAATAGAGCATCCGCCAAAGCCGCCGCCCATCATGCGCGAGCCCAACACGTTCTCATCGTTGCGCACGGCATCGACCAAAAAGTCGATTTCCTCACAACTCACTTCATAGTCTTGAGACAGGCCGTCGTGCGTTTCCAGCATTAAGGCTCCTAATGTAGCAAAATCCTGTTTCTCCAAGGCATTAACGGCATCCAAAACACGCTGAATTTCTTTTACCACAAAAAGGCAACGTTTAAAATTCACATCGCCAAGCTCTTCTTTTACGGACAGAACCATTTCTTCGGTGCAGTCACGGAAGGTTTGTACTTCAGGGTACTGCTGCTTTAACACGGCAAGGCCTTCCTCCACTTCGCGCCTGCGGTCGTTGTAGCCGGAGGTGAGGTGCGTATGCTTTACGCGGCTGTCGAGCAGCAGCAGGGCATAGTCTTTAAAATCGGCTTTGTGGTATTCGTACTCCAGTGTATTGCAGTCGAGCTTTATCACCTGGTTCTTTTTGCCGAATACGCTCGCAAATTGGTCCATGATCCCGCAGTTCACACCCACGAAGGTGTGTTCCGACTTCTGCCCGATTAATGCGACTTCTTCTTTGGTTAAACCCAAATTGAACATTTCATTCAATGCGAATGCAAATCCGCATTCCACTGCGGCGGATGAGGATAATCCTGCCCCCATGGGCACCGTGCTGCTGAAAACGATGTTGAAACCTTTCATGCCTGTGCGTCCCTGCAATTGGTGCAGCACGCCCAGGAAGTAGTTGACCCACATTTTATCGACACGCTTTAGCTCGTCCGTCACATTAAACTCATAATGCCCGTTAATTTCCCTGGCCACAATGGCACATTTGCCATCTTCATTAGGGGAAACCGCAAAGCAAACGTATTTGTTGATGGCAGCGGGAAGTACGTAGCCGTCGTTATAATCCACATGCTCACCGATGATGTTGATACGGCCCGGCGATAGCACGATATGCCGGGGTTCTGAGCCAAAGCATTCTTTATAAAAAGCAGTGACCTGCTTAACTAATTTCTTTTTCATTATTTGATCTTATATATAGTAGTTGGCAACCCCGGCGCACTTGCTTTAACCAGCACCGGCCCTCCGGCCTTTTCGGTTCGTAAAACTATTGTAGCGATACCTTCTTCCGCGGTAATGCTATTTCCACCAATTATTGCTGCATTTTCAGCGATAACTTCAAACGTTACTGCCAGGTTGGAGTCATGCACCAGTGTCCCTTTATCATCCGTAATTTTCGCATACACAAACACTACATCCGGCTTATCTTTATTGATGGCCTTGCCCGAACGGTCCATAATTATCTCCAAACGTGCAGGCGCTCCGGGAGTTGCCACTTTGTGTTCGCTGACCGGCTTCCCGTCAATAAAACCTTCTGCCCTTAATGTGCCCGGCGTAAATTTTCCAAGACTGAAAATAAACGGAGGGTGCTGTAATTGGTCCGAATATTGGTTGCGCGTCGGCTTTTGCTTCGCCACCAAAACATCATTCAGGTAGAGCGCCACTTCATCGCAGTTGCTATATACGGTTACGTCTGTGGGCGATTTGGCATCCCAATAGGTGGCGATGTTTACCATAGGGCCGGAAACTAAATTGGATGCAAGCCTTTCTTTCGGCGAACGCTGGCTTTGGTAAAAATAATAAGCGAATTTTGGGATGCGGAAAATATCGCTGATACCCGAGCTTTCAATATCCGGGCTGTACCCACGGTTGTAGTCAAACATTAGCCAGTTGGCATGGCCAATCGTGTTTTTCCCTTTTAGGTTGGAGTTGAACGCCTCCTGGAAATTGAACGCCTGTTGGAGCAAACGCTTCTCACCCGCGCTGCGCAACTGGCGGCTGGTACGCTCTTCTTCTTTTAAATTACCGAAAGCTGTTTGGTTAAACCCTGCGTTTTGCGCGTAATATTCCCAGTCGCCATATTCGGCAATGAAAATCTTGCGGCTGCCCTTGCTGTAATTATTCCAGTAATCAGGGGCCTTGCCGTGCTGGCGTGCGGGAATGAACAGGTCGTAATTGGCATTGTCCATCCACCCTGCGGTGTAGATGCCTGAGTACGGAAGCTCCGCACGCAATATATCATTGGCTTCCTTCATGTATTGTTCACTCATCTCGCTTTCGTTAAGCGACACTTCCCAAACAAAAACGCTCGGGTGGTTGCGGTCGCGGCGGGCAAGGTCGCGTATTTCCTGCTGTGAGTTCTTAATGAATTCTTCATTACCAACGAACTGCCATCCCGAAATGCAGTTCATTACTAAAATACCCAGTTCGTCGCAGGCGTTAAGAAAGGCCTCTGATTGAGGATAGTGCGACAGGCGTACCATATCAAATCCGGCATTTTTGATCTTCAGGGCATCGCGGTATTGCGCTTCGTCCGACAGGGCATAGCCTACGTACGGATACTCCTGGTGGCGGTTGGTGCCGTTTACAAAAGTTTTTTCGCCGTTGAGGTAAAAGCCGTCGTCCTTTATTTCAATTTTACGGATACCAATTTTGGTGCTGTAGCCGTCAATCACCTTGCCTTCCGAAATTATTTGTACCTCAAGCAGGTACAGTACCGGGTCGGTTATTGACCACAGGTATGGGTTGTCAAGCTTTATGTTAAGTAATGCAGTGCCATATTTTCCGGGCTGTAGTGAAGTTCCCAATTGGCTAAACTTGGATTCCTTCCCGTTCACATCGGTCAGTTTTGCCTTGACTGTAACTTGCCTGGCCACGTCAAAGTCATTTTGCACATGTACCTGTACAGAGCCCGAAGCGCTTTCTGCAGACACCTCATTAAAGTGCATAAATACGCCTCCACCAGCTATCATGTCGGCAGCTATGGCATCGGTAATGTATATTTTATTAGTCCGGATAAGATAGGCATTGCGGTACATGCCGCCATAGTAATTGAAGTCAAGTGTTTTTATGGTTTTACCGGGAGGGATGACGGGGTTATCCTGATTGTTGACTTTTACCTCCACTTTATTACCGCCTGCTTTGGCATGGGCTGTTATATCTACGGTAAAAGGGGTATAACCACCCTTGTGGTGCGCGATTTCTTTTCCGTTAAGGATTACCCTGGCTTCATGCATCACACCCTCAAAATACAGGAATAGTTTTTCATCTGCAGAAGGTTTTACCTCAAATGTTTTTGTGTACACGCAGTCGCCCTGCCATTGTTCTATTGGCACAAGTTTCTCAACCCTGGCGGTGTGCGGAAGGTTGACCGTAGCGGCAGTGGCGGGGTCGTTATCCCTTACAAACTGCCAGCCCGTGCCGAAGTCCTGTTTGGTGCGCGTAACCGATGCCGGCTTGTGGCAGGCCGTGAATTGTGCGGCTATGACGATTGCTAAAAGTGTTTTTTTCATTTTTAATGAGTTACCAATAACACACCCCTAAACCCCTCTCAAGAGGGGAAGAGCTTCACTCATGCCGTCTAGTCCTCTCCCCCGGCCCCTCTCCCAAGGAGAGGGGAGCGAGACGTGCCGACTATATCTTAAGCTGATTGAGTCAGTTGTGTTATATTATTTATAATTATCCTTATTGTAGAAATCAAATCCGGGGAGCGCCTCATTGTTATTGGCTGCATCAAAAAAGGTGGAGTTGTCCCAGTGCGAACCGTCGCCCCACAGCGTTTTGCACGACGATGTTACCCATGCAGGTTCCCAATAGATGACACCGCTGCCGCCGCCTTTCAGCGTAAGATTTACGAGGTCGATCATATACTTCTTTTGGCCTTCGGGCGTTGCGGGATACCCATCGATAAGCGCTTTCTTGTCGAGGATGTTATTCGCCTTGTCGACGTTGTTCATGGTGTAAGGGTATGACGTTTCCACAATGATGACCTTCTTTTTATAGGTGTCCTTCAGTGTGCTGATGGCCTCCGGGAGTCGGTCGAACTTGTATTCCGACCATAGCGGATAGTACGACAGCCCAATGAAATCGTAATCGGTAATGCCGTTTTCCGTTGCGGGCTTAAACCATTTCAGGGCATTTTCCGGTTGGGCAATGTGCAGCATCGATGCTACAGTCTTGCCTGTTTTGGCCGATACATCGCGTACCGCTTTCAGTCCGCGGTTTAGCAGGTGGCTGTTTCGCTTCCAGTCTATGGTATCCTTTATGGTGCCTTTTGGCTGCAGTATCTCGTTGTTGGTTTCGTTCCCCACCTGTACCATTTCGGGCAGCAGGTTTTCTTTATCCAGCTTCATCAGGGTATTATACGTGAAGTTGTATACACTGTCGCCCAGCACTTTTACGTCGATAATAGATGCCCATGCCTTCGGGATGTCCTGCCTACCGGGGTCGGCCCAGGTGTCAGAATAATGGAAATCCAGCAGCACCTCCATACCATTGTCCTTTGCCCGTTTGATGCTCTTTTTAACATCGGCATAGTTGGAATATGGCGATGCTTCGGGTGCATTCCACAAGCGGATGCGCACCAGGTTGCAGCCTTTCTCTTCAAAAAGCTGGTACGGATCTACTTTTTTACCGCCGTTTTGGAAAAAGGCGCCGCAGTCCTCAATCTCGTTTACATACGAAAGGTCGGCGCCCAGGTAAATTTTTTCTTTTGTACCGCAGCCTGTGGCGAGGGCACAAACCGCGATTATGGAGAGGTGTTTTATAGTCATCATCAATACATTATTATTAAGTGGGATTAACAGTATTGTAAAACCATCCCGCCCTGCGGCACTCTCCTAAGTAGGGGAAGTCGTTGGAGTGGCTGAAAGCCGGGGTAGTTTACTTTACCGGTTAATCAAACATTACTCTTTATAAAAAGCATCCATTGCCGGAAGCGCCTTACCGTCAAAATCCCACAGTGCCTGGTTTTCGGCAGCCGAGCCGTTGTTTGCTGTAGGGCCGCGGAACGCTACCCATTCGGTACCCCAATAGCAGAAGCCGATGCCCCCGTTCTTGCCCACGCTGCGCATTGCCATCATAAAGCTTTTCTGGCCTTCTGGTGTTGCCGGGTAGGCCGGTATGATCTGGTCGTCGCTTCCTACTGAGTTGTTCGTATAATCGTTCCACTGGTGTGTAAAAGGATAGGCTGTTTCTGCGATCACCACTTTTTTGTTGTGGGCGTTACCCAACTGCTGCATTTTTATTTGCAGGTTGGCAATGCTCTTACCATGCCATATAGGGTAGTAGGAGAGGCCTATGTAATCATAATCTACTTCGGCTATTTTATTAAAAAACCAGTCGGCGCTGTTAGCAATACCGGCATAGTGTATCATGATCTTTGTGTCGGGTGCATTTTGGCGAATGGTCGCGCTGATGCCGTTTACCAGTTGCAGGTAACCCGCCTCATTGCTGGTAATGTTGCCTAATGGGTACATGAAACCGGTATTCGTTTCGTTGCCGATCTGGAAGATATCGGGATCAATTTCGGACAGAATATTAGCGGTATACAGCATAGCCTGGTCGGTAAGCTGCTGAAGGTTCAGCCCCGCCCATTCTGCCGGGGTAGCCTGTTGCCCCGGATCGGCCCAGGTATCCGAAAAATGTACCGTAAGCCATACCTTCATTCCCATTCCTTTCACCCTCGCGGCAAGCGCCTTTACTTCGGCCATTGACGAATGTGCGTTGGAGGGGTTTTTCCAAAGGCGTATGCGGATGGTGTTCACGCCGGCATTTTTTAAGGTTTCCAGCGCATCCTCGGGCTGGCCTGCCGCATTTTTAAAAACATAGCCTTCCGCTTCAATTTCCGGTAAAAAGGACATGTCTGCCCCGCGGATGAGCGCATCTTCCTCCACTACCGGACCGTCGTCACTATTGCTGCTGCTGTCATCACTCCCACAGGAAACCGACAATGAGAGCAGGCTTCCGAATAAAAGTGTCCAAATAAATTTTTTCATGGCATTATCATTATAATTGTTCGAATTTAAAACTTGTTTTCTGGTAATATTCTTCCCCTTTTTTCAATACTGTTGAAGGAAAATGCGGGTGGTTGGGGGCATCGGGGTAATGCTGCGCCTCAAAGCAGATGCCGCTCAACGGATGGTAGTCTGCGCCCTCTTTGCCCTTTACCTGTCCGAAACAATTTCCGCCCACATATACATGTACCGAAGGCTGGTTGGTACAAACGGTCATTTTTATTCCTGTTTTGTTGCTCGTAAGCGATGCCACAGGGACTGTATTGTCTTGCGTTACGAATGTAGTATCTATTTTCGATGGGCACTCTTTTGGCGAAGTAAAATCATACGGGCAGTTGTCCACTTTCAGGATAAGTCCTGTAGGGATGCCATCGCGCCTTGTTTCCAGCACTTTGTTCGAATTTACAAAAAGCTGCTGCCCCTCAATCGATTGCGAATGGCCATCCAAATTAAAATAGCTGTGCTGGGTCAGGTTAAGTATCGTGTCTTTGTCCGACTGCGCCCAGTACTGCACCACCAGCTTATTGTCTTCCGTAAGGGTATAACTTACGTGTACGGCCAACTCTCCTTGAAAGCCTTCTTCACCATCGGCGCTGGTATAGCTCAGGGTTATGGCATTCGCCGAAACATTCTCTACCGTCCATAACACCTGTCCAAAACCGGTAGTCCCGCCATGCAGCGTATGCCCGTCGTGGTTGGCAGTAACTTTATGCTTTTCGCCATTAAGGGTAAATTTCCCTTTCTTGATCCTTCCCGAATACCTCCCGATGATCGCTCCAAAGTACGGCGCGCTCTGCAGGCTGTAGGAGTCAACGTAGTCCTGAAGTGTTTCGAAGCCTAATACAACATCGATCTTAGTACCATTAGCAGGTATTTTGAGCGACGTTATTGTAGCGCCATACGTAATTACCGAGGCCTCCATGCCGCGACGGTTCGAAATGGTATGGCAGAAAACATCCGCACCCTGCGGCGTTACACCGAATGATTCTGCTTTTGCACTACCAATAAAATGTGAAATGTGATTTTTTTCCATTACTTTATTACCATATCATCATCAAATGTAAAAGTAATCCTTATATAAACATACCAGTACCCACCAGTTTTTGTATATTAGCTACCAGTTTGCTTAATATAAAATGAAGATAATAAACCTTGATACCCGAAACAGCCTCCCCAAATATAAGCAGATCATCCTATCGGTAGAAACTGCCATTGCCGAAAACCGCCTGAATCGGGGCGATAAGCTGCCCTCGGTAAATAAAGTGGCATTGGAGTTTTCATTATCTCGAGATACCGTGTTGCTGGCATACGATGAATTGAAAAAGCGCGGCATCATCTACTCACGACTGGGAAAGGGCTACTATATAAAGAGTGTGGAGTTTAGTTTTGAGCAACGCATTTTTCTTTTGTTCGACGAGTTCAATACCTTTAAGGAAGACCTGTATAACGCATTTATGGAAACGATGGCCAACAATGCGCAAATTGACATCTTTTTCCATTACTTCAGCATCGAGGTTTTCAGGAAGCTCATCAATGAGAACAATGGCGATTATTCCAAATACATTATCATGCCCACCACACTAAAAGGTGCGGCAGCCTCCATAAAAGCCCTCCCCAAAAACGACGTGTACATCCTGGACCAGGCCAATGCCGAACTGCACGGCTACCCGTCAATCCACCAGAATTTCATTAAGGATATGTACAACGGACTCCTGTCGGCAAAGGAAAAACTGGCTAAATACAAAAAACTCATCCTTATATTTCCTGCATTCAAGCAGCCGCCGGGCATGGCCGAAGGCTTTACGAATTTTTGCGAAGACAATGCCTTTATACATGAAATCATTGCGGATTTCGATAACCGCACCATTGAAAAAGGCGATGTATTCGTGATCCCAAATGACCGTCACCTGGTGAGTGTCATCGAGCAGGCAAAAAAACAGGGACTGGAAATGGGTACCGATATCGGGATCATTTCATATAACGATACACCATTAAAAAAAGTGGTGGGTAATGGGATTACTACGATTTCTACCGACTTCAGGGCGATGGGAAGGATACTCGCCGAAATGGTTTTGCAGCAGCAGAAAACACAGGTGGAGAATGCCAGCCGATTGATTGTAAGGGGGTCGTTGTAGTTTTTTTTGCCGCGAATTACACGAATTGCACAAGTTTTGGAATAGATACATTGAGTGAAGCTGCTACCTCTTCTTTTAAGAGGTAGGGGGTTAGGACTTACGAAACTACTTCCCTTAGCTCCCTCCGGTATTGCGAGGCGCTTTTACCGGTAAATTCTTTAAACGACTTATTGAAATGGCTAAAGTTATTGAAACCGCTTTCATAGCATACATCGGATATTGGGATATGCTTTTCGGCCAGTAATTTGCAGGCATGCACGATGCGGTATTCGTTCACGAACTGCGTAAAGGTCTTTTTCGTCACCTTTTTAAAGTAGCGGCAAAATGACGGCACCGCCATGCTTGCCATTCCGGCTATTTCGTCGAGGGCAATGGGCTCACGGAAATTATCCTTAACATGGTTGAACACCATATTAATGCGATCATTGTCCTGCACCTGGGTTTCCAGCGAAAAGCCGTCGGCATTCAGGATGGTATAATCGGTGGCTTTTTCGAGGTCATACAATACTCCAACCAATGCTAACAGCCTTTCAAAGGGTGGCATCCCGTCCATAGCCTCCATTCGCTCCCCTACTTTTTTCCTGGCTTCCGGCCCAAAGGCAAGTCCGCCCTTTGCCCGTTCGAATAGCAATTGTATGCCGGCTGTCTCGGGCAAACCTAAAAATACGTCGCCTAAAAATACGGGCTTCATCTGGATCACCGTTTCGTTCTTGTTGCCGGTAGCCTCATCGGTAAAGCCGCAGTGGGGCAGGTTGCTTCCAATCAGGATGAGGTCGCCATCCGTATAATAGGAAATGTAGCTGCCTATCTGCCTTTTTCCGGTGCCGCCATTTACGAACACCAATTCGATCTCAGGATGGTAATGCCAAAGGTGAGCCCTGCTATTAGCGTTCTGCACATATTTGGAATAATAGAATGAACTCCCAAAAGAGGGTTCCACGGCTTCAAATGTAGGTAGTGCGGCTCTCATGTTTAATACTTTACGTCTTGCAAAAGTATTTCAAATACAACAATATTCCCCTGATTTTAGCATACATCGTTTTCGTAAGTTAAAATAGCATAGACATAAGAAAATATTGATGTAACCCTGCCTGTACTATTGAAGTAATTTAGCAGTATCAAAATTCATGATCGAATTCATCAATCAAAAATCGAAACAGTATGAAAAAAGCAATGAAAATCAGTATGGCAGTAGCGTTGTTCTTTATGACGCTCACAGCAATGGCAAGTGCAAGCGAGCTTTCCCTGCGTGTAAGGACGGGTGTAGGTAAGCTGGTAAACTTCTCTATAGAAGATGAAAAAAGCGTGATGGTGTCGATCACTTCGAAAGATAAGGAGATTATTTTTTCTGAGACGCTAAAAAGCAAAAACGGAAAGATCAGCAGGACGTATGACCTTGCGGGTTTCCCTGACGGCACTTACTTCCTTGAGGCAGAGACTGGGGCTAAAGTAGCAAAGTATGAAGTGGTAATTGCGAATAACGGTGTGCTTGTGGCAGAAAAGGCACTAGCCGAATTTACGAAGCCGGTACTAGCCAACAAAGACGGCCTGGTAACGGTGAGTGTGCCGGACAATGGCAAAACAACCGCAGCCATAAGGATGTATGACGAAAATAACGTGGAACTTTATAACGGTACTATGAAAGGCACCAGGAAGTTCGACGTAAACAATACTGCAGCGAAAAACATCACAGTGATCCTCGAGTACAGCGACAGGACCTTTGTGGAAACGATCGCCGCACGTTAAAGTTTGGTTTGGTTACCATGAAAGAGACAGCTTCCGGGCTGTCTTTTTTATTTATCCCAAACAGATCCTGTGCCGGCTATGAGTGAAGCTCTTCCCCTCTTGAGAGGGGTTAGGGTTGTGTGACCTTGCAGGTTGGAACATCAAAACAGAATCTACAGCGTCCCCAATATCTTATCCATAACCCAGCTGGTGTGCGCTCCCGTACGGCCTGTTGACGGATGTAGCGAATTGCCCAACAGGTGCTCACGCATATTCTGAACATGGTACAGCTGGATATTTTCGGGATGCTTAATTACCACTTCCTGTCTGCCCTCTTTATTGGTCAGCGCTAACGCCACTTCATCGAAAACTGCAAATTCGATCTTTCCCCTGCTTCCGTAAATGATCACATTGTCGGCCCGCTCCGACAAACCGAAATTCCATGCGCCCACTCCTGTAACGCCATTTTCATGAAGCCAGGTTCCGGTAACGGCATCTTTGGCGGTATATAGCCCCTGTTGGTTAATGCTGAAACCCGAAGCTTTTTTTACATTCCCGAAGAGGTAGGCGAACAGGTCAAGACCATGGCTGGCCAGGTCATCAAAATACCCTGCCGGGGCTATGGCAGCATCGGTCCGCCAAAAGTATTCTCCTGAAAGGTCAACAGGCGATGGCGTACGCGCCAAATGCCAGCTAACATGGCGAACTTCGCCTATCAGTCCGTTATCAATCCACTCTTTTATCTTTAAAAACCGTGGGAGCGAGCGGCGGTAATACGCAACGATTAATGGCAGGCCTTTTGATTCAAAAGCTTCACAGATTGCCTCACATTCTGCATAGGATGGCGCCATTGGTTTTTCGATGCAGCAGGGTTTTCCGGCTTCAGCAACTTTTAAAGCATAATAGGCATGGGTATCCGGCGGGGTGGCAATGTACAGGGCATCCACTTCAGGGTCGTCTATAAGCGCATCGGCATCGGTGTAAAATTTAGGAACATTGTGCCTGAATGCATAATCAGCGGCCTTCCCGGCATCGCGGCGCATAACGGCATGCAGTTCAAAGCCTTCTGTTTTTTGGTAGGCCGGGCCGCTTTTGCGTTCTGTTACATCGCCGCAGCCGATGATTCCCCAGCGTAGGGTCTTTTGATCCATAGGATTATTTTTTGGAGCTTAAAAGTACTGTTTTATTTAATTCGCTGTGGGCTGCCCGATCTCTCATTTTTTTAACGGCCATCCTTAAATTCGCACGACATGGTTTTTGTTTGCATTTGATTCGTAACTTTAAACATCTAAATATACAATCCTGATGGCTACGAAAACCGATACAAGGTCAACGAATTTTTTTGAAACATTTGCTGCAAAAGTCACCAAAGCATCCGGCAGTACGGGCATGTTTGCCACAGCGTTCCTAATCGTGATTGTATGGGCATTATGCGGCCCGCTGTTCGATTATTCCGAAACCTGGCAGCTGGTCATTAATACCGGCACGACCATCATTACG
This sequence comes from uncultured Flavobacteriaceae bacterium, assembly GCA_942492845.1. Lineage (GTDB taxonomy): Bacteria > Bacteroidota > Bacteroidia > Flavobacteriales > Flavobacteriaceae > Flavobacterium. Next base: position 298,838 of record OW818646.1, on the reverse strand, counting down.
TTCCTGATGGTGTTCCTCATCCAGAAATCGCAAAACAAGGATTCCCTCGCTATCCAGCTTAAGCTGAACGAGCTTGTGGCGTGCAATGAATTTGCCAGCAACCGCCTCATTGATATTGAGGACATGACAGAACAGGAGATGGAGGTGGTAAAGAAATATTATGCACGGCTTGCCGGGCTTAGCAAGCAGGCGCAAAACCTCCACGAATCGCATTCGCTTGATGAAGCAAAAGAAAACCACGAGGAAAAGGTAAAAGCGCAGGGCAAATAACCATTTTCGGGAACCTGTAAATAGAGAAAACCTTCAGAAAATCAATCCTGAAGGTTTTCCTGTATAGGGCAATGTTATCTTAGTGGGTACGCATCTTATCAAAAGTATGGTCCAACAGGTGCTTCATCTTGTCGGCAGCGCCTTTAACGGCAAGTTCTACTGTGTCGGCGTGATTGGTTACGGCAAGTGGATTCATCCCGTTTACACGCGCCTCAATCAGGCAGCGTTTGTCGCCCCCTTTTGTTTTGTCGGCATTTTCATCGCCAATATGTACTTCAAGTCCGGTTATCTTATCTTCAAAACGTTTTAATGTGTTGTTCAATACTTCAGAAAAGTAGTTTTCGAGCCTGTCGCTTCCGTCAATGTGATTGTCGGTGTTTATGTTAATTTGCATAGTGTTTGATTTTAGTTATAAAGATAAAATTACCTAATAAAAACGGGTTATACACGTCTATTAGCATAAGATTAGTATTTATCCTGCAAAAAATAAATATGATTTTATTTGGCAGAGTATACCGATTGGTATAATTTTACATTGAAATAAATTGGCAATGACAAAAGCAGAAAAAACCAGGCAATTCATAATAGAGAAAACAGCGCCCATTTTTAACATGAAGGGATATGTCGGGACCTCTATTGCCGACATTACAGAAGCCACTGGGTTAACCAAAGGCAGCATTTACGGGAATTTTGAGAACAAGGATGCCGTTGCCCTTGCGGTTTTCGATCATAATTTTGGGTTGATGTCATCCATCGTTAAGCGAAAGATGGCAGAACACACCAATGCTGTCGATAAGCTGCGGGTGTACCTTACCCTGTATTCCGAATTTATAAAGGTTCCGGCACTGCATGGGGGATGCCCGGTGCTTAACACGTCGGTAGAAGCGGATGATACGCACAACGGCCTTAAAACAAAGGCCAGTGATGCAATTGATGTATGGCACAAAACCATTTTGCATGTCATAAAAGAAGGCAGGGAACGAAAGGAGATACGTCGGAAATTTGACGAAAGGGAATTTGCGGGCGCATTCATAGCCCTTATAGAAGGCGGTGTAATGCTTGCCAAGGTTACGGGCAAAATGAGCGGACTGAAAGCTGCCATGAAACAGGCTGAAAAAATGATCGGTGAAATAACAAAGTAATTTTTTTCTATTATAATATACCAAATGGTATATTATAATATTGAATTACATTTAGGATAATAATTTAAAATGTACCAATCGGTATAGAAATAAAAAAAGATATGGATACAAAAGCAGCAGCGTTTTTAAGGAAGCATATCGGGAAGGAAGTATCCGATTCGCCGTCGCCCTTCATGAGCTGGCTAAAGCCGGTAATGGCCGCCGTAGATCACGACAGCCTTACTTTTGAGTATACTGTACGTAAAGAGATGACCAATCCGTTTATAAGCCAGGCAGGTTAGTGGCAAAATGATTTTTATTCAGGTTCATAAATGTCGGCTGCCGGTATACAAGTAGTATCAAACTTTTGCATCTTTGCAGCATCAAGACTAAACCGTATGCGCAACCTATATGCCTTTTTACTGATGTTATGTTTCGTGCCTTTAACGGCGCAGGTTACCGAACAGGCGCGCGACACTATCGAGATAGACAGCGTCCCTGCTTTTGCCGACCCAAAGTACCGCGAAGACCAGTTCTACACCACCATTTCCTATAACCTCATGCAGGGCAAGCCGGTGGGGTATTCCCAGTATTCATTTTCTACAAGCCTGTCGGCGGGTTTCCTTCGGGATATGCCCATCAACAAGCGCAGGAACCATTCGGTGGCGTTGGGGCTCGGCTACTCGTACAGCAACATAAAGCACAACCTTGTAGTAACCGACCCTGGTGGGGGCGAAAAGATTTACACTACGATGTCCGACGGGGATTTTGATAAGAACAAGCTGGTGCTGCATTACCTGGAAGTACCGTTGGAACTCCGCTGGCGCAATTCCGATTCCATTAGCCATCAGTTTTGGCGTATTTATGCCGGTTTCAAGGTGAGTATGCTCCTTTATGACAAAGCACATTATGAACCCGACGGGGCTACAACGATAAAGGTGCGAAATGATAGCAATATGAACCGCTTTGTGTACAGCGCCTATATTTCTGCAGGATATAATACCTGGAACCTTTATGCCTGCTATGGCCTTACGCCAATATATAAAAATGTCCTCATGGATAACGGCGAGGAGCTCAGGCTTCAATCCCTCAATCTGGGGCTGATATTTTATATTTTATAGCGAAGGGATAAGCCAGAAATACCACAATCCTACTTGTGGTAAAATCCCGATAAGCGTTCCCAATGCGATTTCACCAATCCCATTTGTGCCTGACTGCAGCCGTGAAGATGCCACAAACCCGGAGCAAATGACCAGTAAAGTGATGGTGTACAGGAATGTAATGTGGTAATACTCAGAAATACTTATTATAAACAGCGTAAAAGCCGACATCGCAATCATGTGCAGGCTGGCTTTGTTCCCGAATAGCAGAAATATAAGCGCGAGCAAGGTACTGATGAGCAACCCCAGGAAATAATAATAAAGTTCTGGTACCACAAGTGTCGAAAAGCTGTTTTTTATAAGTACCAGAAGCAATATGGCATAAAAGGCCAATGGCACGCGGCGCTCCTTTTTGTCCCGAAGCACATTTGTTTTTACGACGCTCAATGACTTAAGCAGGTAGAATGCCGACATGGGGAGGAGCAGCGTAAGGATGAGCACCTGAAGGAAAACCAGGTAGATCTCATGCTGGTAGAAAAAGTCTTTGGTAATGACAAAATAAAACAGCGTGGCATACGCCGGTACAAAAAGCGGATGGAAAAGGTAGGAGAAAACGGGGAGCAGCCTTTTCATGGCTTTATATTTTCTTCCTCATGCGGGCAACAGGTATATCGAGTTGCTCACGGTATTTGGCAATGGTACGGCGCGCTATCGGATAGCCTTTATCCTTAAGTATTTCGGCCAGTTTGTCGTCGGGAAGCGGCTTGCGCTTGTCTTCATCTTCAATGACTGTCTGCAATATTTTTTTTATTTCAATGGTCGATACATCCTCGCCCTGGTCATTTTTCATCGCTTCCGAGAAAAATTCTTTTATCAGCTTGGTGCCATACGGCGTTTCCACATATTTGCTGTTGGCCACGCGTGATACCGTTGAGATGTCCAGCCCCACCATATCGGCAATGTCTTTCAGGATCATCGGCCTCAGCTTGCCTTCGTCGCCATCCAGGAAAAATTCTTCCTGGTAGTGCATGATGGCGTTCATGGTAACAAACAGTGTTTCCTGGCGCTGGCGTATGGCATCGATGAACCATTTGGCCGAATCGAGCTTTTGCTTTATGAACTGCACCGCATCTTTTTGTTGTGCCGACTTGTCGCGGCTGTCCTTATAGCTTTGCAGCATTTCCTGGTAATCTTTGGACACGTGCAGCTCCGGTGCATTACGCCCGTTAAGGGTCAGCTCCAATTCGCCGTCCACGATCCTAATGGCAAAATCGGGAACAACGTGCTCTACCGCTTTAGAGCTGCTTTCGTAAGCGCCTCCGGGTTTTGGGTTAAGGTGCTCGATCTCGTCGATGGATTTGCGCAACTGATCCTGTGTAATGTCATATTTCTGGAGCAGCTTGTCGTAATGCTTTTTGGTAAAGGCATCAAACTGGTGTTCCAGTATATCAATCGCAAGCTCTACAGAGCTTGTCGGGGTTTTACTTTTCAATTGTAATAAAAGGCACTCCTGGAGGTCGCGTGCACCTACTCCCGCAGGTTCAAGCTGGTGGATAATATGCAGAATGCGTTCCACTGTTTTTTCATCCGTATAAATACCCTGCGTAAAAGCCATGTCGTCTACAATATCGGGTATGCTGCGGCGAATATAGCCCATATCGTCAATGCTGCCTACAAGGAATTCGGCAATGTCCCGCTCGTTTTCGCTAAGGATAAAAGTGTTCAGTTGGTCGGTCAGGTTTTGGTGGAAGCTCACGCTGGCCGCAAATGGCATGGATCGGTCCTCATCGTCATCGCTGTAATTATTAGCCTGTAGCTTGTAGCCGGGAGTTTCGTCATCGCTCAGGTATTCGTCTATGTTTATTTCGTCGGCTGCAATGCGTTCGCCTTCATAATCATCATAGTCCTCATAATCATCAGTGTTGTCAAACTCATCCTTTTCATATTCAAATTCATCCTCCTTACTGCTTTCTTCCAGTGCAGGGTTCTCTACCATTTCTTCCTTCAGGCGCTGTTCGAATGCCTGCGTAGGCAGCTGGATCAGCTTCATGAGCTGTATCTGCTGTGGTGAGAGTTTTTGCGATAATTTAAACTGTAAGTTCTGCTTGAGCATAATAAAGGCTGTAATTTATACAGGATAAAATTACAAAATCAGGCATAATAATTGATGAGTTTTTGGATAAAATTATAAAAGGCATCACAAACTAAAATGTGATGCCTTTTATGTATTGTTGAAAGCAGATTAAAACTCCGCGTTCTGCGGTGTCCTTGGGAACGGTATCACATCGCGGATGTTGGTCATTCCTGTTACGAACAGCACCAGGCGTTCAAAGCCGAGGCCAAAACCACTGTGTACTGCCGTACCAAAACGGCGCGTATCGAGGTACCACCACAATTCTTTTTCGTCAATGCCAAGTTCTGCAATCTTTTGCTGAAGTACATCAAGGCGCTCCTCCCTTTGCGATCCGCCGACGATCTCGCCAATGCCTGGGAACAATATATCCATGGCACGCACGGTTTTGTTATCCTCGTTCAGCCTCATGTAGAAAGCCTTGATTTTCGCTGGGTAATCGTAAAGGATCACCGGGCATTTAAAGTGTTTTTCAACCAGGAAGCGCTCGTGCTCACTTTGCAGGTCGGCACCCCATTCTTCAATGATATAATTGAATTTTTTATTCTTGTTCGGTTTGCTGTTCTTCAGGATATCAATGGCCTCTGTGTAGCTTACACGCTTGAAGTTGTTATCAAGCACAAATTGCAGTTTGTCCAGCAGTCCCATTTCGCTGCGCTCGGCAGTTGGTTTTTGCTTCTCTTCGTCGGCGAGGCGCTGGTTCAGGAAGGCAAGGTCGTCCTGGCAGCGGTCAAGCGCATATTTTACAACGTACTGAATGAAATCCTCGGCAAGGTCCATATTGGCATCCAGATCATTGAATGCAACTTCCGGTTCTATCATCCAGAACTCGGCAAGGTGGCGGCTGGTATTGCTGTTCTCCGCACGGAAAGTAGGCCCGAACGTGTAGATCTGCCCAAGCGCCATGGCATAAGTCTCGCCCTCCAGTTGGCCGGATACGGTAAGGTTGGTTTCTTTTCCGAAGAAATCCTGCTTGTAGTCGATTTTGCCTTCTTCATTTAACGGCGCGCCGGTAGGAGGTAATGCCGTTACACGGAACATCTCGCCCGCACCCTCTGCATCAGACCCTGTGATGATGGGCGTATTCACGTACACAAAGCCTCTCTCCTGAAAATATTGGTGAATGGCAAATGACAGCACCGAACGCACCCTCATGATCGCACCGAATGCATTGGTACGTACCCGTAAATGTGCCTTTTCACGTAAGAATTCAAGGCTTGGCTTATTCCTCAATTGGATTGGATATGTCTCAGCATCACTGTCGCCCAATATTTCAAGTTTAGTAACCTGTACTTCATATTTTTGACCCGCACCCTGGCTTTCTACCAGATTGCCGTGGATTGCGACTGCTGCGCTGGTAGTAAGCCTTTTAAGTATTTCAGGTGATGTATTTTCAAAGTCTACCACACACTGAATATTATTTATGGTCGAGCCATCATTTATAGCAAGAAACTGGTTGTTCCTGAAAGTCCTTACCCATCCTTTTACAAGTACATTATCCAGCGGCTTCGCGCTGTTCAGCAGGTCTTTAACTTTGGTATGCTTCATTTTTAAAAATTTAGTCTTTGTTTTTCGGAAACATAGCGCTATTTGCGCAAATGCCTGCAAATGTAGTAAAAAGCATAAAAATCCGGAGGATTAAAAAGCTACGAATTGCATAAATTTTATCAAATTTTTACCAGTGTGCCTATCTTTGCAAAAAACAATTAACATGAACTGGACATTACTCATTATAGCCGGGTTGTTCGAGGTGGGCTTTGCTTCCTGCCTGGGCAAAGCCAAAGAGGCCACCGGCCCTGCATATTTCTACTGGATGGGCGGATTCCTGTTTTGCCTTACCGTTAGTATGGTGTTGCTTTACAAGGCTACGCAAACACTGCCCATTGGTACAGCCTATGCGGTGTGGACAGGCGTTGGCGCCGTGGGTACTGTGCTCGTCGGCATATTTGTCTTTAAAGAGCCATCCGATTTCTGGAGGCTGTTTTTCCTTACAACCTTAATTGGTTCGATAGTGGGATTGAAGTTTGTAACGCATTAGGAGGGCTCGCCCCCGAATTAAACCAAAATCTCTGATCGTTATTCGATATAACTTATGAACTCTAATTCAAGCGATTCACCCTTAATTAAATGATTCTTATCAAGGAAGAAATCAGACACAAAAATTCTTTTATCGACTGCGTACCCCTCAGGAAGTTGCTCAGATTTTATTGAAATTATTTTTTTATATCCTTTATTGCCGCGTAGCAGCCATTTACTTTGCAGGAAGAAATCTTTCTGCCCTGTCAGAGTGCCAATAAAAATAGTGCCTCCAAAAGATGGATTAAAAATCTTTTCTATTTTTAATACGGTATTCATTATTTATTTGCTTTTGTGAAAATTCAACCTGAGTTCCAGCTATGAAGTAGTGGTGCCAACATTAAAACAAATTCAGCACATACGACACCTTTACCGAAATATTCCGGTCAAAATAAGGCAAATGATAAGGCCCGTACCGATAAAAAGCCGATAACCCAAGGCCTTTGAACATCTCGTTCATTTCTACACCGCTTTCGTAGTAGCCTTTTTCAAGGGTATTGAATTCTAAACCAACATGTTCGTTTTTGTTGTCAAGGTTACCCCAGGCAAAGCGTGTAACCAGCATAGGCGACAGCTTCAGGGATCGGAAAATGGTGAAACGGGTCAGGCCGTGCTTTAGCTGCGCCATTATGTACCGGCTTGAGAAGAACTCGTTAAAATACATCGTTTCAAAACTGTTCTTGCCGGCAATGGTTATGCGCTCAAATACGCCGTCCTTATCCAGGTTGTTTGGCGAGGTGCTGTACAGGTGCGTCAGTGGTGTGTTGCCCACGGCAATTCCGGTTTGTATCAGTGCGGCGGTCTTTTGCCCGTTCAGGTATTTTTGTTCAAACTCTGCCCTGAAGTCAATCTTCCCAAACGTAAAATCACTGCCCAGCACATCGGAAACCGACTGCGTATATTGGAACGCGAATTTCGGGAAGCGCTTTTCAGACTCCAGCCTTCCGGTAGGTGTCTGCATGAAGTCGCTGAAAGGGTTCCACTGCAATGCCACCGAAGCCGTAGTAAGGTTGAAAACCGTAAATGGGTTGCCGTTAGGGACATAGGTGTATGCGAATTTCGGGTCAATGCGGCTGCGGGTTACCTGCCATACGCTTTCAGTTTTGGGTATTATCTTCGTCTCGATATACCCCTGCCATGTTTGGTGGTTGTAAAATGTCGAGATGTTAATCGGCCGTGGGTCGTATATTTTAAAGACCCTCTTATCCGTTGCAAATGACGTACTACCGATCTCCTTCACATCGTCGGTATATGAAGCCCCGACCCATGAATTGGAAAAATTGCCCAGCCGCAGTGCACCGCCAAAGCTATACTTGAATTGCCCGTCTTTTGTGCCGTATGCCCCATAGCCGCTTAGCCTGAATATTTCAAGGAACCTGTCGTTGGTTACGCCGCCGAGGCCTACGCGAAAGCCTTCATAGTTGTTATATTTGATGATCTGCCGCAAGTCAATGTCCACTGCTCCCAACGGAAGGTATCCGTTTACGATCTTCCTGCCCAAAATAATGCGTTGTTCCCAGTTGTCTTTTGCTACAATGCTATCGAGTGCTATGTAGGTTTTAAGGCTTCGGGTATCCAGGCTGTTGGTTCGAAATTTGTTCCAGTACTCTTCGGGTCGGTTGGTTGCTTCGTCGCGTATTTCAATGGCAACGGCAGTCCGCCGTATTTCCAATGGGATATTGAACTCCTTATCGAAATTGGACGATTCCGAACGGAGGTATACAAAGTCGGATGATTCCTTACTACGTTTGCTTTTGTCGTTGGTTACGGCGTCAAATTTTATGGTTTCACCCAATATTTTGATGTCTTCTTTATTATTCCCTTTTACGATCTGCAATGTTTTTCGGTCGGGAAACCATAGCTCCTGGCTTTCCTCATAGGTAAAGTAGTGCGTAGAGGTAATGTCCAGCATATTTCGTACCCTAAGCACCGCTTTTGCAAGGCCGTAATTGTTTTGGTCGATGTACAGCAGCCCTTTCAATTTTTTCTTGCTATTGCGCTTCGGTATGAAATAGATCATGTAAATGCTGCGGTTGTCAATAGTAACGGTGTCGAGTATCCGGTAATTATAATATTGCAGGGCATCGTAAGCCAGTGGCCCCGCATACTTGGTTTCGAAAAGGTCGATCTTGTTGGAATATACAGAATACGATTGCAGCTTGAGGCCAATGAACTCATACAATGGTTTTTTAAAACCTGCCATGCGTGTGGCCAGCACATCTTCCTTCAGGCCCTGTTTTTTATTGAATTTAAATTCGGAAACCTTTTCCGTTTGGTACAGATGCTGCCTGTCAATTATTTTCTTGAATTTGAAGCCTGCTGAATCTATCTTTTCAAACCGTCGACCGGTTTTTTCATACGTGAAAATTGAGTCGAGCTTCCCGCTGATGGAGTCCGGGTTGGCAGTAACAATTAGCCTGTCGTAGGTTTTGTATTTAAAGCTCTCCAGTTTTTGTTGCGGGTCGTTCACAGGCTTCCGCCGGATGGCCCTGGCGATGATCTCATTGGCCGGATTCACAACGTTGATGACCACCTCTTTCAGTTGCTCCGTATGCGGGTCAAGCTTTATGGTGTAAAATTGCAGGCCCTTTTCAGGACTAATTTTTTTCGCGCTGTACCCGGTATATGTTGCGGCAATGGTTTTTCCGGGCTTTTCAAGCACCAGCACGCCATCTACATCAGCTATGAAACTTTTACCATTCGATTCAATGGTGGCAAAAGGCAAAGGGCTGTTGTTACCGGCATCTTTTATCCTTACCGTAATAGCAGTTTGCGCCTGTATTGAAAGCGTAAGAAAAAAAAGAAAAAGCCTAAGGATTTTCATTATAGTATCCCTTTCATTTTCGAAGGATGTCGACGTGTATTGAAAATACTAATTATAGTTATAACTTCTTCTTCAGCAAAATACAAGATTTTGTAATTGCGGATAACTATTCTGCGGCAGTCGCCAATATATTCATCGATTTGATATTGTTCAGGAAAAATAATTGATTTAGATGCAACTAATATTTCGTCCCTGATCTTTTGGGAAGCAGTTTTTGAATTTCGTTCGAGGAGGTCAAAATAAATATTCTTTATATCGGTCTGTGCCCTTGCAGACCACTGTATATGTAGCTTTGGATGCATTTACCAGGATTTCACTTCATTAAGAAAATCATCATGAGATGTGACACGCCCCTCTTTAGCGTCTTTTAACCCTTCCTCAACATGAGTCCTGTACGCATTGGCATCTAATGGCTCACCAACACTGCTGTATGCTACAATATCCTCTTGCTCTGTCTCCTCCTTCATTGCGAGCAGTTTTCTAAACATTGCAGTATCCTCCAGATGCATAATCCAGTCCAGCAGTTCCAGTTTTTTTACGGCTATATCCATGGCGATTCTAATTGATATGTAAAGATAACGGATTTTCCTGTAATTTATGATGCATAAAAAAGCCCCGTCATTCCGGGGCTCTCATTATACTTTCATGATCTCTGCTTCCTTGTGTGACAGCAGTTCGTCAATTTTCCTGATGTAGCTGTCGGTCAGTTTCTGCACATCGTCCTCAGCGCTTTTGCAAACGTCCTCGCTCATGCCATCCTTCTCCAGCTTTTTGATCTCGGTGTTGGCATCCTTGCGGGCATTGCGCACGCCAATTTTTGCGTCTTCCGCTTCGGTCTTAGCCTGTTTTACCAGGTCACGCCTTCTTTCCTCAGTAAGCGCCGGAACATTGATAATGATGTTCTCACCATTGTTCATCGGGTTAAAGCCGAGGTTGGCGATCATGATGGCCTTTTCTATAGGTTGCAGCATGTTTTTTTCCCATGGTGCAATGCTTATTGTCCTTGCATCGGGGGTGTTGATGTTAGCCACCTGCGAAAGCGGTGTCGCTGTGCCATAGTAGTCTACTTTTACGCCACCAAGCATAGCAGGGCTGGCCTTACCGGCACGGATGTTAAGGAATTCCTTTTCAAGGTGCGCCAAAGAACCTTCCATAGATTCCTTCGTGCTATCTAATACAAAATCAATTTCTTCCATGATAATTCTTATCGTTAAAAATTAAACATTTACAGTAGTTCCCACAAGCTCACCTTCGCATATTTTCACGAGATTGCCTTCTTTGTTCATGTCGAATACAATGATAGGCAGCTCGTTTTCCTGGCTAAGGGTAAAGGCGGTGGTATCCATTACGTTAAGGCCTTTTTTAAGTACGTCCTCAAAAGTAAGGGTGTCATATTTAGTGGCAGTAGCGTCTTTTTCAGGGTCGGCAGTATAAATGCCGTCAACTCTGGTGCCTTTCAGTATCACATCGGCATTCACTTCCACACCTCTCAAAACAGCAGCGGTATCGGTAGTAAAATAGGGGTTTCCGGTACCTGCCCCAAAAATCACGATACGTCCTTTTTCAAGGTGGCGCACAGCCCTTCTTTTGATGTAAGGTTCGGCAATCGCTTCAATCTTAAGTGCAGTTTGCAGTCTGGTCGGCATACCGGCATCTTCAAGGGCGCCCTGTAGCGCCATTCCGTTGATCACGGTAGCAAGCATACCCATGTAATCGCCCTGTACTCTGTCCATACCATTGCTGGCCCCGGACACACCCCTGAAGATGTTGCCACCGCCAATAACGACAGCGATCTGTACACCCATATTGTGTATCTGTTTTATCTCTTCAGCATATTCGGCAAGCCTTTTTGGGTCGATGCCATATTGCCTGTCTCCCATAAGGGCTTCGCCGCTTAGTTTCAACAGGATCCTCTTATATTTCATAGGGTATGTTTTGAATGGTGCAAATATAGTAATTAAACTTTTTCGTAAAATAGAAATTTAACAACGCGTTACACAAAGGTTCGGGAGAAGAAACAAAGATTCGAAAAGGAAAAAATTTGGGATGCATAGCTTTTCCTGAAAATCTTTGTGTCTTCTTTGTGGTGCTTTGCGGAATTTAAAACTCTATACGATCAACTCCCCATACGATTTCTTTGCCGATTCGTAACCTATCCGGAAAATTTCATCCATTTTAGCCTTATTCGTTTCGAATGTCCGATACAGCGCAAGCTCATCCGGGCTGATAACCCAGTCGCAAAGCGTGAACTTCTGCATATTGCTGTTGGCCGACAGGAGGTCGTATGCCCTTGTGGCCACTGCCTTTATCGATTTCATGTCCGCAGCCTCGATCTTTTGTATGGGGCTCACATACACACCAATTAGCGTTTCGCAGCGGCCCTGCAATATGTCGGTAGGAAAGTGGTTGATGATCCCGCCGTCACTGTACAGCCTGCCGTCAATTTCATAAGGGGAAATAATACCGGGGAATGCCGAGGAAGCCAGCACGGCATCGGCCACTTTAGTTTCGGCGCCAAATATCTTCAGCTTGCCCGATACCAGGTCAGTAGCCGTGAGATGCATTTTATAGGGCATGTCGCCGAGTGTAGCATCGCCAAAAATCAGGTGGAAATATTCCCTGAATGCATCAGCGTCTATGAATCCCGCCTTGCGGAATGTAAAGTGCTTCCAGTGGAAAAAGTAGATGGACTTAAAGAATTCCAATATTTCTTCAGGCTTTTTGCCACCGGCGAAAAGAGCCGACACAATGGCGCCCGAACTCGTGCCTGCTATATGGTGTGGGACGATGCCTTCTTCAGTAAAAAATTTCAGTACTCCCGCATGTGCTATGCCTTTAGACCCGCCTCCCGAAAGGATAAGGCCTATAGTGCTTCCGTCAAATTTCATTTTGTAAGTATTAACCTGACTAAATTACAGTTTTTTGCCGTATGGCTTCTTTTTTGATACGTTAAATTGGAAAACAATTGAATAACTTATGACAGTACTCATCGAACAAAGTTTGGCACACAGCTTTTCGTATTCCGAATACAGAAACCATATGTCACAACTGCTCCTTCAGGGACTTTCAACGGGCGAAACCCAAAGCGAGGACCTTACCCATTACAGTACGCTCAACGAAGTACGTATGAACCGCCTTGACAAGACCATCCACGTACCGCAGGAAATAAAAGATAGGCTCGGTAGACTTGAAACAAAGCACACACTATTAGTTATTTCGGAAGGATGGTGTGGCGATGCAGCGCAAATACTGCCGGTCATCAATAAATTGGCAGAAGCATCTGATAGATTGGAACTCCGCATCGTTCTGCGCGACCAAAACCCGCAACTTATGGATGCCTACCTGACCAATGGCACGCGTGCCATACCGAAACTGGTAGTGGTGGAACCGGATACGCTCACAGTACGTGGAAGCTGGGGTCCAAGGCCACACGATGCGGCAAAGTTAATATTGGATGCCAAGGAAAAATTCGGCCACATACCCGATGAAGCGAAAGCCGATCTGCAAAAATGGTATTTGCAGGACAAGGGGATCGGCACGATGGAGGAGATCGTGTTGCTATTGGAAAATGCCGGATAAGTTTAGTGGTAGTTGCAGTTTCAATTTCAATTATAGACGCGTTGAATGCGCCTAACATAATGATTTGAATTTTTGGAGATGCAGTCCGGCGCTACGTTTCTACTTTGGTATTAATATATTATGGATTGGGAGATACAATAGTTTCAAATCTAAGCTTATCAGATGCCGATATCCCGCCCGGATTGCACCCCGGCAATCCTTCGGGTATCGGTCTGCCAATTGATTTATAGTATTCCACCCATGCCGGGAAGAATTCATCACTGCCGGGCTGCTTGTAGGTCATTGGCGTAAGATCGAAAAAGGGCTTCCCGCCATTGGCAAACATAAATGCGTCATGTATAAGTTCCGAGCAATAGTACGCGCCGTTGTCATATACATATTCGTCATCATAAGGTATGCCGAGTTGCTTTAGCGAAAAACCGATCGCTGCCGGAATAAGGTGCGTATACTTTTTCTTCAGCCGCATTACCGGCATATCCTTATTCGTGTTCTTAGAGAATTTTTCAAGAGTGGTAAGCCGAACTGCGCTTCCTGCAGCCTCTATTATATATATAGTGTCATTGCGATGGAATACCATGCCCATGTGGCTGAAGTCTTGTCCGTTATAGCCTTCGGTCACTGCTTCTATGGCATTGCACAGCGGCCCGCAATCCATATCCTGGAAAATGAGGTCGCCGTCCTGCAATTGCAGTTTTTGCTTTACCTGCGCAGGCAATGATGTTGTAATAAACGATAAGATCACTATCAGATATCTCATAGCCCAAAGTTAGTAATTGCAACGCCGATACTGATGCTGCCCACATATTTATATTCGTACAGTGGGAAATCACTGGAACTGAAATCCAGGAAAATGGACCCTGTATTGTCAAATATAAGCCCCAGCCTGTATTTCTGGTACGCACCCGAAAGGTTTCCCCGCCCAAGGACAAAGCTCCACCCGTATCCCGCCTGCATGTATATATTCGTTTCATCCCAAATTTGCGGGGTAAAAAGGATGCTGCCATATACAGGTGCATACACAATTTTTTCGGTAGCGATCCAGTCGATGCCCGTATTGGCGCTAAGGCCTACCCACGACTTAAGGTGCGCGCCAAAACCAATGTTCGCGCTTAGCCCATCCGGAATTACATAGTCCAACACAGACGGGTTGTATTCTTCGCCGCGGGCTGCGTAGTCTTCCTGTATTTCATCACTATATGGATTGGCACGAACAGGTACCGATATAGAGATTTGCCCAAAAAGGAATTCCGGGACTTCCTTGTCGCCTGGCTCAGAGTGTGTAATGAACACGGTTTCCTTTTTCTCGTCGTCATCCTGGCTGAAGCAGGAGAGCGTGGCGGAAAGGAAAAGATATATCAGGGCAGTTTGGAAGCGTGCTGCGGACATAAAAGATATTTGGAGATAAAGAATTTGTTATGTAATGCCTATAGCATCGGGCTATGCTGTACCTTCTTCAATGCCATTTTCAAAAGCTTCGGGTGATATAGCATCTTCAACAGAGAAGGTACCGATTTTAGTGCGCCGCAATGCCGTTAAGTGTGCGCCCGAATGAAGTGCTTGCCCAAAATCATGTGCCAGTGAACGAATGTACGTACCCTTACTGCACACCACCCTGAAATCTATTTCCGGCAAGGCAATACGGGTAATTTCAAATTCGTGTATGGTGGTTTTTCTCGACGCTATTTCTACTTCTTCGCCTTTACGGGCGTGTTCGTACAATCGCTTTCCATCTTTTTTAATGGCCGAAAATACAGGTGGTTTCTGGTCGATTTCGCCTAAAAATTGCGGGAGCGTATCGTGAATAAGGGCTTCATCAATATGCTCTGTGGGAAAAGTAGCGTTCACTTCGGTTTCCAGGTCGTAGGAGGGTGTGGTCGCGCCAAGATGGAACGTACCGGTATATTCCTTTTCCATGCCCTGCAGCTCAGAGATGCGCTTGGTAAATTTTCCGGTGCACACAATCAGTAGGCCTGAAGCCAACGGATCGAGCGTGCCGGCATGGCCTACTTTAATTTTCTTCAGGCCCAGGTGCTTTTTCAGGCTCCATTTGACTTTGTTTACGGCCTGGAACGAGCTCCAGTGCAGCGGCTTGTCGATAAGGACTACTTTTCCTTCAAGGAATTCTTCGTGTGTGGCCAATTGAAATTATTTATACATTGTAAAATAGGCCAGTAGCAAAGCGCCTGCAATAATGCGATACCATCCCCAAGGCTTGAAGCCATATTTTTTAATGACACCAATAAACCCTTTTATGGCAATAATAGCAACTACAAAGGCAATGATGCTGCCTATGGCGAATAATTTGAGGTTGTCGCCCTGCATCATCAGTTCGTAGCCACTGGTTTGGGCAGTGCCGTATTCTTTTATGAATATAGAGTAGGTGGTGACGGCCAGCATGGTTGGCACGGCCAGGAAGAATGAAAACTCGGCTGCGGCCTGGCGCGTAAGGCCCTGCTGCATGCCGCCAATGATGGAGGCTGCCGCGCGGCTTGTACCGGGCATCATGGCAAGGCACTGCCAAAAGCCAATAGTCACGGCTTTTTTCACGGTAATATCCTCTTCTTTAAATACGGTAGGATTTTTAAAGTAGTTGTCTACAAACAGAAGTATCACGCCGCCCACGATCAGTACAATGGCGATCGGGATGGGATTGCCCAGCACATCCTCTATCATTTCATCAAACAGCTTACCCAGTAAAAGTGCGGGTATAACGGCAAGGGCGAGCTTCATATAGAAATCGATCTTGGTAAAATCGAAGAATTTCTTCCAGTACAGCGCCACAACGGCCAGTATTGCCCCCAGCTGTATGGATACCTGGTAGAGTTTTACGAAGTCATCTTCCTGGATGCCATAGTACGAACTGGCAAACACCATGTGCGCGGTAGACGAAATAGGCAAATACTCGGTAAGGCCTTCAATGATGGCAATGATAATGGCTTGGATGAGATCCATTTAATTCTTCTTTTTGTTGGTAAAGTTCTTAATTGGCTGCCCTTCCACAAGCCTGTCCGATGCAGGTGCAGGTGCCCCGGCTTTGCTGTCTTCGCGGATTTCGGCAACAGGCATACCCGGATTTTTGAGTATTGCATATATGGTAACGCCAAACCCTATGAGCACTACTGTAGGCGCAAGCCTGATCCTGCGCCAACTGAAGATGTCCTCGCTAAACACATTTGGGTCTTCGCTGCCGCCACCCGACATCAGGATAAAGCCAAGAGCAATAACGCCAATGCCGATAAGGAGTATCGTGTAATTTACCTTCTCAAAAAGGAAATGGGTTTTTATTTCGTTATTCATTAGTTATTAGTTTCAGGTTTAAAGTTTTTTTGCCTGTTCTGTACGTTTGAAATTTGGTATTGTTTTTTGGAATTTCTAATAAAGATCATCTGTTCTTAAATTCAGGAATCGCTGCGTTGCGAAAAACGTGCTTATGGCCGCGATGATGATACCGAAAACCAGTACGCCTCCTAATACTATGGCTGTTGGTATCCAGTCTTCCCAGATGTTGAGTACAGGGAACTCGCCATCAAGCCAATATACGATGTATGCCAGTGCGAGTATTGCCAGTAAAGAGCCGATAAAGCCCAGCCTCATGCCTTTCCAGATGTAAGGCTTACGGATGAACGATTTAGTGGCGCCAACCATCTGCATGGTCTTGATAGTAAAGCGGTGCGAATAGATGGAGAGCCGGAGTGCACTGTTAATGAGTAGCATAGCAATGATTACGAGGACTCCGCTTAGGATCAGTATCCAATAGGTTATCTTTTCAATATTCTCGTTGGCCAGGCCCACCAGTGCGCTGTCGTAATTTACATCGCCTACAATGGGGTTGGCACGCAGCTGCACCTCAATTTCCTTTAAACTGTCCTTCTGCACATAGCCGCCCTTAAGGTGATAGTCGTACGAGTCAAGGAGCGGGTTGTTATCAAGAAATGATTCGGAATCACCCATGATATCCGGGTTGTTTTTTGCGGCATCTTCTTTGGAAACGTACACATAATCCTTGATGAAGACAGCATTTTTCAGTTCGTTCCCAAAGGCCTGCTTGAGGCTGTCGGGCGAATCCCTTTTAAAATAAACCGTCATAGGGATGTTCTCCTTGACATAGCTGGACAACTTTTCAGCATTTATCACAAAAAGCCCCAATGCCCCCAAAAGGGTAAGCACAATGAAAATGCAGAGTATAACCGAAAAATAAGAGGATATAACGCGCCTTTTCTGGAATTTTTCGAAAGATGAAGCCATAGGTTGTATTTTAGCCGTAAAAATAAATAAAGAAATTGTTTATACATAGTTTATAACGGGCAAAGTTTTGGTTTTCGTACAATAAGCTTATTTTTGGCTCATGCTTTGATAGGCAATTCCCAAATAATCTCCCATGCGTAAAATTCTACTTCTTTTTCTTTTTATAATGGCCTTGTCTGTACCGTCCTTCGGGCAGCAGGTCGCCATACCTTACCGCGATGGCACCCAATGGGGCCTTTCAGACCGCGATGGCAAGTTTATCATCGAACCAAAGTTCGACAGCCTTTCCTTTGGCAATGGCTATGGTAATAAGCCGGGCGACATGATCTCGTGGCTAAAAGGCAAAAAAGGCCTTATAACCGGGGGGCGTGAATTGCTTGCCCCTGAATACAGTAGCATTATCAGCACCGCAGACTTCATAAGGGCGGAGAAAACCACACCCGAAAGCATCCTGACTTATATTTATGACAACGAAGGTACATCCCTGTATCCGGAGGGCGTAATGCAAATTGGCCTGATGGTGGATGAAAGGGCATACGACAAGGATGGCTCTGACAAGGTAATGATATTACAGGTGACAGGTGCCAATAAACTCGAAAGCATATTTGTGTGGAGCGTCCGCGCTAAGGCGGTCGTACAGTGGCTGGCGAAGGACGTATATTCGGCAACGCTTGAATCTGTTAAGGGGCAAAACTATGCGATGGTGCGCATCCGCGAAAAAGAAAACAGCCCGGTAAAAATATCCCGTTTTACATTTGGCAATGACGGAAGGTTCCATTCCGCAAACGAAAAGCGAGAGATCCCGGCAGATAAGCAGCGTGACGGATACGATGTGGTAATGCCTTATGAAAGGGGGTACGATGGTGACATCAGTATTGACGGCCCTGTTGGCGATATCGACATGCGCATGGCCTCACCAGAACCGTCAGGAAGCTATGGCGGCAGTGGCACCGGAACAGGTACCGGCAGTGGAAGAGGAGGAGGTCCGGTTACACTAGGCGTAGCCACAGCTACTGTGAAAACAGTTAACGTCTATAGGAATTATAAGAAGGAAACAGATGGCAGCCTGGTGATAGAGCAGCGGGATGGTAATGGAAAAACCCAGAAGTTAGGAATAAAATTTATTCCAAATACTTTTGCCCTAAAAAATTTTACCAGCAGCAAAAGGGTAGGAGACACTGTATACTACTATGGCACCTATGCGGTGTACACCTATAAAGGACGATCCGGTATATTGAGGGACGGGCAAAACAAAAGGGGAGCAGAATATGACGAACTTACCGATGTGCAGTATACGCCGCAAAAGTCGGGTAAGCGATCGTTAGTTTTTATTGCAGGCAACCGTGATAGAAAGTCGAAGTCCATGAAATACGGTGTGGTTGATATGGAGGGAAAGGAAGTTATTCCGGTTGTGTATGATGAACTGACTGTGGCGGCGACCTCCTTATCCCCGGGCTATGACCTGCTGGCAAAGCAAAATGGCAAATATCAGGTCATGACTGTTGAAGGTACGGTACTCTTGACAGATATTGATGAGGTTAAAAACCGGAACCAGGAGGGCAAACCTTACCTGGAACTGCAACGCGGCGGGAAATATGGCGTGTTTTTAAGGATGAATGGTGAGAACCCCTTTAAAATCGAACCTTTGTTCCCATACCCTGTAAAGAGGTTGCAGTTGGCATACCCGGCTCAAAATCTGTGGATGTCCCGCCCCGGCAGCAGCGATAAGCACATGGTATTGGTAGAACTTATGGATGCCAATGGCAATACCAAAGGCTTCGCACGTGAGGACGGCTTTTTATACTTTAAAAACTAAGCAATGAAGAATATATTTATCGCGATAGGGCTGTTTTTCTCTGCGCAGTTGTTTTCACAGGACTACGACTATAAGCACATCGATCTGCCCAGGCTTGACCGTATGGATAATTTTTATGAATTCCGCGATGAGATATTTCCATCCGACATTGTCGTAAAGCTGGATGACGTTCGGCGAAAGCCCGGCACACGGGATGTGCAGCTGACAGAAACCGTTGAGGGAAACCATACAATCATAAACCAGCAGCTCGGCGGTGTACTCATGATGTCACAGTCGTTCGATAAAAAATGCCTGGCCGACGGCATGACGAAACTGTATTATACCAATGGGAATGTACGGCAGGAAATTCCGTTTGTAAAGGGGGTGGCCACAGGAGTGGGCAAGGCTTATGACCGTGACGGCACGCTGATGGTGGAAACAACCTATAAAAACAACAGGCGCCACGGCCTGCGGAAGATGCATTCGCGCCGCGGAGAAGAATCGATAGAAGGCAGTTTTGATAATGATAATGTTATTACGAAAATAAAAATTGCCGACCGGTACGGAAAGACCTATATGTATCCCCCTGATATGAAAAAGGGAGTGGTTGAGGTGTATGTGCAGACGTTGAAAGTGGCTGAGATTCCCATAATCGACCAGGACAAAGTGCACGGCGAGATGAAGGAGTTTTGGCCGGATGGTAAGATAAATAATATCATACGCTATTACGGTGGCGTCCGCCACGGGCTGTCAGAATATTACAAACCCGACGGCACGCTGCTTTTCAGCAACACCTACAGCAACGGTAAGAATGTTGGGGCCTACACTTTCCTGGCACTAGACGGTACCATCATGCAGAAAGGCCAGTATGACGATAATGGAAAAAAGACCGGCCTTTGGACCAATTATGATAAATCGGGCAAGCCCGAACGCGAAATAGAGTATAAAGCCGATAAGATGAACGGATTTTATAAAAGCTACTATAACGGTATGCTGCATGAAGATACGAGTTATGTGATGGGTAAAAAGGAAGGCTTGTCGAATATCTATGACGGAAAAACCGGTGCACTTTCGGGCAGAAAGCGGTATAAAGATGACCAAATGCAGAGTTACCATGGTTATTATGCTAACGGAAACGTGTTTTCGATATATGAATATGCGGGAAAGGAAAAACCAACTTCGGTGAAGTATTATGACCATAACCTGAAGATGATGCATGAAGCGAAATATAATGAAAACGGCTATCCCGTTGGCGAGCACAAGCTCATTATGATGGAGGGCAACAGCTATAGGATAGCGAGTACCACGACATACGACGATAAGGGCAAGCGCATAAAACTCATCATGTACAGCGGTACAGACAACAGAAGCTACACGGAGACGTATTTTGATGGTGAAATAATGCATGGCCCGAAGACTACGTACAACGCAGCGACTAACGAAAAGAACACCACATGGTATTTTAAAAGGAAAGCCGTATCCGAAAAAGAGTTTAAGGAACTCAGCAAAAAGAAACCGTAACACTCCCTTTTGACTTTCATACAATAAGCGTATTTTTGCGGTGCTTTGTCCTGCTTTGGGACTTTGAAACTTTGAAACTTTGCGACTTATCATGAGATACAATCCCAACGAAATTGAAGCCCGCTGGCAAAAATACTGGGCGGAGGAAGGCACTTTCCGCGCCGAAGACAAAAGCGATAAACCCAAGTACTATGTGCTGGACATGTTTCCGTACCCGTCCGGGGCGGGGCTGCACGTAGGTCATCCGCTGGGCTACATTGCCAGTGATATCTATGCACGCTACAAGCGCCACAAAGGCTTCAATGTGCTGCACCCCCAAGGCTACGACAGCTTTGGCCTTCCGGCAGAGCAGTATGCCATACAAACCGGGCAGCACCCTGCAATTACCACCGAAACCAACATCAACCGTTACCGCGAGCAACTTGATAAAATAGGTTTCTCGTTCGACTGGGATCGCGAGGTGCGCACCTCCAGCCCTGAATATTATAAGTGGACGCAGTGGATATTTATTCAGTTGTTCAACTCATGGTACAATAAATACACGGACAAGGCAGAAAGCATTTGCACCCTGATCCAAAAGTTCGAGGAGAATGGCAATGCGGGCATCAATGCCGTGAGCGATGATAATATTCCGGCTTTCACTGCCAAAGACTGGAAAGGCTACAGCAAAGAAGAACAGGAGCGTATACTACTAAAATACCGCCTTACCTACCTTGCCGAAACCGAAGTAAACTGGTGCCCGCAACTCGGCACCGTGCTCGCCAACGACGAGATTGTGAACGGCGTTTCCGAGCGTGGCGGCTATCCCGTGATCCGTAAGAAAATGACCCAGTGGAGCATGAGGATTTCGGCCTACGCCGAACGCCTGCTGCAAGGCCTTGATACCATCGACTGGACAGAGTCGCTGAAGGAAAGCCAACGGAACTGGATAGGGAAGTCGGTTGGTGCGAGTGTGGTGTTTGAGGTGATGGCATCAGACCTCACCCCCGACCCCTCTCCCAAGGAGAGGGGGGCAGCTTCCGGTACGAAAGGTGCCCCCCGATATTTGACTGCTGATGGAGTGACGGCTAAATATTTAGTACAAAATGCAAGGGAAAACCGAAAAGAACCTACAAAAGCCGAAATGCTTCTTTGGGAAGAGTTAAGAGATAAAAAACTTGGGGTTAAAATCAGACGCCAACATTATATTGGAAATTATATAGCTGATTTTGCCTCTCTTGAAAAACGTTTAGTTATTGAACTGGATGGCGGTTACCATGATAGCCTTGAGCAATCTGAGCTTGATGCGGCACGTACATTAGAACTTGAGCAGAAGCATTTGTTTAAAGTAATCCGTTTCAGTAATGAAGAAGTGATTAGTGATATTGAAAGTGTACTTTCCCAAGTACGTATAGCGCTAGCTAATCGGAAATCATATAAAGATATAGACAACGACGAAGAATCCGGCATGAGTGCAGCTTCCCCCCTCTCCTTTGGAGAGGGGTTGGGGGTGAGGTCTGATGAAGATAGTAGCAAATCCCAACTTCCTTCGGAGGGGGCTGGGGGGAGGACTAAAGGCTCAGAGGAATCTCACGACGGCCTCGGCATCCGCTCCTTCTTCTCCGACATCTTCAGCGAAATAGGCGAGGAAGAGGAAAACAAATATAAAATAGAAGTATTCACGACCCGCCCTGATACTATTTTTGGAGTGTCGTTCATGACACTGGCACCGGAGCATGAGCTGGTGGCAAAGATCACTACGCCGGAGCAGAAAGCCGCGGTGGATGCCTATGTAGAAGCCACAGCTAAACGCAGCGAACGCGACCGTATGGCCGATGTAAAGACCATTTCGGGCGTATTCACCGGGGCGTATGCCGAACATCCGTTTACGAAAGAGCCGATCCCGGTATGGATAGGCGACTACGTACTGGCCGGCTACGGAACAGGTGCGGTAATGGCCGTTCCCGCGGGGGACCAACGTGACTATGATTTCGCAAAGCATTTTGGAATTGAAATAAAGAACATATTCGACGATGTGGATATTTCGGAAGAGGCTTATGGGTCGAAGGACAACGTGAAACTGATCAATTCCGATTTCCTTGACGGGATGAATTATAAAAAGGCAACTAAAGCTGTGATAGAGGCTTTGGAAGGAATTGGGCAGGGCAGCGGCAAGACGAACTACCGCCTGCGTGATGCTGTGTTCAGCCGCCAGCGGTACTGGGGCGAACCGTTCCCGGTATATTACGTGAACGATATGCCGCAAATGATCGATAAGGAGCATTTGCCAATCCGCCTTCCGGATGTCGAAAAATATTTACCAACGGAAGACGGGCAGCCGCCATTGGGCAACTCGCGTGAATGGGCATGGAGCATCGCTGAAAACAAAGTGGTTTCGAATGACCTGATTGATAACGTAACCGTATTCCCATTGGAACTCAACACCATGCCGGGATGGGCAGGCAGCTCATGGTACTGGCTAAGGTACATGGACCCGCAGAACGACAATGAGTTCATCTCGGATAAAGCCGAAGCCTACTGGCAGGATGTTGACCTGTACATTGGCGGCAGCGAGCATGCTACGGGCCACTTATTGTACAGCCGTTTCTGGAGCAAATTTTTAAAAGACAGGGGTTTTATAACTAAGGAAGAGCCGTTTAAAAAGCTGATCAACCAGGGAATGATATTGGGGATGAGTGCTTTTGTGTATAGGTTGAGTTTAGGTTTCGAGATACAACACAGTCCAACTCAAATGTCAGGTAGTTCTAGAAATTTGGGAGTATTAGTTTCTAAGAATATTAAAGATTCAATTGAAAAAGGGGATGATCTTGAAACAGTATCTAAAAGTTTATACGACTTAGTTAAGGCAGAAGAAAGGGATGAAATTGAAAACGGTTTATTTTTAATACCGAGCAAATATGATCTTGAGGATTTACATGATGGTTCGAATAAATTAAATATCACAGGTAGATTTGAGAAACCTTCAGCTGATATAAAGACTAGGATTTCATTTGATCCAATACATGCGGATGTTTCATTAATAAACGCTTCAGACGAATTAGATATTGAAAGTTTCAAAAATCACCCTTTAAATCAGGACTATAAGGGTGCTATTTTCATTACAGAAGACAACGGGAAGTATATCGTTGGCCGCGAAGTCGAGAAAATGTCGAAATCCAAATACAATGTAGTTACACCTGATTTGATCTGCGAACAATACGGCGCCGACACATTGAGATTATACGAAATGTTCCTCGGTCCGCTCGAGCAGGCCAAACCATGGAATACTGCGGGTATTACGGGTGTTTCAGGCTTCCTGAAAAAGCTATGGAAACTGTATTTTGATGATAACGGGCTTATCGTTACGGCCAATCCGGGTAGTAAGGAGGCGTATAAAGTCCTTCACAAAACGATTAAGAAAACGCAGGACGATATCGAGAACTTCTCATTCAATACCTCGGTGAGTTCCTTTATGATCGCGGTCAACGAGCTTACCGCCATGAACTGCCACGAACGCGTGATTCTCGAGCCGCTTGCCATATTAATATCGCCGTATGCGCCGCACATCGCCGAGGAGCTTTGGCACCGACTGGGCCACCAGGGCAGCATCTCGCAGGTGCCGTTCCCATTATTCAACCCGGAATATTTGGTGGAAAGCAGCAAGGAATACCCGGTGTCGTTCAATGGCAAGACGCGCTTTACTATCGAATTGCCCATGGACATGAGCGCAGCCGATATCGAAAAAACCATCCTCGCCGACGAACGCACGCAGCAGCAGCTGGGTGGCCAGGCACCGAAGAAGGTGATCGTGGTACCGGGCAGGATCATAAATATTGTGGGGTAACGCATTTCCTGCAAGGTCTTTGAGACCTTGTAGGTATGACTACAAAAACGAAACCTACAAGGTTGTTTAAAACCTTGCAGGTTGGAACTCCGGAAAGATCATTCTTTCCGGAGTTTTGTTTTTTAACGTTCGGCGTAGAGGCGCAGTGCCTGCGTCTCGCGTAAAGTCTTAAAAATGGTAAAAAGACGCATTCAATGCGTTTCTACACTATGTTGAATTACGTTCAACTGCAATTCCGTCAGCTAAACCGTCAAAATGGCATTAACCTTTCGTTAGCACACATTGGTTCATAATTTGATTAGCTTTATGTAAATCAATAAAAAACGAAGTAAAATGTACATAGGTATTGAATATTATATTATCCTGGGCCTAATCGCCCTGGTTAGTTTTGCGGTAAGCGCAAGGCTGAAAAGCAAGTTTGCGCATTATTCGAAGGTGCACCTTCGCAACGGCATGAGCGGCGCGGAGATTGCAGAGAAAATGCTGCAGGATAACGGAATTTATGATGTACGGGTCATTTCAACCCCGGGCCGACTGACCGACCATTATAACCCCATGGATAAAACCGTAAACCTGAGCGAGGCGGTGTATAACCAGCGTAACGCAGCAGCAGCGGCGGTAGCCGCACACGAGGTAGGCCACGCGGTACAGCACGCCACGGCATACAGTATGCTGGCATTCCGCTCCAAAATGGTGCCGATGGTAAATGTATCGTCCAACTTGTCGCAGATACTTTTATTTATAGGTATTGCAATAGCTGCGGGCGCACAAATGGGCATCGGTTATTATATGGCTGTTGCAGGGTTTGTATTATATGCCATTACAACGGTGTTCACCTTCATTACCCTCCCTGTAGAATATGATGCCAGCAACCGTGCCCTGGCTTGGTTAAAGAGTAAAAATGTAGTAACACAGCAGGAATATGCCGGTGCTGAGGACTCACTGAAATGGGCAGCCCGTACCTATGTCGTTGCCGCAATCGGCTCACTGGCAATGCTGGTGTACTTCGGACTCAGGATATTCGGAGGTTCAAGGGATTAAGCCTTTCTATATATTATCCACAAAACCGTTATGGAAACATAGCGGTTTTTTTTAGTTCACAACCCAGAAAGGAAACTGCTTTCAAATTTTTTTTTTACGGCTGCAGTTATTCGTCCCCGGGATAACGAGGCTATCGGGATGGATGTAGCTCAATAATAAATATAAAATAAAAAATAATCAATTACAACTGTATCTGCCTCTCAATCTGCTGGTCCAGTGATATGAATGTTTCTGTTCGCGATACCCCTTTTATTGGCTGTATCTTGTTGTTAAGCAATTGCATCAGGTGCTCATTGTCGCGGCAAATGATTTTGATGAGTATCGACCAGTTCCCCGTGGTATAATGGCACTCCAACACTTCGGGTATCTTGCGCAATTCTTTCACGGCTTCGGAGTTGATGGAGGCCTTTTCGAGGTAGATGCCCACAAAAGCCATGGTGCTGTAACCCAATACTTTTGTGTCTACAACAAACTGCGATCCTGCTATCACTCCGGCTTGCTCCAGTTTACGCAGGCGTTGGTGGATGGCCGCACCAGATATCCCTATTTTAGAAGCTATCTGCAAAATGGGTTTGCGTGCATCGTCCATGAGGTAGCGGAGTATCTCCTTGTCAATACCATCGATTTCTATTTGTAGTGAATTGATCTTCATGGCTTACAATTTATAGTCAAATATAAAGAATCAGTATCGATTAAAAATAGAATGGCCGTAAAAAGTGAAACCTCCCGTAGTTAGCGGGAGGTTTCGGAGTTTGGGTTAGTTAAGTGGGGCTAGCTTGCCACATTATCAGGGTTATACCCCTGGTACGGAACATGCTTTTCATTAAAGACAACCCCAAAATTTTCAAGCTCACTTAATATAGGCAGGTACACTTCCTTTTTTAGCGGAAGCTGCACGCCGGGAGTTGTTATGTTTCCGTTGAGTATTTGCAATGCTGCCATAGCCACAGGGAGGCCTACGGTCTTTGCCATTGCGGTATAGGTCTGGTCATCGCCTATGCAAACCATCGTAGCATCAATTTGTTGCTCTTTGCCATCAAGCAAATAACCGATCTTGTGATACATCACGATCATGTCCTTGTCGTCCTGTTTCAGGGTCCATTTGTCCGACAAAATCTTTTCAAGTATTTGTGCCGGCGTGGCATTTCGGAGCCCAACTATTTTATCATCATTAAACAGGTCCAATTCTACTAATTTGTCCCACTGTATGTCATCCTGGTCAATTTTCAGGCTGTGCCTTAATTTCAGTTCAACAGAATCGGTAGGATGGTAGGGCAGGAACGAATTGGTAAACTCGCGATAACTCATGTTTTCCGAATCTTCCATCACATACGTATCGTCAGTCATGCCCAGCTGGAGGAACATATTCCATGATTTGGAAAATCCTACCCTTCGGAGTGTGCCGCGGTACAATGTCAGGGCATCATCCAACCCGTATACGCTACGGTACTTGAGGGAATCGCGGTTGGCATAGCCTTCAAAACGCCCGTAGCCTTCTACATCCATGAACTCGGTACGGCGGAATAATTTATTATAAGGTATGTACTTGTAAGTTCCTTCCTGTATGAACTTTGCCGCGCCGCCCTGTCCGGCAAGCACAACATTGCGTGGGTTCCATGTAAACTTGTAATTCCAAAGGTTGTTGTCGCTTTCCGGGGCTACAAGGCCCCCGCAAAACGATTCGAATAGTAGTACTTTGCCGCCTTTGTCCCTTATCTCTTCGATGATCTTCATGGCGCTCATGTGGTCAATGCCGGGATCAAGGCCAATCTCATTCATGAAAATAAGGTTGTTGGCTTTTACCTGCTCGTCAAGATCCTGCATGGCGGGGCTTATATAGGAAGCCGTAACCATGTGTTTCTTATAGGCAATACAGTCTTTGGCTACCTCAAAATGCAGGTGGGCAGGCAACATGGATATTACCACGTCGGCCTTGCTTATCTCTTCCTTACGCTGGTTTTCGTCAAAAATATCAAACGTGATGGCCGAAGCCCTCGGGTGCCCTTTGGTCTTGCGCTGTGCCAGCTCAGCCGAAAGGTCGCCTATCGTAATATGGAGGTTTTCGGCCTCCGACTTATTCAACAGGTATTCTATTAATGACGAGGCTGAACGGCCCGCGCCAATAATCAAAATATTCCTCATAGTTGTGTTTTCCCAATTATAACACGAAAGTAGTCAAATGTTATAATCCTGAAAACTTTTCGGGTGTTAATTGCGTGAAAACTTTTTAACTTTACATCCAAATCGAAACAGGATGGATAGAAAAATAATAGCTACAGCAGGGGTTTTGGGTGCAATAGGGATAATTCTTGGCGCTTTTGGCGCACACGGGCTCAAAGAACTTATAGATCCGGCACAGGTAATAGTCTTTGAAACAGGTGTACGCTACCAAGTGTACCACGCGCTGTTCCTGCTTTTTATTGGCACTACATCCCTGGTTTCCGAAAAGGCAAAGAAAGCCATTCTGTGGCTTGTTGTAGTCGGCGTTTTGTTTTTCTCATTTTCGATATACTTTTTAGCGTGCAATACGCTATTTTCCTTTGATTTCAGGAAAATTGGGTTTATTACACCTGTTGGAGGATTATTATTAATAGTGGCATGGGCAGTATTATTTTTAAATATAATGAAGCGAAAGGGATAAATTTTATGCAAATTCTTATTTTGTAATAAATTATTTTTTACATTTGCCCTTTGAAACAACTCAACTCATTGTAAAAAGTATGGATAATTACGGCCTTTTCACGAAAACGATTTCGTTAGAAAACTTAGGGATTAAAGATGCTACTGTAAAATATCAGCTGTCGCCGGATGAGCTTCACGATATTACGATTGAAAAAGGCCAGGGGTAGAGAGCGCTACAGGTGCACTTGCGATCAATACAGGCGAATTTACCGGAAGGTCACCCCAGGACCGTTTTATAGTTAAGGACAGCATAACCGAAGATAAAGTATGGTGGGGCAATGTAAACCTGCCTTTTGACAGCGACAGATTCGATGCGCTTCATAAAAAAGTGGCTGCTTACCTTTCAGGGAAAGAGGTGTTTGTTCGTGACAGCTATGTTTGCTCGGATGAAAATTACCGCATGAACGTAAGAGTGGTTACCGAAACCGCATGGTCCAACCTTTTCTGTTATAATATGTTTCTTCGCCCGGAAGAACATGAGCTTGATGAATTTACACCGGAGTGGCACGTAGTATGTGCACCTGGATTTATGGCCGACCCTGCTGTAGACGGTACACGCGCCCATAACTTTGCCATACTTGACTTTACTAGAAAGATTGCACTTATAGGTGGTACCGGTTATACCGGTGAGATGAAGAAAGGTATCTTCTCTGCGCTTAACTTTATCCTCCCCGTTTTTAAAGATACATTCCCTATGCACTGCAGTGCCAATGTGGGTGAAGGAGGCGATACTGCCATCTTCTTCGGGCTTTCAGGTACAGGTAAGACTACCCTGTCTGCCGACCCTAAGCGCAAGCTGATAGGCGACGATGAGCATGGCTGGACCAACGAGAACACCGTTTTCAACTTTGAGGGGGGTTGCTATGCCAAAGTGATCAACCTTACCGAAGAAACCGAACCGGATATCTTCAGGGCGATAAGGCGCGGTGCAATACTGGAGAATGTGGTCTTCAAAGCGGGTACTAATGAGGTGGATTATACCGACAGCTCTATTACGCAAAACACGCGTGTCAGCTACCCTATTTATCACATCGACAACCTGCAGCCGGGTTCGATAGGGGATAATCCTAAGAATATCTTCTTCCTGAGCGCCGACTCATTTGGTATCCTGCCCCCGATCTCTAAACTGACACCGGGACAGGCGGCGTACTACTTCATTTCGGGTTATACGGCCAAAGTTGCCGGAACAGAGGCTGGCGTTACCGAGCCGCAACCGAATTTCTCCGCATGCTTCGGTGCACCATTCATGCCGCTGCACCCGGCGAAATATGCCGAAATGCTGATTAAAAAGATGAAAGATTCGGGCGTAAACGTCTGGCTTATCAATACCGGATGGTCCGGGGGCGCTTATGGCACCGGCCAAAGGATGAAATTAAAATATACAAGGGCGATGATCACTGCTGCCCTGAATGGCGAACTTGATAATGTGGAATACAAGGACCATACTGTATTTGGCCTTGCCAAGCCACAAAGCTGCCCTGATGTGCCTTCTGACATACTTAACCCCAGAAATACTTGGGAAGATAAGGAGGCTTATGATGCAAAAGCCCTTGAACTGGCTGCGGCATTCAGGAAAAACTTTGCAAAATTCGAGGAATTTGCCAATGATGAAATTATGGCCGGCGGACCGTTGGCATAATGTGAATTTTAGAATAGATGTTTTTTGGAAAGAAAGACTGCCCCGTTAAAAGGGCAGTTTTTTGTTTTCTGCCCAATACAATATTTTTTTGTAAAGTTTATTAACTTTATCACGATCAAATTTATAACCATGAAATTTAGTATTCTTTCAGGTATTTGCCTTTTATTGATGAGTTGCACATTTAATGCAACCAGTTCCAATGATTATCATGATCAGGAAGATGCAAAAAAAATTGCAAATAAATTATTCGTAGCACAAATAGAGCAGAATTATACGGAGGCCGATAAATTGTTCAGCGAGGAGTTCCACAAGGTTACTCCTGTTGAGAAAATGCATAAGCACTATGCTGTGATGTCAAATAAGTTGGGTGAATTTAAAAGCAACAAACTGCTCGAATGCAAGACAAAGGATATTGCCGGTACTAATGCAAGAACAGAATATTTATGTGTGTATGAGCTGGTATATGAGAAGGATAAAGCGATTGTCACCTTAGAAATGCTTAGAGAGGATGCTGAAGAAGATATAAAGATCGTACGATACCATATTGAATCACCTGCATTTCTTGAATAAAAAAAGGAGAGAGATACGTTTTGCCGTTATCTCTCTCCTTTTTTTATTTAAGAAATAATTTCTTACTTCTCTTTATTTGCTTTGGTGATGTATTTCTCGAGCGCCATGGTCATTGATGGGGTTTCCGGTGTCGGGGCCATAATGTCTACCCTAAGGCCGTGCTCTACCGCTTCTTTTTGGGTAGTAAGCCCAAATACCGCTATGCGAGTGTCGTTCTGCTGGAAATCGGGGAAGTTCTTGAACAATGATTTGATTCCTGTGGGGCTGAAGAATGCGAGTACGTCATAATAAACGTCTTTCAGGTCGGTAAGGTCGCTCATTACTGTTTTGTAGAATGTTCCCGGAATCCAGTCCACTTTCAGGCTGTTCAGTGTTTGCGGTATGTCGAAGTTCAGCTGGTCCGATGCAGGCAGGAGGAATTTCTCGTCTTTGTATTTTTTGATTAGCGGTGAGAGGTCGGCAAAATCCTTCTGTCCAACATATATTTTTCTTTTCCTGTACACTACATATTTTTGGAGATAAAAGGCAATGGCCTCGCTCTGGCAGAAGTATTTCATGTTTTCGGGAACTTTGAAGCGCATCTCTTCTGCCACACGGAAAAAGTGGTCTATGGAGTTCTTGCTGGTAAGTATTATCGCGGTGAAATTGTTCAGGTCGATCTTTTGCGTCCTTATGTCTTTTGCACTTACACCCTCAACGTGGATAAATGGCCTGAAATCCACTTTTACTTTTAATTTTTGCTGTATTTCGAAGTAGGGGGAGTTCTCTACTTTAGGTTCAGGCTGCGAAACCAGGATAGTTTTCACTTTCATATAATGGCAATTCTTTACTAACTTTTTGTAAACCAATAATACATGAAATAATAGGGTGCTATTTCAAGTGCGCAAAGATACAAAATAAAATAAAACAATTTGCCCAGTATCAAATTTTGATATATCCTTAATGAAATAAGGTATGAAAAGACACTTGCTGTTAATATAAGGGTAATAATTACGTATAATACAACAGGATGGATGGTGTCGTTGTAGAACAACACAACATTTACAGGGAGCAATAGCAGCCCGATATACGTCCTGTAATTCACCTTATGCAGGTTGAACTGCTCGTTGAACTCCTCGATGTTGAATGAAGTGGCTATTATTTTCTCAATAAGGAACTTGGCAAGGATAAAAACTGCGATAAAAGTAAAGAGCTGTATGAACGATACCCAGTTAGTCTTCTCGGCCAGGTCGAAATAGCTGAGGAGGAACTGCAGGAGAAAGGTAAAGGAGATTACCTGGATGAAAAAAAAGGATATGGTAAACCAGCTCAGCAGGTTGCCGCTGTCCTTGTAGATCTTGGTATATTTGTCCGAGACGGCAAGCCGGATAAACTCGGTAAACCTCGTTTCGAAGACAGCCTTATTAATGGCAATGAGGCCAAAGCACACCACAAATAGTATGGTTGCCCAATCCTTGCTGCCTATTGCCCTTGCATTTAAAACGAAATCTTCCATGATGCAAAATTACTATTTTTTGCATTGCATTATTTAATTATACTTTAATTATGCTTTTGCACGTTAGAAATACGTTATTTTTGCACAAAAATTCAGCGGGTCAAATGAGCGATGGCATTGTTATAATCCCTACTTATAACGAAATTGAAAATATTGAGCCTATCATAAGGGCAGTGTTCTCGCTTGATAAGGTTTTTGATGTGCTGATCGTGGATGACAGTTCACCCGACGGTACCGCTCAAAAAGTACGGGATATGCAACAGGAATATTGCGAGAGGCTGTTCCTGGAAGTAAGGGCAGGCAAATCCGGGTTGGGGACGGCCTATGTACATGGGTTTAGGTGGTCCATAAGCAGGAAGTATGATTATATTTTTGAGATGGATGCCGATTTCTCGCATAACCCCACCGACCTTGAAAAGCTTTATGATGCCTGCAAAAAAGGCGCCGACATGTCCATAGGTTCGCGTTATGTAACCGGCGTAAATGTGGTTAACTGGCCGCTTAGCCGTGTGCTGATGTCCTATTATGCATCGTCGTATGTAAGGGCGGTTACAGGCATGACGATAAGGGATACCACTGCCGGATTCGTGTGCTATAAGAGGAAAGTGCTGGAAAGCGTTAACCTCGACAGGATAAAATTTGTGGGTTATGCCTTTCAGATCGAAATGAAATACCGCGCCTACGCTAATGGATTTAATATTGTAGAGGTGCCGATAATATTTACCGACCGCACCAGGGGGGAGTCCAAGATGAGCGGTGCCATTTTTAAGGAGGCCATTCTTGGGGTGATATCGTTGCGTATGAAAAAATTGCTAAACAGACTATAAGAGATAAATGAACAGGATTTTAATTAAGAATGCCAAAATTGTAAATGAAGGAGCCATTTTTGAAGGCGATCTTTTAATTGAAGACAGGTTTATTAAAGAAATCGCCGAAAGCATTAGTGCGAAATTTTCGGATGTAAAGATAATTGATGCCGAAGGGAGTTTCCTGATACCGGGTGCCATTGACGACCAGGTGCATTTCCGCGAACCGGGGCTTACGCATAAAGGTACTATCGAGACCGAGTCGCGCGCAGCCGTTGCGGGGGGCATTACCTCATTCATAGAGCAGCCCAACACGGTGCCTAATGCCGTTACCCAGGAACTTCTGGAAGAGAAATATCAAAGGGCATCTGAATCATCGTACGCCAATTACGGCTTTATGATGGGCGGTACCAACGACAATCTCGAAGAGATTCTCAAAACCAACTCAAAGAACGTGCCGGGCTTAAAGCTTTTCCTTGGGTCATCTACAGGGAATATGCTGGTGGATGATGAGGCTGTGCTCGAAAAGATATTCAGCAGCACATCAATGCTTATTGCAGTACATTGCGAAGATGAGGCTACCATCCGCCAAAATCTTGAAAAATATAAGGAAGAGTACGGCGACGATATTCCGGTGAAATTCCACCCTCAGATACGAAGCGCCGAAGCTTGCTACATTTCATCGTCCAAAGCTGTGGAGCTGGCTAAAAAAACAGGCGCAAGGCTGCACGTTTTCCATGTGTCAACAGCAAAGGAAACCGAACTTTTTACTAATAAAATTCCACTGGAGGACAAAAAGATTACTGCCGAAGTATGCATTCACCATCTTTGGTTCAGCGATGCCGATTATGAAAAGAAAGGCGCACTCATCAAATGGAACCCTGCAGTGAAAACCGCAGAAGACCGCCAGGCGCTTTGGGATGCACTGTTGGACGACAGGATCGATGTAGTGGCTACCGACCACGCGCCCCATACTTTGGACGAAAAGAAAAACCCATATACAAGCTCGCCTTCGGGAGGGCCGCTGGTACAGCACGCTGTAGTAGCAATGTTTGAAGCCTACCACCAGAAAAAAATATCGGTAGAGAAGATCGTGGAGAAAATGGCCCACAACCCGGCCAAATTGTTCAGGATCGAAAAGCGCGGATTCATAAGGGAAGGCTACTATGCCGACCTTGTTATCGTAAATCCCGGCCTGCCGTGGAACGTGAAGAAAGAGAATATTTTATACAAATGCGGATGGTCACCATTCGAAGGGGTTAACTTTAAGTCAAGGATAACGCATACCTTTGTAAACGGATCCATGGTGTATAATAATTTTAAAGTTAAGGATGTACGCTGCGGCGAAAGGCTTTTGTTTGACAGGTAAAAATGAAAAAATTCCTATACATAGCATCATTTGCGCTGCTTTTCTCCTGCCGGGGAGAAGTTGCCGAAAAGCCCGACAACCTTTTGCCGGAAGGTAAAATGGTGGATATGCTTTATGATATCACGATCCTGCAGGCCATAAATTCATTCACCCCACAGGTTTTGGATAGAAATAAAGTGCAGGCTAAAAATTATTTATTCAAGAAGTATAAAACAGATAGCCTTACATTTGCACGCAGCCATGAGTTCTATGCTTCGGATCTGGACCTTTATGAAGGCATCCAAAAAAAAGTTGCCGCACGGATCGAGAAGGATAAAGTGAAGTACGGCATTAAAAAGAAGGAAGATACGATCAACCCGACAGGTAAAAGTGATTCATCAGGGCCAAAGATCAGGCCTCGCACAAGAACTATAAAAACTGACGTGAATAAAACTGACTAAGCTTTTCCAGTGCAGGCTTAATCGGGGCAAAAGTATAGCCTGTTGCGGTAATTATCTTTTCATTAGAATATTTGTCCGTAGCATAGGAAGATCGGGCCATCCCGCGTGTGAGCATTCGCTTTCGCATCAAAAGTTTCGATAGTAGCCAATCCATCCGCCATCCCACAGATGCCATAAGTTTTGTAGCATATACCGATGGACGTTTTTTCCGCATTCCATCTGCAATACAATCCAGCATCTCTTTATACGACAGGTTTTCCGATGTCAGTATATAGCGCTCGCCCGATATGTCCGATGCCATCAGCAGCAGCATAATGTTGACCACATCTTCAACAGTAACCATTCCGCACGTGCCATGGGTGTAAAAATACTGCCCCTTATGCACCGCCCGCAGTATCGCACCGGTGCCTTGGTCCCAAAAGCCATAGCCAAATATCAGCCCCGGGTTTACTACCACTACCTTTAAGCCTTCCTGCCACGCCCGCCACACTTCCATTTCGGCGCCGTATTTGGCAAGCGCATAGTCGCCATGCCGTACCTCGGGGTTCCAATCGGTCTCCTCGGTAATGGTATCGCCATCTTCTTTAGTGTCGCCCAAAGCAGCTATCGAGCTTACGTGGCAAAACTTCTTTACGCCATAAGCCAGCGACAGGTTCACCATGTTGGCAGTGCCCTCTATATTCACTTTGCGTATCTGCTCCTCATCTCCGGGATCAAAGGATATGTATGCCGCACAGTGGTATACGTAATCGATTCCCTGAAATGCCTCTTCCAGCGACGGCACGTCAATCATGTCGCCCTTTGCCCATTCAATGCTGTCGAACCGTTCCTGTTTTCCGTAATGGGTAAAAAGATTTTTGGTTTTTTCTAGTGAAGATTTGCTTCGGTACAGCGCACGTACGCGCCCGCCATCGGCTGTTAGCTGTAACAGCAAATGCGCGCCTACCAATCCTGTACCCCCGGTTACTAATATCATAAGTGCAAATTTACTTTTTACGGCGCATTTATGGGTATTTCTTCCTGTTTTTTCACATAGGTTTGTATTTTTGCACCTTATTAAAAATCAGATATGAAAAATTTTGTAGAAGAACTGAAATGGAGGGGCATGGTACACGATAGTATGCCGGGAACCGAGGAACAGCTGAACAAGGAGATGACTACTGCCTATATTGGCTTTGACCCTACTTCCGACTCACTGCACATTGGCAGCCTGGTCCCCATCATCATTTTGGTACACCTGCAAAAATGCGGACATAAGCCTATTGCCCTTGTGGGCGGCGCGACAGGTATGATAGGCGACCCATCGGGTAAGTCGGATGAGCGTAACCTGCTGGACGAAGCCGCATTGGAAAAAAACGTTGCCGGTATCAAAGGGGTGCTGTCGCGTTTCCTTGATTTTAATTCAACCGAAGCCAATGCCCCGGTGCTTGTAAACAACTACGACTGGATGAAGGAGTTCTCGTTCATTGGGTTTGTGCGCGATGTGGGCAAGCGTATCACCGTAAACTACATGATGGCAAAAGATTCGGTGAAAAAGCGCCTTACAGGTGAAGCCGGGTCCGGTATGTCATTCACCGAATTTACCTACCAGCTGATACAGGGCTACGACTTTTACCACCTGCATAAACACTACAACTGCCTGCTGCAGCTGGGTGGCAGCGACCAGTGGGGCAATATCACTACAGGTACTGAACTGGTGCGACGCATGAACGGCGAGGGCGCGAAAGCTTATGCCATGACCTGTCCGCTGATTACAAAGGCTGACGGCTCAAAATTCGGCAAGTCCGAAGGCGGAAATATCTGGCTGGATGCCGATAAGACATCGGTGTACAAGTTCTATCAGTTCTGGCTAAATACCAGCGATGCCGATGCCGAAAAGTACATTAAGATATTTACATTCCTTCCTAAAGAGGAGATTGATGCCCTGATCGAAGAGCATGCAACCGCACCGCATATGAGGGTATTGCAGAAAAAACTCGCTGAAGAGGTAACCGTATTTGTGCACTCCAAAGAGGATTTTGAAGAAGCAGCAAAGAAATCGGTTTTTGCGTTCTCCAACTTTAACCGTGAGGATTTGGAGAATGAAAGCGAAGCGTTTTTTACCGATATTTTCGGGGAGTTCATGGGCGCTGAGGTTTCGCGTGAACAACTACAGGAAGGCATTGATATTGTGCTTGCCCTTGCAGATACTACCACTATATTCCCATCACGCGGAAAGGCGAGGGAGGCGGTTGCCGCTAATTCCATTTCGATAAATAAAGAGAAAATCGCGGAGGGTTACTCGCTTTCCGATAGAGATATTATCCTCGGAAAATACATTTTGGTGCAGCATGGAAAGAAGAAATACTTTGTCATCACGGTAAAATAATTAAAGGGGCTGAAAAGCTCCTTTTTTTATATGATTTATGGTGCGCCTTGTCATTTTGACGGGTGACTTTTTAGGGTAGGGAGTACGATTTTAAGTGAGTGCAAATGGAACAATTCATTCCGTTGTATAAAAAGTGAATTTTTTTGTCACATTACCATCAAATTACACCCCCGGATATCCGAGTTGTCAAACCGGCCCAAAACTTCAAATGACTGGTTCGGATATTTTTTGCCCAAATCCTGGGTGGCGATAAACGAACACGAATTGATATTGGCCAGGTCGATCACATTGATGCCGCCGGTCTTCCCGTAATCAATATACGTAAGGGCATCTTCAGTGTCGCGTATCAGGATGTCCATCCACGGGGGGCATTCGAAAATACCATCACCAAGCGAGTATGCCTGCGACAGTAGTTCGGTCATGCCGTACTCCGAATGGATCTTACTTACTCCAAAACCTTTGCACAGCACTTCGTGCAACTCTTCGCGTATCATTTCGCGGCGGCGGCCCTTCATGCCACCGGTCTCCATGATGATGGTATTCGTAAGTTTGAAATCCTGCCTTTCGATTAGGTCGAGCAGGGCATACGTCACGCCGATGAGCAGTACATTCTGCCCCCCTGCGTCAAGAGTTGTCAGTTTGGTAATCAGCTCGTCGTAGTTGTGCAGGTAAAAGCCGCTGTCGGGGTTGTTGGAGCGCTGTATCAGGTCTTTCACCATGTAAATGAGCGATGACCCTTCGCGCTCGAGATAGGAGGGGAGGAGCGCCAGTACGGCATAGTCCTCAATGTTGCCATAGAACTGCGAAAACGCCAGCCTGAAGCTCTGCTCGTAATAATTCAGGTCGGTAACCAAATGGCGGCTTGTAGCCATGCCGGTTGTCCCGCTGCTGGTAAAAGTAACCTGTACGGGATCTTCCGAACTCACAACCTCATGCGTCTTAAAAAACTGTATGGGCAGGAACGGTATCTCCTTTACCGACTTCACATTCTGCTTTTCCCTGCCCAAAAAACCGCAAAAGTCGCGGTACACCACATTGTTGTCATACTGATGGCGGAACACTTTGAGGGTTATCTTCTCAAACTCTTTTTTGGAGGATATGGCAAATATGTCGGGTGCGGTGATCACAGCGAAAGTTTTTGCAAAAATACAAATAAAAAAGCACCTGCCGCGGCAAGTGCTTTTGTTGGTTGTTTTACCAGGGTTACTGTACTACGAGTTTCTCGGTATAAACTTTGCCGTCGGAAGCAGAAATGCTGATTACATAAATGCCACGCGAAAATTCTTTTATATCAAATTGCTGAACGTCAGTATCAATGAGTTGTCGGGAGTATCGATTACCGATATGTCATAAAATGACGGTGTAAAATGTGTTGGTTTCGAAATGTATATTTTTCCATTCATGGCCAATTGGAGTATTCTGGTATATCCAGTTCCTAACAAAGTTGCTGTAGTGATTGAGGCTGATGTTGAGAAATCCCTGTAGCGGTCATATTCTATACTGTGCTACAAATATACGCCTGATGGCGAGCATTTCATCTACCGGGTGTATGAGTGTACGGTTAAATGTTGCTTCTCAGGTCAGCCGGTCATAATTCCCGTGTCTATTGCGCCGTTAACCTGTCGGGCCAGTATTGCCCGTGATAATAAGCTATAGCTCCAGAAATACCGTTATAATAGATCTTATATTTTGCATTCTGCGACCTGTCTTTCGAATCTTCGATTTCTTCTTCTACTTTCCAACTACAATTAACTAATTCAAGTTGCTAGTTAATAGCTTTGTTCAATTGTAATCCAAAAATAAACAGAGTCAGCTTTATTAGAAAGCCGTCCAGTGTAACCGCGTGTATTGTTCTTGGGAACAGTTTTTTAATATCACTGATAGTTGTCTCGACTCTTTTTCTCATTTTCAATTTCTCATTTTTTTGATCTAATGTATCTACTCTTTTAGAATTTGATTTCCTTTGGATTTTTAATAAGATGGCTTTCCGGGCAAAAGCACTGTCTTCCAAACCATAATCCAAATAGGCGCTATCCCCATATATTGAAGATTCTGCGGGCAATTTGTCAATCATTTTCCCTAATGCTTTTGCATCGGCTGTCTTGCCCGGAGTGAAATGGAAAGCTATGGGGATGCCGTCTTTTGTTGTAAGCAACTGCACTTTTACTCCATAAAAATAACTCCTCATGCTTGCGGTATAGCCCCTCCATTTCTTATCCTTAAGCATCTTACAATTTGCAATCCTCATGTTATTGCACACTG
Organism: uncultured Flavobacteriaceae bacterium; assembly: GCA_942492845.1. GTDB lineage: Bacteria > Bacteroidota > Bacteroidia > Flavobacteriales > Flavobacteriaceae > Flavobacterium. The sequence goes on along the minus strand of OW818646.1, from coordinate 259,681 downwards.
CAACAGGGAAAGAATCAACAATATAATGCAGCTCACAACAAAAATCTTTAAAATAGTCACTTACTATTTCGAATAAATCATAAAGCAACCTTCCAACTTTATGAAGGCGCCTGTTAAATCTGCTCTTGTCAAGCATATTAGGGATAAAACCATACTGCTTTACAAATTCAATCGCAGAAGAATGGTTGCCATAAAAACTCGTTGAAGAAACAATGGCAGTCAATATAATCTCACTATCACTTACTTGCCGCCTCGTATCTTCCTTATGTCCAATTCCTTTTAAAATATCATCAATTAAACAAAAAATTGAAATAATTTTGTCTCTTGTAAGCATCATAACAGTGGGTGTTTAGTTGTGGTAAACCAAATTTCTCACTTTTGATGCTTACTTTTTTATTTTCTAACTAGCAACTTGAATTAACTAGTAGCTTTTGGTACAAATCTGGGCAATTTTTTGTTAAATATAATTAATCAACGAACACACTTTTAATTTATTACAAATAATTATCACTATAAAAAAGAAGCCCCCGCAACTGCGGAGGCTTCACCCTCAAAACCAACCAAACAAAAGTTATTTAGTTCCACCCGCCGCCCAGTGAACGATAAATGGCAACCATTGCTTCCATCTGTTGTAATTTTGTTTCTATAAGGTCGAACTTCGATTCCAGTGCGTCCCGCTGCGTCATCAGCACTTCCATGTAGTCAGCACGGGCCGACTTGAACAGGTCGTTCGAAATGTTTACCGACTGGTTCAGCGCTTCTACTTCCTGTGCCTTCAGCCCGTAGCTCTTTTCGAGGTTTCCTACCCGCGATAGCTGGTTGGCAACCTCTATATAGGAGTTAAGGATGGCTTTCTCGTAGTTATACACCGCCTGTACCTGCTTGTTGTTAGCGCTGTAGTATTCTGCCTTTATCGCATTCCTGTTCACAATGGGTGCCATCAGGTCGCCCGCAAGGTTGTACATCAGCGACTGTGGCTTGAAAATATAGGATGGATTAAACGCCTGGTAGCCTATCCCTGCCGAAATGCCTATCGACGGATAGAACTTTGCCCTGGCCACTTTTACATCGAGCTTTGCTGCCATAAGGTCGAGTTCTGCCTGGCGGATGTCGGGCCTGTTCGCCAACAGATGCGAAGGCAATCCTGCGTGCACCATTGGCATTACAAGGTCGGTAATCGGCTGTGCACTGCGGTCAACATGCTGCGGGAAACGGCCAACCAGAAAGTTGATCCTGTTTTCCGCCTCCACAATTTTTTGCTGTATGCCGTATTGCAGGCTCTGTGTATTTAGCACCTGTGCCCGAAAACGCTGTACGGCAAGCTCTGTAACCCTGGCGGATTCCTTTTGCAGCTTAACAATTTCGAGCGCATTGGTTTGAATGCCAATGTTCTGCTGTACTATGGCGAGCTGGTTGTCCCATGCCAGCAGTTCATAATACGCTTCTGCAATTTCCCCTATAAGGTTGGTCACCATAAAGTTCCGCCCTTCTACTGTAGCGAGGTAACGGTTTACCGCGGCCTTTTTAGAATTGCGCAGCTTTTTCCAAATGTCCAGCTCCCAGTTGGCCTGGAGCCCCAGCCTGTAATCCTGTAGCGGCTCGGGCATTTCCTTGCCGGGCTTAATGTCGGTAGTAGCTTCCATCGCACCTATGTTAGTATAACGGGCTACTTTATCCACACCCGCGCCTGCACCAAGGCCTACAAACGGAAGGTACTCCCCTTTGCGGGCACGGATCTCATTCTTAGCGATCTCGATCTCCTGCATGGTGATATTGAGTTCCTGGTTATTCTTCAGGGCGGTGTCTATCAGGGTGGCAAGTTTTGGGTCGGTAAAATATTCCTTCCACTTCATACGACCCATATTAGTGCTGTCCTGCACACTGTTCGCATACGCGCCGGGCACGTTTTTATTTTCTTCGCGCTGCGCCAAACCCGGGGTTTTGCAGGCGGTAAAGCTTATCGCCACAAGGGCAATAGCCACACCTTTATATAATATCTTCTTAACCATGGCTATTCTGTTTCTTTAGTTTGATCGGGTTCTTCTTTATGCGAGAAATCGTCTATCTGGTGTACAAGTGATTCCGACAGCGAACTGTCCTCTTCGTACTTGATAAGCTTCCTTCCATCGGCCATCGAGCCAAAGACGTAGTACAAACCAGGTACGATGATTACCCCGAACACGGTACCGAAAAGCATACCGCCCAGCGCCGCACCACCAATGGTCTTGTTACCAATGGCGCCTGCACCATGTGCAATGATAAGCGGGATAAGCCCGGCAATGAATGCGAACGATGTCATCAAAATTGGGCGGAAACGTACTTTGGCACCTTCTATGGCTGCTTCAAATATCGTAAAGCCTTCGTGGCGCTTCTGGACGGCGAACTCGACGATCAGTACCGCGTTCTTACCCAGGAGGCCGACGAGCATGATGAGCCCGATCTGCGCGTAGATGTTGTTTTCAAGCCCCATGAGCTGAAGCACCAAGAACGTTCCGAATACCCCAACCGGAAGCGAGAATACCACCGCCAACGGAATGATGAAGCTTTCGTACTGCGCTGCCAACACAAAGTATACAAATGCCAATACGATAAGGAAAATGTACACCGACTCGTTGCCACGGTTGGCTTCGTCGTAGGAAAGTCCCTCCCAGGCAATGTCATAGCCTTTCGGCAATTTGGAGGCAACATCTTTTACAGCAGCAATCGCATCGGCCGTGGTGTAGCCATTACCGGGAAGACCCTGAATGGCCGCTGAGTTGTACATATTGTAGCGCGTGATCTCATTCGGGCCCTGGCCTTTTACCAGTTTCATGAATGCCGAGTACGGAACCATTTCGCCCTTGTCGTTCTTCACAAACATATTAAGGATATCCGAAGGCAGCCTCCTGAATTTCGGGTCGGACTGTACATATACTTTAAAGAAACGGTTGAACTTGATAAAGCCCTGCTCATAGGTACTGCCCACCATGATGTTGAGGTTTTCCATGGCATCGCCTACGGATACACCTTTCTGCATGGCGAGGTTGTTGTCTATTTCCAGTTCGTACTGCGGATAGTTGGCCGCAAAGAAGGTAAACAGGCCCGTAAGCTCCTTGCGCTTGCCCAACTCATCCATGAACTTCTTGTTTATCTTATCGAAGTCGGCATAGTCGGTAGTGGTATTCTTGTCCAAAAGACGCATCGAGAAACCACCTGACGAACCGAAGCCCGGTATGGCCGGCGGCTCAAAGAACTCGATCTTGGCGCCAAGCCCGCGTGTTTTTTCTTCCAGCTCTTCCATAACCTCAACAACGGTATGTTCCCTGTCGGACCATGGTTTCAGGTTGATAAGGCAGGTACCGGCGTTCGATCCGCGGCCTTCGGTCATGATCTCATAACCCGCAAGCGATGAAACCGATTCTACTCCCGCTGTCTTCTCGCATATCTTCTGCAGCCTTTGCGAAACCTGGTTGGTTGTTTCCAGCGTTGATCCCGGAGGCGTCTGGATGATCGCGTAGATCGTACCCTGGTCTTCACTTGGGATAAATCCGGATGGAAGCACCTTACTCATATAGAACGTTCCGGCGCAGAATGCCAGCAGCACCCCGAAGGTAACCACTTTCCTGTTCACAATAAGCCTGAGCAGGCTAACATACTTGCCGGTCATTTTATCAAAGCCCTGATTGAATTTGTCCAATCCCCTCGTCAGGATATTCTTTTTACGTTCGTGCCCGTGGTGGTTTTTAAGCAATATGGCACACAATACCGGCGTAAGGGTAAGGGCAACAATAGCCGAAATTACAATGGAACTGGCCATGGTGATGGAAAACTGGCGGTAAAAAGTACCCACCGGCCCCGACATGAATGAAATGGGAAGGAACACCGAAACCATAACCGCTGTGATCGCTATGATTGCACCGCTGATCTCGCCCAATACTTTCTGCACTGCTTGGTAAGGCGTTATGTGCGGATCCTCTTCAAACTTGGCGTGCACCGCCTCGACGACGACTATCGCATCATCTACCACAATACCAATGGCAAGTACCAATGCGAAAAGGGTTACAAGGTTTATTGAAAGCCCAAACATCTGCATCGCGAAGAAAGCACCTATCAACGATACCGGAACCGCTAATATAGGAATCAGCGTGGACCTCCAGTCACCCAGGAAGATGAATACCACGAGCGCCACAAGGATGAACGCATCCCTTAGCGTGTGGATCACCTGCTCTATGGAGGCATCAAGAAACTGCGACACGTCATAACTGATCTTGTAGTCCATCCCCGGAGGGAACGTTTCCTTCATTTCCTCGAGTTTGGCCTTCACATCGGAAATTACATCACTGGCATTACTGCCGTAATTTTGCTTCAATACAATAGATGCTGATGGGTGACCGTCAAGGTTCGAATAAATATCGAAGAATTCACTGCCCAGCTCGGCCTTTCCAATATCTTTTAATCGGATGGCTTCACCGCTGGAGTTGGCGCGGATAATTACATTTTCATATTCCGACGGCTCACTGTAGCGGCCTTTGTAGGTCAGTACATATTCAAGCGATTGTGCCTGGATGCCCGAACTCTGGCCCAAACGGCCCGGACGGCCTACGATGCTTTGTTCGCCAAGGGCTTTCATCACTTCATCAACAGAGATGTTGTACGCACGCATACGGTCGGGGTTCAGCCAGATGCGCATCGCGTAGGTACGGCTGCCCAATATCTGGGTACGCCCCACACCCTTGATCCTGTTGATTTCGGGTATCATCTTCACGTTGGCATAGTTGTACAGGAACTTTTCGTCCATGCCTTTATCTTTGGCATAGAGGTTCACGTACATCAGCATGCTGGGCTGGATAGGCGTAATAACTACCCCTTCCTTCTGCACCAGTTCGGGAAGTAATGGCATCACCTGGTCTACCCTGGTCTTCACACGGATAACCGCCTGGTTGGGGTCGGTGCCCGGTTCAAAAATCACCCTTAGGGTTGCCTCACCCGCACTGGTGGCATCGGTGGCAACATAGCGTGCATCCTGCACACCGTTAATGGCATTCTCTAAGGTAATAAGCGTCGATTTTACCAGCACATCCGCACTTGCGCCCGGATAAGCGATAAATATATTTACTGTAGTTGGGGCAATTTCGGGGAATTGCGAGGTGGGCAGGCTGAAGATGGACAGCGTACCCATGAACACAATCATGATGGATATAACGATCGCAAATACAGGCCTGTGTATAAACTTGCTAAACATTTTTTTTTCGATTTAAAGTGTTAGTTATTCGGCGTACAGCTCTAAATGCGAAATCACATGCTTAGGGTCTTCCAGCTTGTATTTGATCTTTTCATTCTCCTTTACAAGGCGAAGGCCTTCAAGAAGGATCGTATCATCAGTCGATAATCCGCTTTTCACGATGAAAATGTGCGGCAGTTCACCGGCAAGGGTTATCTCGCGCGACTTGATCTCGTTGTTCTTGTCGATCACGTATACATATTTCTTTTCGAGTACCTCAAAAGTGGCTTTCTGCGGAATGATCATCGCGCCTTTGTACGGCTCTGTCATAACAATAGTGCCGGTCTCACCATGCCTTAGCAGGCTCTTTGGGTTCGGGAACGTGGCCCTGAAAGCGATGTTACCAGTTTCGTTGTTAAAGTCAGCCTCGATGGTCTCAACCACACCCGGATAGTCAAACGGTTTGTTGTTGGCCATCATCAGGTTTACATTTACTTTTTTGCCGGTGTTGAGTTTCGACTGGATGTCGAGGTACTCGGCTTCTGGCACGTTGTAATATACCCACATTTTACTATTGTCGGATAGCTCAGTAAGCAGGTCGCCCTCGTCTACAAGGCTTCCCAGCCTTACATGGAAACGGTCGATGATCCCGTCGAAAGGCGCGCGTATCTGGGTAAACTGCAGGTGGGCGCTGGTAAGGGAAAGTTCGGCTTTGGCTTTGTCCAGTTTGGCTTTTGCCATGGCAAGTTCATTGGGAGCCACAACGTTGCTTTCGGCCAGCCTCTTAGTATTCTTATATTCAATTTCGGCAAAATTGGCTTCGGCTTGCGCCCTTGCATTTTCCGCTTCATACAGCTTTGGCATGATCTGGAACAGCAACTGGCCTTTTTTTACATACTGGCCTTCGTCAACATATATCTTCTCGAGGTAGCCGCGTTCCTGCGCCCTCAGCTCAATGTGCTGTATCGATTTTACCTGGGCTACATATTCTTTATTTATTATGGTGTCCATAACTACCGGCTGGGTAGCACGGAACTCGGTTTGTTCTTCTTTGTGCTCCTTCTCTGAGTGGCACGATGCAAGCGCCAAGAGGCCGCATACACTGAAAAGCATGATGATCTTCTTCATATCTTAAATTATACGATTGTTCTGATTTGATTTAAAGGGAATGTGTATAAGCAAACACGTGCTCATCCGGAGGCAATGCCCCAATTACGGATGAATAAAAACGGGAGTGTCCGGCGGGCTGCCGGCGTTAAATCAAATCCTGATCACCCTGAACAGTATGTACTGCCTGGAAGAAAGGGAATGGAAAGGTGTTGCAGAGGGTATCTGCCTTACGGGATTTTCAGTAAAAATCCCCGGTGCGTTGGAGTAATAAGCACTTAAACGGTAATCGTTAAGCGCTATATCTTTTTTGATAAGAAGCTTATCTATAGACAGCTCTTCCTCTTCATTCTCATTTTGCGAAAGTTCAATAGTTTCCTGCTGCCTTTCAAAATGAACTTTAGTATAATTGATTAGTGCCGCATGGTTGTGGAGGGAAGCTGCAATAACACCATCTTCACTTGCCCCTGTTTTACCAATTGTGGCAGAAATGTCCTGATGCGCGTATAGTTGCCCGTATCCCCCGATAAGGATTACGGATAACCACAAGTAAAAACGCAACAGGTTGTTTTTCATACGGACAAAATTAGGAAGGATTTAGGAATAAACAACTGTTTACCTACAAAATTTAATCAAAAATATTTCGAAAACGTTACAGTTCAGGGATTTATTTTTTTGCTATAAACTAAATTGACGAAGGAACGCGGATTGTGGCGAATTTACACGGATCTCTGCTGTATGTCTACATTTTCAGGTAAAAATCCTGAGTGAGTGAGATATACTCTTCAGTGTAAATATGGCGGGAGGTTTCAATCACCAGCTCATCTGCAGCAATAGTGGCAGTTTCGTTTCTGGAGAATGCCATGAGGCTGCGTTTGGTTTCCGATTCCGGCGTGCCTTTTACACGTGTTATCTTTACAGGATATAATTCATTCTCCCTGGCTATAGCCAAAAACCTCTTCTCTTCTTTATAAGGTATGATTACCGCAAAGATACCATCATCCGATAATAATAGCGATGCTGCCTCCGCCAGGTCCTCAAACGGCAGTGATGTCTCAAACCTTGCCCTGTCGCGCTGTGCGTCGCCTGTGGTATAGTCTTCAGTATAAAAGGGAGGGTTGGAAACGATCAGGTCGTACTCATCTTCTGGTTCTTCCATAAACTCATCCAGTCCTGCATGATAGCAAAACAGCCTGTCGCTCCATGGAGAATTCTCAAAATTGTCCACGCATTGTTCGTAGGCATCATCGTCAATTTCCAGGGCGTCGATCTGTTCGGCATGACTGCGTTGGGCAAGCATCAGTGCAATAACCCCGGTTCCTGCCCCGATGTCCAGAATAGAATAAGGATTGTGACCTACGGGAGCCCATGCCCCGAGCAATACACCATCGGTACCTACTTTCATGGCGCACTTGTCCTGCTGTATGGTAAATTGCTTGAAGGAAAACATTTCAGATTTCAGATTTTAGATTTTAGATTACCACTCAGGACGCTTGATTTGGATAGAAGATTATAGATGACAGACCTCCTGAACTGAAGGATTTTCCACAACTATTGGCAACCTGAAACTTTAAACCTGAAACAATTTTAACTATTCAGGTACAGGTCAACCAATCCTTCAGGGGTATTAAGGATGATCTTTTTGTTTTCGCGGTCCACTTTTACGATAAAGTGGTCGATCATGGGAACGAGTATCTCAATGTCGCCTTTCTTTATTTCGAAAAGCGCCTGGGCCGAGGTGTCGTTTACCCCTACGATTTCGCCGATATCGCCAAGCCTCTGGTCCTCGGCGGTAAAGCCAATGATCTCATGGAAATAAAATTTGTCGCCTTCCAGCTTGGGCAGCATGGTAACGGGCAGGTAGAGTGCGCAGCCCATGATCCTGTCGGCATCGTCTTCGCTCAAAATATCCTCAAAGCGGATGCGCAGGAAATCATTTTTGTGCAGTCGGGATTCCAAAATAAAAAATGGAACCAGATGATCGTTGATTTCAACAAACACTGATTCCATATTTTGGTAAAACCCGGGATCATCGGTATCCAGCCATGCCAGTACCTCTCCCTTGTAACTGAATTTTTTGGCGATCTTGCCTAAGTAGAAACAATCTTCTTTACGCATTGCGCCGTCAAAATTAAGCCTGGGTTTCTTCTGTGTTCTCTTCTGAAGATGCTTCAGCAGTTTCTTCACCAGCAGTTTCTTCTGCTACCGGCTCGTTTGCTTTAGCTAAATCTGCTTCAGCTTGTTTGGCTGCAGCGATACGGTCTTCATTTACTTTTTTCTCAGCTTCAAGCGCTTTAGCTTTCGCATCGGCACCTGCTTTAGAAAGGCCATCTTTTTTAGCATCAACTTTACCTGATTTCTCATCAAGCCATTTTGCTAATTTTTCGTCAGCCTGCTCTTGTGTAAGTGCTCCTTTGCGAACGCCTCCGTCAAGGTGGTGCTTCAAAAGTGCTCCTTTGTAAGATAGGATCGCCCTTGCAGTATCGGTTGGCTGTGCACCATTGTGCAGCCACTGTACAGCGCTGTCAAGGTTGATGTCAATCGTTGCAGGGTTGGTGTTTGGATTGTACGTTCCGATTTTCTCAAGGAATTTACCGTCCCTTTTAGAGCGGCTGTCCGCTGCTACTACCCAGTAAAATGGTTTTCCTTTTTTACCGTGTCTTTGTAATCTGATTTTTACAGGCATAATCTTTAGATTAAGTTTTGAGGTTCCCGACCTCTGTTAATTAAGGGTGCAAAGATATAAAACTTTAGTAATCAAAAGACATACCTCTGTGCTTTTTTGAAAAATTAGAGAGTGTTCTTTTAAAAATATGAAATTTTCTTTCGATTTATTCTATTTTGATTAGGATATATTCTATAAAAAACTATTTTTGTCGTTGTAAAAATTGAGTTACCCCTTCTAACTAATTAATAATGAAAAAGATTTTATCACTCATAGTGCTGGTGGTGGTTTTAACCTCATGTGAAGAAGATGTGAAATTTAACAACCCCGCAGTACAAGGCCTTAAAGACAATGAGCTATGGAAAGCTACCGACTTTTCGGCTACCAGGGGAGGCGACAATTCACTTACGATAACAGCCGACAATGGGTTTGAGATCATAACACTCAAAACACAGAATATAGATCCGGGCGTATATGTGCTTGGGGTAAATGAGAGCAATAAGGCCACCTATACATTATCAGTAGATGGCATCGAAATGTTCCACAGCACGGGCACAGGGATAGGCAACGGTGAGATAACCATCAGCGCCGACCCTACTGAAACCAACGTTACTGCCGGATACATAACAGGGAATTTCTATTTTAATGCTGAAGATGAAGATGGCAATGTGGTAAACTTCCAGCAGGGTGTTTTTTACAGGGTGCCTATTGAGCCTGTAGTGCCGTAAATAAGCGCGTCCCGCTAATATTATAAGGGCCAATGTATTAAATTTCTATTAAAATAATATTTTAGCGCTTTTTATAACTAAATAAGATTATATTTGTATTTGTAGAGATACAAACAAGAAAAAATAAATTAATTAATTTTTGTATGAACATATTCGTTGGAAGCCTTCCATTCAGTTTAGAGGAGGCAGATTTAAGAGAGTCTTTTGAGGCTTATGGTGCAGTAGATTCTGTAAAGATCATTACAGACAAATTTACAGGCAGGAGTAAAGGTTTTGGCTTTGTTGAGATGCCAAACGAAGAAGAAGGCCAAAAAGCTATCGATGAGCTGAATGGTGCAACCGTATCGGGTAGGGCTATTGTTGTAAACAAGTCTGAGCCAAGACCGGAAGGTGAGAGAAGAAGCTTTAACAGCAACCGACCTAGTGGTGGTGGCGGTGGTGGCTTTAACAGAGACAATAACCGTGGCGGAAGCGGCGGCGGCGGTGGATTCAACCGTGGCGGAAGCGGCGGCGGATATAACCGTGGTGGCGGCTACTAAGCAGTTTACCAAGCATAACATCAAACCATCCTTCGGGGTGGTTTTTTTTATTATTGCAGATTAATTCCCAAATGTAGAGGCGCAGTGCCTGCGACTTTCTGAAGCACAATGATGTTTAGACGGAGGCACTCCGTCTCTACCTTGAAATCCTATTCAGGATTTGTGGGATTTATTACCAAACCTTCTGTTGATAAATCTATTTTTATCCTTCTTTAAAATAACGTATTTTTGGGACATCTGCCCGTACGGGTATTCTCCAACTAAAATACTTACCGGTTTATGTACCTGATTTTTGACACTGAAACCACCGGATTACCCAAACGCTGGGATGCACCCGTTACCGATACGGACAACTGGCCGCGCTGTATACAGATCGCGTGGCAGCTGCACGACGACATGGGAAGGCTTATTGAGAACCAGGACTATATCATAAGACCCGACGGCTTCAACATACCGTATGATGCTGAGCGCATCCACGGCATATCGACCGACCTCGCGCTGGAGCAGGGCCACGACCTTAAGGAAGTGCTCGAAAAATTCAGCATTGCCTTATCAAAATCGAAATTCATTGTCGGCCAGAATGTAGGGTTCGACGTGAATATAATGGGTTGCGAGTTCCACCGCCTTTCGTTTGAAAATACCCTGGCAGGCAAAAAGGTCCTGGACACCTGTACCGAGATAACCGCCGAAATGCTCCGGCTGCCCGGTGGGCGCGGCGGAAAGTTCAAGTTGCCAACGCTGACCGAACTGCACGAGTACCTGTTTGGCGAACCTTTTACGGAAGCACACAACGCCACCGCCGATGTGGAAGCCACTACACGCTGTTTCCTCGAACTGCTAAAAAGGGAAACCTTCAGGCAGGAGGAGCTGGATGTACACCCCACCTATTTCCATGAGTTTAGGGAAAGGAACCCTCAACCGGTACAACTGATCGGGCTGAAACACATCAACCTGAAAAAAGCTTCGGAAGAAGTAAGGCTCAGGATTGAAAAGCTTAAAGCTGCCGATAAAATTGAAATTTCGGCACCTGCCGGCCACCATAACATTGCAGATGTCGATTTTGTACACCTGCACAACCACACGCAATTCTCTGTACTGCAAAGTACTATCGCCGTTCCCGACCTGGTAAAGGCCGCCGCCAAATATAAAATGCCGGCCGTAGCCATGACCGACCACGCCAACATGATGGGGGCTTTCCATTTTGTGAGCAACGTCATGAACCATAACAAAGCCGCCGAAGCGAAGAACAAAGCGGCTGTCGAGAATGGTGAGGAACCCACAGAGGTGATCATGAAGCCTATTGTGGGGTGCGAGTTCTTTGTGTGCGATGACCATAAGGACAAGACCCGCAAGGACAATGGTTACCAGATCGTGCTTTTGGCAAAAAGCAAAAAGGGATACCACAACCTGGCCAAGATGTCATCCATAGCGTATACCTCAGGGTTTTATTATGTGCCGAGGATCGACAAAAAAGTTATTGAGCAATATAAGGACGACATCATTGTGCTTTCGGGCAACCTGTATGGGGAGATCCCGAACAAGGTGCTGAACATGGGTGAAAACCAGGCCGAAGAAGCGCTGCTGTGGTGGAAAGGCCTTTTTGGCGACGACCTCTACATTGAGCTGATGCGCCACGGACAGGAAGACGAGAACCGCGTGAACCAGTCGCTCATAACACTGGCACGGAAAAACGGCGTAAAGCTCGTTGCCACCAACAACACCTATTATGTAAACAAGGAAGATTCGCACGCGCACGATATTTTACTTTGCGTAAAAGACGGCGAAAAACTGGCAACACCCGTGGGCCGCGGGCGTGGGTTCCGGTACGGGCTTCCGAATAAGGAATACTACTTTAAGTCCGGCGAGGAGATGAAAAAACTCTTCAAAGACCTGCCGGAAGCCATTGCTTCTATCTCGGAAATTGTAGACAAGGTGGAACCGTACTCCTTATACAGGGACGTACTCCTGCCTAAATTCGACATTCCGCAGGAGTTTCTTGTGGCCGAAGATGAAGCCGATGAAGGCAAGCGCGGTGAGAACAAGTATTTGGCACATCTTACCTATGAAGGCGCTAAAAGGCGTTATGGCGAGATAACCGATGCCATCCGGGAGCGCCTTGACTTTGAATTAAAGACCATTGAGAATACCGGCTACCCCGGATACTTCCTTATCGTACAGGATTTCATTGCCAAAGCGCGGGAGCTTGATGTATCGGTTGGGCCGGGACGGGGTTCGGCTGCAGGGTCGGTTGTGGCCTACTGCCTTTGGATCACGAATATTGACCCCATTAAGTACGACCTCCTTTTTGAGCGTTTCCTGAACCCTGACCGTGTATCGATGCCCGATATTGATATCGACTTCGACGATGAGGGCCGCGGGCGGGTTATGGATTATGTTATCAAAAAATACGGCTCGAGCCAGGTAGCGCAGATCATTACCTATGGCACCATGGCGGCTAAATCGTCCATCCGTGATACTGCCAGGGTACTCGACCTACCCTTGTTTGAAGCCGACAAGATAGCCAAGCTCATCCCGAACATGAAGCTGGCGAAAATATTTACCATGGACAACAATGCCCTTCGCGGGGCTTTACGTTCAGACGAATATGACCGGGTGCAGGAACTCATCGGTATGGCTGATTCAGGTGACCTTACCTCGGAAACCATTCAGCAGGCCAAGGTACTTGAGGGTTCGTTAAGAAACACAGGTATCCACGCGTGCGGGGTGATCATTACCCCTTCGGATATTACCAATTTCGTACCGGTTGCGGTGGCGAAGGATTCAGACCTGTATGTAACCCAGTTTGACAACTCGGTGGTGGAAAGCGCGGGATTGCTGAAGATGGACTTCCTCGGCCTCAAAACGCTTACTCTTATAAAAGACACGGTAAAACTCGTTAAGTACCGTTTTGACATTGATCTTGATCCGGACACCTTCCCTATTGACGACGCAGAGACGTATGAACTCTTCCAGCGCGGGGAAACGGTGGGGATATTCCAGTACGAATCGCCCGGCATGCAAAAATACATGAAGGACCTGAAGCCTACCGTGTTTGGCGACCTTATTGCCATGAACGCGCTGTACCGCCCGGGGCCGCTGGAATACATTCCGAGTTTCGTACGTCGTAAAAATGGCGAAGAACCCATATCCTACGACCTTGATGCCTGTGAGGAATACCTGAAGGAAACCTACGGCATCACGGTATACCAGGAACAGGTGATGCTCCTTTCGCAAAAGCTGGCCGGCTTTACCAAGGGCGAGGCCGACGTACTGCGTAAGGCGATGGGTAAAAAGCAGAAGGATGTCCTCGACAAAATGAAGCCAAAATTCGTAGCACAGGCTGCCGAGAAAGGCCATGACCCTGCCACGCTCGAAAAGATATGGAAAGACTGGGAAGCGTTCGCGAGTTACGCCTTCAACAAGTCGCACTCTACCTGCTATGCGTGGATCGCTTACCAGACCGCCTACCTTAAGGCCCACTACCCTGCCGAATACATGGCGGCGGTACTGTCCAACAACATGAACGACATTAAGCAGGTATCCTTCTTTATGGAAGAATGTAAGCGCATGGGCTTGCAGGTACTGGGGCCGGATGTAAATGAGTCCTTTTACAAATTTACAGTAAATGACCAGGGCGCAGTGCGTTTCGGGATGGGTGCCGTAAAAGGCGTAGGACATGGCGCTGTAGAAACCATTGTCGAGAACCGCAAAAATGGCCGGTACAAATCGATATTCGACCTTGCCAAGCGCATCGACCTGCGGGCAGCCAATAAAAAAGCGTTTGAAAACCTGGCGTTGGCCGGAGGACTGGATTGCTTTACCAATACGCACCGCGGGCAGTACTTCCACATGGATGCGAGCGAGAACATTTCGTTCCTGGAAAAGGCGATGCGTTACGGGGCAAAATACCAGGAGAATGAGAACTCGTCGCAGGTAAGCCTTTTCGGCGAAAGCAGCGAGGTACAGATACCGGAGCCTGTAGTGCCGCCGTGCGAAGAATGGAGCACGATGGAAAAACTGGCCAAGGAGCGCGAAGTTGTGGGGATATACATATCCGGCCATCCGCTCGATGACTACAAGTTCGAGATGAAATACTTCTGCAACACAAGGCTGGATGCGTTGAAAAGCCTCGAGCTCCATGTAGGCAAGAACCTGAGCTTTGGGGGTATCATATCGAACGTGCAGCACAAGGTTGCGAAGAATGGTAAGGGCTGGGCAGCGTTCGTGCTTGAAGGGTACGATGAAAACTATGAATTCCGCATATATGGGGAAGAATACCTGAAATTCAGGCATTTCCTTATAGGGAATAATTTTACTTATATTAGAGTGCTCGTGAAAGAAGGCTGGGTAAACCAGGAAGGCAAAAAGGGCGACCCGAGGGTGCAGTTTATCGCCATACAATACCTTCAGGACGTGCTGACTACTTTCGCAAAGAAACTGATCATACAATTTAATGTAGCCGAGCTGCAGGAGCAAATGATAGCGACACTCGGACAGATATTCCGTGAGAACTCAGGGGACAATACCGTAACGTTTGAAGTGATGGAGCTGGAAAAAGTTAAGAAAAAGGTTGAGATAGCTGCCGCATCTCCTGTGCTGGCCGAAGTTGCCGGGGATGAAGCAGGTGACGAATTTGACACCCCTGAGGTTACTGCCGTGATAGAAACGGATGTTGAGGAAATACAGGTGGTTACCAAGCTGACCATGCCAAGCAGGAAGCTGAAGGTAAAGATATCAAACGAGCTTCTGCAGGAACTGGACAAATTGGACCTTCAGTTCAGGTTGAATTAATTTTCTTAATAAATTCTTTCTATGGTATGATAGCTAAATCTAATATAAGTTTAACAGCCATTGATTAAATAAACCGTAAATTTGTTACGTAATAATAAATCACTTAGCATATATACTATGGCACAAGCAATAACAGATGCTACTTTTGACGAAGTGGTATTGAAATCAGATAAACCGGTACTAGTAGATTTTTGGGCAGCATGGTGCGGACCTTGCCGCATGGTAGGGCCAATCATTGACGAAATAAGCAGCGAGTACGAAGGAAAAGCTGTGGTTGGTAAAGTTGATGTGGACGCTAACCAGGAGTTTGCCGCAAAATATGGTGTGAGGAACATCCCGACCGTACTTGTTTTCCAGAACGGCGAAGTTGTGGGCAGGCAGGTAGGCGTTGCTCCTAAGCAAACATATACTGCCGCTATTGACGCGTTACTATAATATCTTATCCATTTTTTTGGATGTTAAGCCCTGACGTGTAGTTGGGGCTTTTTTTTTTGCCGTGAATTGCATAAAACCAAGTACTGTAAGAGTTTAGTGTTGTCGTTTTTAAGACACACCCCTAACCCCTCTCAAGAGGGGAACACTCAGACGTGCTTACTCAAACTCTTAAAAACATTCCGATTTATCTGTATGAGTGAAGCTCTTCCCCTCTTGAGAGGGGTTAGGGGTGTGTTTCTTTGTAATTAATGTTTCGCAATGCCCTGGATTTGCCTCATGATAAACATGGTCCCACTCCGCGAGCTTCAGGATGATGGGCAGAAGCGCCAATCCTTTTTCGGTAAGGCTGTATTCGACGCGGGGCGGCAGCTCTTTGAACTCTTCACGAAATAATACCCCATCGGCTTCCAATTCCTTTAATGTAGTGGTCAGCACCTTTCTGGAGATAGAACCTACCGCCGTGTGCAGCTGCCCAAACCGCGCCTTACGCTCCCGCAGTGCATAAATGATTATAGGCTTCCATTTAGTACCAAGTATCGCCATGGAGCGGTGTATGGGACAGTCGCTGTACCGAAAAACTTCATTTTTCATAGGTGGTTACTTTTAGGTTACCAGTATATACTATCATTAGTTACAAAAGTAGACTATTATGACGTAACTTTGCATTATCAATTCTAAATAACATTATTTTATGGACCTAAGCCCTTTATTTAAACCGTTTCAATATAAAAACCTGACCCTGGATAACCGCTTTGTGATGGCTCCGATGACACGTGCTATTACCGCCGATGGGATTCCGACGCAACTTAATACCGACTACTATACCCGCCGTGCCGCAGCCGGTGTGGGATTGATACTTACCGAAGGCACTGTGGTAAACCGTCCTTCTTCAAAAAACATGAAGGACATACCTAACTTTTACGGAAAAGAGGCCCTTGCCGGCTGGAAAAACATCGTGGATAGTGTTCATACCGCAGGTGGAAAAATCGCCCCGCAAATTTGGCATGTAGGCAATACCCCCTCCGGATGGGAGCCGCCGGTACCGTTTGAAAGTCCGGACTCCATGACAACAGAAGATATTGAAGCCACTATCAAAGCCTTCGCCGATGCCGCGCTTGACGCAAAGAACCTTGGCTTTGACGCTTTTGAGATACACGGCGCGCACGGCTACCTTATCGACCAGTTCTTCTGGGAAGGCACCAACCACCGTACCGATGAGTATGGCGGAAAGACAATAAAAGAGCGCAGCCGTTTTGCTGTAGAAGTCGTAAAAGCGATGCGCGCCGCAGTTGGCCCTGACATGGTTATCATATTGCGATTATCGCAATGGAAGCAACAGGATTACACCGTAAAACTTGCCCACACCCCGCAGGAGCTTGAAGACTGGGTACAGCCGCTCGCAGAGGCCGGTGTGGACATCTTCCACGGGTCGCAGCGCAGGTATTGGGAGAATGAGTTTGAGGGCAGCGACCTCAACTTTGCGGGCTGGCTTAAAAAAGTAACCGGGCAGCCCTCTATTACAGTAGGCTCTGTAGGGCTTTCGGGAGAGTTCATGGAACTGTTCAGCAAAGGTGCCGGAGCAGAAACTACGGACATGACTGAATTGCTGCGACGCTACGAGCGCGGTGATTTCGACCTTGTGGCGGTCGGACGCTCACTGCTCCAGGATCCGGAATGGGTACAGAAAGTGAAAGCCGGGAGGTTTGATGAGTTAAAAGCTTTTGAAGCGGCGAGTACTGCTACGTTATATTAATATGAAAGCCCTTCGGGGCTTTTGTTTTTTTTTGCAAAAAGAAACATACGCTATACTATCTAAATAAAAGAGAATTTCATTTTATATAGACAAACATAGCTACCTAATCTCTTTTTTTATCTTATATGTTTTATGTGGTAATTATTTTCAGATTAAAACTTACGGTTAAACTATTTAAATCTAGGTAAAAAAAAACAGGATAAAAATATTTCATCTTATCCTGTGCAATTATGGCGAATACTTAATGAACTCGTTTAAACTTTTTTCAATTGGCTGCAAAATGGTCTTTTCGTCCCAAATTTCACCTTTTTTTTACTCCGTAGCGCTGCTATGCAGTGCGAAAAAGCTAAAATTTAAAACTAAAATCCTCATTTTTCGCTTCAATCAAAAAAGTTTAAACGAGTTCAATTTGTCAGACCATTATTCACATAATATAACTTTTCAAAAATTATGGATTCAATTGTACCTTAAGATCCTCTCTATCACTTCCTCTGTACAGGGTCAGATATGCTTTAGACAGGTCTGAATCTTTAGGTATTATGAAATAAAATACTCTTTCAGCTTTCTCACCTTTTTTTACAACCAGATCATTGCTTGTATCAAGGCTTACAGCATTAGGATTTGCCTTGTAAAATTCCGGTTTAAAAGAAGTAAACTTTTGTATCCCTTCTGATTTATCATCTATATGAATCGATAAACTTGTATTCATTCCGGAATATGCTCCATTACATTCAAGACTCTCAAGGGCAATGTTTACAGCTACTAATTGTTGTTCTTCATTTGGTGCACCATGTTCGAAGTCTGCTTCAGAGAATTTGGCATTTGTAGTGTAACTTACAACAGTATATTTTTCTTTTGTATAACTCCCTGTTTGATATTGTTTATCATAAGTATTCTCACTTTCATCTATAAAAGAAGTACCGGATACAGTTGTTTTTGGCTCCGGTCTTACAATATTAACAGTGCTTTCTTTTGTTTGTTCCGTTGTTTGTTCCGTTGTTTGTTCATTCTTACAAGATGTCAGGATCGCCGCACCTGCTAAAATTAAAATTCTAAATTGTTTCATGGTTTAAAATATTTTGATATAATGATTAAAGCGCTAAAATTATAACAATAATCTTTATTAACAAAAATTTTGTAAGATTAAGGAGGCTAATTTTAAAGTTACCTAATTAAGTTAAGTGTTTCTTTCTAACCCGGCGGGTGTATTTCGCTAAATACGCGTTATCCACGTTTCTCATATGTACATAACAATAAAATTTCTACATTTGGAATTATGAAGATAGAAGCACAATTAGAGAAGATATCGAGTTTTTCGCACCTGGAACTACTGGCCAACCAAATAGTGGAGGGCTTTATCTCGGGCATGCATAAGAGTCCGTTCCATGGGTTTTCATCGGAGTTTGCCGAACATAAGGTGTACAATGCCGGCGAGAGCACCAAGCATATCGACTGGAAGTTGTTTGCGCGCACTGACAGGCTGTACACCAAGCGCTATGAGGAGGAAACGAACCTGCGTTGCCACATTATCGTGGATAACTCATCGTCGATGCACTATCCGAAGCTGAAAGACGGGCAGCCTTTTTATGAAAATAAGATAGGTTTTGCGGTGCTGGCTTCGGCGGTACTGATGGACCTGCTGAAGCGCCAGAGGGATGCTGTGGGACTTAGTGTATATTCGGACACCTACGAGTTCTACGCTCCCGAAAAAGGCAGCGGGAGGCACCACAGGATGCTCCTGAACAAGCTGGAGGGGGTGCTATCGGCGCAGGGACAGGCAAAGGCCACAGACACCATAACGTTCCTGCACCAGATCGCGCAGAAAATGCACAGGCGGTCGATGATCATATTATTTACCGATATGTTCCAGCCCGGTAATGATGAGGCGCTCTTTAACGCATTGCAGCACCTGAAGCACAATAAGCATAAGGTGGTCCTTTTTCATGTGATCGATAAAAAAACGGAATTCAGCTTTGATTTTGATAATGCACCCCGCAAATTCATTGACATGGAGACGGGTGAGGAAGTGAACCTTTTTGCCGAAAATGTAAAAGGCGAATATGAAAAGCTGGTAGAGGATTATTTTAAGAAGATTGCCGACACCTGCATTCAGTACCGGATTAAGTATGTACCGGTTTCGGCAGACGAAAAATTCGAAAAAATATTAATAACATACCTTGCTGAAAAACAAAAGTTTGGGTAATTTTGATAAAAATAATTTTTATTTTCTTTGAAAAACATTTGCAGAAGTGAAAAGGAGTCGTATATTTGCACTCGCAATAAAGCGCTGGTTTGGTAGTTCAGTTGGTTAGAATACGTGCCTGTCACGCACGGGGTCGCGGGTTCGAGTCCCGTCCAGACCGCTTAAATTGGGAGAAGCCTTTCGTAAAGAAAGGCTTTTTTGCCCCAATAGGGTTTTTAGGAACCAGAACGCAGTTGTGTTGTTTATGCCGCGCGAGCGGTAGGTTTAGTAGTTAGACCAATGAAAAGCTTTCCAGCGATGGAGGGCTTTTTTGATTTTAATACCTTCCGTTTGCAGGCTCCATGGAGGATGAATAGGGGTCAATACAAAAACCTGTGGGATGATAAATTTATGCGTATAATTTAGTCAACCTAAAAAGGAAAAATTCTTCGCACCTTACCCCTCTGAATTTACTTCGGAAACTTTTAATCTTTGCGTTGAAGGATTCTGCTGAAGCATTGGTGCTCCTGTTATCAAAGTAATTCAGGATAGTCTGATAGTGTGTTTCTATGGTTTTTGATATCGTGTTAAACGATTTAAATCCTGCCTGTTGCACTTCTTCGTGCCACCCTGCAAGTTTGATCATTGCAATAACTTTATCTTTATTTTGGTTAAAGTCTTCGCGCCTTTGCGTGACAATCCTCCCCCAATAAGACATAAAGCTGTAGAAATGCAAATTTATATTTGTGTCCACACGATAGCTTCCTGAGGTGGCTTCCGTTTAAAACTATTTGATAACTGTACCCCAAAAATATTCCCATTCCCGTATATTTCCATATTTTTACCGAAATTATTTGTAAGCGTGGGAAGTAAGAATAAATTAAAACGATTCAGGGAAAACGAAACTTTTGGCAATGTACTACAGCCTTCAAGGCAAGATGCCATGGCCGGAAATTTTCCGCTGAAAGGAAAATGGAAAACAGATTTCTTTAAAAATGATAAGCCAATCGTACTCGAATTGGGCTGCGGCAAAGGGGAATATACCATCGGGATGGCCGAAAAGTATCCCGCAAACAATTACATAGGCATAGATATCAAGGGCGCCCGTTTTTGGAGAGGAGCCAAAACTGCAGTGGAAGGCAGACTTGACAATGTGGCGTTCCTGCGCACCCAGATAGAACTCATCGAATATTTTTTTGCCGAAGGCGAGGTATCCGAAATATGGATCACCTTTCCGGACCCGCAGATAAAATACAAGCGCACCAAGCACAGGCTTACCAATACCGAATTCCTACAGCGTTACAAAAAAATACTGGAACCCGGCGGCATTGTGAACCTTAAAACCGACAGCGAATTTATGCATGGCTATACGCTGGGCCTGCTGCACGGCGAGGGGCACCAGGTGCTGTATGCTAACCACAATGTGTACCGCAACGAAGGCGCACCCGAAATTGTTACGGCCATCCAGACGTTCTACGAACAGCAGTACCTGGAACACAACAAGGCCATAACCTACATAAAGTTTAGAATAAAGTAACATGAACATTGTCCTTCCGCTTGGTTTAGGCATAGGCCTGTCTGCTGTTGGCGTGGTCCTCCCGGGGCTTGTCAACATGACGGCTGCCAAAATAAGCCTTAAGGAAGGAAGGCAGCGCGCCGTGGTTTTTTCGCTGGGAGCGGCAACGGTGGTTTTTTTCCAAACGTACATAGCGGTTTCCTTTGCCAAGTTTCTTTACAGCAGGCCGGACATCATTTACAGGCTCGAAGAAGCGGGGCTCATTATATTTACCCTGCTGACACTTTATTTCCTGCTGTTTGCAAAAAAGAAAAAATTAAAAAAAAGCAAGGACCTTGTAAAGCTCAGGAGCCGTACCAGCAACTTCTTTTTAGGGGCATTGCTTTCGGCGCTCAATTTCTTCCCGATACCCTATTACGTGTTCATAAGCGTTTCCTTCTCGGCATATAAATATTTTTATTTTACCAACCTGTTTGTGCTCCTGTTTGTAATAGGGGTAGTTTTGGGCTCCTTCGCTATATTTTACCTCTACATTGTTTTCTTTAAAAAATTAGAGCATAAGGCCGATTTCTTCATGCGCAACGTCAACTACTTCCTGGGAGGGGTTACAGGATTGGTAGCCATGCTTACCCTCATAAAAATACTGCGCAATTAAATACACGCTCCCAATGCCTGCCAGTAACGACAACTTTTTCGAACGCGTGTATGAGGTGGTAAGGCAGGTGCCCTATGGCAGGGTCACGTCCTATGGCGCCATTGCAAAATACCTTGGTGCGGCACGTTCGGCGCGGATGGTCGGCTGGGCCATGAATGCCTGCCCCGAAGACGTTGCCGCGCACCGTGTGGTAAACCGTGTGGGCCTGCTTAGTGGCAAGCACCACTTTGACGGCACCAACCTCATGCAGCAGCTTTTAGAAAGTGAAGGTGTGAAGGTAAAGGAAAATAAAGTCGTGAAATTTGAAAAACTCTTCTGGGATCCGGTGAAGGAGTTGGGGTTCGGGGATAATGCCACATAATTATGAGCGAAGATATCATTATCAGGTTGGAAAAAGATTTTGCGGCAAACAGCCAAACGGCATTGTCAATTCTTATGGATTTTGAATGTAAAAATGCCCTCTCAGAACGTGTGACACGTTGTCTCATTGTGCTTTCTAAAGGGAATGTAGAGCAGCTAAAAAAATATATCGCTTCTGCAGAGGCCGACTGGCGGGATGTGATTTTTTTGGCAGAGAAATATGCTTTTCAATGCAACGAACCATTTAAAAATTAGCTTCTATCCGTTTTTGATTTGAAGCCCGAATGGCCGCCTGTATTTGATAACTACACATGTGAATCCTGCAATATTCTTTCTCTAAGTTTTCCTGTATCACCTTTTCACACTATCTTTGTTGTTTCAAACCAGTCTTAATAAGAGGCTGTTATTTTATCATGAAATTAGACAGGAAAGAAATAATGAAAGCCCTCGAAACCATTACACTGGCCGGCGAAGGGCAGAATATGGTGGAAAGCGGGGCTGTACGCAATGTACTCACCTTTGGCGACGAGGTAGTGGTAGAGCTGGTAATGCAAACACCGGCCATGCACATCCGCAAGCGTGCCGAGGCAGATATCATAAAAACCATACAGGAACTGGTATATGCCGACGCGAAAGTGAAGGTAAACGTAAAAGTTGAAGCTCCGGAGAAAACCGAAATAAAAGGCAAAGGCATACCGGGTATCAGCAATGTTATCGCAGTATCGTCGGGCAAAGGCGGAGTGGGCAAATCGACCATTACGGCCAACCTTGCCGTTACCCTTGCCAAAATGGGCTTTAAGGTAGGAGTACTCGATGCCGACATCTACGGTCCATCCATGCCCATCATGTTCGATGTGGAGCGCGAAAGGCCCATATCGGTTACCGTTGACGGGAAATCAAAAATGAAGCCAATTGAGAACTATGGTGTAAAGCTGTTGTCGATAGGTTTCTTCACAAGCCCTGAGCAGGCCGTTATCTGGCGCGGGCCAATGGCCAGCAAGGCGTTGAACCAGATGATCTTTGATGCCGATTGGGGCGAGCTCGACTTTATGCTGATCGACCTTCCGCCGGGAACGGGGGATATCCACCTGTCGATCATGCAGTCGCTGCCTGTAACAGGGGCTGTTGTGGTGAGTACACCGCAGGCTGTAGCACTTGCCGATGCCAAAAAGGGCGTAGCAATGTTCCGCCAGGAAAGCATCAATGTGCCGGTATTGGGCATCATAGAGAACATGGCTTACTTTACGCCCGAAGAGCTTCCTGATAATAAATACTATATCTTTGGCAAAGAAGGCGCACGCAACCTGGCCGAAGACCTTGGGGTGCCTTTCTTAGGCGAAGTACCTTTAGTGCAAAGCATACGCGAAGCGGGCGACTATGGCCGCCCTGCCGCCCTGCAAACCGCAACCCCACTCGAAGCCGCATTTGAAGCGCTGGCACGTGAAGTGGTGCAGGAAACGGTAAACAGGAACGATAACCTTCCGATGACCGAAGCAATTAAAATAACTACAATGGCTGGCTGTTCAGCAGTTAAAAAGAAATAAAATGACAACAGAAGAGATTAGAAGCAGTGTAGAAAGGGCCCTCGATGAGATCCGCCCGTTCCTTGAATCTGACGGTGGCAATATTTCGCTTATCAGCATTGAGGACGACAAGCACGTGCAGGTGCGCCTTGAGGGCGCCTGTGTGGGCTGCAGCGTTAACCAGATGACGCTGAAGGCCGGTGTGGAGACTACCATTAAAAAGTACGCCCCACAGATCGAAACGGTAGTAAACATAGCTTAAACAGCAAAGCTGATACCCATCATTTTTTAGGAAAGCTATTTTAAGGAACTTTGCTTAAAATAGCTTTTACGCAAATTATTCTAATGATTACAACAGACATACTTATAATAGGTGCAGGCCCTACAGGGCTTTTTACTGTATTTGAAGCAGGGCTGCTTAAGCTCAAGTGCCATATTATCGACGGCCTTCCGCAGCCGGGCGGGCAGCTTACTGAGCTGTATCCAAAAAAACCAATTTTTGATATTCCCGGTTTTCCTTCGGTATTGGCGGGCGACCTCGTAACCAACCTGATGGAGCAGATAAAGCAGTTCCAGCCGGGATTTACCCTTAATGAAAAAGCCGAAACGGTACAGAAACTGGAAGACGGTACTTTTATAGTGACCACCAACAAAGGTACGGAGCATCATGCCAAAGCCATTGCCATAGCAGGCGGGCTGGGCAGCTTTGAGCCGCGCAAGCCGCTTATAGAGGACATAGGCTTTTATGAAGATAAAGGTGTCGAATATTTTGTGAAAGACCCTGAGCTTTTCCGTGATAAGCGCATTGTAGTAGCCGGTGGCGGCGACTCGGCACTGGACTGGAGCATCTTCCTTTCTGATGTGGCTTCGGAGGTAACGCTTGTACACAGGCGCAACGAATTCAGGGGTGCGCTGGACTCGGTTGAGAAAGTTCAGGAGCTTAAAAAATCAGGAAAGATACGCCTCATTACCCCTGCCGAAATTACCGGTATCCACGGACATGAAAGAGTGGAAGCGCTGGATATTGAAATGGAGGGCGGCCATTCAAAAATTGAAACCGATTACTTCATCCCGCTATTCGGGCTTACGCCGAAGTTGGGCGCACTGGCCAACTGGGGCCTTGAAATAGAGAAGAATGCCATTAAGGTAAATAACGCGCTGGACTACCAGACGAATATAGAAGGCATTTACGCAATAGGCGACATTAATACCTATCCCGGCAAGCTGAAGCTGATATTATGCGGCTTCCACGAGGCGACCCTGATGTGCCAAAGCGTATACAACAAGCTGAACCCCGGCAAGAAATATGTGCTGAAATATACTACTGTAAGTGGTGTGGATGGCTTTGACGGTACCCGAAAAGAGGCTGAAAAGCAGGTTGTTAAAGCGATAGAATAGTTTTATTTTGTTTAAAGTTTAAAGTTACTTAGCCGGATACATAGGCTTTCGGCAAGAGTGTTAACTTTAAACTTTAAACCTGAAACAAAAAAGAATGGAAATAACCCTGAAAATAACCGACCGCGAGGGCATTGTACACGAAGTACAGGCGCCAACCGATATGGCCATGAACATCATGGAGGTGTGCCGTGCCTACGAGTTGGCGCCCGAAGGTACCATTGGGATTTGCGGCGGAATGGCCATGTGCGCCTCCTGCCAGTGTTATGTATTGAATGATGTGGAGCTGCCCGAGATGGGTCCGGACGAGGAAGCCATGCTCTCGGAGGCATTTAATGTAAGATCGAACAGCCGCCTGGGATGCCAGATACCAATTACGGAAGCACTGGAAGGGCTGGAACTTGCACTAGCTCCCGAAGAATAGTAAAAAAGTACATGTAAAATAAAAGCGGGACATCCAATTCAGGTGTCCCGCTTCCTATTTATATGCTGCCCAATCAATTAATTCTTAATAAACTTAACTGTTTTAGACTGGCTGCCTTTATCTATCTTGATAAAGTAAATGCCGTTGCTGTATGTTGAAGTATTAACCGTAAGGTTGGCCGTGCTGCCTACTTTTACGCTGGCCATGGTTTGCCCAAGGCTGTTGTAAATTGTAAAAGTGTCCGGCAGGTCGCCGTTATCTGAAGAGATGTTCAGTACATCCTGCGCAGGGTTAGGGTACACGTTCATGCCGTTAAGCAGGTTGAAGTCTTCCATTCCCAGCGGAGCCTGGCAAGCCGTTGACGTTTTTAGTGCCGACCTCCTTGTAGCGTTGTCCATCACTGTCAGCATCCTTTCTTTTTGATCCTGCGTAAAGATGTTCATGCACGCATCCCTGGTATAGTCCATATAGTTATTAGTCATGTCCACTCCCGGCTGTGACGGACAGGTGTCAAGGCCATTAGGGCAGGTGTCATTGGCATCATATGCTATTGGAGTATCAGCGCAATAATCACCACTTTGCGTGGCAGTGCTGCAACCTACAGTATCGCCCCAAATATGTATAAGGCCTAATGCATGACCAATTTCATGCGATGCGGTACGTCCCCTGTTGTAGGGAGCCTGGTAATTTCCGGAGGCAATCAGCGAAGATCCAAAATATTTGTAACCTATCACAACGCCATCAGTATTTCCTGTACCATTATTGCTTGACAGACCTGAAAGTGTCGAAAGGTTAGGGAATTGCGCATAGCCCAAAACATCAGTTAAGTCACCACCGAAATTACATACCCAAATATTGAAGTATTTATTGGGATTCCATATTGTGCTGGGCTTTAATGTGTTTTCAATCTGGCTTTCCGTCCAGCTGGCATTGGTTTTGTTTTGCCTGTCAATACCGGTTGTTGGCAGATTGTTTGGGTCCGTTTTGGCAAGGCAAAATTGTATTTCAACATCAGCGCCTACCGGGTTGTTGTTCCACCCCGGTGTACCGTCCATCCTTCTATAATCCTGGTTAAGTACAGTGATTTGTGACAGCACCTGCGCATCGCTGATGTTCTCATTAGAGCCTACAGCGTCGCCGTTGTGTATAACGTGAACTACCACAGGGATAGTGATGATCTCAGTGGTACCGGAAGGTGAGGCCATACGCCTTAACTTGCTTTCCTGAATCTTTTGTGCAATTATAGCTTCAAATTCCTCACGGCTCTCAAGTTGGTTCTTCTCCCTCATGTATTCCTCATATTCGGAGGAAACGCAGCGAAAAAGGCCGGTTTCATTTGGGGCCTGCTGAATTGTCCTTCCAAATGCTTTCGGTTGCTGTTGTGCATTTGCTGCCAGTCCTAAAGATAAAAGGGCAGCCATGAACGCAACTTTACTATAGATAGTTTTTCTCATTGTAGAAAATAAAAAATTATGTTAAAAAGTCTCGCAAGGTATTTAAAATCAATATATAATTCCAAATATTTTCAGTTAATTTCTTTACTGATTGTTAGTATGCAAACTTAAAACGGTTGTCGGTGAAATGCAAAAAATATAGGTAAAAGGGTAAAATTGAGCGGTAAATGTTACAGAATATGTTAAAAGTGCCTGCTGATTTCATCTTTGTAGGTGTCTCCAATCGGAATTACGAAATCATCAATTGTATCGTCTTATTGTAAATTGTTTTAATTTTTCTCAGTGGAACGATGTAAGATCTGTGAACTCTTAAAAATTCCGTTTGAGGTATTTTGTCGAGAATTATTTTCATGGAAAGCCGCGTGGTAATAGGTTTTTTTCCTTTAATATGGATCCGGACGTAGTCATCCAGGCCCTCTATGAATATAATGTCATCAAAATCGATTCGGTGCAGTTTGTAGTCAGCACGAATCAGCATGTGGCTCTGCTCGCCCGTTGCCTGCCGGGTTTTCATTTCTTTTGCCGCCTTTTGTATTGCGGTAAGGAAACGTTCAAAAGAAAAAGGCTTCAGCAGGTAGTCCACGGCATTTACGTTGAATCCCTCCACGGCATACTCGCTGTAGGCAGTAGTAAAAATAACCATGATGTCGCTGTCCAGTTGGCGGCAGAAGTCGATACCGTTCTTACCCGGCATCTGGATGTCGAGAAACAGCAGGTCGGCAGGGAACTTTTTCAGGTAGCGCAATGCTTCGGCGGTGTTGGTAAATGTCTTCTCCAGGTCTACCGCTCCCGATTGGCTGCAAAATAGCTCAATCACTTTCAGTGCCAGTGGCTCATCATCTATTGCAATGGCTTTCATCATGACAGGCAGAGTGTTAGTTTCACTTCAAAGGAAGCATTGGTATCAAAGATAGCCAATTTATGCTTTTTGGGGTACAGGTATTCCAGCCTTCGCCGGGTATTTTCTATGCCTTGCCCGCTTTCCCCTCCGGTCGGCAGCGATACCGTCACGTTGTTGTTTTTTACCGTCAGCACAAGTTCGTCCCTGCCAATCAAGATCGCTATTGCAATATGGCTGTCCTCTTCGGGGTTTAGCCCGTGCTTAAAGGCGTTTTCGATAAACGGTATCAGTAGCATAGGGGATATACTTTTGCCTATCGGGTCACCCGTAATTATAAAAGAGAAGGGTGTTTCCCCATCCATACGAAGCTGTTGCAGGCTTATGTAGTTTTTGATGTAGGCCATCTCATTTTCTAATAGTACGGTATCACAGCTGCTTTCAGTGACTACATAGCGCATCATTGCGGAGAGCTTTACTATCGCTTCAGGCGTTGCATCCGATTTTTCGAGTGACAGTGCATAAAGGCTATTAAGTGTATTGAACAGGAAGTGGGGGTTTATTTGTGCTTTCAGGTAGGAAACCTCTGTTGCGAGCTTCTCGCTTTGCATGGCATGCAGCCTCTGGTTGATGCGCAGCAGTATGGAAAGGAAGAAGACCAGCAGGAATTGTACTATGGAGCGGCCATAAACAAAAGGCACAGGGTTTAAAGTGTTTCCCGGCCCGTTCATTCCGGAGGGATGCTGGTGTATTAACATAGGCCGGTAATAATCTGTAGTGCCAAATAAAATTCCCGGCAGCAGGGCGATAGTTATGTAGCAGGCTGCCATTGCCAAAAAGAACAGGATGCGCTTACGGGTAAAATATAGTTTTGGGATAAAGTAGAAGTAATTGGCATAAAAAAAGCCAAGCAGCGTTAAGTAACTTATGAAATGCCGCCGGAAGGGCGCCACACTGAAAAGATGTCCTGAATGAAGGTCGGGAGAGGAGAATATGGGTATGCTAAGAAACAATAATGCGCCCAGTATATGAAGCAGGTACGATTGCGTCTTTTTTGTCATAGCAGTAGTCATTAGTGTAAAGCTACCCATAAAAAAAGTTTGCAGGCTAATTTATGAGGTAAAACGGTTGATTACTGCGGTGAACATTTGGTAAGGCACTGAAGGCTTGTTCATAAATAAATATGAACTCGTTTAAACTTTTTTGATTGAAGCGAAAAGACCATTTTGCAGCAAATTGAAAAAAGTTTAAACGAGTTCAGTACCAAAAATCACAATCATCATTGGATAATCCTGTTTATTGATTTTTACTCACTATAATTTCCATACGTGATAGTGCCGCCGCCCAATTCTTCGTCTACCGATGTTAAAAACATCAAACTGCTTCCTGATTTAGTCTATCTTTTACTTGCTATTTCAGTATCGCCCAGATCTGTCATTTCCTCTGTAAAAGTGTACCCGGCATCCCTGATTTTCCCCTCTATAAAAGTATTATTAATGGCTCCCGCATACAGATCGGTTAACCCCATAATCTTATTATCCGGTGCATAATATACCTCAACGCTACTATAGTCCGATTTAAAGTAATGGATCGATCCATTTTCATCTGTTTCAACACCATCAGTAGTAAAACCATTTTTAATCATGAAAGAATCGAGATTTGTTTTCGTGGTTTTATGGAATATATCCTGGACAAGGGTAAAATGATCGTTATTAAATTTAGAGGTCTGGCCAAAAGTTAAAGTTGCCTGCAGGCAAAAAAGAAACAATACTAAGTTTTTCATAATAGATGTTTTATATGTATTAGATAATTTGTAGTGCCTTAATAGATTTTAAAGCCATAGGTTAAACAGAATTATTGTTGATGACAAAATGTAGGTCATATAGGAATTTTGTAAGGCAAATAACGACTATTTCTTAATAGCGCGCTATACCTATAAATAGGTATTTTTAAAATTCCCGTTCCGTGGATTGAACAGACAAAAATCAATAATTACTGCATACAGGTTTTTGCCTGATACCTTAATAATTGTAGCAGATTATTATTCAGGTACAAGAAGGCAGCAACAAATGCAGTGCTTTTGATGAGGCGATAGCGTCCGCTGTTGAAGGGGTTTGAAGCGAAGTTAAAGGGAGTGTTATAATTTTATTTAAACCACAGGTTTTTGCATTAATTCGCAAAGACTCATTCGGAAATAGTAGCTACTTCAGGACGCAAAGCATTGCTTCGCAATGTTTCCATAGGTTCAACTTTGCGTCTTTAATTTAAAGTATGCGCCCAAGTGTTTGCAATACAAAAAGATGTGTCCCCACGATAGGCCGAAGGAGAGGAGCGAAGCTTCACTCCTGATGAAAATAGGATGCAATAATTATTTATTTTGTTTTCTCCAAAGTAAAAGAAAACTCCGAGCCCTGCCCTATCTTGCTCTCTACATAGATTTTCTCGTTGTGACCTTCCACAACGTGTTTTACTATAGAGAGGCCAAGCCCTGAGCCGCCTTCGGTTCGTGCGCCGCTTTTATCTACCCGGTAAAAACGTTCAAACAGGCGTGGTATGTGCTTTTTCTCGATACCCTCGCCATTGTCTTTTACGCGCACAATGATCTTATTATCAATTAGGTCTTCAATAGCCACTTCGGTTGTGCCATTCTCTTTACCATATTTTATGGAGTTTACTACAAGGTTGGTCACTACCTGTTGGATCTTTTCGCGATCTGCCTGCACCATTATGGGCTTAATGTACTTCATGTCGAACATGAGCATGATGCCTTTTTTGTCGGCCTTCATTTCGAGCAGGTCGAACACATTCTGCACCACTTCCACGATATTAAAGCGGGTGTAGTTCAGGTTCAGGTCGCCCACCTCGAGCTTGGTGATCATGTCAAGGTCCTGCACGATGTATATGAGCCTTTCCACACCTTTTTCGGCACGCTGCAGGTACTTTTTGCGCAGGGCCTTGTCGTTCATGGCGCCATCGAGTAGTGTCAGGAGGTAGCCCTGCACGGTAAACAAAGGGGTTTTGAGTTCGTGCGAAACATTGCCTAAAAACTCACGCCGGTATTCTTCGCGAATCTTTAAGGCTTCGATCTCAAACTTTTTATCCTGCGCGAACTTTTGCACCTCGCGGGTAAGCGTGGCCATATCGGTAGTGATGGATTTATTGCGGAAAGTGCTCGATTCGAGCAATGATACATCATCGTATATTTTTTTTACACGCCGGTAAATAAAGTGCTCCACGCGGTATTGAAGCACGAAAAAAGAAAAGGTAAAAAGGGACGCCGCAAATATTGCTATGAAATACCAGTGCGGATCGAGAAAAAAATACATCAACCCCGCAAGGAATGATGCCGAAAACAATGTAATGTACAGCGACGATTTTAACGCGAACTTATATGATTTCTTAAAATTTATTCCCACTAAACTTCGAGCTTATAGCCCACGCCCTTTATTGTTTTAAACAATTCCTCACCGATCTTTTCGCGGAGCTTGCGGATGTGGACATCTATCGTCCTGCCGCCAACAACGACCTCGTTGCCCCAAACTTTGTCCAGTATCTCTTCCCTTTTGAATACCTTGCCAGGCTTGGATGCCAGCAGGTAAAAAAGTTCAAATTCTTTTCGCGGAAGCACGATCTCCCTGTCTTCCATTACGATCTTGTATTCTTCGCGGTTTATCTCTATTGTGCCCACGCGCAGCACATCGTCTTTCGCTTCGTCATCCTTAAGCCTCCGCAACAGCGCCTTCACTTTGCTAACCAGCAGCTTCGGCTTGATCGGCTTGGCTATATAATCATCTGCTCCGGCATCAAACCCTGCTACCTGCGAATAATCTTCGCTCCGGGCTGTAAGGAATGTGATTATTACATTGCTGAGTTCCGGTATCTTCCTGATGTTCTCAACCGCTTCCATACCATCCATTTCGGGCATCATCACGTCTATTATAATGAGGTGCGGCAGTTCTTTTTTTGCCTTTGCCACGGCTTCGCGGCCATTAGCCGCAGTTATTACCTGATAGCCTTCCTGGGTAAGGTTGTAACCCACAATTTCAAGGATATCCTGCTCATCATCAACCAACAAGATCTTAATGTCTTTTTTTTTCATAATAACACGTATGTGTATGTTTTGCGGTTGTAAAGGTAAAGATAATACAAAACCTTTAAACGTGTTAACCGTAATTTAATGTCTTAACAATTTAGTAATGAATACCAATCGTAAAGCTAACATTTAAGTAACATCCTATTCCTGTACCTGAACCAACTTTGCACCAAAATTAAACAACGACAACACCAGATGAAATTTAAATTTCTTTTACTCACATTATTCACCTTTTTTGCGGGGCTGGCCCAAAATGCCACCATTAAAGGTACGGTTACCGACAAGGATATGAATGGAGAAACATTGCCGTTTGCAACAGTAAGCATAAAGGGCACATCCATTATTTCAAATACCGACGAGAATGGTAACTACACGCTATCGGTACCTGCGGGTACGCACACGATTACTTATGCCTTTCTTGGCTACGCCGATGCTACCGAAACAGTGACAGTAGCCGCAGGCGAAACCAAAACAATAAATAAGGAGCTGCAATCGGACAGCGTAATGCTGGAGGATGTGGTTATTGAAACAACCTTTAGCCGCGAAAAGGAAAGCGCATTGCTATTGGAACAAAGGAACGCGACTGTAATTACGCAAACCATTGGTGCACAGGAAATGGCACGAAAGGGAGCCAGCGATGCCGAAGGCGCGGTAACTAAAATGACCGGGGTATCCAAACAGCAAGGCGAAAAGAACGTATTTGTAAGGGGGCTTGGCGACCGTTACAACTCAACTACATATAACGGCCTCCCGCTTCCGTCGGAAGACCCGGTTACCAAAAACATCTCCCTCGACTTTTTTACAAGCGACGTTATCCAGAACATTAATGTAAATAAAACTTTTGGCTCAACCATTTCCGGCGATGTGGCCGGTGCGAATATCGACATTGAGTCAAAAGAATTTTCGGGTGACGACTTCATCCAGATAGGCATCGCCTCCGGAATGAACACACAAACCTATAATAAAGACTTTTTCATTCCCGATGGCAGTACCTTTATGGGTTTTACCGATAAAAAAGCCAACATCAGCAATCTTAGCGATTATGGTTTCGAAAATTCAATGGACCCATCCAAACAGTCTTCGCAAATTGCCACAGGCCTTTCTGTAAAGGGCGGAAGAAGGTTTCAGGTAGGCGAAGAGAACAGCCTGAGCATGTTCCTTACCGGGTCTTTTGACAATGGCTACCTGTACAGGGAGGGCAAAGTAAGGCAGACCAACAACCTTAGCGCAATAACTCAGGACATGGACTTCAAGAAATATACCTATAATGTTTCGCAAACCCTTATGGCGAACTTAAAATACAGGTTTGGCGCCAATAATATATCATTCAACAGCCTTTACATTCATGATAATACCCAGGAACTGGGCGATTACTTCGGGTTTAATACGCCGGAGGAAGAAGGCGACCTTGACTTCATCAAAAGGCAGCAGATATTAAACAACAGCCTTTGGGTAAACCAGATCCTTTCTGAAATTACCCTGAATGAAAACATGAAGCTTGACCTGCGCGCAGGCTACAACATGATACGTACCAGCGAGCCGGACAGGCGTACCAACAACTTCCTGTTCAGGGACGGCACCTTCAGGCCAAACTCGGATAGTGCGGGAAGCCATGAGCGTTATTTTGGCACCATGGACGAGGACGACATTTCGGGCAAAGCCATTTTTACCTATAACTTCAACAACGAAAGCAAGACAAGGATCGATGCCGGACTGGACACAAGGTTTACTAAAAGGAATTTTGAGACCCTGATATTCAACCATAGTTTTTCCAATTCGGAAACTGTTATCGACCTTGATAACCTTGGCGGGATCTTTAACCAGCAATCGCTTGACAATGGCGTGTTCGGCCTGCAAACCGGCAGGGCTTCCTCTATGAACAACCCGGATGCATTCCTTCCGTTTTACTGGGAAGGCAAACGCAGCGCGATCGCCGGACTGGTAAACTTCACGCATATGTTTACCGAAAAACTAACGTTGGTTGCAGGTGCGAGGTTTGAAAAAATAAACCAGGAGGTAGACTACAACACGAACATTGCGACTAACGAAACTTTTGGCGATGCAAAGATCGATGAAACGTATGTATTGCCTAACCTGAACCTGAAATACGCGCTTAACGATAAGAATATCTTGCGCCTTGCTGCAAGCATGAGCTACACCTTGCCGCAGTTCATCGAGATCGCGCCTTTTAAGAACCAGGACATTACAGGCTCTACACAGGGTAACAACAACCTGGTGCCATCGGAAAATTATAATTTCGACCTGAAGTGGGAATTTTACCCTGAAAACGACGAGCTGATTGCCTTAACAGGTTTTTACAAGCACATCAAAAACCCGATAAACCGGGCAGAGATACCGGGCAACACCCTTACCTTTTTTAACACCGGGGCCGAAGCAACGGTAGCCGGAGCCGAGCTGGAGCTGAAAAAGAACATCTACAAGATCACATCGCCGGACAACGACAACGAAAGCATTTTTTCGGGTGGCATAAACGTATCCTACCTGTACAACATGCAGGACCTGGACCAGACGCTTATTGCACAGTTTACCAACAGCAGCGACGGCCTCCAGGGTGCAGCGCCGCTATTGGCAAATGCCGACCTTAGCTTTACAAGGAACACAGAAAACTGGAAACTGAACTCGTCGGTAGTATTCAATTACTTCAGCGACCGTATTTATGCTATAGGCACCCGCGGCTTCCAGAATGTTATCGAAACAGGGATCCCAACACTCGACTTTATTACGCAAACGTCTATAGGTGAGCATTACGGCATAAGCCTTAAGGCCCGCAACCTCCTTAACCCGACCTACACCCTTGTTCGCGAAGGTGGCCAGGCAGGCATTCCGGAGGTAACACTTTCTGAATTTAAACGCGGCCTTGACATTAGCTTAGGATTGAGCTATAAATTTTAACCGTAAGTTAATATTAAGTATATATTCAAATTAAACAGCAGGTGTTCCTTTGCACCAAATAATAAATAACACATAACTCAAAGAAAAATGAAAAGAAAGCTCTTATCTATCCTGGCAGTTGCCGCACTTGTAATGACAAGCTGCTCTGATGACGATTCAAACGGAAACGGCGGAAACGGCGGAAGCGAAAACCTTGCCGGTAACCTTACTGAAAACCTTACTCTTGATGCTGATGTTGAGTACAAGCTTACAGGCGCCCTTATTGTAAGGAACGGTGTAACACTAACGATACCTGCAGGTACAACCATAGAAGCTATTGCAGGTGGTACAGGTATATATATCCTTGTTGAAAGGGGTGGAAAAATCGTAGCAGACGGTGATGCGTCTAACCCTATTACATTTACATCTAACGCTGCTACACCGGCTGCCGGTGACTGGGGTGGTATCATCATCAACGGAAGGGCTCCTATCAGCCGCCAGACCGGCGCAACAAGCGAGGCTCCTACAGAGATCAACACTGCTATCCTTTTCGGAGGCGATAGCGCTACTGACAACTCAGGTATACTTGACTATGTAGTTATTGAGTATTCAGGTGCAAGGATTGACGATGATGCTGAACACAACGGACTTACACTTAACGGTGTTGGCAGCGGAACTACAATCAGCAACATTGTGATCAAATATGGTGATGACGATGCTATCGAATTCTTCGGTGGTACTGTGAACGCTTCTAACATACTTGCTGTTAACTGTACAGATGACATGTTTGACTTCTCTCAGGGATACACAGGTACTGTAACTAATGCCTACGGTATCCGCGAAGCAGGTTACCTTGCTGTAACTGCTGACCCAAGGGGTGTTGAGGCTGACGGTAACCTTGACGGTGCGTCTCCAACAGACATCAACCAGTCTAACTTTACCATCAACGGTATCACTATCGTAAACAACGCGGCCGGCGCTACAATGCAGGACGTATTCAAAGTAAGAAGGGGTGCTACTGCAAGAATCACTAACGCTTACGCTAAATTTGGTACAGGTGTAACTGTAGCTGACCTTATCGACCTTAGGGATTCAGCAGGTGACGGAAACGATGCAACAAACATCAACTACACTATTGATGCAAGCCTTAGCACAGCCGCTATCAAAAACTCTGTAAGCGGTGGCGCAACGCTAACGTCTACAACGACCAACACAGGCGCTGATACATCAGTATTTGCCTGGACTGGCCAAACGTTCTAGTACAAGGATTTAAGTTAGTTTAGTATATATTGCCCCTCGTGCTTTGCATTGAGGGGCAATTTTTTTGTACGCTACCTGCCAATACTTAAAATAATGCATCAATCTCACAGAATATCTTAAAAAAAACGATGTAGTTGCAAATGTTTCAATAAATTTTACCCAAAAGCATTTTTGGTATGCTATTTGAAATAATTTTTATATATTTACAACATCATTTTCACCAATGGCAAAAAAATACTTTTATATCACTTTACTCACCTTCTTTATGTTTTCACTTGGCACTACAGCCCAGGAAAGCAAAGGGATTGCTGCATCCGGCAAGGAAACCATAGAAGGATTGAACATTTACCCGAACCCTGCTACTTCGGACAGGATTTACGTGACTTCAAAGTCGGGCCAGAGCAAGGAAGTAGAGATTTACGATGTACTTGGGAAAAAAATACTCCAGGCCACACTTAGTGGAAAAGAGCTGAACATAACCAGCCTTACCCCCGGTGTGTACATCATAAAGGTAAAAGAGGGCGACGCCACCGCTACCAGGAAGCTGATAGTAAAGTAATTAACACCTCCTTAACCCCTTGCTAAAACTGTCTTAATTTTACTACGGTAATTTTCATTTCCATGGAAATAGTTTTTATATTTGTATCTAATAAAACTTAGAAAAACTATCGACATGAAAAAAATCTACTCTACCCTAGCGCTTGCGTTATTTTCAAGTTTTGCATTCGCGCAAGACTTTTCTGTACTGTATACCTTCGAAGGAGTTACCAGTACTACAGGAACTACAGATCCAACACCGGTACCTACTGCAAGCAACATTACCTTTAGTAGCTTTACAGCAGTAAACCCTGATGCTACCGAACCTACCCAACAAAATTCTTCAGGATCAGGACGCTTTTCTTTTAGCGCTCAGGCCTTAGGAGCCACAAATGAGGTGAACGATTATGCTTCCCTAACCGGAGCGATTGATCTTGGGAAGTACTATCAGGTTGTACTTAATCCGGCAGACGGTTATAAGTTTGATCTTGATAAAATCACTTTTAGAATGCAACGATCAGGTACAGGTGTAAGGACTTATGCCGTAAGGACAAGTGCAGATAATTTTGGTGCAAATTTAGGAGTAATTTCTGTAGGCCCTGCTACAACAGATGGTACAGAACCTAATCCCGCACTTTCTACACAGAGCGGTAACATTTTCTTTTACAACACAGATGTTTCAACAGGCCAGAACGGAAGCACTATTACAGTCTCAACAATTACTGAAATGACTGAGCCATTGACAGTACGTTTTTATGGATGGAATGCAGAAGCCATTACGGGAAATTTTAGTATTGATGATGTAGCTTTTACAGGAACAGTTGTAAGCGAAACCGCAGGTGTTAACGAAAGCGCTATCGCAGGCCTTAAAGTATACCCTAACCCGCTAAAAGGCAATGTGCTTAACATTACTTCGGATGCTAACGCTACAAAAACTGTCGCCATATTCGACGTATTGGGCAAGCAGGTGGTTAACACTAAAACTGCCGGTACAAGCATCAACGTAAGCAATCTTACAAGCGGTGTGTATATCGTAAAAATTACGGAAGAAGGAAAAACTGCTACTAAGAAATTGGTAGTGGAGTAATCAACTTCTGGATAAACTAATGAAAAGCACCGCTCGTCGGTGCTTTTTTGCATTTAATCGATAAATACCCATCTTCACGCAGTTCTTACTAAATAATTATTAAATTTTCGTAATAATTTTAAAACCAACTTATTATGAAGACAAAACAATTATTTGGGGCGGTACTATTGGCCGCAGGGATTTTTACAGGGAATGCGCAGACTAATACCGCAAATGCATCCGTTTCCAGTGGTGGCCTCCAGGCCTCATCCACCGGAACAGGAAATGCTTTTTATGGTTATCGATCAGGCTACGTTAATACAGCTACAGGACTTAATAATACTTTTATTGGACAAGAAAGCGGAAGGGCAAATACAACAGGAGATAATAATGTGTGCGTTGGACGGATGTCAGGAATTGAGACTACTACAGGCAGTGATAATGTATATATCGGAAATAGTGCAGGAGGTTCAAATGTTTTAAGCAATCAAAATGTAATTATTGGCGCTTTTGCAGGTATTGGCGATTCAACGGGGAACAAAAATACAATAATCGGCTATTCTTCCGGGTTAGAAAGTATTGGCGCTAACAATGTTTTTTTAGGAGCTTCGACAGGATCCGAAAGCTTAGGCAGCAATAACGTTTTTATAGGTAACGGTGTTGGTACGGCAGAAGGAGCGAGCAATCGACTGGCAATTGACAATCAACAAAATAGCACACCACTAATCTGGGGTGATTTCGCAAATAACCTGCTTAAATTCAACGGTAAAGTAGGGATAGGCTTATATACTACCCCGTTCCCACTCTCCGCAGGAGGGATAGATGTTGATGAATATGGACTCATAGTAAATGGAGGGATTTTGGCAAGGGAAGTTAGGGTAGCTACCTCATGGGCAGACTATGTATTTGAGGACAGTTACAGGCTGGCCCCGCTTAGCGAAGTGGAATGCTACATTGCAGCGAATGGCCACCTACCGAATGTACCTTCTGCAAAGCAGGTAGAGGCCGAAGGGATTGAAGTAGGCCAGATGGCAAAGATACAGCAGGAAAAGATCGAGGAACTGACGCTTTACCTCATCGGCCAAAACAAGCAGCTCGAAAAGCAGCAGCAGGAAATTGACGAACTGAAAGCATTGGTACAGGCTTTGGCAGAAAAGAAATAAGTTCAACATAAATCAGAAAAAAATATGAAGAACTTATATATGTTTATTGTACTGCTGTTGTTTTTAAATAGCAGTACTGCCCAGCAGCTGCAAAATGCAAGATGGTATTTTGGGATTACTGCAGGCCTTAGTTTCCTGCCAAATCCTGTAGCCCCTGTCCCTTTAGCCGGCAGTGTCATGTCTGAGGACGAATCGGCAGCAAGTGTTTCTGATACCTCGGGGAATTTACTGTTCTATACCAACGGTACAACTGTCTGGAACAGGACTCACAACCCAATGCCCAATGGCAGCGGTTTGTTTGGTGGGCCTTCCAATACACAGGGTTCGGTAATTGTTCCCAAGCCAGGTGATCCCGACAATTATTACCTTATAACCATTGATGGCTGGACAGGTAACATGCAGGGATTATATTATTCCGAAATTGATATGGCGCTATCATCTGGAAATGGCGATATTGTAACAGGACGGAAAAACCTCCTGCTCAATGATTATTCAGGCACCGCTGTAATTTCAGGCTACAACAACGCGTCAGAAAAGCTTACCTCTACAATACACAGTAATGGTATTGATTACTGGGTTATTACCCAGTTGAGGAATCGTCTCCATGTTTATAGTGTAACCTCAACAGGTATAACTTATTCCAGCAACACAACTGCGCCGGTTACCATAAACGGAAGTAACGGAATAGGTGCGATGAAAATAAGCCCGAACACACAGCGCATAGGCATAGCTTATCAACGGGGAACGGCAACTAACAGCAATAGCGTGTTGGTATTTGGAAGCTTTAACAATACAACAGGTGTTGTAACGCTGGACCCTACTACTATTATATTGCCTGATAATAATTTAAATGGCCTTGAATTTTCCCCTAATAGTCAGAATCTGTATTTTACACGGGTCTCTACGGGAGTGTTTTGTACAACCGGGCCTACAGCGCCAATTCAGACTGTTTTCAATACAGGCAGTGGATTCTTCGGTCTTCAGCGTGCTGTAAACAACCGCATTTATATGGCAACCTCTGGTAGCCAACTTTCGGTTATTAACAACCCTGATAACTTAAGTTCTCCCGGATATGTACACAATACAATAGGTGTTGGAGGAGGGATCAGCAGCGGCCTTACATTGCCCCAATGGGTCTGGTTACACGATATAAATTGCGGGAATTTATATTTAGCTACTGAACTGAATACAAATATGCTGTATAACTACAAATACGGCATAACTACTTTCGGTACTTATGTAGTAAATCCGGGTTCAGAGATTAGGATGCGGGCACAGGGTTTTGTTCAGTTAAATGGCAATACCTATATACAACCCGGAGCAAATTTTTACGCAGGATATGAATCGTGTTACATACAGCCAAGGATGAATATGGCTGGCGAATTGGAGGAAGAAAGCCACTTGATGGAAGAGGTGGTAAAAAAGCCATTCTCTGTATATCCTAACCCTTCAGACAATATCGTCAACATTGAATTAATAGATGGACAGATGCAGCACATCACCATTGTATCGCTGGACGGAAAGATCGTTGCGGACAGGGACATTAACAAAACAGCGAATTATACATTTGATGTGAAAGAACTTTCGGGTGGCATTTATGTAATTAGCATATTTGCTTCCGACGGCAAAGTCTACACCGAGAAGCTCGTAGTACAGTAACCCTGGCAAAACAACCAACAAAAGCACTTGCCGCGGCAGGTGCTTTTTGCATTTAATCGATAATTACCCATCTCTGCGTAATTCTTAAAAATAATCACTAATTTTTCGTAATAATTTTAAAACCAACTTATTATGAAAACAAGCGGATATTAGGCATGAGCTACTCGGTGGAACACTCTATACTCCTTTGTTGAGATTGAATGCATGGATAAGTGTTTGGATATATTCCTAACGAATAAATGGGGGCAACGACTACCAGATTGACCATATCGCTATAAATTTCATTGTTCGGGGTATTCAAACATCCAGGAATACATTCTTTGTAAAGAGAGCCTAAATCGCAATGTTCAACAACAGGAGAATCTCCCCATTTTTATTAATAACCAAATGTTGTCTGACCTTACTGACCCTAACTGTAGGTATGGCTATCAATCATTTAATTATCACTAAAAAACGCAACATTTTTTTATTGATTTGTTAGAATACTTCGTTACTTTTGCCTGTAATAAAACAAATTATCATGAAACCTGATCTTTTCCAGGCACCGGATTACTACCTGTTAGACGAATTGCTGACAGACGAGCATAAAATGGTGCGCAACGCTGCCCGTGAGTGGGTTAAGCGTGAAGTTTCCCCAATAATAGAAGATTACGCCCAAAAGGCAGAATTCCCAACACAGATTATCAAAGGCCTTGCCGATATTGGCGCTTTTGGCCCTTACATCCCTGAAGAATATGGTGGCGCAGGCCTTGACCAGATATCTTACGGGCTTATCATGCAGGAGATCGAGAGGGGCGACAGCGGTGTGCGATCTACCGCATCGGTACAGTCGTCGCTGGTAATGTACCCTATATGGAAATACGGTAACGAAGAGCAGCGCAAAAAATACCTGCCTAAGCTTGCCTCAGGCGAGTTCATGGGCTGTTTCGGACTTACCGAGCCGGATTATGGATCCAATCCGAGCGGCATGATTAGCAACTTTAAGGACATGGGCGACCACTACCTGCTGAACGGCGCCAAGATGTGGATATCCAACGCACCGTTTGCCGATATCGCTGTGGTATGGGCTAAGGACGAAGCCGGACGCATCCACGGGCTTATCGTAGAGCGCGGCATGGAAGGCTTTACCACCCCTGAAACACACAATAAGTGGTCGCTTAGGGCTTCGGCTACGGGCGAACTTATATTTGATAACGTAAAAGTTCCTAAAGAGAACCTGCTTCCGAACAAATCGGGACTTGGCGCGCCGCTGGGCTGCCTTGACTCGGCACGTTACGGAATCGCATGGGGCGCTATAGGTGCCGCAATGGACTGCTATGATACTGCACTTCGCTACTCGCAGGAGCGTATACAGTTCGATAAGCCTATCGGGGCTACGCAGTTGCAGCAGAAGAAGCTTGCCGAGATGATCACCGAGATCACCAAAGCACAGCTGCTTACCTGGAGGCTGGGCGTACTTCGCAATGAAGGCAAAGCTACTACGGCACAAATATCGATGGCGAAGCGTAACAACGTCGATATGGCGCTTACCATCGCGCGCGATGCACGCCAGATGCTGGGCGGTATGGGTATTACCGGCGAATATTCCATCATGCGCCACATGATGAACCTGGAGAGTGTGGTAACCTATGAGGGTACACACGACATCCACCTGCTTATTACGGGAATGGACGTGACAGGTTTCGCGGCTTTTAAATAAGACTTTACTTTTCAGAATATGAGGGATGCAATTCGGTTTGCATCCCTTTTTTTATAATCCCTGGCGCTTGTATAATCGAAAAGTTTTCAACAATAACCTTTTCGCAGGTTTTCAGCTCTTAAAATATAATTTTAAATTCAATAATTTAAGAGGTTTGTCGTTGTGGTAAATAAGGTCAGGCACTATTTTTGTGTTTGGTTAATCAGGTGCCGGCGTTGCAAATCAGTCCGGAATCTTTAAATTTAAAAACTATTGCTATGAACATTTCTACCATCAACAGCAGCATCCTGCCCCAAAGGGAATTGCTACTACAGCACTCCTTATATAATAAGGTAAAAACTATCGATGACCTCAGGCATTTCCTTGAAGGCCATGTGTATGCTGTTTGGGATTTCATGTCGCTGCTCAAGGCGCTGCAGTCAAAGCTTACCTGTACCAACACGCCATGGCTCCCCGTGGGCAACCCGGAAATACGTTACCTCATCAACGAGATCGTACTGGCCGAGGAAACCGACCTCAATGCCGAAGGGCAGAGGCAAAGCCACTACGAAATGTACCTGGATGCCATGAAGGCCTGTGGTGCAGACACGTCGGCCATCGAAGCATTCCTGGACGATGTTGTCGAGACCCAGAATATCTTTGTGTCCATCAAAAAGAGCGGGCTGCATGAAAACATAAAAGCATTTCTCGATTTTACCTTCAGGATCATTGACCAGGGCAGGGCGCATGAAGTTGCGGCGGCATTTACCTTTGGGCGCGAAGACCTCATCCCATCCATGTTTACCGAAATACTCCGGAATTTTAAGCAAAACTTTCCTGAAATAAATCTTGATAAGCTGATTTACTATTTTGAGCGCCATATTGAGCTGGATGCCGATGAGCACGGGCCGATGGCGATGCAGATGGTAACAGAGCTTTGCGGAAGCGACATTCGTAAATGGAAGGAAGTGGAGGAAGTCTCGGCCATCGCGTTGGACAGGAGGATCGCGCTTTGGGACGCCATTGAGGAAAACATACTCCAGCACGATTTGGCATCCATGAATTAATCCCGATTTATCGGGATTTTTCGTTCAACGCAATTAAATAACATATTTTTATCTATTTTCGACAACATTAAATTACTATTAATCAATGAAACACATTTTTACTATTTCTGCCTTTGCGGCAGCGCTCACCCTTTTTGCGCAGAAAGCAGAGGCCCAACAGCAGCCTGCAAGAAAGTTTGGGCGCCCCGTTGAATATAGAAAGTGCGGCTCAACTGAGTATGAAGCGCTTTTAAAACGTAAAAATCCGCAAAGGGCCAATACGCAGCAATTTGAGGAATGGTTAGCGCCCAAAACTGCACAGGAAAGGGCACAGCGCATTTTTCAGGAAAATTTTAATACAAGCGCTTTTAGCACCAATGCGGTGGTAACTATACCGGTGGTTATCCATGTAATACACAATGGCGATGCCGTAGGCAGTAATGAAAATCTCGCCGAAGGGCAGATACTTTCACAGCTTACAGTGCTTAATCAGGATTTCCGCAAGCTGCTGGGTACGCCCGGACACAATACCAACCCGATTGGAGCCGACGCTGAAATCGAGTTCTGCCTGGCACAACGCGACCCCGCCGGACTTAATACAACGGGCATCATTCGCTATGCCCTTGGCTCTGAAGATGGTTGGGAAGTGGAAGACGTTGAGGTCCTAAAAGCGCAAACCCAGTGGGATCCTACAAAATACCTTAATATATGGATTGTGAATGAGATGTATATAGGCGGGGCATTTGGTGTAGCAGGTTATGCCCAGTTTCCGCAGCAGTCCGGTTTGCCGGGCCTTGACGGCGGAAGCATTTCTGAAACTGCCAATACCGATGGCGTTGTCATCGCTGCCAACTGCTTTGGCACATCCGATATTTACCCGCAGGGCTTTTATAATCCGGGCCAGGATAAGGGGCGTACTACAACGCACGAGATAGGCCACTTCTTCGGTTTAAGGCATATATGGGGCGATGAGGAAGATTGTATGGGTAACGACTTTTGTGCTGATACCCCTGTAGCTGCCAGTGCCAACAGTGGTTGTCCGGACCCTGGTTACGATTCATGCCCGGATAACCCCGGCTTTGACATGGTGCAGAACTATATGGACTATACCGAAGACATTTGCCATAACATTTTTACGCTGAACCAAAAGGACAGGATGATGGCAGTACTTGCCAACTCTCCCCGAAGGGCATCGCTTACAACTTCGGATGGGTGCCTGCCGGGCCAGGTATTCGACCTTGATGGCTCGCTGAACATCCAGGGCATTAATCCGGAATGTGCTACCACGATAACGCCCGCACTGGTGCTTGGCAATCCGGGAACAGTTACTATTACGTCGGCAGCAATAAGCTACCGCATTGACGAAGAGACCCCTACCGTTTATAACTGGACAGGCTCCCTGGCGGCGGGGCAGCAGGCAACCATACCGCTACCTGAACTGGCGGTAGCTGACGGCGAACATTCCTTTAATGTTGCCATAGTAACGCTAAACGGTGGCGTTGACCAGGCTCCGGCCAATGATAACAAATCGCAGCCATTTACCATAGTTACCGCTTACAATACTACCGAAGTTATTTTAACCATCATGACAGACGATTATGGCGAAGATACAATTTGGGCACTGGTGGATGAGGATGAGAATCCGCTGGCTG
Source organism: uncultured Flavobacteriaceae bacterium (assembly GCA_942492845.1). GTDB lineage: Bacteria > Bacteroidota > Bacteroidia > Flavobacteriales > Flavobacteriaceae > Flavobacterium. The sequence goes on along the minus strand of OW818646.1, from coordinate 215,070 downwards.
GCAATATAGATATTAATTCAGGTACGATTGACTGGCTAAGTAGCAACCAGCTTTATGCCTATACTATACCGGTCGTAAATGGTCAATGCTATTCTTTAGGTATTTTGGATTTAGCCGGTGATGGCTTATGCTGTGACTATGGCGAGGGTTATTACAGGGTTGAAACTTCCAATGGTACCGTAATTGCCGAAGGTGGCGAGTTTAGCCAGCAGGTTATGCATCCGTTCAGGGTCGATACCAGCCTTGGCATGGGCAATGTAGCAAAAGGGCTTGATGCCATAAGGTTGTACCCTAACCCGGCCAACAGCGTGCTCAACATTGCATTGCCGGATACTATGGCGCTTCCGGAGGGCTATACGGTATACAATAGCCTGGGGCAGGTAATGGATACCGGCAAGTTTGTATCGGCTTCACAGGCATTGAACATTTCAGGATATGCCGATGGTGTTTATTTTGTAAAAGTAGCATCGGGGGACAATTCAAAAACATTGCAGTTTATCAAGTACTAAAACAATAGTTTCTGTATACAAAGAACCCCGCCACTGGCGGGGTTCTTTATTTTTATAAAGTCTCCTGTTATTAAAGGTGGCTCAGTATCTCTTTTTTGAAGGCATCATATTCCCCCTGAAGGATGAGCCCGTTATCCAATAGCTTTTTGTAATTTTGCAGTTTATCAAAGAGCTCCTCCTTGCTTAGTCCGGCAAGGCCATCGGCTTTAGCCGCAGGCTTTTCTGTGTCTGTGGAGGCAGGCATTTCGGTATACACAGGCGCTGTATGCTGCAGGCCGGGAGTGATTATCTCGGCATAATCATTTACCTCTTCGGTTTCCATTTCCTCTATTTCTTCTACAGCTTCTATGGGTTCGTTTACAACAGGTTCAGCAATAACAGCAGATTCAGGCTGTGTCGTGGGCTGCGCACTAACAGGCGCACTTGCTTCCTTTAAAAGTTCCAGCTGTTCCCTGGCGTAGGTATTAATTTTCCGGGCCTGTATTTTCGGGATGTAATCCAGGGATATGGTCAGGTCGGTATTGGTGTTGAAGGAGAACTCCGACCCCAGTATGTTTTCCTTTACAAAAGTGCCGGTAATAGCCGTCCACGGATAATCGGTAAAATCCATGGACAGGCCCAGGTTCTTTGGCTTACAGATGATGATCCTCTTGTTGGTAAGCACAATACTGTCGGGGAAAACGTTGATGGCGGGTTTTTTCTGAACACCGATATAGCCAATTTCCTCATTGCGCATCAGTATGTCACTAAGTTTCGAAGTGATCTTCTCAACCGCTTTAGGGTCCTGTTCCTCATTGAGGAAATTTTTTATATGCTCTCTCATCAGATATATAGTTGATGTTTCAAAGTTACAAAGTCAGCCGAAAAATCCTAATTATCTTTTTGGATAATTTCCGCCTGCAACTTTTTAGTCAGGCTGTTAAAAATCAGGTCGTACGAATGCGATATCAGTTCCTGCAAAAGCTTTGGCGGCACATCGCCATTTACGCCCACCGTGTTCCAGTGTACCTTGCTCATGTGGTAGCCGGGTTGTATGCTTTCATAGTCCGCACGCAGTTCCAGCGCCCTTTCCGGGTCGCACTTCAGGTTAACGGAAGGCTCGCCATTTTCCCATTGGGAGAGTGAGGAGAGGGCGAACATCTTGCCGCCAACTTTAAACACCAGTGTATCCTCATCAAACGGGAAATGTTCGGTAACGCCTTTTTTGGAGAGGCAGTAGTCGTAAAAATCGGTTATGGTCATTGTTTTTCTTTTTCTAAGCTTCCCAAGTGGGTAAATTTAAAACCTTTTTCATATTTAAGCCCATACCCGAAAAGCCGATCCATAGAGGAATGCGCAAACAGGATTACGCCTGTGAGCTGAAGCCATTGATCCTGCAGATAAATACCAACGAGGTACAATGCAATGGCTATCCCCCTGTGGTGAAAAAAGTTGTAGGCCCATGCCCCGGCTTTATTTCCTGCAAGATAGCCCAGCATCGAAAGGTCGGGCGCTAACAATAAAGCCGCAAACCACCGCCATTCAAAACCCAGCAGGCTGAACAGGTATATGCCTAAGCCGAAGAGGGCGGCTTCCTCTAATTTAATCAATGTATTCATAATATTTTATATAGAACAGGTTTACTTGGGCTGGCATCATTCTCGAACGAAGCGATCTGTAGATTCAGCAAATAACGGCCATCGGCAACCGTATCCGGCACATAAATCATTTCGGTTATGGTGGCATCGTGGCGGGCATCGGCGTTGAGGTTATTCACATCGGTTACATTCCAAAAGGCTTTGTGGGCTACCAATCTGCCCTCATCGTGCTCCTTGTCTACGCTGGGCTGGTCGATCAGCAGGTGCTTTATACCGCATTCGCGGATGAAGAGCGCCGCCGCTTCTTCAAGGTAGGGAGGGTTCGTATTGCTGTAATTCTTCGATTTTTTATCGCGATCATTGGGCAGCGTACGGATGACGATCGCTTCGGGCTGCCTTTCATTAAGCGCATTCTCTATTTGCACTTTAGTAATAACGAAATCTTCACCCTGTGCTTCCGGCTGTATCGAGATCACTTGCGCCAGAAAGAAAAACTGCTTCAATGCCCGGTTGATGCTGTAAAAATCTTTTGTAATGTGGCCGAGGCATTCGGTGTGCGTGCCATGCCCATGCGGATTGAAAAAGATATTGTTGAAGTTGGTCGACGCGCCTTCGCTTACCTTTCCGGTCCAGTCGCCCATTTTTACCGGTTCGATAACGGGCTTTTCCAGATACCAGGCAATGGGGTTGGCTTCGTTATTCGTAAGCGGGATGGATATGTCGATGGGTTGTGAGAGGTCAACCTCTTGCGTCGTATTGTTATGGGATATTGTTGCTTTCATGGCTTCACTGTTGCTCCCAAAGATTGCTTCGTCGTGCCTCCTCGCAATGACAGGGGGAGCTAAAAGAATTTAGTTCAATCCAAATTTAGGAAAAACAGGTCACTTGCAATGCCGTCGGCTAAAAACTTTCCGCTTTTGGTCGTTTTCAGGATGCCGTTATCGTTGGCAAGAAGTCCCTGTGCTATGAATTTACCGGATTCTTTTTCAAGATATTGCCTGTACAGGTTGCCGAGTTCGTTTTCAACACGATCCAATGACACCCCCCATATCGTGCGCAGGCCTGTCATTACATACTCATTGTAGCGGTCGGTGGGGGTGAGGGTTTCGGTTTCCGATGGTAGCGTATCATTCCCGATTGCCTTCAGGTACAGTGCGTTATTTGCGATGTTCCAACTGCGGTGCGTACCATCATAGCTGTGCGCCGACGGGCCGATGCCGATGTATTTTTTGCCGAGCCAGTAGGCCGTATTGTTTCTGGAGAAATACCCTTCCTTCCCAAAGTTGGAGAGTTCATAATGTACAAACCCGCTGCCTTCCAGCTTTTCTGTCAAAAGCGAGAACTGTTCCTGTGCGGCTTCATCGCTGGGAGGGGAAACGATTCCTTTCTGCACCAGCGTGTGCAATGCGGTCTTAGGCTCTACCGTAAGGGCGTAGCTCGAGATGTGGGGTATGCCGAACGACAATGCCTTATCCACATTCTGCAGCCAGCGGGCATTGCTCATGCCGGGTGTGCCGTAGATGAGGTCGATGGAAATATTGTCGAAGTATTTTACGGCTTCGGCAATGCAGGTTTCGGCCTGGTGCGCGTTGTGGGCACGGTTCATCAGTTTCAGGTCTTCCTCAAAAAAGGACTGTACGCCAATACTGAGGCGGTTGACCCTGCTCTGCGAAATTTGGAGGATACGCTCATTGGACAGATTGTCGGGGTTGGCCTCAAGTGTAATTTCGGGGCTAACGGATACTGCGTAATTTTTATAAACGGTGTCAATAAGGAAATCGATCTCCCCATTGGAAAGTACAGACGGCGTGCCTCCGCCAAAGTAAATGGTCTCTACGGTTTCATGGCCGAATTCCCCCCGCCGCATCACTATCTCTTTGGCTAAGGCCAAAACCATAGGCTCCCGCATTTTCATGGAAGTCGAAAAGTGGAAGTCGCAGTAATGGCATGCCTGCCTGCAAAAAGGGATGTGTATGTATATGCCCGCCATGCCGCAAAGCTACGCCCTTTTTTGCATAAAAAAAGCCCCGTCGAAACGGGGCCTGGTAATTGTATGGTGGCAATTAAAAATCGTATGCTATCTTGAACTGGCCATTGGTAACGTTTACTGCTGCACCGGTTTCGGGATGCTCGGCATTTACCGTAAATGTACCCTCAATGACTGTAAAGTTGCCCACAGTAGTTTTAGAAGTTATGTTAAATGTACCGCTGTTGGACGTAAGTTCCTCCTCGTATCCTATAGCTGTATTGTATTTATAAACCACGACTTTGTTCAGTTCTGAGTCGGCATTGAAGGTATTGTTGCCAACAGCTATTGTATTGGGGTGTATCACGAATGAAAAGCTGTACTCATTATCACCGTTTGAAAACAGGGAATACGAGCTGCCCGATGTAGTGCCGCCTTCCACTTCGTGCCATGCGCTTCCGTTTACTGTTGCGGAAACAGTAAGCCCTTCAATTGGTGGCGGTGTGTTGGTAAGGTCGATTACAAAACTTCCTGTAACGGTTACAAAATCGCTTTCCAGGTCGTACTGGTCATCATACAGCTTACCGGAAAAATTTGCCTTTACCTGGTTGTTGTCAAGCGATACCATCTCGAAGTCAAAATAGTTTTCTTTGAAGTAATAGTGGTTCATGTAACTATTGACGTTGCCCTGTGTAGAGAACGATGTTGCAGTAGCAATGTCGCCATATTTATTGAATGTCAGCTGGATAGACCTTCCGTCAGCGGCGCCCGCAGAAACGAATATCATTTCCCCGCTGATGTAGCCGCCATATATTGTCATAGGGATATCCTGGCCATTCAGGCTGTATTCAAAAGACTGCTCCTCATTGCCGGGAGTGTTATCAACAGGATCGGAGTCATCTGACGAGCATGAGGCCATAAGGGCAACGAACATTACTAATAATGTACATTTAATTGTTTTCATAAAGTAAGTGGTTAAGGTTTTGTGTGATAGCGCAAATATATCTTTTTTGGTATCGGAAAACGAGGATTTTCCTAATAAAGTAAGGCATACCGGGGAGGTGTGCTAATATGTTGTATTGTAGTATTTTGCAGTTTACTTTTTTACGCGCTCCTCATTCTGCTTTACAAAAGCATCCCAGCCGGAGTAGCTTTTACCGCCAACAACCTTGCCTGAGTTAAAGAAATGGCACACGGCTGCTGCAAGACCGTCGGTGCTGTCGAGGTTTTTGGGAAGTTCTTTAAGGCCCAGGAGCTGCTGGAGCATTTTTGCGACCTGCTCCTTACTGGCTGCCCCATTGCCGGTTATGGCCATCTTGATCTTTTTGGGTTCGTATTCGGTAATGGGTATCTGGCGGGACAGGCCGGCTGCCATGGCAACGCCCTGCGCACGCCCCAACTTGAGCATCGACTGCACGTTTTTTCCGAAAAAGGGCGCTTCAATGGCGATCTCGTCGGGCAGGTGGGTGTCGATAAGCTCTATGGTACGTTCGAAGATGAGGCGCAGCTTTACGTAATGGTCGTCGTACTTGCTGAGCAGCAATTCATTCAGCTGGAGGAATTCCATCTTTTTGTTCACGACCTTTATCAGGCCGAAACCCATAATGGTCGTGCCCGGATCGATGCCTAATATAATGCGTTCTGTTGCCAAATTTAAATGCTTACTTTTGCGGTGATGCCCATACTCTCGCGCAAAGCTAAGGATTTCCTTGTACTTACGGCCAAACTTTTGATCGTGGGCGGGGCGTTTTATTTTATCTACAGCCGCATTTCGGATAATGACAGCCTCGACTGGTCCCGCATATCCGAAGCAGTTTCCCGTAAAGGCTCGTACCTGCTTGTTTTTCTCATACTGCTGCTCACGTTCCTCAACCGCTTTTTGGAAATACTTAAATGGCAAAATCTCGTGTCCTGGCTGCAGCCGCTGTTGTTGGGCAAAGCTGCCACACAGGTACTGGCCGCCATGACTGCCGCACTATTTACGCCCAACGGGATAGGGGAGTATGCTGCCAAGGCGCTGTATTATAAAAAACAGCAGGCCGGCGACATCATTTTCCTGAACCTGGTTTGCAACGGTGTACAGCTCATCATTGCGGTGCTGGCAGGGATTTTGGGGTTGGTTGTGTTCAACGTGCTTTATAACGTGATCGCTACGGGTACACTTCTCGTAATTCTGGGCGCAATAACTGGTGTAGGTATCCTTGTGTTTGCATCCAGAAACATTACAATAAGGGGCTATTCGCTGCAAAGGCTGTTTGCCAAAGTAGGGGATATGCCAAAGGCCATCCATCGTAAAAATATGTTGCTCGCAATTGGGCGGTACCTTTGCATCATCCACCAGCATTATTTCCTGTTCCTGTTGTTTGGCGCCGACCTGCCCTATTTCGTCATGATCGCTGCCATTGCGGGTGTCTATTTTGTGGGGTCGTCATTGCCTACTTTCCAGCTGCTCGACTTTGCGGTTCGGGGGAGTGTTGCGGTATATTTCTTTGGGATACTGGGTGTAAACGAATGGATCGTGGTATTCGCGGCCACACTGCAATGGCTGCTGAATATCGTTGTACCGGTATCGATCGGGAGTTATTTTGTTTTCCGGTTTAAAGCCTCTCCACAGCCCTCTCCAAAGGAGAGGTAGCAGCTTCACTCGAATGTATTACTTCCGACATCCAGCGATAAACCTACTTCACATCCAGAATAACCGGCAATATGAATTGCGTGGTGACCGGAACGCCCTCTTTTTGCGCAGGTTCGATCTTCGGGAAATCTACAAGGCGGGTCTTCAGGATGCTGTCAATGGCGGTACGGTCGTACGAAATACTGTCCTGTGGCATTTGGGGTTCAAATTTCAATGTGGAATCAGAGAACACGGTCACCTTAACCTGTATGGTGTCCAACTCGGGGTAAAGCATGGTAATGGTATCTATGCCCAGCTTCTCCTGTACCAACCGCGCCATTTGCTCAAAAAAGCATTCTTTCTTCAGCTCTTTGTCCAATATCGCGTCGCATTCGGCCATGGAGGGGTAGCTGCTTACTTCCTTCCAGTTGATTTCCTTCAGGCGCTTTTGCAGCAGTGCATCCTCATCCGGCACCTGCTTGTCGAAGTACTGGCAGGAGCTTAAAAACATGAGTAGGAATAGGGTAGCGGCTTTCTTCATTTTGCCCAAAAATAAGGAAAAATTATTTAGCCGTGCAAAATTCCCATCTGGTGGAGACACTATCCATTTTTCTGTGGCATCCATTTATCACAAGACGTAAACAAATAAGACGTGTGGTCAAAAATGTACGTTCGCAAATTATACGTATATTAGCCGTAAATTATATGATTATGATACGTCAAAAACAACGAAAAGAAATTCTGCTTGATGAGCAAACAATTGCCTTGCTCCAGGTTCAGGCTGAGAGGGAAGGACGGAAGCTGAAAAATTACCTTGAGCAGGTGCTTAAGGAAAAAGCAAATTCAATCGAAGTTTCCGATCAATATAAAGCCATGATGGATACTATGCTGGAGCGGCACTCCAAAGGCGAAGTGAAATATTCTTCATGGGAAGAAGTGCAATCGAAACTGTCCGGAAAGTAATGTTCGGGGTTTTAATTTCAAATGAAACCGAGGCTGATATAAGTGACTCTTCGGAGTATTACACGGATATATCCGAAAGCCTGAATGAACGATTTCTTTCAGAAATTGGGACTGTAATTTCAGAAATTCAACAGGAGCCTTTGCTGCATCAGGTAAGATATAGGAATGTTCGGATTGCATTGACAAAAACTTTCCCTTTTGGCATACATTATTTTATAGAAGGCAAAGATATTTACATCGCAAGGATATTACATACCAGCCGGTTTTTCAAATAGCATTTATCTCATTATCGATACCATCAACCCAACCGCCAAAATAATCGCCCACTTCGAAAAGTACATCCCGCTAAGCGATGCGCTAAGGCACGAGCTTTCCGAAAAGCTAAACCCGGTACATTTTAAAAAAGGCGAATTGGTACTCGATGCGTCGCGAACCTGCACCCACAGCTATTTTATCCTTTCGGGAATGTTCCGGACCTACTTCCTGAAGGACGGCAAAGAAATATCCGAATACTTTTCGGCAGAGGAGGAGTGGTGCAACTCACCCAAAAGCTTTATGACGCGGCAGCCCGGCATTTATTACATTGATGCCATTGAAACTACCGAAGCCTACAGCCTGTATGTTGATGACCTTGTAGCGCTATTCAACAAATTTCCCGAAATGGAACGCTACTCAAGGCTTTCCATGGGTACGGTTTTTGGCCACCTGCTGGAGCGCATCGCGTCTATGCGTTTTACATCGGCAAAAGAAAAGTACAGCCACTTTCTCGAAGTGTACCACGACATCCATCACCGCATTCCGCTGGGCATGGTCGCTTCCTACCTGGGCATCACGCAGGAAACCCTGAGCCGGCTTCGCACTGCAAAGTGATTTTTTGATGCAGGTCAAATCCCATGTGGCTATAAACTATGACCTTTGTAAAAAAATCTGATAATGAGCCACCTGAAACTACTTTCCCTACTTGTTTTTTTTCTTTCCGTAAAGGCATCCTATTCCCAGGAAAAGATCCCGGCAAAAAACGTCGAAGCACTACTATACACCGGAGACGGCAGCGGCCAGCCCCTCGTGGTGGGCCTTGGCGGCTCCGAAGGGGGTAATGCATGGACAAGCGACTATTGGAAACCAACCCGCGATGCTTTCGTTGCTAAAGGTTATGCATTCCTCGCTATAGGTTATTTTGGCTGTGAGGGTACTCCGCCAATCTTAGACAAAATAGCCATCGACGGGGTGCATACTGCCATCGCTTCGGCGGCAAAGCATCCAAAAATCAATGGCAGGAAAATCGCAGTCATTGGCGGCTCCCGTGGCGCCGACCTTGCCCTGCTGCTGGGAAGCTATTACAGCGACATTTCCTGTGTCATCGGCCTGTCGGCCAGCCATGCCGTTTTCCCGGGGCATACGCAGGAATTCAATTCCTCCTGCTGGATTTACCAGGGGAAGGAGCTGCCTTTCATCCCGGTGAATGAAGCGGCTGTGCCTTTCATGATGAAGCACGACCTGCGGGGCGCTTTCGAAGCCATGCTGGACGATACCGCCGCCGAACAGCGCTCGCTTATAAAAGTCGAAAACATCAACGGCCCGGTGCTGCTGCTGTCTGCCGATGCTGACGAAATTATCCCTGCCGCTAGCATGGGTAATAAAATGATCGCACGGCTAAAAGCAAACAATTTCACCCATCCCTCAGAGCACATTGTATATAGCGGCGGACATGGTGAACCGACAAAACATTTTGATAAAGTATTTGCCTTTTTAGAAGCAAATTTTCCGGTAGGGAAGTAACCCGGATGGCGCTAATTGATAAACATTTATTATGCCATGGTACTTGTGTTTAAATTACCAAATCTTATCAGTCTTGAATCAATCATAAATATTGATTATGCTGTAATAATAATTAACTATTATATTTTAATTTTTGATAAAATATATTGATGGATATTTGTATCAGAAAGAGAGAGAGAGAGAAAGGCAAGTGCCTGCCAATCCCTGATAACAATACTATTGCTCTTGCAGCAAAGCCAGTCCCCAAATACTAATGCACTGAAAATCCCGGCAGCCCCAAAGCTTCCGGGATTTCTTTTTCAGGTGGATAAGGTAAGTTTGACATAAGAATACAAGTGTATTAATACAAAAAAACTGCCCGCAGGAAATTTTCCCACGGGCAGTTCACCAACTTAATTTTATTGTTCTTACACAATGAACAGTTCGGCAATAGCTCTTGATTGCGGCCCTGTTAGTGGCTCATCGTATGATTCTGATCCTGCACCGGCCGGAATGCCTGCTACTGTAGCGGTATTAAAGCCTGCCTGTATGGTGTTTTGTTCGCCGTCATAAACCGGTTGTGCCTGTTCAGGAAGACCACCGCGGTCGTTGCCTTCGATCCATCCTTTTTCGCCCCTAAGCCTGCGGATCTGCGATGCGTGCCTCGCTTCTACAGAGTGTATCTGCAATGCCGCCTGCAACAGGTCCGGTTGGGACATCAGGTTGGCCGCCTGCCCCTTGTAGGCACGTACACCGGTATCTTCAAACGCCTGTGACAGCGCCAGGAATGTTGGGTAGTCCGTAAAAGTTGGGAATGCACCGCCTACCGTAAAGTCGAAAGTTGGTTTTTCAGGTGCGTCGTTGCCCAGGGCGCTCTTCAGGAATTCCACGTGAGCTGCCTCATGCTGGCTTATCTGTGCTATGATAACACGGTCGGCTACCGGTATAAGTCCGTTGGTATCCAGCGCCCTCTGGTAAAATTCGTCTTCAAGGTATTCCAGTGTCAGTGCAAGCTGTAATGCCTGTATCGGCGTTTCGGCGGCTGCGGCAAAAAATGCTGCAGATGAGGCCGAAGCAGCCCTTGCTTTGGTTGGTGTGAGTATGGATGCCAATCCGAACGGTACCGCAGCCATTGCTGCCGTTTTCCCGATGTTCCCGAATTGCGTAAAGCTGTCCCTGCGTGAGTGTTTTTCTCCAAGGCTTTTTACTCAGGCCTTCGTTAGTGAACGACTCTATAAATTTTAAAATATTCATGATCTCGAAGTTTAGGGGTTATGGTAAATAGTTAGCGGTAAATGCTGTCTGGATAAAATCAAGCGCAGCTACCTGCGGGATAACAACCGATGGCCTTTCTGCTTTATCAAGCCCGTTGGCATCAATAATGTCATTCCCTGCAAAAGATGCTGTGCCCGGATCTATCAGGCTCCTGATGGCCGCTGCGTGCCTTGCCTCAACCGAAACGATCTTGCCGGCAAGCAACAGGTATTCTGCATTCTCAATGTACCTTCCGGCACCGTTGTACGCTTTTACCCCTGTGTCTTCCAGGGCTTTGGCTGTAGCAAGCACACTGGCCCTGTTGTTGAAGTTTACCGATTCGTAGGCAAATTCGAGTGTAGGAAGTACGCGCGTGTCGTCTTCAAGGGCACCGGTAAGTGCTGCCTTAAAAAACTCCCTGTGTATCACCTCATGACGGTACAGATCGACTAAAACCTCCTGCTCATCGGTATTGAAAATAGCGCCAAACTGGCCGCCATTTACCACACGGGTGTAAAAATCGGCCTCAAGCTGCTCCAGTGCATACGCATAAGTGAGTATGCCCAAATCGCCTCCGCCAAGGTCAAACTTGCCGTTCCTAACGCCCGGAAGCTGGTTGGAATCTGCGGTGCCGCCATTGTCGTCGCTGCTACAGCCTGCTAACAGGAGGCCTGTACCTGCGAGGGTAAGCCCGCTTAGTTTAAGGAAGCTTCTCCTGCTGGCAAGGGTACCGATGCCGACTTCCTTTACTTCTACTTTTTTCATAATAAAAAATTTATGGGTTAATAATGTGGTGGGTGTGGCGTTTTGTTGATTTCAAAGTTATTTTAGATTTACGCTAAGATTCTGTTAACGGTTTTGTGTATAAAGCAGCACAGGTGCTTATTTAAGAAAAATTTGTGAATTCTGTTAAAATACAAAAGCCTGCTAAATACCATTGCAGCAATATGTTGAAGGCCAAATGGCAACTTCTTTTAAAATTTAAGTGTAATCGAGGATTTTTTTAATTTTATCATACCCTTAACAATTGCCGGCTCAGGGTGTTTTGATGCCTTGTAGTATGTTTCTTATTTACCGAAAAATATTGTGCTGTAATTTTATCTCCGTAAAATTTTGATTTCCTTAATTGTGAAGTAGAAACGTTTTCAATTTTTTCGTTTCTTTACATTTAAAATAATCCCGAAGGCCATGAAACAAAAAGCAACCCTGAAACAAATAGCGAAAGAACTGAATGTATCGGTCTCTACCGTTTCCAAAGCATTAAGCAACAGCCCCGAGATAAGCGAACCTACCAAGATCAGGGTGCAGGAATTTGCAAAGCTGAAAAATTACAAGCCCAACAACATTGCGGTCAACCTTAAAAGCAAGCGTTCCAGGACCATAGGGGTGATTATCCCGAATATCCTGAACCCGTTTTTTGCAAAGGTTTTTAGCGGCATAGAAAAAGCGGCGAATGAAAAGGGTTATAATGTGATCACCTGCATCTCTAACGAATCATTGGAAAAGGAGATCCATACCATGGACATATTGAGTAACGGTACGATTGACGGGTTTATACTTTCAATTTCAGAAGAAACGCAAAAAGAACAGGAATTCAAGCATTTTAAGGAAGCGATGTCCGACGACCTGCCCATTGTGATGTTCGACAGGATATCCGATGAGGTGAACTGCGATAAGGTGATCGTAGATGACTTTGAAGCCTCCGTAGACGCCGTGAACCATCTTATTAAACTGAATTGTAAAAATATTGCACTGCTTTCCAGTATCGACAACCTGAGCGTAAGCAAGCTGAGGGCGGAAGGGTACAGGAAATCCCTTGCAGATAACGGCTATGCTGTAAATGAGGACATCATTATCCTTACCGATAACCCAACAGATTTCGATGAAAAACTAAAAACGCTGTTAGATACCCAAAGCATCGACGGGATTTTTGCGCTCGACGAGCACGCTTCGGTAATGGCCATGAAAGGAGCCATTAAAAAAGGGATAAAAATACCGGAAGAGCTTAACATTATAGGCTTTGCGGATGGCGTATGGTCACGGAGGCTTACACCAAGCCTTTCTACCATCAGCCAGCACGGCCCTGAGATAGGTGAGGCCGCCGCCGAAATGCTCATCAAAAGGCTCGAAGCGAAAGAGGATGAAGAGCCGGAATACGAAACCCGCATCATAAAAACGGAGTTAAGGCAACGGGAGTCTACAAGGAAGTTGTAAGTGAATTTTAATACTCCGCGATCCGTCATTGCGAGGAGGAACGACGAAGCAATCTTTCAATGTACCGAACCAATTTGTGACGGAGGAAAGATTGCCGCCCTCCGTAAACTACGCTCGCAATGACCGCTCCTGCTTATGAAATGTGTAATTCCTTTAAAAGTAAACATTTCCAATCTGTTAGAAAGCGCGGTTACTCTTTCTTAAACTCCGTAACCTGCTCGCCCTGCTTCAGGGTAAACCCTTTCGCGCTGAATATCATGTGCAGGTTGGCGGGGTCATAGTTGAATTCGGTTTCGCTAAGTGGGTTGAGCTCGAACAAACCCTGCCCGGGTTCCATGGCAATGGCGACCAGCTTGCCGTCGCGGGCCACTATCTTAACTTTATACGGCAGCGAGGGGGCGGCATACAGGCCTTCGTAGCTCCTGAGGATGCTGTCATCCACGGTAGTTGTTGTAAAATCGGGGAACCGGTAGGGCAGCTTGTAATAGCAGCTGAGTATGCCGATCATCATGTCGTCGATCTCGGTATTCACGCCATTCAGCGTAAGGGAGATGGCGAGGTCTTCTTTTGGGTAATAGCCCAGCACAGTGGCAAAGCCCTCGATATCGCCGTTATGCCCCAGGAATTTGCGCTCCCCGAAAGGGAAAGCGAACAACCCCCTGCCGAAACCCATTTCCATTTTGGTCATTTCGGCCAGTGATGCCTTACTGATGAGCGTGCCATCCCAAAGCGCTTTGGCAAACAGGGTAAGGTCGGAGGCGGTCGACTGAAGCCCGCCCGAAGCACCGGCCGACGATTCGTGCACTTCCTCCTGCCGCGTCCATTTGCCATTTATGAACTTGTAGGAATAAGCCTCTTTTTTCTTGGGGTTGACCTTCGAGAAGTAGTAAGTGTTTTTTAGCCCCGCTTTTTTTACAATGCGCTCAAAAACGGCTTCCTTGTAAGTTTTGCCGGTGATGTCCTGGATGATGTACCCCAGAAGCAAATAATTGGAATCGCTAAATTCTGCCTTAACGCCGGGCTCAAATGCGGGGTTGTACGACTCGATCCTGTCCAGTATTTGCCTCCTGCCCTGAAGTTTACCTTTCACCTCACTAAAAGTCGCATCAGCGGTTATATTTTGTACCCCGCTGGTATGCCCTAAAAGGTCTGAAATTTTGATTTTTTCGGCATTTTTTATCTTCGGGAAAAAGTCGGAGAGCCTGGTTTCGAGCTTCAGTTTTTTTTCATCCACCAGCTGGAAAATGATGGCCGAGGTAAACAATTTGGTCACCGACCCGATTTTGTATTTGGTATCCGGTGTAGCTTTTACCTTTGCCTCAACATCGGATAAACCATAGGCTTTTTCGTATACAATACGGCCTTTTTCCAGGATGCTCAATACCCCCATAAACTTGTCATTCCTGCTGTAATGGTTAAGCAGGCTGTCGATTTTGCGGTATTTTGCCTCGCTTTGCGCGAATACGGGAAGCGTAATTGCTAAAACAAATAAGGATAAAAAAAGGTTCTTCATGATTATTTGGTTAGGCTATTATAACGTGGGTACTTTGAAAATGTTGTTAATCCCGGCCTGCAAGGTTTTAAATGACCTTGTGGCTTGATTTATAAATAAATAGCATACCTACAAGGTCCCAAAGACCTTGCAGGGTTACGTATCAATGCGCCTCCAGCCAGTTCCTGCCGGTACCCATGTCCACCTCAAGAGGCACATCCAGCCTGAACGCGCCTTCCATCTCTTCTTTAATCAGTGGCTTAATACGCTCCATTTCAGGGTTGTATACATCGAAAACTAATTCATCATGCACCTGGAGCAGCATCTTGCTTTTGAAGTTTTCACTCTTCAACCTCCGCTGTATATTGATCATAGCGATCTTGATGATATCAGCTGCGCTGCCCTGTATCGGGGCATTTACGGCATTTCGCTCTGCCGCGCCGCGCACCACCTGGTTTTGGGAGTTGATGTCCTTCAGGTAGCGCCTCCGCCCGGATATTGTTTGCACATACCCGCGTTCGCGCGCTGATTCTACCTGGTCGTTAATGTATTGTTTTAGTGTGGGATAGGTTTGGTAATACGCGTCAATAAGGTCTTTTGACTCCGACCTGCTTAGTGATGTCTGGTTGCTCAGCCCGAATGCCGAAACCCCGTAAACGATACCGAAGTTCACTGTTTTCGCATGGCTGCGCTGCTCGCGGGTCACATCGGCCAGTGCTACATTAAACACCTTGGCGGCTGTAGAGGCGTGAATGTCTTCATTGTTTTGGAAAGCCTTAACCATTTCAGGGTCACCACTTAATGCTGCAATGATGCGGAGTTCTATTTGCGAGTAGTCGGCAGAGAGTATCGTATGGTCCTCATCCCTGGCTACGAAGGCCTTGCGTATCTGCCTGCCCCTCTCGGTGCGTATCGGGATGTTCTGCAGGTTGGGGTTGTTGGAACTCAAACGCCCCGTAGCGGCCACTGCCTGCATGTAGTCGGTATGCACGCGGCCGGTTTTGGGCTTAACCTGTAGGGGCAAGGCTTCCACGTAGGTATTCTGCAATTTCACGAGTTGCCTCCAGTCCAGGATGTCCTGTACAAAAGGGTTCGTTAGCGCCAGGAAAGAAAGTACTTCCTCGCCGGTAGCGTATTGGCCGGTTTTGGTTTTCTTTTGCTTAGCGCCGCCAATCTTCATTTTGTCGAACAATATCTCTCCCAGTTGTTTAGGGGAACCCAGGTTGAATGTCTCACCGGCGCTTTCGTAAATTTTTTGCTCTAATGTCTTAATATCGCTAGCCAGTTCTGCCGAAAGTTCTTTAAGGTACTGAACGTCAAGGTTAATGCCTTCCTGCTCCATGCTTGCGAGTACAGGCATCAGCGGAATTTCGATCTCATCAAACAGTTTTCGGGTCTCCGTCTGGTCAAGTTTCGGGGCAAATATCTCTTTAAGCTGCAGCGTAATGTCGGCATCTTCGGCGGCATACTCCTTTACGAGTTCCACATCTACATCACGCATGGTTTTTTGTCCTTTACCTTTTTTACCAATGAGCGCCTCAATAGGCATAGGCGAATATTTGAGGTAAGTCTCCGCGAGGATATCCATTCCGTGCCTCATATCGGGATTGATGAGGTAGTGCGCCAGCATGGTATCAAAGAATTTTCCCTTTACGGTAATGCCATAGTTGGCGAGTATCTCCAAATCGTACTTCAGGTTTTGACCCACCTTTTCGATGTTCTCATCTTCAAAAAATGGTATGAACTTATCTACAATTTCCTGCGCTTCAGCACGGTCCGCAGGTACGGGAATATAAAAACCCTTTCCCTTTTCCCACGAAAAAGACAGCCCAACCAGTTCTGCGGTAAGCGCGCAAATGCCTGTAGTCTCGGTATCAAAGCTTACTACGGTTTGCTTCAGCAGGTCGCGCAACAGCAGGCTTATGGCCATGTTGCCCTGTATCAGTTGGTAATGATGGTCGGTGTTATCCAGCGTGTTGTAAAATCCGGGGGCCGTCAGTGCATTCTCATCGGCGGCGCCTTCGTCAAACAGGGAAAATTGTTGTTCCCCGCCGGTTATAGTTTTTGTAGGGGAGTAGCCCTGCGATTGTATAGTGTCAAATTCCTGGCCTTCGCCAAAAAGCTTTTGGAACTGCTCTGCCATACGGCGGAATTCCAGTTCGTTGAATATCGCTTCTACCTTTTCCGCATCGGGTTTTGTCAGCTCATAATCGGTCTCGTTGAAGTGAACGTTACAGTCGGTAATAATGGTCGCCAGTTTTTTCGACATTATGCCTTTTTCCTTGTTGGCCTCAATGTTTTCGCGTAGTTTTCCTTTCAATTCGTGGGTATGGGCAAGCAGGTTCTCCATAGTGCCATAGTCCTTTAGCAGTTTCTTGGCCGTTTTTTCCCCTACGCCGGGTAGCCCCGGGATATTATCTACGGCATCGCCCATCATACCTAAAAAGTCGATTACCTGCTCCGGCCTTTCGATCTCAAAGCGTTCCAGCACCTCGGGTACACCCCATATCTCTATGCCGTTGCCCAGCCTTGCCGGACGGTACATGAATATGTTATCGCTTACCAGCTGTGCAAAATCCTTATCTGGCGTTACCATAAACACTTTATAACCCTCTTTTTCGGCCTGCTTTGCCACGGTGCCTATAAGGTCGTCGGCCTCGCAGCCTGCTTCCTCAATGATAGGTATGTGCATTGCCCTGAGTATTTCCTGTATGTAGGGTATTGCTATCATGATTGCTTCGGGGGTAGCACTGCGGTTGGCCTTGTAATCGCTATACAGCTCATTACGTACAGCGCTTCCTTCCTTATCGAACGCTACCGCAAGGTGGTCGGGCTTTTCGCGCTTGATTACGTCCAGCAGCGAATTGGTAAAACCGAATATGGCCGAGGTATCCATCCCTTTGGAGTTGATGCGTGGGTTCTTTATAAAAGCATAATACCCGCGAAATATCAGTGCGTAGGCATCGAGCAGGAAAAGTCGTTTTTGCTGTGACATGAAAAAAATATTTAGCCGTAAAAATAAACAAACCAATGCATACCCGAAAGGACAGAAGGGGTTTTGTCCCGGGATTAACTTTGTAAAGTTAAATTAGATGCTAAAAAAAGTATTTGTGCTGTAACAAACAGTACCTTTATTCGTTTATTCGAAAAACCTATACAATGCTTCGTTGGATATTATTTATTGTCTTTGTGCTTTTGGTAGAAATCTATGCGTTCCAGGCAGTAAGGACAATCACAAAAATCAGGTGGATACATTATACTTACTTAATAGGTTCACTGGCCATCATCGTTTATATCATTTATGCCTTTTCGCAGTTTGACCGAAGTGTAGGCCAAAATAAGATGACCCTGTTTACTTTCGGTTTGCTGCTGATTACCTACATACCCAAGCTGATTATTCTCCTTGTAATGTTTGGCGAGGATATTACCCGTGTTATAACAGGTTGTATCCGTGCTTTTCTCGGCAACAGCAACCAGTCGTTCCTACCCGAAAGGAGAAAGTTCGTCAGCCAGACGGCGCTGGGCCTGGCGGCAATACCGTTCCTTTCTTTGCTGTACGGAATGACAAAAGGGAAGTACAATTTTAAGGTGCGTAAGGAAACTCTTTACTTCTCTGACCTTCCCGAGAATTTTGACGGTTTTACCATCACGCAAATATCTGACGTCCATAGCGGCAGCTTTGACGATCCGGAGGAAATCGCGCATGCAATCGATCTTATCAATCAGCAGCACAGTGATATTGTACTCTTTACAGGCGACATCGTAAATACCCATGCGGAAGAAATGTACAATTGGATCGATACCTTTAAAAATATAGAGACCCCGGCATTTGGCAAATATTCTGTCCTGGGCAACCACGATTACGGCGAATATGTTAACTGGCCTACACAGCAGGAAAAGCAGAAGAATTTTGAGGATATCAAAGGCCTCCACAAGCAAATCGATTTTAAGCTTTTGCTCAATGAAAATATAAAGCTGGAAAAAGGCGGACAGCAAATAGCATTAGTAGGGGTAGAAAACTGGGGGCATAACTTTAAGCAGGCAGGGGATTTAGGCAAGGCATCCCAAGGGCTTACACCTGAAGATTTCAAGATACTCATGAGCCACGATCCATCGCACTGGGAATATGAGGTAAAGAACCACGCAAACAATTACCACCTTACCCTTAGCGGCCATACGCACGGACTGCAATTCGGCATCGAGATTCCCGGGTTCTTCAAATGGAGCCCTGTGCAATATGTGTACAAGCAATGGGCGGGGCTGTACGAAAACGTAGGCAGGTATATCTATGTAAACCGGGGTTTTGGCTTCCATGCCTATCCGGGTAGGGTGGGGATATGGCCTGAAATTACAGTTATCGAACTAAAAAAAGGCCAAAGAGCAGTGTAATTTGGTAAAAATGTTATATTTGTATCTGAAATAATGCATTTATAACGATTTTAGACAGTTTAAAATTCAATTTTATGTCAAAATTTGGAGAACTTATAAACTCCCACGTTCCTGTACTGATCGATTTTTATACAGAGTGGAATGAGCCTTCGGTGTCTATGCATCCTGTAATACGGGATGTAGCAGCTGCGCTTGGTGACAAGGCCAAAGTCATTAAAATTGATGTGGATAAAAACCAGGAACTTGCCGATGCCTTAAGGATTAAAGGCCTTCCAACACTCATGATCTACAAGGATGGACACATGGTATGGAGGCAAAGCGGCGAGCTGGATGCCAACACCATCATAGGCCTGGTTCAGGAGCAGCTTTAATCTATCGCGGCAAAGCGGAATCCCTTTTCTTTTAAATATTCAATTGCTTTTGGCAGCGCATAGCGCAGGTTTTCTTGTGCCTTAATGCTGTCGTGGAATATAATGATGCTGCCATCGGTAGTATGCTTTATTACATTCTGCAGGCATTGCTCCGGAGTGATGGATTGGTCGAAGTCGGCGCTAAGCACATCCCACATTATTATCCGGTAGCCCATTTCCAGGACTTTAGTTTTTTGAGATCTTTTTATTTTGCCATACGGCGGACGGAACAGCCCTGCCGTGTTAGTTCCTTCCATCACCTTTTCGCAAGCCTCAATATTTTCGAAATACTTCGCATTTTCCGTATGCCATCCGTTGAGGTGGTTGAAGGTGTGATTGCCAATAGCGTGGCCTGACTCTACAACCTTCCTGAAAATATCCGGGTGCTTTTCGATATTATTGCCAATGCAGAAAAACGTAGCTTTGATACTGTGCTCTTTAAGAATTTCCAGCACCCATTCGGTTACTCCAGGTGTAGGTCCATCATCAAAAGTAAGGTATACCGTTTTGGGCGTATTTGATATGTTCCACACAAAGCCGGGGAACAGCCTGCGTATAAACCACCGTGTCTTTACCCAATAGAATTTCATTGGGCAAAGATACGGGTTTGTTATTTTCTATTTCGGCGGGAGATGCCGGGCATTAAAAAAACCGCATCTCATATAATATATAGTGTTCTATACCGAATTCCGTACCCCACTTTTCGATGTCCTTCCCGCTTCCTTCAACGGCACAATAATATTTAGCGCCATCTTTTTCGTAAGGCAGGATATAGGCAAAGGCATAAAAGGGCTTCCCGATCTCTATTTCCCTTTTATAGCCATCGAGTATCCGCATACTATAGTCATCAGAATTTGTGGTAAGATACTCGCTGGCAATGGAAAACCGGTCAAAATAAAATTCCGTTTTCAGGCTCTTTTCACTTGACTTTCCCGACATCATGGTAAGTGCCAGCGTATCTCCCTTTATCGGTTCGAAAAACTCGCTGCTTGCCGAATTGAACAAAGTGTCCACTTTTTTTACTTTTCCATTCCATATCTCTTTGGTAATTACAGAATAGTTTTTTCCCTGGAGCTGTCTTCCGGCAAATTTTACCTTGTAGTAATGAATGCCTTCCCAATTGGCCAGCCTGCCAAGATCTTTGTCCCCCCACGGGTTTGGGTCTCCTATAAACTTTACGGCCTGCTTGTTCTGAGCGGATGCTGCCGGGCTGAAAAAAGCAAAGAGTAACACGGCTAAAATGATGAATGGATTTTTCATTATAATGAATATTTTGATTTCAGCAAATGTATTTCCATCCTGGCGGCAGTAAGGTTAAGGGGCATTAAACAAGGTTAATTAGTGTTAATAAAAATTCATAGGCATAGTTTTAAATTTTACTTTTGGGAGGTATGAAAAAACGCCTTGCCATAATTTTTATCCTGATGTCGCTGTGTGTAGCGGGCATTACCGCATTGCAGCTGTATTACAGCTATGAAAATTACCGCTTTGCCGAGAGGGTTTTTAAAAAGGACACCAATGAAGCGCTGCCTGAAGCAAGGGACAGCAGCATAGCCGTACACAATGGTATCGTTAAGGATAAGTTTGTTAGGTGGATGAACGATACTTCCTTTGTTAGGATATAGTGCCATTATAATCCTGACCAAAAATCCACCCTGTTTACCATAAAGGAAGTAAAACCCTACAGGGGCAGCGGCCAGACCGAAATCAGCCTGACCGTTGAGCATATTACGGATAAAATTGACAGCCTGACTCCGGAAAAGAAAAAGATCTTTATCGACCACATGGTTAATACCGTTGACGACGGGCTCCAAAAAGGCACGGTGTGGTTCTTTACACAGGGCTTGGGGGACAGCCTGAGTAAAGCGTATTATAAGACGCTGATTGATGATGTAATTATAACAAAGCAATACAAGTTGGCACTCGCCCGGCGTGGGATTAATATGCTATTCAGCTTTGAAAAGAACCCAAATCCTGAAGATTTTGCCACCTATAAAGTGAATATGAGTGTCGATAAGCCCCGCTGGATGCAGGCGCGTTTTTTTGGAGTGGATAGTTATCTTTTCGGGAAGCTCAAATGGGTTATTGCCGGCTCGATGCTGCTCATCATCATAACCCTCGCCTGCTTTTGGTACACTGCGCGCACGCTCCTCAGTCAGCACAAGCTCAACCGGATGAAGGACGACTTCATCAGTAACATGACGCATGAGATCCACACGCCCCTCGCATCATTGCTTATCACCGCCGAGGCGCTTAAGAAATTCAGTCATGACGAGGCCTCGCGTGAAAGCTATATCGACATCATCCTGCACCAGGGCAACCGTCTTTCGGCACTGACCGATGAGATACTCAATGGTGCAAGGCTGGAAAAAAAAGGCATTGCGCCCGAAGATGCCATTGACTTAAATGCGCTTATCCAAACCATCCTTAGCGAAGGCGAATATGAGGAAGTGCAGTTTGAGGCCTCAATGTCAGAAATTCCATTTACAGGCGATAGGTTCCATTTTGGCAATGCACTTCGCAACCTGCTGGACAATGCGCTGAAATACAATACCACTACCCAACCTGAAGTAAAGATAAGGTGCACAATTACCGGAAAAACACTAACCATTGAAGTTGCCGATAATGGCCCCGGCATACCCGATATTCATAAGGAAAAGGTGTTCGGGCAGTTTTATCGTATCCCTTCCGGCAACGTGCATAATGTAAAAGGGTATGGCTTAGGGCTGAGCTATGTGCAGAAAGTGGTTGAAGCGCACATGGGAAGTATCTCTATTAAAGACAACTATCCTTCAGGAGCTATTTTCATAATAAAACTGCCTGTATGAAGCACAGGATACTATTAGCGGAAGACGAGCCACATCTTGGTAAAGTCGTCAAAGAAAGCCTCGAAAAGCAGGGTTATGTCGTAGACCTGGCCCCGGATGGCAAAAAAGCATGGGAAGTGTTTTCCAATGGTGGTTTTACACTGTGCATACTCGATGTTATGATGCCTTATACCGATGGCTTTACGCTTGCGGCAAAAATAAGGCATGCCGATGCAAAAGTGCCAATGATGTTCCTTACCGCCAAATCAGACATCTGGGATGTCCGGGAGGGCTATGCCAGCGGAGGCAACGATTATTTGCGTAAGCCTTTTAGCTTAGACGAATTATTCCTTAGGGTAGAGGAACTCCTGAAAAGAAACAGCCATGGAACAGATACAGGCAATGAGCAATCCATCGGTAGCTATTCCTTTTACTACAACCGTCAGGAACTGGCCGATGGTGAGGGTACTGTAGTTAAGCTTTCCCATAAAGAAACCGAGCTTTTATCAATGCTCCTCCATCACCGCAACCGCGTGCTTGACCGTAAAGCGGCATTGCTAAAACTTTGGGGCGACGATAGCTACTTCAATACCCGCAACATGGACGTATACATTACCCGGCTTCGGGGAAAGCTAAAGGCCGACCCATCGGTAGAGATCGTAAATATCCGGGGTTTTGGGTACAAGCTTATTTGTTGAAATAATTCCTGGTAGTTATTCCGCGAAGTCTCACAAAGATTCCTTTAGATTTTCACAACCGGCACAGGTCTGATTCTAAACATTTGATGGGCACAAAGGTTGCGCTTCGCTTTGTGGACTTTATACGCCCGGCTTTGTGAACATTGTGTAATCCCTTGTGCACTTTGTGGTAAATCTGATATAGGATGTATCCATTTGTTTTTACCTGCATTTAAACACTTATCGGCAATAATTATTAACTTGCAACCCAAACAGAACAAACTATGAAATTATTACGCTTACTGGTACTGTTCCTTGCACTTCCTGCCTGTGCGCAGCAGGGTGGCATGTGGATACCTTCCCTGCTGAAGGGGATGAACGAAAAGGAAATGAAAAGCCTCGGCATGAAAATGACAGCCGACGATATCTATGCCGTAAACCATTCGAGCCTCAAGGATGCCGTGCCGCACTTTAACGGCGGGTGTACTTCGGAAGTTATTTCGCCGAAAGGCCTGCTGCTTACCAACCACCACTGTGGCTTTGGCGAGATACAGGCACACTCCACGCTCGACCACGACTACATTACCGACGGGTTCTGGGCGATGACACTCGAAGAAGAACTGCCCAATCCCGACATGGAAGCTACTTTCATTGTGCGCATTGAAGATGTGACCAACAAGGTGCTGGAAGGCACGCAATCCATCACTTCTGAAAAAGACAGGCAGAAAAAAATACAGGACAACATATCCGCATTGTCTAAATCGCTCCCCAAAGAGTCGTACCAGGAAAACAGCATCCGTACGTTTTACGAAGGCAACCAGTACATGCTTTTCGTGACCGAAACTTATAAGGATGTACGCCTGGTTGGTGCGCCACCGTCGTCAATTGGCAAGTTCGGGTCGGATACCGACAACTGGGTGTGGCCAAGGCATACGGGCGATTTCTCGCTGTTCCGCATTTATGCCAATAAGGACAACAAGCCTGCGGAATATTCAAAAGACAACGTCCCGTATACGCCAAAGCACTTTTTCCCGGTATCGATAGGCGGCATTAAGGAGGACGACTTTACCCTGGTATTTGGCTACCCTGGCCGTACTACCGAGTATCTGCCTGCTGTGGCGGTAGAGCAAATCGTAAACGTGCTGAACCCTGCCAAAATTGAAGTAAGGGATGCCGCGCTCAAAGTGGCCGACGGCTTTATGCGCAAGGACCAGGCAATTAAAATACAATATGC
This sequence comes from uncultured Flavobacteriaceae bacterium, assembly GCA_942492845.1. GTDB lineage: Bacteria > Bacteroidota > Bacteroidia > Flavobacteriales > Flavobacteriaceae > Flavobacterium. Next base: position 191,206 of record OW818646.1, on the reverse strand, counting down.
TGCCAAGTACGCAAGCATTGCCAACTACTGGAAAAAATGGATAGGCGAAACACAGGGGCTTAAGAAAAGTAATGCCGTTGCCATAAAGAAAGCTTTTGAGAAGGACTTTCTGGCTAAAGTAGCCAAGGCCGGAAAACAGGGCGAATACGGGAATTTATTCACCGATTTCGAAAAGAACTACAAGGAGATAGAACCCTACTCGTTGGCCCGTGACTATTTTATGGAAGTGGCCCTGCGCAATACCGAGCTGCTTACCACAGGCTACAGGCTGTACCAGCTGGAGCAGGTGTACAATGCCCGCGGCGAGCAGTCGTTTACCGACAGGAAAAACAATACCCTAGCCGCATTGGAAGGGGTTTTCAAGGATTTCAATAAAGATGTGGATGAGAAGGTATTCGAGCAGCTGATCGCGCTGTATGCCACAAAGTCGCCTAAGCAATTCCTGCCGCAGGAGGTTATCGGCGCCGATTATAAAGCGCTTACCGCATCGGTTTACGGAAATTCAAAGCTGACTTCCTTCAATGGTGTGAAAGAACTTTTGGAAGGCGATCCCAAAACCGTGATCGCCAGGCTGAATGCCGATAAAGGCTATCAGTTGGTAAAGGCAATGGCCGATTCCTATAACACTAAGGTAGCGCCAAAATATGACGAGATCAACCTGAGGATAGCATCATTACAGCGCACCTACATGAAAGGTATACTGGAACTGAGCCCGAAAGATGCGAGAATATTCCCGGATGCGAACAGCACACTCAGGGTTACTTACGGCAAAGTGAACGGCTACGAGCCAAGGGACGCGACGTATTATGAACCGGTAACCTACCTGGACGGCGTTATCGAAAAATACATTCCGGGCGATTACGAGTTCGATGTACCCGCAAAGCTTATCGACCTGTATAATAAAAAGGATTATGGCCCCTATGGCGAGAATGGTAAGATGCCGGTATGCTTTATCGGTACCAACCATACTACCGGTGGGAACTCGGGCAGCCCGGCAATCGATGCGAAAGGCAACCTGATCGGCCTCAACTTCGACCGTGTGTGGGAAGGCACGATGAGCGACATACACTATGACCCATCGATATGCAGGAACATCATGGTCGACATGCGCTATGTGCTTTTCATCATTGATAAATATGCCGGAGCAAAACGCCTCATCGACGAAATGAAGATCGTAAACGGCAAAAAGAAATAAGGCTTTTTGATATTAAGGTGCCTGCGGGGCTTTTGCATGAAGTTCAACAGGGGAAGTGGCAGTTTTAACCTGTTGGAAACCAGCTTTTGGCAACCGTTAAAAAAATTTTCGTGAAATATTTTGCGGTGTCAAAAAATTCATATCTTTGCTGCGAATTAATAATTAACCTTATATAATTAGTAAGATGAAAAAAATCGTATTGAGCGTTGCTCTGGTAGCTATGATGAGTGTTTCTTTCGTATCATGCAAAGAGACTGCAAAAGAAACTGAAACTACAACTGAAACTACAACTGAAACTGAAACTCCTGCTGTTGAAGCTGAGACTCCAGCTACAGAAGCTCCGGCTACAGAAACTACAACAGTTGCTACAGACTCTACAGTTAAGACTGAAACTACTGCTCCTGCTGCTCACTAAGAACTGCAAGATTATAGTATTAAGAAGCCTCCGCATCGCGGAGGCTTTTTTTTGTCGGTATGATATTGTGCAAGTCCAAACTTTCGCTCCCTTGAGAGAGGGCTGCGTTGAGGTGCTATTTTATCCCGGACAAATCGCTTCCCGCCTCCAGTTCTTCCGGTTCCCTCGCTTGCCGGAAAAGCCTCGCCGGCAGATCACCCTTTAGTAAAACCCTGTTGCCGTGCACTTCGAGCCAGCTTCCTTCTCGCATGCCCAGTACCGGCTGCGTATTGAACTGGTGGAATTCCTTTATCCGTGTTTCGCGCGTTTCGCCCATGTGGGTCGATCCCGGCTGGGGGTCCAGGTAATGCGGGTTCAGGTTGAAAGGTATCGCGCCAAGCGTTTTAAAGCTGGGCGGGTAAATAATGGGCATATCGTTGGTGGTTTGCATCGTCAGCCCGCAGATATTGCTCCCGGCGCTACTGCCAAGGTAGGGTGTGCCGTTATTGATCGCATCTTTCATGGCTGTCATCACGCCCGTTTTGTAGAGTTGCGACACCAGCAGGAACGTATTCCCGCCGCCGGTAAACAGCGCCTCGGCACTGGCCACGGCTTCGGCAGGGTTGTCATATTCGTGCGTGCCTTTTACAGTGATGTTGAGCTGCGCAAAGAATTCAGCCACCTTTTTTGTATAATCATCATGGCTGATGCCGCCCGGCCTTGCGTAGGGAATGAACAGCAGCGAACGGCAATTTTTAAAATGTTCCGCCAGTGCGGACTTCAGGTATTCGAGGTAATTTCCGCCGTGAAGTGTCGAGGTGCTTGCAATAATTAGTTTTTTCATCCGTTAAATTATCTTAGAAAAGGTAAAGTTACAAAGATTTTGATGCTACGGTAATTGTAATGCAGCGACTTTGCCTTTATCATCAACCAATCACCTATACCTGAACTTTTTGAAAAATTCTGTTTTATATGCCTTCCTGCTGTTCTCCGCTGCAGCCGTTGCACAGGAACGCCAGCCGCTGAAAGGCAAGGTTACCTCCGGCTTTGACGACCTCGAAGGCATTTACGTCATCAACAAAACCACCGAAACTACGGTAACCACGACACGGGGCGGCTATTTCACCATAAAGGCTCAGCCTAACGATACCCTTATTTTTTCGGCCATCCAGTTTGAAGCCGAAGAGGTGATTGTGGCCGAAAAAGATTTTGGCGAAAACCTGCTGTTCGTGCCGCTCAGGGTGCATACACGTGAGCTGGACGAAGTGGTGGTAAACGACTACAGGCACCTCAATGCCGAATCGCTGGGGCTGGTGCCGAAGGGACAGGTTCGCTACACCCCGGCAGAAAAGAAACTGGCTACGGCATCGAAATGGAAGATGAACCCGCTGGGCCTCGACCCCCTCATCAATATGTTTTCTGGGCGTACTGCCATGCTGCAAAAAGCGGCGGAAACCGAAAAGAAGGCGATTTTATTGGAAAAGATGCGCTATCTTTATAGTGACGAAGATATTGTGTCGCTGTTCAAAGTGCCGCAGGAGTATGTGTCGGGTTTCCTGTTTTACATTGTGGAGAATAATTATTTTGTAAAAGCAGTGAAAGAGGAAAACGACTCAATGGCAAAATTTATGCTCACGGGGCTAGCGGTAAAATATCTTGAAATGATTAAGGATGAGAAATAGCCTGTTATACCTTTTGCTTTGCCTTCCGCTGCTCGCCTTTTCGCAGGAGCGCAAAACCCTTACCGGACGTGTGGTTACCGATGGCGCGGGAATTGGGGATGTGTACATTATAAATAAGGCCACAGGCGCAGAAAAAAAGTCGGATGCCTTGGGTAACTTTACCATAGAAGCCAGGGCGGGCGATGTGATTACTGCCTATAGCGCCAAAACCGAAGTGCGGGATTTTGCCGTCAGCGCCAAATCTTTCGAAGAGAATCCTTATATCATCAGTGTGAACACGCAGACCTACGAGCTTGAAGAGGTGGTGGTCGAGAGGAAAGTGACCTCCGAATCCCTGGGCCTTGTGCAGCCCGGGCAAAAGCAGTATACCCCTGCGGAGCGTAAACTGTTTGCTGCCACAAGTGGGTTTGGCATCGATGCTATCCTGAATGCCATCAGTGGCCGTACCAAAATGCTGAAGCGTGCGCTGGATACCGAGAAAAAGGAAATGTTGATGGAGAACATAGGCAACGTATGTACCGAGGAAGAAATTATGACAGAGTACAAAATCCCTCAGGAATACATCCGGGGATTTGTGTTTTATATTGTTGAAGATAAAGAATTTGCCAACGCTGTAAAGTCGGGCAACGACACCATGGCCCGCTTCCTGATGACCGGGCTCGCAACCAAATACCGAGAGATCATAGCCAATGAAAAGTAAGATAACCATCCTTTTGCTCCTGATATGCACCCTTACCTTTGCACAGGGGCGAAAAGCGCTTCGCGGGACAGTGAAGTCCGGCGGGGTACCCGTTGCCACCGTTTTTGTGATCAATAACCAGACCGGTGACGAGACACGCACCGATAGCCAGGGAAATTTCAATATCGCAGCAAAACCGGGCGATAAGCTGGCTGTGTACAGCGAACAAACCGAGACAAAGGAACTGGCCGTTACCGAAGACAGTTTCCGGTACCCGCCTTTTGTCATTGCTGTCGATTACAAAGCCACCGAGCTTGAGGAAGTGGTGGTTGAGGAAAAGCGCGATCCTTATACTGTAGGGGACCAGGGCCGGCTTGCCGCAAATACACCCGCAGAACGCCGAGCGGTGGCAGGGGCGAGGATAGGGCCAAGATTTAATGATCCTACCGTGCAGGGTGTGGCCATCAACGGCGATGGGATCATTAATATTTTTAACGGAAAACGTAAAGCCCTAAAGCGTGCGCTGGAAATGGAACGCAAGGAAAAGCTCCTGGCTACCTTTAAGGGAATGTATAGTGAGGTGGTGCTTAACGAGGAATTCGGGATACCCAAGGAACACCTGGATGGGTTTGCCTACTTCTGTACCGAAGACAAAAAAATGGCAAAGGCGCTGGAAGCCAATGATGCTGTAAAGGCCGAAGAGCTGATTTCCGACCTGGTGCTGGAATATATTGACAATATCAAAAATAAAAAATGACAGGCAGGCTCTGTTACCTGATCCTTTTTTTTGCAGCGGCTGCCCTCGCGCAGGACCGCCAGGCGCTTAATGGTAAAGTCCTCATTGGCGATGACCCGGGCGCAGGCCTGTTTGTAATCAACAATAAAACCGGTGTGGAAACTAAAACTGCCGGAGACGGTACCTTTAGCATACCTGCAAAGCCGGGCGACAAGATAGCCGTGTACAGCGATCGCATTGATGTGCGGGAGTTTGCCATTAGTGCCGAATCCTTTAAGGAAAACCCTTTTATTGTAAGTGTAAACTATAAGGCCTACGAACTGGAGGAGGTCGAGATCAATAAGTATAAAAATATTGATGCTGAATCGCTTGGGCTGGTGCCAAAGGGACAGAAACAATACACGGTGGCTGAACGGAGGCTTAAAACTGCCGGAGAATTTAAGCCGATTATGCTTTTGGGCATTATCGCGGGCGGCATGCCCCTTGACCCTGTAATCAATGCCATCACAGGGCGCACCAAAATGCTGAAGAAAGCCCTTGCTACCGAGCGTAAGGAATTGATGATCGAAAAAGTGAACGGCCTGTATACCGAAGCGGAGATCATGAGCGAATTTGGGATTCCGGAAGAGTACGTTAACGGCTTCATTTTCCACATTGTGGAAGATGCAGAATTTACAGAAGCCCTAAAAGCGGATACCACTGACCGCGCGGGATTCCTGATGATTGGCCTTGCCGCAAAATACCTCGAAATTATAAAAGATGAATAAAGTGCTGGCATTGTTCATAGCCCTGCTTCCCACGGCGCTTTTGGCCCAGGAGCGGCAGGCGCTGAAAGGCAAAGTGATTACAGACATAGGCAATGTCGGGGACCTTTCCGTTACCAACAAGGCTGCTGACACCGGCGCAATTACAGATGCCGACGGTAATTTTACCTTGTTTGCCCGGGCAGGCGATACGCTGCAGTTTAGAGGGGAAATGTATAGGCCGCTGGCAGTAGTACTGAAGCAGGCCGACTTTGCTGAAGCCTTCTTTGTGGTAAAGGTGGACCCTGTAGCAACGATGCTGGACGAAGTGGTGGTTACAGGCCTGACCGGTAACCTTGCCGCTGACAGCAAAACCATAAAAACCATGCAGGTTAATACCTGGTTCGACCCTGTAGAGATCAACAAAAATGTCCTTCCGGAGGCGAGCTTTGGTGGCGCCAACTGGATAACGGGGTTTAGCCAGCTCTTCAAAAAGAAAAAACCGCCGAAAAGGGCGGTAGCGTACCAAATGCCGGAAAATTATGTGGAAAAAACATTATTTTCGGAAGTAGTGCGGAAATCATATCCCGACAGCTTTTTTACAGAAACCCTCACCATACCGGTGCGCTTTATAGGCGCGTTCCTTGATTTTTGCGAAAAGGATGCAAAGCAATACCTTCAGATGAAGCAAAACGAACCCGAGCTGCTGGAATACCTCAAAAATAAAAGCGCTGAATTTTTAAAACAGAATCCCGATGCGAAGTGATAAATGACTTTTGGTCATAATTTTATTGATAGCATGCTTATATAAGTTACTTACGAAATATGCGGAAACCTGCCCTATCCGCGTTCCAAATAAGTTTATTACATTTGGGAAATGAAAAGGATAACCCGATACTTCTTTTTAGTGTTTCTTGCCGTAATGCTTGGCAGCGCCGGTGTGCACAAATATTATGTGGCGGTCTTCCGCATAGAATATGCCCCGAAAAAGAAAGCGCTGCAAATGACATCCCGAATATTCATCGATGACCTTGAGGCTGCTTTACAGAAAAAATTCAACAAAAAATTTTACTTAAGCGAAAAGCGGGAACTTCCGGAAACGGAGGAATACCTGCAAAAATATTTTACCGAAAAAGTGAAGGTAAAGGTTAATGGCAAAGAAAAGCCCATAAAGTATATTGCAAAAGAAACAGAGAGCGATGTGCTGGTGTGCTACTATACCATTGAGGCCGGTTCAAAGGTCACATCATTGGAGATGAGTAACGCCACCCTGCTGGACGTATACCCCGAACAGCAAAATATCATTAATGTGAAAATAAACAGTAACAAAAAAAGCCTGTTGCTGACCAATGATGAACCGCAAGGCGTATTGGAGTTTTAAACGATAGTTATGAGGAAAATATTTTATGTAGTAGCAATAGCGGCATCGGTTGCCGTTTCCGCACAGGAAAAACCCGCGCCGCAGCGCGAAACCGGCCATACCGACAGCAACAGGATGAGCCAGATGTACGACCTGCTGGCCACGCCGAATATGTTCCGCACCGCATCGGGAGCGCCCGGCCCTGCGTATTACCAGCAGCAGGCCGATTATAAAATGGACATTGAACTCGATGATAAGAATACAAAACTATACGGCAGGGAGACCATTACCTACCATAACAATTCGCCCGAAAGCCTGGAGTACCTATGGGTGCAATTGGACCAGAACCAGAATGCAAGGGATTCCAAATCAAAATTGACAGAAAGCCAGAAAATGGATCCCGCCTACAAGGCCGATGCTTTTTCGCGCCGCTACATGGAAGAGGGTTTTGACGGGGGCTTCAAGATAGACTATGTACAGGATGCCAAGGGCAAGCCGATGAAATATACGATCAACCAGACCATGATGCGCATCGACCTGCCAACACCATTGAAGAGCGGCGAAAAAGTATCCTTCTCTATAAAATGGTGGTACAATATTAATAATTACCGCGTCGTGGGCGGGCGTTCAGGGTACGAGCATTTTGAAAAGGATAATAACAACCTGTATGTTATCGCGCAGTTTTTCCCGCGTATGGCGGTGTACAATGATGTTGAAGGCTGGCAGAATATGCAGTTTTGGGGCGCTGGCGAATTCGCGCTGGCTTTTGGCAATTATGAAGTGAACATTACTGTTCCGGCGGACCACATCATCGACGGTACCGGAGACCTGACCAACCGCGCCGACGTACTTACGGCAGCTCAGCTGAAGCGCTATGAGCAGGCAACCCAATCATTCGACAAGCCGGTAGTGATCGTTACACAGGACGAGGCCGAAAAAGCCGAGAAAGGCTTTAGCGATAAAAAGAAGACCTGGAAATTCAATGCGAAGAACGTGAGGGATTTTGGTTTCTCATCGTCACGCAAGTTTATCTACGACGGGATGGCGGTGAAACTGGGCGGCAAGACCGTGATGGCGCACTCGCTGTACCCTAAGGAAGCCAACCCGATGTGGGGCGAAACCTCTACCCGCGTGGTGGCGCATACGCTGAAAACCTATTCGAAATATACATTTGATTATCCGTACCCTAAGGCAATTTCGGTTTCTGCTGAAGACCAGGGCATGGAGTATCCGATGATCTGTTGGAACTACGGCCGCCCGGATGAGAAGGGCTATGTGTCCGACAGGATAAAATACGGCAACATGAGCGTAATTATCCACGAGGTAGGGCACAACTTTTTCCCAATGATCGTGAACTCCGATGAAAGGCAGTGGACATGGATGGATGAGGGCCTTAACACCTTCCTGCAATACCTTACCGAAAAAGAGTGGGATGCCAACTACCCGTCGAGCCGCGGCCCGGCCGCTAAGATTGTTCCGTACATGGGCGGCGACCAGAAATTCCTCGAGCCGATTATGACCAACTCGGAGGCCATACACCAATTTGGCTCGAACGCTTACGGCAAGCCGGCAACGGGCTTAAATATGCTGCGCGAGGTGGTCATGGGAAAGGAACTTTTTGACCATGCGTTTAAAACGTATGCCAACCGCTGGAAATTTAAGCACCCAACGCCGGAAGACTTTTTCCGAACAATGGAAGATGCATCGGCAGTAGACCTGGACTGGTTTTGGAGGGGATGGTTTTACACGACCGACTATGTAGATATGGGTATCATGGGCGTAAAGCAATATTATGTAACCGAAACCCAGCCGGAAGCGATGAAAGATTATAAAGTAAAAAGAGGCCGCTTTAATGAAGACGCGGGGCCATTTGTATACATGGTGCCTGATGGGCCTGACTTTAATAAGCAGCAGAAAAAGCCTTTGGATTCGAAAGAAGTCAAACTGCTGGACGACTACCTGAAGGAAAAATTTACGGCAGAGGAAAGGGCAAAGCTTAAGGCGCCTAAATACTTTTATGAAGTGACCTTCGACAAGCCCGGCAATATGCTGATGCCGATATTGGTGGAACTTGCCTTTGAGGACGGTACCAGCGAAAACCATACTTTCCCGGTACAGATATGGAGGAAGAATAATCAAACCGCATCGCGTGTTTTCGCGACGGATAAGCCGGTTAAAAAAATAACACTGGACCCTAAATTGCTTACTGCCGACATTGATGTAACCAATAACACCTGGCCAAAAGAGGAGGTAAAGGATAAGTTTGACACGCTCGAAAAGAAAAAGTAGGCTGTGTTTTTAGGGGGTTGGGATATTTTCCTACCTTTGGAAAAAACCAACTCATGAAAAAAACATTACTATCTGCGGCATTGCTGCTATCGTTAAGCGCCTTTGCGCAGGCTCCTATCCAGGCCTTTTACAGCGCATCTGTTATTCCCGAAGAGGATAACATCACACATTATGTCCTGGTATCTCCTTCTGCACCGCTCGACCAAAGCGCTACGGGCGCTAACATGGTATGGAATTTTGACAATCTTACGGCGGTAACCACCTCGGCTACATCCGTCATGGCTCCAACCGCTACTGATCTTTCCAACTACCCCGGCACGACGATGGTGGTCGAAACCATTACGGAAGGCGGCAACCCTACGCGTTACTACCTTTCTGACACAGAACAGGGTACCAACATAAAAGGGGCACAGACGTCGCAAATCACCCTGACCTATACCGCTGGCGGTTTGATCGGGAATTTCCCAATGTCTCCTAACGAGCAGGTATGGGGTTCGGTTTCCGGAACTTTTGAAGGTAACGGCATCGAAGGCACCTTTACAGGAAACGCCGGCAGCTCGGCAGATGCTTATGGAACACTTACCGTAAACCAGGGCTTTTCAGATACTAAAAATGTGACAAGGCTAAGGACGAATCAGTTCCTTACGCTGAAGTATTTGGGCATTGAGGTAGGAACGCTGGACCAGACAATATACAGCTATTATAGTGCTGACCTTATGGCCGGCCCTGTAATGAGGAGCATCACTACGCATATCGTAGTTACGCCGGCAGGTATAGACCAGACACAGAATACCATTGAAGTTTACGATCAGGCAACCAATGGTGTGAACGGATATCACGCTCCTGCGGCTTTTGTGATCGCACCTAATCCGGTGAAAGACGTACTGCATTTTGCAGGTAATGCCCAAACAGGAACTGTAACCATTACCGATGCCATGGGCAGGATTGTGCTGCAAGGGCAGGGCAATGACGTGAACGTAAGCCATCTTCCGTCGGGAATTTACCACGTTGGTATCAATTCTGAAAAAGGTGGTAAAACCCTCAAAATGGTTAAACAATAGGGCTTTTAGGTTAAAAATATCATTTAGCACAATCCCTTTCGTCCAACTTTGCGTAACTTTGTTGTATAAATACTCATAGTTATGTTTGGAATAGGCGGAGGGGAATTTTTCCTGATCATTGTAGTGGTGCTCATGCTTTTCGGGTCGGATAAGATACCGGAAATTGCACGCACGCTGGGCAGGGGGATGCAGCAGCTGAAAAATGCGACCAACGACATCAAGAGCGAAATTCACAAGAGTGCCGAGATAGACGACATCAAAAAGACATTCACCGAAATTGGTAGCGATGTTGCCGGTAATTCCAATAATGTGGCCACTGATATTACCACCGAAATCAATAAGGTAAAAGAAGACATTGAAGAAATGCAGGGCCCTATAAAACGTATGCGTTAATGCTTGAAAAACTGCAACAGCTCGACAGGCAGGTTTTTATTTACCTTAACTCTTTAGGCACTGAAACCTGGGATCCTTTTTGGGAATTCATTACCAAACAGGTAAGTTGGATACCCATTTTTGCAATTATCCTTTTTCTTGCCTTTAAAAGGTTGGGTTGGCGCCATGCTTTGCTTGTAATCGGAATGATTATGGTTTTGCTATTGCTCACCGACCAAGCCACCAACCTCATTAAAAATTATTTCCAGCGCCTCAGGCCAGGCAGCAACCCGGAGCTTGAAGGGCTTATCCGTGCAGTAAAGACAAGGAAGTCATTTAGCTTCATATCAGGACATGCCTCCAACTCCATGGCAGTTGCTTTCTTTTTGTACAGGGTGCTTCATCCCTATATAAAATATATGGGCTTTTTCTTTATCTGGCCATTAATATTTGCTTACAGCCGTATTTACCTCGGGCTGCATTATCCGGGTGATATATTGGTGGGTTACCTGTTCGGACTGTTTACAGGATGGCTGGTGTTGAAATTGTACATTTACCTGCGCGACCGTTTCTTCCCGGAGCATGAAAGGCTAGATCACCCGACTAACAGTGAGCCCGTCACGAATGGGTAGCAATACCGTTTCTACCCGTGGATCTTCTTTCAGCAGGCGGTTGTATTCCAACAGTATTTTAGTGCTTTTATCATTCGGTTTTACCGGTTCCAGTATTTTCCCGCTCCACAATACATTGTCCGAAAGGATAACCCCGCCCTTATTCATCAGGGGAACGATCATTTCAAAATAATTGATGTAGTTTTCCTTGTCAGCATCAATAAAAACAAGGTCGAACTTTTTATGGACTCCGGGAATGATCTCCAGTGCATTACCCAAATGCTGCGTTATCCTGTCTTTCCATTCCGATTTGTCGAAATATTTTTTTTGGAAATCGAATAGCTCCTCATTATTATCAATAGTGTCCAGCGTGCCATTTTCCCGAAGGCCCTCGGCAAGGCAAAGTGTGGCATAGCCTGTATAGGTGCCTATTTCAAGAATATGCTGCGGATTTACGAGCTTGGATATCATGCTTAAAACCCTTCCCTGGAAATGCCCGCTGAGCATACGGGGTTGGAGTATCTTCTGGTGGGTTTCCCTATTGAGGGCGGCCAGTAGGTCCGGTTCGTTTTCGCTGTGCTGTGCCGCGTAATCTTCAAGTTCTTCCGATATAAAGTGCATGGTATTTTTTTTACGAAGTTACGAAAGGCAGGCATATCTCCTTTAGTCTTTTTTTTCTGAGTGGATTCAATGTTGTTTTTTCGTTCAGTCAAAAAAGTTAACAGCGTTTATGGTTAAATTTATAATTGCAGTAAATAGTAATAAAATTTATTACAAAAAGCTCTAATTTTACGGCACTAAACTTAAATGGATGAAACTAAGATTTACTTTTTTGCTGATGCTGCTCGTGGGTATTGGCTACAGCCAGGTAACTAACGAAGGCAGGCCCGTAAGCTGGAATACGCCCGGCCTTGAGGAAGTGGCGCCTGTAACACTACCGAAATTCGACCTTAAGGCTCTTCAGGCAGAAGATGAAGTTAATAAAGGCAGGAAAGACATACCGTGGCGCTTTGGTACGGAGTTGCTTGTAGACCACAACCTGCAAAATAGTGGTAAGTGGCAAACATTGCCCAATGGCGACAGGATATGGAGGATACGGTATGTGTCTAAAGGCGCCAAAACATTGAACTTCCTTTTCAGTGATTTCTATATGCCAAAAGGCGGTAAGGTATACCTTTATAATAATGACCATTCGGACCTGCTTGGCGCTTATGACGAGGCGCAGAACAATGCCGAAAGGGTGCTGGGAACCTGGCTTGTACAGGGTGAGGACATCTGGATCGAATACTATGAGCCTCTTGTCTCGGCAGGGCAGGGAAAGTTGGAGATATTTAAAGTAGTACATGGCTACCGTACATCCGATGGTATGATGAAAGCGGTAACAGAAGGTGATTCGGGCGCCTGTAATTATGATGTAGACTGCTACATGGGTGATATCGATGGGCTGAAAGATATCAACAAGAAAGCCGTTGCGCTCCTTATTACCAATGGCGACAGCTTTTGCTCGGGCGCTCTCGTCAACAATACCAGCAATGATGGTACGCCCTACCTCCTAACAGCAAATCATTGCTACTCTAACCCGGCCCAGTGGGCTTTCCGTTTCAACTGGATAAGCCCTAACCCTGTGTGTACCGGAGGCCAGGCGAGTACCACAAATACCAATTATTACCAGACTGTAAGTGGCGCCCAACTTCGCGCCAGGCGTGACGGCAGCGATTTTTGCCTTGTAGAGATCACGGCAAATATGCCCTCAGCATGGGATCTTGTTTGGGCAGGATGGGACCGCAGTGATGTGGCTCCCGCGTCAACATTCGGCATTCACCATCCGGCAGGTGACATCATGAAGGCCTGTGTGGATATTGATGCGCCGGTGTATGCAACCGGACAGGGCGCACAGCTTTGGAGGGTAGGCAACTGGGAACTTGGTGTTACCGAAGGCGGTTCTTCGGGCTCACCGCTATTTGATAATAACGGAAGGATCATTGGACAGCTTTACTTTGGCCAGGCAGCCTGCGACGGCACAGAGAATAATGGCGAATACGATGCTTACGGGCGTTTTGCAGTATCATGGGATACAGGAACTACTGCCGCCACCAGGCTGCGGGACTGGCTGGATCCTGCTAATACAGAGGCAGAAACGGTAGTTGCATGGCCTCCGCAGCAAACCCTGGCGCTAAATGCTAAAGTGCTCATACCCGAAATTAGCCTTGAAGATTGCGGTACTACGATTTTACCTGTGGTGCAGCTTATCAATAAAGGATCAGAAACATTGGTTTCGGCGCTTATCAATTATACCCTGAACGATGGTACTCCTGCGGTTTATAACTGGACAGGCAGCCTCGCTAACAGCCAGTCGGCAGATATAGAACTTCCTGCTTTGACCGGTACGAGTGGCGAAAATGTACTTAACGTTACGGTGAGCCTTCCTAATGGCGGTACCGATGGCAATACAGCCGATAATGATGCATCCACAACCTTTGTTTCCAGGCTCTTCGACATAACGGATATTACACTCGGCCTGTTCACCGATTATTATTCTGGAGAAACTACATGGGAACTCAGGAATGATGCCGGTACGCTCCTGTACAGCGGCGGGAATCTTGATCCTTTTACTGATTATTCGGAAACCTTCAGCCTGTCACAGGAAGGCTGCTATACCTTTACGATCAATGATAGCGAAGGTGACGGTATTTGCTGTGCCTACGGCCCCGGCAACTATGTGCTTACAACTGCCGACGGTGTTACTGTAGCAGAAGGCGGGTCGTTTGCTTCATCCGAGTCAATAAGCTTCAGGCTGCAGGATACCACAGGTACCGGCGAAACTTCGCTAAAGGCTACTGTGAAAGTATTCCCTAACCCATCAACAGGCATATTTAATATTAATGGTACGGGCACCACGCTCACCTATCAATTATATAACATCCTTGGCCAACAGGTGAATGCCGGCGAACTGGCTTCCGGCACAGGCACAATAGACATATCATCGGCAGCCAGTGGCGTGTATCTCCTTAAGCTGTCCGACAGCAAAGGAAAAACGGCTAATTATAAGCTGTCGAAAAAATAACTTTTGCGAACATTCTTGAAAAGGCCTGCGGCTATTTCCGCAGGCCTTTTCATATATAAATTAGGGGCTAAGTTCCAAGATGGCTCTTATATGCCTCCACATTCTCATGTAATTTCAATATTCGCAAATAGTTAGTACCTTTGCGCTATGCAAACGGAAAAGAAAGACATAAGGGCGCTCACTAAAGAACAGCTTCGCGATTTTTTTGTGGCAAATGGGGATAAGGCATTCCGGGGCAACCAGGTATATGAATGGCTGTGGAGCAAGCGTGCACACAACTTTGACGACATGACTAATGTTGCCAAGCCTACAAGGCAGATGCTGGAAGATAACTTTGTGATCAACCACATCCACGTCGATGAGATGCAGAAAAGCACCGACGGCACCGTGAAGAATGCCGTACGGCTGCACGACGGCTTGGTTGTTGAATCAGTACTGATACCTACCGAGACCCGTACTACCGCCTGTGTATCGAGCCAGGTGGGTTGCAGCCTGGATTGCAATTTTTGCGCTACAGCACGCCTCAAGCGTATGCGCAACCTGAACCCGGACGAAATATACGACCAGGTAGCCGCCATTGACAGCGAAAGCCGCCTGTACCATAACAGGCCGTTATCCAATATTGTGTTCATGGGTATGGGCGAGCCGCTCATGAATTACAATAACGTGCTGAAGGCGATAGAGAAGATCACTTCGCCGGAAGGCCTGGGGATGTCGGCAAAGCGTATTACCGTTTCTACATCGGGCATTCCGAAAATGATAAAGAAAATGGCCGATGACGGCGTAAAGTTTAAGCTTGCCGTGTCGCTGCACTCCGCTATTGATGAGGTGCGTTCGCAGATCATGCCATTCAGTAAGAACTTTCCGCTGAAAGAGCTTCGTGAATCGTTGGAGTATTGGTATACAATGACCAAAAGCCGCGTAACCTACGAATATGTAGTGTGGAAAGGCATTAACGACAGGCAGCAGGACATCGACGCGCTGGTGAAATTCTGCCGCCATGTACCCTGCAAGGTGAACCTGATTGAATATAACCCTATTGATGACGGCGAATTCCAGCAGGCCGACCCCGAAGCTATTGAGGCCTATATAAAAGCGCTGGAACGCGATGGTGTGGTGGCAAAAGTGCGGCGTAGCAGGGGTAAAGACATTGATGCCGCCTGTGGTCAGCTGGCCAATAAGAACGAGTCTTCCGTAAATGCTTAAACTTTATAAATCGCCTTACCTTTCAACCGCTTTTTGCTATCTTTGGGGGCGATGAAAATCACAGAACAAATCAAGCAGCCCATAGCGGAAGAAATGGAACTTTTCGAAAAGAAGTTCCGTGATTCCATGTCTTCCAAGGTTTCGCTGCTTAACCGTATCACCTACTACATTGTAAACCGGAAGGGCAAGCAGATGCGTCCTATGTTCGTGTTCCTTACCTCCAAAATGATAAGCGGCGGCGAAGTGAACGAACGCACCTATCGCGGGGCGGCTGTTATTGAGCTGATCCATACGGCAACCCTGGTACACGATGATGTGGTGGACGACAGTAACCGCCGTCGTGGTTTTTTCTCGATAAATGCTTTATGGAAAAACAAGATCGCTGTACTTGTGGGCGATTATCTCCTTTCCAAGGGTTTGCTGCTCTCTATAGATAATGGCGATTTCGACCTGCTGCGGATTATTTCGGTAGCGGTGCGCGAAATGAGTGAGGGTGAACTGCTGCAAATAGAAAAGGCGAGAAGGCTGGACATTACGGAAGATGTATATTATGAGATCATCCGCCAAAAAACAGCCACGCTCATAGCGGCATGCTGTTCACTGGGAGCCTGCTCTGTAGCACCTGATAGCGATGATACCGAAAAAATGCGCAAGTTCGGTGAGCTGATTGGGATGGCTTTCCAGATCAAGGACGACCTTTTTGATTATACGGACGATGCCATTGGCAAACCTACAGGAATCGACATTAAGGAACAGAAGATGACCCTCCCGCTGATCTATACCCTGAACAATTGCAGTAAGGAGGAAAAGAAGTGGCTAATCAATTCGGTTAAAAATCATAATAAGGATAAGAAGCGCGTAAAGGAAGTCATTGCTTTTGTAAAGCAAAAAGGCGGCCTGGACTATGCAGAAAAGCGTATGGCGCAATACCGTGAGGAAGCGTTGTTGCTTTTGGCAGATTATCCCTCGTCAATCTACAAAGATGCGCTGGTGCTTATGGTGAATTATGTTATTGAGAGGAAGATATGATATACAACAAAGGGCCGCAGAGCGCCCCGTGTTATTTCTTTATCGCTTTGTTAAGCTCTTTGAAGTCTTTTGACTTTACATAAAAACTCATAACAGAGTAATCCTTATAAATTATATCCCCGGTTTTCGCGTTTATTACAGTCATTAATTTATTACCAATTTCTCGGGTATAAACCAAATAATAAAACTCTTCCCCACTTTTGTTCTTCAGGATTTTCGTATTGAGTTCGTCATCATCAATGTATTCCAACTTAAACTCATAATCACTAAAAAGAAGATTGGCGTCTTCATTGCCGCTCCTGCGCCCATCCCATACAGCGTTCATCTTAACATACTCCGGGACATATAGTGTAGCGGTCTTAAGCGCTTTTATTTTTGTCGCGTCATATTCTGTTTCATAGACCCAGGTACTTTTATTTTTTAAGAGTTGATTATTGATATTCTGGAAATAGTTCTTCAAATATCCGGGTTGGTAATTGTACATCTGTTCCTGCAGGTCGCCATATTTACCGGTTTTAATGATCTCGTTTACCGCTTCTAAATTGGCTGAAAGGAATATAGCAGCAATTTCATTCCTGTCATATTTGAGCTTGCCATTATTATTTTTAATGTTAGTAGGATAATAATATTGCATCACAAAATATCCGGCAGTAGAAATACTACTCATAGTAATGCTTCCCAAAGCCTCAAAGATGGCATTATCATTGGTAATGTAAGCTGTCTGGTTTTTGTTGTACTCTTCCCTGCTGATAACTTCAAACGAATTCACTTTCCAGACTTCATTGACAATAGGTTTCATGTCCTCGACATCTATGGCATCCATGACAAATATCGTCTTCTTGGTTTTAATCAGGTCAAAATCTTTTTTCGCAAGTTCCTTGAACTTTCCCTGGCTCTGCTTGCTTATCGATACCTGGGCGTTGCAAATTGCTAATGATGAAACAACTATTAAGAATAAAATTTTAAATTTCATGTTTATTGGCTTTAAGAGCGGCAAATATATAAAAGATAAATACTTGTTAAAATTTTATTAAAGTAAAATAGTAACAGACTGTTGTTGTATTGGCGATTTTTTATTTTGAAACAAACTGCACATTGTACCCGGATTTTGTTAAACCACCCATACATTACCTATACAACATCGTTATAGTAAATGTTTTCGTGATCGTTTAAAGCGACTAAACCTTCCGCTTTCATTACATAATCTGTTTTTTTTTCCAAATAATTTCGAATTTTATTTTGGTATAGTATTTATACTGACAATATTGTATCTGGACCGGGAATTATTGCTAAGTTTATCTGAACAAAAGATAAAAATTAAAAGTTATGAAAAAAATTTACTTAATGTTATCCCTGGGTGCATTTACAATTGGTAGCGCCCAAAATGATATGAGCTTCGAGCCGGGTGGTTACGGGGCAAATTATGCCTGGAACGTTTTTGAGAACGATGACAATCCCCCTTTAGAATTTGTAGCCAATCCGGACCAGACCGGCAGTAACGCTTCGGCTACCGTGGCGAAGTTTGTGGCCCGCGTTGGAGGCATGGCGTATGCAGGCTGCGAAACACAGCAGCCGGGTAACCAGCCCGGACAGGGTGGACCGGGAATGGGTGAATGGGTGCTGACCCCCCAAAGCGCAATTATTAAAATATGGGTGTATAAAAAAGCCCTTAGCGATGTAGGTATTAAACTGGTAATGCCTAATGATGATGCCCGCCCTGAAAAGAAGATTGCCAATACCCTGATCAACCAATGGGAAGAGCTCACATTTGACTTTACTGATATTATCGATCATCCCGACATGCCGGCAGGAAATGTGTACAACCAGATCGTTATATTCATGGACTTCGGTTCACGGGAAGAAGATCGAGTGATGTACTTTGATAACATCGTTTTTGGC
This sequence comes from uncultured Flavobacteriaceae bacterium, assembly GCA_942492845.1. GTDB lineage: Bacteria > Bacteroidota > Bacteroidia > Flavobacteriales > Flavobacteriaceae > Flavobacterium. Next base: position 172,886 of record OW818646.1, on the reverse strand, counting down.
GACAATGAGATTGATGAGGAAACCAACGGAACGAAAGGCCACTCGGGGGCTATCGTTAATATGTTCCCGAACCCTGTGAAGGATGTGCTTTCGCTTAACTGCAACGGAACTATAGACAGCATTAATGTATTCAATATGCTGGGCCAGCAGGTAGCAGCTACTGCACCTGGAGCCAATAATGCAGAATTGAATGTAGCGCAGCTTCAAACAGGGGTTTACATGGTAAACCTTATTATAGACGGAACTACCGTATCGCAGAAATTTATAAAGGAATAGTTTTTTATTTGTTTAGTTACCGGGCTGCCTATCTGAGGGCAGCCTTTTTTTGTTGTATATATACAGATTTTACAAAACCGGCGTTCTTATAATACCTACGCCATACTATGAAATATACACTTTACATCGCAGCCCTTTTCTGCCTTGCATTCACGAATGCTTATGCGCAACTCCAAAATGCAGACGAGATCAGGAAATTGGTAAATGATGTGGGGATTGAAGGCAATGATTTTTACTATGAGATACCATTTGAGTATACCGGTGAGATCATACTTAAAGCAAATGTTGGCGGCGAAACGTACAACTTTCTTTTTGATACAGGCGGCTATACCATGATTGATGCGGCATTGCAACAGAAAAACAACTTCACAGTTTTAGGGAAGCAGCTACTCAATAGTACCAATGGCTTCTCAAAAGAGGCCGATATATTGTTTGCCGGTACATTCGACATCGGTGGGCTGCTCTTTAATAATGTAAAAGCCTATTGCATTGAGCTTGATAACTCACCCAAGCTGCAATGCATGGTAGATGGCGGGATCATCGGGTCAGCCATCATCCAAAACTACATCTGGCAGATTGATTACCCCAATCGTAAAATTATAGTAACCGATTCCCTGGAAAAGCTTAGCGACATGGAATATGCTGAAAGAGTTCAGGTCTACCTCAACGGAAGTCTCCAGCCGTATTTCATGGCGCGCATTAATGGAAGGTGGCAGTGGATGATGTTCGATACCGGCTGTGCGTCGCTATTATGGATAGGCGACAAGGATGCTGAAAAATTTACGGATACTGCTCCTGCAAAAACGAGCATCATCGGCGGGTCGGTCGAAACCCATCACGGAAAGGTATCCGATACTATAAATGTATTTAAGGCTGATTGCGAGATAGGCGGACTGAAATTTGAAGCAGCACCTGCTTACTACAGGGATGGCTCAGCGCTTACACTCTTTGGAAATCCCATGATCAAAGACTATATCGTGACGCTGAATTTCGCACAGGGTGAAATGTATTTTAAGAAGATTGAAAGCAAGCCTGCACCAAAAGGATGGGACAGCTTTGGCTTTTCGCTGGAATATGAAGGTGGCAACTATAAAATAGCAACGGTTGTAGCGGGCACTACTGCCGAAAAGCTTGGGCTGAAACCGGGCGACCGGATTAATGCCATCAACGGGAAGAAGATAGCCTGCGCTGATTTTTGCGGTTGTTGGGAGGAATTTTCAGGATTGCTGGACAATTTTCAGGAAATTACACTTACATTGCTTAAGGACAATAAGCTGAAACAGGTAAAGATTAAGAAGGAAAGGATATTTTAGCATTTATAGAAATCCTGTTCGATTTCTACCGAAGGAGAAATCTCAAATTGTGGATATTGAAGAGAAAAAATAAATTTACTTCAATTTTATTTCAAATATATTTCTCTGGTATTTAATCAATTACATACTTTTGTGAAAAATATTTCAGGACAGATGCAACCATTTTGCAATGCTATCCGTCTATGCTAATAGAAGTCGGTTAGTAATTGAGAAATGAACAACGGCATCTGAAACACCAACCAATAAACCAAGATTTTGAAAGTAATTGCCTTACACCAGGAAGAGAAGGACATCATCAGCCAGGCCGCCGAAAATAATCGGCACGCCCAGCAGAAGATCTACTCGAAGCATTCGCCAAAGATGCTGAGCATCTGCAGGCAGTACATAAAGGATGTACACCAGGCGGAAGATATAATGATAACCGCTTTTATGAAAGTCTTTACCAACCTGAAGAATTTTGAGCACAAGGGCAGCTTTGAAGGATGGATACGGCGGATCATGGTCAACGAATGCATATCGTACCTGAGGGTGCAAAAGAAGGTGGGATTTTTGGAAGATGAATTATATGTAGAGGATACGTTCAATAACATAGAGAGCCATTTTTCGGTTGAGGACATACAGTCGCTGATAGACAGCCTGCCGGATGGTTACAAAATGGTGTTTAACCTTTATGCGATAGAGGGGTTCAAACACCAGGAAATAGGGAAGATGCTGGGGATAAGTGAGGGGACGTCGAAATCGCAACTGTCGCATGCCAGAAAAGTGCTTCAGGAACAAATTAACAAGCAAAAGAATTACGTAAATGGAACCGAATAGATTAGAAGAACAATTTAGGGACAAGCTGGAGCAGCGCACCATACAGCCATCAAAAATGGCATGGGACAGGCTTGATGCCATGCTTTCGGTAAATGAAGAGAAAGAAGAGCAAAAGGTAATAGGTATTAAAAAGCCTAACAGGAGTTGGATGTACATGGCCGCAAGCTTTATAGTGTTCGCTACTATAGGCACTTTCTTCCTGACCCGCGAATCAGGTAACGGAAATAACCCAAGCGGTACAGGAACTTCGGTAGTAAATACTGAAAATACAGTAAAGCCTGGCAGGACAAATGATACGATGCCATCTTCGGTACAGCCTGCTATAGAAAACCTAAGCCTTCCGGCAATGAAACAGGAAGCAGTTGCAGAGGCGCAAACGCCTAAAACATCATCTTCAGTCAGGACTGTAAAGAATCAGGGTACAGCAAGCCCGGGTATGAAAACAGATACCGGTATTGTACCACCTTCAAACAGCCAGGGCGTAGCAACTGTTACTTATGAAGGATTTAAGGACGATGTGCTGAAAGATGTTGAGTCTGATAAGTTGCTGGCAGTTTCAATGCCACAAAGCCCTAAAAAGAAATCGAAAGTAAAAGTAGATGCTAATTCACTGCTTTCATCCGTAGAAGGCGAGCTTGACGAAAGCTTTCGTGACAAGGCTCTCTATGGCGTAATCAAAAACTTTAATGCAGTAAAATCTTCTGTTGCCAACAGAAACTATCATAAATAATCACCAATAACAGAACAGTAAATAACAAGAACATGAAAACAGCAATTTTTTATGTAGCGGCATTGCTATGCCTTGTTGCTACCAGCGCAAAAGCACAAACATTTGAGGAAAGAGCGAGGGTTATCGCCCAAAACATCGAAAGGATAACCAAGCAGGAAAAGGACTCGCTTAAAGCCGAAGTAGAGTCGGTAAACCTACAGCTGGAGAACAAAGCGCTTACCAAAGCCGAAGCAGATGCCCAAAAACAACAGCTTGCGGAAGTTCGTGCCAAAAACATTGAAACAAGGGTTGCGGTGGAAGAAGAAAAACTGGCACAGCTTGTTAAGGACAAAGTAGACGGCAAAATCAAAAAAGAAAGGTTTCGTATTGTATTTAACGGATCGGATAATGATACCACAATAACAAAGGAGCTTAGCTACAAGAGGACAACATCGCAGTTGGTATTCGCTTTAGGTGTGAACCGCCTGGTGACCGATGACAAGATAGACCAGGACAATTTTAAATGGCGTTCTGACTTCTACGAATGGGGTGTGGCATTTAATACAAGGGTGTTTAAAAACAACAACCTGCTGCACGCTAAATACGGACTGTCATTGCAATACAACAACCTGCGTCCCGACAACGACATGATGTTTGCTACAGACGGTGGCAAAACAGGATTGGTGGACTCCGGCCTCGACCTTGATGTGGCGCGCCTGAGGTATGTAAACCTTGTACTGCCGGTACACCTTGAGTTCGACTTTACAAAAAAGGAGGTGAATGGCGACAAAACTTACTATCCTACACATAAGAGTTTCCGATTGGGAGTTGGGGGCTATACCGGATTTAATGTAAAAGAAAAACAAATACTAAAATACAACGCGGATGGCCACGATGTGAAAACGAAGCAAAAAGGCGATTTTAACGTGAACGACTTTGTTTACGGGGTAAGCGCTTACGTAGGTTATGGCGAGGTAAGCCTGTATGCCAAATATGATTTACAGCCGGTATTTGCAAATAATGATGTTGACTCTAATAATTTGTCTCTTGGCATAAGATTTGATTTCAATTAATAGTTAAGGGTTAGTTTTGTACTTTTGAAGAAGGCGTTTCCGAAAGGGAGCGCCTTTTTTGTTTTTGTTTGCCATTACCAACCGTTAATTTCTTATTTTTAAAGATAAATACCTGATAATGCCGCACGACCATTCCCATCACCACGGGCACTCACACCAACATTCTGCAAAGAATATCAAAGTAGCGTTCTTTCTTAACCTCGGGTTTACCGTACTTGAAGTTATCGGTGGTTTTTATGTTAACAGTGTTTCCATACTTTCCGATGCGCTTCATGACCTGGGGGACAGCCTGTCATTGGGTATATCATGGTACCTGCACAACCGTTCTAAAAAGGAAGCCGACAGCAAGTTTACCTTTGGCTACAGCCGGTTTTCGATACTGGGTGCGCTCATAAACAGTGTTATCCTTCTGTTGGGTTCTGGTTTTGTCATTTACGAGGCCGTCAATCGCCTGATTCATCCCGAAGCGTCTGATGCAAAGGGGATGCTCATTTTCGCTTTGATAGGCATTGCGGTCAACGGATATGCTGCTTTTCGCCTCAGCCACGGCAAGTCGCTTAACGAGCGTGTGGTTAGCTGGCATTTGGTGGAGGATGTACTGGGTTGGGCTGCTGTACTGGTAGTATCCATTGTAATGATGTTTACCAACGCACCCTGGCTGGATCCCGCGCTATCGTTGGGCATAACCATCTTCATTGTGTATAATGTGGTGAAAAGGCTGCGGGAAACGCTGGTCATTTTATTGCAGGGCACACCCGGGGACATCGACCCTGAAAAGATTAAACAGGAATTACTATTTATACCGCACGTGGCCTCGCTGCACCATATGAACGTTTGGTCACTGGAGGGTGAGCACCATGTATTTACCACCCATATAAAACTCGATGCCATTGCCGGATTTCATGAAATGCTCGAGGTAAAACGCAAGGTGAAGGAAGTGTTGAAGAAGTACCCGTTTTCGCATTATACCATTGAAGTGGAGATGGAAAATGAAAGTTGCGAACTCGCGAGTGGTAAGGGATTGCAATAGCATAAAAACTTTGTAACTTTGAGCCTTCTTAAATTCCAATCCTATCACTTTTGATCTCTAAAAACACCATAGATACCGTTTACGAAACCGCCCGGGTAGAGGAGGTGATCGGTGATTTTGTGGTATTAAAGAGGGCGGGAAGCAACCTGAAGGGTCTTAGTCCTTTCAGTAATGAGAGGTCGCCATCGTTTATGGTGTCGCCCGTTAAGCAGATATGGAAGGATTTCAGCTCGGGCAAAGGCGGGAATGCCGTGGCGTTCCTGATGGAGCACGAGCATTTTACGTATCCCGAAGCCATTCGCTACCTGGCGAAAAAATACAATATTGAGATCGAGGAAACCGAACAGACCGACGAAGACCGGGAGCAGGCCAATGAAAAGGAAAGCATGTACTTGGTGTCGGAGTTCGCGCAGAAGTACTTCCACAATATCATGATGAATACCGACGAAGGCCAGGCCATAGGGTATTCGTACTTTAAAGAACGCGGCTTTACCGGTGATACCATAAAGAAATTCGGGCTGGGCTATTCGCCGGAAGAATGGGATGCGTTTAGCAAGGAAGCTCTAGGGAAGGGCTATAAGCTGGATTATATTGATAAGACAGGGCTTACAATAGTGCGTGAAGATGGCAGGATGGTTGACCGTTTCCGTGGCCGCGTCATGTTCCCGATACAGAGCATGTCGGGACGCGTACTCGGATTTGGCGGGCGTATCCTCGGCAATGATAAAAAGGCAGCTAAATACCTTAACTCTCCCGAAAGCGAAATTTACCACAAAAGCAAGGTGCTGTACGGAATTTTCCATGCCAAGCAGGCCATAGCCAGGCAGGATAAGTGCTATTTGGTGGAAGGCTACACCGACGTAATCCAGATGCACCAGTCAGGCATTGAAAATGTGGTGGCATCATCGGGTACGGCACTTACGCCCGACCAGATTCGCCTCATTAGCCGCCTGACCAAAAATATTACGGTACTTTTCGATGGCGATGCGGCAGGGCTTAGGGCTTCCGTCCGTGGTATCGACCTGATACTGGAAGAAGGCATGAACGTAAAGGTCTGCAACTTTCCTGATGGCGACGACCCCGACAGTTTTGCCAAAAAAACGCCACACGATCAACTGGTAGCCTATCTTAACGAAAACGCCAAAGATTTTATACAGTTCAAGGCGGGGCTGCTTATGGATGAAGCAAAAAACGACCCTGTGAAAAAGGCAGGCCTGATACGCGACATGGTTACCAGTATTGGCAAGATTCCCGACCGTATCCAACGCGAAATATATGTGCAGGAAGTAGCGCGCATCATGGACATCTCCGAGCAGGTACTGGTAAGCACGCTCTCGCAGATTGTACAAAAAGATATTGCTGATGCCGGAAAGCAATTTAAGGAACAGCAAAAGACGAACACCATGCGGGCGGTTACCGATGAAGAGGTGCAACAGCAGGAAAAAGTAGATATTCTGGACGGCCTTGAACGAAGAATGATCGAAATACTTTTGCTATATGGTGGAACCGAGCAGGATTTTGAAGACGTATATATCAAATATGACGAATTTGGAAAGGAATATGAAGATACAGAACATAAAACCTACAAGGTTTATGAACGTATTTACCTGAACCTCCAGGAGGATGAGATACAATTTACCAATCCGGTATTTAAGGATCTTTATAAAGCTATCATCGACCATTATCTTGCCCACCAGGAACTTAACATTGAGACTTTTCTGAATACACTTCCGTCTGAACTACAATATATGGCGGCGGATATTTTTATGCAGGATGAAAAGTATGTCCTTCATGAATGGGAAGAAAAAAAGCAAATACCGGTAAAAGACAAGTCGATGTCGGTTTCGGCGTATGCTAATGAGCACATTATCGACCTGAGATGGCTACTCCTTGGGAAACTTATACAAGACCTGAAGATGCAGGTGAGCCCAGATGCCGATAACATGGAGATATTGATGGCGGTAAACGATTACAACACCCTTGTAAATTATCTTTCCCGCAAGATAAGCAGGCTGCGGAGCCAGTTTTTTTAAAAAATGTACATAACGCAAATTAGAGCGAAAGCCCAAAAATCTAAAAATCAGGCATTTAAAAATCCTCAAAAAAAAACGCCCCTTATAAAGGAGCGCCTGATTCTTTTGTAAGTGCTTTTGGTGCGGACAAATCGGTTGAGCGTAGTAGTGTTTTCCGTGTATCAGTGTTTGGTTTAAACGATGTCAAGCGTTTTGGCTTTATTTACCAGGTCTACCAAATTGGTAACATGCAGCTTGGTTAGCAGCCTTAGCTTGTACGTGCTTATGGTTTTCTCGTTCAGGTCGAGGAGCTTGGCAATTTCTTTGTTCTTTTTGCCTTCGCTCAGGTAGCGCAACACCTCGATCTCACGGGAGGAAAGTTTACGGTAAAGCCTTTCAGACTTTTTGCCTTTGTTGAGCAATGCAAGATTTTTCTTTACGGCATCGCTGAATACCACTTCGCCATCATTCACTTTTTTAATGGCATTTTCCAGCTCTTCCATTTTCGCACTCTTGTGCACATAAGCCGAAACACCTGCTTTCAGGGCATTTGGGGCATAAATCTGTTCTGCAAGGTTGGTAAAGATGATAATTTTCGTTTCCGGAAATTCCTTTACCAGTGATTTTACCGAACTGATGCTTGTAAGGCCATCAAGTTCAAGGTCGATAACGGCGGCATCTACTGTCTTTTTACCCAATATGTCGAGGAGGCTGTCCAGGTTGTTCACCACACCTGCAAAACTAATTTGCGGATTATCGCTAAAATACGACTTCATCCCATAATGCACCACTGGGTGGTTATCCGCGAGGCATAGTTTTATCATAATTGCATTTTTTTGGGTTTACATTTAAGTAAAGTTAGGTATTAATATTCTTAAAGTATTGTGAATGAAAGAATTTTAGTTCAAATTTAAGGTTTGCGGCCTTGTTAGTGGTTAAATAGTAAAGTATGCGAATGAAAGAATTTACTTAAGACCCGCCGGTATTTCGCAAACAGGTATCGGGACCATTTTGTGCCTGTTTGCTGTGTTGAGCCTTTTATAAATTTCGAAGACTTCTTTTTGGCGGCCTTCAAAATTCTCATGGGTTTTTTCATGTTCCATCTGTTCCATGGCCCACTCCAGTTCTTCATAGCTCGCCCCAAGCTGGTCCTCGTCGCTGCGGTCGTCATGAAAAAGACCATCAGCAGGTTTGGCAACCAGGATACTTTCGATCACCTGCAAATGCTTTGCCAGAAGCCGCACTTCTGTTTTGTTCAGGTCGGCAATAGGGCTTATGTCTACCCCGCCGTCGCCGTACTTCGTAAAAAAGCCCACGCCAAAGTCCTCCACCTTGTTGCCTGTTCCCGCCACAAGCGCATTATTGAGTCCTGCAAAATAATAGAGTGTGGTCATCCTCAGCCTTGCGCGGGTGTTGGCCAGGGATAGGTGCAGCAGGTGGTCATTATCGCTTTCGGTAACCTGTTGCTTAAAGGTTTCGAATACGGGCGTTAGGTCGGTAAGCGCAGACGATATGTTATCAAAGCGCCCCTTTAACGAGGTGATATGTTCGCGGGCACGGCTCACATGGCTTTCGGGCTGGTGTATGGGCATCTCAATGCAAAGCGTTGGCAGTCCGGTTTGTGCGCAAAGCAGTGAGGTAACTGCCGAATCGATACCGCCCGATATCCCTACAACAAAACCCTTTACTTTTGCGTTTGTTGCATAGTCGCGCAGCCATTTTACAATATGGTCATTGATGGCTTGTGCCTGAAAATTAACGTTGGTAGGCATTGTTTTTCAATATTAATGGGTGAGTGCGTATATTTGCGTATAAATTTAAAAAATCTGAATAAGGAATTTCCTAATAAAAACACAAAATGAAGAAATATTTGCTTTTAATGGCTTCCCTCCTGGTGTTTTTTTCCTGCAAAGAAGAAAATGAGATTGAGGAAAAAGTGGCCGAAGTGAAAGTTGAGAAAGTAACCATAGAACGCTTTGACAAGCTATTCTTTGAGGTAGGGCCTGACGGCTTGACCACCCTGAAGCAACAATTCCCGTTTTTTTTTCCGGCCGGGACCGAAGATGTGGTTTGGCTGGAGCGTATGAAAGACGCATTCCTTCGCAAGCTGTATGATGAAGTACAAAAGAAATATCCAAACCTGCAATCGCTCGATGCCGACTTTGAAAACCTCTTCAGGCACATCAAATATTATTATCCCAATTTCAAATCGCCGCGTGTGGTGACGATGGTGAATGATGATAATGACCTGAAAGCGATATACCATAATAACCTTGTAATCGTGCCGCTGAGCCTTTATCTTGGCAAGGGCAATTATCTATACGAAGGCCTGGCGAAATACCAGGTACAGGAATATGAGCCGTCGCAGATACTGCCTGATGTTGTGACTTCTTTTTCGGAAGGTAAAATTCCGCCACCAAAGGATAATACACTGCTTGGTAAAATGATATATCATGGTAAGCTGCTTTACCTCAAAGATTTACTTATACCTGAAGCTGTCGATGAGCATAAAGTGGGTTACACCAAGGAGCAGCTGGCTTGGTCAAAGGCCAATGAGTCGGAAATATGGCGCTATTTTGTCGACCGCAAGCTGCTGTATGCCACCGATACTAAACTGCAGGACCGTTTTATAAACCCTGCACCCTTCTCGAAATTTTACCTTGAGCTTGACAATGAATCGCCCGGAAAAATAGGGCAGTGGATAGGATGGCAGATCGTGAGGTCGTATGCGGAAAACAATAAAAACGTACCTTTGCAGGAGCTCCTGGCGATGGATGCCAAAGCACTTTTTGATAAATCCAAATACAAACCCAAAAGCGATGCCGAATAACTTAACATCTGAAATAAAAGTAATTGTCGAACTGGATGAGAACCGCGTTCCTGAAAAATTAAGCTGGACTGCCCGCGATGGCGGCGTGGATAACGAGCCGGCCAAAGCCGTAATGCTTTCGGTATGGGACAGCAAGGCGCAGGAAAGCATGCGTATCGACCTGTGGACCAAAGATATGCCTGTAGATGAAATGAAAACGTTCTTTCACCAGACGTTGGTTTCAATGTCCGACACTTTTGAGCGGGCCACCAACGACAAAAAGATGTCCGACACCATGAAGGATTTTTGTGACTATTTTGCAGAAAAGCTGGAACTGAAGAAGCAGTAATGCACTGAAAATCAAAACGCAACTATACCTGGTTGCGTTTTTTTTATAACGAAATTCTGAAATGGAATTTATCATAAGGAATGCTTTCCGGGGTTCAGATCATGAGCCGCAAAGCGCTGTATTCTATGTGTTTATAATTATATAAACCCTTGGTTTTTAAAAATCCCGTCATTGATTCCGTCAATGTATTCGAGTAACTTTTCCCGTCCTGTCCCTTCGGTCGATGAGGTTACAAAATGCTGCGGCATCTCCTCCCAGTTATTGGCCAACAGCTGTTTACGGTATGCGGCGATATGCTGGTCTACCTTGCCGCGGCTGATCTTGTCGGCCTTGGTAAATACAATGCAAAATGGCACCTGGGTTTCCCCCAGATAGGTAATAAATTCAAGGTCAATCTTCTGGGCCTCAAGGCGTATGTCTATCAGTACGAAGGCGCAAACCAGCTGCTCACGGCGCTCAAAATAATCGGTTATAAACTTCTGGAACGTTTCCTTGGCCGATTTTGATACCCTCGCATAGCCGTAGCCCGGTAAATCGACAAGGTACCAGTTGCCGTTGATCTTAAAGTGGTTGATAAGCTGGGTCTTTCCGGGCCTTCCCGATGTTTTGGCCAGGCTGTTGCGACCGGTCAGCATGTTGATAAGGGACGATTTCCCCACGTTGCTCCTGCCGATGAATGCGTATTCCGGCAACGGCTCATTGGGGCATTTGCTAACATCGGAATTGCTGATTATGAACTCGGCGGTATTAATCTTCATGGGGTGGATTTTGTGCAAAGGTAGGGTAATAACAGGGGACTGCCAAACCGACTTTATACGACACGCAATATGACTTTATATGACACGGCAATGCGACTTTAGGGGACTGCCGCACGGGATAAAAGGTGTGTGCTGTTTTTAGAGGGGAAATGGGTATGTAAAAACGACGAAATTCAAAATTTGTTTCAGTATTGAAATTCGTCTCTCAATTTATTTTTTGGTTCCGGGTTTGCAAAATTACCACCAGCTATTTTGTCGCGCCAACTGTTGAGAAGATAGAATTGCCTCCAAAATATCAGATAATAGTTTTTTCTGCTCAAGGCTAATCATAGCAACTGTATCTTACTTTGCTCTATGCTCTGTATAAGGTAAGGGTTCTTCAATGTTTTTTCAGCGATAAGGTCAACATCTTTCTTCAGGAGTTCCTGTAATTCATGCAAAAGCGCGAATAATTATCCGAATAATCTTCATACTCCATAGTGGATGGAAAGCTGAACGGAAAATCAATATCGCTGTTGTCAGTAAATTTCCCTGTAGCGGCACTTCCAAACAAAAACGCCTTTTCAGCTTTGTATTTCCTGAAAAGGTGTATGATTTTTGAAAGGTTATGTTCTACAACAGGTATCATAATCTTACAAATCTTCAGTGAGCAGGCTATGAGCTACATCCAGCTTCTTCAGCCATTCGTGCATCAGGCGGTTAAATTCGTCCGGGTGTTCCATCATGGCAGCATGCCCGCACTTGTCGATCCACGAAAGGGTAGAGTTGGGCAGCAGCTTGTGGAAATCTTCGGCTACATTGGGTGGTGTCACATGGTCGTTCTTTCCCCAGATGATGCAGGTGGGTACGTGCATCTTAGGCAGGTCCTTGGCCATATTGTGGCGTATGGCGCTCTTGGCTATGGTCAGGGTTTTGATGAGCTTTATGCGGTCATTGGCCATGGCATATACCTCTTCTATGATCTCATCGGTCGCAACCGCGGGGTCATAAAATACGTCCTGTGCCTTCTTTTTGATGTAATCGCGGTCGCCACGGCGCGGGTAGCTGTCCCCCATAGCGCTTTCGTAAAGGCCGGAACTGCCGGTAATGATGAGCCCCAGCATTTTCTCCGGGTACATCTTGGTATGGTATAACGCAATGTGTCCGCCAAGGGAGTTGCCCAGCAGGATCACGCGGTCAAACCCTTTATAGGTGATGAAGTCCTTTACCCATTTGGCAAAAGCCTTTACGTTGGTCTTGAGTATGCTTTGTGTGTAAATGGGCAATTCCGGGATCACTACTTTGTAGCCCTGTTTGGGGAAGTATTCTGCCACGCCTCCAAAATTACTCAGTCCGCCCATAAGGCCGTGGAGGATGATGATCGGGGTGCCTTCGCCGGCTTCAAAGTAGGTATATTTGCCGTCTTTTTTCTTGTCTTGCATGTTGGTAGTTGTACAAATTCCAATAGATAGACAAATATAGGACTTTATAAATTATAAAGAAATGCACTACCCTATATTTAATAAGTATTATGCATGCATAGCGTATCGTGAAAGGTAGTGGAAGGTCTGATGCAACATCCGACAGGTTCCAAAACATGGTGTTCGGTACTACCGTAAATAAACTGAAATTTCTCTTATCGTTGAAATGGAAAAACGCAGCTCTAACTCAGGTGTCGTTGGTGGATGCAATTGAGGCTGCTGCCGATGAGTTCTTTTTCGCCCGACACCTGACAGGTTTTTTCCAACGCAGTTGCCCTGAATAGTTTTCGATATGCCGCTCCTCCGGAGCTCAAATAGACTCCGTTGATTTTTGGCTATAAATATGCCGTCCCTCCGGGACTCATGAGTGGGAGCCCCAGTGGGGCGGAATGTTTATAGAAATAATAAGTATGAGTAGATTGGAGCTCCGGAGGAGCGGTATGTGATTGTTAAAAACTCTTCCGAACCAAAATCTGTCGTGTGTGGTGGACGCTATGAGGCTACTTTCGATAACTTCATGATCGCCCAACACCTGACAGGTTTTTTCCAACCTGTCAGGTGTACTAACCGAACAGGCTCCCTGCAGGCAATTTTCTGAAGAAGTCCGTCCTGATCGCATGGAGCACATCTTCGTTAATATTATATTAAACTCCACCATCTCCCACCCATCACCGATTTTTAAGATTTTATAATTTAGGTGTTAATAACTCTTAAAACTTTACATACTTCCCTGCATATCTTTTTTTTCGCTGATTTTTCTGTTGTCTTTTTCAGGCAAAATGGCTCGCGTGGTTTTATTGCGAAGTGGGGATTTGCGTCAAAACTTATTAACAAAGTAGGAGAAAGTGGGAAATCGTGGAGATAATTATCTATATTTGCTTCAAATCAAAGGGGGAGGTAACTCATTGAAAGTCATAACAGGAACATACGAATGTAAGGCCGATGCAAAGGGCAGGATAGCAATTCCGGCGCCTTTGAAGAAGCAATTGGCAGGAAGCCTCGAAGAGGGGTTCATCCTGAAGCGTTCTGTTTTCCAGCCCTGCCTGGAGTTATACCCGATGGCGGAATGGAACAAGATGATGTCGAAGATCAATAAGCTGAACCGTTTTGTGAAAAAGAACAACGACTTCATCCGCAGGTTTACCGCAGGGGTGAAGGAGGTGGAGATCGATGCGGCCGGAAGGCTGCTCATCGCGAAAGACCTGGTGGCGTTTGCGGGGATCGACAGTAATGTAGTCCTGTCTTCGGCAGTGAACATTGTAGAGATTTGGGACAAAGATAAGTATGAACAGTCGATAGACGGCTCGGATGTAGACTTTGCTGACCTTGCGGAAGACGTAATGGGAGGCTTAAACGATGATGAAGATGGAATATCATAACCCTGTATTGCTAAAGGAAACCGTTGACGGCCTTAATATTAAGCCGGACGGCGTGTATGTGGATGTAACCTTTGGCGGGGGCGGGCATTCCCGCGAAATAATGAGCCGGCTGGGGCCGAATGGGAGGCTTTTTGGCTTCGACCAGGACGAGGATGCGCAGGCAAACGTGATCGATGATGCCAGGTTTACCCTGATCCCCGAAAATTTCAGGTTCATCAAAAGGTTTCTTCGTTTCCATAATGTGAAAGAAGTGGATGGCATACTGGCCGACCTGGGTGTTTCATCGCACCAGTTCGACGTGGCCGAAAGGGGCTTTTCTACCCGCTTTGAGGCAGAACTCGACATGAGGATGAGCAAAAAGAACACCCTGAATGCCTTTATAGTCGTCAATGATTATGAAGAAGCAGACATCAAAAGGGTGCTGGTAGAATACGGCGAGCTCAAGAACGGCGGTGCGATGGCTGCGGTTATCGTTAATGCCCGGAAAGAACGCCGCATAAAGAACAGCAGCGAACTGAAAGAGGTGCTGGGGAGGTTTTTACCGGGGCACAAAAGCAATAAGATACTGGCGCAGATCTACCAGGCGATACGCATTGAGGTAAATCGCGAAATGGAGGCACTCAAGGATTTCCTGGAGCAGTCGCTCGAAATTCTGAAGCCCGGAGGCAGGCTTAGCGTGATATCCTACCATTCGCTGGAAGACAGGCTGGTAAAAAGGTATATGAAGAACGGGATGTTTGAGGGCGAACCGGAACGCGACTTCTTCGGGAATTTCGAAGTGCCGTTTAAGACGATTGAGAAGCTGATCATTCCATCCGATGCCGAAATACGCATCAACAACAGGGCCCGCAGCGCAAAACTAAGGGTCGCCGAAAAAAAATAAAACGCGCGAATGTTGCTTAAACGCCACCGTAGAGACGCATTGAATGCGTCTCACCCAAAGAGTTGGACGGTAGAGACGCATTGAATGCGTCTCACACAAAGAAGAATATAAAAAATAAACGTCCTGGCTCCCCTCTCCTTTGGAGAGGGGCTGGGGGTGAGGTCAAATCGGGAGGTCGGAATGTAAGTTCAAAAAACAAATTATGAAAGGCGGGGTAATCAATCTCTTAAAAGCAAAATATCTCGTAGACCAGGGGTCTATGAAGAACTGGCGCTTTATAGTATTCCTGGTTATTGTCGCCATGCTCATGATCGCCAACACCCACGACTATGAGCAGAAATTATACCGCATTGCCGCACTTGAAAATGAGGTAAAAATATTAAGGTCGGAGTTCGTAGACAGGCGTTCCGAACTGATGGAACTGAAAATGGAGTCGACCGTGTCGCGGAAGATGGAAGAACGGGAAATATTCCCTTCGTCTGTACCGCCAAAAAAGATAAAAGTAGTTGCGGAAAAAGAAAAAAGCTTTTGGGATAAGCTAAAGGTATGGGAGTAGAAGATAAAAAAACATCGTACAGGATTTACCTGGTAGCTGTCATGATTTTCGTGATGGCTATACTCATATCCGTAAAGCTCACCAACATACAGGTAGTCCAGGGCGACCATTACAGGGAGCTGGCGCAAAAGGGTACGGTGAAAAACTTCCCGCTTCCCGCAAACCGTGGCAACGTGTATTCGTCCGACGGCAGCCTTCTGGCCACATCGATTCCGCATTACACAGTGCGCTTTGATGCGATGGCGCCTACAAAGGAAAACTTTGACAAGCACGCCGAAGGGCTGGCCGATTCGCTGCACATCATGTTTGGCAAGCCGGCTGACTTTTACCATCACGAACTGCGTAAGGCCCGCAATACCAAAAACAGGTACTACCTGATTGCAAAAGGCCTTAGCTATACCGAATACCTTCGGGTGAAGAGTTTTCCGCTGTTCAGCCTCGGGGCGTTCAAGGGCGGCGTGATCACCGAGCAGAAGATAGTGCGCGAGCACCCTATAGGCCGTATCGCCGAAAGAACCATTGGCTATGAGAGGCTGGGCCATTCGGGCGAAAACCTTGAGGTAGGCATCGAAGGGGCATTCGCCAGGTACCTGAACGGTAAGGACGGGCGCCGCATGATGCAGAAGATCGCCAAGAACCAGTGGAAGCCCATAAGCGATGTGGACGAAGTAGAGCCGGTAGATGGCTTTGACATTGTGTCGACCATAGACGTATACATACAGGACATTGCGCACCACGCGCTGGTAAAGCAGTTGGAATATTATGAGGCCGACCACGGCTGCGTGGTGGTTATGGAAACGAAAACAGGCTATGTAAGGGCAATATCCAACCTGGGCAGGAATACAGATGGCACTTACTCTGAGACGGTAAACTATGCCGTGTGGGAATCGCAGGAGCCGGGGTCTACATTCAAGCTGCCGGTGCTGATAGCCTTATTGGAAGATAAAAAAGTAGACACCAGCAAAGTATATGATACCCGAAACGGCTCTATCCCTTTTGCCGGCGGAAACGTGAAGGATTCAAATGGCAAAGGCTATGGCAAGGTATCGCTGGCCCGTGGTTTCGAGCTTTCGTCGAATACGGTAATGGCATTGGCAGTGACCGAAAGCTATAAGGACAATCCGAAAGAATTTACAGAGCGCCTGAACAGTTTTGGACTGAACGAAAAACTCGGTGTGGCCCTCAAGGGTGAAGGCAGGCCGAAAATGCCGCAGCCGGGCGATGGAGTGTGGTCCAGGGCAACGATGCCACGGATGAGCTTTGGCTACGGGCTGAGCCTTACGCCGCTGCAAACGCTCACGTTTTATAATGCCATAGCCAATAACGGCGAAATGGTAAGGCCGCTGTTCGTGCAGGAAATTAAGGAACGCGACAGGTCGATAAAAAAGTTCGGTAAAGAAGTGATCAATCCTAAGGTGTGCTCCCAGGAGACCATCAACCAGGTAAAGGCCATTATGCAGAATGTGGTGAAAAAAGGTACGGGCTCAAAGTTGTATTCGCCCAACTTCTCCATGGCGGGTAAAACCGGTACGGCGCAGGTGAATTATGGTGGCGGCAAGGGAGGGGACATGTATTACTCATCGTCGTTCGCGGGCTATTTCCCGGCAGACAACCCACAGTATTCGTGCATCGTGATCATCCACAAGCCAAGCGTGGGTAAAGGGTACTACGGGGCCGATGTATCGGGGCCGGTATTCAAGAGGATCGCACAAAAGATATACACCGATGTGCCGAGTACCAACGAAGTGAAGAAACTGGACAAGCAGATAAAAAAGCAGGACTTGCTGTATGCGGCCTACTATGACAAGCAGAACAAAGTGAAGGCGGATGCCATACCGAATACCATAGGCATGAGCGGCATGGATGCCGTAGCGCTGTTGGGCAACATGGGGCTGAAAGTGCAGGTAATAGGCATGGGCAAAGTAAAAAAACAGTCGCTTGCACCCGGACACGCGCTCATAAAAGATCAAACCATAATACTGGAATTATCGTGATGGTTTTAAAGGACATATTATATAAGACATCCATCGAGGCGGTAAAAGGCCCGACCGACATAACCATCAATAAGATGGAGTTCGACTCGCGCGCTGTAACGGCAGGCGATGCGTTCATTGCCATTAAAGGGACACAGAGCGACGGCCATGCGTACATTGGGAAAGCCATCGGCCTTGGCGCTGTGGCTGTTGTATGCGAAGTGATGCCGGACAGCCTGCACGAAAGTGTGACGTATATTTTGGTCAAAAATTCTTCGGCTGCGCTGGCTACTATGGCGGCCAACTATTATGATAACCCGTCGCGCAGCCTGAAGCTGGTCGGGATAACCGGCACCAACGGCAAAACGACCATTGCGACGCTATTGTACCAGTTGTTTAAAAACGCAGGCTACAAAACCGGATTGCTGTCGACCGTAAAGGTTATGGTGGCCGATAAGGAATACCCGGCGACGCACACCACGCCCGATTCGCTTACCATCAACAGGTACCTGGCGGAGATGATCGATGAAGGAGTGGACTATTGCTTTATGGAAGTGAGTTCGCATGGCATCCACCAGCACAGGACGGCAGGGCTTGAGTTTGCGGGCGGCATATTTACCAACCTGAGCCACGACCACCTGGACTACCACAACAGCTTTGCGGAATACCGCGATGTGAAAAAGAAGTTCTTTGACGAATTGCCGAAAAACGCCTTTGCACTTGTCAATGTAGACGATAAGAATGGCCTGGTGATGCTGCAGAACACAGCAGCAAAAAAGCTGACGTATGCGCTGAAAACCTATGCCGACTACAGGGCACAGATACTGGAAAACCAGCTGTCAGGCCTGTTGCTTAAGATCAACGAGCAGGAGGTATGGGTAAAGCTGATAGGCAGGTTCAATGCCTACAACCTATTGGCCATTTACGCGGCAGCAGTAAACCTTGGCCTTGAAAATGTAGAGGTGCTACGGCTGATGAGCGAGTTGGAAAGCGTATCGGGAAGGTTTCAGTTCATTGTGTCCGATACAGGTATAACAGCAATTGTGGATTATGCCCACACCCCGGATGCTCTGGAGAATGTACTCAAGACGATAGAAAACATCCGCACACGCAATGAGCAGCTGATAACCGTTGTAGGCTGTGGCGGCGACCGCGACAGGACCAAGCGCCCCGTGATGGCCAACATAGCATCGACACTGAGCGACAAGGCGATCTTCACGTCGGACAACCCGAGGAGCGAGGATCCGGTGGCCATTATAGCAGACATGGAAAAAGGGGTTGAGCCGCAAAACTATAAAAAAACGGTAGCAATGGCCGACAGGCAGGCAGCAATAAAGCTGGCATGCCAGATGGCCAACCCGAATGACATTATACTCATAGCCGGAAAAGGCCATGAAACGTACCAGGAAATAAAGGGAGTGAAGCATGACTTTGATGATATGAAGACAGTGAAGGAAATTTTAGGGCAATTAAACAAATAGGCGTATATGCTATATTACTTATTCGAATATCTTGACAAGCAGCTGGATGTGCCGGGCACAGGGGTGTTCCAGTACATTACCTTCCGCTCGGGGCTGGCAGTAATGCTTTCGCTGTTCATCTCTACCGTGTTCGGTAAAAAGATCATCAACTTCCTGCGCAGGCAGCAAATTGGTGAAACGGTACGCGAACTGGGCCTTGAAGGGCAGACGCAAAAAGCAGGTACGCCAACTATGGGAGGGCTTATCATCATCATGTCGACGCTCATACCGGTGCTGCTCCTGGCAAAACTGGACAATATTTACGTGATGCTGCTTATCGTAACGACATTGTGGATGGGTACCATCGGCTTCATAGACGATTACATCAAGATATTCAAAAAGGATAAAGAAGGCCTTAAAGGGAAGTTTAAGGTAGTAGGCCAGGTAGGGCTGGGGCTTATTGTGGGCTATGTGCTGTATTTCCACCCCGGTGTAACGGTAAGGACCGATACGGCAGGAGCAACCTACAGCGTGAGCACCACCGAGCAAACTACCATATCGCAGGCACCGAAAGAAGAAAAATCAACGGCAACGACCATTCCGTTCTTTAAAAATAATGAGTTTGACTATGCCGAAGTACTGTCCTTTATGGGCGATGGCTACAAAGACTGGGCCTGGCTGATATTCATCCCGATCGTGATCTTCATCATCACGGCAGTGTCCAACGGCGCCAACCTCACCGACGGCATCGACGGACTCGCGGCGGGAACCTCGGCCATAGCCGTGCTCACACTCGGGATATTTGCGTTCGTGTCGGGTAACATCATCTTTTCAAACTACCTGAACATCATGTACATCCCCAATTCGGGTGAGATGACGGTCTACATCGCAGCGTTCGTGGGGTCGCTCATAGGCTTCCTGTGGTACAATACCTACCCGGCGAGCGTGTTCATGGGCGATACCGGAAGCCTTACCATAGGCGGTATCATTGCGGTACTGGCCATCGCGGTAAGGAAGGAGCTGCTCATACCGGTGCTGTGCGGGATCTTCCTGGCAGAGAACCTTTCGGTGGTACTGCAGGTGAGCTACTTTAAGTACACCAAGAAGAAATCCGGCGAAGGTCGCAGGATATTCCTGATGGCGCCGCTGCACCACCACTACCAGAAAAAAGGCTACCACGAGAGCAAGATCGTGACCCGCTTCTGGATTGTGGCCATACTGTTGGCAATTTTCTCACTGGTATCATTAAAATTAAGGTAAGATGGGAAAAAGACTGGTGATACTCGGGGGCGGCGAGAGCGGTGTAGGTACTGCGATACTCGGTAAGAAAAAAGGATATGACGTGTTCATCTCCGATTTTGGAAAGATAAAGAACAATTATAAGGAAGTGCTTGGCATTAACGGCCTGGGCTGGGAGGAAGAAAAACATACAGAAGAACTGATACTGAATGCCGACCTGGTGATGAAAAGCCCCGGTATACCGGACAAGTCGCCGATAGTGAAAAAGCTGAAGGAGAAAGGCATTCCCATCATCTCCGAAATAGAGTTTGCACAGCAGTTCATTGAAGTGGATACAATAGGCATAACCGGCAGCAACGGCAAGACCACCACCACCATGCTTACGCACCACGTGCTGAAACAGGGTTCGCATAATTACGGCCTGGCAGGCAACATAGGCAAAAGCTTTGCATGGCAGGTAGCCGAGAACAAGCACGAAGGGTACGTGTTGGAGTTGAGCAGCTTCCAGTTGGATGGCATAGTGGACTACAGGCCGCACATAGCCGTGATAACCAACATAAGCCCCGACCACCTGGACCGGTACGAATACAACTATGAGAAGTACATCGCGGCCAAATTCAGGATCACGATGAACCAGACGGAAGACGATTACCTGGTATATGATGCCGACGACGAGATCATAAAAAAGTGGCTTGGTGAGCACGAGATTAAAGCAAAGAAGATCCCTTTTTCCCTCACAAGGGAAGTAGAAGGAGGGATATATGTAAAGGACGATATAATCATTAGCAATATAACAAACGAACAATTTACCATGCCGATAAACGAACTATCATTAGAAGGGAAGCACAATGTGAAGAATGCGATGGCGGCTACCTCGGTGGCGCAGCTCATGCGCATCAGGAAAGAGACCATCAGGGAGAGCCTTTCCAACTTCCAGGGCGTGGAGCACCGCCTCGAAAAGGTGCTGAAAATACAAAACGTACAGTACATCAATGACAGTAAGGCGACCAACATCAACTCGACCTACTATGCATTAGACAGCATGACAACACCTACCGTATGGATCGTGGGCGGTGTAGACAAAGGAAACGATTATGACGAGCTGATGCAGCTGGTACGCGAAAAGGTAAAAGCCATTGTGGCCCTTGGTGTGGACAACCAGAAGATAGTCAACGCGTTTGGCAATGTAGTGGATGTGCTCATCGAAACTACCAGTATGTCGGAGGCCGTGAAAATAGCCCAGAAGATGGCCGAAAAAGGCGATACCGTATTGCTGTCACCGGCCTGTGCAAGTTTCGACCTGTTTGAAAACTATGAGGAGCGCGGCAAACAATTTAAAAACGCGGTACAAAATTTATAACACCGTTACCGTAGAGACGCATTGAATGCGTCTCACACAGGGATAAACAATAGATGAGACGCAGGCACTGCGTCTCTACAGGAAGGATAAACAATACATGAAACGCAATGTTTGCGTCTCGCCAACCAATAACGTAGAGACGCATTGAATGCGTCTCACACAGGGATAAACAATAGATGAGACGCAGGCAATGCGTCTCTACATGAAAGGATAAAACAATAGATGAAAACGCAGGCACTGCGTCGCTACAAGAAATAAAAATGAAAGAGCTAATCAATAACCTCAAGGGAGACAAAGTCATCTGGTCATTCGTGGTCCTGCTGGCGCTTATCTCGTTCATGCCGGTTTTCAGCGCCAGTACCAACCTGGTGTATGTTATCGGCAAGGGTTCGACTATTGGTTACCTGATCAAGCACTTTGCACATATATGCATTGGTTTCGGGCTTATTTACCTGGTACACAAAGTACCGTACCACTACTACAGGGGACTTTCGCAAATTGCCCTGCCGGTGGTGGCGCTGCTGCTGGTGTACACGTTTTTCCAGGGTACGGTGATCGATGGCGCCAATGCCAGCCGCTGGATACAGGTGCCGTTTATCGGGGTTACGTTCCAGACGTCGGCGCTGGCCTTTATCGTGCTTATGGTATATGTAGCACGCTACCTGGCCAAAATGCACGATAAGGAGATCACCTTTAAGTCGTCGTTCTTTGAATTGTGGGTTCCGGTATTCATCATACTGGCGCTGATACTGCCGGCCAACTTCTCCACAGCCGCGCTCATCTTTTCGATGGTGTGCATGCTGGTATTCGTGGGAAGATACCCGCTGCGGTATTTGGGGACGATAATCGCGATAGGGCTCACCATGCTCCTGTTGTTTGTGTTGTTTGCCATGGCATTCCCCAAGGCCATGCCCAACAGGGTAGATACCTGGATAGGCCGAATCGAACGCTTTTGGACCGATACACCCGATGAGGATGATTACCAGATCGAAAAAGCCAAGATAGCAATAGCTACGGGCGGCATATACGGATTGGGACCGGGCAAGAGCATACAGAAGAACTTCCTGCCGCAGTCGTCATCCGACTTTATCTTCGCCATTATCGTGGAAGAATACGGGCTGATAGGCGGATTGGGGGTGCTGGCCCTGTACCTGGTGCTGTTTTTCAGGTTCCTGGTCACGGCGCACAAGGCCCAGACGATGTTCGGCAAGCTGCTGATCGTCGGACTCGGCTTCCCGATCATCTTCCAGGCGCTCATCAACATGGGCGTGGCGGTAGAGCTGCTTCCGGTAACGGGCCAGACGCTGCCGCTGATAAGCAGTGGGGGAAGCTCGATATGGATGACGTGCATTTCGATAGGCATCATCATCAGCGTAACCAAAAAAGAAGAAGAGATCGCGCAGGAAATAGAAGAAAAAGAACTGAGGGAACAGGCAATGCAGAGGATGATCGACGAGCACATCCTCCGCGAGAAGCAACGGGAGGAAGCCGAAGCATTAGGCCTGGCGCAACCCGCAGCCTATTCGATAGAAGACGCCTCCAACCCGATGAATGCAGTGTTGGGGAAGTAGATTGTTAGATATTGGATTTTTAGATTTTGGAAGAGATAATAGAAGAGAGATAAAAGATAATAGACGCTCAGATTGGCACGTCCCGTCACCCCTTCCTTGGGAGAGGGGCTGGGGGTGAGGACAAGAAACAAACGTTCTGATTTTCACGTCCCGTCACCCCTTCCTTGGGAGAGGGGCTGGGGGTGAGGACAAGAAACAAACGTTCTGATTTTCACGTCCCGTCACCCCCTCCTTGGGAGGGGGCCGGGGGGAGGACGACAAAGATTGGGGTGAGGTTAAAAGGCAACGCACCGATTTTCACGTCCCTCGCTCCCCTCTCCTTTGGAGAGGGGCTGGGGGTGAGGTTAAAAAAAACGTTCTGATTTTCACGTCCCGTCACCCCTGTCATTGCAAGGAGGTACAACGAAGCAACCTGAGGGGGCCGGGGGGAGGACAAAAGATTGGGAGGACCAGGAGACTAAAAAAACTTTGCAACTTTAAGACTTTGCAACTTTGAGACTTTATAAAAATGGCACATAAAAAATTCATACTAAGCGGCGGCGGCACAGGGGGACACATCTACCCTGCAATAGCCATTGCGGATGAATTGAAGCGCCGTTTCCCTGACAGCGAGATACTGTTCGTGGGCGCTAAGGACAAAATGGAAATGCAAAAGGTGCCACAGGCAGGCTATAACATAAAAGGGCTGTGGATATCCGGAATACAAAGGAAGCTGACATTGGACAACGCGATGTTTCCGCTGAAGCTGATGAGCAGCCTCTGGAAGTCGCGCGGAATTATAAAAAGCTTTAAGCCCGATGTGGTGATAGGAACGGGCGGATTTGCCAGCGGGCCATTGCTTAAGGCAGCGTCATCGTTAGGGATACCCACCGTGATACAGGAGCAGAATTCGTACCCCGGCATCACCAACAAATGGCTTTCGAAAAAGGCCAACAAAATATGTGTGGCGTATGACAACCTGGAGCGGTTTTTTCCTGCATCGAAAATTGTCTTTACAGGCAACCCGGTACGCCAGGATTTGATACACACCGAAGATAACAGGGCAGCCGCGCTACAGAAATACAGCCTTGACCCGAATAAAAAAACAGTGCTGGTATTGGGCGGAAGCCTTGGGTCGATGCGTATCAACCAACTGATTGCAAAAGAGCTCACGTGGCTGCTGGCACAGAATGCCCAGGTAATATGGCAGTGCGGTAAGTTCTACTTTGAGCAGTACAGGCACTATGGCGATACGGACAATGTGCAGGTGCTTTCGTTCATCGACAGGATGGACCTGGCCTATGCCGCGGCAGATGTGGTGATCTCGAGGTCGGGCGCGTCATCGGTGTCAGAACTGTGCATCGTGGGCAAACCGGTAGTATTTATACCATCGCCCAACGTTGCCGAAGACCACCAGACGAAGAACGCGCAGAGCATTGTGGATAAAGAAGGCGCGCTGATGCTGAAGGAAGCACAGCTGGATACGCAATTCCAGCCGGTATTTGAAGACTTGCTGCGCAATGACGAAAAACAGCGAAAGTTGGGTGAAAATATAAGGAAACTGGCAAAAGTAAATGCCACTAATGATATTGTTGAGGAGATAACTAAGTTGCTGGGGGACTGAGGGGCTTAGTTTCTGGGGTGCTGAGAAAGTACCTTGAAGCTAAAAACCTAAGAAACTAAGCGACTAAGAACCTAAGAAACTATGGATCTGAACCAAATACATAACGTCTATTTTGTAGGTATCGGTGGCATCGGGATGAGCGCCCTGGCCCGCTATTTCAAATTCATAGGCAAAAATGTAGCGGGATATGACCGTACGCCCACCCATCTTACAGATGAGCTGAAGGCGGAGGACATCCACATCCATTTTGAGGACAAACTGGAACTGATCGCGCTCCCGTTCCTTAACAAAGAAAATACGCTGGTTGTGGTTACACCTGCCGTTCCGAAAGGGCACATGCAGTGGAACTACTTCGTCGACAACGGATTTGAAGTAAAAAAACGTGCCGAGGTACTGGGCATCATTACCAAAGACACCTACTGTTTCGCGGTGGCGGGTACGCATGGTAAGACTACGACATCGAGCATACTGGGCCATGTGCTGTACGAATGCGGTGTCGACGTAACTGCCTTTTTAGGAGGCATTGTAGAGAACTACAACAGCAACCTGATAGGCAGCGGCAAGACGGTGACGGTGGTAGAAGCCGATGAGTTTGACCGCTCGTTCCTGCACCTGCACCCGGACATGGCCTGCATCACGTCGATGGATGCCGACCACCTGGATATTTATGGCGATGAAGCGTCAATCGAAGCAACGTTCCGGGAATTTGCAGATAAGGTGGAAGATAAAAAACACCTGTTCGTAACCGAAGGCCTTCCGCTGGAGGGAGTGACAGTTGGGGTGCATGGCGGTGATTTTTCCGCAGAAAATATAAGGATCGGGGATGGCTCGTATGTATTTGACATAAAAACGCCAACCGCAATAATAAGCGATGTAAAATTCGGCCTGCCGGGGCACCATAACCTCACGAACGCACTATTGGCATTTGCCATGGCGAGTACTTATGGTGTGGCTTCGGGCGACATTGCAAAGGCGCTGGAAACGTTCAGGGGGGTAAGGAGAAGGTTCTCATACCAGATAAAAAAACCGGGATTGGTGTACATTGACGATTATGCCCACCATCCGACCGAAATAAACGCGGTATACCAGGCAGTAAGCGAACTGTACCCGGACAAAAAAGTCCTGGCAGTGTTCCAGCCGCACCTGTTTAGCCGCACGCGTGACTTTGCCGATGGGTTTGCCAAAAGCCTGTCAGCGTTTGAGAATATAGTACTGCTGGACATTTATCCGGCAAGGGAACTGCCCATGGAGGGGATCACCTCAAAATGGCTGTTGGAGAAGATAGAGAACCCTAATAAAAAGCTGGTAAGCAAAGCCGATTTGATACCGCTGCTGAAAATGTCCGATGCCGAAGTGATCATCACAATAGGTGCCGGCGACATTGGGGAAATGGTACCTGAAATTAAAAGAGTTTTAGATGAAAAAAATTAATTGGAACGATGTAAGGCTGGTGCTGATGCTTGGCGCCGTGATCTTCCTTTTTTCTTTCTCGTCTGAGCGCAATGAAAGCCGGGCGCTGAAGAAAGTGGATATTATATTTGCTGATAATGAAGCATTTATAACGCGCGACAAAGTTAATAAGTTGTTGATACAAAATTATGGCAGTGTTACGGGCATTAGGAAAGATAGGTTAGATTTGAATAGCGTGGAAAAAACACTCGATTCCGATCCTATGATCGACAAGGCAGAAGTTTTTACCACGGTAGATGGCAGGCTGGAAGCTGTGGTAAGGCAGCGCAAACCGGTCGCCAGGATATATAACGGGGGGATTTCGTATTACATAGACAGTAAAGGGCGCCAAATGCCGCTATCTGAAAACTACACTGCAAGGGTGCCTATCGTTACAGGCGAAATTGACAGTGCGGACAAAGACAGGCTGCACGGGCTGCTCCGGTATATCAATGAGGATGAGTTCCTGAAAAAGAACATCATCGGTGTCGAGGTGTATGCAAACGGGGGCATGAGGATGAGGAGCAGGGGCTATGAGTACGACATCATGTTCGGGAGGCCCATAAATATTGAAAAGAAGTTTAACAACTATAAGGCATTCCTTCAGGAAGCAGTAAAGGATACATTGATTGAACAGTACAAAACAATTAACCTGAAGTTTACGCAACAGGTTGTGTGCACCAAAAAATAGATTATGGAAAAAGACAGCATTGCAGTAGGTTTAGACATCGGTACGACCAAGATCGTAGCGATGATAGGCAGGAAAAATGAATATGGAAAACTGGAAATCCTTGGTGTTGGTAAATCCAAAAGCCTTGGCGTTGCCAGAGGAGTTGTTAATAACATAACGCAAACGATCCAGTCGATACAGCAGGCCATCCAGGAAGCTGAGGCCGACTCAGGATACAAAATAAACGATGTGGTGGTGGGCATTGCGGGGCAGCACATCCGCAGCATACAGCACAGCGACTACATTTCCAGGAACAATCCGGAGGAAGTGATAGGCGATGCCGATATCGATATGCTCATCAACCAGGTGCACAAGCTGGCGATGCTTCCGGGTGAGGAGATCATTCATGTATTGCCGCAGGAGTTCAAGATCGATGGCCAAAGCGAAATTAAAGAACCTATCGGCATGTATGGCGGCAGGCTGGAAAGCAGCTTCCACGTGGTAGTAGGGCAGGCATCGTCAATTCGTAACGTAGGCCGCTGCATCAAGAGCTCAGGGCTTGACCTTTCGGGACTGACCCTCGAACCACTGGCCTCTGCCGATGCGGTACTGAGCCAGGAGGAAAAAGAGGCAGGCGTGGCGCTGATCGACATAGGCGGCGGCACTACCGACCTCGCCATCTTTAAGGACGGCATCATCCGCCACACGGCAGTGATACCTTTCGGCGGCAACGTGATCACCGAGGACATCAAGGAAGGATGCTCTATCATAGAAAAGCAGGCAGAATTGCTGAAAACAAAATTCGGTTCGGCATGGCCGGGTGAGAACAAGGACAACGAGATCGTATCGATACCGGGCCTTCGCGGGCGTGAGCCAAAAGAAATATCACTGAAAAACCTTTCGAAAATCATCCATGCCCGTGTGGTGGAGATCATCGAGCAGGTATTCGCCGAAATAAAAGCCTACGGGCATGAAGACCCGCGCAAGAAGCTGATAGCAGGCATCGTGCTTACGGGCGGCGGCGCGCAGCTGAACCATATCAAGCAGCTGGTCGAATACATTACGGGCATGGACACCCGCATAGGTTACCCGAACGAACACCTGGCAGGCGACAGCGACGAGGAGATATCGAGCCCGCTATACGCCACGGCTGTTGGACTGGTAATGAACAGCCTTCGCAACAATACCCACAGCGCTACGCCACTGGTAGAATTGCAAAAGCCTGAGGAAAAGCCGGTGTACAGGCCGCAGCCGGTTGCCCAGGCGGTAGTTGCCCCGGAGGCAATGCCAATAGAAGAACCGGAGCCGGTAGCAGCAGCATTCGAACCGTCGCGTAATTCGAATGAAAGCACCGAGAAGAAGGTAAAGAGGTCGTTTTTCGACAAGTATATTGATAAGATTAAAGATTTTTTAGATAACGCAGAATAAAACCCGATGGATATGATGAACACAGAATTTGGAAGCATTTCGTTTGATCTCCCAAAGAATCAATCGAACGTGATCAAGGTAATTGGTGTTGGCGGAGGCGGAAGCAACGCGATCAACCATATGTTTAAGCAAGGGATCAAAGGAGTTGATTTCATTGTTTGCAACACAGATTCACAGGCATTGCAAAACAGTCCTGTGCCGAACAAGATACAGCTGGGCGTTGGCCTTACCGAAGGGCTTGGCGCGGGTGCAAACCCCGAAGTTGGGCAGCAGTCGGCACTGGAAAGCATCGACGACATCGAGAAAATGCTGGACACAAATACCAAGATGATATTCATCACCGCGGGGATGGGCGGCGGTACCGGTACAGGTGCGGCTCCCGTAATCGCGCAGCTTGCCAAGGAAAGGGATATCCTTACCGTGGGTATCGTAACCATACCGTTCCAGTTTGAAGGAAAGGTGAGGAGCGAACAGGCATTGTCCGGTGTGGAAAGGCTCCGCAAGCAGGTGGATTCGCTTATCGTGATCAACAATAATAAGCTTCGTGAAGTATACGGCAACCTGGGCTTTAAGGCTGGGTTCTCTAAAGCCGATGAAGTGTTGGCAACAGCCTCAAGGGGTATTGCCGAGGTAATAACGCATCACTATACGCAAAACATCGACCTTAAAGATGCCAAGACCGTGCTTTCCAACAGCGGTACGGCAATAATGGGGTCGGCAGTGGCATCAGGTGACAACCGTGCCAAAGATGCCATCGTTGATGCACTGGATTCGCCATTATTAAATGACAACAAAATTACCGGCGCCAAAAATGTACTCTTGCTGATCGTCTCAGGTACGAGCGAGATCACCATCGACGAGATAGGCGAGATCAACGACCACATACAGTCGGAAGCCGGGCACAACGCGAACATCATCATGGGTGTGGGCGAGGATGAGTCGCTTGGCGATGCCGTTGCGGTGACTATTATCGCGACAGGCTTTAACGTGGAGCAGCAGAACGAGATCGTAAACACCGAACCGAAAAAGATAATCCACGCGCTGGAAGAAGACCAGAAACTGGTACGCGACCTTACGCTGATGCCAATAACGCCGTCATTTGACTTTACCATGCCTGTGGCCGAAACGCCAAAGCCGGAAGTTAAAGCGGAGCCTGTAGTGGAGGAGAAAATAGTATTTGCGCTTGAGGAGGAAGTACCGCAGGAAAAAAAGCCCATAGCTGAAGTTGTTGAAGCGCCTGTTGTTGAAACGAATGCGTTCCCAACTTCAGAGTACATCAATAACCTTGACGTTTTCTTTGAGATCGTTACTCCTGCCAAAGCGCCGGTACAGGCCCAGCAGTTTGAGATAAAAGACGTAAGGGAGATCGTGGTCAACGAGCCTGAGTTTGTGATCGTGGAGAAAGAACTGGAGCAATTCGCTTTCTCATTCGACCTTTCGGTAGACAAC
This sequence comes from uncultured Flavobacteriaceae bacterium, assembly GCA_942492845.1. GTDB lineage: Bacteria > Bacteroidota > Bacteroidia > Flavobacteriales > Flavobacteriaceae > Flavobacterium. The sequence goes on along the minus strand of OW818646.1, from coordinate 143,261 downwards.
GTGAAGAAAGAGGAAAAGCTGATGTTCAGCCTTACGGAAGAAACCCGTGATATAAAGGTGAACGAGCCGGTGCAGGTGATACCGATGACCGAGCTTAATGAAACCGGCATCGTGCGCTACTCGCTTGACGATTACCTGGAGAAAGAAGCCGAGCTGCTGGAATCAAAACCCGTAGCCAAAGTGGAGCCCATTTTACCTGAGCTTAACCTGACCATGAAAAAGACGGAGCAGCCCGAGCAGTCAAGGTTCAATCCTTCGCAGGAAACCCTTTCCCCGGTAGAGATGACCATTGAGGAAACGCTCCGCCTGAGGGCAGAGGAAAGAAGGAAGAAGATGAAGGACTTTAATTATAAGTTCCATAACACTTCTTCGAAAATAGATGAATTTGAGAGGGAACCGGCCTACAAAAGGATGGGCATCGACCTGCACGATTCCCGTACAGACAATAGCAAATCCCGCCTGTCATTGGGCACGGACAGTAACGACGACCTACAGTTGCGTTCCAACAATTCGTTCCTGCATGACAACGTGGATTAAACTAACCCAAATGTGATTGTTTAACCCGAAAATAGCATAGTTATTTTCGGGTTATTTTTTTATCTTCGCAGGCACATTTAAAACGCTGCATTATGAGTTTACAGACACTGATCATGGATGACATGAAAACCGCCATGAAAGCCAAAGACACCGTAGCCCTGGAGTCGCTTCGCGCGATCAAGAGCGCGATACTGCTTGCGCAGACTGAAAGCGGTGCAAAAGAGGAAATTTCGCAGGAAGACGAGATAAAGCTGCTGCAAAGGCTGGTAAAACAGCGTAAGGACAGCGCCAGCATATACATAGAGCAGGGCCGCCAGGACCTTGCCGACCCCGAGTTGGCACAGGTTGCCGTAATCGAGAAGTTCCTGCCTGCTCAGATGGGGGACGAAGAAGTGGAAGCCGTTGTAAAAAAGATCATTGCCGATAACGGCTTTGCAGGCATGGCCGACATGGGTAAAGTAATGGGCATCGCCTCCAAAGAGCTTGCAGGCCAGGCCGACGGCAAGGCGATATCCAACGCGGTGAAAAAGGCGTTAGCATAGTTTTATAGTTTCAGGTTTATAGTTTCAGGTTGGCCAATCTGAAATCTAAAATCTGAAATTAAGCAGGGCCTCATAGTTCAATGGATAGAATTTCAGATTCCGGTTCTGAAGATTTGGGTTCGAATCCCGATGAGGTCACGAATAAATGAAAAGAGAGAAGGAAAATGCAAAGCTTGCTTTAGCATTTTCCTTCTCTCTTTTCATTTTCAAAGCGGAGCTTTGAGGGAGGGGCGCAGCCAATCCCGATTCGTGACCACCGAAATACGTAAGCTTGCTTTAGCATTTTTTACCTCCTGTTTTATTTTCAAAGCGGAGCTTTGCGGGAGGGGCGCAGCCAATCCCGATTCGTGACCACCGAAAATACGTAAGCTCGCTTTAGTATTATCCTTCTCTCATTTCATTTTCAAAGCGGAGCTTTGCGGGAATAAATATATTCTTTAATACATTTGCTTACATTAATCCTTTACTAAATCTAAGGTGTATTTTACGAATAATTTTCTCCAGCTTATCTTACTTCTGGGCAGTGTGCAGGGCTTTATACTCACTGTGATTCTTTATAGCTCTGTAAAGAAAAACTACATGAATCTGTTTCTCGGCGCTATACTTTTAATAATTAGTTTAACCTGCCTGAACGGTTATTTTTTTCATTCAGATTGGTTTCAGGGCAATGCGTTGTGTCGGACATTTCACGCCGTATTTCCTTTAGTTTTAATTATGCCTTTAGGGCCTTTGATTTTTTTTTATGCAAAATCTGTTACAAATAATCGTTGGAGGCTATCGCGAAAAGAGCATTGGCATTTTCTTCCTATACTGATAGACCTCATTCCATATCTGGTAGCTATTACATATTTAGTTGGTGGCTTTGAAAGGCAAGCTCCCGGATATTCTCACTCTGTAGGGTTCATTATAGATAACTATAACACTTATGCAGATGTTCCCAGATGGTTTTCTGTATCACTATATCTATATATCGCTTATGATATATTAAAAGATCAAGAGATAAAAACCGGGTTTCAAAAATGGCTGAGACTATTTTTGCTTGCTTTTGGTGTCTTTCAATGCTTGTGGCTAATATTCATGATACCCTACCTTCTTCCGCAGTATAATATTGTTTTACTTAATACGGTAGGGTGGTATCCGGTTTTTATCCCTTTAGTGGTCTTAATCTATTGGTTAGGAATAAAAGGTTACCTTATAAGTAAAACTGAAAAAGCCGGTATTAGTAAATCGTTGAGGCATGGAGTACAACTAACTGCTACAACAACCCAGGAGGTAGCACATGCTTTAACAAAAGCTATGGAGGAAGACCAGCTATTCTTAAATCCAAACTTAAATTTGACACATGTATCAAAGCATATAGGCACGGGTGCTAAAATTATATCAGCAGTACTTAACGACCATTTAAATCTAAATTTTAACCAATGGGTAAATGGCTATAGGGTAGCTGCTTTTAAACTTAAAGTTCGTGATGAAGCTTTTGACAACCTCACATTAACGGGTATAGCTTTTGAATGTGGTTTTAATTCACAAGCATCTTTTCAGCGCGTTTTTAAAAAACTAACCGGTACTGTTCCATCATCATACCGTAATAGCTTATAGGAAGGCTGGGAAACTAAAAATTAAGACGCTCAAATCATGAAATGAGAGGTCTCTTTATTTAGCCATACCGCACAACGTCATAGATTTGTAAAAAAAACAGATTATGAAATGTCGACCAATTAATATTCTTATTGGATATTTCTGCTTTTTAATGCTTCCTTTACATAGTTATGCACTGGTACAGCAGGATACCTTGCCTATTCAAAAAATTGACCGGTTAATCCAGCAGAAACTCCCAGATATTGCACCGGGGGTGGTAGTGTTAATCGCCAGGCATGGAAATGTACTTTACAAGAAAGCTTTTGGCAAGGCTAACGTGAAATCCGGTATGCCTATGCAGGCCGATATGGCTTTCAGAATAGGATCCATAACAAAACAATTTACCGCTGTAGCTATACTAAAATTATATCAGCAGGAAAAAATAGGCTTACAGGATACTATTCAAAAATATATTAAGGAATTTCCATCAAAGGAATATCCCATTACCATAGAAAACCTGTTAACGCATACATCAGGTATCATAAACTATCAGGATATTCAAAATCCTGATCCAACAAAAGTAAAAGAAAATTATACACCTGCTCAGGGAGTAGATTTTTTTAAAGATGAGCCGTTACGATTTAAGCCAGGTACAAAGTTTGAGTACAGCAACTCCAATTATTATTTGTTAGGGTACATTATTGAAAACATTACAGGTAAATCTTACCAGGAATATTTACAGGACTCTATAATAAAACCATTAGGGTTAACGCATACTTTTTACATAAATTCAAAAAAAACACCGACAGATCAGGCTTTTGGATACTCAAGGTATAACGGCAGGCGGTGGAAAAATGCTGAATTGCAAAATGTGACATATATGTACGCTGCGGGCGCTTTGGTGAGCAACGCTGACGATTTGCTGGCATGGAATACTGCACTCCATCACAAAGGATTTATAAGTGAATCAATATTAGATAAGGCCTTTTCTTCATATATTTTGACTGATGGTTCGATATCAGATTATGGATATGGGTGGTTTATCCGAAAACTGGATGGAAGCATAACCCTGGAGCACAGTGGTTCTACAGATGGTTATCAGACCAATACCATTTATTTGCCAGAAGAAGACCTGCTTGTAGTAACACTATTTAATGCCTATGAAGCAGATATGGATTGGACTATGCTTTCTAATGATATAGCACGGCTAGCGAGTGGAAAACCCTTAAGGCATGAAAAAATGCCTGACGATAAAATTCTTAAATCGTATGCAGGAACATATTTTTTTAATGAAGAACATCAGTTAGTCATTACCTACAAAGACAATTCTCTTTATGTAGAGGCCGTAAATCCTAAAGACCGGCTGCCGCGGGTTAGGCTTTATGCAAAGAGTGATGAAAGGTTTTACATTAAAGAGGCCGAACTGGAATTTGAGTTTAAAGTAGGAAGTGACGCTAAAATAAAATTGACCACTTACAATGCCCACGGAAAAGATGCCGACATGATAAAGGTGAAATAGTGATTATCTTACCAGAATGATCTTGACTACCGCGAGTACGTAAGCTTGCTTTAGCATTTTCCTTCTCTCGTTTCATTTTCAAAACGGAGCTTTTGCAGGAGGGCGCAGCCAATCCCGATGAGGTCACTACAAGTATAATGCCGTTGCCAGTATTTATTGGTGACGGCATTTTTTTATAATATAAAAGTCCCGAAATACTCCCGAAATAATCCAATTACCCTGTATTGTATTTATGAATTCAGGACGAAATCTTTATTAATTGAATAATAGCGTTAAATTAATTAAATATCTGTTCTTTTTTTTGAATAAATAGGTTGTTATCTCTATGTTTGTAAATTGCTGTTATTAATTTGCCAACGTAATCATGTCTATACCTGCTATCATAATCGTTACTTACACAGTGCTTATCACTCTGATAGCAGGCTGGTATATCAGGAAGTATAAAAGAAAAAAAAGGAAACTCGATTTAACGATCAACCGTATTAAAGAGGCGGTTATTTCATTGGACGATAAAGGCAGGTATACATTTTTAAATGATGCTGCCCTTGCTACCCATGTACTGGGCCGTGAAAAAACCTTAGGCAGGGTTATCTGGGATATGCATCCGGATGCAGTAGGAACCGACTTTTGGCATCTTTGTAATAAAGCCGTGACGTCAGGCCTGGCGGCTGAGGCTGAAATTTATTACGCCGCGATCGACAAATGGTTTTCTGTCAAAATATATCCATCAGATACGGGCCTTACTATTTTTTACCAGGATATAACAGAAAGTAAAAGAATAGGGATAGCGTTTGCCAAAAGCGAAGAAAAATACCGTACACTGTTTTATAAAAGCCCGCTGCCCTCATGGCTTTACGATCTCGACACTTTGTGCTTTGTTGATGTAAATGAAGCCGCTGTAAACCATTACGGTTATACCCGCGACGAATTTCTTTCCATGACCATAAAAGACATAAGGCCTCAGGAAGATATACCGGCGCTGCTGGAAGATATAGCGCAGGTAAAAAGCGACTCGCATACCTCACGGTATAGTAATTGGAGGCACAAAAAGAAAAATGGTGAAATTTTGGTGGTGGAAGCAACAGCGCATTCCTTTAACCAGAAGGGAAAAATCTAAGGATTGTTATTGTTAATGACATTACCCAAAAGATGGTGATGGAGCAGAAGCTCCTTGATAATCAGGCAAAACTTAGTGAAGCCCAGGCAATGGGACGCATAGGGTATTGGGATATCGACCTCAAGGCCAACGCACATATCTGGTCAGATGAACTATATAAAATATTAGGATTTGAGATGGGGGAGGTAAAGCCATATGCGTCGGGGTTCCTCTCGCTGCTTCATCCTGAAGATAAAAAACGGGCTGAAGTCATCATACACCATACTTTAAACCACTTTGTAGAATCAAAGATCGATTTTAGGTTTATTACCGCTACAGGAGAAGATCGATATGGATATATGGAGTGGCGCTTTGTTTATAATGAGAATAAAATCCCCATCAGGCTGTTTGGGATTTTACAGGATATAACGGAGCGGAAGAAAGCGGAAGAAAGTTCTAAACTTTTGGAATTGAAGATCAAAGAACAAAAAATACAGGCGCAAAAAAAGATTTCTAAAGCTATTATAAAGGTACAGGAGCAACATAAAAACTATGTCGCGCAGGAATTACACGACAATATCAACCAAATATTGTTCGGGGCAAGATTTCACCTTGGTATAGCAGGCAGGAAGTGCGCAGATACTAAAGAATTGGTTAAAGACTCAATAGACCTTGTTAATAAGGCGATGAGGGAAATTCATTTGCTGTGCGAAAATCTGGTAACGCCTTTAAAAGATATTGATCTGTATGAAATTGTTAACGAACTGATTCAGAAGTCTACAGCCAGTACAGATACTCCTTTACACGTGGATTTTAGTTATGAAATTCCCTGTGATTTTCCGGACGACCTGAAATTAAACATATACCGTATTATCCAGGAGCAGCTGCACAATGTCCGTAAACATGCCGAAGCGAAAAATGTGAAGATAACTTTAGCCGTAAAGGAAAATTGTATCTGTATTATTATAGAAGATAACGGAAAAGGATTTGATGTAAAACGAAAGAGAAAAGGACTTGGGATATCAAATATCATGCACAGGGTAGAGGCATTTAATGGTAGTATTACAATACAAAGCAATCCCGGCGAGGGTAGCAGAACAGAAGTTATAATACCCTTACGAGTCGCTAACAAAACGGAGCTTTGCGGGACGGGCGGAGCCAATCCCGATGAAGTAAATCCTTTACATCTTAAGTCTGGAGGTTTATAGCAGTAGGCAGAGCTAAGCTATTACCCCACTTCAAGCTTATACCCTTTACCGCGTATGGCAACGATGTTACTATTGGGGTCACATTCCAGCTTTTTCCGGAGCTTTGAGATAAACATGTCCAGGCTGCGCCCCACAATGACACCCTCATCTTCCCATATCTCTTTTTGCAGCCGGCTTCGCGCGATGGTCTCATTGGGCGACAGCGCAAAAATAAGCAGCAGGCGTGTTTCCGTTCCGGTCAGGTCGGTTGTTATTTCGTTTATTGTTAATTTCCGGTTCTTCGCATCGAACAACAATGGGCCCAAAGCGATCATACCCGTATCCCGTCCCTCTTCACGAACGGCCTTCTGCGGCTTAACCGGCCTGAAAAACATAAATCCAAAAAATGCCAGAAACGGCAGGCTGCCTAATAAATATCCGGTTTTTGCCAGAGTGCTGTCCGTAGGTTGGAATGTAATACTGATGATGTAACAGGCCCTGGGCTGCATTCTTCCCCTGCACGATACAATGTCATCTTTTTTATTTTTGGATATGGCATATCCGTAGGCCACGCTCAAGTCACCACAGTTCAGCACATTGACAACATAATCATTGGCGGCCGGATCCTTGGACAACACACGGCTGGTAATTTGCACCAGGGCGTCCGGTTCAAAGGTTAGCTCCTTCTCAAACAAAATGCGGTACTCATTTTCTGCTGTTTTTTTTACGGGCAGCACTCTTGAGGTACTGTCGCCCGACTGTAAGAGCAGTTCATGCCCGATCCTGCGGAGCAAAATTTCCCTTCTGGCGGAATCAAAATCGTCACTGCCGCCCATACTGAAGGCCGCGCAGATCACAGCGATAAGCGATAGCGCGATTAGTCCGTACAGGTACCTGTGCTTCCCGGAGAAAAGATTTTGGCTGTCAAACATACTGTTTACGATTTATGCACAAAGTTTACATTTTTATTTGCAATCAGGATCCTTCAACCCGAAAAATATCAGCGCGGATTCTACTGATCAATTTTAAATGGGATATCAAAAACAAAACAAAATGGATTCGAAGCATTATTAAACAGATGCTCCTCCCGGTTCCGCCGCCCCGCGCATGGGAAAAAAAGCAGCCGGGGCGGAATAATGCAAGTTGCATGTCGCAATACCGGGATACCCAAATTTAACATTGCAGCAACATCTTTATTCATAGCTTTGCCCACAAATCAATGATAACCAATACAAATGCATAAAACTACCCGCCTTTTTATCCTTCTTTCCTTTTTAGGCTTCGGCATAAGCCTTAACGCACAAACCACGGTCCTTGACGAAACATTGCTTACCCAACAAAGCTTCAACACGTTTACCCGTGTGAGCGTAACCGGCGCGCAGGAATGGAATTTCAGTTCGCAGTATGGCGCTGTGTGTTCCGGTTTTTTTTCCGGACAAAGCAATGCCAATGAAGACTGGCTCGTGAGCGCACCTATGAACCTGTCCCCACTGAACAATGTGCAGCTTTCCTTCAGCCATGCACGTGGCCCGGAAGCTTTGATAAATGTAGGGGTGGCGCAAGGTTGGTACAAGGCATTTGCCACGGCCAACTATACCGGCAATCCCGCAACTACAACCTGGGTGGAGCTAACAGGGCTCAACCAGAATATTACCCAGGGCTGGCAGTATGTCGCTTCGGGTGCGCTGGTTATACCCGCTGCGGCCAAATCGGCACAGTCGCGCATTGCGTTCCGCTACATGAGCAGTGCCTCGCAGAGCGCTACATGGGAAATCAAAAATGTAAAGGTAACAGGGCAGCAGGAAGGCATGGAAACCTTCAGGGTAACCAACTGGAATACCGAATGGCTGGGCTGTACGCAATTTGGCCCTATCGATGAAAGCGGCCAGGTTAGCAACGTTGCCCAGGCGATGCTGCTGATGGACTCCGATGTATATTGCCTTCAGGAAGTTACCAATACGCCTTCTGTTCCCACCATCGCTTCAATAGTCGCGCAAATGGGCAGCAGCGAATGGGGTGGGGCTATCGTACCGTCAAATACGGGCGACTGTAACCAGAGGCAGGGCATCATCTACAAAAAATCGAGGGTACAGCTGGTAAATTCTACCGAACTGACCAATGGGAATGGCGCACAGGGCAACTCCTATTATAATAACTGGTCCGGCGGACGCTTCCCGTCGGTGTACAATGTCAACTTTATAGCCGGCAACAACGCGATTCCGGTTTCGCTGGTCAACATTCACGCCAAGGCAGAAGACGGCAACGCCTCAAGCTATACGCGCAGGAAAGGCGGTTCGGAAGGACTGAAGGGCATCCTCGATGGCCCGGCATACAATACCAAAAATGTAATTGTTATCGGTGACTTTAATGACTACCTTATTGGCACCACCAGCGATGCGTGCAATTGCAGCGTATCGCCTTATAAAAACTTTATGGATGATGCCGCCAATTATAACGGCATTACCAAGGATATTACCGATGTCGTTACCAATTGGGGCATCCGGCCGCTTATTGAAAACATAATAATTTCGAGCGAACTGGTGGACAACTATAGTGCAGGCAGCGCGGCGCAGGAAGTTAGCGTGGCAGGATCCATCGACGATTATTACAACACCACCTCCAACCACCTGCCGGTAACGGCGGCTTTCCAGTTCCAAACCTTGGGCGCACCAGAGTTTACTTCGGCAACCTGGACGGTATACCCTAATCCTGTAAAAGATGAGCTGAATATTACTTCAACGGGAGTGATGGAGGATAATCATACTACCATTTACGACCTCACCGGAAGGCAGGTTTTTGACGGTGAACTGATCGGTGAAAGCATCAACGTCAGTGCGCTTCCGGCGGGCATTTACATCCTGAAGCTTGATGGCAGGAGCAGGAAGTTTGTGAAGGAGTAAAAGTCAGGAGGAGTTCTTATCCTATCCAGACAGTTACATAAAAAAATGCCGGACCCTGTAAGTCCGGCAAATAAAAGCACTACCTTTTTTATATAAAGTTTTATGTAAGTTCACGTGTCAGCCATCCTCGCTTGTGAGCAGTCGCTATGGCGTAGGGCGTAATCCAGAACAGCGCAAAGGTGTATAATATGCTGTATGAATATGCCCAAACCGATTCGGCGATCGTATGCCTTTTTGCGTAAAACAATACCGGGAAGCTGGAGAATACCAGTATGCTGAATATTGTGGAGCTCAGGAACAATACCGGGTGTATAGCGATAAAGAACAGCATGAACAACAGGAACGGATAGGTCATGATAAGTCTCATTGATTGGTTCAGGAACAGTAGCCTTGCGCCGAGCTTCGACCCTTCCCTGAAGTTTTTGAAAACGAATTTCCCCATCATGATGTTCTCGCGTACATTGCTCCTGTCCCAACGGATGAACATTTTGTACAGGCCGCTGTATTTTTCAGGTACGTTGGTCAGCACATGCGCATTACGCTGGAAAAGTACATGGAACCCTTGTTTGAGTATCATGTTGGTCATGGCACGGTCTTCACCAATATCCGACGGCTGCCCCATAAACGTTTGGTTGATCCAGTCTTCCAGGCAGGCAAACACGGCATCCCTGCGGTAGGCCGACAAGGCCCCAGGCGTACACATTACCGTGCCCAGCATGCTTTCGGCAGAGCGCACAAACTCAAAGCTCAGCGCAAAACTCACATTCAGCATTTTAGGCAGTATGGCATTGCCGTTGTTCAGCACTTTTACATTACCGGCTACGGCACCGCAGTTTTCATTAGTCACAAACGGGCTTACCAGGTTACGCAGTGTGTCGGGCTTAACTACAGAGTCGCTGTCTACCGTTACGAAAACCTCTCCCGTACCCAGGTTGAACCCGCGGTATAAGGCGTGGCGCTTCCCTTTGTTTTGTGGCTGCTGGAAAATGGACACGCGGTCGCCCAATACTTTTTTCGCCTGTTGCATCCAGTACCAGGTGTCGTCCTTACTGCCGTCGTCTATAGCGAGGAGTTGTACTTTTTCTTCAGGATACTGGCTGTTGGCAAGGCTCATCAGGGTGTCATATACCAGCCTGCCTTCGTTGTAAGCCGGAACGATCACGGTAGCTGTTGGCAGCAATTCATCGGAAACCGATTTGATCGATTTATACCGGAAGTACAGTACCACATTATAAAGGAAGAACCCCAGTTTAAACAAGAGCAGTGCAGACGCAGCAATAAGGAACGGCAAGCCCCATGAGGAGTTGATCCTGTCGGTGTTGAATTGCGAGAAATCAGCCTCCAGTTCAAACATCAGGTAGGCAGAAAGAGCCATCAAAATAAAAGTACTAAGGAGTACTATGCGGCCCATTGGGCTCAGGCGCTTTGATTTTTTCGCCGCCACGGGCGCAGCTTCATTCACTGTTCCGGCAGCTTTAGGGAGGTTCTTCTGCGGTATGTTAAGGTTACCGTTGAATACAAAGCCTTTCATCCGGTTGCCGGTCAGGCTTTCAGTGTTTATCGAATACAGTTGGTTGGTTGTAATTATTCCATTTTTCATTAGGTGCAACAGTATTGGTTCATGCCGATTGAAAAGGCAACCACTATGCCTTAATTTTATAATACTGTATATGAGGTATTTATGAAGTTTTATTTCAATAAAAAAGTGTGGAATTTTTCCACAACCCGGAAGAAATTCCACACAATTAAGATTTTTTTAAGATGTCCAAGGAGTTCTTGCTTCAAATGTTTTAAAATGTAAATTTTTTTTCCCATAAATAACCCCTGCAATATTTAATAGTTTACATTTGTTAGCAATGCGAATGTCCTAAATAAGGTAAATCTGCAAAAAAAAACCGGTTAACTGATTTTAGAAAAGGCCTAGTACAAATGGAGATTAAAACTACACAAATCTTGAAAGACAAAAAGAACATCATCCTGGAGCGTTGGGAAAACAAGCAAAAGGCAGAAGATAATTATTTCAATGCAGATGAACAGCAGCAGGATTCGGAAGAACTGTTGGAAGCATTTCTTGAGGCGCTTGATGAGTACAATATTGATAACAGCAATGCCCGCGAGTTTGACAAGGTATATGAAGTGCTGATGGGTATTTCGGTATCCAGGGCCAAAAGGGGCTTTTCGCCGCGCGAAACCGGCAACTACCTTTTTACGCTGAAGGAGGCGCTTCTTGAAACCCTTGCAGAAGGTATTGCAGATTCCGGCCAGCTGTATACCGACAGCCTGAAAGTCAGTAAGATCATTGATAATATGACGATACTAACATTTGAAGGCTATATTAAAGGCCGCGAAGATGTGATCGCAAGGCAAACGGATGAGATTACTGAGATCTCCACACCCGTTATCCGTGTATGGGACGGCGTCGTAGCATTGCCCATCATTGGTACGCTGGACAGCTCGCGAACGCAGGTGATCATGGAAAACCTTTTGGTACAGATCGTGGAAACCGGCAGTACCATTGCGATACTCGATATATCAGGCGTCCCTGCAATGGATACGCTGGTTGCACAGCACCTTATAAAAACGGTTAGCGCCACAAGGCTTTTGGGCGCCGAGTGCATTATCAGCGGCATCAGGCCGGAGATCGCGCAGATCGTGGTACACCTGGGCATCGACCTTTCTAATATCATTACAAAATCAACTCTTGCGAACGCCCTGCAGACTGCATTCAACATGCTGCAGCTGGAGGTGAACAGGAAAAAGACCATAACCCTGAATAACTAACATTATGGAAAGGATCCCGATTTTAAAGATGGGCGATTTCCTGCTTGTTACCATACAGGTGGATTTATACGACCAGCTTGCCGAAAACCTTGAGACAGACCTGGTGAATTCTGTGAAAAAGCACAATTCCAAAGGTGTCCTCATCGATATATCATCCGTTTCGATCATTGACTCCTTTATGGGCCGCATATTGGGCAATATTGGGGTCATGACCAAAATAATGGGGGCCGAATCAGTAATTGTTGGGATGCAGCCCGCTGTAGCCATAACACTGGTCGAGCTTGGCCTTACTCTTACAGGTGTCTCTACCGCGCTTAATGTTGAAAAAGGCATGGATCTGTTGCGCTCCAGAATTTTAACAAATGAAGGACAGGATGACAGCTATGAGCATAACCCGAATTAAAGAAGAATTTACAATAATCCGCGAGCAGGATGTTGTCCCTTTCCGCAACAAAGTGAAAGAAGCTGCGGTAAAGATCGGCATGGGGATGCTTAACCAGACCAAACTGGTTACGGCGGCCAGCGAACTTGTAAGGAACCTCCTGAAGTACGGCGGCGGCGGTACGGTAGGCATAATGCAGGTAAACAATGGCAGGGAAGAAGGGATACGGCTGGTATTTGCTGATAAAGGCCCCGGCATTCCGGACGTGGAACTTGCCATGAAGGACGGATACAGTACCGGGAAAAGCCTGGGACTGGGCCTGCCGGGAACCAAACGGCTCGTAAATGAATTTGATATACGTTCTACTGTTGGTGTAGGGACAACGGTGACAATAATAAAATGGAAGAATGGATGATGCGGTATTTGCGAATTATAAAATAGACGACAGAAGCTACGTTTCCTATATAAAGAGGGAAATACACCACCTGGTGACGGGTAAGGGCTTCAGCCCTAATAAAGTGGGGGAGGTGGATATTGTTATTGCCGAACTGACCTCCAACCTGATCAAGTTTGCCGATGAAGGCGTACTTCTATATCGTACGGGCTACGATGAAGCCGGCGATTTTTTTGAAGTTTTTTGCATGGATAACGGCCACGGGATAAGCGACCTGGCCAAAATGCTCCGCGATGGCGTTTCTACTTCGGATACGCTGGGGCAGGGGCTTGGCGCCATTAAAAGGCTTAGTCACTCTTCATCCATATATACACTGCCGGGATGGGGCACCATAATGTACAGCCGTGTTTACAAAACAGAAGTTGCGCCCGGGAAGCCCGGTATGGTCGACCTTGGCGCCGTACAGGTGTGCTGTCCCGGTGAAACGGTTTGTGGTGACGGCTACAGCATGAAGAAGATAGGCAATGGCATGCAGTTCCTTATGGGCGATGGCCTGGGGCACGGGGTTAATGCCCATGAAGCTGCTATAGCCGCCATAAAAGCCTTTAAAAGCTGCCGCGAGCTGAGCCCTGCAGAAGTGCTGCGACACATCCATGAAAATGTAAAAAAGACAAGGGGCCTGGTGGCGACTGTTGCGTATGTGGATTTTACTGCAAAAAAATGGCACATGTGCGGTGTCGGCAATATCTCGACAGTGCTGCTTACAGGGCTGTATGGAAAAGCGCATACACCGTATAATGGCATTGTGGGAATGAACATACCGCGGACACTGAACGATACCATGCTGGACCTTGAAAAATACCAAACGCTTATTATGCATTCCGATGGGCTGAGGTCGCGGTGGAATCTGACCAGCCTGCCCGGAATACTGAAGCATGACCCCAATGTCATTGCAGCTGCGCTGTATAAAGACAATGCCCGCTTTAACGACGATATGTCTGTCCTTGCAGCCAAAATCAATGTATGATGAAAGAAATTATCAGCTTAACCCTCGATAATGACATGGACCTGATACTGGCGCACAAACGCTCTATGAAGCTTGCGGAGCTTTGCGGGCTGATGATGTCGGCGCAAACCAGGTTTGCCACGGCTGTATCAGAAATCGCAAGGTGTTCCATAACCAGCGGGGAGAAATCAAGGCTTGTGCTTAGTATCGTGACGTTAAACGGGGGAAAAAAAGAAATCTCGGCGGTCATATACGATGGCGTGAATCTGGGCGTGTGCAACCCCGATGCCTATGCCTATGCGTCCCGGCTGTCCAAAGATCTTGAAACAAAGTTTAAAAACGGCATTTATGAAATTTCACTCAATGTCAGTATACCTTATTCCGGCCTGATTTCGCCTGCTAGAATTGAATCGTTTATTCAGTATTTCTCGAAAGACGCGCCACTGTCGCCGTATGACGAGCTCCGCAAAAGGAATATCCAGCTCATAGAGCTCACGGAAAAACTGGGTGAAAGCGAAAGCAGCTACAGGCAGCTCACCGATGCATTGCCGCTTATCGTTTTTTCAGTGGCAAAATCGGGAGCTGTAACCCTCGCCAACAAAAGCGTAAAGGAAATGTTTGGCCTTTCGTTTAAAGAATTTTCCAACAGTTCACTAAAACAGTGGTTTTATGCCGAAGATGTGGCTGCTGTAGCCGATTGCTGGGACAACGCACGCAGAAAGGCTACATCATGTTCCCTTCAGGCGCGGGTAAAGATCGGCAAACAATACCTTTGGCACATGGTGTCAATTGTCCCCAATAAGGATGATGGCGGCAATGTTTCCGACTGGATCGTGACCATGGTAAACATCCATGCGCAAAAACTGGTAGAGGAAACCCTGAAAGACAATAAGGAGTTGCGGGACGCACAGCAGGACCTGCAGTCGTCTAACGAAGAGCTTTCGCGGAAAAACAGGGAACTGGAGCAGTTTGCGTATATAGCAAGCCATGACCTGCAGGAGCCATTGCGCAAAATCATGAACTTTACCTCGCTGGCGCAAAGGACGCTTACGGAGGAAGAAATAGACAAATTGTATTTTAATAAGATCAATAGCTCTGCCGAAAGGATGTCAAGGCTGATAAAGGATGTGCTGAATTACTCAAGGGTATCCGGCGCCGAAACGGCATTTGGGGAAGTTGACCTTAACTTTATCCTTCATGATGTGGTAAGCGACTTCGAATTCCAGGTAATGGAGAAGAACGCCAGCATCAGCATAGATGCATTGCCGGTGGTTAAGGGTATCTCGGTGCAGCTGAACCAGTTGTTTTATAACCTGATAGGCAATTCGCTAAAGTTTGTTACGGAAAGCCCGGTCATAATTGTGGCCTATGAGTTTATCGCGCAGGATAAAACCGCTAAAGGTGCCGGACTCCATAAAATTTCGGTAACCGATAACGGTATAGGCATCGAAAGCAGGCACATATCCAAGCTTTTCACCATATTCAGGAGGCTGCATGCCCAAAATGAATATGAAGGGACGGGTATTGGCCTTGCGCTGTGCAAAAAAATTGTCGAAAACCATAACGGCTCCATCGAAATAGACAGCATGCCAAATGTGGGTACGGCCATTACGGTTTACCTTCCGGCACAATCTTTAGAGGCGCTGTGATCTCCGCTTGACATTCTCTAATGCTCAAATTTTCCGAAACAGGTTGCAAAAACATTTTTCAGCCAGTGAAAAATTAGTAAACCTCTTTAAAATACAAATACCAAAAATCCCTCACTGGGAGGGATTCTGTAAAGGTACTTTTGTTTGAAGGTTATTGACGGATATAGTTACGGCCTCCTGCCAATGGCAAGCCTGTAAAGAATCCCTATAATTGCCAATACCAATAATATGTGTATAAGGCTTCCTACAGATTCTGCGAAACCAAAATACCCCACAAGCCATCCTATGATAAGGATTACAACAATTAACCAGATTAAATCTCTCATGATTATAATATTTTAAATAGTTAGTGAGGTAAAATTAATCTTTAAAGGATTGACGTGTTAATTAATTAAGAATCCTTTAATAGCCAAAGTTTTCTTAACAGGTAAAGCCTTTCGGATTAGTGTAAATAAATGCTCCAAATCATATTGCCAGCACATTAATTGCCTATTTTTGTGGGGTATTAGATCAAATTGCATGCAGACTCCCTTAAAAATAGCCATTGTTGGCTCCGGCCTGGTAGGTTCCCTACTGGCCATCTATCTGAAAAAAGAAGGCCATACCGTTCATGTATATGACCGCAGCCCCGATATAAGAACCATCAATTTTACAGGACGATCCATTAACCTTGCCATGTCCAACCGCGGTTGGCGTGCGCTGGACAACATTGGCCTTGGGAATACTATAAGGGAGATTGCGATACCTATGGACAAACGCGCCATACATACCGTAGCGCAGCCGCTCAACTACCTGTATTATGGTAAGGAGGGGGAAAGCATCTATTCGATTTCAAGGGGCGTGCTTAACCGCAAGATGGTTACACTGGCCGAGGATGCGGGAGCAGAATTTTTCTTTAATACCCGCGTGTGGGATGTCACCATGGCAACCGCTACACTGCATACCGGCGAAACCGAACAGGGCGCCTGGGACGACAGGAAGTACGACATGGTGTTTGGCGCCGACGGGGCATTCTCCCGTGTACGCCACCGCATGCAGCGGCAAAATATGTTCGACTATTCGCAGGAATTCCTCAATACAGGATACAAGGAACTCCACATACCCGCCAATCCGGACGGTACACACAAGCTTGATAAAAATTCTTTCCATATATGGCCGCGTGGCGAGTACATGCTCATCGCGATGCCCAACCTCGACGGTACATTTACCTGTACGCTGTTCATGCCGTTTACGGGCGAGAACTCTTTTGAGGCATTGCACAGCAAGGAAACCCTTGAGGCGTTCTTTGCACAGCATTTCCCTTCGACGACCGATGTGATTTCGAATCTGGTTGAGGATTTCTTTAAAAACCCGACCAGTACCCTGGTGACAATGAAATGTTATCCGTGGACGCACGAGGACAAAGTAGCCCTTATAGGCGATGCCTGCCACGCGATAGTGCCTTTTTACGGCCACGGTATGAATGCAGGGTTCGAAGACATTACAATACTCAGCCAGCTCATGCAGCAATACGGCGACGACTGGAAAGCTATTTTCAGTGAATATGAAAAAAGCCGAAAACCCAATGCCGATGCCATTGCCGAACTCTCTTATCGCAATTTCATGGAAATGAGCTCCGATACGGCCGATCCCGGTTTTATACTTCGCAAAAAGATCGAGAAGCGCTTTTCTGAAAAATATCCCGACAAATGGCTGCCATTATACAGCCGCGTCACCTTTAGCGACCGCCCCTACGCCGAAGCGCTTGCCCTCGGCGACCGCCAGAAAGCAATTATGGATGAGGTTATGCTAACCGAAGGCCTTGCCGATAAATGGGATTCGCCGGAAGTTGATGCCAGGATACTCGAGCTGCTGAAAGGCTAGGGGCTTTGAGTTTTGGGTTTCGTGTTCATAAAGGTTAGTGTCAGAATCATCAGTACTGTATGGCAACCCTGAACTTTAAACCCTGAACTAAGACGGCTACTTCTTAAAAATAAAATACACCGCCAACACCAAAAATAAAAACCCTACTGCGTGGTTCCACCGGAAGGTCTCGCCTTTGAAGAAAAGCAGCATGAACACCGTAAACACGACCAGCGTGATTACTTCCTGTATTACCTTCAGTTGCAGCAGCGTAAACGGCCCTCCATTTTCATTATAGCCTATTTTATTGGCCGGTACCTGGAAAAAGTATTCAAACAACGCCAGTCCCCAGCTTATCAATATGACCGCGATGAGCCCCAAATTCTCAAACCATCTCAAGTCCTTGAATTTCAGGTGCCCGTACCAGGCAAGGGTCATGAAAATGTTAGACAGTACGAGCAGGCCAATGGTATAAAATCCTTTCATGCAATTAAAATATTAGGTAAATAAAACGTTTTAACGGTCAGTATTGTATTATTTTTATGACAGAATACTATCAGGTCATAATTTAAAATGTGAATTTAATTATAAAATTTACCCCATCAAATTTAAAATGCAATGCCTGCACAATAAATAATAAGGAATTATGTTATTAATAGGTAATTCGTATTATTGAACAAATTTATTAATGAATAATCGTTTTACATTCGTTAATTTTGAGATTGTATAAACAAAAGGATTTAACCGTCCGTTTTCAGGTGGTTATTATTACAATAATTTAATGTTAAGAATTGAGAAAAAAAATCAATTTGTTTTTTTTTCTGTTCTAATACTATAAATTTGCCAGTCTTATACAGCGAAATTCTAACAAATAAGGACTATTATTAAAAAATCAGAAAACTAAATTTTTAAAAGAAATGGCAAACGCATCTATTCAGAAGGTTGAAAAAAACGATTCGAAAGGATCTAATGTATTCGCAGCACTAGCTATCGTGCTTTGTTTGATAGTAGGGGCTCTTGTGTGGAAATTTATAATGGGACACCCTTCAAACTTCCAGGACGGCAATCCTGAAGGCGAACCTATCGCGGGTAACTACCTTGCAATGGTTTACAAAGGAGGATATGTGGTGCCGGTGCTTATGGGGCTTTTGCTAATGACAGTTGTTTTCTCTATTGAGCGTCTTTTCGTTATCAACAAGGCGTCTGGTAAGGGTAATGTAGAGTCTTTCGTAAGGAAAGTACAGGGACAGATCTCTACAGGCAACATCAACGAGGCAATGGCAGAGTGCGACAAGCAGCAGGGAACTGTGGCTAACGTTGTAAAAGCGGGCTTGTTGAAATATGAAGAAGTTAAGAGGGAAGGCTTTGACAGCGAAAGGGCTGAAGCGGCTATCCAGCAGGAAATAGAAGAGGCAACTTCACTGGAAATGCCAATGCTTGAGAAAAACCTTGTAATCATCTCTACGCTTGTATCTATCGGTACGCTAATGGGACTTCTTGGAACGGTAACAGGTATGATCAAGGCGTTCTCGGCTCTTGGTGCAGGTTCTACTCCTGACTCATCGCAGCTTGCTAACGGTATCTCTGAAGCACTTATCAACACGGCTACAGGTATCGCGACATCAACTATTGCAATTATCGCTTACAACGCGTTTACATCTAAAATTGACAAGCTTACTTACTCTATTGATGAGGCTGGTTTTGCAATTACCCAAACCTACAGGAGGTTCAGGGGCCGTGCAAACAACTCTTAATCAACTATTGTAAAACATATAGTGCCGGGATGCTGATCGTTCAGCTTCCGGTACTTCATTAAGCTAACAGAAAAATAATGGGTAAAGTAAAAATATCAAAGAAAAGCACCAGGATAGACATGACCGCTATGTGCGACGTGGCATTCCTTTTGCTATCGTTCTTTATTATGACCGCTACGGCCAAGCAGCCTGAGCCCAAGCCGGTAGACACTCCGCAGTCGACTGTAATTGAAAAGCTGCCGGAGGAAGGTGTTGCTACCATTACAGTGGGGCAAAAGCAGGTGTTCTTCCTTATGCCAAGGGATCTCAGGAGGGCTACGCTGGAGCAGGTTGCGGCAAAGTATAACGTTAGGATGACCGAGGAAGAAATTAAGGAATTTGAAAACCTTGAAGGATTTGGTGTTGATGTTAAACAATTAAGGTCGCTATTGCAGCTATCGCCGGCAGACAGGGTTAGGGAAGGTGTACAGAAGGGCATTCCGTATGACACGATCAATGACAATGCCAGCAACCAGCTTTTTGACTGGGTTAAGGAGGCAAGGCAGGCGCAAAGACAGATATACAGTGATAAATTTGACGCGGGTGAAATTACTGCTGATGAATTTAAAGTAAAGGGTGACCTGCAGATCGCTATTAAAGGTGATGCCAAAGAGGAATATCCTACTATTAAGACTGTAATGGATATCCTGCAGGCCCAGAAGAAGAACAAGTTCTTTTTGGTGACAGGTTTACGAGATGAAGATTTTTAATATTATAAAAAGATAATATAAAATGGCAGAATTAAATACCGGCGGCGATGGTGGCAAAGGTAAAAAGGTAAGAAGTAAAAAGTCCAACCCGGGCGTTGACCTTACCGCAATGGTGGACCTTGCGTTCCTGTTGATCACGTTCTTTATGCTTACCACGACGCTTTCGAAGCCGCAGGCAATGCCGCTCCCGATGCCGGATAAAACAAAAAAAGAAACTCCTCCGGATAAAGTTCCTGAGGAAAGGATGATGACGATACTTATTGGCAGCCAAAACAATATATTGTGGTATATGGGTAAATTTGAGGCACCAACTATCCCACCTA
The DNA here is from genome assembly GCA_942492845.1 of uncultured Flavobacteriaceae bacterium. GTDB lineage: Bacteria > Bacteroidota > Bacteroidia > Flavobacteriales > Flavobacteriaceae > Flavobacterium. The sequence goes on along the minus strand of OW818646.1, from coordinate 123,022 downwards.
CCGAAGCTTCTTTTGGTAAAAACGGTATCAGGAAAGACCTTCTGAAAAATGTACAATTGGGCAAGCAATATGCGGCTCAGGAAGGGAAGCCCGATCAGGGCCTTGTAGTGAATATTAAAGCCAGTGACAAAGCCAGCTACAAAAACCTGGTAGACATTCTGGATGAGATGGCGATAACCAAGCCGCAGCTTTTTGCTATCGGTGACATGACTCCGGGAGAACTTGACTTGCTAAAACAGTCGGGAGTATATAAAGAATAGTCCTGTAACCAAAAAAAATATAAATTATGTCAAAAATTGGTTTATTTAAACAGGAATGGATCGACATCGTTTTTGAGGGCCGTAACAAAAAGTACGGCGCATACAAACTGAGGTCCGAAAGCCCTGTAACGACATCGATAGCCCTGGGCATCGGTATCGTCCTGTTTGTCGGGCTTATCCTTTCCTATCACCTTCCCGGGCTAATCGGGGGGATGATGAAGAAAGAAGAAAAGGAAGAGGTGAAACTGGTCGAGCTTACGGAGCTGCCGGAACCGCCAATTGAGGTGCTCCCTCCGGAGCCGCCAAAAGTTGAAGTACAGCAGGCGCCAAAGTCTATCGTTGAAGAAATCCAATTCAAGCCTATTGTGGCTGCGAGGAGGGATGAAGTGAAGGATGATCCACCGAATACTAAAGACTTCGAGGATGCTAACCCAAGCGACAAGAATGCAGAGGCGAGCCCTGAAGGTGATATCAACATTGATAAGCCGACGGGTGAACTTAACAAAGGTGTAGAGCCGGTTGAAGATACGGGCGTTTATGACTCTCAGGGGCTGGCCGTAAAGCCAACCTACCCTGGTGGTATGGAAGCTTTCTATAAGTATGTGGGCTCTAACTTCAGGGTGCCTGAAATTGAGAACATGAAATCGATCAAGGTATACGTTTATTTCGTTATCGAGAAAGATGGTTCCATGAGCGGCATCAAGGCGCTTAGGGATCCGGGCCACGGACTTGGAAAAGAAGCCGAGCGCGTACTCAAATCGATGAAAAAGAGATGGGATCCGGGTATCCAGAACGGTAAGCCGGTAAGGGCTTCGTTCAGCCTGCCGATCACTGTTAACATCAGGTCATAAATAAAATTAAGAGATGCTTTCAAGAAATAAATCTCGATACCAAACACAGAAATCGCCTCAACAGCGATTTCTGTTTGTTTTTGGGCTAATCTTCTTCCTGCTGTATTTTGCTCTCGGGATCATGGTGATCTTTTGGAAAGAGCTGCCGCTGCAGTTAAGTTCCAATGGCAGGCTGGCTTTCGGGCTGTTGCTCATTGGCTATTCTTTCCTGAGGTTTGTGCGGCTGCTACAGAATAAAAACAAGAAGAATGATGAATAGATATTTTGCTGTTGCGGTGCTTGTGCTTTGCGGCGCGGTTACCGCCCATGCGCAACAGGACACGTTAGAAGTAGTGGCCCCTGTTACGCTGATAGATTACGAAGATAAAATTTTTGAGTCGCAGGGCTTGCAGGTAAAGCCTGAGTATCCCGGCGGCATCAGTGCGTTTTACAAGTTCGTTGGCGCGAATATGAAGTTGCCTGACCTTGAGCCGGAAAATGACCTCTCGCTCAAGATTTTTCTTTCTTTTGTGATAGAAAAAGATGGCACGCTTGGTGATATAAAGGTATTGCGCGACCCGGGCTACGGGCTGGGTGAAGCCGCTAAAAAAGTGCTTTCCCTTTCTAAAAAGTGGTCGCCCGGAAAACAGAACGGTACGGTCGTGAGGTCATCATTCATGGTGCCCATCAGTGTAAACTTTGAAGGCGTCGGAAAAAAGGAAGAAGCACCTATAAAAGAATAAGCGTATGAAGGCACTGTATTTATTGCTATTGCTTGCCTGTTTTTCAGTAATTGCACAGGAAGACCCGCTTCTGGCAAGGAGAGGCCCGGATTTTAAGGATACTGTTTACAGTCTTTCCCAGGTCAGCGTCAAGCCGGAATATATAGACGGTCAAGATGGCCTTTACAAATTTATCAAAGCCAACTTTAAGCTGCCGGAAAACAATTTCAATAACGACCGTTTGAGGCTGTATATAATTTTTGTAGTTGAAAAGGATGGCACATTGAGCGAGGTAAAGGTAAGGGCGAATGGCGTTGAAAATATAAAGGAACTGGAGCGTGTAATTGGCCTTACGTCGGGAAAATGGTCGCCGGGAATGATAGACGGCAAGGCAGTACGCACCAAATATGATATGCCGGTGACACTGAGCCTTACCCGATAGGTAAAACAAATAATTTTGAATACCCCATTAAACATGAAGGCATTATATTTATTTGCATTGTTGTCCTGCCTGTCTGCTCATGCACAGGTACAACCCGATAAAACTACCGACAAGCCGGACGAGAACGCAATATATGACTCCCCGGCACTTTCTGTAAAGCCGGAGTATCCCGGTGGCATGGCTGCATTTTTTGACTTTCTTTCCAAAAATGTTAAGGTGCCGGAAGCGCTGGCGCAATCTGATACCTCTGCACGGGCTTATTTTTATTTTGTGATAGAGAAGGACGGCAGTATGTCTAATATAAAAATACTTCGCCATCCCGGGCATGGTATTGATAAGGAGTTGGTGCGGGTACTTTTGCTTATGGAGAAATGGACTCCCGGTATGCATGATGGTAAGAAGGTAAGGTCCGGTTATTCCCTTCCGTTTATCGTAACAAAGCCAAAAGCGCTGTCAGTAGCCATACCCAATACGCAACTATCAGGCGACAATAAAGTATTTAATTACGATGACACTGAAGATAAACCGGTATTTCCCGGAGGCGTGGATGCTTTTCAGAAGAAATTCAGGGACAATTACAGAATTCCGAAAATTGAAGTTAAAGGCCCTGTAAAGAACGAATTGTCTTTCATCATAGAAAAGGATGGCTCAATGACCAACCTGAGGGCAAGAAGCGATTACGGCTCTAAGGTGGAACAGGAAGCATTGAGGGTTTTAAATCTTTATACAGATAAATGGAAGCCTGCCGAAAAAGACGGCACTCCTGCACGTACTTTAGTTTCGCTGCCGGTAACACTAAACATGACCGAATAATGAAACATATAAATAAGATATTTATTACCGCCCTGCTTATTGCGCTGGTATTTTCCTGCAAAAAAGATACCGACAACAAAGACGGTTTTGAAGGTGAATCGATTACCTATGGTGAAGCTACCTTTTTCGTTGATAATACTATCCAGCCGATTGTAGAGGATGTGCTTGCCGTTTTTCACAATGAGCACGACCACGCCCACATCAGGCAGGTGAACATCACTGAAAATGAGATACTGCAATCAATTCAAAAAAATTCTGCCCGTGTGATGATCATGCCCAGGAAACTGACCGCCGAAGAGGAAGCGCACTTCAAGGCAAGGAAGATCACGCCTCGCATTACGGAATTTGCTACAGATGCCATTGCGCTCATAACCAATGCGAAAACTACAGATACAGTTATAAATCTGGCAGATATTTATGCCGTGATGCAGGGTAAGGCGTCGGCCAGGGTGCCGAAACTGGTTTTCGATAATCCCAATTCAAGCACCGTAAAAGAGCTGATGCGGCTGGCAGGGGTAAAAACAATTTCGTCAGAAAATGTTTATTCTTTAAAAACTAACGAAGAAGTGATTAAATTTGTCCATGACAATCCCGGCGCCATAGGTATTGTGGGTGTTAACTGGCTGTTGCAGCCCCCCACAGAAATTGAGAAATATGTGGAAGGTGTCATGGTTTTGTCAGTCGATAATGTTAAAATTGACAAGGGTGCCAAGAAGTACTATAAACCGTCGCAGACCAACATAGCCACGGGTTCGTATCCATTGACAAGGAAACTTTATGTGTTAAATTACCAGGGTAAAAAGGGGTTGGGCATGGGTTTTGCAATTTACCTGAGTGCACCCGACGGGCAGCGCATCGTTTTGAAATCGGGACTGCTGCCGGCAACCATCCCATCGCGGGAAGTAGAGGTGCAATAATTATGAAACTACTAAATATTAATATAGGAGAAATTAAAATGACCAAGATGAAAAATTTCAAGTTCTTAGGTTTATCACTGCTCGTTTTTGGTGTTGCATCTGCACAGGATGCCAATGAAGCCAAGAAAGCAATTGATGCCGAACAGTACCAAAAAGCAAAAACAACCCTGAAATCGCTTATTGCAAGTTCGCCTGATGAAGGTAAAAATTATTTCCTTCTGGGAGACATTTACATGAAGCAGAAGGAGCAGGACTCAGCCGCAATCTATTTCAATAAAGGAAAAGCGGTTAAGAACAACACCGAATATAATGATATCGGCCTTGGCCATATCGACCTTGATGCCAACAATGCTGCCGCTGCTCAGGCAAAATTCAGCGCGGTTGAAAAAGAGTTGAAAAAGAAAGATGTAGAGCAGCTGATATACATCGGTCGTGCGTACATCAACTCCGACAACCCGGACTACAAGAAAGCGATTGAGTTCTTAAAGAAAGCTATAGCAAAGGATTCTAAGTCGGCGCAGGCCTACCTTAGCCTTGGTGATGCGTATTACCGCGACCGTAACCAGAATGAGGCCTACAGCTCCTACAGGACCGCACTTTCCCTGGACAACTCACTCCTTAGGGCAAAGCTGCAGATAGGAACGATAACCAAGAACACGAGGGCAGCATTCCCGGAAGCGATCAAGGCGTTTGACGAGGTGATCAAATCCAATCCGAACTACGGCCCTGTATACAGGGAGTTGGCTGAAACCTACTACCTGTGGGCGAATACCGAAGGCGGTAAATATACCGAGTATACCAAAAAAGCGCTTGAATATTATGAAAAATACATGTCGCTTACCGACTACTCGCTAAACTCAAGGATGAGGCATGCCGATTTCCTTGTACTGACCCGCGACTGGAAAGCCCTTGAGGCCGAAGCTGCAGCCATGCAAAAAATGGACAAGGTAAATGCCAAAATCCTTCGCTACCTGGCGTATTCGGCTTATGAAAACGGCAACTACGAAGGCAGCCTTACAGCTATGAATGACTTTCTGGCGAAGGTGGACCCAAAAAGGATCATCGGGAGGGACCACCTTTACCTTGGCCTTGCCAAACTGGCTACAACAGTAGGTAAAGATGACAAGGATAACAACATCATAACTGACCAGGCCAAATTTGATCAGGCGATAGTTGACCTTAAAAAAGCTATTGAGATAGATCCTACCCTCATTACGGAATACAACGAGGTTGGTAAGAAACTTTTTGGGCAAAAGCTTTACCGTCCTGCTGCGGCAGTGTTTGAAATCGGTACTGCAGTGCCGGATAACAAGAATGCGTTCTATGACAACTTCTATCTTGGCTATGCGATTTACTACGGCCACCTGAATATGTCGGAGGAAGAACAGAAAACCAACATTGAGCGTCTTAAGATAGGCTCTGCCGCCATGGATAAGGTGATTGAGCTTTCGGCTACGTCGCAGGATGCGTACCTGTTCAAGGCAAGGATAAACAAAAATATCGGTACTAACGAATCGTATGCCGAAATGGCGAAAGCGTATGATGGTTACATTAAAGTGGTAACTGAAAAAGGCGCTGAAGAAACCTCTAAGGATAACGTAAAGAAATATCTTGTGGAGGCTTACTCTGATGCCGGCGCTTACTATGCCGTGACCGACAAGGCTAAAGCGATAGATTATTTCACCAAAGCACTTGCAATTGACCCTACTGATACCTATGTAAAAGGTGAGTTGGCCAAGCTTAAAAAATAAATACTGCACACTATAAATGAAGACCGTCCCGATGCATTTCGGGACGGTTTTTATTTGCCTGATAATACGTATCTTTGCAGACTATTTTGAATACAATGCTGAAGAAGGAAATACAGACAGAAGTTGAAAAAGGCATCATGCTGCCGCTTATGGAGGAATTCTACACCATACAGGGGGAAGGCTACCATACCGGCACGGCAGCTTATTTTATCCGTGTGGGTGGCTGCGACGTAGGCTGCCACTGGTGCGACGTGAAGGAAAGCTGGAACGCCGACCTGCACCCGCCGACCAATATCGACACTATAGTTGCCAATGCAAAGCAATACTGTAAGACCATTGTTATAACAGGTGGCGAACCGCTTATGTGGGACATGGGGCCGCTTACCTACAGGCTCAAGGCCGAAGGGATGCGTACGCACATCGAGACCTCCGGTGCATACCCGCTTTCCGGTATGTGGGACTGGATTTGCCTCTCGCCCAAAAAAACAAAGCTGCCTACCGAAACGGTATACGCCAACGCACATGAGCTGAAAGTGATCATACACAACAGGCACGACTTTATTTTTGCCGAAGAGCAGGCGGCCAAAGTGAACCCCGATGCCATACTGTTCCTCCAGCCGGAATGGAGCAAAAAGGAGGACATGACCCCGCTTATCGTCGACTATGTAATGAACAACCCCAAGTGGAGGGTGTCGCTGCAAACGCATAAGTACTTGAACATACCATAAGCTATAGCTTTTATAAATTTAACCCGGACACTGTTCCGGGTTTTTTGTTATTTTAGTACAAACAACCAAGCTATGAAACATTTTTCCGTAATTCTCTTACTTGTTGTGTTTGCTGGCACAATACAAGCTCAGGATAATTCATTTGATTGCAATACTCAGGAATTAATTAAACTAACAATTGATACAAGTTCGGTGTATAACATACGAACTGGATTTGAGTTTGATTTGCTTCCAATAGAGCGGAAAGGTTTTAAGAGGGAGTGTGACTCCATAGGGAAGGTGTTCGTTGCCAGGTATGAGCTTTATTATCAAAATCATTATTCAAATGAGGAGATAGTTCAGTTCCTCAATTTCTGTAAAACTAAAACAGGTAAAAAGTTCGCTTCGGATTCCGGAAAATTATACAATAGGAAACTTCCCGAAAATAAAACACTGCTGAGCCGTTTGGTGGAGCTTAACAAAACATACAGGAATTGGCAGCCCGGATATGAAACTATAAGTACTTCAGGCCATGCGAACATTGACTCTTTAATTAGCATTATGGACGTCCAACAGCACCTCGATGCCTTAAAGGCTGCTAAGTTAATGCACATTGAACCCCGCTTTGAGGCAGATTATGTAAAAGCTTTCGATAAGATGGCTAATACATATTTAGATGATTTAAAGCAATACTTTAGGGATGTATATACAGATGCACAGCTTCAGGAGATTCTTCAGTTTTTTGAAACTCCTGTTGGTAAGAAAGTTGCTGGAAATTCCAGAAACTTAATATCTGTAAGTATTATGTCAGAGGATTGTTTCACTGATGCGATGGTTAAATTGCATAAAAATATTTATTCCGGCAAATTCCAGAGGGAATATTTCAGGGAAAATAAAGAATGATGATAACCCGGACACTGCTCCGGGTTTTACTTTTTAGTATCTTAGCGAAAACAACAATCATGAAATATCTTTTAATCTTCTTCCTGATGCTGTCGGCATTTGGTGTTACTGCCCAGGATAATTACGATAAGGAGGCATTACGCAAACTGGCGCTGGCAACATTTGATATGAAGCAGGAACAGGAGCACCGGGATATGCTTGCCGGGTTTTCGGTAGTGCCGGAAAAGAGGGAAGATTTCAAAAAGGAATATGATGCAGGCATTGAAGCGTTCGTGACGGCATTGGAGGGATATTATAAGTCTCATTACACACCAAATGAAATAACACAGCTTGTCACTTTTTATGAAACACCTGCCGGGAAAAAGTTCGCGCAGGATATACAACGGCTGGTTTCGGGCGACTTTCCGAAAGGGAAGGAGTGGGATATGCAACTGTTTGAAATGAAGAAAAAGGATAAGGAAGAAAGTAAAAAGCAGCAATAATGAAGAAGATACTACTGGTGTTGCTTATTTCTTTAGCAGCCATAGCGGCCAACGCACAGGATATAACCTTTAAGGAAGATGTACAAAAGCTGATGAAAGCCATGGGCGTGCAGGAGCGTATCGCAGCCACCAGGGAATACCAGGCGATGTGGGTTTCGCCCGACAAGGAAAAAGCGCACATGGAGAAGGTGGATGCCACGATACCGGGTTTCCTGCAAAATGTTGAGGATTATTTCCTGAGAAGCTATACCCATGCAGAGATAATGGAACTGCTTGCCTTTTACGATTCGCCGCTGGGTAAAAAAGTGACTGCCAATGTAGCCGGACAAATCGCCGCCTATAATGAGGCGCACGATGTTTGGGGCGATACCTTTACAGAGGTTTTCTTCAAATACATGAAGGAAAGGAAAAAATAATTAAATGGACAACCGCGCCAGGTAATCATAATGCCCGCCTTCCATCACGAGCTGGCAACTGAACCCATTGGCGTGCGCGGCATTCTGCAATGTGTTGTAGTCAAGGTACAGCCAGTCAAAACTATCTTCGGTTTCGCCTTTGTATTTTACGGTAAACGTCACTTCGCCATAATAGTCAATATCCGAAGGGATCCACTTGCCGCCATCCTCATCCTCATCGAACATATAAATAATGTCGGAGGAGTCAATAAGCACCTGTCCGCCATTATTAAGCAATGACTTTAGTTTTTGGAGGTAGGTGGTAATATGATTCAGCTTCCCGAATATCCCGGTGCCGTTCATCAGTAAAATGATGGTATCGAATTTTTCATTCTCCAATTCGAGGACATTGGCACAGACCGCGTGCTTAACGCCCCTCAGTTTACAGGCTTCAATAGCATTGGGCGAAATATCAATAGCCATCACTTCCAGTCCCTTTTGCAGGAATAGGGCATGGCTTCCGGCGCCGCACCCTACATCGAGCACGCGTCCTTTGGCCAGTGAAAGCGCTTTCTTTTCAAGTGCGGGCATTTCCTTATACTCCCTGAAAAGGTAGGCTACGCTCATCTCATCCTCTTCGGATATGGAGGTTTCGGTAATAAGGTCTTCCGGTGCATTGCCGGTTTGATAGTCTAATATGGCTTTCCCGAAAAGGTCTTTCATTTTTTTATACTTTTGCCACAGATGATAAATGACTGCGGAATGGAGGATTTTTTAAGGCAATTGCCCAAGCTGGCCAAAGATAAGCATAACGAGAATAAAAAGTTTTTCGATAAGCTTAAAAAGAAAACACCCAAAAACCTGGACTATGTCATGCAGGAGCTGCACGACAGGGAGTTTAAAAAGGACTACTGCCTGGACTGTGCCAACTGCTGCAAGACAACCGGGCCGCTGTTTACCCTGGCCGATATCGAACGCATTGCAAAGCACCTCCGCCTGAAGCCGCAGCAGTTTATCGACAAGTACCTGCGCATTGACGAGGATAACGATTACGTACTACAAAGCGTACCGTGTACCTTTCTGGATAGCGAAAACTACTGCCTCATCTATGATGTTCGCCCCAAGGCCTGCCGTGAGTTTCCGCACACCGACAGGAAAAAATTCCAGCAGATCGCGGATCTTACCATGAAAAACGTGACGATATGTCCCGCGGCATATCATATTGTTGAGGAAATGAAAAAGAAGATCGTGCTATGAAAACCTACCGCTCCAAAGTCGACATCTGGCTACTGCTGCTCATCTTTATCCCATTAGTGTATCCCCTGGCCGAGACCATTATTGTGGGGGAGTGGATAGTAGCCGCCATACTGCTCGCAACTATGGTGTTCGTGGTGTACCTGATATTTGCCATTAAATATGTAATTAACGATGAAATTCTCGAAATAAGAATGGGCTTCATGGGAACTACAAAGATTGCTATTGCCGACATTACATCTGTAGAAAAAAACAACAATGGCATAAGCGCCCCGGCCATGTCGCTGAAAAGGCTGGAGATATGGTACGGCGGCAAATTCGATTCGGCAGTAATATCACCTGTAGACAGGGATGCGTTCATACAGGAACTCCGTACTATTAATCCTGATATCAAAATAAAGGGATCAATGTAGCCCCCCCGTTCCTTAATTTCTAAAACCTGCCTTACTCGCCTTTCTTTTTCATCACACAAAAAAATAATCCTTCCGCAATGCCACCGCAACGATTTTTTTTTAGTTTTACTGCAAAATGTAATGATGGGAAAGTCTGCTGCCGTTAAACCGGTGTGCTGCATCAGGTAACTGAAGGAGGAAGTTTACATCACAACAGAAAAACAGATAATGAAATGACACTTTTACGCAACATAATGATAATGGCCATCTTTTCGATGGGTTTATCCGCTTTGTTTTATTACCAGAATAATGAGGTTGTGAAAACTGCTTCATGGACAGATGAAATAGGGGAAATAGCTACTGTTGGGGTGTTTATCTTCATATTTACATTTGTGGTTTACCTGGTCGCAAGGACGGTAGTAAAAGGAGCAAAGGCGGTAACAAAAAAAAAGCCCTCCAATACGGAAGGCCTTAATCGTTAGGCTGCAAGCTCTTCTGTGGCCTGATGCTTCATTTCGCCTACAAAGCTTTCAATACTGTGTATCTTGTCTTCCACATATTCCAGCAGCCCTTCGATCTTGTCCTTCAGGCTTTCGAAGAAGGCAATGATGTCATCAATATATCCTTTTGCCCTGTTGATTAACCCAAGGATCATCTCGATAAAGTCGTTTATTTTTTCTGTAATATTCATGGTGGTATGTTTTAAGATTAATACAACTGAAAATTACAAAAGAGTATCGGTAAGCCGAAACACTTTGTCAAAATATTAAGATTTACAGCAGCGCGTACGATAGGGGTGTGACGGATTTTTACAGGTTTTACCATTCAAATATTCTTGTCTTCCAGGCAGAAATGCACCGCTTTTTGCTTTGGGACAAAATCCGTGGTCCTCAGTTCATCAGTTTCATCGGTGCTATCGTCCGTAAATCAAATACTTCTTGCGCATCTTTTTAAAATCCGAAAGCCCGTCTTTCCAACTGTCGCGTATATCATCCTCACTCATGCCGCTTTCTATTTGTTGGCGAAGCGTTTCCGTCCCGGCAAGCTTCGTGAAAAACGAGGTGAAGAAAACCGACTTGTCACTGGTTTCTTCATAGGCTTTCAGCAGCCACTTCAGTTCCAGTTTTTTTACGCGCGATGCATTGCTCAGGTCTTCGCCAAAACAGAGCTTCCCTTTCTGCGGCGGTTCTTTTGAGCCTTCGTTGGGCATGGGGGTAAAGCTGAACCCGCTATCCGGCAGGTCTGGCGATCCGTATATCTGGAATTGCTTGTCGGTTCCGCGGCCAAGGCTTACGTTAGTACCCTCAAAAAAGCAAAGGCTGGCGTAGAGGTTTATTGCCTTGTCATTGGGAAGGTTGGGGGAGGGCTTTACCGGGAGGTGGTAAAACATCGTGCGCTTGTAGTTAAGGCACGGTATCACGGTGAGTTCGCATTGCACGCTGTCCTTCAGCCATTTCTCGCCGTTTATCATTTTGCCGTATTCCCCTATGGTCATGCCATGCAGTACCGGTATGGTGTGCATCCCGATGAAACTCGAGTTTTGCTTCTCGAGTATGGGGCCGTCTATTATTGCGCCGTTCGGGTTCGGCCTGTCGAATACGATCAGCGGCAGGTTTTTTTCGGCGCAGGCCTCCATGATATAGTGCAGCGAGGAGATGTAAGTATAAAAGCGTGCGCCCACATCCTGCAGGTCAAACACCAGTACGTCAATTCCGTCCAGCTGCTCAGGTTTAGGTTTTTTGTTATCACCATACAGCGAAATGATGGACAGGCCGGTCTTTGTATCTTTGCCATCCTTTATAAGCTCACCCGCATCGGCAGTGCCGCGAAAGCCGTGTTCGGGGGCGTAGATCTTCTGTACATCTACCTTATTGTCCAGCAGAAAGTCCACCACACTCATCATGCCCTCCTGGTTAGTGTTCAGGGTAATGTTCTCTGCCTGGGCGCGGTTCTCAATGTAACGCACAATACCGGTCTGGTTGGTCACTACGCCCACACGTTTTCCTTCCAGCAGCGGGAGGTACGCGTCAAAATTATCGGCGCCGGTTATGATCTCTTTTTTGTCATTTTTAGATTTCAGGGATATGGGCCTGGTTTCGCCATTAGTCAACGCCACAGGGGTAGTGGAGGGGCGGATCGATTTTCCGCAGGCGACCATTAATAGTATTGAGAATAAAACTGTACTTTTGAAAAACGAATTATATACCATACCCGTTTGAATTTAGAATATTTCATAGCCCGAAGGCTGGTTTCTGCAAAAAACCATAAAAGTAGTATATCTGCCCCAATTATAAAAATCGCGATCATTGCTATTGCTATCGGCATAACAATGATGGTCATTGCGGTGGCCACAGGAGTGGGGCTGCAGGACAAGATACGGGAAAAGGTGTCGGCGTTCAACGGCCATGTCATCATCTCTGCGTTTGATGACAACCAGTCGGAGGTAAGTGTCGAGCCGTTGTCCATAAAGCAGGACTTTTACCCGAAATTCACTTCAGTGCAGGGAGTTGATCACATACAAGCGGTGGCTTCCAAGGCGGGCATTATCCGTACGGAAAAGGCATTTGACGGCATTGTATTCAAGGGTGTGGGCACCGAATATAAATGGGATATTCTTGATGAGTACATCATTAAAGGCAGAAAACCCAACCTGAAAGCAGCGCTGAATAATGAAGTCATTTTGTCCGAATACCTGGCCAAGAGGCTCGAACTGAAGGTGGGCGACGAATTCAATACCTATTTCATGAAGGAAGGCGGAAACGGTATGCCCAACCTCAGGCGCTTTAAGCTGGTAGGCATTTACAACTCCGGCTTTCAGGAATTCGATGCGGTATATGTGATAGGTGACATCCGCCATGTACAGCGCATCAACAAATGGCGCAATGGCGAGGTAGGTTCCTTTGAGGTTTTTATAGATGATTTCGATGAGATCGACCAAAAGGGAAGGGAGATACACAATGCGGTACCGTCGACCTTAGAGGCGCGTACCATAAAGCAAAAATATTACAATATTTTCGAGTGGCTCAAGCTGTTCGATGTCAATATTATGGTCATTATCGTCATCATGGTTGTAGTAGCCACAATCAATATGGTGGTAGCGCTGCTGGTGCTCATACTGGAGCGTACCCCTATGGTGGGTATGCTAAAGGCCCTCGGCGCGAGCAATTGGAGCGTCCGCAAAATATTCCTGTACAATGCGGCTTACCTTATTATAAAGGGGCTGCTGTGGGGTAATGGCATCAGCATTGGGCTGCTCCTCATCCAAAAATATTTTGGGGTCATCACCCTGCCCCCGGAAAATTACTACGTCAGCGTAGCCCCGGTAACGATAGATATCACCGCCATACTCCTTATCAATATAGGCACGATAGTGGTATGCACCGCCCTGTTGCTTATCCCATCGTACATCATCACCAAAATTTCCCCGGTAAAGGCATTGCGCTTCGATTAATTTTCAGGAGCGAATGGCTTGGGCATTTTCAGTGGTCCGTGTTCCTGCTATCCGCTTTATCCCCGCCGAAAAAAGCGGGGGATACCGCTGCTATCAGGGCTGGAGATAAACTTATTATCTCTGCTCCAACTTTTGTAAAGCAAAAGCCTCTGCGTATGTCTGTGCAATAACTTTGCGCATCTTTGTGGTATAGCTCACCATAGGGAACAAAAAAAAGCAGCCATAACGCTGCTTTCTTTCAAAATATTGTGTGGCCTATTTGTTCGGCTTGATCAGCAGTGCATAGGGATACTTTTTCTTTATCTCCATAAGGCTCTTTTCGGCCTCCATCCGGGAGGTGTAATTGCCTACCCATACCTTATAGGTAGGGCTCTCAAAAACAATGGTGCCATCAATGGTTTTAAACTCCCTTTTGAAGTCCGACAGCGTTTTCCTTGCTTTATCGTTCTCCCCATAGAATATCTGCACCTTATAGCGGTCATTTACACTGATTGATGGGTTGATCCTGCGCTTTTCGGCCAACAGCTGCTCAAATTTAGCATCCTGCACCACCGTTACGGTACGCTCCTGTGCATAGCTGTTTATGCCTGTCAGTGTAAGTAAAATTAGTGCCAAATGCAGCAGTCCTGATTTTAAAATTCTCATAATGAAGTGTCTTTACCACAAATGTACAATATATTATTTTACCTGCATAAACACGGTTTATTTAGAATAGTTATAAATTGGGCATTAAGGTTTATTTAAGGTTTGAGAATAATTCTTAAGTCGTATTTTTGTGGGAGTTTTTAAAAAAGCATGGACTTTCCTTGTCATGCACTGAAAAAATCGTACCAAATTAAGTCGATAATCATTTTTAATATGAAAAAAGTGGGTAACCATACTTCGTTTTCAAGAATTTTATTGTTCTTCCTGGCGTTATCGCTCACCATTCCTTTCACATCAATGGCGCAGGAAACTGCAGCTCCCGCGGCGGCTCCGGCTACTGCAGCTGCTGCCCCTGCCGATGCTGCTGCGGCGCCCGCTGCAGGAGCGGGCGACCCTGTGAAAGGTAAGGAGTTGTTTAACAGCCTGTGCGCGGCATGCCACAAGCTCGACGCCAAATCTACAGGTCCTGCCTTAAGGGGTGTGGCCGAAAGACGCGACCGTGCATGGCTTTCAAAATGGATTCACAACAGCAGTGAGATGATCAAATCCGGTGATCCTATTGCGGTGAAGCTATTCGCGGAGAACAACAACTCAGTAATGACGCCATTCCCGCAATTGAGCGAAGGCGACATTGATAACATTTTGGCATATACGTCTGCACCGGCTCCTGTTATCGAGAAAAAAGATACTCCTCTTGCTGCTGCAGAAGGCGGTTCTTCTAATACCCTTATCCTCGGTGCGCTGGTACTGGTACTTGTAGTGCTGATCGTGATGCTGGTTTTGGTTAACAGGACCCTTAGAAGGGTGGCTGCTGCCAATGGTGTTGTGGTTGTTGAAACTGCGCCCCGCGTATCACTTTGGAAGGCTTACGTAAAAAATCAGTTCCTTGTACTGGTTACGGCTATATTGCTGCTTTTGGCTTCGTCGTACTTCGTGTACGGCTATCTGATGCAGATAGGTGTGGACCAGGGCTATGAGCCGGTCCAGCCGATCCACTTCTCGCACAAAATACACGCCGGCGACAACGGTATCGACTGTAAATATTGTCACTCTTCTGCGCGGGTTAGCAAGGCTTCGGGTATACCATCGTTAAACGTGTGTATGAACTGCCACAAAAACATTGCTGAATTTGCAGGCGATAAGGATTCGCTTTATGTGGATCATTCTAAAGAATTCTATACCGGCGAGATCAAGAAGCTTTACGATGCTGTAGGCTGGGATGCCACGGCTCAAAAATATACCGGAAAACAAAAGCCTGTGAAGTGGGTCAGGATACACAACCTTCCGGATTTCGTTTACTTCAACCACTCGCAGCACGTTTCTGTTGCAGGTGTAGAGTGTCAAACGTGCCACGGCCCGGTAGAGACTATGGAAGTTATGAGGCAACACTCACCGCTAACCATGGGCTGGTGTATCAACTGCCACCGCGAAACCGATGTGAAGGTGGAAGGCAACGACTACTATACGAAAATCCACGACGAGCTTGCCAAGAAGTATGGCAAGCAAAAGCTTACCGCAGCCGACATGGGCGGTACCGAGTGTGGAAAATGTCACTATTAATCAAATTTTAAAGAAGCTAAATATCTGTATATAACATGGCATCAAACAAAAAATACTGGCAAAGTGTTGAAGAGCTTAATGAAAACAGCTCTATTGTTGAGACGCTAAGAAACAATGAGTTTGTTGAGGAGATACCTACTGATGAGTTCCTTGGTAATAAGGAAGTTTTGGAATCCTCATCAACAACCCGTCGTGACTTTTTGAAATATGTTGGGTTCACCACCGCTGCTGCTTCGCTTGCAGCGTGCGAGGGCCCGGTTATCAAATCAATTCCTTACGTAGTCCAGCCGGAAGAGATCATCCCTGGTGTTGCTGATTATTATGCGACGACAATGGCTGATGGTTTCGATTTCGCCAACATACTTATCAAGACCCGTGAGGGCCGTCCTATAAAAGTAGAGAATAACAGACTTCCGGGATCAAAATTTACTGCTAATGGCAGGGTGTATGCTTCAGTGCTTTCGCTTTATGACAGCATGAGGCTTAAGGAACCGATGATCAACGAGAAGCCTGCAACGTGGGAAGCTGTTGATGCTAAAGTTAAGGAAGCGCTTTCGCAGGCAGCTGCCGGCGGCGGACAGGTAGTAGTGCTTACAGGTACTACGGCAAGCCCTTCTACAGATAAATTGATCGCCGAGTTTGGCGCTAAATACCCTGGCTTTAAGCATGTGGTATACGATGCTGTTTCTTCATCCGAAGCGCTTGATGCCTTCCAGATGGTGTACGACGAAAGGGCGCTTGCCGATTATGACTTCGGTAAGGCAGACGTGATCGTTTCTGTGGGCGCCGATTTCCTTGGCGACTGGCAGGGCGGTAATTATGATAGCGGCTATACCATGGGCCGTATCCCTTCAAAAGGAAAAATGTCAAGGCATATCCAGATCGAGGCAAATATGTCGCTAACAGGCTCTAACGCCGACAACCGCATACCGCTCACCGTTACGGAGCAGAAATATGCCCTTGTAAAAATATACAATGCCGTTACAGGCGCAGGCGTAAGTGTTCCTGCTATTGGCAATGCGGCTTACGAAAAAGCAGTTAACGCTGCTGCGGCTGAACTTGCTGCTGCAAAATCGAAAGGCGTATTTGTTACCGGCCTTGACGATGTAAATGCACAGCTTCTTGCCATTGCCATCAACAACGCATTGACTTCCGAAGCATTCAGGCCGGCCGCTGCCCGCCTTACCCGCAAGGGTGATGCCAAAGCCGTTGCACAGCTTGTGCGTGATATGAAGGCAGGATCGGTACACACCCTTATCATGAGCAATGTGAACCCGGTATACACCCTTCCTAACAGCGCTGACTTCGTTGAAGGGCTTAAAAAAGTAAAACTATCGGTTGCATTTTCGCTTAAGGCAGATGAAACCGCTTCAAAATCTGTAATTGCTGCCGCTGCTCCCCACTACCTTGAGTCATGGGGCGATGTGAGCATTACGAAAGGGTACTACGCTGTTACGCAGCCTACTATCCGTCCGCTGTTCAAAACAAGGCAGTTACAGGATTCGTTATTGGCATGGTCAGGCAGTCCGCAGGCATTCTACGATTACCTTAAAGGCGGTGCTTCAGCATGGTCTGCAGGAAAATCATGGAACCAGCTGGTGCACGATGGTGTTGCAATTTCAGAGGTTCCTGCCGGTGCAGCTGCTGCCGGTGGCGATTTCAACGGCGCGGCTTCAAAGCTTGCCGGTGCTAGAAAAGCAGGTAAAGGCCTTGAACTTGTGCTTTATACAAAAACAGGCATGGGCGATGGCCAACAGGCGAACAACCCGTGGCTACAGGAGTTTCCGGACCCGGTTACAAGGGTATCGTGGGATAACTACATCACGGTTTCCAAAGCGGATGCCGAAACACTGGGCCTTGAGAACTGGAATGTTGCCAATGGCGGATTGAACGGAAGCGTTGTTACCGTGAAAGTGGGTAATAAAGAGCTTAAAAATGTGCCGGTGATCATACAGCCGGGACAGGCTAGGGGCACCGCCGGACTTTCCCTAGGCTATGGCCGCCAGGCAGCCATGCAAAAAGAAATGATAGTGGGCGTTAACGCGTACACTTTATATAATGACTTCAATTCGTTCCAGACCGCCACGTTGGAAAAGCAGGGTGGTGAGCATGAATTTGCCTGTGTCCAGCTTCAAAATACACTGATGGGCAGGGGTGACATCGTTAAAGAAACCACCCTTAAGGATTTCAATTCGAAAGATGCGAAGGAGTGGAACATAATGCCGGTGGTTTCTTTCAACCACGAAGAAGTTCCTGCAGCCTCGATCGACCTTTGGGAGTCGTTCGACAGGAGTACGGGGCACCACTTCAACCTTTCTATCGACCTTAATGCCTGTACAGGATGTGGCGCCTGCGTAATTGCATGCCACGCCGAGAACAACGTACCGGTAGTAGGAAAATCGGAAATAAGGAGGAGCCGCGATATGCACTGGCTGCGCATTGACAGGTACTACTCACACGAAGAGACTTTCGCGGGCGATGTTACGCTAAAAGAAAATACTTCTGGGCTATTTGACTCAGTATCTACGTTCAGCGCAATGGAAGACCCGTCTGAGAATCCGCAAATAGTATTCCAGCCGGTAATGTGCCAGCACTGTAACCACGCTCCTTGTGAGACTGTGTGTCCGGTTGCTGCAACATCGCACGGACGTCAGGGACAAAACCACATGGCTTACAACCGTTGTGTGGGTACGCGTTACTGCGCGAACAACTGTCCGTACAAAGTACGCCGTTTCAACTGGTTCCTTTACAACAAGAATAACGAGTTTGACTACCATATGAATAATGACCTTGGCCGTATGGTGCTTAACCCTGACGTAAATGTACGTTCTAGGGGGGTTATGGAAAAATGTTCTTTCTGTATCCAGATGACACAAGCCACGATCCTTACTGCGAAGAGGGAAGGCCGTCAGGTTCGTAAAGATGAGTTCTACACGGCTTGTTCTGAAGCGTGCGGTACCGGTGCAATGGTTTTTGGAGATGTGAACAGCCAGGAAGACCCGATCGTTGCGCTTAAAGAGGACGACAGGGCCTATCATTTATTAAGCCAGATTGGTACCAAGCCGAATGTGTTCTACCATGTAAAAGTGAGGAATACATAGTTAGAAGAAATATTAATAAGAAACAAGATAAAGGATTATGTCGTCTCATTACGAAGCACCCATTAGAAAACCTTTAATTATAGGTGACAAAAATTATCACGATGTAACAGTTGATGTTGCAAGGCCTGTCGAAGGCAGGGCCAACAAGCAGTGGTGGATAGCATTCAGCATTGCCCTTGCCGCTTTCCTTTGGGGTGTTGGTTGTGTTGCTTATACTGTTGGAACCGGTATCGGTACATGGGGTTCAAATAAAACAATCGGCTGGGCCTGGGACATTACCAACTTCGTTTGGTGGGTAGGTATCGGCCACGCCGGAACGCTTATCTCGGCAGTACTTTTGCTTTTCCGCCAAAAATGGAGGATGGCGATTAATCGTTCCGCGGAAGCCATGACCATCTTCTCGGTAATCCAGGCAGCAATGTTCCCTGTATTCCACATGGGCCGTCCATGGTTAGCCTACTGGGTTATGCCAATCCCGAACCAGTTTGGATCTCTTTGGGTTAACTTCAACTCACCGCTCCTTTGGGACGTATTTGCGATCTCGACCTACCTTTCGGTATCATTGGTTTTCTGGTGGACAGGACTTCTTCCTGACTTTGCGATGCTTCGCGACAGGGCCATAACGCCTTTTACAAAAAGAGTATATTCCATAGTAAGTTTCGGATGGAGCGGCCGTGCTAAAGACTGGCAACGTTTCGAAGAAGTATCACTGGTACTTGCCGGACTTGCAACACCACTTGTACTTTCGGTACACACCATTGTATCCTTTGACTTTGCTACCTCGGTAATACCGGGATGGCACACCACGATCCTTCCGCCATACTTCGTTGCGGGTGCGATCTTCTCAGGTTTCGCAATGGTAAACACCCTCCTTATCATCATGAGGAAGGTATCCAACCTTGAAGCTTATATCACCGTACAGCATATCGAATTGATGAACATCATCATCATGATCACAGGTTCGATAGTAGGTATTGCTTATATTACTGAACTTTTCGTTGCCTGGTACTCAGGTGTTGAATATGAGCAGTACGCGTTCCTTAACAGGGCAACAGGTCCTTACTGGTGGGCTTACGCACTGATGATGACGTGCAACGTGATCTCTCCGCAGGTGATGTGGTTCAAAAAGATCAGGACGAGCATCTTTGTTTCCTTCGTAATATCTATCGTAGTTAACATCGGTATGTGGTTCGAGCGTTTCGTGATAATCGTGACTTCGCTGCACAGGGACTACCTTCCGTCATCATGGACGATGTTCCAGCCAACATTTGTTGACGCAGGCTTCTTTATCGGTACCATCGGCTTCTTCTTCGTATTGTTCCTTCTGTATTCGAGGAGCTTCCCTGTAATTGCACAGGCAGAGGTTAAATCGATCATGAAAACTTCGAGCGAAATGTACAAGAAAAAATGGGCTGCTGAAGACCATGGCCACGGAAACGACAATCATTCACATAATCATCACTAAGATAAGATCATGAGCAATAAAGTTTTACATGTACTGTACAACGACGATGATATCCTGATGGATGCAGTAAGGAAGACACGCGCTGCGCATCATCATATTGAAGAAATTTATACGCCATTCCCTGTCCATGGGCTCGATAAGGCTATGGGCCTTGCACCTACCAGGATCGCGATTACGTCATTCCTTTATGGATTGGTAGGACTTTCGGTAGCTACTACAATGATGTGGTTCATCATGATACAGGACTGGCCACAGGACATCGGCGGTAAGCCAAGCTTTACGTATATCCAGAACATGCCTGCCTTTGTGCCGGTAATGTTTGAGATGACCGTGTTCTTTGCTGCCCACTTAATGGTTATTACCTTCTACATGAGGAGTAAATTATGGCCGTTTAAAGAGGCTGAAAACCCGGATGTGAGGACGACTGACGACCATTTTCTTATGGAAGTTGCTGTTCATGGCGATGTGGACCAGATGGTTTCTTTCTTTGAGGGAACGCATGCTGTGGAAGTGAAAGTAATTGAAAAGCATTAACAGAAAGTATGAAAGCGTTATCTAAAATAGCATTACTCGCAGTGGCCTCGGCATCGCTTACTGCCTGCTTTAACAAATCGGAGCCAAACTACCAGTATATGCCTAACATGTACGAATCGTTAGCGTATGAAACGTATGCGGAATCCTCTGCATTTCCTAATGGGAAAGAGGGCCAGCTTCCTGCAATGGGATCTATACCAAGGGGTTTTGTGCCGTATGAGATACCTAACACTACCGCAGGGTACGAGGCATCTAAAGCAAACCCTTCGCCGCTTGATTCTGTTGGCTATGATGCACCAAGGGCAGAACAGCTATTCACCATATACTGTGCGATATGCCATGGTGACCAGGGTGACGGAAAAGGAAACCTTCCGAAAAGGGAGAAGTTCCTGGGTGTACCGAGCTATAAAGACAGGGTTATCACTGAAGGAAGCGTATTCCACGTTGTGACTTATGGCCTTAACAGTATGGGATCGCACGCCAACCAGCTTACGCAGGAAGAGCGTTGGCAGGTGGCCCGCCACGTGATGGAACTGAAGAGCAAATTATAATTGTAGAACACTGAAAGCATAAAGTATGTACACATTTTCAAGTAGATTAAAAACTTTCGCATTCGTCCTGATGATACTGGGTATCCTTGGGGTTGGCTATAGTTTTTTTACTGCACCAAAGACCATTGAAGACGTAGAGAAAATTGTTGCGGAAGAGCATGCACACGGCCACCATGGTGATGCCCACGCTGGACCTGCGCACGATGCTCACGGTTCTGCAAAAGAGGAGCATAAAGTCGAAGCACATGTTGCACCGGCTGATTCAGTACATAATACTACGGATACGGTTCACGCCGCTACCGCTGTTGACAGCCATGAAGGGCACGATCATGGCGCAGGCGAAGCACATGCTTCTACCGAACTGGATAAGGCTTCACCAACAGGCGATGCTGCCGATCCGGGGCATGAGGCGCACGAAGCACACTCTGAAGTGGCTCATGGCGAACATGACGGACACGACCATGCTGCCCATGGCCATGATGATGCCCATGCCGCGCACGATGAGCACAAGCACCACATGGAGCATATGCTGCACCAGCTACAAAACAAACCATGGTCGGCAGTATACGTAGCTGCATTGTTCTTCATGTTGATTTCCCTTGGCGCTCTTGCATTTTATGCTATACAAAATGCCGCGCAGGCCGGATGGTCGCCTGTATTGTTCAGGGTTATGGAGGCTATTTCGAGCTACCTTATACCGGGAGCAATAATTGTGTATGTACTCCTTGTTTTGGGAGCGCTTGACATACACCATATCTTCATCTGGATGGATAAGGATGTAGTAGCGCATGACCATCTTATACAAGCTAAATCAGGCTATCTTGACAAAACATTTTTCCTTATAAGGGCTGCTGTTTTTATGGGGGGATGGATTTTCTACCGCCAGTATTCCAGGAAAAATTCACTTGCACAGGATGATTCGAATGATAATGCTTACTACAAAAAGAACTTTAAGGCTTCTGCTGCATTCCTTGTATTCTTTATCATAACAGAATCGATCATGTCATGGGACTGGATCATGTCGGTTGACCCGCACTGGTACAGCACCCTGTTCGGATGGTATGTATTTGCCAGCTTCTTCGTGAGCGGCATCACTACGATCGCTATGATTACGCTATACCTTAAGTCAAAGGGCTACCTGGAGTATGTGAATACAAGCCATATCCATGACCTTGCCAAGTTTATGTTTGGGATCAGTGTATTCTGGACCTACCTTTGGTTCTCACAGTTCATGCTGATATGGTATGCCGACATACCGGAAGAGGTAACTTATTTTAAGACACGTATAGAGGATTATAATCTTCCGTTCTTCGGGATGGTAGCCATGAACTTTGTTTTCCCCGTGCTTATCCTTATCAATACCGATTTCAAACGCCTTTCATGGATCGTTGTTACAGCCGGTACCGTGATCCTTTTAGGACACTATATTGACTTCTTCAACATGATCATGCCGGCTACAGTAGGTAAACAATGGTTTATCGGAGCAGGCGAAATAGGTGCGGTAATGTTCTTTATGGGTTTGTTCATACTCGTTGTGTTCACTACGCTTACCAAAGCTCCGCTATTGGCAAAACGCAATCCGCTTATTGAGGAAAGCAAGCATTTTCATTATTAATATTTAAAGAAATAAACAGATGACTAGTTTATTGGTAATTATAGTTTTAGTTTTATTAGGCATTGCAATATGGCAGTTAACTAAAATATTCCAACTTACCCAGATCGGAACAGTAAAAGCATACGAGGACGGCATGTCTGAAGTAGCCACCGATAAGGATAATAATGTAAATGGCTACCTGATGTTTGCCTTCGTTGGCTTCATCTACCTTACTACGATCTTCTCGTTGTGGAAGTACGGCCACCTTGTTCTGGGCACCCCTGCTTCTGAGCATGGTCCCCAGGTAGACAACCTTATGGCGATCTCGATGGCGCTGATATTTTTCGTTCAGACGATCACGCAGTTCCTTTTGCACTACTTCGCCTTCAAATACAGGGGCAAGCAAGGTAAAGTTGCTTACTATTATGCTGATAACGACAAGCTTGAATTCATTTGGACTATCATACCCGTGATTGTACTTGCAGGCCTTATCCTTTACGGATTGTATGCATGGACTACAATTATGTTTATCGACAAAGAAAAAGAAGACACCATTTTTGTTGAAGTATATGCTAAGCAGTTCAGTTGGGAAGTTCGCTACGCAGGTAAAGACGGGATGCTTGGTAAAGCCAACGTCAGGTACATTGAAGGCGTAAACACTACAGGTGTTGATATGTCCGATCCTAAGGCATTTGACGACATCATGTCTTCAGAGCTTCACCTTCCGAAAGGCAAGCAGGTTGTATTCTACTTCCGTTCGCAGGATGTACTTCACTCTGCTTATATGCCACACTTCCGTGCACAGATGAACGTAGTGCCTGGCATGGTTACAGAGTTCGCTTTTGTACCTACAGTAACTACTGACGAAATGCGCCAGGATCCTGCCATCATGAAAAAGGTAGACAACATTAATGCGATCAGGTCTAAAAGGAGCGCTGAACTTGTTGCCGACGGCAAAACGCCGCTTGACCCTTACACATTTGATTACCTTTTGCTTTGTAACAAAATATGCGGACAGTCGCACTATAACATGCAGATGAAAGTTGTCGTGGAAGACGAAGCCGACTTCAACAAATGGCTTGAAGGTAAGGAGTCGCTTGGTCTGGCTGTTAAGAAATCCAAAGAAGATGCCGCAAAAGGCGAGGATACAAATGATACCAGGGGAGAAGGAGAAGCCCCCTCAGGTGAGAACGCAACGCCATCGCCCACAGATACTGTAGCAATAAAACCTAAGGCAGTAGCACAGGTAACAAAACAATAATTCTTTTTAAATATATTCAAATTAAAGAAATATGTCAGCAGAAGGACACGAAATACACGGCCACGACGATCACGGTCACCACGATGAGCACCACCACCATAAGGATACTTTCATAACGAAGTACATCTTTAGCATCGACCATAAGATGATTGCCAAGCAGTACCTTATCACAGGTATACTGATGGGCATACTTGGTGTAGGTATGTCACTCTTATTCCGTATGCAGATCGCATGGCCGGAGGAATCTTTCAAGGTATTCGATATATTCCTGGGCGAGAAATTTGCTCCGGGTGGTGTAATGCGCAACGATATCTATCTCGCACTTGTAACCATACATGGCACCATAATGGTATTCTTTGTACTGACGGCCGGTTTGAGCGGTACATTCAGTAACCTCCTCATTCCTTTGCAGATAGGTGCACGCGATATGGCTTCAGGGTTCATGAACATGATATCTTATTGGTTGTTTTTCATTTCTACGATAATAATGGTAATGTCATTGTTCGTTGAGGCAGGCCCTGCTTCAGCAGGTTGGACGATCTATCCGCCATTGAGCGCACTACCTCAGGCTATCCCGGGTTCGGGAGCCGGTATGACGCTTTGGCTGGTTTCCATGGCAATTTTTATCGCATCATCGCTAATGGGATCGCTTAACTATGTTGTTACGGTTATCAACCTTCGTACAAAAGGTATGTCGATGACAAGGCTTCCCCTTACCATCTGGGCGTTCTTTGTTACTGCTATTATCGGTATCATATCGTTCCCGGTACTTTTCTCGGCTGCGCTATTGCTAATATTCGACAGGAGTTTCGGTACATCGTTCTTCCTTTCCGATATTTTTATTGCAGGTGAAGTACTGCATTACCAAGGCGGTTCGCCGGTATTGTTCGAGCACCTTTTCTGGTTCCTTGGACACCCTGAAGTTTACATCGTACTACTTCCGGCCCTTGGTATCACATCCGAAGTTATTGCGACCAATTCACGTAAGCCGATCTTCGGTTACCGTGCGATGATCGCCTCCATACTTGCCATTGCGTTCCTTTCAACCATCGTTTGGGGTCACCACATGTTCATCTCGGGTATGAACCCGTTCCTGGGCTCGGTGTTTACTTTTACGACGCTATTGATTGCGATACCTTCGGCAGTAAAAGCATTCAACTATATTACAACCCTTTGGAGGGGTAACCTGCAGCTTAACCCTGCCATGCTATTCTCTATCGGATTGGTGTCAACGTTTATCACAGGTGGACTTACAGGTATCATCCTGGGCGACAGTACGCTCGATATCAACGTACACGATACCTACTTCGTAGTAGCCCACTTCCACCTTGTAATGGGTATATCTGCACTATACGGCTTCTTTGCCGGTGTGTACCACTGGTTCCCTAAAATGTTCGGAAGGATGCTTAACAAAAACCTTGGTTACATTCACTTCTGGGTAACGGCAGTATGTGCTTACGGCGTATTCTTCCCGATGCACTTTGTGGGTATGGCCGGGCTTCCAAGGCGTTACTATACTAACTCGGCGTTCCCATTATTTGATGACCTTGCCGACGTAAATGTACTTATCACCATGTTTGCTATTATAGGAGCTGCGTTCCAGCTCGTGTTCCTGTGGAACTTCTTTTACAGCATCTTCCGTGGCAAGCGTGCACCGCAAAATCCATGGAGGTCCAACACTCTTGAGTGGACTACTCCTGTAGAGCACATGCACGGTAACTGGCCGGGTGAAATTCCGGAGGTATACAGGTGGCCTTACGACTATAGTAAGCCGGGTCACGATGATGACTTTGTTCCGCAAACCGTACCATACAAGGAAGGCGAGGAGCAGCTTCACCACTAGGATTCAATCTTATTTAATTATAGAAAAGCGGCAGGTAATTTACCTGCCGCTTTTTTTGCACCTAATGATTACTATTCGTCTATTGTAAGATAATCCTTGAAATGTATATGGTTAACCACTACATGGCAATTCAGGAATGAA
The DNA here is from genome assembly GCA_942492845.1 of uncultured Flavobacteriaceae bacterium. Lineage (GTDB taxonomy): Bacteria > Bacteroidota > Bacteroidia > Flavobacteriales > Flavobacteriaceae > Flavobacterium. Next base: position 97,008 of record OW818646.1, on the reverse strand, counting down.
TTGCATAACTTTGCGATTATTTTGCCGTGTGATACCGTTCATTAAGGTCTGACATAATATTCGAGTCAGTTCAGTGTGTCATCATTGCCGGGTCCTCGTTGGCTACATTGAACAGCCGACATCATACGAAGTTTCATGACGGCTCGGGCGACAATTCATGACTCCATACATGACAATTGATGACTGCCTATAGGATATTTGGAGATTGAATTGAGGAGTATTGATACTGAATTTCTAAAATAGGATGTGGATAATTTTCTCCACAGCGATTAAAATTAATTTCCCCATGATTTTTATAATTGGTTGATTATTGATAGTGCAAAGTTCCATCATACAATAACCAATAAATTGTAAAATTGGGACATTCAAAAAAATTTAAAATGTATCGATCTAACAATTTGCCTAATTGATATTTTGAATTTTCATTATCTGAAAAAAATGTATCACTCCTCAAAATTCCAATACAAGGGCTGGCTACCCAGGTGGGTAAGCTTTGAAAGCAGCGTTTTTGGCGAATGCATGGTTACCGACCTGAAATGCTTGATGTAATGCGCCTGGTCGTAGTAGTAGTTATACAGGGCCACATCGGTCAGCGTGGCATCTTCGCCTGCCTGTTGCGAATAATTCAGCGCATTCCGGAACATCACCATCTTTTTGTATTCCTCCACCGAGCAACACAGGTGTTTCCTGAAAAGCCTTAACAGCGTTTTGCGGCTCACACCAATGGCATCCGACAGCTCCTCCACCTTTATGGTGCCGTTGGAGTTCAGTATTTCCTGTACGGCACGCTTAACCGCCGTCTCTCCAAAACCGCAATACGCCTTACTGAAAAATCCATCAAGAAGGGCAGCTTTGGCTTCGGGATCCTGTAGCAACGAAATTTGGGCCACTACATCCTCCAGCGCCTTGCCAAAATAATCAAACGGCCCGAAAGCCGGCTCAAATGCCTCACACAAGGGTTTGTCTATAAAATGATTAATACCCAGGGGATTGAACACGATGCCAATTTTGTAAAAGCGCCCCTTCAGGTCGACCGAAAAACTCCGGTTGGTGTTAATAGAGTAATGGCAGCCATAACTATTTGTTTCTGACGGCCTGACGATTGAAGTATCCTCGGTGAAGCGTACATCAGAATTTTTGTAGATCGTAATGGCATGAAGATAATTGGGGTAAAAGGTAAACTTCTGGTCGAATGCAGCATCGTCGGACGAATGGAAATAGTAGTAGGCAATGTGTTTTGCCACCACCTCATCCTTGGGTTTTACAGTACTAAAATTTCCTTTCGTATCCAATTCGTTCGCTTTGCTATAAAAATAACAATTTAATTGTCTTTAAACGATTTTAATCACTCTAAATAAAAATATTAAAATTCAATTAAATAATTTTTAGTTTAAACTAAATTTATAATTTTGCAATACTAATTATAGATTTAGCTAATGAGAATCATTATCACAATATTTCTGCTTTTTACTTATGTCGTAACTTATGCTCAGACCGGCACAATTACAGGCAAGGTCAGCGATGGCACCGGCGGTGTTCCTGCGGCATCGATCCTTGTAATACCATCTGGTAAAACCTTTGCGGCAGATAACGATGGCAACTATACCATCAAAGACATAGCCTATGGTAGCTATGAAATCATTTTCAGCGCTGTCGGGCTTACGACGGAGAGAAAGAAAATAACCGTCTTCCAACCGCAAATCATACTGGATATTACATTGGAGGAAGAAAGTATGTCGCTCGACGAGGTCGTTGTAACCGGCACCATGAAGGAAGTCAGCCGCAGCGAAAGCCCCATTCCTGTAGAGATCATTACGCCCAAATTGTTTAAAAAGAACCCTACCGCAAGCCTTTTCGAGGCCGTGGGGATGGTCAATGGTGTGCAGCCACAGCTCAACTGTAATGTATGCAACACCGGCGATATTCACATCAACGGGATGGAAGGCCCCTATACCATGATCCTGATCGACGGCATGCCCATAGTGAGCGCGCTGTCTACGGTTTATGGATTAAGCGGCATTCCTAACAGCATTGTAGAACGCATCGAGGTGGTCAAAGGCCCGGCCTCATCATTATACGGTTCCGAAGCCATGGGGGGCATCATCAACGTGATCACCAAAACCCCCGCAAAAGCCCCCATCATTTCGGCAGATACTTTCGTAACCAGCTGGGGCGAGCTGAGCATGGACGAGGCGGTGAAGTTCAACGTTGGCAAAGCATCTTCGCTACTGGGCGTTAACTACTTTAACTACAACCACCGGGCCGACAAGAATGGCGACAACTTTACCGATGTCACCCAGCAAAACCGCATCTCCGTTTTCAACAAATGGAATTTTGACAGGCCTGATAGCCGCGTGTTCAGCCTTGCGGGACGTTACGTTTACGAGGACCGTTGGGGAGGCGAACTCAACTGGAGTAAAAAGTGGCGCGGCAGCGACAGCATATACGGCGAGAGCATTTATACCCGTCGGGCGGAGCTTATCGGATTGTACCAACTGCCTTTTACCGAGCGCATTTTTACCCAGTTCTCCTATAACTGGCACGACCAGAATTCGTACTACGGCTATACGCCCTACATGGCTACGCAACAGGTTGCATTTGTACAAACCTACTGGGACAAGCAATTTGGCGAAGAGCATACCTTCCTGCTTGGAGCTGCCTTACGCTATACCGAATATGATGACAACACCCCCGCCACCGCCACTACAGACGGCACAGGCAACCAGCCACAACGCACTCCGCTGCCCGGCCTGTTCATTCAGGACGAATGGCGATTTAATGATAAGCACAAACTGCTCGGCGGCTACCGTTTTGACTACGACAAAAACCACGGGGCGGTGCATTCGCCAAGGGTGGCCTATAAGTTTGCACCGGATATGAACAATACCATACGCGCCAGTTTCGGTACTGGCTTCAGGGTGGTGAACCTGTTTACCGAAGACCATGCCGCGCTAACCGGCGCCCGCGATGTGGTGATTGCCGAGGCCCTGAAACCCGAGCGTTCCTACAACGGCAACCTCAACTATGTGCTGAAAATACCCACCGAAGATTTCTTCCTCGGGTTTGACATCACGGGGTTCTATTCTTATTTTACCAACAAGATCGTGGGCGACTTTGATACCGATCCCGACAAGATCATCTACGACAACCTACGCGGACATGCCATATCGCAGGGGGTATCGCTTAACACCGACCTGACCTTTACATTCCCCTTAAAAATAATGGCGGGCGTATCGTATATGGACGTGTTCCAGATGGAAGACCGGGGCAGCGGATTGGAGCGCAGCCAGCAACTCCACGCGCCCAAATGGTCGGGCAACTTTGTGGGTACTTATACCTTCCCCAAAGGCGTGAGCATCGACCTGACCGGAAACTGGTACGGCCCGATGCGACTCCCGATATTGCCCAACGATTACCGGCCCGAATACTCGCCGTGGTTTTGCATTGCGAATATACAGGCAACCAAGAAGTTCGAATCCGGACTGGAGTTTTACGGCGGTGTAAAGAACCTGCTCGATTTTGTACCCGATGACCCGATACTGCGTCCGTTTGACCCATTCGATAAAAATGTGGATGACCCTGTAGGCAACCCGAATGGCTATACCTTCGACCCGAGCTACAACTACGCATCAATGCAGGGACGCAGGGTGTTTTTAGGGATGCGGTATAATTTCTTTTAAAATATTTCACCACAAAGTGCACGAAGATTTTACACAAGGTTCACAAAGCTGTGTATTCAAAGCCTTGTGAACCTTTACGCCAAAGATTGGAATTGTGGCCCTTGTGAAATATCTTTGTGATCCTGGTGGTAAAACTTTAGCCTATGAAAACTCTAGCTTTCCTGATATTATTATCTACTATTACTGTAGGCTACAGCCAAAGCCCGGCCATAACCTTTGAATCGCTTCCGCAGAAACTGGCCGAAGAGCCGCGCCCTATCCTGGTAAAAGTCTATACCACGTGGTGTGCCGTCTGCAAAATCCAGGACAAGAAGATCGAAAAAGACGAAGAACTCAAAAAGCTGTTGTCAGACAAATGTTACTACCTTGAACTGGATGCCGAATCGCGCAAAACAATTTTATTCAATAACACAGAATACCGGTTTTTAGGCAGCGGGACAGGAGGGATGCAAAGCCTTGCCGCCGCCATGGCCAACCCTAAAGACGGTTACCCGACCTGGGTACTGCTGGATGCAAATTACAAGTTTATCGGGAAGTACAATGGCCTGGTGGAGGCGGAGCAGTTGAAGGAGTTGCTGGCCCGGCAATAATAAACACCGCCCTTTTGTCCCACCACCCCCCTCAAATTGTCGTTTTAACTAGCCCTGAATCTTCTAATACCCGATTATATTTGTAAATAGGTTTAACTTAAATCTGCGTTATATGCGAAAATTAATTTTCGGGATAAACATTACCCTCGATGGGTGTTGCGAACACACTAAAGGAATTGCAAACGAACAAGTGCATGAGTACTTTACCCAATTGCTACGGGAGGCAGATGTACTCCTGTATGGACGCAAAACGTATGAGCTGATGGTACCTTTCTGGCCGGACATGGCAAAAGGCCAATCTGCGACTACAGAAGCAATGGCTGAATTTGCCCGGGTTTTCACTGCGGTAGATAAAATCGTCGTGGTCTCAAAAACGATGGAGAGGGCTGAAGGCAACAATACAGCGATCATCCGTAACAATCTCCGTGACGAAATACTCAAATTAAAGCAGGAAGACGGTAAAGCTATTGTAACCGGCGGCGTGGATGTTCCTTCACAACTGATTGAATTGGGCCTTGTCGATGAATACCATTTTATCATTCACCCCATTTTGGGAGGCGAGGGCAGTAGGCTGTTTGACGGCACTAACCTTCCGGAACAATTGCAGTTAAAACTTGTGGATACGAAGGTTTTTGCTTCAGGGCATGTGGCACTCCGGTATGTGAGATCTTGATACTGAAAAGGTATCCTGTTCCTCTTTAATCCATAACCCATCTACTTCCCAAAACTTGCCGCCCCAATGGCGACTCAAAAGACGGTCACCTGATATGGGTGCTAATGCTGATTATAAATTTATCGGGAAATATAATGACCTAGTAGTAGAGGGTAAAATGTTGAGGGAGGTGATATCAAATCAATAGCTTATATTTGTGTTATTATGACACCCTTACTATATCTTTTCAGTTACTCTAGAATACTTTGAAAGAATATAGTAAACATTCTAAATTAATGAAATGATAAAGAAGATAAAATGTTTTATCTCATCTGATTCTAAAAGTGATACATCAAAACTTGAAAATATTCTCAAGAAATTAGATGTTGAAATTCAAAATTTTTATGATTTTGCACTTGGAAATTCTTTTGAAGATATTATAAAGAGAAAAATTAAAGAATCGGATTTTGTGATTGCTTTTGTAAATACTCAAAGTCAGAATGTTCTTTTCGATATTGGAATGGCTGAAGCTTTTGAAAAACCAATATTTTTATTAATTGAAAATAATGTAAAAGTTCCTTTCTATTTAGAGAGAAAAATGCATTATCAGATCGACTGGAATAAAAACACACAACTTCTAGAACTTTCGTTAAAAAATTATATACAAGATATTTCTGGTCAAGTGATGAAAAAGAAAAGACTTCAAAAATCCTCTGAAAGTCTTTCAATTGCTGACACAAATGAAAAATTAATAAATCTTAGAAATTACAGAAATAATTCCTTTAAAGAAATTGATTTAATAAATATTACTATGGATGTTTTTCAGAAAATTAATATCCAAGCTGTCTCTGAACTTTCTTTATCTGATAAATCACGGGTAGACATTGCTATAAGCAATGAAAATTTAACAAATTATTTTGGCAATCCCTTACTAATCGAAATTAAATCTGGCAGTCTTAGCCATAATAGAATTTTAGATGCTCAACTGCAATTACTTGCATATATTGATAAGACTGATGCTCACTTTGGAATACTGTTATATTTTGACAGAGACAATAAGCGATTTAAAAGTAAAAATAGGTTTCCGAATATTCTGATGTTTGATCTTGAAGATTTTATCCAAGGTATATCTAGTTATGGCTTCGAAAATTTATTGATAAAGGAAAGAAATGATATGGTGCATGGTTTTAATACTTTTGATGAGCATGCCTAATTATAATAAAAGAAAAATCAAACAATTGCTTAGTCAATCGGATATTGGTAATACTCATCAAAAAGGCAGATTTTTTGAAGATTTAGCTTTATATTTATTTGACAAATTTGCAGGAATAAGATTAGCAGCCAGAAATGTTTTAGATGAAAGTGGTTCACAAGAAATTGATCTAGCTTTTTGGAATAACAGAGTTGTTGGCCCTTTTGATATACTAGATCCCATAATCATATGTGAATGCAAAAATGAAGCAATACCTTTAAGCAGTGCTAAAGTTCGTGAATTTGTACATAAGTTAAGAACAAGAGGGGCTAAATCTGGAATTCTTATTTCATCAAGCGGAATTGCTGGTCAAACTAATGGTTATAATTACGCAAATTCTGTAATCATGGATGCTCTTACGACGGATGGCATAAAAGTGATTACAATTGATCGGCAAGATATTTTATCTTTAACCAGTACCGATGATCTGTTAAATAATATCTTGGAAAAATATTTACAGCTAACTATTAGAAGAACTGTACAATAATGTCTAGCACTAGCTTCTTATTAAACTGCATAGGAGTTTTAATCCTTTAAGCTTACAACCTCGCTTTCTCATCTGCATCCTGCCGTTGCTTGTCCCCCAGTTTTTGGTTGCCAAAACGGTAGCGGAACTGCACACGGAAATTTTGCGTGTCGTTGTAAGAATGCGCTACCCTGTCCTGGTTGCCATAGCGTACCGTAGTGGTTTGCTGCTCGCCCCGGTAAATATCCGAGAATATGAAGGACAGTTCGCCCTTCCCCTGCAGGAAAGTTTTCCTGACACTGGCCGATAGGCTCGACATATCCCCAAACCGGAATGCACCCGACACCCCCGGTGAGGCATAGTAATACCCGGTTTCGGCGGTCCATGTTTTTTTCTTGTCGAGGGTAAAGCGGTGGTTCATGTACACAAAAAAGCTTACGATGTTGTTGGTTTGCAGGGTTCCGTCAATACCCTGAAACGTATCTTCCTTATACATGGTGCTTGCCTGGAATCCTGCCTGCCACCATTCTTTTACGTCGAGGTTGGTATTAAAATCAAGCCCCGCGACATAATTATGGTCAATGTTGGTTACCTGGCTTATAATAGTACTGGTTGCATAATCCTGATACATCACTTCCATCGCAGGATCTTTTTCGTATCGGTAATACAGGTCGAAATTGTACTTGTTCTTCAGTGTATAAAGCACACTAAAACTGTGCGTAATGGCGGGCTGCAATCGGGGGTCGCCCGTCACGTACGAATAAGGCGTGCTGTACAGCCGGAACGGGTTAAGGTACGAATAGGGAGGCCTGCTGATGCGCTTCCCGTAGGAGGCCCCTATTTGGTGGTCGTCGGATGCTTTGTATAATGCGTATAATGTTGGGAACACCTTAAAATAGTCCTGTGAGTTCACTTCAGCCGTGGTTACCGAGTTGCCTTCCAGCGATGTATATTCACCGCGCAGGCCAGCTTTTAGCGCCCATTTGCCCAACTGCCTGTCCAGCCCAAAGTATCCCGCAAACACGGCTTCATCATAAAGAAAAAGGTTGGAGAGTCCGTCGATATTTACCGGTGCGCCGTCAATTTCCTGTGCATAATCAAAATCATTTTCGGCATTCACATTCCCGAAGCGCAATCCGGTTTCGATAGTGTACTTCCCAACCGGTCCGCTATAGTCGGCCTGCGCCGAAAAAAGGCTGATGCGGCGGTTGTCATCGCTTGCCAGCAGCTGCGAACGGTAAGGCGCTTCACCCGGAAGCGAGAACAGCGTGTTCACATCCTGCGACTGGTTAAAGTAGTGCCAGGTATAATCGGACATGAATAGTAATTTGCCTTTACGGAACTTATGCTCAAACGATCCGTTTAGCGTGTTGTTCTTTTGGGGGTAGTCGCGGTGGTTCCGAGCATTGAATACCGAATCGAGTACTCCGTTGCCATTGTAAATATAGGTTGGCGTAGTAATGTTGGCCGTACTCTTGAGGCTGAAGAACCCGTTGCCGCCCAGGGTTACCGCATTGAGGCTGTCGATCTGGTATTCCACATTCAGGTTAAAGCTGTTTTGCGAAGTCGACCGGTAGTGCGACTGCTCCCTGCTCTTCCATATTGAGGACACATCGCCATCCTCATCAAAATATTTTACGGTCGAATAATTCCTGCCATAGTAGTGTCCCGACCCGAACATGTACCCGCCATAAGCCGACAGGCGGTTGCCTTTGTAATAATGATTGCTGGAGATCACACCCTTTGGGTACATACTCTGCTCATAGGCTCCCGACACTGACCCCTTATAACCTTCGTTAGTGCTTTTTTTCATTTTGATGTTCAGAACCGCATTGCCCTGTGCTTCATATTTAGAAGGCGGTGTTGTGATAACCTCGATAGATTTGATGTTGTCGCCATCGGTATTCTCCAGCAGGTTTTTGAGTTCCTCCCCGGTCAGGTAGACTTTTTTATCATTGATGGTTACGAGGATGCTGTTGCTTCCGCGAATCGAAATGCCCCCTCCCGACAGGCTAACACCCGGTGTTTTTCGCAATATTTCCCACGCATTGTCGGAGGAGAGGATAGAGTTTTCCACATCAAATTCGAGCCGGTCGATCTTGCGGTTTATCACCGGCCTGCGGTAATTGATCTCTACATTCGCAAGCTGCTCCGTACTTTCCTCCAAAATGATGTTGGCAAACGCTGCATTTTCAGGCAGTGAAACTTCGGCACTACAGGGAGCATACCCCATGGTATTTACTTTAAGGGTATACTTGCCATGCGGTATGTCTTTGAACTCAAAACGCCCGGCCTCATCGGTGTACGATGTTTTTCTGGCAGTATCAGCCTGCCACAAGGCTACGTTGGCGAATGCAATGGGTTGGCCGGCTTTGTCGGTTACTTTACCCGAAAGCCCCGCTGATTGGGCGGAGCATAAAATCGGGCAAACTAACGCAAATAAGAACCTGATGATTGATGATGAACTCATGGTTGAATGATTGGTTGGTGCAAATCTCTGAAAAGGCAATCGATGGGTGGGTTAACAGACGGTTAATGATGGGTTAATGGGTTTGGGGTTTCGGGTTACCAATTATTGCGTTTATATCTACGTCCACGAAAGTCTATCATCTCTCATCTATTATCTTTCGATCTAAATTCAATGCAATTCTCGGTTAACGCTCGGTTAACAGCCGTAATTTTTTAATAACTAACAAACTAAAAAAGTAGCTTTGCAGGATGAAGCGGAAAATATACTTCCTCATTGCCGGATGCATTATCACGGTGGCTGCACTCGCGCCCATACAGGGGTATTTCATTTACAATACCTACCGGCTGTATGCGAAGGAAGCCAATGCCGAAATCACGCAGGAACTCCTCCGCCTTGAAACAGACGGCCAGCTTGATACGATAAATTCGGTCTGGATGAACCGAACACAACAGTTCATGAAGGATTACTCCGAAGGAAAGGTAAAAGGGACAGATTATGAGCAGGCGATGCGGGGGCTTTCGGATTCGCTGTCGGGTGAGGTGCAAAAATGCATTGCCGGCGATTCGATGCTTGCAGATTACAACGTAACCTATACCAATTACGTGACTTCAGCGCGGGTGTGCAGGGACACTACACAACCTGCTGATACCATCTTTAAAGGGAAAATGCTCCTTTATGGCACCAATATAGAGAACATACCCGAAGACAAGGCCTCACAATCGACATGGCGGGACAATACCCGGAAGGACGATACCCTTTCGGGGGCTTTTGAGGTCGTAACCACCCGCTATTACAGCATTGCCAACTGGGAAAAGCAGGTGTTTGCGCGGATGTCGGGGTTGCTCATCTTCTCGGTGCTGCTGTTGGTTTTTGTGGTGGTGCTTTTCTATCTTTCGATTAAAAACCTCATAGCCCAGAAGAAGATCGCCGATGTCAAAACCGACTTCATCAACAACATTACCCACGAATTCCAGACACCGCTCGGTGCCATGGACATTGCCGTAAAAATGCTGCAACGCAACGACGGCGAACTGACCGAAGCACAGTTCGGGCATTCCATTTCCATTATTGACCGGCAGAACAAGCGGATGCAGAAGCTGTTTGGGCAGGTTAAGGATGCGTCGCTTACTACCGCCATTGATACATCCCACGCACAAGCCATAACCTGCAGGGAAGTTGGTGACATGATTCATGATTTTACCTTATCGCATCCGGAAGCCACTATCGACTGCTCTGCAAGTGACGCTGTCATATACATGGATAAATTCCACCTTGCTACGATATTGGTAAACCTGCTGGACAACGCCGTTAAATACGGGGCTACTGCAATAAAGGTAGTGCTGTCCGGCAATGGCAACACTTCGGTACTGAGCATTGCAGATAACGGGATGGGCATTGCCGAAAAAGAGCAAAAACTTATATTTGATAAGTTCTACCGCGTGGAAAAAGGCAATATCCATACCGCGAAAGGGCTTGGACTGGGGCTGTATTATGTTAAGGAGATTGTAAGCGCCTACAAGGGCAGCATTACCGTGAAAAGCGAGACTGGCAAGGGCTCCGAATTTACCATCGTAATACCACAGCCATGAAGCACATCCTTTTAGCAGAAGACGATACCGACTACGCCAGCATACTGAAGCAGTACCTTGAAATCTCCGGATTTAAAGTGACATGGGCCAAAGATGGTGCCCAGGCGTTGGAATACTACCCTGATGCAAAGCCCGACATTTGTGTATTCGACGTAATGATGCCCAGGATGGACGGCTTTACACTGGCAGAAACGATTATCGCCACCTATCCCGATACACCTGTAGTGTTCCTTACCGCCAAAGGCATGAAGGAAGACAAGATACAGGGCCTGAAGCTGGGCGCGGATGACTATGTGGTAAAGCCCTTTGAAGCCGACGAGCTCGTACTGCGCATTACCAATATTTTGAAGAGAAGCCAGCGTTCCGCTACCGCTGCTTCGCAGGAAAGCAATCCAGCCAAAATAGCCATCGGTAGCTATACTTTTGACAATGCCAATTACTCGCTTACCCATCCCAACATCACGCACCGCCTTACCGAGCGCGAGTCGCACCTTATAAGCTATCTGTTCGCTAACCGCAACCGTATGCTCAAACGTGAGGACATATTGCTCGAAGTATGGGGCAGCGACGATTTCTTTTCCGGCCGCAGCATGGACGTGTTCATCAGCAGGCTGCGAAAATATTTTGCTGAGGATGCTGCAATTTCGATAACCGGGTATCGCGGATTGGGACTGGAGTTTATTGTGAAGTAGAGACATCACCCCCGACCCCTCTCCAAAGGCTACTGTGTACCCACATCTTTGAAAAAATTATAACTTTGAAAAAAAAAGGATATTATGCATTTACCATCAGGCACTATAATAGACTTTAGCAGCAAGTTTCAGGATAAGAGGCTTGCAAAAAGGGGGCTCTAATAATGAGTAGTTTTTTTAATAGTTCTAGCAGCAGCATACGGCAAGTGGGCACAAGCAGGGCACAACAAAAAGGTATGTACAGATTCTTTAATAATGAAAAGGTATCGGAAGAAGAATTGATATCGGCTTGTGTTGAACGTACTTCGTCAATTTGCAAAGACAGGCATGTCCTTGGTATTAAACGACACCAGTGAAATAAATCTTGACAGCCATGCCGGCCGTCTCCAGCGTGATAGTGGGATTGGGCTTGTCGGCAACAATAAAAACATTGGTTTTTTTGCTCACTTGGGTTTAGTTATAGACATAGATACATATCAGGCAATAGGTTACAGCAGTCTTCATTTATGGAACAGGTCAATGGATGCTGATCAAAACAAGTTTGCCAGGGACTATAAAAAGATGCCCGTTGAGGATAAAGAGTCCTATAAGTGGATACGTTGTATAACTGAAAGTAAAAAAGTATTGCAGGATGCAGCCAGCATTACCGTTGTGGGTGATCGGGAAAGCGATATGTACGAGCTTTTCGTTGAAGCTGACGCAAGTCAAACCCATGTCATTGCCCGCAACAGGGGAAACAGGAAGTTAGCCGAAAACAGTACTATTTATGAAGCACTTGACCTTACATCTATTGCAGGAAGCTACGAACTTGACCTGTTAGGGGATATCCGGAAAAACCAACAAAACAGGACAGCAACACTGGAGGTTAAATTTAAAAAAGTAACTCTTAAAAAGCCTGAGAATAAAAAGGATGGCAGGCCTTTAGAAATAGATGTTTGGGTTGTTGAAACCAAAGAAAACAAAAAGAATGGTATTTGCTGGAGGCTACTTACAACCCATCCCATCGAAAACTTTGAAGATGCTGTACAGATTATTGACTGGTATGCTGCCCGATGGTTTATCGAGGAGGTTTTCCGGCTATTAAAAAAGAAAGGCTATCGCATTGAAGACAGCCAGTTGGAAACTGGCTGGGCAATAAGAAAGCTAACCATTATATTGCTACATACTATATTACGGGTAATGCAATTGCTTACAGTTCAACAGAAGAACAGGATGCAGGGATAGCTTTTGACGAAGAAGAAATAGAATGCCTTAAACGAGTCAATATAAAATATCAGGGAAAGACAGAAAAGCTAAAAAATCCCCATAAAGAAGCAACTCTAAACTGGGCAACATGGATAATCGCAAGGGTCGGTGGCTGGTCAGGATACCACTCGCAAAGACCACCCGGGCCCATAACCATTAAAAATGGAATCGATAAGTTTAATAGTATCTTCCAAGGATGGATGATGGCAAAAGATGTGGGTACACAGTAGCCGCCGCGGCGGATCCGTTCGAAATGGAAGAACCATTCAAAGACCTTGAAGGTTTTAAGCAACCAATTTCCAAAAACAGTACCTTTACACCATGATAAGAGACATCGAACATTTATACGTAGCACAAACCGATAATAAAGTGCTTGTGTACAGCACCAACCTCAAAGATTTTGTGATCTCGCTGAACAGTGTGGCCAAAAACCTGAAGCCTTATATGTTTTACTACAGGCTTTTCAAAAAGATCGACTACCTGGAGCACGTTGCGGAAGACGGGCGAAAGTTTTACCTGCAGAAGGTGATCTAACTTAGTTTCCCTATTTTTACTTTATGAACAACCCGTTGCTCCATCTCGACAATGTAACCATTTCTGCCAAAAAAGAAGGGCAATGGATACCTATTGTAAAACATGCATCGTTTACCTTGGGGCGAAATGAGATTTTGGGCATCGTGGGGGAATCCGGTTCGGGCAAGTCGGTTACCTCGCTGGCTGTGATGGGGCTGTTGCCAAAGGGAATACTGGAAATCACTGCCGGGAAAATCGAATTTGACGGCAGGGACATTTCGGCTTTAAGCCAAAAGGATCTGCGGAACCTCCGCGGCAATGATATCGCCATGATCTTCCAGGAGCCGATGAGTTCGCTCAACCCGTCGCTGAAATGCGGCTACCAGGTGGAGGAGATTTTGGCAGAACACACTATATTATCCAAAAAAGAAATAAAGGCAAGGGTTATTTCGCTTTTCGAAAAAGTAAAACTGCCGAACCCTGAAGTTATTTATAACCGTTACCCGCACGAAATATCCGGAGGGCAAAAGCAGCGCGTAATGATTGCGATGGCCATTGCGTGCAAACCCAAAATCCTCATTGCCGACGAGCCTACAACTGCGCTCGACGTTACCGTGCAGAAAGAGATCATCCTCCTGCTAAAAGAGCTGCAAAAAGAAACCGGCATGAGCATCCTGTTCATATCGCACGACCTGTCGCTGGTATCGGAAATTGCCAACAGGGTTTTGGTGATGTACCGCGGCGAAATCGTGGAACAGGGTGAGGTACAGGAAATTTTCAATAACCCGAAGCATACTTACACCAAAGCATTGATCAGTTCAAGGCCGTCATTGGATGTTCGGCTGGAAAGGCTGCCTACTATAAAAGATTATCTGGAGGACACCGTAAATACTGCTGAAGTCACACCGGCACAGCGCGGCGAAAGGCATGGAAAACTCTACGGCCAGCCACCCTTGCTGGAAGTGATCAATGTTGAAAAAGAATATGTATCCAATGCCGGGCTGTTTGGCAAAGATGTGAAATTTAAGGCGGTGGACGATGTCAGCTTTAAAATTTACGAAGGCGAAACCCTTGGGCTTGTTGGCGAATCGGGTTGCGGGAAGTCGACACTGGGCAACGCGATATTGCAGCTGGACAAAGCCACTTCAGGGAAAATTTTGTATAAGGGAAAAGACCTCACAAAGCTTTCCTCTAAAGAGGTTCGCGAACTCCGCAAAGAGATACAGATCATTTTCCAGGACCCTTATTCGTCATTAAATCCACGAATCACTGTCGGCAAAGCCATTATGGAACCCATGCAGGTGCATAAGCTATATAATAATGATAAGGAACGCCGGACTAAAACCATAGAGATACTCAACCGGGTGGGTCTGGGCGAGGAACACTTCAACCGCTACCCGCATGAGTTTTCCGGAGGGCAAAGGCAGCGCATCGGCATTGCGCGTACCATTGCATTGCAGCCGAAACTGATCGTTTGTGATGAGTCGGTTTCCGCACTCGATATTTCAGTACAGGCACAGGTGCTTAACCTGTTGAACGAATTAAAAGAGAATTTCGGGTTCACGTACATCTTCATTTCGCACGACCTTGCTGTGGTAAAATACATGAGCGACCAGGTTTTGGTAATGAACAAAGGAAAAATCGAGGAAATGAACGAGGCCGATGCCTTGTATGCGCATCCGCAAAAGGACTATACGAAGAAACTGATTGCCGCGATTCCCGCCCCCTAACCCCAAAGGGGGAACAGCTACACTGATGCCGGAGTAAAATTAAAAAGCCCAAAAGTTTTGAAACCTTTGGGCTTTGAATATAATCTCTTTAAGTCTTTACGGTCCAGATTACCTGTAGGCGTTTCCCCTTCAGGTTAGGGAGCTGACTTAATCTATCACCATCTCCGGTATCTCGCCTTCTATGATAAGGTTGCCTTCAGTAGCTTTTATAATATCTTCTACTGTTACACCCGGGGCACGTTCCAAGAGCTTAAAGCCTTCAGGGACTATTTCGAGTACGGCCAGTTCGGTTACCACTTTTTTAACGCAGCCCACGCCGGTAAGTGGCAGGGAGCAGCGCTTCAGCAGTTTTGATTCCCCGGCCTTGTTTACGTGCATCATGGCCACGATGATGTTTTCGGCAGAGGCTACGAGGTCCATTGCCCCGCCCATGCCTTTTACCATTTTGCCCGGGATCTTCCAGTTGGCTATGTCGCCGTTTTCGGCCACTTCCATAGCGCCAAGGATGGTAAGGTCCACCTTTTGCGCGCGGATCATCCCAAAGCTCGTAGCCGAATCAAAAAATGACGCGCCCGGCAGCGTGGTAATGGTCTGCTTTCCTGCATTGATCACGTCCGGGTCTTCCTCGCCTTCAAACGGGAAAGGGCCCATGCCCAGTACACCGTTCTCGCTTTGGAACTCCACCGATATATCATGCCTTACGTAGTTAGCTACCAGTGTCGGTATGCCAATGCCTAGGTTTACAAAGTAACCGTCTTTAACTTCTTTTGCGATTCTTTTCGCTATATCTTCTTTTGTCAGCATATGTATCAATTTTAAATGTAGCAATGTATTATATCCAACGCAAATTCAACTGATTTTGAAACAACGATATTCTCTCTCTCCATCCGACAATTGTTACATTGACCAATTGCTACATTGATTAATTATGAACGTTTTCTTGTTGTACGTTGCTCGATGCGTTTCTCATATTTCTCACCCTGGAAAATACGCTGGACATATATTCCCGGTGTGTGGATGAAATTAGGATCCAGTTCGCCAACAGGCACAAGTTCCTCCACTTCGGCTACGGTTATTTTCGCGGCACCGGCCATACAGGCATTAAAGTTGCGTGCCGTACCTTTAAATATAAGGTTGCCCGCCTCGTCACCTTTCCATGCTTTTACAATGGCAAAATCGGCCTTAAATGCTTCTTCCATGATGTGCATCTTGCCATTGAACTCGCGTGCCTCCTTGCCTTCGGCTACTTCTGTGCCGTAGCCTGCAGGGGTATAAAATGCAGGGATGCCCGCCTGTGCGGCACGGCACTTTTCGGCAAGCGTACCCTGTGGGGTGAGCTCCACGTCCAGTTCGCCACTAAGCATCTGTCGTTCAAATTCGGCATTTTCGCCCACGTACGATGATATCATTTTCTTTATCTGGCGCTTTTGCAGCAGCAGGCCCAGTCCGAAATCATCCACCCCGGCATTGTTCGAAATGCAGGTAAGATTGGTTGTTCCCTTTTTTACAAGCTCGCCGATACTGTTTTCAGGAAGCCCGCTCAGGCCAAAGCCGCCCAGCATGAGCGTCATGCCGTCCTGCACATCGCGCAGCGCCTCTTCAACGTTTTGTACTTTTTTATTAATCATACAATATATTTTAGTTTTGGTGCATAAATATATAAAAAAACGCCTTATAATAAGGCGTTATTATTAGAATCCCCCAAACTCATCAATGGGGAGATCTGTGCTGTCACTTACTGTAGTATCAACTACCGGAGGCTTCCAGCAATCCACCTTTATCGAAAGGTTGGCCGGCCGCTCAAACGGCTTTTCGGATATTTTATACTCCATGGTATCGTCGGCATAGCATTTTTTCATGAAGAGGCCCCATATCGGCAGCGCCATGGTCGCGCCCTGCCCGTAGGTAAGGCTCTTAAAGTGCGCCGACCGGTCTTCGTTGCCCACCCAGACCCCCGTAGCGAGGTTGGGTACCATCCCTACAAACCAACCGTCGGACTGGTTTTGGGTAGTCCCTGTTTTACCGGCAATAGGATTGACGATAGCATACGGATAGCCCGTCATTCGATCGTAGCCGTTGCCGCCAGCGCCGCCCCACTTGAGCCTTGCGCCCGATCCGGTTTCGGTAACACCCTCCAGTAGCTTGATGATGGCATAGGCAATGTCCTTGCTTATCACCTCATGGGTTTCCACTTTCGGCTGGTACAGCACCACGCCGTTCTTATCTTCTATCTTCATGATAACGATAGGCTTCACGTACATGCCCTGGTTGGCAAATGTACTGTAGGCCGCCACCATATCACTCACGGTAATCTCTACCGCACCCAATGCAATAGCAGGCTGTTCCGGGATATTCGATTCCACGCCAAGCTTATGTGTCATGTCTACTACTGCTTTAGGCCCAACGCGGTCGATCAGCTTAGCCGATACGGTATTGATGGACATGGCCAGCGCTTTCTTGAGGGTAACGGTTCCCATATATTTACCGTTGGAGTTTTGCGGATGCCAGTCGGCGTCAATGCCATACTTGCCCTTTGGCATGCTGAACGGCTCATCGCGGATGGAGTCGCAGGGCGAATAGTGTAGCTGCTCGATGGCCGTGGCGTATACGAACGGCTTAAAAGTAGAGCCTACCTGCCTCGCTCCCTGCTGCACGTGGTCGTACTGGAAATGCTTGTAATTGATACCGCCCACCCATGCCTTTACATGGCCGGTTTGCGGCTCCATAGACATCATGCCCGACTGCAGGAAGTGCTTGTAATACCTGATGGAATCCATCGGGGTCATAAGTGTATCCTTTTCACCCTGCCAGGTAAATACCGACATGCGGGTCTTCTTTTTGAACGATGCCCTGATGTCGGCCTCGCTTATTTTCTTATCGGTCATGATCCTCCAGCGTTCGGAGGTCTTCATGGCGCGCTCCAGTATCTTCTGCGTTTCGGCATCGCTCAGCTTTATGAACGGCGCGTTTTTATTACTTTTCTGGTCGATGTAGAACTGCTCCTGCAAATTGGCCAAATGCTCGTCTACCGCTTCTTCGGCATACAGCTGCATTTTGGAGTCGATGGTGGTGTATATCTTGAGGCCGTCGGTATACAGGTCATATTCTGTACCGTCTTCCTTAGGATTGTCCTTTACCCACTGCTTCATGTATTCCCTCAGGTATTCCCTAAAGTAAGTAGCAATCCCTTCCTTATGGCTTTGTGGCGAATAGCGCAGTACAAGGTCTTTTTTCTGGTACGATTCTTTTTGTTCTTTGGTAAGGAAGCCCGACCTTTCCATTTGTGCCAATACGGTATTCCTTCGCGCTTTAGAGTCTTTAGGGAACGTTTTTGGATTCAGGTAATACGGGTTCTTCAGCATCCCTACAAATACGGCAGCTTCCTCTACGGTAAGGTCTTTCGGCTCTTTGCCAAAGTAGGTTTTGGATGCCGAACGTATCCCCACGGCATTGTTAACAAAATCCACCGTGTTAAGGTACATGGCAATGATCTCCTCCTTGGTATACTGCCTTTCCAGTCGGGTAGCAATGATCCATTCCTTAGCCTTCTGCACGATCCTGAAAACAAAGAAGCTGGAACGGTCCTTATGGAACAGGTTCTTGGCGAGCTGCTGGGTAATGGTACTCGCGCCACCGCTGCCCCCAAGGGTTACCACCGCCCTGAGCGTACCCTTTGAGTCAATGCCCGAGTGGTCGTAAAAACGCTCATCCTCTGTTGAGATAAGAGCCTCTACAAGGTGCTTGGGAAGCTCGGCATATTTTACCGGTGTCCTGTTTTCAATGTAAAATTTGCCCAGGGTCTGCCCGTCAGACGATATGATCTCGGTAGCCACATTCGAGTCCGGATTTTCCAGCTGGTCGAATGATGGCATGGCGCCAAATACACCCCATGATGCCAAAAGGAAGAAAAGTACCACCGACAGGAAGCCGATGATGAATATCTTCCAGAATTTTTTTACATACTTCGAATAGCCTTCGGTATTGCTGATTGTCTTTGCCATACTTATTTTTTATTCTGTTGATTCTATCCTGAACCCTACTTCGGTTACACCTTCCAGTTCCTGCACGCCCGGCACCTCGCCGCCTTTGCGCACGGCCTGCTGTATGCTAACCGTGTATTTCCCGGGTTTAGGGAAAATTGCGTTGGGCTTGTACCAAAGCTTGCTTTCCTTAACATCGCTAAAGCCTTCGCCCATAAGCGACCCGTCGGCGTTGGCCATCAGGTATTCGAGCGTATCTACCTTAACGACCTTTGTGCCCGGCTCCTGCATCTGCACGATAAGGAAAAGGTTGTTGTAAGGATAACTGTTGTTGTTCCTTATATTTATAAACATATTATACCGGGCCACTGTATCCTTCTGTTCAAAACTGAAGGACACAATGCTGTCTTTGTTCCATTTGCCGTCCATCGCCTTGTACTCATCAAATACACGGCGCCTGTCGCAGGAGCAAAACAATGTTAAAAGCCCTAAAACCACAAGGCTATTTCTTGTCGTTCGCATTGTTATCGTTAGATGGTTTATTCCTGTTATCCGGCCTGTTCGGGTTCGGGTTTTGGTTGGGGTTCTGCCCCTTGGGGCGGTTCTTGTTGCGGTTGCGGTTATTATTGTTCCTGCCGCCGCCTTCGCCCTGCACATTCCCTTCTTTCGGGGCACTGTTCCGGGCGTCACCCTGATTGTTGTTATTCGGTTTGCGCTCCGCATTCGCACCCGTGTTAGGCACTATTTTTGGTGCCGCGCCTGTCCTGGGCTGGGTAGTGCCTTCGGCTGCAGCCACTTTATTGCCGCCGTTCCTGTTGTTCCCCGGCTTCTTCCTGTTTTTCTTTTTTGGAGCGTCAAAACGGGTAAGGCTGTCTTGGCCGACCGCATTCTGGAAGTGCTTTTCAGGTTCTTCAGCGGCTACTTCTACCGCATAATCCTCGAGGGATACCGCGCGTTCCTTTAGCTTATTGATCCCCATGATCTCCTTTACATTCTCCGCGCTTAGCACATGCCAGTGGGCCATGTTATCGGTGTAGGCAAACCACATCAGCCCCTTGAAGATATCTATCTTCTGGCAGATGGCATCGCCCTTTTCGGTATACAGCTTTGTATCCATATCCGGAAGTCCCTTCAGCGCGTCCAGGTAGGTGTCGAGCTCGTAGTTAAGGCAGCATTTCAGCTTACCACACTGGCCCGCAAGCTTTTGAGGGTTTAGGGACAGTTGTTGGTAACGTGCCGCAGAGGTGTTCACGCTACGGAAATCGGTAAGCCATGTGGAGCAGCAAAGTTCGCGCCCGCATGAGCCGATCCCCCCAAGGCGCGATGCCTCCTGGCGGAAGCCCACCTGCTTCATCTCGATCCTGATGCTGAACACGCGTGCAAAATCTTTTATCAGCTGCCTGAAATCGACCCTGTCGTTGGCGGTATAATAGAATGTTGCTTTTGAACTGTCGCCCTGGAACTCGATGTCCGATATTTTCATTTCCAGCTTCAGCTTGATGGCAAGCTCGCGGGCAATTACCTTCATCGGCTCTTCCTTATCACGGGCAGCACTCCAGATATCGATATCTTTCTGGCTGGCCTTGCGGTATATTTTCGGGAGTTCACCGTAGGGCTTTTCGTTCTTTTTCTTCATTTGCACCTTTACCAGTTCGCCGGTAAGGGTTACAATGCCTATGTCATGGCCCGGTGAGGCTTCGGTGGCTACAATGTCGCCGATGCTCAGGGTGAGTTTTTCGGTATTGCGGTAAAATTCCTTACGCCCGTTCTTGAAGCGCACCTCAACAGCGTCAAAGGGTTCCTGCCCACCCGGCAGGCTCATGTTGGAAAGCCAGTCGAAAACCGTAAGCTTATTGCAGCTGTCGGTCCCGCACGTGCCGTTATTTTTACATCCTCTCGGGGTTCCGTCCTTGGACCCCGTGGAACAGTTTGTACATGCCATATTTGTATTGTATATATAGATCGCGGACCTGCCGCTACGATTCAGGTTTATTACTAAAAACGTTTTGGGGGTAAAGATAGTATTTTTTTATGAACAGGGTATTGTTAATATGTGTTCGGTAAAGCCTTCAGGCCTTACGCGTTTGCAGGGGATCTACTGTGTCCAGGCAAAGTTCTCTCCCTCCAAGGAGAGTGGAGCAAGACGTACTTACCCAACTCTGCAGGACAGGGTTGGATTTCACTAAGTACGTGGGGTTTTCTATACTGCGACGGTTCGTTCGCGTGACGGATGGAGGCGGCATCCCCGCAGCGCAGCGGAGGGATACAGCCGAGAGCCGGACGCCACAGCGCAGCGGAGGCGGCACGCCCAAAAAAATAAAGAAATTAATTGATGTCTACCGAGTAGTTGAGCATGTTGCGGTTTATCTGCTCCAGGCTTTTGCGGGAACGGAAGGCGTTGCGCAACAGCTCCATATTCCATCCGGTACGCTTTTGCCATTGCGGCAGTGTTTCGGTACGCCAGTCGTAGTCGTCCTTCCAGGCATATTTTGGCGAAATGTAAAAATAGGTGTAGGGCTTTATGAAGGAACTGTCGTTGGACGTTTTTACCTTAAGTGACTCTTCCTCATTGCGTATCACCGTTTCCGGCGAAAGCAGCATGATCTTCCTTTCGGCTGCGCCTTCCTTCATCTTTGCAAGCACACCGGGATATTCCTGCTCAATGGTTTTAAGGTTGTAATCGTTATAGGTAGTGTCCCCTATTTTGTCGATGGGCCTTATCTGCAGGATGTCGATAGCATAATCACCGTACACTTTAAAGAAGTCGGCCAACTCGCGGAAATTATCTTTATTAAAGGTATAATTGATGCGTAGCCTTAGTCCCGGCGTTATCTTTTTCTGTTCGGTTATGGCGCGCAGCACGGCATGGAATTTTTCGTAATTGCCTTTGTCCATAAGGTCTTCGTAGGTTTCCTTATGAACACCGTGCAGCGACATGATGATCTCGTTCAGCCCGGCGTTGGCAAATGCCGCAACATCTTCAGCGGTAAGGAGGTTGCCATTGGTCACCATACTGATGTAGGGTACGCCATATTGTTTGGCCGTCTCTATAAGCTGTACATTGTGTTTAAAAAGCGTTGGTTCGGCGCCGCAGCCTATCTGTAGTTTCAGCGCATTTTTAAAGGCCGCCTTCGCAATAGGCTCGAGGTCTTCCTGCTTAAACATACCTTTCATGGTCTTGCGGACAAACTCCTCGTCGGTAAAATAGCACATTTTGCAGCGGAGGTTGCACGCCAGTACGGGATCCATGTGAATGGCAATGTAGCGCTTGTTAAGCACCGACAACAGCCAAAGCCCCAGGAACTTGATCCTGTGGCTTTTGATCGATTGGTTTATTTTTAAAAGCTTGTAATTATCCATCCCGCAGATTATTGGGGCAAGATAAACAATTTGTCTGAAAGGCGTATCCTGAAGGGCAGGTTTAACGTAACCCGGTCGCCGGGTGCAGCTACATTGGCCTCTTTGCCGTTCACGAACATTTTTTCAATCACCAGCTTGTGTTCGCCGGTAGTTGGTCCCGAAATGAGTATGGTGTTCCCGGTTTTCAGTTCGCTTTCGATAGCGAATTGCCCCACACCGGCCTTAGGATAGTAATGCTCGCCCTGGCCTACAAGTATCTTTTTGATGCGCTGCCTTGGCGACGGCTTTACTTTTGGTGCGATGGCAATGTCAGTAGCTTCGCCGGAGGTTTTTAGGGAGATAGTTTCAGAACGGCCCTTTTTGAAGATCATGTTGCCGTTCATGATGCCACGTCGGCGTTTTACCTGCTCGTCGAGCGGAAGCTGTATGATGTCAAGGCACTCTACCGAGCAGGTGTTGTGCATGATCTCCTTACACGCGTCGCACTGGATGAACAGCAGGTGGCAGCCCTCGTTGGCACAGTTGGTATGGTTGTCGCACGGCTTGCCGCACTGGTGGCACTGCGCCACGATATCGTCGGTAATGCGCTCGCCAAGGCGGTGGTCGAACACAAAGTTCTTGCCTATGAATTTAGATTCAAGCCCCTCCGCCTTAACCTGGCGGGTATATTCGATAATACCGCCCTCCAGCTGATACACGTTCTTAAAGCCTTTGTGCTTAAATAAAGCGGATGCCTTTTCGCAGCGGATGCCGCCTGTGCAGTACATTAGCAGGTTCTTGTCTTCCTTATGGTTAGCGATCTGCTCCTCGATGATGGGCAGCGACTCGCGGAAGGTGTCCACATCGGGGGTGATGGCGCCGGTAAAATGCCCCACTTCGCTCTCGTAGTGGTTACGGAAGTCGACCACAATTGTATTCGGGTCTTCCAGCATCTTATTGAAATCCTTCGCACCCAGGTGGATGCCTTTATTGGTCACGTCGAAAGTAGCATCGTTAAGGCCGTCGGCGACGATCTTGTTGCGGACTTTAATCGTCAGTTTCAGGAAGGAGTGGTCGTCCTGCTCCACGGCTACATTCAGGCGGATGCCGTTGAGGAACGGTATGGTGTCTAAATGGTCCTTGAATGCATAAAAGTTATCTGCGGGAAGCGACAGCTGGGCGTTGATGCCCTCGGTAGCGACGTAGATGCGACCGAGTACCTCAAGCGGGTCCCAGGCCAGGAATAATGCGTCGCGAAATTGTTTTGGGTCTTCGAGGTTTGCGTAAGCGTAGAAAGACAGCGTAAGGCGCTGCTTGCCGGACTGGTCTATGAGTTCGGCTCTTTCTTCCGCGCTTAAAGTGTTGAACAGTTGCATGCTATACAATTTTAAGTGAGAAAGTTATGTGATGGTTTCAATTGGTGGAACCGGGGCAAAGGTAATAAAATATTTTTATCTATAAATCCTCAATCTTTCTAGTAGAAATCCTTGCGTTACGGATTTCTTCGATAATTTCTTCAGCGGATTTATTAGATTCAAATGCGGCGAAAGATTCTTTAAATGATAATTTTTTAGCTATGCCACCAAATTGATTTCTCGCAGGAGGACTAGGCTTTACGTAGTGATTATAAAGATGGTCTTGGGATGTGCTAGTGGTGTGCATAGGGAATTATTTATAGCTATTCAAATTACTTTAATTTTTCAAAGTTAAAACATTTATAGATTTCAGTAATTAAAAACGTTTCATATGAAGTTAATAAGAAGGAGGGGGCATGAGGCTGGAATTGTGAACAAAGTTAATGACTTACTTTCTAATATGACAAGAAACAATGGGAATGCGAATCATAATTAATGCAATAATTTTATCGACTAAAGAATTAATTTATTGTTAAAAATACAATTATCACTTGTATTTTTAATTTAAATTCATACCTTTGTAAAAATTAAATTATCATGATTTTACCTGCAATCAATAAACCTATGAAATTTGCTATAAATCTTCATCTTGTTTCGAGAAAATTAGGAATTCCAGCACATACATTAGTCGAGGTCCTTCAAGATGCAGGATTTAGAATTTTCAATTTACCTACTACGATTCTTACTGAAAAGCATTTGTTGATTTTAGCAAATGCATATGCGGATTCTGTAGTGTCTTATTATAATTCAAGTTTAAAAAATTACCATACCTTAAATGAAGTTGAGCAAGGAAATTTAAGGCGGTTTTTTGCTCGATTTTTACATGACAGCTTTTTTTGCTCCATTACATCTTATGAAGAGTCATTAGATAAAGTATTTACACAAAAACTAGATACCGGCTTGATTAAGGACTTTTTCTTTAATCTAATGCAGCAAATTGCAATTTCTCAGTCGAGATCGAGATCTTTTTTTATTGATAGTGATGCTTCAATTGATTCCTCTTCAGCCTATAAATCATTGAAAAAGATATCTCACAGACTAAAACTTAAAATAAAGGTTAAAAACATTAACAACAGTGACTTTAGAATAAAACTTCATTCTATATTAATTTGTAGTCACTACCACATTTTTTCTGACGATGAAAATCACAAAGGTGAAGCTTTACCAAAAATTAGCTTCTCCGACTTATTTACATATTTTGAAGAAGCTTTAAAATGTATTCACAATTTAAAGCAAAGTAAAAAATGGATGATATTAAATCCCTTGTAGAAAAAATAAAACAATGCAATCTGCCTGAAGCAGACAAGAAAAAATTATTAGAAAAATTAGAAAAGCCGACTCCTGATGTTGATGGGTTTTTAAAAACTTTGGCTATAGTGCTAAAAGTGAGCAATGAAGTTCTAAAACTTTTCGACTTAGATATAGGTGAACTATTTTAATTATTATGGATATAGGTACCGCAATAAAATTACTTAGGAAAGAAAAAGGTATTGGGCAAAAGCAATTGGCTGAGATGTGTGAAATTTCAGTCAATGCTTTAAGCCAAATTGAAATTAATGCCTCTTTTCCACAGAAAAATACAATTCGTAAAATTTGTGAATCATTAGATATTCCAATATCATATTTACTATTTTTTTCTATTAGCGAGGATGATGTTCCTGAGGATAAGAAAATTGTATTTAACTCTTTAAATATCGCTATAAAATCTGTGCTCCTTGATGGTGTTAAAAAATAATACAATGATTTTACTCATACGTTCTTATATTTTCACCATCCAAAAAAAAAATTATTTTCACATCATATAATTACAGACATGAGAGGATAAGGAAGCACAATATTGTTGTTGACATTTATTTAACTGCTTGTAGGGCAGGGGTCTACCGATTCGTAAGCATGGTTTATCAATGATAGTATTCAATAAGATGTTTAACGTTCGATAGATATTTCTACATAAACCAAAAAACCCACGCCTTTCAGCATGGGTTTCCTTATTTTTTAAAAGCGGCTTAGCAAAACCTCAATCCCACTATAGCTTTGGCGTTGCTAATCCTTCTAAGATAATCTTCATCGCGCCTGACTATATGGTTAATTGCCTCGTCAATAATTTCAAGGTTTCTTTCGACAGCTCTTTTCAGCATAAGGTTATCCCTGTATTTGAAAAAGTCCTTTGGGTGATCTTCAAAATAACTGTCTATTTCTTCCATGGAGAGTTTAACGTCGTACAGCCATTTCAATATCCTCTCATCCATAAATAAGTTCTTTGTTTTTATTTATTGATTTTATGAGTATGGGATTTTTAAGTGCCTGTTCTTCAAGCAGGTCAACCTCACGGCCAAGTAATTCCTTCAGTTTATCTCTAAAATTAATATAATTGCCAAAATATTCAGCCAGCTCAATCGGCTTGAATTTAACGAGAAAGTCATAATCACTGGCGGCATTAAAATCATTACGCAATGCCGAGCCGAACAAGTACATCTTATCCACGTGATGCAGGGCACAAAGCTGCCTGAGACTATTAATATGGCTTTCCTGAAGATTCATATTCAAAGATAGAGAAATTACTTAATTTAAAATTGGAAAATATTTTCTTCAAAATAAATTTCTTTATTAGAAAATATTCTTATATTTACACCATTAAAAAAAGAATTACTTTTACATCATATACTTACAAACATGAGCGGAGATAAAGAAGCAAAACTAAAAGCGTTACAGCTGACATTAGATAAACTGGATAAAGCGTACGGCAAAGGCACCGTAATGAAGCTGGGTGACCAGGCGGTGGAAGAAGTGGAATCGATACCATCGGGGTCGCTTGGGGTGGACCTTGCCCTTGGGGTGAACGGTTACCCACGCGGCAGGATCATAGAGATCTACGGGCCGGAATCGTCGGGTAAAACCACACTGACACTGCACGCCATTGCCGAAGCGCAAAAGGCGGGAGGCATCGCGGCGTTCATCGATGCGGAGCACGCTTTCGACCGCAGCTATGCCCAAAAACTGGGCGTGGATGTAGAAAACCTTATCATCTCGCAGCCCGATAACGGTGAGCAGGCGCTCGAAATTACAGAGAACCTGATCCGCTCCGGGGCTATTGACATTGTGGTTATCGACTCGGTGGCGGCACTTACGCCAAAGAGCGAGATCGAAGGTGAAATGGGCGACTCCAAAATGGGCCTCCATGCACGCCTTATGAGCCAGGCACTAAGAAAATTAACTGCTACCATCAGCAAGACCAACTGTACGGTGTTTTTCATCAACCAGTTGCGTGAGAAGATCGGTGTGATGTTCGGTAACCCCGAAACGACCACGGGTGGTAACGCGCTGAAATTTTACGCTTCGGTACGTATCGATATCCGCCGTGCCGCTCAGATTAAAGACGGTGAGAACGTAATAGGGAACCGCACCAAGGTGAAGATCGTGAAGAACAAAGTGGCGCCGCCGTTCAAGACGGCAGAGTTCGACATTATGTATGGCGAGGGTGTTTCCAAAACCGGTGAGATACTGGATCTTGCGGTAGAATTTGAGATCATCAGGAAGTCCGGTTCTTGGTTTAGCTACGGCGATACCAAGCTCGGGCAGGGAAGGGATGCCGTGAAGGCTCTCATCAAGGACAACCCGGAAATGGCCGATGAGTTGGAACTCAAAATAAAAGAAATTATCAAAGAAAATATGTAGTAATTTTAAAACCCGATTTATTCGGGTTTTTTTATTGAGAATACGCAACCTTTCGGGAGTTTGCGCATCTAAAGGATATACGTTGAATTATTTTTAGAAACGATTTATGAAAAAGATTTTAGTATTGCTGGGGGTACTGTGCCTTTTCGCTTCCTGTTCCATGGAGGAAGACAGGCTGAAATTCGATATGGAATTCCTGCCGGCCCTTGCTGTAGAAGTGCCGGAATACATGCAGCCCGGCCAAACGTATGAGTTTAAGGTTAAGTACAACCGCCCTACAGATTGCTACTATTTTGACGGGTTTTACTATGAGCAGGAGGGCGATATCAATATCGTTGCCGTTCAGGCCCTCGTGATACAGGATGCCGATTGCCTGCCATTGGAAAGCCCTGTGCACGAAGAGGCCACGTTCCAGGTTACGTGCTCGCCTTTTTACACGGCAAGCACGTACCATTTTAAATTTTACAAAGGAGAGGGAACTACAGCGGGTGTGCAAGAATTCCTGGAAGTCGAAATACCGGTTCAGCAATAAACAAAAATGGAAACCATTGGGGTTAGACGAAATCATAAAGGATTGCCAGCGGGACAGCATCAAGGCACAGGAACAGTTGTACAGGCTATTGGCCCCAAAGCTGTTTTCGGTATGCCTGAAGTACTCGCGCAACTATGAGGACGCACAGGATAACCTGCAGGATGGTTTCCTGATCATATTTAAAAAAATAGCCCAGTTCCAGTTCAAGGGATCCTTTGAAGGGTGGGCAAAAAGGGTGATGGTAAATAACGTATTGCAGCGCTACCGCACCGAAGGCATCTTTGAAATAGTAAGCGAAAACGTACCCGATGAGCCGGAAGTGGAACTGGAAAGCGACGACATAAGCATGGAGTTCCTGGTGTCCATCATACAGGCGCTGCCGGACCGGTACAGGATGGTTTTCAACCTGTATGTGATCGACGGGTACTCGCACAAAGAAATAGCCGAGATGCTGGGCATTACTGACGGCACGTCCAAATCGAACCTGGCACGGGCGAGGATGATATTAAAGGAAAAAATAGAAGCGCAGCAGGGAACAAGCATACCTACAGCAAAATGAATGATAAAAAAAACATAGACAGGCTATTCCGGGAAAAGTTCAAGGACTTTGAAGTAGCTCCTCCAGAATTTGTTTGGGAAAACATTGAGGAAAAGCTCCGGGAAAAGAAAAAACGAAGGGTCATCCCATTATGGATAAGGCTTGCCGGTGCGGCAGCCGTCCTGGTGGTGGGTACATTTTTCATGTCGCCCTACTACAGCGGCATTGATACGAACGACAACCCGGTAGTTATTGAAAAAGACGCTCCCAAACGCATAACCCCTACGAACAGGCCGATACCCAACAACGGGATAATTATAGTCGACAGCACTAAGATCAATGGGGATAATTCGGCAGTGGCTTCGGGAGATGAAAATACGCATACTACGGGTAAGACAACGACGGACAAAGGCACGGATAAAGTAAACGGATCGGATGAGGGCAGCACTGCTTTTGACCGGAACAGGAATGCCGTAGCGCATGAGGGAAAAGCGGGGCAAACGCCTTCAGCTGACCCGCGTGATGCACGGAATGGCAGCAGGAAGAACAGGCATCGCACCCCGGGCCACACCACACAGGCCGTTGCCCATCAGAATAACTCCGATAAAAATAAAGCTGGCACTACAACTTCAGGCAGTAATACCACTCCCGCCACTACTACTGGTACCGGTGCGGCCCAGGGCCTGCCGGGCAAAAACCAAAGCGATAACGCCGTGGCAGCAGGCAGCGAAAAGAATCCGCAGCAAGCCGGTTCGCAGGATCGTACTGTGCCGGATAATGCATATAATATAGGACAGAAAACGGATATCATTAAGAAAGACATCCCGGCTGAACAGGCCATAGCCGAAACCCCTGTGGATACTGCATTGGTATCCCAGCCTGAGAACCCGCTGGAAAAACTGCTTCAGGATAAGCTGAATGGTAATAAAGAGGAGGATAAGGCTGTAGCTGAGATCAGCGATAAAGGAAAATGGAACATTAAGCCGCAAGTGGCACCGGTGTTTTACAATTCGCTATCGGGCGGATCCCCTATAGACGGGCAGTTTGCCGGCAACAGCAAAAGCTTTGATAACGACCTGAGCTACGGCGTGGGCATTGACTATGCCGTTACCGACAGGCTTTCGGTACGCTCCGGGATCAACTCGGTAAACCTTAGCTATGCTACAAACGACGTACAGTTCCGGGCCTCCCTTAGCGGGCAGACCAATAATGTTTCGGCAAGGGCCAAAACGGCAAATATTGTAGTAAGCACAGAGCAAAACCAGCCGGGTAACATTCCCGGCGATATTGGAAACTTTACAACGCTGTCGGTCGGTGAGCAGGCATTCAACGGTTCGATGATACAGACCACAGGCTATATCGAAGTGCCGGTAGAGATGTCGTATGCATTGGTCAACCGTAAATTCGGTATTGATGTGATCGGGGGGGTGAGTACACTTTTCCTTAACGAGAATAACGTGAGCGTGGTTTCCAGCCAGGGCTACAGCACCGAAGTGGGCGAGGCGCAAAACCTCAATAGCGTCCACTTTAGCACCAACATAGGGGTTGGCTTCAAATACCGTTTCTGGAAATCATTCCAGGCCAATTTTGAGCCGACATTCAAATACCAGGTAAATGCGTACAGCAGGGATGCGGGTAACTTTAAGCCGTATTTCATCGGGCTTTACTCGGGGATAAGTTTTAGTTTTTAAGCTTGTTGGTTAGGCTTAAGGCTTTTAGGTAGTTGTCAAAGCGCTCCGGTTTCGGGGCGCTTTTTGTTTTTAATTTTGTGACACAGCATGAACATAGTATCGGAATTCTTTTTGCCACGAATTCCACAAATTCCACCAATTTTTGTTTAAGATGCACGATAATGCTTAGGAGAGCGTGTCATTTGAAAGCCCGACGGCGGAGGCACGGAGCCGGCACGCCCAAAAATTACCTGTGGTTCTGATCCTTTAGCAGTTCCCTGTAAATTACCTGGCGTACTTTGTCCCTCAGGTCTTTTTTGTCGTCGAGGGTAAGGCCTTTGGTTTCCACAAATTCATGCACTTTGGCGCGTATCAGTCCCGGGCTGCCACTGAAGAATTTGAAGGAGAACCTTTTTTTATTGTCGTAAAAGGTCATGGGTACAATGGGTATCTGGTGCTCGATGGCCAGGCGGAACGCGCCATCCTTAAATTCGTCAAGAATTACAATTTCATCATCGGGTACGCCACCCTCCGGAAATATGCAGATGCTCATCCCCTGGCTGAGCCTTTCCTGTGCACGCTTAAACACCTCGAACCGGCTCCTGGAACTGTTCCTGTCTACCAATATGCACGTGCGCTTGTAGAAGAACCCGAAGATGGGGATCTTTACCAGTTCCTTTTTGCCTACAAACACAAACGGGCTTTTGGAGACTACGAGCATCAGCATGATGTCGGTCATAGAGGTATGGTTGGCCACAAGCATGTAGCTTTTGCCTTTTTCCAGCTGCTGTTCGCGCGTTATGCGGTACGGCAGGCCCATGCCTATCAGGATAATCTTTGCCCACAGGCGTGCGAGGATAAAGAATTGCGGGTAGGTCTTTTCGGAAAGTATGGAGAGTATGAGCAGCGGCGAAAGTATGATGATGGGTACACCCATGAGGATGTAAAACCATATACGCCACAAGGTCCATAAAATGTACTGTACTATTTTCATACCTGCCAAATGTAAGAATTCAATCCTGATTTTTTGCCCAAAACCGTTACCTTTGTGCAAAATTATTACCGATAATGGCAAAGATACTTACCGGCATACAAAGTACCGGCACCCCGCATTTAGGCAACCTTTTGGGCGCTCTACTCCCCGCTATTGAAATGGCTAACGACCCAAAGAATGAATCGTTCCTGTTTATCGCCGATCTCCACTCTGCCACGCAGATCAAGGATGGCAATATGCTTCGCGAAAACACCTATAGCGTGGCGGCGACCTGGCTGGCCTGCGGACTTGATATTAATAAGGTAATTTTTTACCGCCAGAGCGATGTGCCGCAAACTGCCGAGCTTTCGTGGTACCTGAGCTGCTTTTTCCCGTACAAGAGGCTGATGCTTGCCACGTCGTTCAAGGATAAGGCTGACAGGCTCGACGACGTGAATACAGGGCTTTTTACCTACCCGATGCTTATGGCAGCCGACATACTATTGTATGATGCCAACTATGTACCGGTAGGCAAAGACCAGCTGCAGCATTTGGAATTTGCACGCGATGTGGCGGCACGCTTTAACCACCAGATGGGCGAGACGTTTGTACTTCCGGAGCCTATTACCAGTGAGGATACGAAAATTGTACCCGGAACCGATGGGGAGAAAATGAGCAAGTCGCGCAACAATACCATCAATATTTTCCTTGACGATAAAGCGCTGCGCAAGCAGGTGATGGGTATCCAGACCGACAGTAAGGCATTGGAGGAACCGAAAGACCCGGATACCGATAATGTTTTCGCTATTTATAAACTGCTTGCCTCGCCGGAACAAATTGAAGCCATGAAGGCAAATTACCTTGGCGGCAACTACGGCTACGGCCATGCCAAGCAGGCGCTGTTCGAGCTTATCGTGGAGAAATTTAAAGACGTGAGGGAGAAGTACCATTACTATATGACCAACCTCCCCGAAGTGGACCTGGCGCTAAAGGCAGGCGCGGAAAAAGCTTCGGCTGTGGCGAATGAAGTTTTGGGCAGGGTTAGGGAGAAACTGGGATACCAGGCCCACTAAACCCTCAAATCATGAATACGAAGAGAGCCTAAAGGTTTTTGTGACCTTTAGGTTCTTTAATATTATATATCGAATGTTAGGGTTGTGAGGTTGTCTTCGGTATTGATTGAGATTTCTCCGCTGCGCTGCGCTCGAAATGGAATAACGTTATATGGAAAGGAGCATTTTCCATTTCGAACGGATCCGCGGCGGCGGAGGAGAGAGAAATCTCAGGTGATAATGTAAATACTATTGAGATTTCTCCACTACGCTGCGCTGCGCTCGAAATGGAATAACGTACAGGAAGGAGGACTGAAATCAAATCGCCTCAAACAATTTTCCCGGTAATGGCCGTATAACGCCTTTGAGTTCCATCGTTAATAATAATGACGAAAGCCTGAAGATGGGCATGTCGCATTCGAGGGCGATGATGTCCATGAGTTCCTTTCCGCTTTTTTGGAGGTAGTCGTACACTTTTTGTTCGTCGCCTTCAAGGACAACAAAGAGCTGCTTTTGCACGGGCTTTGATTTTTTGTCCTCCAATTCCCAGTTGAGTATATATATAAGGTCGGCGGCACTGGTAAGCAGGTTGGCGCGCTGGCTTTTTATAAGGTTGTTGCACCCCATGCTGTATTTGTCGGACACGCGGCCCGGCACGGCAAACACGTCGCGGTTATAGTCGTTGGCGATATTGGCGGTAATGAGCGAGCCACCCTTGTCGGCGCTTTCGATAATAATGGTCGCTTCGGACAACCCGGCAACGATGCGGTTGCGCCTCACGAAATTCTCTTTGTCGGGATTGGAAGTACTCCAGAACTCGGTGAAGAACCCACCATTCTCCTCCATCTTTGACACATATTTTTTATGGGGCTTCGGGTACACTTGGTTCAGGCCATGTGCTACCACGCCTATAGTCTGCAGGTTTTGCTCCATGGCGATGTTATGCGCATGGATATCCACTCCGTAGGCAAACCCGCTGATGATGACCGGGTCGAGCGGCGCGAGGTCTTCAATGAGCTTCCGGCAGAAGTCGGCGCCATAGGATGTCATCTGCCGTGTGCCTACGATACTGATGGTTTTTCGGGATTGCAGGTTTATGTTCCCGGATGAAAACAATACCACCGGCCCGTCAATGCAATGGCGCAGCCTTTCCGGATAATCGGGTTCCAGGTAATATAATGGAGTGATCCCGGACTTTTGGATAAATTTCATTTCGGCTTCAGCCAAAGCAAAAACATTGGGGTTTTTAAGGTTGTTGTACAGGATATCGCCAATACCTTCAATAGCAATTATTTCCGATCTTTTGGCTTTAAAAACGGCTTCGGCAGAACCGAGGTGATTTATGAGGCGCTTGGCCACGATATCGCCCACGCCCTCTACACGGAGCAGGGCGAGCGCATTAAGTAATTCAGTGTCAGTCATTAATACATGTTTACAGGCGGTTAACTAATCATTTTGGCATTGTTAATAAAATTTGTGGATAAAATTTTTGTTTCATCCGCGAATGGTTAATTTTGTTTCTATGATGATAGAAAAACACATATCGGCTTTATTGTATCGCTACCAGTGCGTTACCGTTCCGGGGTTCGGGGCATTCCTTACCGAAATCCGCACGGCACAGCTGGATACGGCGTCCAATACGTTCTATCCTCCAAAAAAACTCATTTCCTTTAATGCGAATTTAAAAAATAATGACGGGCTTTTGGCCAACCATATCGCATTGCAGGAAAAAATTTCTTATGACCAGGCGGTTGCCAGTATTGAGCAGTCGGTTGATGCGTGGATGGACAAGCTGGGCCGCAGGGAAACCCTGGGGATAAAGAACCTCGGCGAGATGTCCCGTAATATTGAAGGCAGTATTGTGTTTACACCCGATACACCCATCAATTACCTGACCGATGCCTTTGGGCTTAGCGCTGTGGTATCGCCTTCTTTAAAAAGGGAGGAATACAAACAACAGGCCGAGGCGATCGAGGAACTGGCGCCTGTAGCGTTTACCCCTGAACGAAGAAAGAATTATTCGTACCTGAAATATGCCGCGGTATTTGCCGTGACGGCAGGTGTGGGCGGCGCGGGATTCGCGGCCTACCGCAACCACGAGATCGCTACACAAACGCTGGTTGTTGAAAATGCAGTGCAGGAAAAAGTACAGCAGAAGATACAGCAGGCTACCTTTTTTATAGACAACCCCATGCCGGCGGTTAAGCTTCCTGTTAAGGAAGAATATACCGTACTGCCTTACCATGTGGTGGCGGGCGCTTTTAAAAGCGAGGCCAATGCACAAAAGGCCGCGGCGCAGCTTATCGCGAAAGGCTTTAAAGCACGCGTGATCGGAATGAACAAATACGGGTTGTACCCGGTGCTGTATGGCAGCTACGCGACCCACGCTGAGGCCAGCGAAAAGATGAAGGAACTACACAAAACCGTAAACAGGGAAGCCTGGATACTGGTAAAAGAATTATAATTTAAATCTTCCGAAAGGGGGATTTTTTGTTATCACCCCCAGTCCTTTCCAAAGGAGAGGGGGAGCAGGACGTAAACAACTTTATACTGCATTTTAAAAGCGGCAAAAATCCAACCTTCATTCGATAGAATTTTCTTTTCTTCTATACTATCTTTGCCAAAAAAAGCAATGCAGCCAAAATATCCTTCCGATTCCGCTTGTATCATGACCGACCTGGTGCTTCCCGGTGAGACCAACCCGCTCAATAACCTTTTTGGGGGCGAGCTCCTGGCCCGTATGGACCGCGCTGCCAGTATTGCTGCGCGCAGGCATTCACGCCGCATTACGGTAACGGCATCGGTGAACCACGTGGCCTTTAACCGTGCTATTCCGTTGGGAAGCGTGGTGACTGTCGAGGCGAAGGTATCGCGTACGTTCAAGTCGTCAATGGAGATTTTCATCGATGTGTGGACAGAGGACCGTGAGTCGGGGACGAGGGCAAAGGCAAATGAAGCCATATATACTTTTGTAGCGGTGGATGAGACAGGCCGCCCGGTGGAAGTACCCCCCATTGAGCCGCAAACCGAACTCGAACAACAGCGCTTTGATGCCGCACTGCGCAGGAAGCAGCTGAGCCTTGTGCTTGCCGGTAAAATGAGCCCGCACGATGCTACAGAACTGAAGGCCCTGTTCCGGGAGTAGCATTTAGTGACTGGCCTAAATTTTTTACCACAAGGTCAATAAGGAGTTTCTAATTTACTGCACGGAGTAACTAAGTTACCTCTGCATTCCACCATGGATAAGCTATGGTTGAAAATTAATCCCTATAAAATTTAGGCCAGTTACTGAGAGTGCTGCCCGGAAATATTGATTTAGTAATCAATGTAGCTCTACCATTTCCAGTATCACTTCATACACCGGCCTTTTATCCGCCTTTGCGATGAGCCACGCCATAAAGCTGACTACAAAAATGTCATCTTGTGTGCCTGCTCCCTTCAGGTTAAGAATCTCTCTTTTAAAATTAGGATGCCCTGCTGTTTCCGGCTTCAGTAAATAGCGC
This sequence comes from uncultured Flavobacteriaceae bacterium, assembly GCA_942492845.1. GTDB lineage: Bacteria > Bacteroidota > Bacteroidia > Flavobacteriales > Flavobacteriaceae > Flavobacterium. Next base: position 61,452 of record OW818646.1, on the reverse strand, counting down.
TCTACCAGTTGGGCATAGGCAAACACCCGAGTTTCCTTTACATCGGAAAGGTACTTTTTGTAGCGGCGCTTAAAGCTTTTGAGGCGGGAAAGCGCCAACTCCACATTGTCAAAACCGGCATGGGCCAAAATTTCCACCAGGCTTTTTTTGATGGCCCAGTCCATCCCCATTTTCTTCTCGTACCACGTATCGCTGTGGGCAAATAGTTTTAAGTGCTTAAAAACTGCGGTGTCGTTTTGCTGCAGGCTAAGTATTACGGCACACATCCGCAGGTCGTTTACATCCACCGGATCCGATTTGGCCGATGCGTCATTAAGAGTACTTTCGGCACGTTGCAGGGCGGCCTCCCAAAGGCCGGTATAGTTTTCATTTAGCGCCATGAGCAGTGAGTAGCGCAGTACAAACCGGCTGTGGTATTTTGCCGACTGCTTTTGCATCTGAGCATGCATTTTCTCAAGGTATAGTCCCGATTCAGCAAAGCGCCGGTTGCGAAAATGCATGTTGGCCAAAAGGTACAGTATGTAAATATGGTAGTACAGCTGTCCTTCGGCTTTGTCTTCCTTTGCGGAGATAAAGGCATAGCTTTTCTCTGTAAAAGGCTCCACCAGTCCATAATCACTGTTCATGGAGGCATATTCATTGGCAATGAACAATATCTGGTACAGCGATTTGAACGACAGTATATCGTCCAGCGAAATGCCCCGTGCCGCCATAGTATCTTTAGCCAACATCCGGAAATCGACCACTTTTCCTTTGTGGTAAATCTCTGCCAACTCCTTCCGAAGAAGCGCATATCCCAGGTTGAGCTTTTCCTCCATTTCCATTTTTTGGCTGTTGGCGTTGTATTTTTCGATTATTTCCCCAAGCTCCGGGGCCGAATTAAAATGGGCAAACTGCACCTGTAGCTGGTAAATTTCGTTAAGCAGGCTAAAATGATCCAGCTTCAGGGCTTTCACTTCGGCTTTTGCCAAACATTTAAAAGCAGCTTTATACAGTTTGTGCTCAAAAAAAAGACGGCTGACCACTATAAGGCGCAACACTTCATGTTGTTCGGAAGTGCCCTTCTCGAAAGCGCGGTTTGCCATGAAGTCCACCAGGGTATCGTACAGCCTTTTGCGCAGGGCATGGTAGGCATCAATACTTTTTTTGCCGTTTAATTTTATTTTATTTTCATTTATATCGTCAGTTTCAATAGATTTGAAAAGACGGATATTCTGAACATCATTACGCTTATTCCGGGCATGAAGATATACTTTGAAAGCTTTCCTTTCTTCTATGCTCATCAAGTTTACAATTTCATTGAGGCTGTTCATAAAAATTGTTTTAGTACAATATAAAAGTAATTATATTACTTTTAATATAGTCAGTTTCAATTTAAAATTGAGTTTCAGAGTTCCTGCTTTTAACGGAGATTTGTCCTGTAATTTTAAACAATAAATTATGGAACCGCTAAAACCACAGGAAGCTACAACTTCCGAAACTATGAAAAAAGAAACTGTTGTAAATGGCATGCTGATGCTAAAACCGAGTCCTGCCTTTGTGGGCGCCTCCTGGATGGCGCTGCTCATAGGGATGACGGCATTCTGCATCGGGCTTTTCAATGCTGAAATGGCGATGAACGAAAAGGGCTACTATTTTACCATCCTGCTTTTTGGGCTGTTCTCGGTGATCTCCGTGCAAAAAAGCGTGCGCGACCGCCTGGAGGGCATCCCGGTAACGGATATGTACTATGGCATCAGCTGGTTTACCACCATTGCCGCAGTGGTGCTGCTGATCGTGGGACTATGGAACGCCGACCTAATGCTGAGTGAGAAAGGTTTCTTCGGGATGGCATTCGCGCTGAGCCTTTTTGCGTCGATAGCCGTACAAAAAAATACCCGTGACCTGAAACAGGCCGAAGCACAAAATATATAACGCTTAGCGGTAACCCCATGCTTTCCCATTACGGCGGGGAGGTGTGGGGTTTTTAATTTTTAAAATTAAAAATTACTGCAATAGTGTTGGCCGTAGTTTCGGGAATTATGTGTTTACGGAACTTACTTTCATTTATAATTAAAAACTATCAACCATGCTTACCATTATCTTTATCGCATTTGCCGCCTGCTTCCTTATCGAGCGGCTCAACCTGGGCTGGAAGCTGCCCGAATTGCCTACATGGACCATACGTGTCCTTGCCGTGAATTTTATCCAGCTCGGTGTTGTGCTGCTGGCAGGCATCTCGTGGGAAAAGTGGCTTTCGTCATTCTCATTATTTCATTTGTCCGAACATGTATCTCCCGTTGTTGGCGGACTGATTGCCTACTTTATTGCAACATTCATTTTTTATTGGTGGCACAGTTGGAGGCATAAAGTCGACTTCCTGTGGACCCGCTTCCACCAGATACACCACAGCCCGCAGCGTATCGAGGTTATTACCTCATTTTACAAGCATCCTTTAGAGATGACTGTAAATTCTGTCATCGGCAGCCTGCTTGTATATTCGCTACTGGGGCTTAGCCTGGAGGCGGCGGGAATATATACCGTTTGTACAGCTTTGGGCGAATTTTTTTACCATACCAATATAAAGACACCGCAATGGATAGGCTATATTTTCCAGCGCCCGGAAATGCACCGTATTCACCATGAATATAACAAGCATACGAATAATTATAGCGACATTGTGTGGTGGGACATGCTTTTCGGGACTTATGAAAACCCAAAAGAGTTTACGACTTCCTGTGGTTTTGATAATGAAAAAGAGCAGCGGTTAGGCGATATGCTAAAATTTAAGGATGTGCATAAAGAGTAAATAACTATCTCTCTCCGTTCCACTCCCCATAAAACTGCTCCAGAAAGCCTTCCATGTAGTTGTGGCGGTCTTCGGCTATTTTCTTTCCGGTAGCGGTATTCATGCGGTCTTTCAGCAAGAGCAGTTTTTCGTAAAAATGGTTGATGGTGGGTGCCGTAGTTTTCTTGTATTCCTCTTTATCCATCTGGAGGTTGGGTGCAATGGCAGGATCGTACAGCGCCCGGTTTTTGAATCCCCCATAGTTAAAGGCACGTGCTATGCCAATGGCGCCCAAGGCATCAAGGCGGTCGGCGTCCTGCACGATATCCAGCTCTATGGAATCGAATTTCTTCTCGAAGTTGCCGCCCTTGAAGGAAATATTCTCAATGATGTTCACCACGTGGATAATGGTCTCCTCGGCTACACCCTGCGCCGACAGGAACCGCCAGGCTAGTGTTGGTCCCACGGTTTCATCGCCATCGTGAAACTTACTGTCGGCAATGTCGTGCAGCAGTGCCCCAAGTTGTACTACGAGCAGGTCGCAGTCCTCGCCCCTGGCAATGAGCATGGCATTGTTGTACACCCGCTCGATGTGGAACCAGTCGTGGCCGCCCTCGGCGTTGGCAAGCTGTGCTTTTACAAAGGCAATGGTAATGTCGACTAGGTTGTTCATGGAGTGATTATTTCAGGTACAAAGTACATTAATTTTCATGAATTGGTAATGGACGTTAACTCATATTTAATTAGCGACGGCTGACAAAAATAAAGCTGCCCTAAAGCAGCTTCTAATATTATTTTACCAATGCAGGGGTAACCCACTTAAAGATATGCGATTCTTCCGGAATCACAAGCCTTTCGGAGATACGTGCCATACGGTCCGGCAGCTTCATCAGGAAGTCGCGTGCTTTTTCGGCTTCGGATGTCAGCCCGTTGATTTTATCGATCTGCCATTTCTCGATCAGCTTGCGAAGGATGTCAACATAATCTAGTGCGGTATAAACCCCAATGCGTTGTGCCGAATCGGAAAACTGCTCAAACGCCTGGCCTATCTGTTGCCCGGATTCCCTGAGGAAGTGCGCCGGCATCACGATTTTTTGCTTCATCATATACTGGAACGCCAGCATCATTTCACTGGGGTCCACCTGGAATATGCGGTTAATGAACTCGCTGTACGCCTGGTGGTGGCGCATCTCGTCGCCCGCAATGAGGCGGCATGTTTTGGACAGCTTGTTGTCGCCATATTTCTTGGCAAGCTGCGATACACGGTTGTGCGATATATAGGTAGCAAGCTCCTGGAAGCTCGTATACACAAAGTTTTTATAAGGGTCGCGTCCGGTACCAATGTCAAAACCGTCGCCGATGAGGTGCTGGGTGGTTATTTCGACCTCGCGCATATTCACGCGGCCGGAAAGATACAGATATTTGTTTAGCACATCGCCGTGGCGGTTCTCCTCGCCGGTCCAGCTTCGTATCCATTTGGACCATCCGTTACCGCCTTCTTCCACCTGGTTAATGCCCTCCACATCCATGAGCCATGACTCATAGGTAGGGAGCGCCTCTTCGGTAATAGTATCTCCTACCATCACAACCCAAAAGTCATACGGCAGGTCCTTTGCAATCTCACGGAGTTCTTTTACTTCATCGTAAAAACCCTCGCTTTGGGAATCGGGCAGCAGGTCGGTTGGCTGCCAGATTTTTTCAACAGGTATGAGGTAGTCATCAACAAAGGTATTTACATCCTTTTCGAGTAGCTGCATCACCTCAAGCCTAACATTTTGTATAGACATAATATCTTAGTTTTTTATTCCTTGTATTACTGCGTTCTCTGTGCGCTCCATCACTTCTGCAAAAGGAATATCTTTAATAGCAAAAGGTTCCTGAACTGTGAAAGTCAATCGGTTGCCTAATCCCAACGGATATTGCCCGTATTGTACCATTTTCCATGAATTATTGATGCTAATTGGTACAATGTACGCAGAAGGGGCGTATTTACAAAGTATTTTAATACCATTTTCGGAAAAGCGCTTTGGCTCCCCGGTCTTGCTACGTGTCCCTTCGGGGAAAATTACGGCGGCACGGTTATGTTGCTGGATGTACTCCGAAAGGTGTTTTATAACGGGGATCGACTGTTTAGGGTCTTTTCTGTCTATCAGTACGTTGCCACCATGCCTTAAATTGTATGATACGCTTGGTATCCCTTTACCCAGTTCTTTCTTGCTAATGAATTTGGGGTGGAACTTCCGCATGAACCAGATGATGGGCGGTATATCGTGCATGCTTTGGTGGTTGGCCACAATGATGAGCGGCACACCCTTCGGCACACGGTCTATATTATTGAACTCAAAAGTCGTGCCCAATAAGTGTGAGCTGCGTACAAGGAAAAAATTCAGTATGTCGACACTCTTTTTATGGGCCTGGTAGCCGAACACATTATGGCATACCCACTGCACCGGATGGAAGATGACCAGGAAAAGGCCAAAAACAAGATAATAGAGTATGGATAGGGGATAGGATAATATCTTTTCCATCGATGTCTTTAAAAATTCCCGTAAAAGTAAACCCTTTTTATGGAATACGAAAAATTTTTGCTATGCAGGCATAGTTGCTGTGATGAGGATCACTTTTTTGATGAAACGAGGATGATCCACAACTTATTTTTCAAATTATGTCCATAATAAAAAACCACGCAAATTGCGTGGTTCAGTATAATCTTCAACGTTTGCTGACTAGCAAAACTCTTCGTAAGCATCTTTAAGGTTCTCTGCGATCAGGTCGGCAGGTCGGCCTTCAATGTGGTGGCGCTCCAGCATATGCACCAGCTCACCGTTTTTAAACAATGCCATGCTCGGTGATGAGGGGGGGAAAGGGAACATCTGCGTCCTTGCCTCGTCTACAGCTTCTTTGTCTACACCTGCAAAAACCGTGATCAGGTGGTCCGGCTTCTTGGCGCCGTCCAGGCTCATTTTGGCGCCCGGGCGTGCATTGCGCGCCGCGCATCCGCAAACCGAGTTTACTACAACAAGGGTAGTGCCTTCTTTAGACAATGCATCTTTCACATCGCCGGCAGTATATAGTTCTTCAAAGCCTGCGTCAGACAGTTCTGCACGCATCGGCCTTACTAATTCTTCAGGATACATAATTTTATATTAATTAATTATTGTACAAAGATACGGAAATTTCATCTGCAATATAACCGCAATTATTTTTATTACAGATGCATAATCCTTTTTAGAAGCGCATTGATGAACAACCCCTTCGGGCACTGCCAGATCACCTCCAGCTCTTCCGCAAAATTGGTTTCCTCATCAAGGAATTTAAACACTGGTGCCGCCTTCCCTTTGCGGAACATGGCTGAGAATATCTCCCCGCCTTTATGGTTTTTTTCGGCAAGTACATCCAATAATAACAGGTCATACAACCAAAAGCGGCTTTTTTTATGGAAATCCCTCATATCAGGATTATCCATTAGAAGAAAATCTACAAGCTTCCCCGACAATTTATCGGCACTGCTAAAGGTATACCCTGTGCTCGCCTTTGTCCACCCACCCGCCGAACCGATGTTGATGATGTTTTTCGAGTTGTTTTTCCAAAATGGGTACGATGTCATCGGGATGCTGCCTTTCTCCTTGTCTATGATTTCGTAGGCTGTTACCCCCATACCTTTCAGATAGTTCACTATCGCATTTTCATATTCCGCTATCGGTAACAGGTCTTTAGAAAAAAGGGTGTACTCCACAATGGCCTCATTTTCAGTAAAAGGCAGTACATACATAAACCGCGTGTTGCCAAGTTTCGGAATGCTAAAATCCATAAAAACAGGCTGTTCCGGGTTGAATACAGCCTCGTTAGTTTGTACATGCCACCCTATGAAATGTTGCTGCAGTACCGGATATTTTCTTTGTGAAAGCGGGAGTTGCGGATTGTAAATGCTATTAAAGAGGGTGGTGCAGGTAAAACTTTCCGTTTCCGTCTTTACAAACACATTTTCACCGGAATCACCATAGTCAGTAACTTTTTGGTTAATGATTGCTATGTTGGGATGCCTGCGCAGTTCTTCAAATACAAAATTATAAAAATCGATGCCCCTCAGCATTTTATATAAATAGCCTCCAAAATCAAGGATTTTGCGCCATTGCTCATTGGCAAAAATTGCGGTTTCCCATTTTTTATGAACGATGGCATCCCAGTTTCCGCTGCCTTTTTGCCAAAAGCACCAGGTACGGTCGTTGTCTTTCTTAGTATTCGGGTCAATAAGCAAAATAGTAGTATTGGCAAAGCGTCTGCTCACAGCCATTTTGTAAACCGTCATTAGCGACGAGAGCCCAGCGCCTGCAAAAATGTAATCGTAATGCTTCATTACTTCCAAAATTAGCGTATTTAGCAGAATTTTAGCATCTAAATATTTAGGCTTACCTAAAAATTATTTTATATTTGTTTATAATTTGTTGTTAATGACCTATTCTGAAGAAAACTATCTCAAGGTAATTTATCATCTTTCACACAATGCCGGCAAGGGCGTGACGACCAATGCAATTGCGAATGTAATGGAAAGCAAGCCGTCATCCGTTACCGATATGGTGCAGAAGCTGGCGGATAAAGACCTGGTCATTTATAAAAAATACCAGGGCGTGGAACTCACGGACAAAGGCAAATTCACCGCCCTCATGATCATACGCAAGCACCGCCTGTGGGAGGTATTCCTGGTGGAAAAACTAAATTTTTCATGGGATGAAGTACACGATGTGGCCGAACAGCTGGAGCATATTAAGAGCGAAAAGCTGACGGATAAACTCGACGAGTTCCTCGACTTCCCGACCGAAGATCCCCACGGCGACCCCATTCCTGACCGCAACGGCAAAATTGCCAAGATGGATAAAAAGCTCCTTTCCGAAATGGCTGTTGGCAAAAAGGTGATGTGTGTAGGAGTAAAGGACAGTTCGCCCCCATTCCTGCAATACCTGGACAAGCAGCAGATAGCCCTCGGCTCAGCGATAGATATCATCAGCAAGGAAGATTTTGATATGTCGCTTACCCTCCGCATCGGTGACAGGTATGTGACCGTTTCCAATAAAATTGCCGCCAACCTGTTCGTAAAACCAGTTTAGATATATGTTCGAAAGCATAGTACAGTATTTTGAAAGCATACCGCCTGTACTCGCGGCCCTGTATGCCACGCTTTTTACCTGGGGCCTTACGGCACTGGGAGCATCCGTCGTATTCTTTTTTAAGAACATGAAGCGCGCCGTGCTCGACGGGATGCTGGGTTTTACCGGCGGTGTCATGGTGGCAGCCAGTTACTGGAGCCTGCTGGCGCCTGCTATAGAGATGAGCGATGGCGAGGGGTTTACTAAAGTAATACCGGCAGCCGTGGGGTTCATACTTGGTGCCATTTTCCTATTTGGGCTGGACAAGGCATTGCCCCACCTGCACATCAATTTTAAGGAGGAGGAGGTAGAAGGAATAAAAACCAAAACGCCATGGCAGCGTACTACTTTGCTGGTCCTCGCCATAACGCTGCACAACATTCCCGAGGGCCTGGCCGTTGGCGTACTCTTTGGCGGTGTTGCGGCGGGCATTCCCGAAGCATCAATAGCCGGGGCGCTTACATTGGCTATTGGCATTGGGATACAAAATTTTCCCGAAGGCATTGCCGTATCCATGCCGCTACGGCGGATGGGCATGAGCCGCAGAAAAAGCTTTATGTACGGACAGTCGTCCGCATTGGTAGAGCCTGTTGCGGGAGTGCTGGGCGCGGTAGCGGTAACGTTTTTTACACCCATGCTGCCTTATGCGCTGGCCTTTGCCGCTGGAGCCATGATATTTGTGGTGGTTGAAGAGGTGATCCCCGAAACCCAGCAGGACAAAAACACCGATATTGCCACCCTGGGTTTCATTGGCGGTTTTGTGGTCATGATGACACTGGATGTGGCGTTGGGATAAGATAGATATAAACTCCTGCAAGGTCATTAGGGCCTTATAGGTAATAACTAATAAATATGGAAGAAGATTTTATAATTCCTGAATGGCATAAGGAAGAAGTACGCAGGAGGATGCAAAACTTTAAAGAGGAAGACTATATCCCGTGGGAGATTGCGAGACGGCAGATTAGGCGTAAAAACAATTCTAAAGGGTAATTAGCATTTAGACCTACAAGGTTAGAAAAAACCTTGCAGGTGACCGAAATTTAATGGCACCCGCAATCCTCACAGCCACCCTTCTTCTTTTTCTTCTTAAAAAAGAATTTCTTCACCAGAAATGCCACTGCCCCTGCAACAAGTATATACGCTATGATGCTTTGTATTTCCATTACTTAAGGAGCTGGTAAGCAATTAACGAAACTACATAGGCAAAAGCGCTCATGCCGAATAATTGTATCATTGGCCATTTCCAGGAGTTGGTTTCTTTTTTGGTTATGGCGAGCGTACTGATGCACTGCATGGCAAACGCATAAAACAGCAGCAATGATATGCCCGTGGCAAAATTGAACACTTTTTTTCCGGTTAGGGGGTCAATTTCAGCATCCATGCGCTCCCTTATTGTGGCTTCGTTGTCGGTGTTCCCAATGTTGTAAATGGTGGCAAGCGTACCCACAAACACTTCGCGTGCGGCAAAAGACGACACAATGGCAATGCCTATTTTCCAGTCGTAGCCGAGCGGGCGGATAACCGGCTCAATTGACTTTCCGATGATCCCAATGTACGAATGCTCGAGCTGGTAGGAGGCTACGGCATGGTCAAACTGTTCGGGGGTAAGCGGATTGCGCTTCTGTTCTTTTACGATTTGCTCCGCATTCTCAAAATCATTCCCCGGCCCATGCGACCCCAGGAACCAGATGACGATAGACAATGCTAATATTATTTTACCGGCGCCATATACAAAAGACCTGGTTTTTTCCAATACATTGAGGCCCACGTTTTTCAGCAATGGCAGTTTGTAATTGGGCATTTCGGCCACGAAAAAGCTTTTGTGCTTTACATCAAGTATTTTATTCAATATCCAGGCCGACAGGATGGCCACCATAAAACCGAGGACATATAACGCCATAAGCGTAAGTCCCTGCAGGTTGAATATACCCCATACAGTACCCTCGGGTATAATGAGCGATATGAGTATGATGTACACAGGCAGTCTCGCCGAACAGGTGGTAAACGGCGTTACCAGTATAGTAATCAGCCTTTCGCGCCAGTTCTCTATGTTTCGGGCCGCCATGATGGCCGGTATAGCACAGGCAGTACCCGATATAAGCGGCACCACGCTTTTTCCGCTAAGGCCGAAGGGCTTCATGAGGCGGTCCATCAGGAACACTACGCGGCTCATGTAACCGCTCTCCTCAAGTAATGATATAAAAAGGAAAAGGAACGCGATTTGCGGGATAAAGATGACCACCCCACCTATTCCGGACACCACGCCGTTGGCAAGCAGATCGCTAAGTTTACCGGGGGCCATATTCCCCAAAATAAAGTTAGACAGCCATGCAGTACCGTCCTCGATAAGCCCCATAGGTACTTCAGACCATGAAAAGATCGACTGGAAAATGAGCATGAGTATGGCCAGAAAAATTACGTAGCCAAATATTTTATGTGTAAGTACCCTGTCCAGGCGCGCACGGAGGTCTTTTGCTTTGGAGGTATCAATTACCTGGCCCACTTTGAGCACGTCGTTGATGAACTGGTAGCGTTTTATGGTTTCCTTTTGCTGTAGCCGCTTCAGGTCAGCGCGTGTTTTGGTGTACGACGTACCCATCAGCTCATTTTTGTGCGACAGGCCAAAGTTGGCATCCTGGGTAATAAGCAGCCAGAGCTTGTACAGAAGCTCATTTGGAAACGCTTTGCGGAGCCTCCCGAAATAATCCGGGTCGATGGATGAGGCATTCAGGCACGGCTCGGTAGAGAGGTCCTTATAATTTACAATAAGCTCCTTAAGGCCGGCAATTCCGGTGCCTTTGCGTGAGCTTATCAATGCTATTTTTGTATTCAGGCGGCTCTCCAGATAAGGCAAATCCAGGCTGATGCCTTTTTTATCCATCCTGTCGGCCATGTTTATGGCAAGTATCGTGGGTATCTCCAGGTCTTTTATCTGCGTAAATAGCAGGAGGTTGCGCTTCAGGTTTTCAACATCGGTTACCACCACGGCAAGGTCGGGGAAATCTTTGTCGGTTTTATTCAGCAGCAGCTCTATTACCACATTTTCATCTATCGAGCTGGCATTGAGGCTGTAGGTTCCGGGCAGATCAATGATGCTGCCTTTTACATTTCCGGGCAGTTTGCAGCTGCCGGTTTTTCGTTCTACAGTTATGCCGGGATAGTTGCCCACCTGCTGGTTTAGTCCCGTGAGATGGTTAAATACCGAGGTTTTTCCGGTATTCGGATTGCCAATCAGCGCTATTTTGAGTAATTTAGCCATTAACGGGAAGTGATGGTTAGCAGTTCCACATCAATCTCCAGTGCTGTCTCCAGGCGGATGGCCACATGGCTGTCGTTCACATTAATATAAATAGGATCCCCCAGCGGCGCTACCTGTAATAATTCCACCACATTGCCGGGCAGGCAGCCCATTTCGAGCAGCTTGAGCGGGATGGCATCGATATTAAAATCGATGATGGTGGCTTTCTGGCCTTTTTTCAGGGCAGCGAGGGTCGTCTTCAATGCTTTTATTTAGAATCAATTCAGATTGCAAAGCTACGAATTAGTTTAGTATTCTACTCATTCTCACGCAGCCACTTTATATCCTCAAGCAGTTGTTTGACGTTCTTTTCCCCTTTGGGAGGGTCTTCGTCTAAAAGTGTCCCGTTATAAAAGCCGCGGATGCGGCCTTTTTTATCAACAAGGACGAAATTTTCGGTATGCACCATGTCGTAGAGGTCGGCTGAGTTGTTGGTTTTTGCGGCCAGGTACGATTGGCGGGCTATGTAGTAAATGTCTTTTTCATTACCTGTTACCAGGTTCCACTTGCTGTCGATCACGCCTTTCTTTTCGGCATACGCCTTAAGCACGGGCACACTGTCAATCTTCGGCATTACGGTATGGGAAAGCAGCATCACATCGGGCATATCTTTTACCTGGCCCTGCAGCCATGCCATATTGTTGCCCATAGGTACGCAGATGCTTGGGCAGGTGGTAAAAAAGAAGTCGGCCACGTAAATCCTGCCCTTATAATCCTTTTGCGTAATAATTTTTCCATTTTGGTTGGTAAAGGCAAAATCGGCCACCTTGTGGTTACGGTTGATATATTGCACCATAGAGTCGACCATCTCGGGGTTCACATCAGCGGGGCTGTACACTTTCAAAACTTTCCTGGGCTTGAGCGCTGTATAGAACAAGGTAAGTATAATAGCGGATATTAGTCCGAGGACAATAAAAAAGATCCTGTATTTTTTGAAGAACGCGAGCATGGGAGAAAATTTCTGCAAAATTACGAAAGAACGCAGGACATAACAGGACAAATTGAAATTATAGAGTGCTAAAAATGAACGGAAAACTACATTTAACATATTTCGGAAAGGTATTTGAAGGGTTACATTCTATTTTTGTGAAACAAGCAAACAACGAAAACATAAACTATGAAATTATATGTAAACATGGCGCTTGCTGTTACTGCTGTAGTAGCTGCAGACAGTGCAAATGCGCAAACCAAGGATGACAGGCAGGAAAAGCCGGGCATCAATCTGTCTTTTATGGATACAAAGGTGCGTCCTGCCGACGACTTTTTTCGTTATGTAAACGGGACATGGATGGACCAAACCGAAATACCGGGCGACAAAACCCGCTGGGGGAGCTTTGACCAGTTGCGGGAAACCACCAATAATGATGCCCTTGCCATACTTAAAGAAGCGGCGGCAAACAAAAAACTTGCCCCCGATACTGACCAGGGCAAGGCGGCCAACCTGTACAAAACTATAATGGATACGGTGGCGCGCAATAAAGCAGGCATCAAGCCGCTGAAACCGTACCTGGCAAAGATTGATGCAGTAAACGATGTGAAGAGCTTACAGGCGCTCCTCATGGAAATGGAGCCCGAAGGAGGCATTGGTTTTTTTGGCGTAAACATAGGCACCGATGCAAAGAACAGCAACCGTAATGTAGTATCTGTCAGCCCGGGAAGCCTTGGACTGCCCGACAGGGATTACTACGTATCTGACGATGCCGACTCAAAAGAAAAGCGCGAAAAATATGTAGCCCATGTTGCCCGGATGCTGACATACATTGGCTATAAGCAAAAAGACGCAGCGATTGCCGCAAAAAATGTGCTCGCGATTGAAATCGCAATGGCACAACCCAGGCTCGACAGAGTGGAACGCCGCGACCGCAGGAAAAGCTACAACCCTATGACCGTGGCACAGCTACAGGATATTTCCCCATCGGTAGACTGGACTAAGTACCTTGCAACAGTAGGGATACCAAAAGTTGATACACTTATAGTGTCGCAGCCAAAATATATGGCAACCCTTGAAAAAATATTCGCTGAAAAGGACATTGACAGTTGGAAGGCCTATATGAAATGGACGTTGCTCAACAAAGCCTCCGGCTATCTTTCTACCAGTATTGAAACGGCCAACTGGGAGTTTTACAGCAAGACCCTAAAGGGGGCGCTGAAAGAAGAATCACGCGACAGGAACGCCCTGCAAACCATCAACGGTACTGTGGGCGAAGCGCTTGGCAAACTGTATGTAGAAAAGAAATTCCCTGCCGAAGCAAAGGCCAAAGCCGAAAGCATGATACAGAACGTAATGCAGGCCTATGAAAACCGTATTAACCGCCTGCCGTGGATGGCGCAGTCTACGCGGGATAACGCTGTAAAGAAACTACGCAAGCTTAGCATAAAGATAGGCTATCCTGACAAGTGGAAGGACTATTCGGCGCTGGCTATACAAAGCCCCAAAGAGGATGGCTCCTTCTTCAGCAACATGAAGAACGTATCCCGATGGAGGTGGCAGCGCGACCTGGAAAAATTGGGCCGGGCTGTTGACAAGACAGAATGGGGCATGGCGCCACAGATCGTGAACGCCTACTTTAACCCGTCCAACAATGAGATCGTGTTCCCTGCCGGTATACTCCAGCCTCCCTTTTACGATTACAAGGCCGATGCCGCAGTAAATTACGGCGGAATAGGGGCTGTGATAGGCCATGAAATTTCGCATGGCTTCGACGACTCCGGATCTCGTTATAATGAGGATGGTAATTTGGTAAACTGGTGGAGCGATGAGGACCTGGCACAATTTACGGGACTGGGCGGCGCACTGGCCGACCAGTACAGCGCCCTGCAGCCGCTGCCGGGCATTTATGTAGACGGCAAGTTTACCCTTGGCGAGAATATAGGCGACCTTGGCGGCGTAAACGCTGCTTACGACGGACTCCTGCTCCACCTGAAGAAAAATGGGAATCCCGGCCTGATTGACGGTTTTACGCCACAGCAAAGGTTCTTCATGTCCTGGGCGACCATCTGGAGGACAAAATCACGCGATGAGGCTATTAAAAACCAGGTAAAGACCGACCCGCACTCGCCCGGTATGTACCGTGCCTATGTACCGCTGCAAAATGTAGATGCGTTTTATGAGGCCTTCGGAATTAAAGAGGGAGATAAAATGTACATCTCGCCGGACAAGCGGGTAAAGATATGGTAATGTAGTTACCGGCATGTAACTGCGAAACCCGCATCAGTAAAATGGTGCGGGTTTTTTTATGTGTAGCCTTTATCCTGATCGCATCTGTTAAAAATACCCATTAATGGGTATTTTTTAAAAATTTCTGACGACATAAATTTGACGGCTAAATTTTTAAATAAATAACCATGCTTAACAAATTTATGCGAATCAGAGTCAAAACAATTATCATTTTATCTGCACTATTTCTTTTTTGCTCATGCAGTGACGACTCTGGGAATTCCGGTGACGATGGCAATAACGGTGGCAGTAACACCGTAAACATGGAAGCCTTAAGTCAGGGATTCAATTTGGGTGAGGGATTCGAAAACGCACAGTATGCTACTAATGTAAACTTCATAGCGCCACAGGGATCGAAGTTGCTGGTAGCATCAAAAAGAGGTTCTACCTATAAGGGTACCCCTGTAGGGCTTATATGCAGGCTGAACGCCGATGGTTCCCTTGATACCTCCTTCAATACTCAGAATTCTTTCGCAGATGTTTTTGGAGACCCATATTACATCCTTGTCCTGTCTGACGGGAAAATACTTGTGAGTGGTAATTTTACCGCAAATAATGCACAACAAACCAAAGGGATAGCGTTGCTTAACAATGATGGCTCACTGGATAACAGCTTTAATGTTGGAGGAAGTGGCCTTGATGGGAATGGGGTATATGCACTTGCCGAAGACAGCCAGGGAAGGATATATGCTGGAGGCTTTTTTTTCAAATTTAATAACGTAATTTATAATAAAAACCTGGTGTGCTTTAACCGGAATGGTTCGGTAAATACGGCCTTTCAAATGGGTACAGGCTTTTCTGCCGAGGTTCAGGACATCGAATTTGACACTAACGGCAAATTATGGGTTTGTGGCCGTTTCAGCAAGTATAATGAAGTGAACACCAAATATCTGGCGATACTTAATCCGGACGGAAGCATTGATAAAACATTTGACATATTCTCCCAAAATGCGCTCATGACCCATGGTATAAACGACATAGCATTCCAGAGTTCGGGTAAAGCAATTGTTGCAGGAGCCTTTAAATGCAATGGCAAAGAAGGCATTGCACGCTTAAATGCGAACGGTACCTACGATGACACTTTTGAGTATAGCGATTTCCTGTCGGACGTTTGGGGTATATGGCCCAGGAGCGTTGCTGTCATGGGCGGCGACGAAATTGTTGTGGGCGGTGTTTTTGATAAATCGATAACGGTACTAAACAAAGAAGGCGTGAGGCACAATGGCTTTAATGTCACAAATTCTTTTAACGGCAACGTATATGATGTATATGTTTCTCCGGAAGGTTACATCTATGCAGGAGGCAATTTTACTGAATATGAAGGTATTGCTTCGGGAGGAGTTGCGCGGCTAAGGGGTAAGGCCAATTAATCGGGCAGCAACGATAATACAATTTGCAATAACAACAATTAAATATAGTATATGAAAACAAGTACCTTTTTTCTGACTTTGCTTTTTGTTTCAGGATTTTTAGGGCTACACGCGCAAACTCTTAAATCAGGAATTTATGCGTCTGACCCCAATGCCAGTGTAACCACCTATGCTGAATTAAAAAGCGATATCCTGACTACTATGTATGCAGGCAAATATGAAACCAAATACACCAAAAAAACCGGGGCCGCTTATGTATCTGAAACCGGCACAGAATCGGTCACCATTCTATCCAATAGCAGCTACACAATCAACAGTAACGGTAAATCTACGGTCATGAATTTATTGCTGGAATTGCCCAAGCTGGATAAAAAAGAGCTACAGGCGATAGACCTGCCTACTGGAGGGAAGGGATATATTACCCAAAAATTACCATTTACCATAGCCGGGAACTACACTTTTGACGGGAGTGCCAACGTGGTGACACAGCTCAATCCTGACGGCACCGGAAAATATCAGTATGCTACCGAAGCCGGACAGGCCGGACAGTTATTCGACATTAAATGGGGTGTTTTATGCAATGATTCGGGGCAACACCTAGCAAGTTACAGGGATGGCGTAAGTGCCTATACCCTGATGATCTATACCAATAAATGGGAAGCGGTTGGTTTACAATATGCTAAGAGTATAGGGAGAATTGTGATAAATAGGGACAGGTTTAAGGATAAATAGAAATAATTAATTATGAAAACAAAAACTAAAAATATTGGTACATTTTTAATTGTACTCCTCTCATTAACACTTTTAGGATGCGAAGGTGAAGAGGAGGATAGCGTTGGCGGCGGCGGGTCGCTGTACGGCGTTTGGGTACGCACATACGGGCCAAGTGGCGACCAGACAGATATTGCCATCGGGAACATTGAAGGAGAGCCTGAAAACAGGGTTTATATGTGCGAGTCGGTTGGGTCTGTTGGCCTCTATAAAGGCTATATCAGCGGCAATACCATATCGTGGGATAATGGCATGGCAGATGCCTATGTGCGGCTGGTAGATGGCCAGATGGAGTTTTCCTATCCGTCTTTAGACCACATTATTCCAACCTTGTATAATAGGGGCTTCTGGTCCGGGCACTGTGACCTCAATGGAGGTGGCGGAGGCGGATCTTCCACGGGTAGCGCTATGTTCTGGACATCTTCAGACCTGGGTTGCGGGAACATAACGGTAACGATTTCCAATACATCGGGCACGATATCACAGTATTATTCTTCCGCTACACCCACGTGCGGTGCCGGCGGCTGCGCCAATTTTACACTTCCTCCGGGCACGTATAACTATACTGCAGGTTGTACCAATAAAACCTGGGATGGAATCATCAATGTAACCGTGGGTGGATGTATGAGAATGAGACTTTATTAAACCACTTAAAAAAAAACCACTAAATGAAAAAATTATTTACATTCCTGCTTATTCCTGTTTTTTTTGCCTCATGTTCGGATGATCCTGAGACAAATACAAATACAGAAGACGCTGCTAACCTACCCTCAAGAATAAGAGTAGAAAATTCCAGTTCAAGCGCTAGTATTATAAATCATACTTTTGATTACGATGGACTAAAAATTAAAACATGGGATAGGGAATTCATGTCGGGCACCAGTTCTTATGTGGAAAAAAGGAGACAGGAATTTGTGTATACAAATAACCTTATCACACAAATTAATCATTATTCAGGAAGCAATCTGGTGCCTTTGACGTTATTGGATGAGTATAATGAATTCTACTACAATTCAGATTCAAAATTAATAAAACAGGAGCAAAAGTCACGGTCAACCGGAGAGGTAACTTTCACGGTTTTATATTCCCATGAAACAGAAAATAATAACGATGTGATAAAAATCAGTAGACCAGACAGCCCGGGTATGCAAAAATTAACCTATCTGAGCGACTCAAACATGAAATATGAGCAGTTAGATGTGGATAATTTTGTTGCGTTTACAGCACAATGGACTTTTGACACTGAAAAAATCAATCCATTAGGTAAGATTACCGGAATCTCGAATCTAAATATAATTAATTATGATATGGGTTCCGATCCAAGTTTTTACAAATACAATTCGGTATCAACTAATTCGATAACCCCGAGTTTGAATCCGTCAAATGTACAATATGATTATGAATACATAGATGGACGTGTTAGTACTATTATTGTCGATGATTCAAGATTCACTTTACCTTTTGTGCAAACTTATTATTATGATTGAAACCGGCTCAAAAAGTATAATGAAATCATTATAAAATGTAAAACCCGGAAAGTATATTTCTGTCATAATAATGCCTCAATAGGATTTGTTTTAGTGTTCCTTAATGTTTTGGCGAACCTGGCTTTCATATATGGAATTCATGTAATTTGTTTCCTGATTTACTTTTAATTGCCTCTTCAGTGTCTATTTATATTTTAAATAACAGACTAGAGAGGTATTTTTTTTTAACCGGTCTACAAATCAAACAGTATATAAATTATCCAGGAATAATGCCACTTCATTTAGTTTATGCTAATCAAGCTATTCGTGTACATTTCATAATAAAATGTTAATTGAAGAAAAATTATAAATTTAGTTAATATTTAAAATATAAATTTGGTATCAGGTTAAATATAAAAGTGAGGGGTTTGGTAAAATTATTAAATGTACTAGGTGTAGATGATCATGCCGTAGTACTGGAGGGCTATAATGCTATATTCAGAAGCCTTGACCTGTATGATGAGCTTAGGTTCACTAAAGCCCACAATTGCAGGTCGGGATATGAGATAATCAATAATCATTTGGATACCCCGTTTGACATAGCTGTGCTTGACTACAGCATGCCACAATATCCTGAAAAGGAACTTTATTCCGGTGAGGACATGGCGTTGCTGTTACGGCAGATCATGCCATCGTGCAAGATTATTATGGTGACCATGCAAAAGGAAATCGGTGTTATGGGCAGTATACTCCAAAAAATAAAACCCGAAGGGTTTATTAACAAAAGCGACTGTACCATGACGGAACTGATGGACGCATTTAGCCTGGTCCTCAGGGGAGATACCTATTACTCAAAAACTGTAAGAGAATTCATCAGACTTATTGAGAGCGACGTGCTACTGGAGGACATTGATGTAAAAATCATTTTGTTTCTTGCAAAAGGCATTAAAAATAAAAATCTTGCAAAATACATTCCATTGTCCGAAAGTGCCATCGAAATACGGAAATACCGCATTAAGCGGCTTCTGCAGGTCACGGGCGATGATGAGGAACTTATAAGCAAGGCAAGGAGTCTCGGGTATATTTAAATTAGTCCCCTAAAAATATATCCCTGCCCTTGCTTTATTTTTTGGGCATCGACAACTTTTCCCGCCGAAAAATTTTCTTCGGAAAAGCCTGGAACCGGCAATCCCGCTTCCAGCGCCTTTTTCGTGTAATACTCCTTTCGTGTGGGATGATGTGGAAATACCGCATTGAATAGTTCGCCCCAAAGACTTTCCCGGATTACAGCCATGATGATACCAATGCAATCCTTCCTGTGGATGAGGTTTACCGGCGCACCGGGGTCCGGCAGGTTTTGCCCGCCGGCAAGGTGGTATACCGGGTGCCTGCCCCCGCCTATGAGCCCCCCCAGGCGGATCACAGTAGTTTTAAAATAGCTGTTGCCGTGTAGCAATTTTTCAGCTTCCAGCAGCTGCCGCCCGCTTTCTGTTTCCGGCTGCGGCACTGTATCTTCTGTTACAAGGCCCTGATTTGCCCCGTATACAGATATGGAGCTGGTGAAAATGACATGGGCAATACCTGCAGTCTCGATATGCGGGATCAGTGTACGCATTTTCCCCGCAAAATCCTCCCCGCTTTTTGCCTTTGGCGGAATGTCGATGATAAGGATGTCTGCACAGTCCAGGAAACCTGTGATGTCGCCATCTACAGCATTTTCCCGCAGTGTTATCAGGTACGGTTCAATACCATCTTTTTTAAAGGCCGCCAGTTTACCGGCTGAGGTCGTAGATCCCTTCACCGCCATGCCATTGGCAATCATTGTTTTCGCCAGCGGAAGCCCCAGCCACCCGCAGCCTAATATAGCAACTGTCTGCATCAGGATATGTCTTTTCGTACCAAAATAAAATAGTCGTTTTCCAGCGGCATGTAGCCCTGCTCGTACACAAAAAAGTAGGTATTGCCGGTCTTAGTGTTCAGCAGGCTGGTAAAGTAGCCAAAGTCAAACCCCATCGACGCCATTTTGCCGCGGGTGGTCTTGGTTTTGCCCTCCACGTTTAGCTCGGCCAGTATGCGGTAATTTTTGCGCAGCCGGTTGTTTATGTTGCGCATATAATTATTGCTGTCCTTATTGATCTTGTTGTTCCAGGCATTGCGGCAGGCATCGCTGCAAAACTTTTTGTCTTCGCGGCCTATTATCTTTTCGCCGCATTCAGGGCAGTTGCGCGTCATTTTCTGGCCCTTGTTTTTGGTTTCACTTCTTCAGGCTTTTGTTGTGCCGGCCCTTGTTTCTTTATCCTGTAAAGGTCCTGGCGGCGGTCTTTCAGAATCCGTACGCTGCCAAACTCGTGCAGCTCCTTCAGCAGGTCAAGGTCCACATCCACAATAATGGTCATCTCGGTATTGGGCGTAGCCTCGGCCTTGATGCCGTTAGACGGGAACGAAAAATCCGACGGTGTAAACACCGCCGTCTGCGCATACTGTATGTCCATGTTGTTTACGCCCGGCAGGTTGCCCACGCACCCCGCAATGGCTACATAGCACTCATTCTCTATGGCACGTGCCTGCGCGCAACTTTTTACGCGGGTATAGCCGTTTTGCGTATCGGTCAGGAAGGGTACGAAGAGTATCTCCATGCCCTCATCGGCCATCAGGCGCGACAGTTCCGGGAACTCCACGTCGTAGCAAATCATAATGCCTATTTTGCCGCAATCTGTATCAAATGTTTTTATCTCGTTGCCGCCCACCATGCCCCAGTAGTTCACCTCGTTTGGCGTAATATGGATTTTGGTATACATGTCATACGTACCGTCGCGCTTGCACAGGAAACCCACATTGTACAGGTTGCCGTCCTCTACCATGGGCATGCTTCCGGTAATGATGTTGATGTTGTAGGATATCGCCATCTCCTGGAACCGCTTCCGGATGGGTTCGCAATACCGGGCAATTTCACGTATGGCATCGGCCTCGCTAAGGTGGTTAAAGTCGGCCATGAGCGGCGCCACAAATAGCTCCGGGAACAGGGCAAAGTCGCTGCTGTAACCCGAAACGGCATCAATAAAGAACTCAGCCTGCTCAAACAGCGCCTCCACATTGGCCAGCGGGCGCATCTGCCACTGCACGAGGCCCAGGCGGATGATACTCTTGCGGGTATTAATCAGCACCGGGCTTTTGTCGTAATAAATGTTGTTCCACTCCATCAGTACCGCATAGTCCTGTGAGTTCTTGTCGCCCTCCAGGTAGTTACGCATTACTTTTATAACGTGGAAGTCGTTGCTCAGCTGAAAGGCCAGCACCGGGTCGTGTATCTCTTTGAGGCGTACCTTGTCGATATATTCTTTTGGGGTAAGCTCTTCGGCATACTCATTAAAATTTGGCATCCTTCCCGCAAAGATGATGGAGCGCAGGTTGAGCTGTTCACACAGTTCCTTTCGGGCGTCGTACAGCCTTCGTCCCAGGCGGAGGCCACGATAGGCAGGGTCGATGAATACATCGATGCCATACAGCACCTCCCCATCATAATCATGGGTGTCAAAGGTGTAATTGCCGGTTATCTTTTCGTAGGTGTGGTTCATGGTGGCCTTTTTATGGTCCACGATAAGCGACAGCGCCGAACCTACCACCTTGTCATCCACCAGTACCACCAGCTGACCTTCCGGAAATATGTCCAGCAGGCGCTTGATGTCCTTCTCGTCCCAGTAGGGCTGGTCAATGTCCTCATGCTTATAGGCCTGATGCATGGAAAGGCGCAATTGTTTATAGTCTTCAACTTTCAGGTTACGGAGTTCAACCTTATTTATTTCTGTTTGCATGAAATCTCATTTACTGTAAATGTAGGGAAAAATTTCCGTTTGCAAACGTTTGTATGAGGATTAACGGCATCGCTTCTTTTTGCAGCAAACGTTTACAAACGCCTACAACCGATTTTAAACAGTTAA
The DNA here is from genome assembly GCA_942492845.1 of uncultured Flavobacteriaceae bacterium. GTDB lineage: Bacteria > Bacteroidota > Bacteroidia > Flavobacteriales > Flavobacteriaceae > Flavobacterium. The sequence continues at coordinate 39,481 of OW818646.1, read as the reverse complement.
TAACCGGATAAAATTTGGCACCTGCCGCAACTTTGCCTCGTTGAAACTATGATACGGTTTCTTCAGTTGCACGATAAAGATAACGATAACCATTTAATTACTACACGCCATGAACGCACTAAAGAACAAAGTACAACTGATAGGGAACGCGGGATCCGACCCCGAGATCAAAACCTTTGAAGGAGGTAAAAAGCTGGCACGGTTTACCCTGGCCACCAACGAAAGCTACACCAATGACAAAGGCGAAAAGATTACCGACACGCAGTGGCACACGCTTACTGCCTGGGGAAAGACCGCGGCCATCATAGAGAAATACGTTACCAAGGGTAAAGAGCTGGCCATAGAGGGCAAGCTGACGCATCGCAGCTACAACGACACCAACGGTGAGAAACGCTATATTACCGAAGTCGTTGTTAGTGACGTGCTGCTGTTTGGTAAATAGCAGGGTGGCTGTGGGGAATGGCCACCTTTGCTAAGGAGGCTGCCTGTGCACGGGCAGCCTTTGTTTTTTTAATTCAATCGTTTCTGAGCAGCTTTTGGATAGGGTGTAATACGCTGAAAATACGCACACTTTTGCAATATAATTTTCCAAAGGCTGTTATTAACTTATGGCATATATTCTTAAGATGACCCGTGTGCGGACAGAGTGTGCAACTTTTATCCTAACTGTTCTTTTCACTATTGGTACCGTGACTGTTTGTTCATACGAAAGTCATTACATAGGTAAAATGCGGGAAACAAAACCGGGAATTACTTTAACAAAACTGGAAGAAGGATGGGGCAAGCCTGACGGTGTCTATAATAGGGATGAAGCAACAAGTGTACTATTTTATAATAACAGCTTTGTGGGTAACCGTTATGTATTTATCATGAGTAAAAAAGACAATACCCTACTGAGTACGTTTCTCGACGACTGATTTTAATATAAATCCTTCGCCACCCTGTACGTATTCGCATGCGCCTCAATAATAGTCCGGATATCCGGGCTGTATCCACCGCCCATGCTGCATTGCACCGGAATCTCCAGCCTGCGGCAAAGCGAAAGCACAAAGGCATCGCGCTCTTTGCAGCCGTTTAGGGTACACCCCAGCTTGCCCAGTTTGTCGGTAGCCAAAATATCAACCCCGCTGAGGTAGAAGATGAAATCGGGCTGTTCGACATCGATCAGCTTTGGCAAATTTTCTTTTAGTATCGAAAGGTATTCATCATCTCCCGTGTTATCCCCCAGCGCAATGTCAAGGTCGGAGGTTTCTTTATGGAACGGGTAGTTGCTCTTCCCGTGCATCGAGAAGGTAAACACGCGGTTGTTATTCGTAAAGATCTCTGCTGTCCCGTTACCCTGGTGTACGTCGAGGTCCACGATGAGTATCTTTTTTGCAAACTTATTATCCAACAGGTATTGCGCACCTATCGCCTGGTCGTTCAGCAGGCAAAAAGCCTCACCGTGGTTGCTATAGGCATGGTGCGTGCCACCTGCAATGTTAAACGCAATACCGGTTTCCAAGGACTTTCCGCAGCCCCATATCGTGCCTTGTGCAATACGTAGTTCACGTTCCACCAATTCTGCAGAGAGTGGGAAGCCAATTTTTCGTACTGCCCGGGGGTCAAGTGTCAGGTTCAGCAGGTCGTCAACATATTGCTTTTGATGCACAGCCAAAATGAGTGCCATATCCGGCAGGCCGGGCGCGTGAAAATCACTTTCCATAGCTGTGCCTTCGTGCAGCAGTTGTTGGGGCAGCAATTCGTACTTTATCATCGGGAAGCGATGGCCTTCCGGCAGCGGATGGTTGTAGATGGGATGAAAGGCAATGGGCAGCATTGGTAAATTTTGCCGTAAAGATAAGGCTTACGATTACATGAGAGAGAAGATTTTCCACATCAGCAGCACCGCCGAGGCAATGCCCAATACGGCAGCGGTTTTCTTCAGCGAGTTGGTTTTGGAGGCGTTCAGGAAAACGAAACCGGCTAGTGTAAGCATTAATATGCCTATTACAGTTATTAACCTTGCATTTTGCAGCGATGCCGGATAGTAGGTAAGGTACTCGGCACGTGCTGTTTCAAAGTTATCATTTCTCCCCGTTACGGCAAACCACAGGAACAGGTCGGCCAGCACAAGAAAAAGGCAAATGATTGCAACCACAAAAAGCGCAGATTGTTTTTTCATGGTTTAAAATTAATCAAGGTGCTTCACATCTTCATATTTTTCCAGCACAAAGCACTGCGATATCTTATTATAATATCCAAGTATGTAATACTCCTTGAAAGGGATAATGGTATACAGGTAGGCCAGCTTTTTATTATTTTGTTTAAAGGCCCCAATGTAATCTATCGCCAGTGGCTTTGGACTATCAGGACGATGTTCGAAGGATTCGTCAAAAAGGCTTTCAAAGTAGGTTGTGCGAATGTCTTCAACATCTCCCAAATCGGACCCGGACGCGATCATACCGATCACGATATTTTCTGCAGGCTTAATGGTACGCGCGCTGCCTGCAGTGATAAGAAGGTCATCGGGAGTCCGGTATACCGATAGTGCCGCACCCTCACCATTAGCCTTGCGCAGGAATTTCTCCGTGCTTTCAAGTTCAGAAGCTGGTGCACCAATGCCCCGTTCGGTGTATAGTGGTGAGTTTTTGAAAGTAATGGCATCCTTTTTCCCGGCTGTATAACTCTTTAATTCTTCCCCGGTTTCAATCGACACAGCCGATAGGCGGATTTGGTTTTTGGTAAGCAGGATTCGGTAAAGCCTGCCGTTGAGATAAAAGGAATTGGTATCAGCTCCTTTTTCATATCCTGTTTGCGGGATGCTTTTGGAGGACACTTCGAATGTATTAGGGTCGATGGTAAATACTTGGGTAAACTCGCGGTTATTGTCCAGCGTAAGGAGCATTTTATCGGGCAGTACGTAAAACTTTATTTTATTCCCCGCGTCCACGAGGCTGTTGAATGTTTTTGTTTCGACCTTTTGCAGCCCATATTGCTTTATAAGATAGTTGAGCGAGGTCTTTTTATTATCGGCTCCCACAATATGAAAGGAGGAAAAATCGGCGACTTTGTCTATATATCCCGTACCGTTGAAAATACTGAAGCGAAGTTTTCCATTAGGGAGCAGGGTAAGGAGGTGAAATGAATTGTTTTCGCTGAACGTGAACATCCGGTCTTCGTTCGTGCCGTAGGTAAATTTAAATTGCCTTTTAGTAACGGCTTTCGTTTCGAAGTCAAAATAAATACCTTCGATCTTTTTCAGGTATTCATCGCGCCAGTAGACCGCAGCTTTATTGCCATCAAAGCTATACCCTTCCATCGCCAAAAATTCACTTGCAGGCCGTTTGGTAACAAGGCTGTCTTTAAAAAATACAGCCCTGTTGTATCGTAATACCTTCACCTGTTCCTTATCTGCGAGGTAAGCCACTATTTGCGAATTGGCAGTATCTGTAGCCATCAGTGCCTGGTGCTGCCCTTCCCGCTTGTGGAGCCCGGTTTTGGTAGCGGTCATTTGTATCTGGCCAATGGAATGCCAAGAAGTAAGCAGGAGCAAAAGCAGTAATTTTCTCATAGGGTCCTGTTTGGTATGATAACGGTGCAGGTACGGACTTAATTGTCCATCGCACTTTGCAATGCATCAAAAAACAGGCCAACATGGTAGCCGTCCATCAGGCCGTGGTGCACATGTACTGATATGGGCATTGATTTCCTGCCTTCCTTCTCGGTCATTTTTCCAACGGATATTTTAGGGCAGCTGTCGGGAAAGGTAAAGCTACGGGCATGCGAAAGCGCCGTAAAATCTACCCACGGTATGGCCGAAAAATGGATGATGTTATCGTTGTCAAATTCGCGGGTAAAAAGTCCCGGCGTGTTGCGTACCCGCTCTATCTCTGCTTTGGCATTCGCCGAAAAGAGCTCAATGTCCGGGTTGAATTCCATTAACGAAAAACCGAATGTATTATCCTCGCGGGTCAGTGTTGCCGAAGCATCCACCCGGTCATACACAAACACCTCATTGCCTGAAATACGGTAACGGAACTCCTCTATGCTGTTTACCGCGACCAGTACTTTGTGCAGGTAATAAGTAAAGAAAGGAGTTCCGTTGGCCTTCGCCGATGCATAGCCTTTCGTACAGTCAACTGCAGCCACCAACCCGAAGAACGGCTCTTCGAATTTGGTAAAGAAATCAAAGTGATCCTTGCGGGACCAGGTAGCGAGGTTGAGTTTTGTTTTCATATTGCATTGTAATGAAAAGCCACACGGTGAGGTGCGGCTTTTGAATTTTATTGGTAATGATCAACGCGTTGTTCCATTTCGACTGCAAGGAGAAATCTTAGTTGCAGCGAATTTTTTTGAGATTTCTCCACTCCGCTGCGCTTCGTTCGAAATGACACAAACGCACGGTATCGGCCGCACAGGGCATCGACTTCCGACTTCGGACCTCCGACTGCTTTAACTAATCACCTCCCCATTCCCCACACCATCGGTATCAGGGTTTACGAAAACCAGTTTGCCTTCGCTGTTCTGGGTCATCAATATCATGCCCTGGCTCTCCACACCGCGAAGCGCACGCGGGGCAAGGTTGACCAGTACGGTAACGCGTTTGCCTACCACCTCTTCCGGGGTAAAGCTCTCTGCGATACCCGAAACGATGGTGCGTACATCAATGCCGGTATCCACTTTCAGGACTAAAAGTTTGTTGGCTTTAGGCATTTTTTCGGCTTCCAAAATCGTTCCCGTACGGATGTCCATTTTGGCAAAATCGTCGTACTGTATCAGCTCTTTCTGCGGTTCGGCTACTTTGTTCTCGGCGGCGTTGGCCGTTTTTGCAGCTTCCAGTTTATCCACTTGTCGTTGTATTTCTTCGTCTTCTATTTTAGCAAAAAGCAGCTCGGCCTGGCCTATCTGGCTTCCCGCAGGGAGTAAGTCGCTCTTTAGGGAAATGTCATTCCAATTAAGTTCCGCATCATCGGCACCAAGCATAGCCTTCAGTTTCGCTGCGGTAAACGGCAGGAACGGCTCGCACAGTACCGAAAGCGCCCTTGCTATCTGCAGTGCCACATACATTTGTGTCTGCACGCGTGCCGGGTTGTCTTTTATCACTTTCCATGGCTCTTCGTCCGCCAGGTACTTGTTGCCCAGGCGTGCCAGGTTCATCAGTTCGCCCAATGCCTCGCGGAAACGGTAACGCTCTACAGAACTTGCAATCACGGCCGGGTAGGCACGCATTTCGGTCAGCGTGGCTTCGTCAACATCGCTGAATTTGTTTGGCTGGGGCACAACGCCTTCGTAATATTTATTGGTAAGCACCACCACCCGGTTGATAAAGTTCCCGAAAATGGCTACCAACTCATTATTGTTTCTGGCCTGGAAATCCTTCCAGGTAAAATCGTTGTCCTTGGTTTCCGGTGCGTTTGATGTCAGTGCATAACGCAGTACATCCTGCTTGCCCGGGAAGTCCTGGAGGTACTCGTGCAGCCATACAGCCCAGTTTTTGGAAGTAGAGAGCTTGTTGCCTTCAAGGTTCAGGAACTCGTTGGCAGGCACATTATCAGGCAGAATATATGAGCCTTCAGCCTTTAGCATGGCAGGGAATATCACACAGTGGAACACGATATTGTCCTTTCCTATAAAATGCACCAACTTAGTATCTTCGCTTTTCCAGTAGGGTTCCCAGTCCTTGCCTTCGCGCAGTGCCCACTCTTTGGTTGAGGAGATATATCCTATCGGGGCATCGAACCAAACGTACAGCACCTTGCCCTCAGCGCCTTCGACAGGAACTGGTATGCCCCAGTCAAGGTCGCGGGTTACGGCACGGGGTTTTAGTCCGTCATCCAGCCATGATTTTACCTGCCCGTATACGTTGGGTTTCCAGTCGTTCTTATGTCCGTCCAGTATCCATTCGCGTAAAAACGCATCATAACGGTCAAGGGGAAGGAACCAATGTTTGGTCTCCTTCAATACCGGCCTGCTTCCGGATATGGTAGATTTGGGATTGATAAGGTCGGTCGCATTGAGCGTCGAGCCACAGCGTTCGCACTGGTCGCCATAGGCTTCGTCGTTGCCGCATTTGGGGCAGGTACCGATAACGAAGCGATCGGCCAGGAACTGCCCTGCCTCCTCATCATACAGCTGCTCGGTCACTTCCTCAATGAAATCGCCCGCATCATACAGCTTCCTGAAAAATTCCGAAGCGGTATCATGGTGGATCTTCGCCGAAGTCCGCGAATAATTATCGAACGAAATGCCGAAGTCCGCAAAACTCTGCTTAATTATCGCGTGGTATTTGTCGATAACCTCCTGTGGTGTAATGCCCTCTTTTTTGGCTTTCATGGATATAGCTACACCATGCTCATCGCTCCCGCAGATGAAGGCAACATCCTTGCCCTGCAATCTCAGGAAACGCGAATAAATATCGGAAGGGACATATACCCCGGCAAGGTGGCCTATGTGTATGGGGCCGTTGGTATAAGGGAGCGCTGCGGTAACAGTATATCGTTTCGGGTCTTGTAACATTTGTGTATCGGATTTTAAAGATGCAAAAGTACGAAATAATTAGCCTCACCCCAACGCCTCTCCAAAGGAGAAGGGCAATTTCACTCATGCATGGTTACCCAATGGATTTTCAGTCGGACAGACTTTTGATAAGAGATTTTCATTAAGTTTACCAAAACTCCGGCTATGAAAAAATACTTATTGTTACTGTGCTTTGTTTCAATGCTAAAGCTTACTGCCCAGGAAACCTCAAAAACATTTACCATTTACTTCGATCACGACAGCTATGAGCTTTCGGAAAAGGCGAAAACCCTACTCGACAGCGTTGCCCTATATACAACGCAGCTCTCCGGCACGTATGTTTCCACGATAGGCTATACCGATCCTTCCGGTACATTTGACTATAACCGCATACTTGCTGCGAACAGGGCCAATGCCGCAAAAGGCTACCTGGAAGCAAAAGGGTTTGAGGTGTTACGAATGGGTGGTAATATTCCTGTAGCCGACGAACCCAAAACGCCAGAAAAGCAACGCAGGACAGTTATTACGGTTAAGGGGAATGGAATCGCGCAGTCGGCCCCGGGCGGTTTTGAACAGCAGGAGTTTAAGGGGCCTGAAGGTACTATTGTTGTTGCCAGTGTGGCTAAAGGCTCTGCGGGTGCGGTAACAGTAAGCGAATTTTTCAGCCCGAAAAAAATGATCGAAAACGGCATGTATGCCGTGGATGTGGACGATAACATACTCCGGACAGCGGGGATGATAGAAGTGTGCAGTGATGCGCAGGAAGCAAATCCGGATGGAAAACCCCTTACAGTAAAAATACCTATTGCGGACAAGGGAACCATAGTAATGAAGATAAATGTATGGGTAGCTGAGTTGGAAAATGGGGCTGTACGATGGAGAAGCACACCTATTGACCTTACTATGGATACCGAAAAGAAATACTATGTATTTGAGGTGCCGGTTCCGCCGGGAAGCTGCCTGAAAATCAACCTTGATATGTCGTGTACGGCCGCAAACAACTGCAAGATAATCCATGTAATGACTCACGAGCCATATGATTTCTTTGATATAGGAATCGCTGACGAAAAAGAATCCCTGACATTTGCCGCAAAGGTAAACGATACACTTTGGGCTTTTACTACAACAGCAGATGTTAAACCAAACAGCATGGTTTTTACCGGAATGTTTAAGGACAGAGATGGTAATCAGAAAACAATACAGATGCCCTTGATGAAGATGAAGTATACTTCAGGCAAGTATGGATTGGCGCATTGTTTCCACATAACTAAAAAAGTCAGGCCATTGGAAGACCAGGGAAAAGGTTTTTGGGCGTGGCTGCGCAGGCAGTTTGGCGGAGAATAACTTATATTTGTATGTATAAGCCATTCCCATGTACAAAAGAGCATTGTTTTTACTCATTATAGTATTGCACATTCCAATATTCGCGCAGTCTGTCAAAATCCCACCCTACCTCCAAAAAGGCGATACCGTAGGCATACTCGCCACCGCCCGAAAGGTAGACATGGCGCCGTTAGAGCCTGCAATAAAACTTCTCAAAAGTTGGGGGCTGCACGTGGTTATCGGCAAGACAGTAGGCCTCGATAATAACCAGCTGGCCGGCCCCGACTGGCAGCGGGCTACCGACCTGCAGCAGATGATGGACAACCCCGCCATTAAAGCCATCTGGTGTGCCAAGGGCGGCTACGGAACGGTGCGCCTGATCGAGCGGCTGGATTTCACGAAATTTAAAAATAAGCCTAAATGGTTCGTTGGCTTTAGCGATGCCACGGTGTTGCACAGCCATATCAATAACCTGGACATAGCCACGTTGCACGGCATGGTCGCCATCAGTGTGGGCCGCGCCACCCCCGAAGCCATTGAGAGTTTTAGGAAAGCGCTTTTTGGCGAAAAGTTGTCGTACAATCTCCCCGTACATAAATTTAATAAAACAGGGAAGGCCACCGGCGAACTCGTGGGAGGCAACCTATCGGTGCTTTACAGCATCATAGGGTCGCCATCGGAAGCAGATTACAAAGGCAAGATACTGTTTATAGAAGACCTCGACGAGTACCTATACCACATCGACCGCATGATGATGAACCTGAAGCGCAACGATTACTTTAAAAATGTAAAGGGCATTATCATCGGCGGGATGACAAAAATGCGTGACAATGACATCCCTTGGGGGCACGACGCGCTGGAGATCATACAGGACATTACCAAAGAGTACAACATCCCCATCTGCTTTAACTTTCCTGCCGGGCACATACAGGACAACCGCGCTCTTGTATTTGGCAAACAGGTAACGCTGTATGTTTCTGCAACCGGCACTAAAATTACTTTCGACTGATGGCCGTGCATAACGAGTTGGGCAAGCTGGGCGAGGAGAAGGCCGCAGAGTTCCTGAAGAAGACGGGTTATCAAATTTTGCAAACTAACTGGGTGTACATGAAAGCGGAGATCGATATCATTGCACTTAAAGACAATGTACTTGCGATAGTGGAGGTCAAGACACGCTCAACGCTCGATTTTGGCCTGCCGCAGGAATTTGTTAAGGCAGCCAAGATCAAGCTGCTGGTAAGGGCTGTAGATGCCTTTGTAGAGCTAAATGACATAGAGGCGGAGGTACGGTTCGACATCATTTCAATACATAAAAATAATAATATGTTTGAAATTGAACATTTGGAAGATGCATTTTTTTATTTTTAGCTTGTTAATTATTTAACAAATTTATTTTAGTTTGTATATTTGCCCAAACTACTACAAACACAACTAACTGATTATGAAAACTATTTCTTCTGTAGTGGAGCACTACATTAAGACTAAGCCATTTTTGCTGAGCGCGCTGTCACAGGGCATTATTAACCTGACATCGCTGGCACGTAACATGATGCCGGAACTTGAGCAGGAGCTGGGTAAGGATGTAAAGCAGGGCGCCGTTGTAATGTCGCTGAAAAGGCTTTCGGAAGATTTGGATTTCAGGGTTAACCACAAGATCGTTAAGGTGCTGAAGGCCATTGGCGAGATCACGGTACGTTCCTCATTAACAGACTACACTTTTGCGGTAAGCGATACCATCCTCAACAAACAGGCAGAGCTTATTGCCAAGATCAATGCAAACCCTGATGTCTTTTATACCTCATCAAGAGGCGTGAATGAAACCAATGTTGTGGTAAGCTCTTCGATGAGCCATGTGGTAGACGGGCTTTTTGCCGATGAAAAGCAAATCGAGCGCACTGATAACCTGGCTTCCATTACAGTAAAATTACCAAAAGATAACATTTCGACACCCGGCGTATACTATTATATTTTCCAAAGGCTGGCGTGGGAAGGCATCATCATCAACGAGGTGATATCAACCTCTTATGAGTTTACTATCCTTGTCAGCGAAGATGAGGTGGACATGGCCTTTAAAGTAATTAAAGATTTAAAGAGCCTTAATTAAGGGGCAAAATATTACATGAAATGCAGCGGTACTTATCGCTGCATTTTGTTTTTAGCTACCTTTGGGTATAACTCCATAGTAATGTTCACAACACTTTTGATCCTCGTTGCACTTATTGGCGGCCTGGTAATTTTTTTCATGCAGCCGCAATTCGGGAAACTGCCATCCGGTGAAAGGCAAAAGCGCATTGAACGATCTCCAAATTATAAGGACGGCCACTTCCAAAATCTTAGTCATACGCCCAACCTAAAGGAAGGTGTTAGCATGGCAAGGGTATTCTATGAATTTTTCTTCAATAAAAGCAAAAGGACCAAACCTAAAAATCCACTGCCTTCGCAAAAGGTAAATCTCCATGGTCTTACACCCGATGAAAATGTGGTGGTGTGGTTCGGACACTCATCGTACTTTATGCAGGTCGATGGGAAGAAAATATTGGTAGACCCCGTTTTCAGCGGCAACGCATCGCCAGTAAAATTTACCACCAAAGCTTTTGCAGGAGCCGATGTTTATAGTGTTGGCGACATGCCTGAAATCGACATCCTGATCATTACCCACGACCACTGGGACCACATGGACTATGAGACCATACTAAAGTTGAAACCCAAAGTTAAAAAAGTAGTTACCGGCCTTGGCACAGCCTTGCACCTGGAAGTATGGGGATACAACATGGCTGTTGTTGAGGAAAAAGACTGGAATGAAACTATAGATCTGGATAGAGGCTTTACCCTATATACCACCCCGGCACGCCACTTTGCCGGACGCACTTTTACAAGAAATAAGGCGATGTGGATGTCGTTCGTATTACAAACACCGTCATATAAAATATTTATAGGCGGCGATTCCGGCTATGACTTTTTCTTTAAGGAAATTGGAAATAAATTCGGCCCGTTTGACTTTGCCATTCTGGAATGCGGGCAATACAATGAATATTGGCACTATATCCACATGCTCCCCGAAGAAGTGGTTACCGCCGCACACGACCTAAAAGCAAAATACCTTTTACCGGTTCATTGGGCCAAATTCTCACTGGGCCTCCACGACTGGGACGAACCTATAAAACGGGTTACTGTAGCTGCCGAAAAACAGGGGATGCCAATAATCACACCTATGATTGGAGAGAAAATAAATCTTGATGATCCGCAGGTCTTCAGGAAATGGTGGGAAGGATTAGAATAGTCATTCCATCTGCAAAGCCTGAATATTACCATTTGGGTAATATAAAAATTTGAGCAGTCTATGGCTAAAACATTTTTCTACCTTTACCAAAATTTTTCTGTCAAAATGAGAAAAGCAGCACTTTTGTTATCACTATTCCTTTCGATAACGGCCTATTCGCAAAACAAGGCATATTCAAAGCACGTTAATCCATTCATCGGTACAGGAGGCCACGGGCACACGTTTCCCGGCGCTACCGTGCCGTTCGGGATGGTGCAGCTGAGTCCGGATACACGAATTGACGGAAGCTGGGACGGGTGCAGTGGTTATCATTATTCAGATAGTGTGATCTATGGGTTTTCGCATACCCACCTGAATGGCACCGGCGTTTCCGACTATGGCGACATCATGCTGATGCCAACCATGGGTGAACCTGTACTTGACAATAAATCATATTCTTCCCACTTTTCGCATACCAATGAAAAAGCCACCGCAGGCTATTATTCGGTAAAGCTGGATGACGACGCCATTAAGGTGGAGCTTACCGCTTCTGCACGCGTAGGGCTACACCAATACACTTTTACAAAAAAAGGGCAGGCCAATATTATCCTGGACCTGAACCACCGCGACAAGCTGCTGATGGGCGATGTGCGGATAATTGACGGAAAGACCATTGAAGTGCTGCGCCGTAGCGAGGCATGGGCACGCGACCAGTATGTGTATGCCCGCATAGAATTCAGCCAGCCTATGAAAATAACGGCAGTAAATAACAATGCGTTTGCACCTGCTAAATTAACCGACACGCAATTTTCGGGTTCGCTGCTGGCCCTCAGCTTTAGCAAAGAGGTAACGGAAGGCGAGAAGCTCTTGGTAAAAGTATCACTGTCACCAACAGGTTACGAGGGCGCCGCAAAGAACATGCAGGCTGAAATGCCGGGTTGGGATTTTGCTAAAGCCAAAGCCGCTGCCGAAAAATTGTGGGACAAGGAACTTTCGAAAATTGAGATACAGGAAAAGAACAAAGATAAACTGGCAGTTTTTTATACCGCACTGTACCATACCATGATGCAGCCCAACATTGCCATGGATGTGGACGGAATGTACCGCGGGCGTGATGATGAAATCCATAAAGCAGAAGGCTTTGACTATTACTCGGTATTCTCTCTTTGGGATACTTTTCGCGCGGCGCATCCGCTGTACACACTCATAGATAAAAAGCGCACTGCCGATTTTATCAATACGTTCATAAAGCAATATGAGCAGGGCGGCAGATTGCCCGTATGGGAACTGGCCAGCAACGAGACCGACTGTATGATAGGCTACCACTCGGTGTCAGTAATGGCCGACGCGATGGCAAAAGGCATAAAGGGATTTGATTATGAAAAAGCCTATGAAGCCGCAAAGCACAGCGCCATGCTTGACCATTTGGGATTGGAAGCCTATAAAATATATGGCTACATCAGCATCGATGATGAGCATGAAAGCGTGTCAAAAACCCTTGAATATGCCTATGACGACTGGTGCATAGCGCAAATGGCAGAGCTGCTTGGTAAGATGGAAGATTATAATTATTTCATGACGCGCTCGCAGAACTGGAAAAACCTTTTCGACCCTGCTACAGGACATATGCGTCCACGCAGGAATGGCGGCTGGGACAAGCCTTTCGACCCGCGGGAAGTGAACAACAATTTTACCGAAGGCAACAGCTGGCAATATACCTTCTTTGTCCCGCAGGATATTAGGGGGTTGATAAAAGCCTTTGGGGGAGAAGAAAAATTTGAAGCGAAACTGGATGAGATGTTCTCGGCGCCATCGGCAACAACCGGCAGGGAGCAGGTAGATATTACAGGGCTTATTGGACAATATGCACACGGTAACGAACCCAGCCACCACATGGCTTACCTGTATAATTATACCGGAAACCGCGAAAAAACAAAAGAGAAAGTCCATTACATCCTTAATAACTTTTACAAGAATACTCCCGACGGCCTTATAGGCAATGAGGACTGCGGACAGATGAGCGCATGGTATGTACTAAGCAGTATGGGTATATATGCCGACTCCCCGGGTGCTATAGGATGGTCGGCGGTTACACCTTACTTTAGTTCTGTAAAACTGCACCTTGAAGACGGTACGGAAAGGATAATTACTCCTGCCACTTCGTACGACAAATTATCGGCGCTCGACACAGAATATGAACAATATGCGGACAGGGGGGAAATGGTGGTGACGGAAATTCCTGCGTATGATGTAATTATTCCTGCTCCGGCGATCAATGCCGAAAGCAAGTCATTTAAAGATAAAATGAAGGTTTCGATATCTTCCTCGAATAAAAATGACCGGATTATGTACGCAGTAGATGAGGATAAGGGGCATTTTGATTTTGCAGAATATAAAGGTCCTTTCGACATTTCGTCTTCCTGCAGGGTTGTGGCTTATATTGGCAATGCTAAGAGAAGTACAGGAGCTATGGCATATTTCGTTAAAAGACCCAACAACTACACCATTACCATCAAATCGAATTACAACCCACAATATCATGCCGGCGGCCCGGACGGATTGCTGGACGGCATTACGGGAACGGAAAACTGGCGCAAGGGGGACTGGCAGGGTTATCAGGGACAGGACTTTGAGGCAGTGATCGACCTGCAGAAAAAGATGCCGGTGAATAGCATTAGCGCACGCTTCCTGCAGGACAGCCGCGCGTGGATTATATTCCCAACTAAAGTAGAGTACTATGTATCCGATGACAACGTGAATTTTACTTTGGCAGAGACCCTTGAGAATATGATTCCTGCTCAAAATTACGATGTAAGGGTTAGTAGTCTGGTCGTGGGTTTGCCTGATACTTCGGCACGTTATATCAAGGTTAAGGCCTATAACTTCGGGAAATTACCCGACTGGCACCAGGGCACTGGAGGAGAGGCGTTCATATTTATTGACGAGATTACGATACGATAGCTTTTCCGTTGCAGTTTTCGCGGCGTTCTGTTTCGAAAGCAGCTTTCAAAGCGGGAATTTATCCGGTTTTTGCGATGGTTTAGTCTAGTTTTTCCGTTAGCTTTTTGAAGGTTGATTTTGCTTCTTTCCCGTCGTATAAAATGGCATAAACCGCATCGATAATTGGTGTTTTTGCCCCATATTCCTTATTTAGATTGTAAGCGCTTTTGGTGGCATAATACCCCTCGGCAACCATGCTCATCTCCATCATGGCCGATTTTACCGTGTAGCCCTTGCCAATCATGTTTCCGAACATCCGGTTGCGTGAGAATACAGAATAGCCTGTCACCAGTAAGTCACCAAGATACGCCGAATTGTTAATGTTTCGCTTCATCTTGTGTACTTTACGGATGAACTTCTTCATTTCCCGGATGGCATTGCTCATGAGCAGTGCCTGAAAGTTGTCACCGTAGCCCAGACCGTGTGCTATACCGGCTGCGATGGCATAAATATTCTTGAGCATAGCTGCATATTCCGTACCCACAATATCGTCAGAGGTTTTTGTCTTGATGTAGTGGCTGTTGAGATTTTTGCCCATTATCCGGGCATTTTTCTCATTCCCACAGGCAATGGTAAGGTACGAAAGGCGCTCCAGGGCTACTTCCTCTGCATGGCAGGGACCCGTAATCACACCGATATTTTCGTAGGGAATATCATATTTTGTATGGAAATGCTCACCCACGATCAGGCTGGTTTCGGGTACAATGCCTTTAATTGCAGAAAATATTATCTTACCTTCCAGGCTTGCGGTCATTTTTTCGAGCTCGCCACTTAAAAAAGCAGACGGTATGGCGAATATTACATAATCGGCATAAGCAACAGCCTCGTTGATATCGCTGGTAAGCCGGAGCTTTTTGGTGTCAAATTCTACCGAACTCAAATAATTCGGATTGTGCTTTTGGAGTTTAATATGCTCTATAGCATCGTCATTGCGCATATACCATGCGATTTCAGGCACGTTCACACAAAGCATTTTCGCGATAGCCGTGGCCCAGCTTCCGCCGCCGATAACAGCGAACTTAGGAGTGTCACTCATTATTACATCGATTGAATTGAACGCCAAAAATACTCATTTTTAATGCAACCTGCCTGTTAGCACCCTGCTAAATGTTTATATCGAAATGAAAAGCAAATTTTAATATTAACATTTTATTATGATTGTGAAATACAATCTGTACACCTTCTTCCCGTTATCACTATACATTTGTTTATAATCTCAGGATATAAAAGGTTAGTTAAATTTTTTGTTTTTGGTGTTTTAAAAGGCATTCCTCATTCCACGGGATGCCTTTTATTTTTTACCTAATAGCTCATCTCCACAATTTCCCTCACTTTATCGGGTGTAATGTTGCCGCGCTCACCCATGGCGTTCCATCCCCGTTCTTCAAAGCGGTCTACTATAAAGGCAGCCGTATTTTGGTATTCTTCCGAATATTCCGAAATCCTTGCAGGCATTCCCATAGCTTTAAAGAATTCAACCGTTTTTTCAATGGCCTGTCGGGCAGCCTTGTCAGTATCTGCTTCGGCTACGTTCCAAACCCTGCGGCCATACTGTGCCAGTTTTTCTTTTTTGGTTTCAAACATCACACGGTAAAGGCTTGGCGCTATAATAGCCAGGGTACGTGCATGGTCTATTCCGTACATTGCGGTAAGTTCATGGCCTATCATGTGGGTGGCCCAGTCGGTTGGCACGCCTTTTTGGATAAGGCCATTCAGCGCCATTGTGCAGCACCACATGAAGTTAGAAGCCAGTTTATAGTCGCCCGGCTTTTCGGCCACTCCGGGGCCTATCTCTATCAGCGTCTGCAAAATGCTTTCGGCTATCCTGTCCTGCAATAGTGCATCATGGGGGTAGGTAAGGTACTGCTCCATCACGTGGGTAAAGGCATCGATTACGCCATTCTGTACCTGCCTTACCGGAAGTGATGCCACTGTTGAAGGGTCGCAGACAGAGAACTGCGGAAACAGGCCTGGCCCTCCGCAGGTCAGTTTTTCCTGAGTACTCTCGACGCTGATCACTGCACCGGAGTTCATTTCGCTGCCTGTTGCCGGAAGTGTGAGCACGGTACCAAAAGGCAATGCGTTGTTTTCTATACGTATCTTCTTCCTGAGGATGTCTATCGGGTCACCGTCAAATTTTACGGCAGCTGAGATAAATTTCACCCCATCAATAACCGAACCCCCGCCTACTGCCAATATAAAGTCGATATCCTTATCGCGGATAATGTCCACTGCCTTCATCAGCGTTTCATAATTTGGGTTGGGTTCAATACCGCCAAATTCGGTAATGTCATAGCCTTTCAGGGCTTCCGTAACCTGCGCATGCACGCCGTTATTAAAAATACTTCCGCCGCCATAAGCAAGCAGGACCTTTGCGTCAGCCGGAATAAGTTTTGATAGTTTTGCAATTTGGCCCTGGCCGAATATGAGGTTGACAGGGTTATAAAGTTCGAAATTGAGCATGATGACGATTTTTAAGTAAAGTTACACAAAAAGCCCTTTAACCCTTTGGGGAGGCGGGGCTTACTTTTTATAAAACAAATTGTGCTCCACATACTGCCATACTTTGTGCGGCAGCATGGGCTGTATGTTCTTGCCGTGCTTTATGCCTTCCCGGATAAAGGTGGAGGACAATTCAATGACCGGTGCGTCAACACGGTGGATTTGTGCCGAGGCGGCAATTTCAGCATCAATGGTTTCGGCATTGAGGCGCGGGTACACATAGATATCGTGGTTTTGGAGAATGACCTCGTAGTTCTTCCATTTGTGCAGGGAGTTGAGGTTGTCCTCACCCATCAAAAGGGAAAACTCGTGTATAGGGAATTTTTCCTGCAAGTGCGCCAGTGTGTGTACGGTATAATTGGGCTGCGGCAGCTTAAATTCAATGTCGCTGGGCTTCAGCTTTGGGTAATCTTCCGTGGCAAGAAACACCATATGCAGGCGATGATAGTCGTCCAGCAGCGTGCTTTTTTTCTTATGCGGGTTGTGCGGTGTTACTACAAGCCATACCTGGTCCAGATCGGTGTTCTCGGCCATGTGGTTGGCAATGATGAGATGCCCTATGTGCATGGGGTTAAATGTTCCGAAATACAGCCCGACTTTCATTATCTTTCTTTGTATAATTTGATAAACTCTTCTGCCTCGCTAATTGTTTTAGGGTAACGTGCCTTTAAAAAGACATCCTTCGCATTTTCATTATATGCGGAGTAGAATGTAAATCCATTTTCAATAAGACAGGATTGCAATTTTCCAGCCTTTTATATCCGATTTCTGAGGAGGCTTAAACTTTTGTTTTACAGCGACCATACTGCCGGAACATTGAGGGCATTTTTGCATTATGGGCGAATCAGGGTCATTGCCATTACTAAAAGCTACTTTACACGAAAGGCAAACACTCTTGTCCCATGGTTGTTTATTTGCTCACAAATTTTTTCACCAATTCATACGCCTCCTGTTTGGCCACATCAAGGTCGTAGTTTTTGATCACCACATCAAACTGCGGCGCCGTTGCAAGTTCCACCGAGGCTTTGGCAATACGCATGTTTATCTTGTCGTCCGATTCGGTACTGCGTTTCTTAAGGCGTATCTTCAGCTCATCGATGCTCGGCGGCTTTACGAAAACGGCAAGGGTTTCTTCAGGGAATTTCTTTTTTATGCGAAGGCCTCCCGCCACGTCGATGTCGAAAATTACGTTCTTACCCTGCGCCCAGATGCGCTCTACTTCGCTCTTCAGCGTACCATAAAAGTTATCGCGGTACACTTCTTCCCACTCCACGAATTCCTCAGCCTTAATGTGCTTTTTGAATTCCTCGAGCGATATAAAATAATAGTCCCTGCCGTGCTCTTCGTTGCCGCGTGGTTCGCGTGTGGCTGCTGAAACTGAAAACTCCAGGTTCAGTTCTGGTTGTGCCAGCAGGTGCCTGACTATAGTGGTTTTCCCCGACCCGGAAGGAGCCGAGAATACTAATAATTTGCCTGTATTCATTCGTCGTTGTGTTGTCGTTGTTATTTAGGATTTGGAGCCTGGGATTTAAAGCACGTTTAATACCTGTTCCTTTATTTTTTCCAGTTCATCCTTCATCTGCACTACCAGCTTCTGCATTTTGGCATGGTTGGCCTTTGATCCCATAGTGTTGATTTCACGGCCCATTTCCTGGGTAATGAAGCCAAGTTTACGGCCATTGGCCTCGGTACCGGCAATGGTTTCTATAAAATAGTGCAGGTGGTTTTCGAGTCGCACTTTCTCCTCAGTAATGTCCATTTTCTCGAGGTAGAAAATGAGTTCCTGCTCAAAGCGGTTTTCGTCAACATTTACCTTTAGTTCCTCAATGGAGGCGTGCAGCCTGGTCTTTACAGTTTCAAGCCTCTCACTGTCAAGCGCCACGGTTTCATTCATCAAAGAAAGGATATTGGATATCCTCACCAGGAATTCCTTTTCCAGTGATACTCCCTCGGCTACCCTAAAGTTGTGGATATTGTCCAATGCCTGGGTGATAACGCCCTGCATAACATTCCAATCATTTTCGTCAATCTCTTCGCGTTCGGTTTTCAGCGCATCGGGCATGCGTACGGCCATCTTCATGAATTCGGTGTCATCACCATCGGGTATCACATCCTTCATTTGGCTGATGTACGCTTTCACAATGGGTACATTTATTTTGGAAGAGGTTTCCTCGCCGGTCACTTCAACAAAAAGCGAGAAGTCTATTTTTCCGCGTTCCAGCTTTTGGGCAATTTGATTGCGAAGCCCCAGCTCCATTTCGCGCAAAGCAGATGGCATACGCACGTTCAGGTCGAGCCCCTTGCTGTTAAGCGATTTCACCTCTACTGTTATTTTTTTGTTGGGCATTTGCAGCGACGCTTTGCCAAACCCCGTCATCGATTGTATCATGCAAAAAATTTAGAGCCACAAAGTTAATAAAAATAAGTGAGGGACGGTTATCAGCTCAAATGCGCAATTGCGGCTTCCACAACCTTTTTGCTGTTGCCAAAAAAAATACTTTCACCGTCTACAATTACGGGTCGGCTCAGGAAGGTGTAATGCTCTTGTATGTAATTTTTGTAGTCCTGTTCGGTCAGCTGCATATCCTTAAGCCCACGCTCTTTGTACAGCGTTGCCTTACGGCTGAACAGCGCTTCGTAGCTTCCGGTCAGGCGGTGCATTTCCTCAAGTTCATCGTCGGTTATAGGTTCGGTTTTTATTTCGCGCAATGTGAAACCCTCTTTATTGGGAAGGGAGTTGAGTATCTTTCGGCAGGTGTCGCAGGCCTTGAGGTAAAATATTTTTTTCATAAAACAAAAATAGTCATCTGTGCATAATTTTCTAAATTTAAAATCTACAAACAAAAATGCAGAACAAATTCAGGATCACACGCAGATGCCGCGAAGTATACGGGCGGCTTTTTGACGATTATGAAATGGGGAAGCTATCCATTTTACAACTACCACAAGGCCACTATCCCGGGATAATGATGGCATGTGAGTTTTATAGTATCGGGTTTATTATGGCAAAGCGCAACATTAAAACCGGGGAAATTATTTGACTTTTAAAAATTGCTCAATCTCGCTATAAGGTAAAACCAGCTCTTTAGCGCCATCTGCAAAGGAAGCGATCTCCATAGGATTATACAGCAACAGCAATCCGTTATCCGTATAGAAAATGTTTTGCGGCAGCGTGAAGTTCTTTTCAAACATTAGCCCCGTGCTGTTGATGGATTTATTCGCAGGGATATTGAGTTTTTTCCGGAACGCTTTTTCAGCATAAGTCGTAAACCCTTTTTCATCTTTCAGGATATCGGAACGCTTCAGTGTTCTGCCGGTTTTTGCATCAATGATCACCGACCGGTTTCCTTCGTACCCATGTGCACCTCCGGTAAACATATAATTATTCACCTTAAAGTTGATGATATTGTCGCTTTGGTATCCTGTAGTGGCATTTACTTTTGCCTCCCAGCTCCATTCTGCTTCTTCAGGATATTTTTTGGCAAGGTCATCATACGATTTTATGAAAGATGAGGTAAGTTCATCATAGCTTTTTGCAGCAGTTGGCTTTTCTCCAAAATATACAATGCTCCTCGCCACCTCAAACAATGCCCTTTTAATACTGTCGGCTACACCCTGGTTCCCATTCATGGCCTCTGGCACTTTTATGTCGACATATGTACATTCCTTTTTGCAGATGGTGCTTTTTTTAGAATAGGATTTGGTTTCGAAACTAAGTGCTGTGGGTTCTGCAGGCATTGTTGTCACAACAGTAGTGGTTTCTTCCTTCTCCTTTTTGCAGCCGGTCAGCAATGATAAAGTAAGGACGAGGGTAAGATAGCGTTTCATAATAGCGGTAGTGTTATTCTTTTGCAAAAGGTTGCCCGGCGTGTTACACCGCTAACCAATTTGCAGTAAATTTGCCTAAAATTTTCGACAAACAAACTACAGTTATATGAAATTTAACACGAAAACCATACACGGCGGGCAGCACCCCGACCCGTCAACAGGGGCGGTCATGCCGCCGGTTTACCAAACATCGACCTTTGTACAGTCAAGCCCCGGCGTGCATAGCGGGTACGAATACAGCCGTGCAGCCAACCCAACCCGCACAGCCCTTGAAAATGCATTGGCAAGTATCGAGAATGGTGCGCGCGCACTGGCATTTTCATCAGGCCTTGCGGCAACCGACTGCGTGCTGCGGATGCTAAAGTCGGGCGATGAAGTTATTGCCATGGACGACCTTTATGGCGGCACCTACCGTATGTTTACACGCGTATACAAGGACAGCGGCATCAAGTTCCATTTTGTGGACATGAATAATCTCGAGAAGTTTCAATCGCTGTTCAATGAAAATACGAAATTGGTTTGGGTGGAAACGCCCACCAATCCACTAATGAAGCTGGCCGACATTGAAGCAGTAGCTAAAATATGCAAGGATAAAAAAGTGCTTTTTGCTGTAGACAATACTTTTGCTACACCCTACCTACAGAGGCCGCTGGACCTGGGTGCCGATATTGTGATGCACTCAGCGACTAAATATCTGGGCGGGCACAGTGATGTTATTGCGGGTGCACTCATCATGAAGGATGCCGAACTGGGCGAGCAGATGCACTTTCTGCAATTTGCTACAGGTGCCACGCTTGGCCCGCAGGACTCCTACCTGGTATTGCGTGGTATAAAAACACTTCACCTCCGTATGCAGCGCCATTGCGAAAACGGACAAAAAGTAGCCGAATACCTGAGTAATAATTCTAAAGTAAAAGCAGTGTACTATCCAGGCCTGGACAGCCACCCACACTATGAGCTTGCCAAAAGGCAGATGAAGGGTGGCTTTGGAGGCATGGTTTCATTCACATTTGCTTCGGGCGAAAAGGCAGATGCGATAAAATTCCTTGAAAGCCTAAGGGTATTTACACCTGGCCGAATCACTGGGTGGCGTTGAGTCGCTTGCCAACCACCCTGCACTCATGACGCACGCCTCAATACCCGAAGACAAGCGCCTGGAAATAGGCATTACCGACGACCTGGTACGCCTTAGCGTAGGCATTGAGGATGCAGAAGACCTGATAGCGGATATTGAGCAGGCTTTAAAATAGTGGATTTGGTTATTCGATTGCTGTTTGAAACAAATAACCAAATCCACGAATAATTGAATAATCCATTTAACAAATAACTAAATAAACCTGTCAACAAATCAACGATTTATTTATATTTGCCGAAATTTAACGAAAACGTTTTCTTAAACACTAATATCTTCAACACATGAGTAATAGCATACAGTCTTTTATGGACTCCGTTTCTAAAAGGAATGCCAACGAACCGGAATTCCTGCAGGCAGTGCACGAGGTTGCCGAAACCGTAATACCTTTTATAGAAAAAAACCCGAAATACCAGGGTAAAATGCTCTTGGAAAGAATGGTAGAGGCCGAAAGGGTGATCATGTTCCGCGTTACATGGCTTGATGACAAAGGTGAAACCCAGGTAAACAGAGGTTTCAGGATACAGATGAACTCAGCAATCGGACCATACAAGGGCGGTCTGCGTTTCCACCCTTCGGTAAACCTGAGTATCCTTAAGTTCCTTGCTTTCGAGCAAACCTTCAAAAACAGCTTAACCACATTGCCTATGGGCGGCGGCAAAGGAGGCTCTGACTTTGACCCTAAAGGGAAATCAGAAAATGAGATCATGCGTTTCTGCCAGAGCTTCATGACCGAGTTGGCGAAGCACATTGGCGCTGACACCGATGTGCCTGCGGGCGACATCGGGGTGGGAGGACGCGAAGTAGGCTTTATGTTCGGACAGTACAAAAGGCTTAGAAATGAATTTACAGGCGTACTTACAGGAAAAGGGATTAGCTTTGGTGGTTCGCTTATACGCCCTGAGGCTACCGGCTATGGCTGTGTGTATTTTGCACAAAGCATGCTGAACACAAAGGGCGAGAGCTTCAACGGCAAAACGGTTGTAGTATCGGGGTCAGGTAATGTAGCACAGTATGCAGCCGAAAAAGCCATGCAGTTGGGCGGTAAGGTAGTTACCTTCTCCGATTCTGCCGGGTATATCTATGACGAAGAAGGTATAAACGAAGAAAAGCTTGCCCACGTAATGGAACTTAAGAACGTTCAGTACGCAAGGATCAGTGAATACGTGAAAAAATACCCAAATGCAAAATATGTAGATGGAGGCAAGCCATGGGAAGTAAAGTGTGATATAGCCTTGCCATGTGCTACACAAAATGAACTGAACGGTGATGAGGCCAAGCAACTTTTGGCTAACGGCTGTATCTGCGTGGCCGAAGGCGCCAATATGCCATGTACGCCGGAAGCGGTAATAGCATTCCAGGATGCCAAAATACTTTTTGCGCCGGGCAAAGCATCCAATGCCGGGGGTGTAGCTACTTCGGGCCTTGAAATGTCGCAGAACTCGCTTCGCCTAAGCTGGAGCAGGGAAGAAGTGGACGAAAGGCTAAAAGGAATTATGTCGGCTATACATTCCGCCTGCCTTACGTATGGCACGCAGGAGGATGGATTTATAGACTATGTAAAAGGAGCAAACATTGCAGGTTTCGTAAAAGTTGCCGATGCCATGCTTGCCCAGGGAGTAGTGTAATCTTCCATAAAATAATTATGGGCCTCTGCAATGCAGGGGCTTTTTTTATACACGCTATACAAAAAACGCTATAAATGCGTTTTAGCTTATATTTGCGCAAATAATTGCTTTAATGAAAAGAGTTCTCCCCATATTTTTCCTTTTATTCACTATTGTTTCCATTGGACAGGGCAACCAGCAATGGGGCAGCTATTTTTCGTACAACAATATCCAGGACATTTCCCAGTCCAACAACCGGGTATTTGCCGCATCGGAAAGTGCTATGTTTACCAAGAATGTTGGGACCAATGAACTAAAGACGATAACATCGGTAGAAGGGCTCAAGGCCGAAACCATCACCGCGATCCATCACAGCCCAACATTCAGCAAAACGCTTGTAGGTAATGCCAATGGGCTATTACTGATAGTGAACAATGACTTTTCTGTTCTTACTAAAATTGATATTGTACAGGAAACAACCATCCCGGCTGCAAAAAAGAAAATCAACCACATTTATGAATATGAGGGTAAGGCATACATATCCTGCGATTTTGGCATTGCCGTTTTTAACCTTGCTACTTTAGAATTTGGGGATACTTATTTTTTGGGGCCAAGTGGGGCCGAAATCCCTGTAAAGCAAACAGCGGTTTTTAATGGCTACATTTACGCAGCAACATACAGCAATGGCCTTCGGCGTGCGCCCTTCCCTAACCCGAACCTGAATGATTTCAGTTTGTGGACCGAGATTTTCGGCGGGGCATGGGCAGCAGGACTCACGTATTCAAGCAGCTTTTTTGGTTTTGCCAACAGTATTTTATACAAGCCCGATTTAGTAAATAATATACCTTACCCGTTCGAGGTTTTCCCATCAGAAATGGCAGATCTAAGGGAGGCTAATGGTTATATGGTAGCGACTTGCGCAAACCGTGTAAATGTATATAATGATGCGCTTATTCGTGTATACCAGGTGAACCTCATACCAGGTGAAAATGTTACGTTTACCTGTGCTACAATTGTGGGGGGAGAAATTTTTATCGGTACAAAAGAAAAAGGAGTGTTTTCAATACCGCTTACCAACCTTTCAGCAGTTACCAACATCACCCCGAACGGGCCTTTGCGCAGCAATATTTTTTCACTTGAGAAAACACCCAACAGCCTATGGGCTGTATTTGGGGGGTATGACGCTACCTATACACCAACCCGTACCCGGTATGGCGTAAGCAAGCTGACGCAAGCGGGATGGACTTCCATTCCGTATGAGGATTTACTTGATACCAGGTCTATAGCCTCAATAACGGCTAACCCTAACAACGAGAACCAGGTGTTTTTAAATTCGGCAGAATCAGGGCTGCTGAAAGTTGAAAATGATGTGGCAGTTATCCGATTTACAGTGGATAACAGTCCTCTAGGTAATGACTCCAACCCTGAACTGACAGTTAGGGTATTTGACAGTGCTTTCGACAAAAATGGCAATCTTTGGTTATTGAACAGTTTGGTAATGAATGCCATTAAAAGATATAATGTAGGATCTAACCAGTGGACCCCCTATAGTGTTGAGTTGGCTACGGGTATTGCTAACTATACAAAGATTGTGGTAGACAGGAACAATACCAAGTGGATAGGCACCGGGGGCAGTGGTTTGGTTGCGTTTAACGAAGGGCTCAGCAATAAGTTCATAGTTACCCAGGGTGAGGAAGCGGGTCTTCCTGATAATAATGTAAAGGCGCTGGCAATAGACAACAACAACCGCCTTTGGATCGGCACTACTCGTGGCTTAAGGGTGCTTAGCAGTGTTGAACGGTTTATGACTGAAGATGAGCTTACGACAAATCCGATAATTATAATTGATGATGGTCTCGCGCAGGAACTGATGTTTGAGCAGGTTATTACCGATATCATTGTAGACGGGGCAAATAATAAATGGATTGCTACAGCAGGAGCTGGGGCTTTTTTGGTATCGCCGGACGGCCAAAGGACATTGTTTCATTTTACCAAGGAGAACTCGCCTTTGCCGAGCAACAACATTAATGACATAGAGATTGACAGTGCTACAGGTGAAGTGTTTTTTGCTACCGAAGGGGGTATGGTTTCGTATAAAGGCACTTCTACGGCTGCTGCAGGCGACCTGAGCAAGGTATATGTATTTCCCAATCCTGTGCGGCCCAACTTTGATGGTGATGTGAACATAAGCGGCCTGATGGACAATGTAAATGTCAAGATAACCGATATAGAAGGCAACCTGGTATTTGAAACCACCTCCGAAGGCGGTACCGTGCTGTGGAACACTACGGCATTTGGCAAATACAAAGTGGCATCCGGTGTATATATGATCTTCATTGCTTCGGAAGATGGTACCGAAACCAAGGTTAAAAAAGTAATGATCATCAGGGGTAATTAATCATGTTAGTCAGGACAAAGGCCATAGTTATAAGCTCGTTGCGGTACCAGGAAAAAAGCCTTATCGTAAAATGCCTAACTGAATCTGACGGATTAAAATCTTATTATGTACGCGATGCTTTTTCCTCCAAAAAAAGCACCCAGAAAATTGTTTACTTCCAACCGCTTACCATTATTGAAATAGAGGCAGTCCACAAGAATAAGGGTACGCTGGAATATTTTAAAGAGGTCAGGCTGGCACACCCCTATACTTCGATCAATAAGAATATTGTAAAGACCACCATAGCGATTTTCGTTTCCGAAATGCTCCACCACTGCATTAAGGAGGAAGGGAAAAACCAAAACCTGTATTCGTTTCTGGAAACAGCGTTGCTTTGGCTCGACAGCCATGATAATGCGGCCAACTTCCACCTTGTATTGCTTATGGAGATAACCAAATTCCTTGGCTTTTATCCCGACAGGAATTCCGCGCTTCCTTTTTTCGAAATGACCGAAGGTGTTTTTTCTGCTTATCACGCCATCAGCTGCCTGACGGAAGAAGAAACGGACTTATTCCGCACGCTTATGGATTTAAAATTCGATAACAGCGGTAAAGCCTTCCATGTCTCAGAACGGCAGGCATTACTGAAGATTTTGCTCGATTACTATGCATTGCACATGGACGGCTTCAGGAAACCCAATTCGGTTGAGGTATTGAGAGAGGTTTTTAGTTAGCTATAGTGTGTCTTATTACTTCTCTAAGCAAAACGTATATTCACTGTCTGCAGTACAGTTTTTTCCGGTTGGGATTACAGTATGCGACTGTTCTTTGCCACCTCGCAAAGTAAGGTCCATGAAGTCTACAATAGTTTGCTGGCCTTTAGCAAAAAGCGTATCGCTATAATCGTGTTCCCCCCCGCAATAGGTCACAAGGTGCGTGCTGCCGCCAAGGTCGATGATGCGGTTGAATATGGAGTACGAGCCAAACAGCATAAGCCATCCCGATGAGCCGGCTGGACAATAGTGATGGGCGGCAGTAGTGTAAGGAACTGTCCTGTCGCAGCTGCCATGGAATAACAATACGGGAACCAAAGTATTTTTGTTGATGAGGTTGATATCCATGATCGCGCCCGCCCCGGATATTATCCCGGCATATTTAAAACCTTCCGGCAGTTTTCCAGGGTATAACTGCATCATGGCTTTGTCCCAAAATGCCGCATGCAGCGCTGTCTCTGCTCCGGCGCTGCTCCCTGAAATGAATATTTTGGCCGGGTCGATATTATATGTTTCTTTGTTGTTGATGAAAAATACCACGGCCTGCTGTAGCTGGTTGGCCGCGATTTGTATGGCTTTCACTTTTTCGGTCAAAATACCGCCACAGCTGAAATTTTTTCCTTTCATGTACAGTGAGTACGTTATGGATGCCGCTGCATAGCCTTTAGAAGCCGCGTAGCTGCAAATGTGGTGGCCATCCTTGCTTTGGCCGCCCCCAAAGCCGCCTCCATGCACATGGATGAGCAATGGCGTTTTGCCGGCCTGCTTACCCTTGGGCAGGAACAGGTCGAGTTCCAGCTTAAGGCTGTCATTGGTAAAATAGGTTATTTTTTTGAATTCCTGGGCGGATAGGGATAGTGTGAAGAGGAAGAGAAGTGGGAGAAGGTTTTTCATTGTGATGGCTTTTCCCAAAGATAGGCTTTCTCATTTATTGATTATCTACGAAGTGATTTAAACTTTTTTTTAGAATTTAAAAGGGTTGTAGATATTTGTGCCGCTAAACATACAATTATCAAAACCAACCCTTTATGTACAGTGTAGTAGACAAAGATATAATAGAATCGAAGATTGTTGCCTATATACCCAAAGCCCAACGTGGATTTTCTATAACCGTTCCATTATCAGAGATAATAAATGCTATACTTTATAAACGTAAAACTGGGTTACAATGGCATCAGTTTTCCGTACGAGCTCTTTTTGAAAACAAGGTTATAAGGACAAGAACATAAAGGCTAATATTTGTTTTAACAAACGTAATGGTCACTCCTTAATAGGTATGACACGGCAACCGAATCCTGGAAAGACTCAATTACATAGGATTTATAGTAATTGCATCAGGGAAATTAAAAAGAAAAAGTTTGAATCACTTTCTTATTTAAAAGAATCACTTCCACGACTAATAAATTATTTTTTTAATTGTTTTTACACCATCAGGGATAGTTACCTGTATGATGAGCAGTTGTTCCTGCGGCTGAATGCCGGTTATTACGGTTTCGGCCGCATTGACATTATTTGCACCATACAGCAGCCTTCCATGAATGTCATAGACTGAAACTGATCTCATATCGGTAGTGCCGGAGTTGATAGTAATCTTTCCCGCATGTTTATAAACAATAATGCTGTTGCTGCCAAACATAGGACTATCTGTGCCAAGTGCTTCAGTATATACCAAATCAAATCTTCCTGTGATTACTCCGGTTTCTGTGGCAAATTCGTAAGCGTTTTGACTGAGGTTATGCATGCTGCCGCCCAACATATTATCCCTGAGGAAAATGTCCTGCCCGGCTGTAAACACACCGTCCATATGGTCCAGTGAAATGGTATATATACCTGCTTCGCTGATCTTATATCCGATAGGAACCTCATCTTCAGCATCAAAAGCTGGCCTGGCCTGTATTCCCAGTTTGGACTCCTCTGCAATAGAATAAACAGCTACATTACCATCGGTAATTGCCCTTCCATCCCAACCCTGATCAAGACCAAGTGTAGTATTTACATTATATACAACAGCCATTTGACTAAATTCTCCCTGCAAGCCGGTAAGGTTCAGCCACAGGCGGGACGTTGGGGCATCCTGTACAGTCCTGAAAAACTGCCCGTTGTTTACTCCCCTGCGCATGGCATTATTAAAAGCGATTGTATTCGTTTCTGCCTGCACTATAAAGCCTTGTCCTGTGTTAATCACCCACTCTCCACTTTCTTCAGGGTTCATAAATACGCCATTACTGCTGTCGCCGCCAATCGCCTCATTTTTAATATAAGCGGCTAATGTAAGGGAAGCATAACTCGAAGCCAGTGCATCATTTCTCTTCCTCCAGAAATAGATAGGGGCATCGTTGCCAATGTTATTTGCATTTGCTGCATAAAAATCAGCAATGTTTATAGACGACGGATAAGGGTTTCCTATCGCATTGTAGCCATTCACATCACTTTCGTCCCCTGCAGGATCTGCAAAAGGTATAACGGGTACGTTCACATTGCCATTATGCGCTACACCTTCGAAGGTGCCTGTCCAGGGCATGCCATGTATGCCTGCATCTACAAAAGCCGGGTGCATATTCTCTACACGGATTAGGTAGCCGGCCCCTTCTGCAAAGGTGGTGCTTCCCGGAACAGAAGCATAGGCATCACTCACCGGATTATAATGGTAAAAACGATTGGGCAGTGTTAGTGGTGAAAATCCAATAAGTGTTTCTCCTGCTACTGGCGATGACCACAGGGTATAGTCAAGCCTGTATATGGGCGCGCTGTCTTTTATTACACTCATGTTGCCGGTGTTGTCCACATCCCGGATCTGGATCAGGTTGGCGTTATTTTCAATGGTAAAAGTACCACCGTTTACAGTTACAGTACCATTCACAGTTATGTTGAACCCGGCAGGCACAACTACATCAGCATCGGTATTCACCACCACTGTACAGGCTTCTATGTCTTCGGTAGCGGTAAAGTCGGCATCAAATATTACAGAGGTAGTTGGCGTAGGCGTACTATTGCTCCATGATATCCCATCCCATACTGTCGTATTAACAATTAAGGCAGCAGTTCCGGAATAGCGTTCCGTTCTGCATCCGGAACCATATATGACTGCCCTGAACCACATTGATGCTGTTATAAATGGCGCGGTAAGTGTTGCGGTAGCATTTGTAATATCTGAAACATTTGAAGAAAAATCACTCACCGTAGAAGATTGCCATTTTACGATACTTCCATTATAACCGGTTAGGGTTAGCAGCACTGTATTTTCAGAAGGGCAAATGGTTGCTCCGCCTGAAACTATTCCCCCATATGGGGAAGCGGAAGTTATAATGTTCGAATAAGTTGAAACGGCACCTCCTATAGAATACATATTTCCGTTTAAAATGCTCGCCTCCCCCATAGATATTGCGCCGTTTGCAACAAGTATCCCTTTCATATCGGTAGCAGCGGCCATAGTTATAGCGCCATCGGCAACCCAAAAAATGTTAGCGGCCACTGCACCATTGATAAGTGTAACCGTTGTCCCGGCACCCGTGATAAATGTGCCTGAAGACCTGAAAATAAACAACCTGTCAGGATCGCCCTGCGCATCGAGGGTAAGACTTCCCGCTACTGAAGCAGTACCGACTATAGCATAAACGCCACCAAACAGGGTTTCCCCATTCCCGAAAACCGACGGATGGGCAGTATTTGTAGCCGTAGTGTTATATAATGTAGTATATAAGGCATTCACATCTGCTATTGCCTGCGAGGTAATTGCATTTGCATTTTGAATTGTGCCATTTATAACCGAAGGCAGACCAAAACCTGTAATTTCACCAGAATTTGTTCCAATATCGCCCTGAATTGTTGTTACACCCGTATTGTCAACTGCGCCCACAACCGTAAACAGGGTAAACCGCGAAACAGAACCCGGATCCGGGGCCACCGCCTTTAGGGATATCAATACAGATGCTGATGCAGCAAAAGCGCATGTCCCGCTTTGTACCACAGCCCTGAAATAAGTGGGTACTGTTACTGCCCCTATTGCATCGCCACTTAATACAGACGATGTAACGGCAATGTCTGCCGGAACGGTAAAGTCAGGGGTTGGTGAGCTTTGCCATTTTATAACCACACCTGTATTCCCTGTTAAAACCAGGTCTTCGGGTTGGGTGCCGGGGCATACTGACTGGTCTGATGTTACATTTCCATCGTTGCAGCCATTACTGACTGTTTGGGTAATGCCTATATAGGGCAGTAATAGCAGCATGATAGTAAACGCCATGCGTGGGAAGTAACCAAAAGTCAATTTCATAATTGTTAATTTTTTGAATTTAAAGGAGGCGGAGTGTGAAATATATGAATACATATTCTGTATGCGTTATAAAAGATAAGGAAGATTATATTTTTACTTTTTCACAAGAACGTAATCCTTTATTCAAAAGAAGCATAAAAGTATTCATAAGATTTGTATGGATTTAAGTAATGTAGGGGTTGTATTTTAGATACATATCTTACAAAAAGAAAGATTAAAACGTTATCCTTGTTATATAAATGTAGGCTTTAAGTACAGTATCCGCAGTATAATATGCCAAACTTATTTAAAAAAATATCTATAAAAAATTAAATAAATGTATATCAGTTAGTTGTATTAAAATTGAATATCATAATTTTTAGTACATCAGAGCCTGAAACTTAAAAAAGCACAATGCTTTTGACTATTCTTTACAGAGTAATTGTAAGGATTGAATAGCTGCTAATTGTGTCAAATTTTACGATATAGAAAATTTTATACTCATGTAAACAACTGAATGATAGTTACTATTTAAATAATTCTTTGATACATAGTAATTAAGAAGAAAGATTTGAGGAGTCCCTGACCATAGGCCGCTGTAATAAAGTATAGAAAACAAAAAAGCCTCACATTTCTGCAAGGCTTTGAAAACATTTCGGTTTGAACGATAGTGATAGTACATATTACTGTTTAAATAAATTCCTGTCTAAACTTTCACTTTTTAATTCGCTGGCTAAGTAAGTTATAGTGAATTCTTCGGTTTGGATTGAAAATTTAAGGTATGGACGTTTAGACATTTTATAAAAATCGATTAAAAAGAAGTCAATGTGGCTGAAAAATAAATTGGGATCTATTTTAGGAGTGTTTTTACTATAACAGTATGTCAATGTTACATGCTGCTGATAAATACTGGTAGCTTCATATTGTTGGCAATCACATTGTAGTCCCATTATCGTTTCATTTTTAGTTTTACTCTCTTTTATTAACTTCAGCGAATTTGCCATAACGCTTACAGAATCCCGTTCATGATCTTTACTTTTGAAAAAGATCATTCCTTTTTTTGCCAGATACAATTGTGAATCAGCACCTGTTTCTGCGCTGTTTTTATGGATCCTTTTGAAATCGCCCATAGATGAATAATACATAATGAGACTATCTCCATATTTAGCCTTCAGTTCTTCCTCAAAACTGGGTAAAGCTGAAATATGAGTAGAAAATTTAATTGATCCTTCGAAACTTTGCCCTTTAACATTCAGGCTGATCAATAAAAGTAATATAAGCAATAGGTGACGATCCATTATTATGGTGTGGAATTTAAATGGAATAAGTTTTATTAAAAAACAAAAAAGCCTTACATTTCTGTAAGGCTTTAAAAGCTCCCCCTCTTGGGCTCGAACCAAGGACCCTCTGATTAACAGTCAGATGCTCTAACCAGCTGAGCTAAGGAGGAAACTGTATATTGTTCTGGTTGTATCTTCTTTTATGAACGTTTGCTGTAAAAGCGGTGCCTTTATAGCGGTGCAAATATATGACCATTTTTAGTTTTCGCAAATATTTTTGCGAAAAATTTAAAAGATTTTTTCAGGCCTTAATTAACGATAAGCTGATAGATATCTTTACCGAAAGTTAATGCCATGAGGCTTAACAGTATGACCATCCCAACGGTTTGCACTACGCCTGCGGCCTTATCGCCCAGCCTGCGGCCTGTTATCATCTCGGCAATGGTAAATAATGCATGCCCACCATCAAGTCCCGGTATCGGGAGTATGTTCATAAAGGCAAGGCCGACTGAGAACAATGCGGTAAACTTCCAGAAAAACTCCCAGTCCCATTCTGAAGGCAGGGCCGAAGCAATGCCCACAACACTTTTTACGTGCTTATAGGCGCCTGTAGAAGGACGCAGGATAAGCTTAAATTGCTTTATGTTATATACCACCAGGGCGTATGATTCTTCCACTGCCTTTGGCATTGCCGAAAAGAAGTTGTAATGTTCGGTAGTCGTCAGGTTGATGCTGTCCCTTACTTTTTGGTTATAGCCCATTGTCCCTTCATCATTCACATTTACTTTAAGCGCAATTGGCTGATCGCCCCTGAGGATATTCAGAGTTATAGCGCCATTCTTGTTATTGTAGGCCACTTCGCTTGCCTGCCGTATGTAGCGTAGTTTTTGGCCATTTACACCAACAATGATATCTCCCTTTTTTAATCCTGCTTTTTCGGCGTTGGATTGGCCCACAACAGAATCGACAACGGTACTGTTTACCCTGTAATGTATAAAGTCACGGCCCTCCTTGTCCAGTATCTGCTTTTTGTCCTCATCCGTCAATACAATCGCTTCAACCTTTCCGTCACGCTGTACTTTTATGGTGTCGCCCAATAGTACATCCAGTACAAGCCTGTCAAAGCGTTCCTGGTATTTGCCGTCAACACTTACAATTTTGTCACCGTCGCGGAAACCAACTTTCTGTCCGGTTTCGCCAAATACAAGGCCGGTGTTTTGTATCTTTTCGGTTGAGGCGTATGTTTTTCCATAGGTGCTATATACCATTGTAAAAATGAACCACGCAAGCAATATGTTTACAATGATACCGCCCAGCATGATGATAAGCCTTTGCCATGCCGGCTTGCTTCGGAACTCCCAAGGCTGAGCAGGCTGTTTCATCTGCTCGGTGTCCATGCTTTCGTCTACCATCCCGGCGAGCTTCACGTAGCCACCCAGCGGCAGCCAGCCGATGCCCCATTCCGTCTCCCCGATCTTCTTCTTGAACAATGAAAACCCCGCATCCATGAAGAGGTAAAATTTCTCTACCCTTACCTTAAACCATTTTGCGGTTATGTAGTGCCCGAACTCATGCAGTATCACGAGTATTGAAAGCATTAGCAGCATCTGGGCAACCTTTACGACTATATCCATCCTTAAATTTTAGTTATCTGTAACGTGCAAAAATAATGTTTTCTGATTGAACTCATCGATTTAATTTTCGGCTCCGTTTAAATGTTTGTTAATAATTAGCGCGTCGGTTTTCAGTATTCACTTTTACGGGGTAAATTTACTGTACCAATCAAAAATCCGTAAGAATTGCTTTCGCATTTAAAGTTGGTTATCTTTATCACACTATCCGCATTGATCCTAAAAAACAACATTATGCCTTCACCACTCTTTTCACTTTTACAGATAAAAAGCATCATATTAAAGAACCGTATTGTCGTATCACCGATGTGCCAGTACTCTGCCGAAGATGGCTTTGCTAACGACTGGCACCTGGTACACCTGGGGGCAAGGGCCATCGGCGGCGCGGCGCTCATCATTCAGGAAGCTACTGCCGTATCACCCGAAGGCAGGATATCCCCGTGCGACCTTGGGATCTGGAGCGATGAACATATCGAAAAATACAAACAGATAACAGCGTTCATCCTTTCGCAGAATGCCTTTCCGGGAATACAGCTGGCACACGCGGGCCGCAAGGCAAGCATAACAACACCATGGCAGGGCAACCGGAAGCTGACCCTTGATGAAGGTGGCTGGCGAACCGTTGCCCCAAGTGCAATTCCTTACCATGACAATGAAGCATTGCCGCCGTTTGAAATGAATAAGCAGGATGTCAATAAAGTTATAGATGATTTTAAAGCCGCCACAAAGCGTGCACTTGAGGCGGGTTATAAAGTATTGGAAATACATGGCGCGCACGGGTACCTGCTGCACCAGTTCCTTTCGCCGCTATGCAACCACCGCACAGATGAATACGGCGGAAGCTTTGAGAACAGGACAAGGTTACTACTTGAAGTTGTTGATGCTGTAAATACAGAATGGCCCAACGACCTGCCATTATTCGTAAGGGTATCCGGCACCGATTGGGCAGAGGGCGGGTGGAATGAAGATGAAACCGTAGAACTGGCAAAGCTGCTGAAGGAAAAGGGTGTCGACATTATTGACTGTTCATCGGGCGGGGCGGTATCGCACCAAAAGATCCCCGTTGGCCCTAATTACCAGGTGCCGATAGCCGAAAGGGTGAAAAAAGAAGCCCATATCGCTACGGGGGCAGTGGGACTTATTACCGATGCACACCAGGCCGAAGAAATTATAAAGGAAGGAAAAGCCGACCTCGTGTTCTTTGCCCGCGAAGCGTTGCGTGATCCTAATATTGGCCTGAATTTCGCCCACGAACTACAAGCCGACATCATCTGGCCGAAGCAGTACGAGCGAGCAGAGCTTAAAGATTAATACTATTATTATAAGCAAAGGCAAAATACGCAGAGCCTTGTGTCCTTTGTGAAAAAACTTTGTGCCTTTGTGGTAAAACAAAAATGAAAAAATTAAAAACAGCACTTCTCGCTTACGGAATGTCGGGCAAAGTATTTCATGCCCCGTTCCTGGAATTGCATCCCGGCTTTGCGCTTACCGGCTCCTGGGAACGCAACAAAAAACTTATACAACAGGATTATCCAAATGTGAAAAGCTATGCTTCCCTGGAAGAACTTTTAGCCGATGATGTAGATCTTGTCATCGTCAATACGCCCGTTGATACCCACTACCAATACGCTAAAAAAGTATTGGAAGCAGGAAAGCACGCCTTAGTCGAGAAAGCATTCACCACCACCGTTGCCGAAGCCGAAGCGCTGAAAGCAATCGCCCAGGAAAAAGGGGTAAAACTTGCCGTGTTCCAGAACCGCCGTTGGGACAGCGACCTGAAAACAGTAAAGCAGGTGCTCGACGAAAACCTGCTGGGTGATATTGTAGAAGCGGAATTCAGGTTTGACCGCTATAATCCCATCCTTAGTCCCAAAGCGTGGAAGGAAAGCGCTAATCCCGGTGCGGGGGTGCTGCTTGACCTTGGGCCCCACCTTATCGACCAGGCATTATATTTATTTGGGTTTCCCGATGCCGTTTTTGCGGACATACGCCAACTGCGGGAGCATTCGATAGTAGATGACGACTTCAGCATCATGCTGTACTATCCTGATAAAAGAGTGAAGCTGCATGCGGGCTTTTTCGTCCGCGAAGGCGTGCCTGCCTATGCGCTGCATGGGCGCAAGGGATCCTTCCTGAAGCAGCGTGGCGACATCCAGGAGGATGGTTTAAAAACAGGTCAAAAGCCAAACATGGGCGATTGGGGCACAGAGCCGGAAGACAAGTGGGGTGTGCTCCATTACGAAAAAGATGGCGAAGTAATACGGAAGCATATTCCAACGCAAAAGGGCAACTATTATAGCCTGTTTGATGGATTATACAGGTCAATCACGGAAAATACCGAAGAGCCTGTTACCGCCGATGATGGCATTAACGTCATGAAAATTATAAATGCCGCGCAGCAAAGCAGCAAAGAAAAAAGAGTAATCGATTTAAGGTAATTATGGAAAAACGACAACTTGGCAATACCGGCCTGCACGTGTACCCCATCACTTTTGGGGGCAATGTTTTCGGCTGGACGATAGATGAGAAAAAATCTTTTGAGCTTCTGGATGCCTTTACCGGCAGGGGCTTCAATTTTATAGATACCGCCGATGTATATTCGCGGTGGAAACCCGGCAATGAGGGCGGCGAATCTGAAATCATCATCGGCAACTGGATGAAGAAGCGCGGCAACCGCAACGATGTGATCATCGCCACCAAAGTGGGCAGCGACATGGGCGGTGACAAAAAAGGCCTTTCGAAAAAATACATCCTCAAAGCTGTGGATGCTTCACTCAAAAGGCTGCAAACGGATTATATCGACCTGTACCAGTCCCATTGGGACGACCCGGAAACACCGTTTGAGGAAACGCTCGATGCCTATGCCCATTTGATAAAAGAAGGTAAGGTACGCCACATTGGGGCATCCAACCTTACGGCAGAGAGGCTTAAGGAATCGCTGCAGGTGGCATCAGAAAATGGGCTGCCCTATTACGAAACCTTCCAGCCCCAGTACAATTTATACGAAAGGCCGGCCTTTGAGGATGGACTCGAGCCTGTCTGCCTGGGCAATAACCTTGGGGTACTCAATTATTATTCGCTTGCCAGCGGATTCCTTACAGGGAAATACCGTTCCAAAGACGATTTGGGCAAAAGCCCGCGCGGTGGTGGCATAGAAAAATACCTCGATGACCGGGGCTTCAAAATATTGGCTGCCCTCGACGAAGTGGCAAAGCAATTAAAAACCACGCAGGCAACGGCGGCGCTCGCCTGGCTCATCCAAAGGCCATCGGTTACTGCGCCAATCGTGAGCGCTACGACAATCGAACAGCTGGAAAGCATCATGAAAGCTCCGGACCTTCCCATTACTGCCCACGAAATCGAACTGCTGACACAGGAAAGCGCCTGGTAGGGAGATTGGGTTACTTGTTGATTCTGCCGAAATTCATGCTGTTATACAGTACGTTAGAATCACTAATACAACTTTGACAAAATAGTATACACCCTGTTTTACTTAATTTTTTAATTTTATTCGGTAAAAGTATTGAAATGGAGCAGGAGCTAACCGTTGCCTACGGGCCTTCCAAAAAATTAGGAAAGGTGTATAAAGATGTTAAGGCCTCCTACCTGAAACGGATCAGGTGGGCGGTGACGCTGTTCTATTTTGCCATGGGGCTCAACTTCGCCACCTGGGCGAGCCGCATTCCCGACATACAGGCTGCGCTTGGCATATCCGATGGCGAGCTCGGTACCATTCTTTTTTCGATACCATTGGGTCAGCTGTGCATCATGCCTTTTTCCGGAGGGCTGGCGGTTAAGTACGGCAGCCATCGCACAGTTGTAATTGGCCTTAGCTTTTATGTCTGCGGACTTATTGGCCTTGGCTTTGCCACCGAAAAATGGCATCTTGCAGCAGCGTTGTTCTTTTTCGGCATCTTCAGCAACCTTACCAATATTTCTGTCAATACCCAGGGCATTTATACCGAAGGATTGTTCCGAAGGGCGGTCATGTCGTCCTTCCACGGGGCGTGGAGCCTGGCGGGGTTTACAGGCGCACTCATAGGCATCGGGATGAAAAGCCTCCATTTGGGAACCAATATCCATTTCATAATTGTAGCGGTGCTGATATGGAGCCTGATCTTCTTCAATTACAAATATCTCGTTAAGGTAAAGAGCAAGCCTAAAAAAGGTAATGAAAAACGCAGGCTGTTCTCCAAGCCCGATACCGTGCTGTTATGGCTGGGCGTCATGTCATTTTGCTGTATGATGAGCGAAGGCATCATGTTCGACTGGAGTGGTGTTTACTTTCGTAAGGTTGTAGGTGCCGAAGGGGCATTGGGGGTTTTGGGCTATGCATCGTTCATGGCTTTCATGGCAATCGGACGGTTTACGGGAGATATCGTGATTGCAAAATTTGGCCGAAAAAGGGTATTGCAAATCGCGGGGTGCATGGTGTCGGTGGGGCTTTACAGTGCGGTGGCATTCCCATATCTTATACCAGCCACACTGGCATTTATGCTGGTAGGCCTTGGCGTTTCCACCATTATACCTATCATTTTTAGTGTTGCGGGCAACAGGCCCAACATCCCGCCCAGCATTGCCCTCCAAACCGTATCCAGCGTAAGTTTCCTCGGTTTTATGCTGGGTCCGCCGGTAATAGGCCACGTAGCCGAAGCCACCAGCCTGCGCACCTCCTTTGCCATCATTGGGATATTCGGGGTAGGGATAGCGTTTTTGGCTTCGAGGATTAAGGGGATTGAGTAGGTTTTTTTAAATTTTAGAAAATAGGAAAATTACTTTTACTTCTTTTAGCTTAACCTTGTTTTGAGACAACTCCAAAGCATCTACTATAAATACTTTTTTTGATCTCAAAAATTGTGCTTCTGCTCCGTACTTAAATAAAAAATCGTAGTCAATCATAACATCCCTTATGTGCTGAAGCCCAGCCTTATCAGTAATGCCTGGGCTATCATTTTTAATTTCGTTAAAAATGAATTGCTCCCTGTTGTTTATAGCGATTTGATAAAATCCTAACCCTGTTTGAGTACTTGTCATTTTACTTTCATAAGGCCCTTTTTGGTAGTAAACATATACGGTATCGCTCGTTCTAATTTCGTTTATCTCCATAGTCCGAATAGTTCTTTTAAAATCTAACGCGTTAAAAAGATCAAGAAAAACGGACCTCATTTCATATCCCTGTACTTTAGCCTCTATATATTCATAAGGTGCCTCTGACTGAAAATGTGAAAATCGATCATTTTTATAAATGGTGAGGTAATAGGTGTCGGCATCATTCACATATAGCGACGTTC
The DNA here is from genome assembly GCA_942492845.1 of uncultured Flavobacteriaceae bacterium. GTDB lineage: Bacteria > Bacteroidota > Bacteroidia > Flavobacteriales > Flavobacteriaceae > Flavobacterium. The sequence goes on along the minus strand of OW818646.1, from coordinate 728 downwards.
TATCATCGGCAGCCGGAATATCTTTTCTGTCAAGTTGTGACTGGTCGAGTACATTTGCCTTTTGTATGGCTGCATATAAAAATTGCTTTTCCGCTTCATGAACTGTTGAGTGCTTTACCACAATTTCTCCCTTTATACTATATATGCCGTAACGATGTATTTTGCCATTACAAAGCAAAGCAAGATAACTTCCCTCTTCAGTAGTGTTTTCCTGATTGCGGGCAGCTTTTATGATTAAAGCATCATTATCGGCTATGCTTAATAGTTCCAAGTAGGGATTTGCACCAGTGTATGCGGATTGAAGTTTGATTTGAGGAAATGCAGACTCCTGCCCGATGCAGGGAATGAAAGATAACAGAATAAATATCGATTTATAAACTCTTAGCATTGACTAATTTTGACGGAAACCTAATAAATATCCAGGTGAAACAAGAAAAGTTACTCCTTTACAAACTTCATTTGTACACTCCCCTGGTCAGTGTCCAAAATAATAAAATGCATCCCTGTAGCAAGCCGCGATACGTTCCATGAAGTTGTGCTTCCGGTTTCCAGCACCTTTTGCCCAAGCGTATTGTAGAAGGCAGCGTTCGCTACTGTAACGCCTTCCGGTATTTCTGCCGTTAGTATTTCCGAAGCCGGGTTAGGGTATAATTTTATACCGGTTAACAGGCTCACGTTTTCCCTGCTGAGCGTAAGGCTGTTATTCCGCGATATGATATGGTAGTTGG